>CAWIOX010000037.1:0-22122 GCA_963837775.1 uncultured beta proteobacterium | reverse complement strand
AAGGACTGTCCACGAAAGGCACAAAAAACACGAAAGGACGCGCAACACGATGGGATTCGTAGCGGTTCAACTTTGAATGGCGGGGGCACAAGCCAAGCCGGGGTCGGAGTTTTTTTTTTTTTTTTTTTTCGCGGCTTTTTGCGAAAATTACTCTGACCCCGACTTCACGGATTTGGCGTATAGCAGGCAAAACATCGCGAAAGCAAAGCCGATACTCTGCAACGATTCACAGCAAAATCCAGTCTTTACCAAAATTTAGTATCTATTCAGCCCCCTATGACAACCATCGATAGTAGTTGTAAACGGCGGGAAAGCCGTGCATGCTACGGGTCATGCCAGAAAAGTCACCTGATCAGATCGCGATAGAACAAATGAGCCACGCAGAGGTGACTGCGTTGGCACTGGGCTTTCTGGAGCAGATCAAGGTGATGCATGTTGCCATCGAACAGTTGCAGCAGGAGCTCAGGGAACTCAAAAGCCGGCTGGGCAAAGACAGCCACAACTCGAGCAAGCCGCCGTCTTCGGATGGACTGCAGCGGCGCAGCAAATCGCTGCGCCAGGCAAGTGAGCGCCCGGTCGGCGGTCAGCCCGGGCACAAGGGCAACACGCTCAAGAAGATGGCGCAGGTAGATCATATCGTCGATCACCTGCCGCCCCCGCGCTGCGCTGTCTGCGGCGCGTCGCTGCAAGGGCAGCCCCGGGTACAGGAGAAAGAAACCCGGCAAGTCATCGACCTGCCGCCGCTACGCCTGGAAGTCACCGAGCACCGGGTCTTTCGCACCCGATGCACTTGCGGCGCCGCCCAGTGCGGTCGCTTCCCTGTCGAACTGGTCAGCGCCGTGCAATATGGCCCCAAGATCAGGGCGGCCGGGGTGTATCTGAACCAGTATCAGCACATCCCGTTCCAGCGGTGCGCCGACGCGATGGGCGAACTGTTGGGCGTGGCACTTTCTGCCGGCTCGATTGCCAGCCATGTCCAGCAAGCCAGCCAGCAACTGGCGCCTGCCGTGGCGCAGATCGCCCGGACGCTGATCGGGCAGGCGGTGGTGCATTTCGATGAAACCGGGCTGCGCCTCAATGGCGGCAATGTCTGGCTGCACAGCGCCTCCACCGCCGACAGGGTGTGGTACGGCCATCATCCCAAGCGTGGCAAGGTGGCGATGGATGCGCTGGGCATCTTGCCGCAGTATCACGGCATTGCGGTCCATGACGGCTTGCCATCCTATCGCGCCTATGATTGCCTGCACGCGCTGTGCAATGCGCATCATTTGCGCGAACTGGTGTACATCTTTGAGAGCACGGAGCAAGCCTGGGCCGACGACATGGGGCGCTTCTTGTGTCAGCTCAAGGACGAAGTGGCGCACAGCGAACAGCCCCTGAGCGCCGGGCGCTATCGGGAAGTGTCCGGGCAGTACCATGACCTGATACGGCGTGGCCTGGTGGAAAACCCGGAACGGGTGCGGCAGGAGGGCAAACGACGCGGCAGGGTCAAGCAATCGGATGCCTACAATCTGCTGGGGCGACTCTACGAACATGAAGAAGACATCCTGCGCTTTGCCACCGATCTGCGTGTGCCGTTCGACAACAACCAGGCCGAGCGGGACATCCGCATGAGCAAACTCAAACAAAAGATCTCCGGCTGCTTTCGTTCCGACGCCGGCATGGCGGCTTTTTGCATCATCCGATCTTACCTGGCCACCCTGCGCAAGAACCGCATCAGCCTCTATCGCGCCCTCGTCAATGCCTTTACTGGCAACGTTCTTTTGCCTGTTTCATAGTGGGCTGAATAGATACAAAATTTGCATATTAACGGGGAGTATCAGCATTTTCATGCCACTCTCCGCGCATTTTTACTGGGTGCTATACATATACTCCCATTCAATCCGGACAAGCTTCAAACGCTCGTTTCGGGGGGGGGGGGGAAACACCTGTTCACACGATAGCGATCCATTTTTTTCGTGCCTTTCGTGTTTTTCGTGGAGCATGACCTTCCCCATCACGAACATTGCGCTAACCTCAATAAATATCATCAAGGAGTGTTCCGATGTCGGACTGGACTGATGTTGCGCTTCAAAGCGAATTCACCGCCGGCAGCTGGCGCCTGGTCGATGTCGACGGCGCGCAGGTCGCGGTGTTCAACCTCGACGGCAGCTACTACGCGATCGAGGACATCTGCACCCACGACGGCGGCATCCTGACCGGCGGCGAGCGCGAAGGCGAGGAAATCATCTGCCCGCGCCACGGCGCCCGCTTCTCGATCAAGACCGGCAAAGTGACCGCCCCGCCCGCCTACGAAGACGTCGCCACCTTCCCGGTGCGGATCGAATCCGGCATGGTGCAGGTGCGCGATGCGCGCTGGGACTGAAGCCGGGGCTCGTTTTTGGCTGAAAATATACTGCGGCGTGTATTTATAAACACCCAATGAAACCGTGCGGGAGAGCCGGTGTTTTGATTGATACTCCCCTGTAAATTGAATTATTTGGCGTGCGAATGACAGGCGTGAGCAACCCAGGCCATGGCTTCCTGCTGAACGTATGGCAACCCAGATGCGATTCGCCCTTGCACGTCCAATCCGGTCGAAACGCCTGAATCATTAAAGGCCGGCAATCGGCCAAAACAAGCACGCCAAATATTTCCCGACAGACATTAACCATTGATAAAATGCAAAGCAATTGCCGTGACGCTTTTCACGAACCATTCAGTGCTGTTCAAATAGGCAGTACATCTCTTGAAAGCCAAGCCGCAAGCGGGTTTTACAGGATTTCCCGTAAAACGTTATGCGACACAAGTCCGGATAGGCGTCAATTTTGTTCGGACATATCTAGTTGGGCGTCAAAATAGGAGAAGGCCATGGATCGAGCGAACTTACTTAGGCATTGGCGGTTTAGAGTGCATCGCGTTCAGACCGGCCATTACGAAGCCGGGAGAAGGTATGAACAGGTTGCACCTTCTGTCTTTCCAGCAATCGCCGTAAGCGCGCTCGTTGGAACTGCCGTGTTCTCCTCTTTGGCAACAGAAAAGAACGGGGTTATGGTCACCATCCTGAGCTGGCCTACTCAGTGTCACATCCGCAGTCCTGACCAGCCTTCAGACCTTCCTGAAGTACTCGGAAGTGGCGGAGCGCCACAAACTCGCTGGAGCTAGGTTTGCTGACCTAAAGCATAGGATAGAACTCATCGCAGTCTTCCAACCAACGGATACTGTAAAAATGAAAACACCCCCCGCGGAAGTGGAGCAGCGTTGGGAGACGGTGCGCGAAGAAAGTCCGAATATTCCTGCCAAAATCTGGAACAGAATCGAGACAACAATGACGCTGGAAAAAGACATTGCGACGCACCCAAGCTTTGGGTGCATCGCCCAACAATGCGCTGGAGCCGACGGCAAAAACGCCGCGGCACAGCACTAACGTTAGGCATTAAGATCGGAGGGGCGCTATGCCTCATGGCTATTTTGTGGCTTTGTTCGACATTCTCGGCTTCTGAAACTATGCTCGCGGAAATCGGTTTACCAGAAATGCTTGCAAGCTACGAGGCACTTATCGAGGTTGTTGAACTATAGAAAAGAGCATATAAGGCGTGAACCGGCGACCTCGGTTTTGCAGAAGCTCCCCGATTGGACTTCCGAGGGAAGCATATTTATCTTCAACGAAATACGAGGGGCTTACGCGAGTGACTCGATCTTGTTGTGGATGAATCGCACATGGCTTAAAGCACGCGGTATGACTCTTGAGGAATGCAATGCGCAAGCGGATGATCCAGCTATCGGATGGACATACCAACCAATTCCTTGTGATAATTTTTTTGACGTTTGCAACGACATAATGTGTCGAAGTCTAGAGATTGGGTTACCTCTAGAGGAGCCATCTCAAGAGCCGACGCAATACTCGACGAAGAGAGACGGATATTTCTGACAACCCATTGTCGAGGCAGCTCGACTCGAAAAAGGACAGAATTTATTGGCGCAAGTCTGTGTAAAAGCGCTATGGAACAGACGATACCGAAACGATTTACCCTGCCATTTGATCAGCATATCAAGGATAGTTACCAAGGAGCGTGGGGTGGCGTCGCTCTAGACTGGCCCCGCCATTGGCGTAAAACGAGACCAGAGCACTTGATCGATGTAATCACATCGTTAAATAGGCATGATGATTATTTGGCTACTACAAGAACACTCTCGATTTCATCGCACATTCAAAACAGTTTGAAAATCAATTCGAGAGCTATGAGGAAACTTCAATTCGCTCGGTGTACAAGCAATTTGCATGGTCAAATTCGCAACTTTCTGTTCTTGCACGCCCTGTTCGTCGTGTTCTGATACAGCCAAATTCCGGTGATGAGCCATGAATTGTGCCAAGCCTAACAATCCATTCCAAGGGACAGTCAGGGCCGTAGGACGGAAAAGCGCAGCGCCTTCCGCCGCATGTGCAAGCCGGTTGCGGTATGCGATCCGAAACCCCTGCGCCGCCCTTGCGCCGAATGATCTCTCACTTCGATTGCCATTTTGCGCACAGGGAAAATGGCAATGCCGCCCGAGTGCCGGACGCACCTATCGTTGCGCATTGCCGGAATTTTGCATGGTCATGCGGCGGAAGGCGCTGCGCTTTTCGCCCTACCGTGCCATGCTTTGTGCTTCAGCCAAAAATATACTGCGCCATGTATTTATAAACACCCAATGAAACCGTGCGGGAGAGTGGGTGTTTTGATTGATACTCCCCTGTAAATTGAATTATTTGGCGTGCGAATGACAGCCGTGAGCAACCCAGGCCATGGCTTCCTGCTGAACGTATCGCAACCCAGATGCTCGCCCTTGCACGCCCAATCCGGTCGAAACGCCTGAATCATTAAAGGCCGGCAATCGGCCAAAACAAGCACGCCAAATATTTCCCGACAGACATTAACCATTGATAAAATGCAAAGCAATTGCCGCGACGCTTTTCACGAACCATTCAGTGCTGTTCATATATGCAGTACATCTCTTGAAAGCCAAGCTGCAAGCGGGTTTTACAGGATTTCCCGTAAAATATCATGCGACACAAGTCCGGATAGGCGTCAATTCTGTTCGGACATATCTAGTTATGCATTCAAGGAGACTCTATGATCCCTCTTAATGAACTATTTCTGTTCGCAGGTGCTGCTTTACTGATGGTGTTAACGCCCGGACCGAACATGATTTACTTGATTTCACGTTCCATCAGTCAGGGACGGAAAGCTGGTGTCATTTCGCTATTCGGTGTGATTGCTGGATTCCTCGTGCATATGTTTGCGGCTGCCGTTGGTTTGACAGCGCTGTTCCTCGCTGTTCCCCTCGCCTACGAGACTCTCAAATGGGCCGGCGCGCTGTACTTGCTCTGGTTGGCATGGCAAGCTATTCGGCCCGGTGCCCGATCCCCTTTCGAAGCCAAAGACCTTCCGAATGATTCAACATCGAAGCTCTTCTCGATGGGTTTTCTCACGAATGTGCTCAACCCGAAAGTCGCAATTTTTTATCTCGCCATCCTCCCGCAATTCATTTCCTCAGAGCATGGCTCAGTCTTTCTTCAGAGCATTGTGCTTGGCCTGACGCAAATTGCCGTAAGTTTTTCAGTCAATCTTCTTATAGCGCTCTCAGCCGCTGGCATTGCGTCGTGGTTTTCCCGCAATCCAACATGGCTCGCGGTTCAACGCTACTTCATGGGCTTCGTCTTGGCCGCATTGGCAGTTCGCCTCGCGCTTGAGCAACGACGAAATGTATAACCGTTAGTTCGAGTCGGACTGGCCGGATACGGCACAGTTCATTGTTTAGTTCCGGGCGGCCAGCCGCTCACCATCACGTTGGGCGTCAAAATCGGCCAGCGCTCATTCAATGTTTGACAGGCCAGTCTTCCGCTGAGCCAACTGTGAAAGGAGAATCGTAAATGACTACAGGCACTGTACGACTGCATCGTGTACTCCGCGCACCTCCGGAGCGCGTTTATCGGGCGTTCCTGGACGCCGACGCAATGGCGAAGTGGATACCGCCATACGGGTTCACATGTAAGGTTCACCATATGGATGCACAGGTTGGTGGCACTTTTCGGATGTCGTTCACGAATTTCACGACCGGGAACAGTCACTCGTTTGGTGGCGAGTATCTCGAACTCGTTCCCCACGAGCGAATTCGCTACACCGACAAATTCGACGATCCGAACTTGCCCGGAGAAATGCAGGTGACGGTGGTTTTAACGAAGGTGTCCTGCGGAACTGAGATCAGCATCGTGCAAGAAGGAATACCTGCGATTATTCCCGTCGAGATGTGCTACCTCGGGTGGCAGGAGTCCCTTGCGCAACTTGCAACACTTGTCGAACCCGAGATTCCAGGGCCGTAGGTCCGAGAACGCGGCCTCGATTGAGAAAAATCAATTCTCCTTGCCTTGAAACTCATACATTCAGATTGAGCGGTGGATTTTGGGTGGATGTTTTTTGGACCCGATGTGTTGAATCCACAATGGTTCAGCCTAAAAAAGCCGGAAGGCAGATGATGAGGTGTTCATGTATGGCGAATGTGTCGGCATCAGTGGCGGCTCCAACGCTGTTCAACGCGTTGGCATGCGCCATGAATGGTGATTTGTTACCAATTTGGAGGCCACTGCGATGAATAGGATAGTCCCTTATTCATTTACCTCCCCCGAAAGGAAACACATGAAAACCTCAAACCTCTTGACTGCCGCGCTGCTCGCCGCAGGCCTGGCTGCCATCACATCGGCTGTCGGCGCGCAGACACTGAAAAAGGTTGCCGACAGCAACAAGATCACCGTGTCTTACCGCGAAGCAGCAGTACCTTTCAGTTATTTGCTAGGCTCCACCAAAGCCGTGGGCTTTTCGGTGGAGCTGACTGAAGCCATCATTGATGATGTGCGCAAGAAGCTCAAAAGACCAAACCTTGAAGTAGCTTACATGCCTGTGACCTCACAAAACCGCATTCCATTGCTGGTCAATGGCGCTTACGACCTGGAGTGCGGATCCACCACCAACAACGCCGCGCGCGGCAAGGATGTATCTTTTGCCATCAATCATTTCTACACCGGCACGCGTTTGTTGACCAAGAAAACCGCCGGCATCAAAAACTACGCCGACCTGGCTAAAAAAACGGTCGCCAGCACCGCCGGCAGCACTAACGAGAAGGTCATCCGCAAGTACAGTGCTGATAACAACCTCGACATGCAGTTCATCCTGGGCAAAGACTATGCCGATGCCTTGCTGCTGGTTGAAAACGACAGCGCCGTGGCGCTTGCTCTGGACGATATCTTGCTGTTTGGCCTGATGGCCAACTCTAACAATCCGGCCTCGCTCGAAGTCGTGGGGGATGCGCTGCAAGTCGAGCCCTACGGCTGCATGCTGCGCAAAGATGATCCTGAGTTCAAGAAGCTGGTCGACGGCACCATCGCCCGCCTGATGAAGTCGGGCGAATTCACCAGGCTGTACACCAAGTGGTTTGAGTCGCCGATTCCTCCTAAAGGCATGATTCTGAACCTGCCCATGAGCGAGCAACTCAAGACCAACCTCAAAGCGCTCAGCGACAAGCCTGCGCTGTAAGACCTGACAATCAGGGCCGCAGCATCCGAGTTCGATGACGTCGCCACCTTCCCGGTGCGGATCGAATCCGGCATGGTTCAGGTGCGCGATGCGCGCTGGGATTGACGCCAAGGCTCATTTTTGGCTAAAAACATACTGCGGCGTGTATTTATAAACAGCCAATGAAACCCTGCGGCAGGATGGGTGTTTTGATTGATACTCCCCTACAAATTGAATTATTGGGTGTGCAGATGGCCGGCGTGACTGGCCAAGACTGCGATCGGATTTCTGCGCTACCAGTACCGCGATGGGAATTGCTCCGGGAGCATTTCACGTGTACCAACCCAAATTTAACTGCGTGTCCGGTCAGGTCGAAACTCCTGAATCGGTGACAATCGGCAATCGGCCACAAGCTGCCGGTGGCCGTTACATTTCACTTGAATGCTGTCGGCGACCAGCTATGTTGAATAAATGCGCTGGCAAGAGCCTCGTCCCACGTCCAACGGGGCAACCTGCACGGAAAGCGGCGCAAGTTCGGTGATTTCGAATGTTAGCCCGTTTAAACGACTACCGTTCCGATGACATCAACTCAATAATGGAGAATGCCGATGAAGTACATGATCAGCTGGTTCGAACGTCCGCAAGGCTCGCCTGCGGAGTACGAGAATGCCCAGAAGCGAATACTGGAGGTTTTCACGCAATGGACGGCGCCCGCCAATTTCAAGATCGAGTTGTTCGTTGTGCGGGTCGGCGAGTGGGGCGGGCACATGTTGGTGGACTGCGACGATCCGTTGGCCGTTCACAAGGCATGCTCGACCTTCCCTGCTTTTGAATTCCAGGCGCGACCCGTGATTCCCGTCGAGGACGCTGTTCGCGTCGAACTCGAGGCTATTTCCTGGCGAGATGGACTGAAACCCAAGTGATAGCGGCCATCAGCGGATCTGGATTGGCATTAGGACGGTAACTCACAAAGGAGATTAATATGTATGCGGTTGTAAGAACCTACTCGGGTGCTGGCGCAAAGCAGCTTTTCGATGTTTTAGAAGAGCGCAAGGCCGACGTCGAAGCCACCCTCCGGAAAGTGTCTGGCCTCGTAAGCTACACACTGCTACGTAGTGGTGATGGCGGCATGTCGGTGACTGTTTGCACGGATAAGGCAGGCACCGACGAGAGCTTGAAAGTCGCGCGCGACTGGATCCAGAAAAATGCCTCGAATACCAACGCGAACCCGCCGGTCGTCACGGAAGGTGAGGTCATGGTTCAGATCAAATAGCGCGCGCCCGTCCGATCGATCTCACGACAATATCGCTGTCGCAGTCCATGCTTTTGCCGGTCCCAGGCACCCTGCGGCTAGGCTGCCACCGATCTGAAGTTTTGTACGTTTGCTGCGGAGAGATTTGTTCGTCCGCAAAACGTCAGATTGGGTTTATCGGGTCACACTCGGAGTGTGGCCTGTACGATCTTGCTTGCCTTTGAGCGATTCCTCCAAGTCGTGCTATTGGCCATCATAACGAGCCGCACAGCGTCTTTTTGGGGGTACGGTTGGATCGGGTTGTGCATGGCCGCAAGCACAGCTACTGATCTCGAGGCCGGTTGCGGCTGGCTCGGATCAGTCTCCGCCAGATTACGGATGAAGCGAGGGACGAAGCGAGCGACGGCTCAGGGTCGATATCAGCCATTCCAAACCACCACGAACCGCCAGCTTCATTCCACGCCAATTCACGTCAGGTACGCCAGTTGCGGGCCGTTTTTTGCCAAAAACATACTGCACCGTGTATTTATAGGCACCCAATGAATCCGTGCGGCAGGATGGGTATTTTGATTGATACTCCCCCATAAATTGAATTAATCGGGGTGTGCCGGTGGCTGGCGTGACGGTGTCGAATTTAGCCGATGCCCCGCGTTAATCCGGATAGGTCACTCCATTGGCAGTAGCGAAATGGGGCGCAATGGAATCGGCGCAGACATCACGATTGAGGTGCGCGTTTCACCGTAATGGTTGATGCTGCCGACAAAGCGTTCGAGGTGGCTGATGTCCTTCGTTAGTACGCGCAACAGAAAGGAATCTTGCCCGGTGACGTGCAGGCATTCGAGCACTTCCGGCATTGATTGCAGCATCGTGATGAGTTTCGCCTTGTAGGTTTGGGGCGTGGTCATGCCGACGATAGCCATCACGCCGTAGCCTACCGCGCTGGCATTGACTTCGGCCCGGTAGCCAGTGACGACACCCGATTCTTCGAGCCGCTTCAGGCGTTCCGATGTGGCCGGCAGCGAAAGGCCGCACTCGTCGGCCAAGGCTTTCAAGGAGATACGGCCGTCACGCTGGATAGCGGCAAGGATTTTGCCTGCTTTGGAATCGATATTCATAAAATAAGGTGAAATTGACATTGACGAAAATAGTTAATGAAATTTACCAGTTTCACCTGATTTTTGCCATTCAAGCGTTTGGCGCCGCTAGGCATAATGTTTCCCAGGGTGAACCAGCGCGTGCTGACATGTGACTTGGGCGATGCGTCCAAGCATTCAAAGGGATCGAAGTGGATAAAGTGCTATTTTTAAAGGCGGTTCTGATCGGCCTGTCGATCGCCGCGCCTGTCGGGCCGATCGGCTTGCTATGCATTCAGCGCACGCTGGCGCACGGCGCGCGTATCGGCTTTGTGAGCGGTCTCGGGGCGGCCGCGGCGGACGGCGTGTATGGCGCTATCGGCGCTTTCGGGCTGATCGCGATTACGCAGTTTTTCGTCAGGCTTGCCACGCCGCTGGCCATTTGCGGGGCCTTGTTCCTGAGCTGGATGGGCGTTCAGATGTTACGCAGCGCCCCTGCAGACAAGGCGCCGGCGGCGCCCGACGCATTACAGACTGGCCGAGCCTTCGCAACGGTGTTCGCATTGACGCTGACCAATCCTATGACCATCCTGTCGTTTGTCGCAGTATTTGCCTCCATAGGCGGCACTGTGGCTGCTGCGCCCGGCACCGCCGGCATCATGCTGTTAGGCATATTGTCCGGCTCGGCACTTTGGTGGCTGATGCTGACACTGGGTGTTTCGGTGGTGCGTCGCAAGATCGATCAACGCGTCATGCGAACAATCAATCGGGTTGCCGGCCTGTTCCTTCTCGGATTTGCGGTGTGGCAGGTAGTTGGCATTGTTCGCTGAACCGATCAAAAATAACATTTGCAAGATGGCTGTCATTTACCGGGCCCGTTTGATGGTCGATGCCGGCCATTCCAAACCACCGCGAATCGCCAGCCTGATTCCAATCCAATTCACTTCAGGCATTTGATTCGGCGTGTCCGATCAGGCCGGCAATCGGCCGGCCCTGCCATCCCGATCTGCCGCAGGCATTTCGCCCGTTCAAGACGCCACGCTAAAGAGACAGCAGGCGCTCAAAAAACGAGCGATAACGGCGCAGCGCAACGCGTAAATTTTCTGTGGACGCCTTGTCTGTTTGGTCCAACTGCGCTTCAAGCTTGACGCGCTCATTGGAGAATGTTTCCGCCAAGCTCTTCATGACCTGGGCCACAAGCTCATCCCCTTGCCGGACAGCCTGCCTCGGGTCATCGACAAAACTTCTTTGAACGGCATCCCAGCGCGAACGAAAATCTTTGTCCACATCCGGTAAAAAGAGCGGGGCGAGCTGCGCATCTTCACCCATGACAGCGGGGTTTTGATTTTCGATCACTGGTTCCTGGATAGCTTGATTAAACTCTCGTTGTACAGTCGGCATCTCCGCTGCGGCTGCAAAATCTGCCGTAGTCAGGCTTCTTTCCTCTGGTTCTCCGTTCATGATCGCACCTCCGTTTGGCTTACTGGCATAACTGCTGGTTTAACGACTCTTACCTCGAGCAATTCATCGAAAAGGACGCGGTAATGCACTACCGCTTTGCGCAACTCCTCAGTGTCGGCTTCGCCGCGCTCATCGCGCACCGCGATGGCCTGCGCCGCCCGGTAATGCTCGACAACGGCCGGGTGATCGACTGAGATGTCGGCCGCACGGCGCTCAAAATCTCCCATCGGGTAGCCGCGTTTCAGCATCAGCTCACGCACCAACTGGTCCGCCTGGACGACGACACCCTTGGGGTTATCGACGAAGCGGCCCTGTAAAACTGCCCAGGCCTGACTGAACCTGGCGGCTTCAGGCGGCGCCAAAGGTACGATATTGAGGTGTTCAACCCGGCTTTCGCGCGCCTTGAGTTCGGATTCGGCCTTGTCACGGCTTCCGAATTCATTCACGGTTCGGCCGTATTCCGGTCCGAAGCGTTGCTGCAGTCGATGAGATTGCTTTTTTTGGTAGAAGAACCATGCCGCAAGTGCAATCAATGCAAGGACAATTACGCCGGCCAGAATGATCCATGTTTGTGTGTCTAACGTACCCATGTGTAGCTCCTGTGTTGATTAAGCCCCCGTTAGTGAGATGTTCTGACGCAACGTGGAGAGGTGTAGCGGAGGCAGGGACGACGGTCCTTGTTAAACACCTTGCGCAATCCCGCAAAACACAAACGGCATGCCTTGCAATGCGCCACGAAACCTTATTAACAACAATGCAGACAATTTATAGACGACGCCATGTTCGCCGTCTGTACGACAGCACACACTAGCTTGGTCCGGCGAGCCGACAACGCGGCGCATGGTAGCGGTCCCGACCGCGGCAACCTGACCGGCGGTACGCGCAAAGGCGAGGAAATCATCTGCCCGCGCCACGCCGCACGCTTCTCGATCAAGAGCGGCAAAATATTGGCAGTGCCGGCCTGTGAAGATGCCGCTGTCTTCCCGCTGCGGGTCGCATCCGGCACAAAACATACTGCACCGTGTATTTACAAACACCCAATGAAACCGTGCGGCAGACTCAGTGTTTTTATTGATACTCCCCTATAAATTGAATTATCGGACGACAATCGACAACAGCCGAACCTCGGCGCGATCATTCCGGCGACGGAAAAATTGCATTTCCACCTGAATTTGCTATGTTTTTAATGGGTACTCGCACACATAGATCATTTCTAGGTTTTATGGGAATAGCGCCATGAGCGACCGCACGCTGAACCTGGACGATACCCTGTATCAATACCTGCTGGATGCGTCGCTGCGCGAGCACCCGGTGCTGGCCGAACTGCGTGCGCTCACGCACCGGCACCCGCTGGCGCGCATGCAGATATCGCCCGAGCAAGGCCAGTTCATGGCGCTGCTGGTCAAGCTGATCGGCGCCCGCAGCACGCTTGAGATCGGCGTCTTCACCGGCTACAGTGCGCTGGCGGTGGCATTGGCGCTGCCGCAAGACGGCCGCATCGTGGCCTGCGATGTGAGCCGGGAATACACCGACGTCGGCCGTACCTATTGGGACAAGGCCGGCGTCGCCGCCAAGATCGACCTGCGTCTGGCGCCAGCCGTCGACACCCTCGATGGCCTGATCGCCGAAGGCCAGGCCGGCCGTTTCGACTTCGCGTTCATCGACGCCGACAAGACCAGCTACGATGCGTACTACGAGCGCTGCCTGACGCTGTTGCGCGAAGGCGGCCTGATCGCGATCGACAACGTGCTGTGGGGCGGGCATGTCGCCCGTCCGGCCGAGGATGACGACACCGCGGCGATTCAGGCGCTCAACCGCAAGCTCCACGGCGATGCGCGGGTCGATCTTTCGATGTTGCCGATCAGCGACGGACTGACCCTCGCCAGAAAGCGTTGATTCATAGCTAGCGCGTGGTGTCGCTTTGACCGGCTACTTATGCCCGCCATGGCCATCCATATGCTCGCGGTCGTTGAGATACAGCGGATTGGGCGCGACATAAGCCGTCACCTTGTGGTCGAGCATGCCTGCCGGTGCGGTCTGGTTCAAGTCGAATGACGAATACGCGCCATCAAAAGTCCAGGCGAATGACTTGTCGCCCGCAACGAACTTCACGGTTTCGCCGCCGATGACGTTCACATACCTGGTGTCGGGCGCAATCACGATGGTTCGCTCGGCTGCCGATACCGGTGCCGCAGCGCCCAACATATCGAGCCTGGAGCTTGAACCCGTCGGCGACACGCATGCGGTGGACAGCATCGCTGCAACAATAGCCGCTAAAAACAAATGTTGGTTCATCGCGCATCTCCGGAAGTAGTGACTGGCAACAACAGGCATGTATCAAATCAAACCACACCACCATTAGAGCGCATCGTGCTCAATTTTGTTCATCATGCCGGCAGCACTTGCCAATCACGCTGACCATATCCACCTGATCTGTGATGCTGCACAAAATCCCCTTGCCAGAACCGGATAATCTGACGCCAAGGCACGATTGCAAAGACTTGGGAGTGGTGTCATCTCAATTGCCAAAAGACAACTCTCCGCCCCGCTGTTCGAACTGGAGGACAACATGCGCTACGTACTCATTGTGCTGCTGATGCTGTTTTGTTCAGCGACTTCCGCCCTTGCTCAGGTCAGCGTCAGCATCGGGATTAACCAGCCGATATACCCGCAGCTGGTCCGGGTACCGGGCTACCCGGTCTATTACGCACCACGGGCACATGCAAATTTTTTCTTTTACGATGGCATGTACTGGGTGTACCAGCGCGATAACTGGTATGCCAGTTCCTGGTACAACGGGCCCTGGAGGCTTGTGGCGCCGGCGCTTGTGCCGCTGTTCGTGCTGCGCATCCCTGTGCGCTACTACCGCGCCCCTCCCGTGTACTTTCGCGGATGGGCTGCGGATGCGCCGCCACGCTGGGGCGATCACTGGGGCAATGAATGGGCGCAGCATCGCAGCGGATGGGACAGGTGGAACCACCGGTCGGCACCCGCGCCCGCCCCGCTGCCCGTCTACCAACGGCAATATTCAGGCAAGCAGTATCCGCGAGCAGTACAGCAGCAACAGGCGCTTCACAACCGCAATTACCGTTACCAGCCACGTGACGCTTTAGTGCGGCAGCACGCCCAGGAGCCGGCAGCACAAAAAACACCTGCAGCTCATCAACGCAGACTGCCAGATATGCAACGCGCTGAGCGGCCAACCCCGCCGCGGCAAGGTGAGCGAAACGCCCCGCGCCCACAGTCGCAGCAAAAGCGAGGCGAAGACGCCCAGCGGCCAGCCCCGCCCCATGCCCTTCCCCGGCAAAAACCGCCGGCAATCCAGGAGCAGCGGCGCGCACCGCAGCAGGGTGCAAGCCAGCATGAGCGGCAGGCGCCAAAACGGGGGCACGGACAGGACAAAAAGCGCGAGAAATTGGACGAAAGAGCGCATGAGCGCAATCGGTAAGTTGGCAGGTTCCGCCGACTTCGGCTGAAGAATGCCCTGCAGCAGTGCAGTGCAAGCAGGCGCATCATGGGATGCCCGGCATGCGCAGGATGCAGGGGTGCATCCCTGCGCGGAAAGCTTATTTCCCTCTGGAAATTCCGTATTGGAAAACCGAAACATGCGGGCAATCAGCCGATTGCGTTTATCCAACGGATATGCGCAGGCTTTCAGCTAATTGCCGCTTTCTGATGGACACTATGCGGATTTGGCAATACCATACTAGCCCGGTCCGGAAGACGCGAAATAGCGATGCCGCATTATGAAACTGCAGACAGCAGTCTGTATTTCTCCTCCTCCCAAAAAAAGCCCTGACATGTATTTCCCTCTAGGAATCCTCCTTATGCGTTTGCCGCTGCGACAAACAATTGTTTCCGCCATGTTTTTCGTCGCTACGCAGGTGGTTTTTGCGCAGGCACCAAAAACCGTGTTCCTTGAAGACCTGACCTGGACCGAACTGCGCGACCAGATCCAGGCGGGCAAGAGCACCATCATCATCCCGATCGGCGGGACCGAGCAAAGCGGCCCTGATGTCGCGCTTGGCAAGCACAACCTGCGGGTGAAACTGCTGTCACAGAAAATAGCGGAAGGACTGGGCAATGCCATTGTCGCGCCGGTCATCGCCTATGTGCCGGAAGGAAATACTGCACCGTTGACCTCCCACATGCGTTTTCCGGGCACCGTCACCGTTCCGGACGACGTGTTTGAAAAAACGCTGGAATCCGCCGCCAACAGTTTTCAGGTCCATGGATTCAGGAACATCGTCTTTCTGGGCGATCACGGCGGCTATCAGAACGATATCAAGCGCGTAGTCGCCCGCCTCAACAAATTGTGGCCAGGCGCGAAAGCCAGGGCATTCGTCCCGCCCGAATATTACGGCGCCAGTTCCGACGGTTACGCCCAGATCCTGCGCCAGCACGGCTACCGCGATGACGAGATCGGCACCCATGCCGGACTCGCGGACACCTCATTGCTGCTCGCGGTGGCGCCGCAGATGGTGCGCCAGGATCGGCTGCGAAACGCTCAGAAACTCGGCTCTGCTGACGGCGTCTACGGCGGCGATCCGCGCCGCTCGACTGCCGAAATCGGTCAGCTGGGTATCGATGCGATCGTGTCGCGGACGATCAGCGCGATCAAAAAAGAGACTGCCGCCCGCCAATGATTCCACCTTTAACTCTTTCTTCAGCTCCTCCTATCAATAATGGAATTCACCATGGTTTTCAACTTCCGTCATTCAGCACGGTTCGCATCGTCTGCCTGTACCGTTCTGGCTGGCTTATGCATCAGCAGCATTGCTGCGCAGCGCCGGCGGTGGCCACAGTGGCCGGCATGCCGCCCGTGACCAATCCCGCCAACCTCTATAGCGAAGCGGGTGTCAACCGCCTCAGCCCGGCGGTGGCAGGTGCATTGCCGCGCGTTTACGTGCCCAATCTGCGCTCGAATGATGTCTATGTGATCGATCCGGCCACGTTCAAGGTAGTCGACAAGTTCCCCGTCGGCCGCAGCCCGCAACACGTCGTCCCTGCGTGGGATCTGCAGACGCTGTGGGTAGCCAACAATGCCGAAGGCCGCTCCGACAGCAGCCTGACGCCGATCGATCCGAAGACCGGGAAACCCGGCAAGGAAGTCATCGTTGACGATCCCTACAATATGTACTTCACGCCGGATGGCAAGGAAGCCATTGTGGTGGCAGAAGCGCATGCGCGGCTCGATTTCCGCGATCCGCACACGATGGCGCTCAAGTCGAGTCTTTCGGTACCGCAGTGCAAAGGCATCAATCACGCTGATTTTTCGATTGACGGCAAATATGCACTGTTCACCTGCGAATTTGGCGGCAGCATCGCAAAGATCGACCTGGTGAACCGCAAGGTGGTCGGCTACCTGCAGCTTGCCAAAAAAGGCATGCCGCAGGACATCCGGGTATCGCCGGATGGCAAAGTGTTCTATGTCGCAGACATGATGTCCGATGGCGTGTTCATGGTCGATGGCGACAGTTTCACGACCATCGGGGTGATCGCAACCGGCGTGGGCACACATGGACTGTACCCGAGCCGTGACGGCAGCAAGTTGTATGTCGCCAATCGCGGCTCCAATCGGATTCATGGGCCGAGCCATGGCAAAAGGCAAGCCAAAGTCAAAGCAAAAGGCAGCGTGTCGGTGATCGACTTTGCCACGCGCAAAGTCGTGGCGACCTGGCCGATTCCGAATGGCGGCAGCCCCGACATGGGCAACGTCAGCGCGGATGGCAAGCTGTTGTGGCTGTCAGGCCGGTTCGACGACGTCGTCTATGCGATCGACACCACGACCGGCGCCGTCAAGTCGATCAAGGTCGGCATGGAACCGCACGGCCTCACCGTCTGGCCACAACCCGGCCGCTATTCGCTGGGCCACACCGGCAATATGCGCTGACCACGCACAAGTTGCATTTGGTCGGCAACTGCACGCAGCTGCCGACCAGTCAGCGCGAATGCCCGCTTTGCAGCGGGCTAGCCGATTCTTCCCTTCTAATCTACTACTGCGGCGCGGGTTTCACCCGCCCTGCTCTTGCCCGGCCACGGTGACCGCAACTTTGGCCAGCGCGCCGAGCTGCCCGATGGCCGCTTCCAGCTCGCGGCTCCAGCGATAACCGGCGTTCAGGCGCAGGCAATCGTCATACGCGCCGTCCTGGCCGAACAGATGACCGGGCGCGAAACCGATGCCCTGGGCGCGCGCCTGCTCGAACATCGGGCGCGTGCTGACCGGCGCGTTGCCGCTGGCGGGCAGCTTTACCCACTGCACGAAGCCGCCGCGCGGGCGGCTCACTTCGGTGCCCTCGGGAAAATGACGCAGCACCGCGTCGCGCAATGCAGCCTGCTGGCGCTGCAATGCGCCCTTGAGCCGGCGCAGATGCAGCGCGTAGCCGCCGCCGGACAGCATCTCGGCCACCGCGACCTGCTGCAGTTCGGCGGTAGCCATGCTGGTCGTGTACTTCAAGGCCCGCACCTGTTCGCTGAAGCGTCCGGCCGCGATCCAGCCCAGCCGCATGCCGGGGCACAGGCTCTTCGAGAAGCCGCCGCATAACAGCACATTGCCCGTGGTATCGAACGCGCGCGCCGGGCGCGGGCGCAACGGGTCGAAACAGAGGTCGCCGAAAATGTCGTCCTCGATCAGCGCAATGTCGCGCTGCTGCAGCAGGCGCACCAGCGCCGCCTTGTCCGCGTCGGACGCGACGCTGCCGACCGGATTGTTGCCATTGGCGATCGTGACCACCGCCTTGACCGGCGTGCGGTCGAGCGCATCTTTGAGCGCGCCGAGGTCCATCCCGCGCTCGCTCCGGCACGGAATCGGCAGCACCCGCAGCTCCAGCGCGCGCAGCATTTGCAGCAACACGAAGTAGCTCGGCGACTCGACCGCCACCACATCGCCGGGCCGCGTGACTGCCCTGAGCGCCAGGTTCAGCGCTTCGATGCAGCCGTTGGTCACGATCAGCTCGTCCGGATCGAGTTCGCAGCGGTACTGCATCGCCTGGCGCGCGATCTCGCGCCGCAGCTCGGGGTGCCCGGTGCCCCGCACATGGGCGCCGACCAGATCGGAATTCTGGTACGCAAAGCGGCGCAGCAGAACGCTCAGCCGGTCGACCGGATACAGCGACGGTTCCGCCACCGCCAGGTCCAGCCGCACCGCGCACGGCGTACCCACCATCGCCAGATGGTCGCGGGCCTGCGCGTCGAGTTCCGGCGGTGGATCGGGCCACCTTGCCGCCAGCGCCTGCTCCGGGCGTTGCGTGCCTGCGGCGACGAAATAGCCGGAGCGCGGGCGGGCCTGGATCTGCCCCTGCGTCTCCAGCCAGCGCAGCGCCTGCAGCGCGGTGGTCAGGCTCACGCCGTGCTGCGCCGACAGCATGCGCACCGACGGTATGCGGCTGCCCGCGCCCAGTCCGGCCTGCACGATGCCGTCCCACAGTTGCTGCGCGAGTCGCTTGTAGAGTGGTACTGCAGGTGCGGTTGGCGGCATGCTGTTCATTTCTTCTGATGTGATCTGTTATGGTACAGATCGGCTGCTGCTGTGTATAGATTCGCCGCCACCGCAATGCCAAGATGGGCGCTCTTTCAAGGAGATCCCATGAACACAGCAATCCGGCACGACTTCCGCAGCGACACCGTCACCCGCCCGAGCCCCGCGATGCGCGCCGCAATGGCCGCCGCCGAAGTGGGCGACGATGTATTCGGCGACGACCCGAGCGTCAAGCAACTGGAACAAAGCGCCGCCGCCATGCTCGGCAAGGAAGCGGCGCTGTTTGTGCCGTCGGGCACGCAGTCGAACCTGATCGCGCTGATGTCCCATTGCGAGCGCGGCGACGAATACATCGTCGGCCAGAACGCGCACTGCTACCGCTGGGAAGCGGGCGGCGCGGCGGTGCTCGGCAGCATCCAGCCGCAGCCCCTGAGCAATCAGGCAGACGGCACGCTGCTGCTGTCCGACATCGAGCAAGCGATCAAGCCGGACGATCCGCACTTCGCCCGCACCCGGCTGCTGGCGCTGGAAAACACCACCGGCGGCAAGGTGCTGCCGCCGGCCTACGTCGACGCGGCCACCGCGCTCGCGCGCCGGCATGGACTGGCCTGCCATCTGGACGGCGCGCGCGTGTTCAACGCGGCCGTCGATGCTGGGCGTTCCGGTGGCGTCGCTGGCGGCGCCGTTCGACTCGGTATCGGTCTGCCTGTCGAAGGGACTGGGTGCGCCGGTCGGCTCGGTGCTGATTGGCTCCGCCCCGTTCATCGCGCGCGCCAGGCGGCTGCGCAAGATGCTCGGCGGCGGCATGCGCCAGGCCGGCATCATCGCGGCGGCCGGGCTGTACGCGCTGCAGCACAACGTCGACCGGCTGGCGCAAGACCATGCGAACGCCAAAACCCTCGCGCAAGGCTTGTCGGCACTCAAAGGCCTGACGGTCTCTGCGCCCGACACCAATCTGGTCTTCGTGCAGGTCGCCGCCGAGATCGCGCCGGCGTTTTCCGCACACCTGGCCGCGCACGGTATCGGCGTCACCTCCGCGTATGGCGCAACCCAGCAGCGCTGGGTCACCCACCTCGACGTTTCTGCCGAAGCGGTCGAAGCGGCGCTCGCGGTCGTGCGCGACTTCTTCGAGCGGCGCTAATGCGATGATCGACAAACGTCAGCTTTTACAAAAAGGAAACAAATGAAGCTCGCAATCTATCAAATCGACGCGTTTACCAATGAAGTTTTCAAAGGCAACTATGCAGCCGTCATACCGCTGGAGAACTGGCTGCCGGATGCCCTGATGCAGTCGATCGCGGCTGAAAACAATCTGTCCGAAACCGCATTTTTTGTCCGCAATGCGGAAGGCAGCTACGAAATACGCTGGTTTTCGCCGCTCGCGGAAATCGATTTTTGCGGGCACGCGACGCTCGCCAGCGCGTATGCTGACTTTTCAAACAGGACAGCAAGCTGTCTGCGATCACATTTTGCGGCGCAAGGCAGTCGGCAGCCTGTCGGTCATCCGGTTGCCGGACGGGGCTATAGAGATGAGTTTTCCGCAACGCAGCCCGGAACCGACTGGCAACAATACCGGCCAGCCTGCTCGAAGGGTTGTCGATCAGGCCGAAACAGGTCCTGAAAAACCAGCAGGCTTATCTTTGCGGTCTATGACAGCGAGCAAGAAGTCAGGGCCGTGGTGCCGCAACTGCAAAAGCTCGTCGAGCTTGGCCCATTGGATGTGGTGGTGACAGCGCCGGGCGAACAGCACGATTTTGTCTCGCGCTATTTCTGGCCGGCCAATGGCGGCGAAGAAGATCCGGTGACAGGCTCGATACACGCAGGCCTTGCGCCGTTTTGGGCCGACAGACTTGGGGAAGACGAATCTGGTCGCGATGCAGGTATCGCGCCGCAGCGGCGTGCTGAAATGCCGTGTCGAGAATGAGCGCGTCCATGTTTCCGGCTCGGCGGTTCAATACCTGGAAGGAACCATAGAAATTCCGCCGGCCTGATCGGGTGGCCGGCGGCCGCCAAGCTGCCATTGCTGGCGCCGGCGCGCAGGTCGCCGTCTTCAAGCTCGGTGGCAGCTACCACGCGATTGAAGAAAACAGCCCCCGGTGCGGGCCGAATCCGGCATGCTACAGAAGCGCGTTGCACGCCGGAACTGAAGGCCAAGCCGGTATCGGGCTAAAAATATACTGCGGCGTGTATTTATAAACACCCAATGAATACGTGCGGGAGAATCGGCTGTTTTCATTGATACTCCCCTATAAACTGAATAAATAGGCCAGCACCGAGAGTCGATCATCGAGCAAAAACGGTGATTACATGCTGGCACCGGCCTGATGGAGAAAGACCTTGTTTTCCCGACTTGCGCTGACTAAGCTGGGCAATGTGATTGCCTGGTAGTTCAAGTAATGGATGTCAACGACTTGCTCATCATCTATTTCCACAAGGAGAGTGTCATGCCCTACGTTGACGGATTCGTTCTGCCGCTTCCCAAAAAGAATGTGGAGGCCTACCGCGAAATTTCGAACAAATACGCTGCGATCTGGCGCGAGCATGGTGCGCTGCAATTTCGCGAATGCATTGCCGACGACGTGAAACCCGGCAAACTCACCTCGTTCCCGCAAAGCGTGAATCTCGAACCCGACGAGACCGTCATTTTTTCCTGGATCGTGTACGAATCGCGCGACCCACCGCGACGAAGTCAACGCCAAGGTGATGAAGGACCCGCGCATGGCCGACATGATGAAACCGGAAAACATGCCGTTTGACGGCAAGCGCATGATTTATGGCGGGTTTGAGGTGCTGGTGGATCTCTAGTGTAGTGCTGCACTAGCCGGCGCATCGGCCGCAGAATCGCTGCCGCTTAGGTCAATAACCGGAAAATCCACAGGAGCCGTTCCGGCGCTCCTTGCGGCCGACAGACTTCTTCTAATAACGGTAAGGATTATCCGGACGGCTATCGTTCCGGTTCGGCACGCCATCGCCGTCACGGTCGCGGTCGCGCCGATTCGGGATGCCATCGCGATCGCGGTCGCGGTAAGCGCCGTCATCCGTGCGGTGATGTTGGCGATTGCCATACCCTGAATCGTATGGAACCACGCATCCGGACAAGATGCCGCCTATGACGGCCAGCAATATAAAGAGTTTTCTCATGGCATCTCCTGGTCAATTCCAACGACTGCCGGAACAAACCGGCATCGCATCAATCCGGATCGCGCCTATTGCCCTTATGGCGAACGCACCATAAGGGCCAGCGGCGCTCATACGCATATTGGGCAAGTTTAATGTCGTTTTGTTCCAATTATCCGCAAGCCCGACAGGCTGCCAGCCAGCACCAGAAGA
>CAWIOX010000036.1:0-27100 GCA_963837775.1 uncultured beta proteobacterium | reverse complement strand
TCCCCTATAAATTGAGTTATTGGGTGTGCAGATGACCGGCGTAACTTGCCAAGACTGCGATCAGCTTTTTACGATACCAATACCCGGATGGGAATTGCTCTGGGCGTACTTCAAGTGTTTAATTGCTGTCCAGTCAGGTCGAAACTCCTGAATCGATGACGGTCGGGAATCGACCCAGACCTACCGATCAAACAACTGTGCTCTAAGGCCTACATAAGGGGGCCATGTTAAACCAGAAACATGAGCGTGAAGAAACCGGCCCCACCTACGACGAGAATTTTAAGCATAAAACAAGGATAAAGCAAAAAAATGCGAATACAAAGCAAGACCTGCCCTCCTTTTTTCAAAGTGTTGGGCTGCTAAAGCATTAACCCAACCTTCCCGCTTAATGCTAATTTTCTTTAATGAGAAATTTTATATAGCCATCAATATCAAGCGCCTCTGGCAACGGACAATCATCTGCACAGTAGGGGCTGGTTTTCTTCTCTGCCAAATCCTCAAATTGATAGCGCAACCATCGATAATAATGGTGGCAGGCCAAACCCAGACCTTGTTGATAAATTTCATCATAGCGTTGCTGCCGCCCAGCCTCGCGCAAATATCGGGCATAGAGAAATAAGGCTTCGACATAATAATATTTTATATGTTGTAAATTGCCGAGCGCTTGCTCAAATAGCGCTTCTTTCTTTTCACTATCGACTTCTGCCAATGCCAACATAAGCTGTTGTAGGCCGAGCGTATACGGATTGACGATGGCTAATTTTTTGATGTGGCTTTTATCGATGACGCCCATCTTTGCTCTCAGATAATGAGTCTGCATCAATTCGAGATGATCTTTTTCATAGATCGTGGCGATATAGGTATCCAGCATTTCGATGCTAAGTAAGCCGCTTGCGAGTTTCGCTTCGAGCGTGAAAAAATTTGCCTTACACCTCTTGATTAGCGTTTGATCAAGCTCGCCAATGTGGGATAGAACGCTTGGGTAGTGATGGTAATGAGTCTCTTTCGTTTGAACGCAAAATTTTACCTCTAATAATGTCTCGCCTTCCATTCCATAAATAGCCACCGCGTTGGATATCATTATCCAATTGATCGATGATATTTGCCTAAATTCTGATAATGTCGTTAATGGCAGTATTTTTCTTAAATGTGAAAGTGCATTATTAAAATCGCCAGAAAAATATTTTACGCAACATAAAATAGCTTCAAAACAGAGGCTGGATGTTTCATCATTTGAAAAAATAATCGATTTCTTTTCCAATGCTTTCACCAAAGCACCGCTAGTCGTGGTTTGGACAGCTAACGTACTCAAATTATGTAGATAAGTTAGTAATTTTTCGTCATCTATGTTTGGCGCGTCAATATATTGAATACTTTTAAAAAAATTTCCTTGGCGGTCATTAAATATTTTGCTGGAAAAATATTTATCATCCTCCAACATGTCAACTAGATATTTCGCAACGGCGATGTTATATGCGGTTGCATTCTGATAGTGATCTGAAAGATCGCTGACACTGCGTTGGTGCAATTGGTATTCGGCGAACTTGCCTATAATGGATTGCAATTTAATGTTGCGGCGATCAACTTGTGTCATGGATTTGTCTTCAAGCGCCTTGATGATCACATCGGTAATGATTGGGCTCGTTTTTTTGGTGCGCGCTTTTTTACCGGGGTTCCTCTGATCTGCCTTCCGATTCTCCGCAATGCGTTTTAAATTTTCCATATCGATGCCATCCGGGAATAATGACAGTAACTCGAACGCCATTTTTTCGGCGTCATTGAGGTGACGATAGGAGAAATGAATAGAGGCATAAAGCGATTTTTTGCGCTCTATATTTCCATCGGAAATCCTGTCAAAATCGGCCAATTCGGCATCGCTGGCTTTGCGGAAGAAATCGTCTTCAAGTTCACGCTTTAAATCCAGGAAGCTTTTTCCTTTTGGGATATTGTTGGCAACCAATTTAATCGCCAATGGATTGTTATCGAGCAAGGCTTCCACAATATTTTGCCGAATATAGCTCCGTTCACTATCATCAATCACCCTGCCGCGCAATTGCTGGCTAAATAATTCATACGCTTCATCGGTGGTGAACGGCCTTAATTCGTAAATTTTTTCGCATTCCAGTTTAAGCAATTCACGCGAGGTGATAACGATGGTGGCATAGTCACAAATAAAATAAATAAAATCTTTTATTTGCTGCCGATCGTCCAAATGAAGCAGCGTTTCGACGTTATCTAAAATGATTAATTTATCTTGCTTCTCAAAATTATCTTTGATTTGTTCTTTTACACCAAGGGCATTTTCAAGATCGAAATTGGCAGCAAGCTTTTTCTCAAAGGCCGGGTAGTCGCTGATAAATTCGCAATCAATGAAATCGATGCCATCACGAAATAAATTGCGGTCGGCCAACGCGACCGCGATTTTTTTAATGGTGATGGTTTTCCCGATGCCTCCAGAACCTTTAATGGTTAACGCCTCGTTTTTGTCTTGTAATTCAATAATTTGTCGGCAAATATTTTCGAGATCGGTGCGTCTGCCAATATAGTTTTTGGTGGTTTTTGGATCGATTAGGTCAGGCAGCGTTGTGCGCGCTCTATGGTCCTTGTGCTCACCTTTTAATTCACCTAGTTTGAAGGCATCACGATTGGCGATGGAGCTGTTATCGAAGTATTTAAAATCCTCTTTTTTGAAGATTTTGAATGCAAAGCTATTGGTTTTTTGTTTTTCCAGCGCCGGAAGAATCAGCGTGGGTAGCGATAATGAGGCTATCTCATCTGCATCCAGTTCATCCGCATTCTGATGATTGAGGAAGATAAAAACGCCATCCGTATCGCTATTGCCGATGCATTCTTCCAATTCTTTTAAACCGATGCGACGGCCTTGCAATATCTCATCCTCGACCACAATTTTCTTTTTGATCGACGTAGACAAGATGAAGATATAGTTGAAATTATCGAGCGAGTTCAGCGCTTTGGTATTTAAAGGGAAGTAACTTATTTCGCATTTGAGACATTTGAACTCTGCCAGCAAACTCTCATATTGATAATTCGCCCCGATAGGGTTGGCCGTTAACACGGCAATGCGTTTGGCGCCTTGGTGGGGGCTTGTTGTACTGGTTTTGCTAGCTGTGGTTTTTGAGGGAACGACGATTGAAATCGTCTGACTTGGCGGCGATGTGGGCGCAGCAACGATGGCATTTATTTGGTCGAGCAATGGCTGACCAAAACCGTTAAAACTGAGCAATTCGATTTGCAATCCTTTCAGTTTTTCTTGAATCTCCGCATGATGCGCAGCGGGCACCAGTGCGTAATGCGGGCCAGCATTACCCGCAAAAAGCGCATGCTCCCTACCAAGCTGCTGCAGCATTTCGGCATCATCCAAACCACAACCCACAAATAACAGCTTAGTCGTGCTACACAACGCCCGAAAAGTTTCCAGCGCAGCTTGGTAATCGCTATCTTTATCAAGGTAAAGTTTGTTATAGCTTTCGCTGGTGAAAATAATTTTGTCTGGCTTGGCTATTGTTCCGTGCAAATGCCAAATGGCAGGTGCGCCGACGGTATTGCGATTGAAATCAGCCAACTCACCTTTTGTCGTATTGTCCAATTCATGTACATCGTCTGGATAGGGACATGCGAAACGCAAAACTCTATCGTAGTTTAAAGTGATGATGCGCTCACTAAGCGTCCATATCGCTTGTGGCAGTGCAAGACTAGATTCCTCAATAACGGCTCTTTTGACAGAAAAATTTTCCTTGAAAAACTGGTCCCACAAGCCGCCATTTAATCCTCGCCGGGCGTAATCGGCAGCTTGTTGATAGTCTCCTACAGTAAGCACTGCCCGAATGACGTTCGCTAGATCGGGCTTTTGCTCTGTGGTCAATTTTGTTGCTGCCTTTTCCAATAGTTCTTTCCAGCTTGGAAAAAGGCGCTCGCCGGATTTGTTTTGCAGGGACATGGACACCCCCGCGCCGACAATAGGTATCAGCGTTTTTTGCTTATAGGCGGTAAGCAAAGATTCTGGGATGGCGCCATGCATGGGATTTCCTTCATTAAACGGTGGGTTTAGATTCTGCAGAATGATAGATCAAATAACTATTGCTTCGGCACAATTATGTATGGAATGACATCTTCTCCTCACGAACCACACCACGGGAAAGATTGATGAAATAGAGACTGCATCGTTCCAGATCAATAAAGGGGACACCCTTTAGCCGATGTGAGTCAGATCACAACACGTAAATTAATGAGGTCCGTAGAACGGAAAAGCGCAGCGCCTTCCGCCGCATGTGCAAGCCGGTTGCGGTATGCGATCCGAAACCCCTGCGCCACCCTTGCGCCGAATGATCACTCACTTCGATTGCCATTTTGCGCGCAGGGAAAATGGCAATGCCGCCCGGGCGCCGGACGCGCCTATCGTTGCGCATTGCCGGAATTTTGCATGGTCATGCGGCGGAAGGCGCTGCGCTTGTCCGCCCTACCGTGTGCGGCTTACGGTATTGAAAATATACTGCACCATGTATTTATAAACGCCCAATGAAATCCGTGCGGGAGAGTGGGTGTTTTGATTGATACTCCCCTGTAAATTGAATTATTTGGCGGGCGAATGACAGGCGTGAGCAACCCAGGCCATGGCTTCCTGCTGAACGTATGGCAACCCAGATGCGATTCGCCCTTGCACGCCCAATCCGGTCGAAACGCCTGAATCATTAAAGGCCGGCAATCGGCCAAAACAAGCACGCCAAATATTTTCCGACAGACATTAACCATTGATAAAATGCAAAGCAATTGCCGTGACGCTTTTCACGAACCATTTAGTGCTGTTCAAATATGCAGTACATCTCTTGAAAGCCAAGCCGCAAGCGGGTTTTACAGGATTTCCCGTAAAACGTTATGCGACACAAGTCCGGATAGGCGTCAATTCTGTTTGGACATATCTAGTTATGCATTCAAGGAGACTCTATGATCCCTCTTAATGAACTATTTCTGTTCGCAGGTGCTGCTTTACTGATGGTGTTGACGCCCGGACCGAACATGATTTACTTGATTTCACGTTCCATCAGTCAGGGACGGAAAGCTGGTGTCATTTCGCTATTCGGTGTGATTGCTGGATTCCTCGTGCATATGTTTGCGGCTGCCGTTGGTTTGACAGCGCTGTTCCTCGCTGTTCCCCTCGCCTACGAGACTCTCAAATGGGCCGGCGCGCTGTACTTGCTCTGGTTGGCATGGCAAGGTGTTCGGCCCGGTGCCCGATCCCCTTTCGAAGCCAAAGACCTTCCGAATGATTCAACATCGAAGCTCTTCTCGATGGGTTTTCTCACGAATGTGCTCAACCCGAAAGTCGCAATTTTTTATCTCGCCATCCTCCCGCAATTCATTTCCTCAGAGCATGGCTCAGTCTTTCTTCAGAGCATTGTGCTTGGCCTGACGCAAATTGCCGTAAGTTTTTCAGTCAATCTTCTTATAGCGCTCTCAGCCGCTGGCATTGCGTCGTGGTTTTCCCGCAATCCAACATGGCTCGCGGTTCAACGCTACTTCATGGGCTTCATCTTGGCCGCATTGGCAGTTCGCCTCGCGCTTGAGCAACGACGAAATGTATAACCGTTAGTTCGAGTCGGACTGGCCGGATACGGCACAGTTCATTGTTTAGTTCCGGGCGGCCAGCCGCTCACCATCACGTTGGGCGTCAAAATCGGCCAGCGCTCATTCAATGTTTGACAGGCCAGTCTTCCGCTGAGCCAACTGTGAAAGGAGAATCGTAAATGACTACAGGCACTGTACGACTGCATCGTGTACTCCGCGCACCTCCGGAGCGCGTTTATCGGGCGTTCCTGGACGCCGACGCAATGGCGAAGTGGATACCGCCATACGGGTTCACATGTAAGGTTCACCATATGGATGCACAGGTTGGTGGCACTTTTCGGATGTCGTTCACGAATTTCACGACCGGGAACAGTCACTCGTTTGGTGGCGAGTATCTCGAACTCGTTCCCCACGAGCGAATTCGCTACACCGACAAATTCGACGATCCGAACTTGCCCGGAGAAATGCAGGTGACGGTGGTTTTAACGAAGGTGTCCTGCGGAACTGAGATCAGCATCGTGCAAGAAGGAATACCTGCGATTATTCCCGTCGAGATGTGCTACCTCGGGTGGCAGGAGTCCCTTGCGCAACTTGCAACACTTGTCGAACCCGAGATTCCAGGGCCGTAGGTCCGAGAACGCGGCCTCGATTGAGAAAAATCAATTCTCCTTGCCTTGAAACTCATACATTCAGATTGAGCGGTGGATTTTCGGTGGATGTTTTTTGGACCCGATGTGTTGAATCCACAATGGTTCAGCCTAAAAAAGCCGGAAGGCAGATGATGAGGTGTTCATGTATGGCGAATGTGTCGGCATCAGTGGCGGCTCTAACGCTGTTCAACGCGTTGGCATGCGCCATGAATGGTGATTTGTTACCAATTTGGAGGCCACTGCGATGAATAGGATAGTCCCTTATTCATTTACCTCCCCGAAAGGAAACACATGAAAACCTCAAACCTCTTGACTGCCGCGCTGCTCGCCGCAGGCCTGGCTGCCATCACATCGGCTGTCGGCGCGCAGACACTGAAAAAGGTTGCCGACAGCAACAAAATCACCGTGTCTTACCGCGAAGCAGCAGTACCTTTCAGTTATTTGCTAGGCTCCACCAAAGCCGTGGGCTTTTCGGTGGAGCTGACTGAAGCCATCATTGATGATGTGCGCAAGAAGCTCAAAAGACCAAACCTTGAAGTAGCTTACATGCCTGTGACCTCACAAAACCGCATTCCATTGCTGGTCAATGGCGCTTACGACCTGGAGTGCGGATCCACCACCAACAACGCCGCGCGCGGCAAGGATGTATCTTTTGCCATCAATCATTTCTACACCGGCACGCGTTTGTTGACCAAGAAAGCCGCCGGCATCAAAAACTACGCCGACCTGGCTAAAAAAACGGTCGCCAGCACCGCCGGCAGCACTAACGAGAAGGTCATCCGCAAGTACAGTGCCGATAACAACCTCGACATGCAGTTCATCCTGGGCAAAGACTATGCCGATGCCTTGCTGCTGGTTGAAAACGACAGCGCCGTGGCGCTTGCTCTGGACGATATCTTGCTGTTTGGTCTGATGGCCAACTCTAAAAATCCGGCCTCGCTCGAAGTCGTGGGGGATGCGCTGCAAGTCGAGCCCTACGGCTGCATGCTGCGCAAAGATGATCCTGAGTTCAAGAAGCTGGTCGACGGCACCATCGCCCGCCTGATGAAGTCGGGCGAATTCACCAGGCTGTACACCAAGTGGTTTGAGTCGCCGATTCCTCCTAAAGGCATGATTCTGAACCTGCCCATGAGCGAGCAACTCAAGACCAACCTCAAAGCGCTCAGCGACAAGCCTGCGCTGTAAGACCTGACAATCAGGGCCGCAGCATCCGAGTTCGATGACGTCGCCACCTTCCCGGTGCGGATCGAATCCGGCATGGTTCAGGTGCGCGATGCGCGCTGGGATTGACGCCAAGGCTCATTTTTGGCTAAAAACATACTGCGGCGTGTATTTATAAACAGCCAATGAAACCCTGCGGCAGGATGGGTGTTTTGATTGATACTCCCCTGCAAATTGAATTATTGGGTGTGCAGATGGCCGGCGTGACTGGCCAAGACTGCGATCGGATTTCTGCGCTACCAGTACCGCGATGGGAATTGCTCCGAGAGTACTGCAAGTGTCGCAACCCAAATTTAATTGCGTGTCCGGTCAGGTCGAAACTCCTGAATTGATGACAATCGGCAATCGGCCACAAGCTGCCGGTGGCCGTTACATTTCACTTGAATGCTGTCGGCGACCAGCTATGTTGAATGAATGCGCTGGCAAGAGCCTCGTCCCACGTCCAACGGGGCAACCTGCATGGAAAGCGGCGCAAGTTCGATGATTTCGAATGTTAGCCCGTTTAAACGACTACCGTTCCGATGACATCAACTCAATAATGGAGAATGCCGATGAAGTACATGATCAGCTGGTTCGAACGTCCGCAAGGCTCGCCTGCGGAGTACGAGAATGCCCAGAAGCGAATACTGGAGGTTTTCACGCAATGGACGGCGCCCGCCAATTTAAAGATCGAGTTGTTCGTTGTGCGGGTCGGCGAGTGGGGCGGGCACATGTTGGTGGACTGCGACGATCCGTTGGCCGTTCACAAGGCATGCTCGACCTTCCCTGCTTTTGAATTCCAGGCGCGACCTGTGATTCCCGTCGAGGACGCTGTTCGCGTCGAACTCGAGGCTATTTCCTGGCGAGATGGACTGAAACCCAAGTGATAGCGGCCATCAGCGGATCTGGATTGGCATTAGGACGGTAACTCACAAAGGAGATTAATATGTATGCGGTTGTAAGAACCTACTCGGGTGCTGGCGCAAAGCAGCTTTTCGATGTTTTAGAAGAGCGCAAGGCCGACGTCGAAGCCACCCTCCGGAAAGTGTCTGGCCTCGTAAGCTACACACTGCTACGTAATAGTGATGGCGGCATGTCGGTGACTGTTTGCACGGATAAGGCAGGCACCGACGAGAGCTTGAAAGTCGCGCGCGACTGGATCCAGAAAAATGCCTCGAATACCAACGCGAACCCGCCGGTCGTCACGGAAGGTGAGGTCATGGTTCAGATCAAATAGCGCGCGCCCGTCCGATCGATCTCACGACAATATCGCTGTCGCAGTCCATGCTTTTGCCGGTCCCAGGCACCCTGCGGCTAGGCTGCCACCGATCTGAAGTTTTGTACGTTTGCTGCGGAGAGATTTGTTCGTCCGCAAAACGTCAGATTGGGTTTATCGGGTCACACTCGGAGTGTGGCCTGTACGATCTTGCTTGCCTTTGAGCGATTCCTCCAAGTCGTGCTATTGGCCATCATAACGAGCCGCACAGCGTCTTTTTGGGGGTACGGTTGGATCGGGTTGTGCGTGGCCGCAAGCACAGCTACTGATCTCGAGGCCGGTTGCGGCTGGCTCGGATCAGTCTCCGCCAGCTTACGGATGAAGCGAGGGACGAAGCGACGACGGCTCAGGGTCGATATCAGTCATTCCAAACCTCCACGAACCGCCAGCTTCATTCCACGCCAATTCACGTCAGGTACGCCAGTTGCGGGCCGTTTTTGGCCAAAAACATACTGCACCGTGTATTTTTATACACCCAATGAAACCGTGCGGCAGGATGGGTATTTTGATTGATACTCCCCCATAAATTGAATTAATCGGGGTGTACCGGTGGCTGGCGTGGCGTGTCGAATTTAGCCGATGCCCCGCGTTAATCCGGATGGGTCACTCCATTGGCAGTAGCGAAATGGGGCGCAATGGAATCGGCGCAGACATCACGATTGAGGTGCGCGTTTCACCGTAATGGTTGATGCTGCCGACAAAGCGTTCGAGGTGGCTGATGTCCTTCGTTAGTACGCGCAACAGAAAGGAATCTTGCCCGGTGACGTGCAGGCATTCGAGCACTTCCGGCATTGATTGCAGCATCGTGATGAGTTTCGCCTTGTAGGTTTGGGGCGTGGTCATGCCGACGATAGCCATCACGCCGTAGCCTACCGCGCTGGCATTGACTTCGGCCCGGTAGCCAGTGACGACACCCGATTCTTCGAGCCGCTTCAGGCGTTCCGATGTGGCCGGCAGCGAAAGGCCGCACTCGTCGGCCAAGGCTTTCAAGGAGATACGGCCGTCACGCTGGATAGCGGCAAGGATTTTGCCTGCTTTGGAATCGATATTCATAAAATAAGGTGAAATTGACATTGACGAAAATAGTTAATGAAATTTACCAGTTTCACCTGATTTTTGCCATTCAAGCGTTTGGCGCCGCTAGGCATAATGTTTCCCAGGGTGAACCAGCGCGTGCTGACATGTGACTTGGGCGATGCGTCCAAGCATTCAAAGGGGTCGAAGTGGATAAAGTGTTATTTTTAAAGGCGGTTCTGATCGGCCTGTCGATCGCCGCGCCTGTCGGGCCGATCGGCTTGCTATGCATTCAGCGCACGCTGGCGCACGGCGCGCGTATCGGCTTTGTGAGCGGTCTCGGAGCAGCCGCGGCGGACGGCGTGTATGGCGCTATCGGCGCTTTCGGGCTGATCGCGATTACGCAGTTTTTCGTCAGGCTTGCCATGCCGCTGGCCATTTGCGGGGCCTTGTTCCTGAGCTGGATGGGCGTTCAGATGTTACGCAGCAGCCCTGCAGACAAGGCGCCGGCGGCGCCCGACGCATTACAGACTGGCCGAGCCTTCGCAACGGTGTTCGCATTGACGCTGACCAATCCTATGACCATCCTGTCGTTTGTCGCAGTATTTGCCTCCATAGGCGGCACCGTGGCTGCTGCGCCCGGCACCGCCGGCATCATGCTGTTAGGCATATTGTCCGGCTCGGCACTTTGGTGGCTGATGCTGACACTGGGTGTTTCGGTGGTGCGTCGCAAGATCGATCAACGCGTCATGCGAACAATCAATCGGGTTGCCGGCCTGTTCCTTCTCGGATTTGCGGCGTGGCAGGTAGTTGGCATTGTTCGCTGAACCGATCAAAAATAACATTTGCAAGATGGCTGTCATTTACCGGACCCGTTTGATGGTCGATGCCGGCCATTCCAAACCACTGCGAATCGCCAGCCTGATTCCAATCCAATTCACTTCAGGCATTTGATTCGGCGTGTCCGATCAGGCCGGCAATCGGCCGGGAGCCTTCATTCATGACATCCGGGATGCCTGTCGGACTCAGTCTCCTGCTCAGGTCCTTACGCCGCCAAATCAATCACACGGGTCAATTTTTGACTATTGTCAACACCCTGTGCATTTAGTGCCGATTCTCATGTAGCATATTGATGAAACGCAACACCTGTTTGGCTTGCATCATGTAGGCGCATCAGGCAAGGCCATGCATGGAGACCGGTGGCGCATTGACCGCATGCTGCGGCGTACCCGGCAACGGTTGACGCTCAGTGGGAAGCTATAAAAATAAACGTAAAGGGGTCAGATGCCTTCCGCTCCACTGAAGCTTGCCATCGGAGTCATGCTGGGAGGGTTCAGCCCGGCTTTTGCCGCCCCGCTGGATGAGCCGATCAAGCCCATCCCGATGTCACTGAATCAGGATCCGGCCGGGCCGAGATTGGCCGGCAGTTGTTCCACGATGTCCGCCTGTCCGCCAACAGCCGCGTCTCCTGCGCCAGCTGCCATGATCTCGGGAAAGGCGGCGTCGATGGCCTGGCCCATTCGGTCGGCTTCACTGGCAAGCTGACCGGTGTGAACACACCGACCGTATTCAATGCCGCGCTCAACTTCAAGCAGTTCTGGAACGGCCGCGCCGACTCGCTGGAGGCGCAGATCGGCGTGGTGATCGAGAATCCGGTCGAGATGGGATCGAGGTGGCCCGACGTGGTGGCCAAGGCGGGCTCGGCGACACCAGCCTACCGCGCGCCTTTGCTGCCGCATATCGGGATGGCGTGACGAAGGCGAACATCCAGAACGCGATCGCCAGCTTTGAGCGCACGCTGATCACGCCCAACTCCCGCTTCGACCGTATCTGCGCGGCGACCGCAATGCGATCACCGCGGCAGAAAAAACGGGCTATGCGCAAGTTCAAGCAGTATGGCTGCGTCGCCTGCCACCAGGGCGTCAACGTCGGCGGCAACATGTTCCAGAAATTCGGCGTGATGGGCGACTATTTCGCGCAAGCGCGGCAAGCCGACGCAAGCCGACCTGGGCCGCTTCCTGGTCACCGGCGACGAAGACGACAAGCACGTCTTCAAAGTACCGAGCCTGCGCAACGTCGCACTGACCGCGCCCTATTTCCACGACGCCATCGGCCACGACGCTGGAAGACGCGGTCGACGTGATGTTCAGCTATCAACTCGGCCGGGTCGGCTCCACGAGGACAAGGCGAGCTCATCGTCCAGTTCCTCAACACGCTGACCGGCGCGCCGGAGCAAAGCCATGAGCGCCATGCCGAAGCGACTGACCTGGCTCCCCATGGCCGCACTGGGCCTGCTGCTGGCCTCGGCACTGGTATTTCTGTATGCCAAGACGCGGGACTATGATCCGTCCAGTTACTTCGAGAACATTGCGTTGCTGCGTCAGATCAAGCAGCTGGATGCGCGCTGGGAATTGGATGCGATGAAGTCCAAAATCGGCATCAACAAAACGTATGATCCCCTGGTCGACCCGCTGCTCGACCTGGGCAACTTGCAGCGGCAATTGGATGCGGCCGGATCCGGCCAGAACGGCGGCGACGCCCGCCTTCTGGAAAACGGCATCAAGGCGTTCGAGAGCGCACTCCAGAAAAAGGCCGGGCTGATCGAACATTTCAAGTCCCACAATGCGGTGCTGCGCAATTCCCTGACCTTCCTGCCTACCGCGGCGGAAGACATCCGGATTCTGGCAAGCCAGGGCAAGGCGCAAGATCAGCGCGTGCAGCCAAGCGTCGCGGCGGATGTGAACAAGCTGCTGTTGGCAAGTCTGGTGTACGACCAGGCGGCATCGGACGACAAGGCCGCCGAGATCGAGTCGGAACTGGCCCGTCTGGTCGCCGGGAACGGCAATCTGCCGGCCGACATCGGCGACCGGGTCGGCATTTTCGTCGCACATGTCCGTACCGTTTTGCGCGAGCACAGCGTGGTCAACGGCCTGCTGAACAGTATTGCCGCGGCGCCAACGGCAGCGCGCATCGACGACATCAACAATATCCTGAACAGCGAGCAGCGACGGGCCGCCGGGCAGGCGCAGAAATATCGTCTGTACCTGCTGCTCTTTGCGGCAGCGCTGATCGGCTTGTTCCTGTATGCAGCCGCCCGCCTGATCCGCAGCCACGCCGTCATCAACCGCGTCAACAGGGAACTCCAGCATGCCAACGACCACCTGGAAAAACGGGTGCAACAGCGCACGCACGAACTGCGGGAGGCGCAGGCCGAACTGGTCACTACCGCGCGCCAGGCCGGCATGGCCGAAATCGCCACCAACGTGCTGCATAACGTCGGCAACGTGCTCAACAGCGTGAATGTCTCGGCCGGCACTGGTCAGCAGCCAGATACGCGCCTCCAAAGCCCAGGGGCTGGGCAAGGTGGTGCAGCTGATGAACGAACACGCCGGGGATCTGGGCGATTTCCTCACCATGGACCCGAAAGGACAGCATGCTGCCGGACTACCTGAACAAGCTGGCAAAGGTCCTGGCTGCCGAGCGGCAGGACATCATCGAAGAACTGGCGCAGCTCACCAAGCAGCGTTGACCACATCAAGGATATCGTTGCCACCCAGCAATCATACGCCGGCGTCTCCAGTGTCTTCGAGCAGTTTCAGATCGCTGATCTGCTTGAGGATGCGGTGCGCATGAACGCCGGTTCGCTGTCGCGCCATCAGGTAATGCTGGTCAAAGAGTTTGCCGATGTGCCAGCGCTGCCGCTGGACAAGCACCGGGTGCTGCAGATACTGATCAACCTGATCAGCAACGCCAAGCATGCGATGGAGGGCACGCCCGAGCGGCCACGCCAGATCACGCTGCGCCTGCAGCCGCACGCCAGAGCGCACGGTGCAGATCGAAGTCGTCGACAACGGCGCGGGCATTGCACCGGAAAACCTGACGCGGATCTTTGCCCACGGATTCACGACCCGCAAGGACGGCCACGGTTTCGGCCTGCACAGCTGCGTATTGGCGGCGCGCGAGATGGGCGGCAGCCTGAGCGCGCATAGCGAGGGTTTGGGCCAAGGCGCGACCTTTACGCTCGAACTCCCGATCAAAATAAAAACAGAAGAAGAGGAGCCACTATGAACCGGCTGCAAAACCGACGCATCTTGCTGATCGACGACCTGCCCTCGATCCATCAGGATTTCCGCAAGATACTGTCGAGAACGGCCTCGACATCCGAACTGGATGACGTCGAGGCGGCCCTGTTCGGCACCGCGGCGGCAGCCTCCACCGCCGATTTCGAACTGGATTCGGCCTATCAGGGACAGGAGGGCGTGGCGAAGGTCAGCGATTCGCTGCAAAACGGCCTGCCCTATGCGATGGCGTTTGTCGACATGCGCATGCCGCCGGGGTGGGATGGCGTCGAGACCGTCAAACGCCTGTGGCAGGAAGACCCCCGGCTGCAGATCGTGATCTGTACCGCTTATTCCGATTACTCGTGGGAGGAGGTATTGGCGCAACTCGAGGTGTGTGATCGCTTGCTGATCCTCAAGAAACCGTTCGACAATATCGAGGTTTGCCAGCTGGCCAATACGCTGACGATGAAGTGGGACATGACGCAGCAGGCTGAGTTGCAAATGGACCGGCTGGAAGATGAGGTGCGAGCGCGCACGCTCGAACTCAAGACGGCCAATGACGCCTTGCTGGAACACATCATCGAGCGCAAGCTGGTCGAGCAGGCGCTGCGCCTCAAACACAAGGCCATCGAAGCGTCAATCAACGCCATCTTCCTCACCAACAACAGCCACCCCGACAATCCGATCGAGTATGTGAATCCGGCCTTTCAACGCATGACCGGCTATACCGCAGACGAAGTCACGGGCAAGAATATTCGCTTCCTGCTGGGGGAAGATCAGGACCAGCCAGGCATCCAGGTCATTCTGGACCTCATGCGACACGATGGCGAGGGACATGCGGTACTGCGCAATTACCGCAAGGACGGGACACCATTCTGGAGCGAATGCTATGTCGCCGGCGTGCGCGATAATGCGGAGAGCACCACGCACTTCGTCGTGGTCCTGAATGACATTACCGAGACCAAGCAACTGGAACAGCAGTTACAACATCGCGCGAACTACGACATCCTGACCAAACTGCCGAATCGCGTACTGCTGATGGACCGTATTGCCCAGGCCATCGCGATCGCCGAGCGCCAGCAGCGGCAGATGGTGGTGGCCTTCGTCGATCTCGATCGCTTCAAGTTCATCAATGACACCCTGGGGCACGATGCGGGCGACACATTGTTGCAGGAAATTGCCAGGCGCCTGCGCGAGTGCGTGCGGGAATCCGATACCGTGGCACGCCTTGGCGGCGATGAATTCGTGATCCTGCTGCATCCTGAATCGGCGGACGGCGATCCGCTGTCAGTCATGCAACGCATCGTCGAGCGCATCGCACAGCCCATGACCCTGTTGGGCGAAGAACACGCAGTGACCTGCAGTATCGGCATCAGCGTTTTCCCGCAGGATGGACAGGATGCCGAAACCCTGCTCAAGCACGCTGACACCGCCATGTACTGCGCCAAGGAACTGGGGCGCAACAGCTGCCAGTTCTATGCGAGCGAAATGAATGCCCGTATCCAGGAAAAAAACGGGATGCAGGAAGGCTTGCTCATTGCCATCGCCCGCAACGAATTCCAACTGCTGTACCAGCCGCAAGTCGATCTGCGCTCCGGCCACATCATCGGGGTCGAAGCGCTGATCCGCTGGCAGCACCCCGCAATGGGCATGATCTCGCCTGCCCAGCTTCATTCCGCAGGCCGAGGAAAGCGGGCTGATCGTGCCGATCGGCGATTGGGTGTTGCGCACCGCCTGCCGGCAAAACAAGGCGTGGCAGGATGCGGGCATGCCGCGCATCAGCATGTCGGTCAACGTGTCGGCGCGCCAGTTCATGGAAAAGGACTTGATCAGCCGGGTCGCGAACGCATTGCAGGAAAGCGGCCTGGAGTCCCGCTATCTGGAACTGGAACTGACCGAAAGCGTAATCATGCAGGATACCCGGCAAGCCATTGCGACGATGCAGCAATTGCAGGCGATGGGGGTGCGGATCTCGATCGACGATTTCGGCACCGGCTATTCCAGCCTGAGCGCGCTGAAACTCTTTCCTGTGGTGCGGCTGAAGATCGACCAGTCCTTTGTGCGCAATATTCCGGCAGACCAGGATGACCAGGCGATTGCGATGGCCGTGATTTCACTGGGGCACCAGCTGCATCTCAAAGTCATCGCCGAGGGCGTTGAAACCGAGCAGCAGCTGGCGTTTTTGCGTGACAACGATTGCGATGAAATGCAGGGTTACCATTTCAGCCGGCCGGTGTCCGCCGGGGAAATCGAGAAATTATTCCAGATGCCCGGGCAATGTGATCAAGCGCTCACCGCACTGAGCACTTGATCGATGGCGGCATCCTGTGCGGCGCTATGGCGGGGCGATCAAATCATCTGCCCCGCCGCAGCGCTTCCCGCTGCGGGTCGCATCCGGCACAAAACATACTGCACCGTGTATTTACAAACACCCAATGAAACCGTGCGGCAGACTCAGTGTTTTTATTGATACTCCCCTATAAATTGAATTGTCGGACGACAATCGACAACAGCCGAACCTCGGCGCGATCATTCCGGCGACGGAAAAATTGCATTTCCACCTGAATTTGCTATGTTTTTAATGGGTACTCGCACACATAGATCATTTCTAGGTTTTATGGGAATAGCGCCATGAGCGACCGCACGCTGAACCTGGACGATACCCTGTATCAATACCTGCTGGATGCGTCGCTGCGCGAGCACCCGGTGCTGGCCGAATTGCGTGCGCTCACGCACCGGCACCCGCTGGCGCGCATGCAGATATCGCCCGAGCAGGGCCAGTTCATGGCGCTGCTGGTCAAGCTGATCGGTGCCCGCAGCACGCTTGAGATCGGCGTCTTCACCGGCTACAGTGCGCTGGCGGTGGCATTGGCGCTGCCGCAAGACGGCCGCATCGTGGCCTGCGATGTGAGCCGGGAATACACCGACGTAGGCCGTACCTATTGGGACAAGGCCGGCGTCGCCGCCAAGATCGACCTGCGTCTGGCGCCAGCCGTCGACACCCTCGATGGCCTGATCGCGGAAGGCCAGGCCGGCCGTTTCGACTTCGCGTTCATCGACGCCGACAAGACCAGCTACGATGCGTACTACGAGCGCTGCCTGACGCTGTTGCGCGAAGGCGGCCTGATCGCGATCGACAACGTGCTGTGGGGCGGCCACGTCGCCCGTCCGGCCGAGGATGACGACACCGCGGCGATTCAGGCGCTCAACCGCAAGCTCCACGGCGATGCGCGGGTCGATCTTTCGATGTTGCCGATCAGCGACGGACTGACCCTCGCCAGAAAGCGTTGATTCATAGCTAGCGCGTGGTGTCGCTTTGACCGGCTACTTATGCCCCCCATGGCCATCCATATGCTCGCGGTCGTTGAGATACAGCGGATTGGGCGCGACATAAGCCGTCACCTTGTGGTCGAGCATGCCTGCCGGTGCGGTCTGGTTCAAGTCGAATGACGAATACGCGCCATCAAAAGTCCAGGCGAATGACTTGTCGCCCGCAACGAACTTCACGGTTTCGCCGCCGATGACGTTCACATACCTGGTGTCGGGCGCAATCACGATGGTTCGCTCGGCTGCCGATACCGGTGCCGCAGCGCCCAACATATCGAGCCTGGAGCTTGAACCCGTCGGCGACACGCATGCGGTGGACAGCATCGCTGCAACAATAGCCGCTAAAAACAAATGTTGGTTCATCGCGCATCTCCGGAAGTAGTGACTGGCAACAACAGGCATGTATCAAATCAAACCACACCACCATTAGAGCGCATCGTGCTCAATTTTGTTCATCATGCCGGCAGCACTTGCCAATCACGCTGACCATATCCACCTGATCTGTGATGCTGCACAAAATCCCCTTGCCAGAACCGGATAATCTGACGCCAAGGCACGATTGCAAAGACTTGGGAGTGGTGTCATCTCAATTGCCAAAAGACAACTCTCCGCCCCGCTGTTCGAACTGGAGGACAACATGCGCTACGTACTCATTGTGCTGCTGATGCTGTTTTGTTCAGCGACTTCCGCCCTTGCTCAGGTCAGCGTCAGCATCGGGATTAACCAGCCGATATACCCGCAGCTGGTCCGGGTACCGGGCTACCCGGTCTATTACGCACCACGGGCACATGCAAATTTTTTCTTTTACGATGGCATGTACTGGGTGTACCAGCGCGATAACTGGTATGCCAGTTCCTGGTACAACGGGCCCTGGAGGCTTGTGGCGCCGGCGCTTGTGCCGCTGTTCGTGCTGCGCATCCCTGTGCGCTACTACCGCGCCCCTCCCGTGTACTTTCGCGGATGGGCTGCGGATGCGCCGCCACGCTGGGGCGATCACTGGGGCAATGAATGGGCGCAGCATCGCAGCGGATGGGACAGGTGGAACCACCGGTCGGCACCCGCGCCCGCCCCGCTGCCCGTCTACCAACGGCAATATTCAGGCAAGCAGTATCCGCGAGCAGTACAGCAGCAACAGGCGCTTCACAACCGCAATTACCGATACCAGCCACGTGACGCTTTAGTGCGGCAGCACGCCCAAGAGCCGGCAGCACAAAAAACACCTGCCGCTCATCAACGCAGACTGCCAGATAGGCAACGCGCTGAGCGGCCAACCCCGCCGCGGCAAGGTGAGCGAAACGCCCCGCACCCACAGTCGCAGCAAAAGCGAGGCGAAGACGCCCAGCGGCCAGCCCCGCCCCATGCCCTTCCCCGGCAAAAACCGCCGGCCATCCAGGAGCAGCGGCGCGCACCGCAGCAGGGTGCAAGCCAGCATGAGCGGCAGGCGCCAAAACGGGGGCACGGACAGGACAAAAAGCGCGAGAAATTGGACGAAAGAGCGCATGAGCGCAATCGGTAAGTTGGCAGGTTCCGCCGACTTCGGCTGAAGAATGCCCTGCAGCAGTGCAGTGCAAGCAGGCGCATCATGGGATGCCCGACATGCGCAGGATGCAGGAGTGCATCCCTGCGCGGAAGCTTGTTTCCCTCTGGAAATGCCGTATTGGAAAACCGAAACATGCGGGCAATCAGCCGATTGCGTTTATCCAACGGATATGCGCAGGCTTTCAGCTAATTGCCGCTTTCTGATGGACACTATGCGGATTTGGCAATACCATACTAGCCCGGTCCGGAAGACGCGAAATAGCGATGCCGCATTATGAAACTGCAGACAGCAGTCTGTATTTTCTCCTCCTCCCAAAAAAAGCCCTGACATGTATTTCCCTCTAGGAATCCTCCTTATGCGTTTGCCGCTGCGACAAACAATTGTTTCCGCCATGTTTTTCGTCGCTACGCAGGTGGTTTTTGCGCAGGCGCCAAAAACCGTGTTCCTTGAAGACCTGACCTGGACCGAACTGCGCGACCAGATCCAGGCGGGCAAGAACACCATCATCATCCCGATCGGCGGAACCGAGCAAAGCGGCCCTGATGTCGCGCTTGGCAAGCACAATCTGCGGGTGAAACTGCTGTCACAGAAAATAGCGGAAGGACTGGGCAATGCCATTGTCGCGCCGGTCATCGCCTATGTGCCGGAAGGAAATACTGCACCGTTGACCTCCCACATGCGTTTTCCGGGCACCGTCACCGTTCCGGACGACGTGTTTGAAAAAACGCTGGAATCCGCCGCCAACAGTTTTCAGGTCCATGGATTCAGGAACATCGTCTTTCTGGGCGATCACGGCGGCTATCAGAACGATATCAAGCGCGTGGTCGCCCGCCTCAACAAATTGTGGCCAGGCGCGAAAGCCAGGGCATTCGTCCCGCCCGAATATTACGGCGCCAGTTCCGACGGTTACGCCCAGATCCTGCGCCAGCACGGCTACCGCGATGACGAGATCGGCACCCATGCCGGACTCGCGGACACCTCATTGCTGCTCGCGGTAGCGCCGCAGATGGTGCGCCAGGATCGGCTGCGAAACGCTCAGAAACTCGGCTCTGCTGACGGCGTCTACGGCGGCGATCCGCGCCGCTCGACTGCCGAAATCGGTCAGCTGGGTGTCGATGCGATCGTGTCGCGGACGATCAGCGCGATCAAAAAAGAGACTGCCGCCCGCCAATGATTTCCCTTTAACTCTTTCTTCAGCTCCTCCTATCAATAATGGAATTCACCATGGTTTTCAACTTCCGTCATTCAGCACGGTTCGCATCGTCTGCCTGTACCGTTCTGGCTGGCTTATGCATCAGCAGCATTAGCCTGCGCAGCGCCGGCGGTGGCCACAGTGGCCGGCATGCCGCCCGTGACCAATCCCGCCAACCTCTATAGCGAAGCGGGTGTCAACCGCCTCAGCCCGGCGGTGGCAGGTGCATTGCCGCGCGTTTACGTGCCCAATCTGCGCTCGAATGATGTCTATGTGATCGATCCGGCCACGTTCAAGGTAGTCGACAAATTTCCCGTCGGCCGCAGCCCGCAACACGTCGTCCCTGCGTGGGATCTGCAGACGCTGTGGGTAGCCAACAATGCCGAAGGCCGCTCCGACAGCAGCCTGACGCCGATCGATCCGAAGACCGGGAAACCCGGCAAGGAAGTCATCGTTGACGATCCCTACAATATGTACTTCACGCCGGATGGCAAGGAAGCCATTGTGGTGGCAGAAGCGCATGCGCGGCTCGATTTCCGCGATCCGCACACGATGGCGCTCAAGTCGAGTCTTTCCGTACCGCAGTGCAAAGGCATCAATCACGCTGATTTTTCGATTGACGGCAAATACGCACTGTTCACCTGCGAATTTGGCGGCAGCATCGCAAAGATCGACCTGGTGAACCGCAAGGTGGTCGGCTACCTGCAGCTTGCCAAAAAAGGCATGCCGCAGGACATCCGGGTATCGCCGGATGGCAAAGTGTTCTATGTCGCAGACATGATGTCCGATGGCGTGTTCATGGTCGATGGCGACAGTTTCACGACCATCGGGGTGATCGCAACCGGCGTGGGCACACATGGACTGTACCCGAGCCGTGACGGCAGCAAGTTGTATGTCGCCAATCGCGGCTCCAATCGGATTCATGGGCCGAGCCATGGCAAAAGGCAAGCCAAAGTCAAAGCAAAAGGCAGCGTGTCGGTGATCGACTTTGCCACGCGCAAAGTCGTGGCGACCTGGCCGATTCCGAATGGCGGCAGCCCCGACATGGGCAACGTCAGCGCGGATGGCAAGCTGTTGTGGCTGTCAGGCCGGTTCGACGACGTCGTCTATGCGATCGATACCACGACCGGCGCCGTCAAGTCGATCAAGGTCGGCATGGAACCGCACGGCCTCACCGTCTGGCCACAACCCGGCCGCTATTCGCTGGGCCACACGGGCAATATGCGCTGACCACGCACAATATGCATTTGGTCGGCAACTGCACGCAGCTGCCGACCAGTCAGCGCGAATGCCCGCTTTGCAGCGGGCTAGCCGATTCTTCCCTTCTAATCTAATACTGCGGCGCGGGTTTCACCCGCCCTGCTCTTGCCCGGCCCCAGTGACCGCAACTTTGGCCAGCGCGCCGAGCTGCCCGATGGCCGCTTCCAGCTCGCGGCTCCAGCGATAACCGGCGTTCAGGCGCAGGCAATCGTCATACGCGCCGTCCTGGCCGAACAGATGACCGGGCGCGAAACCGATGCCCTGGGCGCGCGCCTGCTCGAACATCGGGCGCGTGCTGACCGGCGCGTTGCCGCTGGCGGGCAGCTTTACCCACTGCACGAAGCCGCCGCGCGGGCGGCTCACTTCGGTGCCATCGGGAAAATGACGCAGCACCGCGTCGCGCAATGCAGCCTGCTGGCGCTGCAATGCGCCCTTGAGCCGGCGCAGATGCAGCGCGTAGCCGCCGCCGGACAGCATCTCGGCCACCGCGACCTGCTGCAGTTCGGCGGTAGCCATGCTGGTCGTGTACTTCAAGGCCCGCACCTGTTCGCTGAAGCGCCCGGCCGCAATCCAGCCCAGCCGCATGCCGGGGCACAGGCTCTTCGAGAAGCCGCCGCATAACAGCACATTGCCTGTGGTATCGAACGCGCGCGCCGGGCGCGGGCGCAGCGGGTCGAAACAGAGGTCGCCGAAAATGTCGTCCTCGATCAGCGCAATGTCGCGCTGCTGCAGCAGGCGCACCAGCGCCGCCTTGTCCGCGTCGGACGCGACGCTGCCGACCGGATTGTTGCCATTGGCGATCGTGACCACCGCCCTGACCGGCGTGCGGTCGAGCGCATCTTTCAGCGCATCGAGATCCATCCCGCGCTCGCTCCGGCACGGAATCGGCAGCACCCGCAGCTCCAGCGCGCGCAGCATTTGCAGCAACACGAAGTAGCTCGGCGACTCGACCGCCACCACATCGCCGGGCCGCGTGACTGCCCTGAGCGCCAGGTTCAGCGCCTCGATGCAGCCGTTGGTCACGATCAGCTCGTCCGGATCGAGTTCGCAGCGGTACTGCATCGCCTGGCGCACGATCTCGCGCCGCAGCTCCGGGTGCCCGGCGCCCCGCACATGGGCGCCGACCAGATCGGAATTCTGGTACGCATAGCGGCGCAGCAAAACGCTCAGCTTGTCGACCGGATACAGCGACGGTTCCGCCACCGCCAGGTCCAGCCGCACCGCGCACGGCGCACCCACCATCGCCAGATGGTCGCGGGCCTGCGCGTCGAGTTCCGGCGGCGGATCGGGCCACCTTGCGGCCAGCGCCTGGTCCGGGCGTTGCGTGCCTGCGGCGACGAAATAGCCGGAGCGCGGGCGGGCCTGAATCTGCCCCTGCGTCTCCAGCCAGCGCAGCGCCTGCAGCGCGGTGGTCAGGCTCACGCCGTGCTGCGCCGACAGCATGCGCACCGACGGTATGCGGCTGCCCGCGCCCAGTCCGGCCTGCACGATGCCGTCCCACAGTTGCTGCGCGAGTCGCTTGTAGAGTGGTACTGCAGGTGCGGTTGGCGGCATGCTGTTCATTTCTTCTGATGTGATCTGTTATGGTACAGATCGGTTGCTGTTGTGTATAGATTCGCCGCCACCGCAATGCCAAGATGGACGCTCTTTCAAGGAGATCCCATGAACACAGCAATCCGGCACGACTTCCGCAGCGACACCGTCACCCGCCCCGGCCCCGCGATGCGCGCCGCCATGGCCGCCGCCGAAGTGGGCGACGATGTATTCGGCGACGACCCGAGCGTCAAGCAACTGGAACAGAGCGCCGCCGCCATGCTCGGCAAGGAAGCCGCGCTGTTTGTGCCGTCGGGCACGCAGTCGAACCTGATCGCGCTGATGTCCCATTGCGAGCGCGGCGACGAATACATCGTCGGCCAGAACGCGCACTGCTACCGCTGGGAAGCGGGCGGCGCCGCGGTGCTCGGCAGCATCCAGCCGCAGCCCCTGAGCAATCAGGCAGACGGCACGCTGCTGCTGTCCGACATCGAGCAAGCGATCAAGCCGGATGATCCGCACTTCGCCCGCACCCGGCTGCTGGCGCTGGAAAACACCACCGGCGGCAAGGTGCTGCCGCCGGCCTACGTCGACGCGGCCACCGCGCTCGCGCGCCGGCATGGACTGGCCTGCCATCTGGACGGCGCGCGCGTGTTCAATGCGGCGGTCATGCTCGGGGTTCCGGTGGCGGCGCTGGCGGCGCCGTTCGACTCGGTATCGGTCTGCCTGTCGAAGGGACTGGGCGCGCCGGTCGGCTCGGTGCTGATCGGCTCCGACCCGTTCATCGCGCGCGCCAGGCGGCTGCGCAAGATGCTCGGCGGCGGCATGCGCCAGGCCGGCATCATCGCGGCGGCCGGGCTGTACGCGCTGCAGCACAATGTCGAGCGGCTGGCGCAAGACCATGCGAACGCCAAAACCCTCGCGCAAGGCTTGTCGGCATTCGCAGGCCTGACGGTCTCTGCGCCCGACACCAATCTGGTCTTCGTGCAGGTCGCCGCGCAGATCGCGCCGGCGTTTTCCGCGCACCTGGCCGCGCACGGCATCGGCGTCACCTCCGCCTATGGCGCAACCCAGCAGCGCTGGGTCACCCACCTCGACGTTTCCGCCGAAGCGGTCGAAGCGGCGCTCGCGGTCGTGCGCGATTTCTTCGAGCGGCGCTAAGATCAAGTGACGCCCCGGCACGGGTCGAATCCGGCATCGCGCAGCTGCGCGGTGCATGCCGGAATTGACGGCCAAGCCCGTATCGGGCTGAAAATATACTGTGCCGTGTATTTTCAAACACCCAATGAAACCGTGCGGCAGAGTGGGTATTTTTATCGATACTCCCCTCAAAATTGAATCAGCGCAGGGAGCGGGCACGGCCTGAACCCCAGGAACATCAGGAACAGGCCGCGGCTTTCGCATTGGAAAACCGTGCCCCTGTTACCCGCGCTTCAGTACGGTCGCATCAGGATTACCTCGCCGCGCCGGATAACGGCGCAGGCTGTTGCAACCTGCCCCCATCGGTCGCAATAAATCGCGCCACGGTATCGAGCGTGGGTGCCAGCATGCGCAGCGGGCCGGACAGCGATGCGACCAGCGTGACATGACCGACCTTGTCGAAATACTGTTCAGTGACCGGCACGCGCTGCGCGCGCAATTGGCGCGCCATGCCGCCGGTATTGCGCGCCGGATTGACCAGCGTATCGTCCTCTGCCGCGATCAGCAAAGCCGGCGGTGCGAAAGCGCTCACATGGTTGATCGGCTGCGAATCGGGCGGCGTATCGGGATACAGAAACACCGGGCGCGTCGTCTTGTTCTGAACCGGAATGAAGTCATACGGCCCCGCCAGCCCTATCCAGCCGCGCAATGCGGCCGGCGTCATGCCTTGCTTTGCCAGCCATTTTCCATCCAGCGCGAGCATCGCCGCGTTATAGGCGCCGGCGCTGTGCCCCATCACGAACAGGCGCTTCGGGTCGCCGCCGTAACGCGCCACTTCCTTGATGGTCCATGCCACAGCCTGCGCCGCATCTTCCAGAAAATCCGGATAGCGCACTTCCGGATACAGACGGTAATCCGCAATCACCACGACCATGCCGCGCGATGCCAGCGCGTGGCCGACAAACGCATAATCGGCGCGCGCACCGCTGGTCCAGTTACCGCCGTAGAAAAACACCACCACCGGCGCCGGCCCTGTCACAGCCAGCGGCGTATAGATGTCGAGCTTGTGCCGCGGGCCGGTGCCGTAGGACAGGGCCTGGGTCACGCGCGACGCGCTGCCCGACGACAACGCATTAATCGCAGTGAGCGGCGAACAGGCCGCCAGGCCCGCCAGCAATGACACGACGGCGGCAAATCCGCACAGCATTCTGTTTAATGGAGTCATCGTGATCCTGTGTAGATTCCGGATTGGAGGCGCTATCGGCGTCGCCCGGCATGCGCTGTCACAAGTGTAAGCGATTCAAAAAAATCTACCGCACAGAGCAAATCGGCAGCATTCAGCCCGCCTCGGGCAAAAAATATACTGTGCCGTGTATTTATAAACACCCAATGAAACCGTGCGGCAGAATCGGTATTTTCACTGATACTCCCCTATAAACTGAATAAATAGGCCAGCATCGAGAGTCGATCATCGAGCAAAAACGGTGATTACATGCTGGCACCGGCCTGATGGAGAAAGACCTTGTTTTCCCGACTTGCGCTGCCTAAGCTGGGCAATGTGATTGCCTGGTAGTTCAAGTAATGGATGAACCGCATTCTATTTCCACAAGGAGAGTGTCATGCCCTACGTTGACGGATTCGTTCTGCCGCTTCCCAAAAAGAATGTGGAGGCCTACCGCGAAATTTCGAACAAATATGCTGCGATCTGGCGCGAGCATGGTGCGCTGCAATTTCGCGAATGCATTGCCGACGACGTGAAACCCGGCAAACTCACCTCGTTCCCGCAAAGCGTGAATCTCGAACCCGACGAGACCGTCATTTTTTCCTGGATCGTGTACCAATCGCGGACCCACCGCGACGAAGTCAACGCCAAGGTGATGAAGGACCCGCGCATGGCCGACATGATGAAACCGGAAAACATGCCGTTTGATGGCAAGCGCATGATTTATGGCGGGTTTGAGGTGCTGGTGGATCTCTAGTGTAGTGCTGCACTAGCCGGCGCATCGGCCGCAGAATCGCTGCCGCTTAGGTCAATAACCGGAAAATCCACAGGAGCCGTTCCGGCGCTCCTTGCGGCCGACAGACTTCTTCTAATAACGGTAAGGATTATCCGGACGGCTATCGTTCCGGTTCGGCACGCCATCGCCGTCACGGTCGCGGTCGCGCCGATTCGGGATGCCATCGCGATCGCGGTCGCGGTAAGCGCCGTCATCCGTGCGGTGATGTTGGCGATTGCCATACCCTGAATCGTATGGAACCACGCATCCGGACAAGATGCCGCCTATGACGGCCAGCAATATAAAGAGTTTTCTCATGACATCTCCTGGTCAATTCCAACGACGGCCGGAACAAACCGGCATCGCATCAATCCGGATCGCGCCTATTGCCCTTATGGCGAACGCACCATAAGGGCCAGCGGCGCTCATACGCATATTGGGCAAGTTTAATGTCGTTTTGTTCCAATTATCCGCAAGCCCGACAGGCTGCCGGCCAGCACCAGAAGATCCAACACACAGTAGAAGGCGCCCGAACAGGCCGGCGGATTGGTGTTGGAAAGCATCAGCCAAGGCACCAGCGGCCGCCAGGCCCAATTGCCGAGCCAAGTGCCATACAACTCCAGCAGCAGTGACAGGACAAACATGGTTGCATACAGCGATCGTGCGTTGCCGCGCACCAGGCAAGCCAAAAAAACCGCAAACAGGATCGCCCCCGTCCGGTCCCAGCCTTGCCACAGCCCCCAAATGACGTAAGGCAGGACGGCGGCGGGCACTAGCCAGACAGCCCAGGCCGGCATGCGCCGCGCGACCAGAATCCCCAGCGTCATCAGGAGCGCGTGGCCGGGCGGGACGTACACCGGAATGTTACGGAACTGATAATCGTACAAGCCCCAGCCCAGCGACAGCAACGCTTCGCCCAGTCCGGCGATGGCCAGGCAAGTCAGCAACATTCGCCTCTCGATGCTGCCGCCTTTGAGCAACAGCCAGCCAAACAGCGCCGACGCCCACAGATCGGCGGCCAGCTGGCCGCGCCAGCCTAGCCACACGTCGAGCGCAAGGCCACCGGCCAGAGCGGCAACGATGTGCGACTCCACGTAAGGCGGCGGCGCTCGCCACAGTTCCGTGCGGAACAGCGATCGATGCGAACCCGAACCAGGCCTTGCCGCAGCCAACAGCGTGGCTTCCTTGCGATGAAGCCGCAGGGCTCTGAAACCGTCTGATGCTCTTTTGACGAACAGCATGAAGCGACAGCCTCGAAAAAATTCGCCGATCAGTGTTTGGGCCAGCGTGCAATGCGCCAGCGCCCCGATACCCGCTCCGTTCCCTG
>CAWIOX010000035.1:0-296993 GCA_963837775.1 uncultured beta proteobacterium | reverse complement strand
ACTGTTGCCCGATGGCTTCCAGAGCTGAAAGGCTGCTTCCGTAGACCTTTCCTGTCTTTCAACTCTACGCGGTTTTCTCTCCATCTATGGCCGGAACTGGCCGAGGCTGTGTCAAAACGCAAAATACGCTCGAAATGCTGCGCAGAATGCATTTGTGCCTTGAGCAACGCCATGACAGCCACGTCTGTTAATCAATTTGGCAGATATCGTCGGAAATGGTTTTCTCGAAATTCAATCAAAGAATCGCTGCCATTCGTTTCAATTGGACGTGATTTGTGAAGTAAAAAAGCCCTTCAGGCCCGCATCGCCTGCATCAATGGACCGATACCCACGATTTTCATCATGCGCTTCATGTTGTACGCGAGCACATGCAAACTCATCTCGGTACTTACGTGCTCCAATGTCTTTGTCAGGAAATGCGTTGCTCCCATCCATGCCTTGAGCGTACCGAACGGATGTTCGACGGTTTGCTTACGCATCAGCATCGTGTCAGGTGCATTATCCAAACGTTCTTGCATGGCATCAAGCACAGCCTCATGCTCCCAGCGCTTCACGCGCCGTTGCTTGCTTGTTGTGCATTGCTCTTTTAACGTGCAAACCTGGCACACTGAACTCCAGTACGTGTGGAGCGTCTTCCCTTGTTCGATAGACGTATAACGGTGGATTAACTGCTGTCCCGCAGGACACCGATATTCATCTTTGTCTGCAAGATAAATGAAATCCTTCTTGTCGAATAGCCCGTCCGCCTTATTGTTGGAGGTGAGTGGTTTGGGAACAAGGGCCGTGATACCAGCTTCATGGCAGGCCAGAATTTCTTCACCTTTGAAGTAACCGCGGTCTGCCATCGCAGTGAGTTCCTTGGTGCCCATCGCGCTGCGTGCTTGCTTGGCCATCGTTGACAGTTGGCTGCGGTCGCTGCCCACATTGGTTACTTCGTGTGCGACGATGAGATGGTGCTCGGTGTCGACTGCAGTCTGCACGTTGTAACCGACGATGCCGGTGCCTCTGGTCTTCATGGATCGCGCATCGGGATCGGTCAGCGAGATTTGTTTGTCCGGTGCCGCGTTCATCTGCACTTCGAGTTCTTTGAGTTGCTGCATTTTCTCCTTCAGTGCAGCAATTTTTTCGTTCAACTGCACCGTCTTGGCAAGGGCGGCCGCAGGTTCTTCCCGATCTGCGGTGTCGAGCGCAGCGAGGTAGCGATTGATGCTGTCCTCGATCTGCTGCATGCGACGTTCCATCTTTGCGGAGGTAAAGTTCTTATCTCGATTGTTGACTGCTTTGAACTTGCTGCCGTCGATGGCGACGATCGCCTGGGAGAATAGGTCCAGCTGGCGGCACAGGTCAACAAATTGGCGGCACACGCTGCGGATCGCTTTGCCATTGTCTTTGCGAAAGTTTGCAATCGTCTTGAAGTCCGGCATCAGTCGAGAGGTCAACCACATGACCTCAACATTACGTTGTGTTTCCAATTCAAGGCGTCGCGTTGATTGAATGCGATTGAGGTAGCCATAAATATAGATCTTGAGAAGCGTGGACGGATGATAGGAAGGCCGGCCTGTGGCTTCTGGTTCAACGCCCGCAAAACCAAGCTTGCCAAGATCAAGTTGATCGACGAAGACGTCAATCACGCGCACCGCATTATTCTCAGTGACGTAATCGTCCAGCAGTTCTGGGAGGAGTGTGCCTTGGGTTCGATCTTCACCTTGAACAAAACGCCGCATGTAAATGCCTCAACGTTGAATGCGATATTCATATAACGTTTGAAGATTGATTTTGTTTACACGTAGGACGCTGCAATCAGAATATTTTTAACAATATTTCATGCGTTTTGACACAGCCTCGGCCGACATCGGCCATTCATCGCAAAGCCAATGATCAGTTCAACGGCGCACCTTGGACCGCTCATAACACCGCGATCAACTCGATGATCCCTCTGCTTGCCGTATTTTCCAGGCCACGAACTCCGACGGGCGCAAGCCGTATCGTGCCAGCACGCCCTCGTGCAGTCGGCGCAGCTCCTCGATGATGAGCGCCTGCACGTTGTCGCGATCGGCGGCGGATACCTGCTCCGCAACACTCTGCCGGATCACGGTGAGTGGGTTTTCCCCGCCACGCAGCACGACGTCGCGGATGGTCTGCTTGATGACGTCACGGTAGACCAGGCGCACGGGGTCGGGCTCGGCCAGGTTTTGCTTGATGGCCAGGTATTCCTGGGTTGAGCGCTCGTAGGCCCAGACATACAGATCACGCAGCAACTCGACGCGGGTCATTTCGTACAGGCCGAGGATAGCGCGGCTGTAAGCCTGCTCGGGCACGTCCAGAAAGGTCAAGGGGCAGAGGTTGGCCCGGAACAGCGGCAAGTTGGCGGCCAGCCGTGATGTGCGCTTGTTGATGTCAGCGAACGGCTGCAAGTAAGGCAGGTGCACCATCATGAAGAAGGACTGTTCAAACGGATCGGCGATCTGGTTCGCCTTGTCGAGCAGCAAGTCCAAAGCCTGCTCGATAGTCTGCGGTGTCGACAGCGGCCGGTAGACGCTTTTGCCGATTTCGACCGCATGCTGGCGAATCCGGCCTTCATCTGCCGGGTTGGGCAACAGGTTTTCCGACAACGCGCTGTGCAGATTCAGGATCGTGTAGCGATTCAAGCCAAGCGACTCCGTGTTTTCAACCAGCAACTCGATGGCGCTCTTGTGGTTCAGGATCATCTGGGTTTCGATGGCGGCCTTGCCTTGCGCCACTTTGCCGTGTTCGATCAGTTCTCGCGTGTCGAGCCTGGAGTAGGTGTTGCCTTCCAGCTGACTCGATGCCCAGGACAGGTCGATCAGCAGCCGATTCAGGATGGCACGACTGTAGGTGCCGGCCGGCGCGTCGGCTTGCGCAGTTTTTCCCATCTTGCGCAACTGACGACGCAGCGGCTCCGGCAGGTAGCAGGTCTGGTTTGGCTGGTAGGCGTCGAGAAAATCCTGCTGGTAACCCACTGGCTTGCGCGCTTCCAGCGGCTGGTCGATGTAGCTGAGGATGTCACGGCTATCGGCGGAAAGCGGGATGTAACTGGGGAAAATGTCTTCCCGGACTGGAGTCAGCGCAGCCGGAACCACCTTGACCGCGAGATAGCGCCGGGCCCGCGTCTCGCCGATGGCTGTCAGGCGCCCCTCATCAAGCAACTGGCTGATCCAGCGCTGGGCGGTCCGGCGTGCGATGTCAGGATGGAGCGTGAGCAAGTCACCCATCGTCAGACCGTCGTCGGACGCCTGGATGCTTTTCAGTAGGTCGGCAGCAGAGGACATGGCATTGTTTGGCGCGATTGGCGTAATGGGATGGCGCAAGTATGGCGCGAAATACAAATTCGCGCCATATTGGTGGCACGAATCTATTTGTATCTGGCGCGAAACGATGCGTTGCGCCGCATGATGTGGCTTCTGGCTCTTGAAATTACACGGAGGAGGGCAGACCGCCGCAGCGCATCATCGGCGTCATGATGCGTAAATTGCTGCATGTCGGGTGTGCTCAAATCAGGGAAAATTTTTGATCCAGCATTGCATGGGGCTTGATCAGATGACGGTATCTACGCTGCTTATGCTATTTAATTGGGAGTATATTTAAAAAAACACCACTCTCCCGCACGGTTTCATTGGTCTGTTAAAAATACAGTGGGGAGTATATTTTTGGCGTCGGGGCGGCCGGCCAGCCGTTGCTGGCCATCATTTGGGCCGGATGCGGTCCACCGGAATGCCCCAGATGCCGATCCCCTTGGATTGCGCGATTCTTTCCAGCGTGACGTATTCGAAAGGGGCGTCCGGCAACGCCACCGCCCATCCGCTTTGCAGCATCCATGCGCTCAGGTCTTCGCCTCTGGAGGTGCAGCTGGCGCTGATGCTGCCGTCCGGATGGGTCGCCCTGGGCATGCAGTGCACGAAATCGCCCGAGATCTTGAAGTCCAGCGCCAATGACGCCCTTGGCCCGCACGGGATGGGCCGGACGAAGCTGAGGCAAGCCTGCGCGGTCGGCGGAATGTAAATGCCGTACAGGCGGATCAGGTAGCCGGCGACTTTCAGCGCGCCATCATCCTGCACGAAGGCAAAGCTCGAAATCTCCGGCTGCGCGCTTGCCGATGGCAGCGCCGACATGCCGGCGCATGCTGCGAACAGGACGTTGCGTACCTGCCTGGCGGTCTGCATTGTGCACCTCGCACGGTAGGGGTGAATAAACTGATGCAGGATCGATGTTAGCCTCCTTGGCGCAGTTTTGCAGGCCGGGAGCGGGCCGGGACGGGCAACCGGCGGATCGTGCTGCAACGGAGTGGCGTCATGCAAATCTGCGTCATTTTGCTATCAAAATAATAGTTTCAATCAATTTCATAAATGGTCATTTTGGGCTAATAATAGCTTGTATCCGATTGCGGATCGATCGCGACGCGATGAGATGCCGGCATCGCGCTGCCGCGAGGCGTGAAGACGGCGCCTGGTAAGGGCTGTTTGCTAGCTGCAATGCAGCGAACCTACTTGACTGAAAAGGAACCATGCAATGAAAAAACTCACTACAGCGGCCGGTGCGCCGGTCGTCGACAATCAAAATACCCAAACCGCCGGGCCGCACGGGCCGGTATTGTTGCAGGACGTCTGGCATCTTGAAAAATTGGCGCATTTCGCGCGCGAGGTGATCCCGGAACGTCGGATGCATGCGAAGGGTTCGGCTGCCTACGGCACATTTACGGTGACGCACGACATCAGCCGCTACACCAAAGCCAGGATTTTTTCCGCAGTGGGCAAGCAGACCGAGCTGTTCATGCGCTTCTCGACCGTCGCCGGCGAGCGCGGGGCGGCCGATGCCGAACGCGATATCCGCGGGTTTTCAGTCAAGTTCTATACGGAAGAGGGCAACTGGGACGTGGTCGGCAACAATACGCCGGTGTTTTTCATGCGCGATCCGCTCAAGTTCCCTGACCTGAATCATGCAGTCAAGCGCGACCCGAAAACCAATCTGCGCAGCGCCGAAAATAACTGGGATTTCTGGACCCTGCTGCCCGAAGCGCTGCATCAGGTCACCATCGTGATGAGCGACCGCGGCATCCCGCGTTCCTATCGCCACATGCACGGTTTTGGCAGCCATACGTTCAGCTTCATCAATGCCAATAATGAGCGGCATTGGGTCAAGTTCCATTTCAAGAGCCAGCAGGGGATTGAAAACCTGAGCGATGCAGAAGCCGCAGAATTGGTCGGCCGCGATCGCGAAAGCGCGCAGCGTGACCTGTTCGAGAGTATCGAGCACAAGGATTTTCCACGCTGGAATCTGGCCATCCAGATCATGCCGGAAAAAGATGCCGGTTCTTACCACATCAACCCGTTCGATCTCACCAAGGTCTGGCCGCACAAGGATTACCCGCTGATCGAGGTCGGGGTGCTGGAACTGAACCGCAACCCGGAAAATTATTTTGCCGAAGTCGAGCAATCCGCGTTCTCGCCTGCCAATGTGGTGCCTGGCATTAGTTTTTCGCCCGACAAGATGCTGCAGTCGCGCTTGTTTTCCTACGGCGACGCCCAGCGCTATCGTCTGGGCGTGAATCACCACCAGATCCCTGTCAACGCGCCGAAATGCCCGTTCCACAGCTACCACCGGGATGGCGCAATGCGCACCGACGGCAACCACGGCGGCACCATCGGCTATGAGCCGAACAGCAAAGGCGAATGGCAGGAACAGCCGGACTTCTCCGAGCCGCCGCTGGCCCTCGAAGGCGCTGCAGACCACTGGAATCACCGGGTCGACGAGGACTACTATTCGCAGCCGGGCAATCTGTTCCGCCTGATGACGCCGGAAAAACAGCAGTTGCTGTTCGAGAATACCGCGCGCTCGCTCGGTGGCGCGTCAAAAGAGATCCAGCAGCGCCATATCGCCAACTGCAGCAAGGCCGATCCGGCTTACGGCGCCGGTGTCGCGGCCGCACTGGAGCGCGGAATGCCAAAATAAATAGGGAGTATGATTAAAAATCACTGCTCTGCCGCATAATTTTAGCGGCCTGTTGAAAATACAGTGGGGGGTATATTTTTGGCGCGGGTGGTGCTTGCCAGCGGCTGGGCTTGCCCGCATCCGGTGATTGAGCGCAAGCAAGCCTGCGCCACCGCTCAGCCCCTGTGCGCCGGCAAGCGTCACGGGAAAGGGCGCCGATCTCCAGCGCGACAAAAAGGGCCGCACGGGAGGCGGCAAAGCAGGTCGGTTCGGTTTCATGTTGCCCTCTCAACAAGGAAACTAAAATTGGCGCCCATGGTCTAATTTCATTCTTTGCACGGAAGCGACAAGGCGCGGATCGGACTGCGTATTGCAAACCGCATCTGGCCTTGTCGTCCGGCTCCTAATGCTTGTGGGGAACGCCATGATTCTTTCAAGCGCATCTGATGCTTTGCACCGTGCCGGGCATTGGCCGCAGTTGCCATTCGAGCAATGGAAGGACACCTGCGCAACGCTGCACATGTGGACCCAGATTGTCGGCAAGATACGGCGCGTTCAAACCCCGTGGACCAATCACTCCTGGCATGTCGCGCTCTACCTTACGGCGAGCGGCCTCACGACGTCGCCTATCCCGTATGGGGAACGCCTGTTCCAGATCGATTTCGACTTCATCGAACACCGTCTTCTGATCCGCACCGCCGATGCGATGAGCAGGACGATGCGGCTTGAGCCGCGTTCGGTCGCCGACTTCTATCGGGAGCTTTTTTCGCAACTGTCCGCCCTTGGCCTGGACATCAGGATCCATCCTGTGCCGAACGAAATCGTCGATGCGATCCCGTTCGAGCAGGACACGCTGCATGCGTCCTATGACGCGCAGTATGCGAACCGCTTCTGGCGCGCCTTGCTGCAGGCCGACCGCGTATTCAAGCAGTTCCGCAGCGGTTTCGTCGGCAAGTGCAGCCCGGTGCATTTTTTCTGGGGCAGCTTCGACCTCGCCGTGACGCGCTTTTCCGGACGCCGCGCCCCTGACCATCCGGGGGGCGTGCCGAACTGCCCGGATTGGGTGACGCGCGAGGCGTATTCGCACGAAGTCAGCAGTTGCGGCTTCTGGCCCGGGAGCGATGCGATGCCTTACCCGCTGTTCTACGCCTACGCGTATCCGGAGCCGCCGGGGTTCAGCGCAGCACGGGTGCGGCCGGACAGCGCAAGCTACGACGCCGCATTCCGTGAATTCATTCTTCCTTACGACGCAGTGCGGCAATCGGATGCGCCTGATGCGACGCTGCTGGCGTTCCTGCAGGACAGCTATGAGGCGGCCGCAAACCTGGGCGCATGGGATCGTCCGGCGCTTGAACCTAGAAACGGCAGTTGACCGCTTGGTAGCTTCGATAAGCCCATGAATTCATTGAAATTTTCTATGATTAAACAGTTCACCATTTGGGTGAGAACGCTACAGGTGCGATTGCACGTTTTTCCGGCTCCCTGGCTTTGTTGCTCCTCCTAGCAGAATGCAGTCTGCGTCGTCGTCGCGCCTAGCCAGAAAGCCGGAAAAACGCACACTCGCACCTGTCCAACTGCCGTTTCTAGGTTGAACGGGCGGCATCCCCGTTGCGGTCGCCGCTGGGCTAGCAAGCTGCAAGCAGAGCGTGCCGGATTTCATGGCCCTGTTCTTCGATCTGCCTTAAATCGTGCCGCCTGGCAAGCGCGGCGCGCAAAGCCGCGCCGGATTCAAGCGATAAATGGCGGGCGGCATGTTCCATCGGAAAAATCGTTCCGTCGCCTCAACATTGCTTGCCAGCTCACTTGCCGGCGGGTAGGCAAGTGGTACAGTATTTGCGTGCTCTCAACTGATCGGAACCCGCGATGGAACACGACCTGCTGTCGAATGCGCTGATCTATCTGGCCGCCGCCGTGCTGGCAGTGCCGCTGGCGAAACGGCTGGGGCTGGGCGCGGTGCTCGGCTACCTGCTGGCCGGGATGGCGATCGGGCCATGGGGCTTGCGCCTGATCGAGGGCGTCGAAGACATGCTGCATTTTTCCGAATTCGGCGTGGTCATGCTGCTGTTCCTGATCGGGCTCGAACTGGAGCCGAAGCGGCTGTGGTCGCTGCGCCAGCCGATATTCGGCTGGGGCGGGTTGCAGGTCGGCGCCTGTACTGCAGCCTTGTTCGGCGCCGCGCTGGCGCTCGGCGCTGACTGGAAAACGGCACTGATCGCGGCGCTCGGCTTGTCGCTGTCGTCGACCGCGATTGCGCTGGCGACGCTGGAGGAGCGCAACCTGAAGGCGACCCCGGCCGGTTCGGCCGGGTTTTCGATCCTGCTGTTTCAAGACATCGCGGCGATTCCGATGATCGCCTTGATTCCATTGATCGGGGCGGCGCCGCTTGCCGGCCGTGGTCCGGGCTGGCTGCTTGTGCTGAAAGCGGCGGCGGTGATTGCGCTGCTGGTCCTGTGCGGGCGTTACCTGCTGCGTCCGCTGCTGCGCTTCATTGCCAGCACCGGCATGCGCGAGATATTCACCGCGTTCGCGCTGCTGCTGGTGATTGCGATCGGCGCGCTGATGCAATGGGTCGGCATGTCGATGGCGCTCGGCACCTTCCTGGCCGGCGTGCTGCTGGCCGATTCCGAATACCGGCACGCGCTCGAAACCGACCTCGAGCCGTTCAAGGGCTTGCTGCTCGGCCTGTTCTTCATTGCGGTCGGGATGACGGTCGATGTCGGCGTGCTGCTGGCGCGGCCCTTGCTGGTCGGCAGCCTGGTACTGGGCTTTCTGGCGCTCAAGGGCGCGGTGCTGTACTTGCTCGGCCGGCGCTTCGGGATTGCGCGCGGGCAGCAAGTCTTGTTCGCCTTTTTATTGGCGCAAGGCGGCGAATTCGCGTTCGTGGTGTTTGGCGCCGCCGCCGCCGCCCGTGTATTCACCGCGCCAGTCGCCTCGCTGCTGGTGGTCGTGGTGGCGCTGTCGATGGTGGCCACGCCGCTGTTGCTGCTGCTGTACGACCGGCTGATCGCACCGCGCTTGCGCAAACTGGCGCAGCGGCCTGACGACCGGATCGAAGCGCAAGACAGCCCGGTCATCATCGCCGGCTTCGGCCGCTTCGGCCAGATCGTCGGCCGCCTGCTGTTGGCCAACCGCATCCGCGCCACCGTGCTGGACCACGATCCGGACCAGGTCGACCTGCTGCGCAAGTTCGGCTTCAAGGTGTTCTACGGCGACGCCACCCGCAGCGACCTGCTGCGTGCTGCCGGCGCCGAAACCGCCCGGATGATCGTGGTCGCGATCGACGATGTGGCAGACAGCCTGGCGCTGGTGGACGCGGTCAAGCGCCATTTCCCGCACCTGAAAATCCTGGCGCGGGCGCGCAACGTCAGTCATTACTACGACCTGATGGATCGCGGCGTGACGCTGCTGGAACGCGAAACCTTCGAAGCCGCGCTGCAACTGGGCGGCAAGGCGCTGCAGGAACTGGGTTATGGCAGCGCGCGGGTAGGCAAGGTGGTGCAGCAATTCCGGGAGCATAATTTCAAGGCGCTGCATGCGGTATATCCGCATTACCAGGACCAGCACCAGATGATCTCGCTGTCCAAGCAGGGGCGGCAGGAGCTGGAGGAAATGTTCGCCCGCGATGCTGCCGGGCTGACGGCTGAGGCCGGCGGCGCAGCGGCAGGCAGTGAAGCGGATCAATGAGCCCGATCAGGAGGCCGGATTTTCGCAAAAGCGGGGTGGAAAGACGAACGAGATGCTGCTTGCATCCCGCTCCCCCTTGCTAACAAGGGCGTTGCCAGCCAGGACAAAAAATCCCCGGCGCGGCATTCCTGTTTGGATCGCCGAGCATGACTTTGGGCTTGTGGCGTGGTCTTCGTACAATCCGGAAATCAAGCCCATCTTCAAGCGCCTTGGCGCGAAATGGCAGCCGAAATGCTGCAACTGGCTGCTTCCATTATGGGTAAGAAATGCCTCTTGCAGAAGAGCGGCGCCGGCATTGACACCCCCGGGGCAGGGTGCTAGCCTGAAGAACGATCCTCAACTCCGTCTGACCTCACACCATGCGCTCCTGGCGCCTCGACCATCCCACATCTAGCGGGCAACTTGACCTTTCCCATGCCACAGGCTTGGTGGCGGCAATCGGTTATGCCGATGCGACTTCGTTTGCCGCAGAGGTACTAAAGACCTTGGGCGAGGCCGCGCAGATTTCACAGTGCACCATCTTTGCCTATGAGTTTGGCAACCGTCCACGCACGGTTTCAGTTGCGGACCGCCGGGGCGGGCGCTTTTTACGCGATGTCGCCGACGTCTATTCGAAACTGTTTTATGTTCTCGACGGCAACCAGGGGATCGTCTCAAACGTACTCGCCGCCAAGCCCGGTGCGGCAATCGTGATGCACCAGCAGACGAGCGACGACATCGTGCATGAGGGCTATCGTGCAGCCTGCTACAGCGACCCCAATGTCTGTGACCGGCTATCGCTACTCCTGCAGCCGGCCGCAGACATATGGCTGTCGGTCAATCTCTACCGTGACCGCGCCCATGCAAATTTTCAACCGCGCGAAATTGAGCTGGTCGAGGCACTGGCACCGTTGATAGGACATGCAGCCAGGCATCACTACGCCTTGCACGGCCAGGGCCAGCTGGGCATACACCAGCTGATGCTGGCGCGAGTGCGCAGCCTCTGTCCCTCCCTGTCCAAGCGCGAACTGGATGTGGTCCGTGGTGTGCTGGAAGGTCATACCGCCGTCGAGATCGCTGAGATACTGGGCATCATGCCGGCCAGCGTCGTCACCTACCAGAAGCGCGCCTACCAGCGCCTCGGTATTTCAAGCCAGCGCCAGCTGTTCGCGCTCTGCCTCTCGGCCGAAAAAGCCTAAAAAAAAAGCCATCCCGCTGTACCCAAAATGGGGACAGCGGCGCCGTGGCCGCCTCCTATACTCAACGAACTAACTCGCATTGCGTCGACAAAAATAAAAACGGCGATGACTGACCGGCCCGCGATGCGCACTTGCAGTTCAATTGAAAGTTCAGGAGACAGCCACCATGCAACCAGTCCCATCAGCACCACTTCACCCCCCTAGCTATATTGCAAGCACCCGCGCAGTCGAGGTCGAACAGCGCGTCATTGGCAAGGTGTCCAAGCACCTGATGTGGTTCCTGTTCTTATTGTTCGTCGTATCTTTTTTGGATCGCATCAACATCGGCTATGCCGGGCTGACAATGATGAAGGATTTGGGGCTGACAACCACCCAGTTTGGTTTGGCGACCACCCTGTTCTACATCGCCTACATCAGCTGTGGCATTCCGAGCAACATCGTTCTTGCGCGCATTGGTGCGCGTAAGTGGATCGGTTCCATCATGATCGCTTGGGGCATGGCATCCACCGCGACAATGTTTGCAAGCAATCCTCAAACCCTGTATGCACTTCGCATTCTGGTCGGGATTACCGAGGCTGGATTCCTTCCGGGCATGTTGCTTTACATGACTTACTGGTTTCCAGCGGCTTACCGGGCTCGGGCTAACGCCCTGTTCATGATTGCTATGCCGGTCACCGCCGCTTTTGGTTCGGCGATCTCGGGCGTGATCCTTGGGTTGGACGGAACATTCGGTTTGAAAGGCTGGCAGTGGCTGTTCATGCTGGAGGGCTTGCCAGCCTCGATATTGGGTGTGGTTGTGTACTTCCGGTTGACCGACTCTCCGTCAAAGTCGGATTGGCTGACGCTTGCTGAAAAAGATGCTCTCACTCGCGTTCTCGCGGCTGAACAGAAAACCTCAAAAGTTTCCGAGGCCGGCAGTGGCAAAAAAAGCCTGCTGTCCGAGCTGACCTCAGCGACAGTGTTGAAGTTTGCAGTTGCCTACTTTTGCCTGGTTAACAGCTTGGCGATGGTTGCCGTCTGGACTCCCTTGATTGTTAAGAGTTTCAGCATTGGTGCCAGCAACACGACGATCGGTTTGCTTGCGACAATCCCGCAAATTTGCACCATCGCCGGAATGATCTGGTGGGGTCGACGCTCCGACCGGGCTCAAGAGCGTAAATGGCACACCGTGTGGCCCATGCTGTTCGCCGCTGCAGGTTGGCTCTTGACGGCCGTCTCGTCGCAGCCGGCGATGCAATTGCTAGGCATTTGTCTGGCCTCGACGGGTGCTTACACTGCAATGTCCGTCTTCTGGACCATGCCTGACAGCGCCTTGAGCTTTACTGCGCGAGCCATGGGTATCGCAGTGATTAACGCCATGGGTAACATCAGCTCGGCTCTCAATCCGTTGGTAGTCGGCTGGCTCAAAGACGTGACTCACAGCTTCTCCACAAGCCTGATTTATGCGTCAGTGATGTTGGTCGTGGGTTGTGTGATCGTTTTGGTTTTACCCATTGCGCGCAGCCCGAAGTCCGCATCGTCAGCTGACTGAGCATCGAGCGCAAGCGCTTGAACGAGTTCATTGCTAAAAAACACATACATTTTTCTTCGGCCATCGGCTGAACCTCAGGAAATTCATATGCATCATCCAACCACTGAAGCCCGTCCTTCCATCTATTACAACTATCAGGTGTCCAAGCCTTGGCTGCCCTCGGCCCATCCGGCGCAGGATCGCAAGAAAGTGGTCATCGCCGGCTCCGGCCCTGCGGGCATGGTGGCCGCACTTGAATTGGCCCGCCTGGGCGTCCCCAGCGTGGTCGCGACCTCGGAACTGCAAGTCTCCCAAGGCAGCCGCGCCATCGTCTTCACCCGCCGCTCGATGGAAATCCTGCAACAGGTGGGCGTGGCCGAGCGCATGACCGAAAACGGCCTGCCCTGGCGTTTCGGCAACTCCTACTACCGTGGTCAGCGCGTGTTCCGCATGGAAGCCCCGCATGACCCGGACGACCGCTTCTTTCCGATGATCAACATCCAGCAGCAGTACATGGAGGAATACCTCCTTAATGCCTGCCAGGCCAGCCCGTTGATCGACTTCCGCTGGGGCAACAAGGTGGTCAAGGTGGATCAGGAGCCCGGCTTGGCCCGCGTTACCATCGATACACCCGAAGGTCAGTACACGCTGGAGACCGACTGGCTGGTCGCTGCCGACGGTGGCCGCTCCGAAATCCGCACGGCCATGAATCTGCAGATGGAAGGCTCCTCCTACGAGGGCTTCTTCGTGATTGCCGATATTCGCATCGATCTGCCGCTGCCGACCGAGCGTCTGGCCTACTTTGACCCTGAGTGGAACCCCGGCAACACTATTCTGATGCACCGCGAGCCGCATGGCATCTGGCGCGTGGACTACCAGCTGCCCCCCGGCGAAACGCCCGAAGAAGCGCTCAAGCCCGCGTCGCTCAAGCAACGCATCGACGCCCAGCTGGCCATGATCGGCCACGCCGGAGTGCCTTGGGAGATGGACTGGAACTCGGTCTATTCCGCCCGCACCCTGACGCTGCCGGACTACGTGCAAGGCCGCGTGCTGTTCACTGGCGACGCTGCCCACCTGCTGCCGATCTTCGGCGTGCGCGGCGCCAACACGGGCTTTCAGGATGCGCAATCGCTGGCCTGGCACCTGGCCTTCGTGGTCAAGGGCCTGGCGAGCGAAAAGCTGCTGGCCAACCACAGTGCCGAACGCGTCGGCGCAGCGCGTGAAATCATCGACGAAGCGGGCAAGAGCACACGGTTCATGGCGCCGCCTAGCCCGGGCTTTCGCCTGCTGCGCGATGCAGTGTTGTCGCTATCGCTGACTGAAGAATTCGTGCGACCGCTGTACCACTGGCGCACCTCGCGTCCGCACGAGTACACCGACTCGGTGCTCAATAGCCAGGGCGACGACAACGCGCTGTTCAGGTCCGGCCCCGCCCACGGCGCGCCGCCGCAAAACATCCGTCTGGCACCCAACGACTTCCTGCTCGATCACTTGGGCGGTGGCTTTGACTTGCTGTACTTCACGGAAGCTGCCGCGATTCCTGAACCCCTGCAGCAAGTGGTGGCGGCCACCCATGCCCGGGGCGTGCCGCTGAAGGTGATTGCCGTCGGTGCAACCCAGCCCGTGGCCGGTGCCGACCTGACCCTGGCAGACGTCAACGGCCACTTCCGCCAGCGCTACGGCGTGCAAGCCAGCGGTGCCGCTTACCTGCTGCGGCCCGATCAGCACGTCTGTGCGCGCTGGCTGACGCTGGACGCGACCCGCCTGCAAGCCGCCCTGAACATCGCCCTGCCCCAGCAATAGGAGAGCTCCATGACCGCAACCAAAAACGCCCTGACCATCCCTGGCCTGGAAACCGTGTATGACGCCCTGGCCACCGCCATCGACCAGGCAGGCCAAGACAAGGCCGAACTGTTCCTGGTGAAGCTGGCACTGCTTAACGCCAACGCGTTGGCCAACCCCAAGGTCTTCGACGCCCATATTCAGGCCGCACTGCGTGATCTGTGATGCTTGAGCAAGTTTGACGATTATTTTTTGAGAACCAAAAATGAAAATCCAGAAAATCCACCACGTCGCTTACCGTTGCAAGGACGCGAAGGAAACGGTCGAGTGGTACGGGAAGTACCTGAACATGAACTTCATTCTGGCGATTGCCGAGAACGAAGTGCCATCGACCAAAGAACCCGACCCCTACATGCACGTTTTTCTCGACGCCGGCAACGGCAACGTGCTCGCCTTTTTCGAGTTGCCGACCCAGCCGCCGATGGGGCGTGACCCTAACACCCCGGTGTGGACCCAGCACTTGGCGCTGCAGGTCGAATCGATCGAGGCCATGATGGAGGCCAAAGCCAAACTGGAAGCGGACGGCATTGAAGTGCTTGGCCCAACGGATCACACCATCTTCAAGTCGATCTATTTCTTCGACCCGAGCGGCCATCGTCTGGAACTGTGCGCTAATACCGGCACACCGAAGATGGCCAAGATGCTCGACGATGCAAAGTGGGACATGCTCAACGAATGGGCCCTTACCAAAAAAGCACCACAACACGCGCGCTGGATGCATGACGGCAGCTACGCTGGAGAATAAAGAAAATGAAACTAGCCACACTCAAACAAGGTGGCCGCGACGGCACGCTGGTCGTCGTCAACCGCAGCCTGACACACTGCCGCCCAGTGCCTGCCATCGCGCGCGCACTGCAGGCTGCGCTGGACGACTGGGCCGTCTGCGAGCCACAACTGCGCCAGGTCTATGAGGCGCTCAACAGCGGCGCCTTCACCGATGCGGTGCCGTTTGACCCCTTGCTCTGCCATTCGCCACTGCCGCGGGCCTACCAATGGGCCGACGGCTCGGCCTATGTGAACCATGTGGAACTGGTACGCCGCGCCCGCGGTGCCGAACTACCACCGGAATTCTGGAACGATCCACTGATGTACCAGGGCGGCTCTGACTCTTTCGTCGGTCCGCGCGATCCGATCTACACCTTGTCGGAAGACTGGGGTATCGACCTGGAAGCCGAAGTGGCCGTGATCACCGGCGATGTGAAAATGGGCGCCACAGCTGAGCAGTGCGCACCGGCTATTCGCCTGTTGATGCTGGTCAACGATGTGTCGCTGCGCAACCTGATTCCCGGGGAATTGGCCAAGGGCTTTGGTTTCTTCCAATCCAAACCGGCCACAGCCTTTAGCCCAGTGGCGATCACGCCCGACGAACTGGGCACTGACTGGAGCGAAGGCCGGGTGCATCGGCCCTTGACCGTACATATCAATGGCCAGATGTTTGGCAAGCCGGATGCCGGAACAGACATGACTTTCAGCTTCCCGCAACTGGTGGCGCACGTCACCAAGACCCGGGAAATGGAGGCTGGCTCGATCATCGGTTCCGGCACGGTTTCAAACAAGCAGGGCGACCTCAACGGCTCGTCAATTGCCAATGGCGGCGTGGGTTACTGCTGTCTGGCCGAAGTGCGCATGTACGAGACGATTGAGACCGGCAAGCCGCAAACCAGCTTCCTGAAGTTTGGTGACACGGTACGCATTGAGATGCTCGACCGAGACGGCAAAAGCATCTTTGGCGCCATTGAGCAACGAGTGGAGCACTACGTCGGATGAAGCTTTTTACTTATTTCCGCAGTTCTGCGGCGTATCGGGTTCGCATCGCTCTGAATCTGAAGGGCCTGCCTTATGAGGCCGTGCCTGTTCATCTCTTGCGCGATGGCTGCCGGTGAAGCGGCGCGTGGCCGGAGCCGGACGGTGGCGCAAGTAATGTCCCCGTCCGTTTCTCGACCCATTGCAGACATTCGCGCCGCCAAGAAGAGGACGTTTATGGATCAGTCAAAATCGGGAGCCTGGTCTAAATCGCGTCAGCGTCAACATTCAACGCCATCCTCCGTATTGTCTTGACACATGCGGCTGGCGTGCCGGACGAACTGATGAGCATGGACAAATCGTTCAAAGGCCGATGGCCTTGATCGGGAGATGAACCCTCATGACAGTAATAGCGCTACACTCATAGTGAGACAAACCCTGGAGGAACTCCATGCCCGACATTGACCCTGGAAGCACTTTCCGCGGGCTTCCCTTAACCGCGGAACAAGATGCGGAAATCAGACACTACATTAAAAAGAAAAAGCAGCATGGCGAACCGTGGGATACGCCAGAGTTGACTGCCATGCTGAAAGACATGCTGGAGCCGCCAAGCGACGATGACGAAGGACTCGGCGACACCGCTGACGAAACGATAGCGGAGGCAGAACGCGCGGCGGCTTCCATCGACGAGGCCATGGAACCCATTGAGGCCAGTGAAGAGCGGAATGCAGCCATGGAATCCGAGGTGATGAAGGGACCAAGGCGTTGAATTCCAGGCGGCGCGCGTGAATGATGTCGCCATCGGATTTACGCACGGATTGGTGCGCTGCGTAATGACTGTTGGCGCGTTTGAGCGCAATATTGCCACGAGCTTATAAAGAACAACCTTTCGATGTCAGGCTTTCTAGATTGGGGAAACATCATGTCCGCACACACTTACAAGATTATCGAACTGGTCGGATCATCGACTGAGGGTAGCGATCACGCGATACGCGATGCGATTGCCAAGGCCGCGCTCACGGTCAAGCACATGGATTGGTATGAAGTGGTCGAATCGCGAGGACATATCGCAGACGGGAAGATTGCACACTACCAGGTCACGATCAAGGTAGGCTTCCGGCTTGAGTAGCGCAGTGTGATCTTCATCACTGCCAGGCAAGCTGATGCCAGCGATACTGGCAGCGGTCGCGCAAACGCGGGGCGTCGCAGAAAACGGAAGAATCGAACGGCTCAATATGATCCCGAGCGGTCAGCGATGATTTGCTCCTTGATCAAGCGCAAAGCAGCGTGACCGGCCGTTGGCAATTGTCAGCAAGATGGGCACTGGCAGCTAAAAGGGGCAGTTAAAGGGGTGCGGCGCATCCGTGTTCAGCGTCGCTTCAGCCATTCCTTTGCCCCCCGGAATCGCCCCGGCCGGTGGGCCACCACTGTGGGCTGACTGTGATGGAGCCTGCCTCGTCTTGGGGCGGCCTGCGCATCTGACCGGACGAGCACGCCGGTAGCGCTGCAATGGCTATGCTCCGAGGCTGAGAACCAGCCAAACCCGGTTGTGAAAGAGGTCCATGCCTGCGTGGTGCGATTGCCGAATGCAGCGCTACCTGGCTTGAGGCGCTTGAATTCCCTATCCGCGCACGATATCGATCATGTTGGCACGTACTCAGCTTCAGCCCGTGCCAGTATTTAAACCGGGTAAACCTTGACCGGGCGGGTTGCGACCGGAAACCCGGCCGCGCCCAGCGTGTCGGCAATGGTTTTATTGGTATCGAAATACACCTGCCAATAGTGCTGGGTATGGCAATAGGGGCGTACCGCCAATTTGGGGCCAAACTCATTAAACTCCAAAATCTCAACGTCAACCGCTGGGGTTTTGGTGGTATTGGCTACCTTGGACACCGCCTCCTTCAACAGCGCGATAGCCTTGTGCACGTCGGCACTGCCAGCCAATTGCGCCACCAGCTCAACCCGTCGATAAGGATGGGCCGAGTAGTTCTTGATGTCATTGCCCATGATCTTGCCATTGCCGACGATGGTTTTGACGTTATCCGGTGTGGTCAGCGTGGTGCCGAACAAGCCCAGTTCCAGTACCGAACCCTCAACCCCGCCAATCATCACATAGTCACCCACTTGGTAGGGGCGCAGCACCAACAGGAAGATACCCGAGGCAAAGTTGCCCAACAACCCGCTCCACGCAGCGCCAATGGCCACGCCGGCACCGGCAACCAAGGCAGCAAACGAGGTCGTTTCAACGCCAAAGTAGCCCAAAATGGCCACCACCAAGATGATATTCAGCGCGATCGTGATGAAGCTGAGCAGGTAGCGCTGAACGGTGGGGTCCAGCTGTTGCCGAGCCATGCCGGCGCCAACCAGCTTCGTCACCAAGCGGATCAGCCAGCGGCCAACCACAAAAACGACAATCGCCCCCAATGCTTTGAGGCCAAAGGCCACCAAAATGGGTTGGGCTTGATCCATCCAGGAGCTAATTTTTCCAGTGTCCATGGCTTACTCCGTGCTAAAGAAAGTGGTCGCGAATCAACTTTCCAAGTTGCCTACGCGGTAGATCGGGTCATGCAAGACCGGCTGGCTCACCGGCAGGCGCGGCAATTTCAAAGATTGGGCAACCACCTGCTGACGAGACTGGCGCCACGTTTTTATCAGTTTCGTCAGGACCTCAAGGGGGCAGGTATATTCCTTCCACATTTGAACCGAACCAAGTGAGTTTGCATTGCGTTCGATCAATCATTGAAGCGGCGCGGAGAACTTGGCAAAGGTGGTGCGCCACCGTGCTTGCAACTTGATCCGCCGGTCAAGGAGCCAAGCCAACGCGCACCAATACCTGTCTCGCTGACACTGACAGCAGCAATCGACAGCGGTTTAACTGAGCAGTGAACTTGCACTTCAATGGGCATGGCTAGCGCCAACCTTGATCTCATCAATCTCGGTTTGGACGGCATCAAACCGGCTGACATCAGCAACGCTTCTCAGCGCCTTGCGAACTTGAGGTGCGTCACCTTTGGCGCGGCGACCGTCCGCACGAGTTCGAGGCCGTGCAGCTTGTCGCCGACACCGTCGAACAAGCGCTCCCCGCAGCCGAGGAGCGTCGGCACCAGATTGATTTCCATCTGATCCACGAGTCCGGCGGCGAGATACTGCTGGGCGGCTTTGGCACCGCCGGCGAGCGACACATCCTTGCCAGCGGCGGCTTGCCGGGCCTGTCCGAGCGCCGCCTCTATGCCGCCGGTGACGAATCTGAAGCTCGTCCCGCCTTCAAGTTCGAGTGGTTCACGCGCGTGGTGCGTGAGCACGAACACCGGGTGGTGGAACGGCGGATTGACTCCCCACCAGCCGTTCCATGGATTCTTGGCATCCCACGGGCCAGGGTGCCCGCCAAACATGTTGCGCCCCATTACCGTGGCGCCGATGTTGGCGAGCGATTCCTCGACCACCGGGGTGCTTTCGTTGACCTCCCCACCTTCCAGGCCAAGGAGCGCACGGAACGCCGCGAGCTGGAAGGCCCACTCGTGCAGGCGCCCGCCGCCGATTCCGAGCGGGTTCTCCACGCTCTGGCTAGGCCCGGCAACAAAGCCGTCGAGTGACATCGAGATTTTGAAGCGCAGCTTTGACATGTCTGATCTCCTGCGAGTTTATGCCGGCCCGGGCGGCTTGGCAGCGGCTATCCGGCATACGCCCGCTTCAATTCCTCAATATCGATCTTCTGCATTTTCAGCATTGCCGTGAAGACTCTTTGGGATTTTTCAAGATCGGGGTCACTGATCATTGCGGGCAAAACGGTCGGCACAATTTGCCATGAAGCGCCGTATTTGTCCTTGAGCCAGCCGCATTGCTTGGCCTTTTCATCGCCACCCTCGGACAGTTTGTCCCAGTAATAGTCGACTTCTTCCTGCGTCTCGCAGTTGACCTGGAACGAAATGGCCTCGTTGAATTTGAACGTCGGGCCGCCATTGAGTGCGGTAAATGTTTGTCCATCCAGTTCAAAAGCCACGACCATTACCGATCCCGCCGGCTTTCCGTGGATTGCGTGTCCGGCTTCCCCGTACCGGGAAATCTTCACGATTCTTGAATTCTTGAAGACAGAGGTATAAAACTCAACAGCCTTTTCGGCTTGCGCATCGAACCACAAACATGGGGTAATCCTTTGAATGACTGGCATCATGCTTTCCTTCTGGATTTGAACAGTCAATTGGCTGCTTGCGGCGCTGTCACTGGACAGAATCGGAGCGCGGCAAGTCGCCAGCTATTCGTCATCTGAACCGGGACTTCGCTGCCGTGCAACTTCGACACTGCATTTTCGTCCCTATGCTTGGCCATGTTTTGATTTTCCTCATGCTGGCGGCTTTCTCGAAATAACTGTGCATCACCTTTTGTCAACACGCGCTAGTCGAGTCGCGCTGCCTGGGCGCAATGGAACGGTCAGCGCGATCACCAGCTTTGACCATTTGACGCAGTCCGAAGCAGCCTGTCAGTTCACATCGCGTCAATTAACTCCCGGCCTTTGGTGAATCCGAGGTCCTCTGTGATGGCCTGCGTGGAATAGAAGCTTGCCGGGTCTGACTCGGCGCTAGCGCATTCATGCGCGCTTGGTCCGGCGCCGTTCTCAGTGATTCTGACTTTGAAATCCCATTGTTGTCCATGACCGGGAAGTTCTTCAATCTGATTGATACGCGGTGCTGTGCAGACATGGATTTGCTTGCCGCGGTATTCCTGCGTTTTCCATTCCTGGAAATCGCCTTGTGCAGCGTCCTTAGGTGTGGTGGTGTCCATTGCGCTATCCTCATGTGGTTTGGCAAATTGATCGGATGCGATTGACTATCGCAAATAGAATGGTGCTCGAATTGACTCGCAGATTCCGTTCGCTAACGCACCCACTGGGCAATCGTTTCCGGGTACGCCCCGTTTCCTCTGGGCCGAAAATGGACAATCGGCGCACCGCATGAGCTGCAATGGAGATCGCATCGTTTGGCGCAATTATGGCGCGAATCTATTTTTATCTGGCGCGAAACGATGGCAGCTGGATAGGCGGGCGGTTCATCAAACCAGTCGGTCCAAAAGCCATTGCTTGTCGAGCAATGCAGGGATGCTGCTGGCGGCGACGGGTTTGCTGAAGTAGTAGCCCTGCAAGGTTTCACAGGACAGGCTATCTAGTATCCGCGCCTGTTCCAGTGTCTCTACCCCCTCGGCGGTAACGCTAAAGCCGAGGTTTTTGGCCAGCGAAACGATGGCGCGGACGATGGCCAGGCTGTCACCGTCATCGGGCAGGCCGCGCACGAAACTCTGGTCCACCTTGATCATGTTCAGGGGCAGGCGTGTCAGATAGCTCATGGACGAATAACCGGTGCCGAAATCATCCAGTGAAATCTGCACGCCCGCCTTGCGCAACGCGTGCAGCGTTGCCAGCGTGGTGTCGCTGTCCTCCATCAACGCGCCTTCGGTCACCTCCAGTTCCAGCCACTCCGGCGCCAATCCTCCGGCCAGGATGTCGGTGACGCTGTTGAGCAGATTGGGATTCTTGAATTGCACGGGGGACAGGTTTACCGCTACCCGCAGCGGATGGCCGCAGGCCTGCCAGTGGGCCGCCTGGGCACAGGCGGTGCGCAATACCCACTCGCCTATGGGTACGATCAAGCCGTTTTCCTCCGCCAGCGGAATGAATTCCATGGGCGGGATCAAGCCCTGTTCCGGATGATTCCAGCGGATCAGGGCTTCGACCGAACGAATACGGCCGCTCTCCAGATCCAGTTGGGGCTGATAGACCAGAAAAAACTCGTCCCGCTCCAGGGCCAGACGCAGATTGCTTTCCAGATTCAGCCGCTGCATCGCCTGCCGGGTCAGGGATGCACTATAGAACTTGCAGTTGTCGCGACCTTCATCCTTGGCATGGTACATCGCGGTGTCGGCAGTCTTGAGCAGGGTGTCCGCGCTGTCGCCGTCGTCCGGGTAGACGGCGATGCCGATACTGGCGGTGAGCACCACTTCGCGTCCTTCCAGATTGAACGGTCGGCGTATCAGTTCGCGGATGCGATGGGCCAACACCAGCGCATCCTCGCCATGTGCCATGCTCGGAATCATCACCGTGAACTCGTCCCCGCCCAAACGCGCCAGCCCGATCTCCATCTCATTGGCATCCAGGCGCGACACCATGTCCATCGGCCGGACTCCCAGGCGCAAGCGATCGGCCACGCACTGCAAGACCAGATCGCCGGTGGTGTGGCCCAGGGTGTCGTTGATATTCTTGAAGCCATCCAGGTCCAGAAACAGGACGGCCAGTTTGACGCCATGAAATTTTGCGCGCTGGACTTCCCGTTCCAGCCGTTCCAGGAAGGATAGACGGTTGGGCAATCCGGTCAGGCCGTCGAAGTAGGCCAGGCGCGTGATCCTGTGCTCTGCCTCCTTGCGTTCGCTGATGTCGCGCGACAGCACAATGAAAGTCGGCGCCTGCCCGGCATCGGTGCTCTTGTGGGAAACCGACAGCTCGAACCAATGCGTGCCCTGTGGCAGTTGCAGTTGGAATTGCTTGCCCGTTGAGAAACCCTTTTCATGGGCTTCGCGCAATGCCGACATGCACTCCCCGGCGGCATCCGGCGGCAGTATCTCGCTCACCGTGCGGCCCAGGAACCTCTTGGGCGGCCCGGCCAGCAACTCGCTGCGCGGGGAATGGTAATCGAGGTAGCGACCTTCCAGGTCAAGCTCGAACATCAGATCGGGGATCGCGTTCAGGATGGCGGCATTGCGGGCATTGGCCGTGCGCAGTTCCAGCATGGCCAGATAAGAGCGGAACAGGTATTTCACCCGATGCCCTATCAGTGACCAGTTGATCGGCTTGGCGATGAAGTCGGTGGCGCCCGCCTCATAGGCGCGCTCGATCGAGTCCAGGTTGTCCATGCCGGTCACCATGACGATGGGCAGCTCATCGCCGACTTCGGCACGCAACGCGGCGCACACCTGATAGCCATCCATGTCGGGCATTTCCACATCCAGCATGACCATGTCGCATGGGCTTGCGCGGAATTGACGCAACGCATCCTCGCCATTCACCGCAAGGCTGACCTCGAAGCCGGACTTTCACGAGCGCTGCCTGCATCAATAGACGTGAGGTGGGTTCGTCGTCCGCAACCAGAATCCGAAAAGGCTTGCTCAACATCAGGTTTCCCCCAGTAATTCGTGTATTTCGCGCGTTGCCAGCTGGTAGGCCTGCCGCATCTCGCCGAGCAGCGGATTTGCCGCCGCCAATTTGCCTTCCCGCCCCAAGACTTCCAACTGCCGGAACAGTTCGGATAATGTTTCTGCGCCAACATTGGCGGAACTGGATTTGAGGCTATGGGCGCCACGGCGTACACCATCGGCATCCCCCATGGCGACCGCCTGATCGATCTGGCGCAGCGTGTCTCCAGTCGACTCCAGGAAAACCTGCATGATCTGCCTGATCAGGCCCGAGCCGCCGGCTGGATCCAACTCCTGAATTTGCTCCAGAAACTGCAGGTTGATCGCGCTCCCGGTCTTCAAGGACGGCAGCGGCAGTCTCCATTGTCCTGGCAGCTTGGCCTGTAACCGGCGTCATCCATTGCGCCAGCTTGCCCTTCAGCTGGGCCAGGGTATAGGGTTTGGTCAGATAATCATCCATGCCGGCCGCCAGGCATTTGTCGCGGTCCCCCGCCATCGCATTTGCGGTCAATGCAATGATGGGCAGGCGCCGTGGGGTATCCGCCTGATGCCGGCGGATGATCGCCGTGGCCTGGTAGCCATCCATGCACTGGCATCTGGCAATCCATCAGAACCAGGTCGAAATCTTTGCTGTCCACCATGGTCACGGCTTCCTGGCCATTGTTGGCGATCTCAAGCTGTACGCCCAGTTTCGCCAGCATGGCCTTGGCCACCTCCAGGTTGACCGGGTTGTCCTCGACCAGAAGCACGCTGCCCCACTGACCTGATATCAACGCCGGCGGCGCAGCGCTTGCCGGGATGTTTTCCAGCGCCGGAACATCGACCGCATCGCAGCTGACACTGCGAATGACCTCAAACAATTCCGACTGGCGGACAGGCTTGTTGATGCAGCGCAGGATGCCGGCCTGCGCACGCTCCTCGGCATTCCCCGCCGTATAGGCAGAGGTCAGCATGATCAGCCGGGTCGCCGCTATGGCAGGCTGGGCCTTGATGCGGCGGGCCAGTTGCAAGCCGTCCATCTGCGGCATGTGCATATCCAATATGAGCAGGTCGAAGTGCAGGCCGGCCTCCGGCTCCCGTGTCATCAACATAAGTGCCTGCTCGCCGCTTTCAGCGCAGCTTACCGTCATGTGCCAGCTTTCCAGCTGGCGCTGCAAAATCTCAAGGTTGGTCCTGTTGTCGTCCACTACCAGCACCCGGGTTCCCGCCAAATCGCCCATGGCGAAGGGGGGAGGCAGCATGGTCAGGGACTTGGGCAGGGTCAGGTCGATCCAAAACCTGGAGCCTTGCCCCGCTACGCTTTCCAGACTGATCTGCCCTCCCATGAGTTGCACCAGGTGCTTGCAGATCGCCAGGCCCAAGCCGGTGCCGCCGTATTTGCGTGTGGTGGAACCATCGGCCTGGGCAAAACGTTCGAACACCTTTTTCTGCGCCTCGGGGGGAATGCCGATGCCGGTATCTTCCACCGACAAGCTGATGCGGACCTTGCTGCCTGTCTCTTCCGACAGGCTCACGCGCAGGATCACCTCTCCGCTTTCGGTGAACTTGATGGCGTTGTTGAGCAGGTTGACAATCACCTGGCGCAAGCGGAGCGGGTCGCCTTGCACCATCAGCGGGAGGTGGGGCGGCGACAGCTCGGCGGCCAGTTCCAGCCCCTTTTTCGCGGCAGGCTGGGCAAACATGAGCAGGGTATCCTCGATCAGTGCAACCAAACTGAAGTCCACGGCTTCCTGTTCCATGTGTCCCGATTCGATCTTGGAGAAATCCAGGATGTCATTGATGATGTTCAACAGATGCCGGCCGGAATGCTGTACGGATTCGGCAAAATGGTGCTGCTCGGCATCGAGCTTGCCGCTCAACAGCAGTTCTGTCATGCCCAGTACCCCGTTCATGGGGGTGCGAATTTCGTGGCTCATGGTGGCCAGGAACTCGCTCTTGGCCCGGCTGGCCGCCTCAGCCGCCTCCTTGGCCTGCAACAGGTCCGCGGTCCTGCTGGCGACTTCTTCCTCGAGGTGATCGCGATGCGCGGCCAGGCTCGCATCGCGCGCCTGAATCTGCTCCAGCATGCCGTTGAACCCCTTGGCCAGCCGGTCCAGTTCGGCGATGTCGCTGGATTGCGCACGGACGCTGTAGTCGGTTTGCTCAGATATCTCGTCCATCAAGGCACTCAAGCTGGAAAGGGGGTGTAACACCGATGCGCTCAGCCGCAGCAACAGATTCGGGTCATGAACAGGGCCAGCAGAGCGGCGGTAAGAGTGATCAGGGCCTGTCCCCCCATCTGTTCATACAGGGGCGCCAGATCGACCAGCAAAAGTAGCGCCCCCAGTGTTTCGCCGTCGTGAACGATAGGCTGGACCAGCTTGATGTAGTCGACGCCATAGGACGATAGCTTGGTCGCGGCGCATCCAGCGATGCGGGCACGTTATGACCGGCGACCCGATAGCGGCTAAACAGCTTCCAGTCCTTGTCATAGATGGCGGCGGCATGCACATCCGGTGAATTCTGCAGGGACTTGAGCAGTTCCTGGGCTGCGCGTTCATCTTGGAACATCAGGGTGGCGCCGGCGTTTTCCGCCAGCACCTTGGCCTTGGCCTGGCTACCGCCGATCAGGGCGTGCAGGTTGACGGCAGAACTGCTGACGATGACGATCACGGCAACCAGGGTCAGGACAATACTCAGGGTCAGCTGAGTGATGCGACGCAAGCGGTCGCCCAGGGGCGTGTATTTGGCTGCGCTTGGTTCGGGCTTCATTGATAGACCTCTTTGGCCAGGCGTAGCAGCTTGGAGCTGAGGACCAATCCGTTGTCGTGGACGGCGTCCAGATTGGCCTCGAATATGACTTTATTCTGTTCCGTGCCCATGTTAAGGGCGACCCCTTGGCGGGCAGCTCCGGAGGTGTCGGCCACTGTCAGCACCGGCTTGCCTCTCAGGTTGTCGAGTACGCGTGGCAGGTTACCGATCACCGGGTGGGTGATGAAGACGACCTGGCAATTGCCCAACGCATCCGCACTGTTGGTGCGCCGCACGGCCAGACTGCGCCCGGCCACGCTCCTGCCTTGCAGCTTGTCCAGATCCTCGCCGAAGGGGTCGGGGCCGTAGACGCATAGATTCAGTGTGCTGCCCAGCCCGGCGGGCCACTCCGTGAAGCTGACGAAGTTGTAGAGAAAGGCCGCCTTGATCCGATATTCAGCCAGATTGTCGGCCCACACCGGCGGCACGCAACACAGCAGGCCCAGCAGACAGGCCAGCATGCGGGATTTCATGCCGGACTTTGTGGGCATGAACAAGGAGTCGGCAGGAGTCGGAGTCCGGCCAAAGCGCCGGACCGGCGGCGGTGCTAGTGGCATCATCGGGCGCTCAGAAGCGGTAATCCAGCTTGACTCGCACACTCCTGCCGTCCTGCACAAAAGCCTTTTGCCAGTTGCTGTCGGCGCCTGGATGTTCATAACGCTGGTCGAACAGATTGTAGAGACCCAGCGACACTTCCAGTGCCTTGGCCCATTTGTCCGCGACCAGATTCAGATTGGAGAGCCAGTAGCCGGCCAGCCTGGTGCCGTCGATGGCCTGGCGTTGGCCGTAATACTGGAGCTCATAGCCCAGGCGCAGGCCGGTCGAAGCCAAGGGACCGGAGAAATTGAGCTTGCCCATTAACTGGGGCGAGTTGGCCAGGTCAGCGCCGCTGGTGTAGTACGTACTCTGATAGGACAGGCTGGCGCGCAGCCGAGCGCCCAAGTCCCAGGTCTTGTCGGCGGAAAGCTCCGCACCGTAGGCTTTCACCTGTTCGCCGTTCTGGTATTGCGGCAGGCCGCTGACCGGGTCATTGCCCAGCGTCACCAGACCCTGCATGGTCCACTGATAAATCGAACCGCGCAGCGTCAGGTCGTGGCCCACAAGGTGATCCAGCACCAGTTCCAGGGTATCGATCGTTTCGCCGTTCAGGGCCGGATTGGCGACCTGCGCAAAACCATCGTCGTAATTGCGCTCGTTGGCGCTCGGGGCACGATGGGCACGACCGTACAAGGCCTTGATGGTGGTGGCTGGCGTGGTCTGCCAGATCAGCGCGGCGCGCGGGCTCAACTTGGTGCCGGTGGTATCGTTGCGGTCCACGCGCAGGCCCAGCGTGGAGGTCAGCGTCTTGCCGATACGCCATTCGTCCTGGGCATAGAGGCCGACCCGGTAACCCGAGCCCGGTATCACGATATCGTTGGCGGGATTGGCCAGGTCCAGCACCTTCTGCTCGATGCGCGTGTTGTCCTGCGCTTCGAGCCCCAGCATCAGCTTGTGGCCGTCCACCGCAGTGGACAGCAGACGCAGTTCGGCGCCATGCCAGTCACCCCGTGCCGGGAACGAGAACTGCGTGCCATAGCTCAGATGACTGCTATAGCGATACTGGCCCTCGAACAGCCGCCCCGACAGGTGCAGTGTGTCGCCGGCAAAGCTGTCCTGGTATTGCAACTGGGTCAGCGCATAGCTATCGCCCTGAAACTGGCCCGGCACCAGCGGGTCCGAGAAGTACGCCCCGCTAGGATCGTCCTTGCGAGAATTGCCGTAAACATGTTCGAACGACCAGGGACCGCGGGCGATGCGGGCGAAGATTTTCTTGTCGTGGCTACCGTCCAGGCCGGCGGCCACGCCGGACGAAATGGCCGCCCCCGGGTACTCGAAGAAGCCATCTTCGCCGCGTGCGCGCATGCCGGACACCGATACCACCACATCGAGTCCGTTGTCGTGCAGCTTGCCCCAACTGGCACGCCCTTCACGTTGCGCCTGCGGGTTCTGGGTGGCAGCGGCCAGTTCGGCGCCGTCAAAAGCGGCGCCGCTGCGGGTGATCACGTTGACCACGCCGAACATCGCATTCTGCCCATACACCGCGCCGCCCGGACCGGGGATGAATTCGATGCGCTCGATCAGATCCATGTCGAGCGGGAACTGCCGTCCAAATGGCCCACCGTCATAGATCGGGTCATTGAGGCGATTGCCGTTGATGGTGACCAGCACCCGCGTATTGAAGTCCCCCGGCACGCCGAAACCACGGGTGCCCAGGTACGCGTATTGGCGGTCATACGTGGTGTAGATGCCCGGCAGGCTGGCCAGCGCCTCGTCCAAGGTGCGCCAGCCGAAGGCCTTGATTTCGTTGCGGCTGATGACGCTGACGGCAGCCGTTACTTCACTCTGCTTCTGCTCGTATTTGGAGGCGCCGATGATGTTTACTGTAAGCAATTGCTCCAGCGATAATTCAGAGACGTCATCGGTCGCCTTTGCCGCCGATGGCGCGCACGCAAATAAGCCGGCGACAAAGAAATGGATGCCAGGTTTCATCATGGGACGTTAACCATGTAGTCGATAGAGAAGAAGGTATTGGTCATTGCCGCTTCCCAATTGTTGGTTGCTCTACGTCTGGCGCCAAATAAAGCGTGTGCATTACGGCAATATTTGATCCTCAATTCAATTATGCGTGCGATTCCACAATGAAACTTGTTTAATTGAAAGAAATTTATTTGCTTCAGAAAATCGTTGTTTAAAGTCAACAACGATTTAAAACGGGCGCATCTGCTTCATCTTCCGTCGTAAGCCGTCGAACACATCTTCGCCAGATGATCTCTTCCTTGTTGTCTTAATGCTTATTGCTGCGCGACGCGGTGGATGTTGTTCAGCGCGAACGGCTCCCGGTGAAATCAACAAGCTTGCCCAATTTTTTTCGATAAAATTTGGGGGGTATCATTAAAAAACATCACTTACCCGCATGATTTCATTGGCCTGTAAAAAATACAGTGGTGAGTATATTTTTTTGTTAGCAAGGCCTGAGCCGATGCGGTGTGGGCCCGACAGGCTGCCAGGCAGGCGTTGGCTGGCGATGAAGCCGGGTTGCTGCCGGAGCCGCTGATCCGCCGCTGCGGTGCAGGCAAAAATGGTATTAAATACAAAGATGAGCCGCCCTCGATTCACGCGGCTCATCTGCCGCTCCGGTTTTTAATCTCACCCGAAAGGATTCTTATGCTAGTCCAACCCTACCTGTTTTTTGATGGTCGTTGCGAAGAGGCCATCGAGTTCTACCGCACCGTGCTCGGCGCCGAGGTGACGATGCTGATGCGCTACAAGGATAGCCCGGAGCCGCAGCAGCCGGGGATGGTCCCGCCCGGATCCGAAGACAAGGTGATGCATGCCAACTTGCGCATCGGCGATAGCACGGTGATGGCGTCCGATGGCCGCTGCCTGGAGCAGCCTGCGTTCAAGGGTTTTGCGCTGTCGCTGACCGCAGCGGACGATGCCGAGGCCGAACGGCTGTTCGCGGCGCTGGCCGACGGCGGCCAGGTGCAGATGCCCATGAGCAAGACCTTCTTTTCGTCGCGCTTCGGCATGGTCGCCGACCGCTTCGGCGTGGGCTGGATGGTCATCGTCGGACAGGAGTGAGCAAAATGCGATTCATGATGCTGATGATTCCCAAGGGATACGAAAATGCGGCGCCGGGCGCGATGCCGGATGCCAAGGCGGTGGCAGCGATGATGAAATACAACGAAACGCTGCAACAGGCCGGCGTGCTGCTCACGCTCGACGGCCTGCATCCGCCGTCGATGGGCGCGCGCGTCACGTTTTCCGGCGGCCAGCCGACGGTCACCGACGGCCCGTTCCCCGGCGTGACCGAGGTGCTCGGCGGCTACTGGATGATCGACGTGGCGTCGAGGCAGGAGGCGCTCGACTGGGCGTCGCGCTGCCCGGCGTCGGACAACGAAATCATCGAGGTGCGGCAGGTGCAGGAGTTCTCGGACTTCCCGGCCGATGTCCAGCTGGCCGCCGCCGGGTTTCCCGAGATGCAGGCGCAGACCGATCAGCGGCGGGGGACGTGACGCCGTTTTGCGGGGAGAACTGCTGATCTGACAGCATGTTTTCGTGATGCATGAAGGGCTTCTTTGCAGCCAGCGGTAGGATGGGTGCAACCCATCACGATCAAGCGCTTAATGTGATGGGTTGCACCCATCCACCGCAGCGCGCTCCATCAAGAAATACTCTTGCGGCAAGGCTTTCCCGTGGTTTTGCAGCAATCGCCAGTGCGCAATAATTTCCGGGTGTTGCGCCCGCATCCAGCGCCGCCTGTGTCTCCGGCAGCTGGCTGCGGTAACGGTCGTGGTTTTTGGTGGCGGCCAGTGCGGTTTCCAGCTTGTCCGCCGGCGGCGCAATCAGTCCGGCGAAGTGGGGCAGGCTGTGCGCGATGACCAGGCCGGACGGATCGTAGTCGACGAAGGCAAAGACCGGCAGTGCCAGCCCGCGCAGCAAGGACATCACGTGATCTTGCCGGTATACCGGGCTGCCCCTGAAAACCACCAGCGGATTGTCGCCTGCGCGCGACAGATCGAACGTCAGCTGGTGTATGCGGTCGAAGGCTTCCCAGTTTTCCACCAGCAATACGGACGTATGGCCGCAATGCGTGACTAGCCAATGCCAGTCCAGATCGAGGTTGGCGCCGGCGGGCAGCGTGATGCTCTGCTGATCCAGCAGCAATGGCTCTGCCGGGCAGCGCCTTGACGGCCACGCGGTCCGACCGTACTGCGGCATCGGTCAGCTTCTCGTTGCCGCCATGCGCCAGGCTTTCTGTGCGGCTCAAGCCATCCCACTGATCATGGGTGGTGGTTGCCGCATCAATGCCTTCCGCCGCCAGCAGCAATTCGCGAATCTCTTCCCGGTCGGCAGCGGAGAAGGCCAGCGCTGCGCCGACCCGTTGGCCGACGTTGTACGTCTCGATAAATTGCAGGAGGACTTTGCTGGCTGTCTGCCGCGGCTTGTCGCTGTGGTAGACCCGCAGCAGGCTGGCGATCAGGTTTTTCATATTTTTTTCCATACAGTCATGTCGGTCACAACAATATTGCCGGAGCGCAGATGGCCGGCCGCCGCTTCGTGCCGTTCAATCTGGAACTGCTGCAAGCGCCCCTTGGGGCCTTGGCCCAGCATCTGGATCGCGTGGATCGCGTACAGCAGCCAGGCGTCGTCGTCGAGGCCGGCAAACTCTTGCTGCTGGCGTTTCCAGCCGACCGCCGACAACGGGGAAATTGCCGCGCCGGCGGCTTCCAGGTAGCGGTGGAACGCCAGCTGCACCGGTTTCGGCTGGATCACATTCACCGGTTTGGCGCTGCCGTCTTCCAGCAGCCGGCCGGCGGCCCGTTCCCGGACGATGCTGATCGTCGCCGCCGGGATGGTTCTTGCCACCTCGGCCAGCGCGTCGCGCGTCTGCGCGGAAGACAGGTCGGGGTGCACCTTCAGGCGCAGCCCGGCAAAGCGCGCAGTCCAGTCCGGCAGCGTCTGGATCTGTTCCACTTCGGGCGGCTGGTAGTCCGGATTCTTCCTCAGAAAGTGGGCAAACGCGCGGATCCGGCGCGCATCCGGTTCGACCTGGCGCAAGCGGTACAGAAACGCCTTGAGCACCGCGGTGATGTCCATGTGCGTGGCGCGCCACTCTTGCAGGCGGATCAGGATCTGGTGCTGATAGACGGCGAACAGCGGTTTCAGCAGCGACGAGCCTTCCAGCGTGCCCAGCAGGTGCTCGCCTTCCAGCAGCGAAATCGTCTCGCCGATCTTTTCGGCGCGCTCCAGGTAGAACTCGTTTTGCCGTCTTTTCTCGGCCAGGGTGCTGACGTTGGCAAACTGGTTTTCCGTGATCACGCGCAGGTTGAGCAGTTCGTTGCCGACCAGCGACGCCAGCTCGAACACGCCGACGTTGAATTCGGTCGCATAGTCGTCCTGATCCTCGACCCGGTTTTCGTGGCTGGCGGTCACGTATTCGACGATCAGCTGCGGCAGCCGGTTGATCAGCTCGCCGAAGTTGGCGCCGACCGCATAGCTGCGCTGGCGCTGGAACACTTCATCCAGATGGCGCCCGAAGCTGGGGCTGAGGCGAAAATCGTCCTGAAAGTAGGGGATCAGCACCCGGTGCTGCTGCAGCTGGCGAACCTTGCGCTGGTTTTCCTCGTCGATCCCGACCCCGCCATTGCAGTAGGCGGCCGCGATCAGGTGGCGGTTGGCGTGCAGCAACTCCAGATAGGCAACGATGCTGTTGATGCCCTGGCTCACACCAATACCCCTTGCCGGGCGTGCGGTTCGTCTTCTTCAACCTGGATCGCATCATGCTCCATCAGGAACTCGATCGCCTCCTGGATGAATTCGATCTTGCCGGTGATCTGGTACACCTCGCGCTCGGGATTGGAGAGCTGCAGGTAGCCCTTGTCGCGGAAGCTCTTGAGCACCTTTTCCAGACGGGTGCGGTCGGTGCCGTCGGCCTGCACCTTGAGCTGGATCGCCAGCGTCTGCAGGTCGTTGCGGAAACTGGGGTTGGCATCGATCGCCGCCATCAGCTTGTTGACCTCGATCGGGGTGCCGACAGTCAGGAAGTCGTCGCTCTGCATCGCGCGCATCACCATATCGAGGAAGCTGACCACCGGCCGCAGCGTCTGCTTGATGTCGGTAAACACTTCCCTGGCGCTCTTGCGCTCCTGCCCGTCGGTGACGTTGTGGGCGGCGAAATAGGCGCCGGCGTGGCGGGTGGTCGCCAGGTGCAGGCCGATCCTGCCCAGATAGTCGTTGACTGCATGCTGATTGTCTTGCTCATTGAGGAAAACGAAGCCGGCGTGGCTCGACACCGGGCAGATGAACTCGCCGGTCAACAGCGATTGCACAACTTGCTCAAACATAGGAAGCCTCCAGTTCTTGATCCGCGCTTTCTGCGCCGGCGTCATCCAGCGCGACCCGGACTTCGGCCAGCCGGCGGTCCGGTTCGACCGTGAAGCGATGCCGGAACAGCGCCAGCGTGTCCGGGTCGGGGTCGGGGAAGGCCGACACCAGCGTGATGTTGTTGCGTGCGAGCAGGTCGACCAGCCCGACCACATTGCCGCCGTCGAGGTCTTTCAGCTCATCGAGCGCCCACACGATATTGACCTTCGCATCGCGCCGGATGCGGTTGATGAACGCGACGAAAATGGTGGCCAGCACCAGGTAGGACAGCCCGTTGGACGACACCGCCTCCAGGTCGGACGCGCGCTTGAAGACGCGCCGGTGGCCGTTTTCCGTCACTTCGCCCTGGATCCGGATCAGGCCTTTCAGATCGGCCCGGATCCCGGCCTTGACTTCCCAGTGCTCCAGCAGCTTTTCGATGTTCTGCGCGAATTCGGGCGGCGGCAGGTCGTTCGATGCGCCGCCTTGCCACGCGCGGTGCGCTTCGGCCATCTCGCAAATCGCCGGCCAGTACTTGAGTTCGGTGATGGTCGACACGATCTCGACGCCGACCTTGGAAATGCTCTCGAACGCGAGGCTGGTGTCGAGGTGTTCCTGCAGTTCGCGGTTGAACTGGTGCACGCGGCGATGGAATTCATCCATCGTGCGGTGAAATGCCTTCACTTCGCCGGCAATGTTGACCGCTTCCATCAGCAGGATGCGCTGGTATTCCTGATGCTCCTTGGAGAACCAGGCCTTGAACGGCGCAATCCACTCCCGGCTCGGGGTCGGCGATAAAGCGCCCAGCGTCGATTGCAGGTACTGCTCGGGCGGGGTGCCCTGATGAATCCTGAAGCCGGACGCGACCTCGCCGATGCCGCGCCGGATCGTGTTGTTGAGCCGAATCACGTCCTGCGTATAGTGGTTGGCCAGCCCGGACAGCGCATCGAGCGTCCACGACGGGTCGTGTTCCGGCACCGGGAGCTCCGGATAGCCGTGCATGTGGTCGATGCGTTGCTGGGCCAGCTTGCGCTGCTCGGCCAGTTGCGCCAGGCTGGCCGCGATCTGCCTGATCTGGCCTTGCAGCAGTTGCTGATGCTGCTCCGATTTGGCATCGAGTGCGGCGATGGCCTTGGCGTGCAGCTGTTCAGTTTCGCGTGCGTTGACGCCGTCTGCCAGCAAGCCGGCGCAGGCCGGCCACTGATTGTCTCTCCAGTAATGCCATTGCTGCACGCGCCGGATGAAGCCGTCGATGCTGGCCAGCTCGCTGACGATGCGGGCGAGCGCCGCATCGATTTCCTTGAGTTTGGCCGGGTCCACCCCTTTTTGGCGCAGCACTTCGTCGCGCTCGGCGTCATGCGCGGCCAGTTTGATGCGCAGCGCAGCGTCGCGCTCGGCCTTGCCGGCATCGATCAGCCTGGTTTCGGTATCGCGTTTCTGCTGCCGCTCGCGGCGCTTTTGCGCATACGTTGCGCGGCGGCTGCCGGCCTCGGCCTGCGACGCCTCGTCAAAGCGCTGCAGTTGTTCCCTGGCTGCTGTCAGAACCTGTTGCGCGCCCGCCAGCCGCTGTTGCGCCACGGTGGCCGCTGCGCGCTTGCTGGCCTCGACCTGTTTCCTGGCTTCCTCGACCTCGGCCTGCGCCGACTGCACCTGCGCGACGGCTTTCTGTATCTGCTGCTCATGCAGCAGGCAGGCTTGCTCGGCCAGTTCGCGCGCCGCGCCGCATTGCGCGAGAAGCGCGCGCGCCTGGTCCAGCGCGCTGCGCGCTTCTTTCAGCCGGGTTTCGGCCAGCTCGACTTCGTGCTGCGCGACCCGCATATCCGCTGCCGGGTGCGCATCGAGCCGCTCAAGGTTGAGCGACAAGCCATACAGATCACCATCCGGCTCGCTCAGCGCCGGCGCCAGGTCGGTGCGCTCCAGCACGTCGCCCCGGATCACCTTGGCGATATCGGACGACCAGTGCGGCAGTTCGTTTCTCAGGAAGTGCAGCAGGCTGCCTTCTTGCGGCGCGAACTGGCGCTGCTTGTCGGCCAGTTCCTTCTCGGCGGCGTCCGCCAGCCTGACTGCCGCCGACACCTGCCGTTCCTGATCCTGAAACTCTTGCAGCGCCTTGCGGTAGTTCGCTTCCAGCGTCCGGCGCTGGACTTCCACCGCTTCCCTGGCCTGACGCAGCGCCTCCAGCGCCTGCTGCTTGCGCTCAAGCAGTTCCAGCGCTTTCGGCTCGGCCGCCGGATGCTCGACGGCGCCCATGCAGCGGCCATGTTCGGTGCTGGCGTCCTGCAGCGCTTGCTCCAGTTGCTCCCGTTGCGTCAGCGCCGCCTGCCGCGCGTGCTGCTCGCTCTCGTCAAAAGCCGCCTCCAGCTGGCGCAGATCCTGGTCGCAGGCATCGGCGAGCTGGCGCAGCTTGTGTTGCGCGGCTTCGACGAAGGCGTTGAAGCCATCCTGCTCGGTCTGCTTCAGGCGGTCGTAGATGGTCGAGATTTCCGATTGCGCGCCCAGCAAGGCCTTGCGCCGTTCTTCCAGGCTCAGCGAATCGCTGCGCAGCTGTTGCGCGTTCTGCGCGCGCGCATCCAGTTGCCTGATGCCTTCTTTCTCGTAAGCATCGTATTGCTCCTGCAGTTCTTTCGCCTTGCCTTCGGCGAACACGCGCATTGTTGCGCGCCGCTAGCTGCTGCTCGGTGACTGCATTGCGCTGCTGCTGGAACTGGTTTTTTTCCTGCTCCAGCAAGGCGCCCAGCGCTTGCTGCTCGCTCGTCTGCTGACGGTCCGTCTGGTCGAGGTGGGCGACCAGGCTGCAGTATTTGGCGCGGATTTCTCCCAGCGCCAGCTCGATTGCCTGCAGCTTGAGGTCGGCGTCTTCGATCGCCGCCATGCCGGGCGCCAGCGCCATCACCGCGGTATACGCCTTGTAGCCCTTCGGCCAGTCTTCGATCTTGCGCCGGTCGCCGGAAATCGAATGGGACGCCGCTTCATCGGCGACGCAGTCGATCACCATGCTTTGCAGGTCGTCGAAGTTGGTCTTGCGGCGGAACATGCCGCTGACGATTTTCTCGATCTGGCGCAACGGCTGCTTGGCCGTGGTGAACGAATATTCCTGCGTCAGCTCGCGCAGGTAGCGCAGGTGCTGCTTGTCGGTGCTGTTGCCCGGTATGCCCTGGATGATGTGGCGATAGTCGGTCTGCGACTCGATCTGGCGCTCGGCAAACGCGAACTCGTTCAGTTTGAGGTGCTTGGCCAGATTGACCGCCGGCACGAACTCGCCGTCGGCCTGGATGAACTGCTCGATATCAAAACCGTGGCGCACGAAGCGGTACAGCACGCGTTCGCCGGCGCGGTCTGCATACGCGACCACCATGCGCTTGTAGCCGCCCGGACGCTGATACTCGAACGCGATATACGACGTGGTGCGCGGCAGATAGTAGCCGACGAAGGTATCGCGGCCGGCCTCGGCGGTGACGATCCGGTTCGGGCTCTCGCCATAGAACAGCAGCAACAGCTGCAACACCGAGGTCTTGCCGCGCCCGTTGCGGCCGGTCAGCACCGCGCCGCCATGCACCGGCAGCTCGACGATGCGGCCCGGGCTGAGCGAGTCGACCAGGATCAGGCGCAGCAGTGCATATTCATCCGGATGGTGATGTTCGGTGCGCTCGGTGTTTTGCGGCGACGCCGATGCTTCATTTGTTGCGGTCATTGTGGAACCCATTACTGCACCTCGTTTAATTGCTTGTTACCACCAAACTTGCCTTGTGCGAGCGACCCGCGCGGCTTTGCCGCGGCAAACTGGATGCGCGCCAGGGCCGCACGAAAATCCAGTCCGTGATCGGCCATATCGGCCATCAGCGTGGCGATGATCGCCAGATGGGGCGGCACCTCGCCGTGCGTGGCGTAGTTGGTGATGGAATTCGGGTTGAGCTTGATCAGATCGGCGAAGCTTTTGACCGTTAGGCCGGCTTTACCCAGTTGCCGTCTGAATTCGTCATAAGTCATGGCCGGCATCATAAAACAGATTCGCCCGATTTCACATTTTTTACTTTGCGGGGCAAATTAAAAAATGTGTTTGACAAATTAAATCATGTGTCAAATGCTTGTGGCAGAGAATGGAATTTGCAGGATTTACACACGGCTTACTGTGCTGCCGCTGCGCCGCAGCCCCGATCGCCCGCGCCACACGGATGCTGTCGCTGAGCCAACCTGGCTCCGATCAATTAAGCATTTAATGGGGGGTATCATTAAAAAATGATGCTCCCCCGCACGTTTTCATTGGGCTGTTAAAAATACAGTGGGGTGTATATGAACGCGGCCAGAATCACAGCGTGGCCGTCGCCAGCTTCGCACCGAAGCCGATGAACATTGCGCCGACGCACATACAGCGAGTTCGGCCCCGGCAGCAGCACGATGAAGATCGTGCCCAGCAGAAAGGTCCAGAAATCGGTAATGCCAAAATTGGCATGCATCAGCGCGTTCATCAGCGGCTCCGGGGTGGTTTGAACAGTCCTCCATCTTAGCAGCGAGACGCTGAAACGGTGCGCACGCGATGCAATGATTATGGCAATATGGACAGGCAATTCGCACCGAATGTTCTGAATCATTTGTATTCATCTGTAATTTTTTATAGGGAATCATCATGAGTCAATACCAAATCGCCGTGGTCGTCGGCAGCCTTCGCCGCGATTCATTCAACCGCAAGCTGGCGAACGCCCTTGTAAAACTGGCGCCGCCGGAGTTCTCGTTCAAGCAGGTGCAAATCGGCGACTTGCCGCTCTACAACCAGGACGACGACGCGAATCAGGCCGAGTCCGTCAAGCGGCTCAAGGCCGAAATCGCGGCGGCCCAGGGCCTGCTGTTCGTCACTGCCGAATACAACCGGTCGATTCCCGGCGTGCTCAAGAACGCGATCGACCACGCCTCGCGCCCGTACGGCCAGAGCGCCTGGGCCGGCAAGCCCGCCGGCGTGCTGGGCGCTTCAGTCGGCGCCGTCGGCACCGCCAATGCGCAACAGCATTTGCGCAATGTGCTCGCGTATCTGGACGTGCCGACGCTGGGCCAGCCGGAAGCATTCATCCATGCCAAGGAGGGCTTGTTTGACGAGGCCGGCGACATCGGCGAAGGCAGCAAGAAATTCCTGCAGAACTGGATGGACCAGTATGTTGCCTGGGTGAAAAAACACGTCGCCTGATCCGGTAAGAACCAGCCAAATGCGATTGCAGCGTCGTGCCAGGCGCTGCATCGTCAATCCTGTCGCGCTGCCCAGCCAAATTTCGCCAGTCTCCTTGCCGACGCACTATGATGAAACAAGTGCTTCCTGATGGCATGCTGACGCGATGGTCACCGCAACCTTCCGCTTCTATGAAGAATTGAACGACTTCCTGGCTCCCGGGCGGCGCCGGCAAGCTTTCGACTGCCCCTGTGCGCAGGCGGCCACGGTCAAGCACATGATCGAGGCGCTCGGCGTGCCGCACACCGAAGTCGAACTGGTGCTGGTCAACGGCGAGTCGGTCGGTTTCGGCTGGATGCTGCAGGACGGCGACCGGGTGGCGGTCTATCCCAAGTTCGAGGCGTTCGACATCCGCCCGCTGCTGCGGGTGCGCGAGCAGCCGCTGCGCGTGCTGCGTTTCGTGGCCGACGCCCATCTGGGCGGGCTGGCGCGCCTGCTGCGCATGGCCGGCTTCGACACGCTGTACGACAACCACTTCGACGACGGCGAAATAGCCGCCATCGCCGCCCAGCAGCAGCGCATCGTGCTGACCCGCGATCGCGAGCTGCTCAAGCGCCGTGCGATCACGCATGGCTGCTACCTGCACACGCTGAAACCGGCGCAGCAATTGCGCGAGATTTTCGAGCGCCTGGATCTGGCGCCCAGCATGCGGCCATTCACGCTGTGCCTGCATTGCAACGCGCCGCTGCAGGCGATAGCCAAGGCGCTGGTGCTGGAGCGCATTCCGCCGCGGGCGCGCGCATTCTATGAGCACTTCAGCATCTGCGATGGCTGCCAGCGCGTATTTTGGCAAGGCTCGCACTGGCAGCGCATGCGCGCATTGCTGGATGCGGTCGCAGCGCCGCCGGCATGAGTACTGCGTTGATCTGATTTATCGGGGGGTATCATTGAAAAACATGACTCTGCCGCACGGTTTCATTGGCCTGTTAAAAATACAGCGGTGAGTATATTTTCATGCCGGCAGCGCGGGTGGGACCGCGCCGTGACGCGAAGGAGGCCAGCAGTGCGGGTTTCGCCGGCCGGATCGCAAGCTCGAATGCGCGTCAGCCGTCGGTGGTCTTGGCGGGTTCCGGCGCAGAGTCGATGCCCCATTCGAGCCAGTCCTCGCCGAACAGCTCAACCGGGTGCTGGGTGCGCTCCGAGCCGTTGCCGCAGATCAGCGAATCGGCCGGACAGTACTTGTCGCATCCCCAGCAGAGTCGCTCGGGGTGCTTTGGATTGACGGGAAACTTTTTGCTCATTTCAGGCAGCCTATTACAGATTTGCAGGATTCGGGCGCAGTCAGATGCTACTGACAGAGGCTCCGTTTCCAAGGCCCCGTTCCCCGATCACCCTAAGTGTGATCAATCCCAATGGCAAGGAACTCCACCTGCCATTCTATCCCGGACAGTATTGCAGCGGCATTGATCTGGATGAAGAACCATCGAGGTCTGCATCCTCGCCGCCGCAGGCATGATCGCAGCCGCATGCGCAGCGCCTGACCTGCGTTTATTTGATTTATCGGGGAGTATCATTGAAAAATGCCACTCTGCCGCACGGTTTCATTGGCCTGATAAAAATACAGCGGCGAGTATGTTTTCATGCCGGCAGCGCTCCGGGGCGGGCGCCAAGCGGCTTTTGCAGCCGAGCGCGTAAAAAAGCCGACACCATACGCAACGTCAATCCGGAACAGGAACCTAGCGCGGTGCCGCTACGGTCATCGCGCCATCCTTCTTTTCAGCGCCGCTGTTATCGGCAGTTCAGGGTAATGGTGCCACCTTCGCGGGTCCGTGCGCGCAATACCGGTCCATCGCCACATCGATATGCGACATTGAGCTGCTTCGGACGATTGGGAGCAGGATCGCCGCACAGTTGGTTATCCGCTACGATCGAAACATTGCGGCGCCAGCCGACCATTTGCTGCAATGTATCCCGTGCATCGCATAATCCATCGCGGGTGCCATAATTGGCTTCCTCGATGAGGATTCGTCCTGCCGGCCCTCCGCCTGGCTGACCCTGGCGGTTCTGCGCTTCGGCCCCATCGCGGTAGCCCTGGTCATAACCGCGCTGATATTCGCGGCTCTGCGCAAAGGCCGATACGGACATCGCGGAGAGGGTGATAAAGCCGAGGGCGCACAGAACGCCTTTGCTTGCGAATCTAATGTCCATTTCTTTCTCCTTCAAGTGGCGAATGCTCACAGTACATCATAGTCCGTCGGGCTTCTGTACGGTAGCGCTCAGATGGTTCGGAATGATCAGGCAGCCTGTTCAGTGGAAATGTTGTGGCGGCGGGGCGGGTGCGTGAGTCGTCGTTCCGGCACGATTTATTTGCCCGCCAGCGCTGCGGATAGCCTGCTGTTTCACGCTGGCAGATGGATGGCGCTCGGGTTTGTGCATGCGCAAAGCGTGTCTTGTTGATAAGGGCTAAGCTGCAAGGGACTGGACATGGGTGATTTTCCCCCTTCCGTCGTCTGTTTTTTCAAGGAGCAATCGGATGAAATCAGTGCAACCACCTCCATCCTCTTTTCAGTCGAACCGGCATCTTCAGATATTTGACGGCCCGGTTCACGACCCTTATCAGGCGCGTGAAAAACTGTCCGAGCCTGCCGTCTGCAGCGACTGCGGTGCGGTGTATCACGACGGCCGCTGGCAATGGCTAACGCAGCCGGCCAATGCGCTGCAAACCCGTTGCGCAGCTTGCCGCAGAATCCATGAAAGCATGCCGGCCGGATATGTGACGATAGAAGGGCAATTTGCGCTCGAGCGCCGCGCAGAGTTGCTCAGCCTGATCCGCAATCTGGAAACGCGCGAGAAGGCCGAGCATCCGTTGCAGCGCATCATGGCCATCGACGAGCAAGACGACAAGGTGCTGATCACGACCACCGATATCCACCTGGCACACGGCATCGGCCAGGCATTGCAGCATGCGTACAAGGGCACTCTGGATTCCGATTACAACAAGGAAGAATATCTGCTGCGGGTGCGCTGGGAGCGTTAGTGCGGCGCTTCGACCGGCAGTTCAACTGCTGCACGCCTTTCCCATGTGCAGCATCAGTCCCGTTCGCGCCAGGCTGTCGGGCGCCGGGTCTTTCTCAACAGAAGTGTGTCGCATGAGTGGATGGGGATGACCCGGATGCGCGCATCGGCCAACTGCCGCACCACTGCCGACCAGCATTCGGTACTCGATATCTCGCCAACGGGGCTGCCGCTTCAGTCACGCTAATTCCTGCCGCAACAGTTGCGCTACGCAAATTTGAGGCTGGTGTTGCGCCATATCCATCTTTCACAGCAGTCCGGATTTACCTCGGCTGATTCAAGCGCATGACCGGCCCGGATATCATTTTGCGCCTCTCTGGGCGTTTTATTATTGATGGGCATGGATTGGCCGGATTTCACTAAAAACCCGTTTATACGCGATTGAGAGAGTTTGTGCGGCAGGCGTTGCTTCGCGAACGCTTGCCATTTTCAGACTAGGGTAAATTTCGTCGCTATTGAAATAATGCAGCAGGTTTGGATACATTGGAATGCGGAAATATAGGGGCCGTAACGGTTCCTGCGCAGGTTGGAGGATAGTTTGATCGCCATATTCCGTGCTGATTTGTGACATCCATTTGGGACGCAAAGCCAGACCGAGCGGACGTAAACGACAAAACCGCTGACGAATCAACGGTTTGGCGCGATATTGGTGGAGGCGGCGGGAATCGAACCCGCGTCCAGAAGCACTCTACAGACAGTTCTACATACTTAGTGCTGCCATTTAATTTAATCCGTACGACGCGGACGCACACGCTGCGTAAAGACGAGTCACCTATTATTTAACAACTGACCAAGTAACCCGATCTGTTGCGATTCCTTGTAAATGACTCTACTGCTGTTGCCAGCCCACCCCAAGGAAGAAGTGGTGTAGAGCTAGCCGGTTATTAAGCGGCTAATGCGTACGAGTTATCGTTTGCAGTTATATATTTTCTGATTGTATTTACGAGGTAGTCAGTCCTCGGTATGCCCTGCGCTGCTTTGCAACCCCTGTCGAAACCAGGTCGCCCCCAAAACAGAACTTCTATTGTAACGCAGTAGATGGGATCGCGCTGGCCGGTTTCAAGTCCTTCATTTCAAAGAAAAATCAACCCGGCTCGGTAGCCCCTGGTCCTTGATGCCCTCTGCGTTCAGTTTGGGAGCGATCAGGAACAGGCGTTCGTTGCTGATTTCACCTTTCTGTTCGAGGTAGTCGCGCACCGCATCGGCGCGCTGCTGTGCCAGCGCGTGCAGCGCTTCCGGTGTAATTGTAGTATTGGCGAGAATGAGTTTTTCCATTTCTTCCGGCGGCAGGGATTTGGCTAATCCAATCATGTTGCGGGGTTTGGGGAATTTCTCGTCCTTGTAGACGCTGCCGAGGTAGTGCGATTTGTCGGCATCGCTCAAGGTGAGCTGTTCTGCTTCGCTACTTTTCCCTTGCCGCAACAGCTCTTTCAGCTTGTGCGCCTTGATCTTGGCGTTCAGCTGGTCCTGGCGCAGGCCTTCGCTATCGGTTTTAGGATCGACGCGGGCGATGATGTCGAGTTTCAATCCGGAACGATTCTTGAGCGCCTTGGCCAGGGTGTCGAGCTTGGTCTGGATGGCGGGAGTGAGCGTGGCCAGCCCCGGCGGAAATTCGGCATAGCCGAGTTCTTCGCCGCCACCGAATGCGGCGCCCAGCAATGAAAATGGGGCGCTGACGGCTTTCACGATCAGGTTCATGAACACGCGGAAGATGATGCCGCCCATCGAAAACTGCGGGTCCGACAAGGAGCCGGAGATCGGCAGGTTGACCGCGATTTCGCCGTTGTTGTCTTTCAATAAAGCCACTGCCAGCAATACCGGCAGTTTGGTGGCATCGGGGCTATCGATTCTTTCGCCGAAGGTAAGCTGATCCAGTCGGAGGTCGTTCTGGGCGGTCAGCTGTTGATTTTCAACGCGGTAGGCGACACGCATCGACATCTTGCCTTTTTCAATCGCATAGCCGGCGTATTTGGCGGCGTACGGAGTCAGGCGCGTCAGTTCCAGGCCATTGGCGCTGGCCTTGATGTCGAGGAACATCGGTTTGAACAGCGGGTTCAGGGTGCCGGAGATCAGCACCGGGGCATCGCTGTCGATTTTGCCCTGCAGCTCGATGCTGGCGGGTTGCGGATTGTCGGAGGCGATGGCGCCGATGCTGCCGCCCAGGCCGGTCAGATTGGCGCTGTAATTGGGCTTGATGAAGTTGTCGGTGAAGTTGATGTTGCCGCCCCGCATGACGATCTGGTTTATGCGTATCACGGGCGCTTTATCGGTGGCGGCGGTCTTGGCCGCTGCGGTGGATGATGCGCTGTGCGAAGCAGGATAGGCCGGCAGCTTGGGGGCGGTATCGGGTTGCGGGGAGGCCGCAGAGGTGCTGCCATTGCTGACCAGGATGTCTTGCAGGTTGAGCTTGCCTTTGTCGGAAAGAATTGCCCTGGCATAAAAGTCATTCAATGCCAGTTTCTTCAGGGTGATGCGCGGTTGCGCGCCGCCGATGCTGGCATTGATGCCGTCGACATCGATCGATTTCCACTTCAGGAAGTCGTTGCTCGTGCCCTTGTTCAGGATGCGGAAGTCGCTCAGCTTGAGCGTGCCGTTGTAGCTGCTTTGCAGCGCCAGCTTGCCGCTGGCGGGGTGCACGGTGAGCTTGCCTTTGGCGCTGGCCTGGCCGCTGCTCAGAGTGACATTCAGGTCATCGGCGAAATAAGGCTGCAGCGCTGCGATCGGCAGGTTTTGGCTGTCGAGCGCCAGATTGATGGCGCTCGGGGTGGCATTGCCGCTCAGTGCCAGTTTCCCGCTGCCGTTGATCTTGCTCTGCAAGCTGATGGCGATCGGGTGGCTCATATCGTTGCTGAGCTCGCCTAGCGTGAGCTTGATCGCATCAGCACGCAAGGCGACGGCCGGTGTGACGGCCTTGTCTTCGAAGCTGATTGCGCTGTCGCTGATGGTCAGGGTTTTTAAGCCTGTTTTCCAGCCGGGTGCATTTTTGGCTTGGGCTGCCGGCTTTGCAGACACGTCAGGCAACAGGAATTTCTGCAGGTTAAGCTTGCCTTGTGCATCGCGCTTGAGGTCGCCGCGCAAGTTGTTCAGTAATAAAGCATCGGCGCTGACAATACGGGTTCCGGTATCGACGCTGGCATGTTCAAGTGCAATGTTCTTCGCAGTGATGCCGCCGTCCGCTTTCGATTTTGCCTGCAGTTTGAAATCATTGATATTGATGCCGAGATCACTGAGGCGAATCTGGCCATCCTGCGCCAGAACAGTTGATTTCAGCTCGAACTGGCCTGCGATGTCGGCTGCCAGTGTGCGGTTGGCATAGCCTTGGTATTGCGCCAGTGGAATAGCGCTGAGCGCTGCCTGTCCGGTAAGCATGGTGTGGTTCGGCTGGAACTGGCCGACAAAACCGAGCGCCTCGCCGTGTTCGCCGCTGGCGGAAAAGGTTAGCTCAGCAGGTTTTGCATCAGGCGCGCTGGAAAGCTGCTTTAGATTGACGGCGATGCGCTCCAGCTTGACGTTTTGCTGCGGTGTCGCGTTGGCAGCATCGGCCCAGTGCACGATGCCGTTTTGGAGGCTGAGCTCGGCCAGCGTCATCGCCGGCATTGCCGGTTTTTCGCTGGCTGGCGGCGCAGCGGCCTTGGTAGGCGTGAGGCTGGCCCAGTTCAGTGCGCCCTTGTTATTCAGGTTGGCCCAGATTTCAGGCGTATCGATGCTGATTTTTTCGATGGCTGCGGCGCCTGTCAGCGGATTGAACTGCTTGATGCTGGCCCGGATTGCGGCCGCACGCAGCAGCGGTGTGGCTGATTTGTCGTTGAGGGCGAGATCGGCTACGCGAACGTCACCTGACAGCCGGAGTTCTGGCTGCCCCTTGCTGCGCACGAAGCCCAGATCCAGCTTAGTCGACAGCTTGGCGCTCTGGATCGTGACGGGCAGCGGAACCGGCGAAAAACCTGCATAGCTGGCCACATCGAGTTGCTCGAAATCCAGTGCCAAAGAGGTTTCCTGCGATCCTGTGAACGGTTTGCTGCGCCCCTTCAGCGCAAAAGGGCTGCCGTTCATTTTGCCGGACAGGCTGGGCAGGATGAAGTCTTCTTTTGCCGATGACAGGTTGGACACGAAGGGCAGCGCGATGTTCAGGCTGTCGATGTTGATGCGTTTGCCCAGCACCTTGTCGTCGAAGTGTATCGTGCCGTTTTCCAGCTGCAGATTGGCCAGCGAAAAGAGCAGCGGGGACTCGCTTTTCGGCATTGCAGCAATGCGCTCGATGATGTCGGTGAAATTGTAATGGCCGTAAGCTTCGCTGCTGGTGCGCACCAGATGCAGGCTGGGCGCAATCAGCCTGGCTTGGTCCAGCACCAGGGCGCGCCGCAGCAGCGATGCGGCTGACGCATTGATGACCAGCGCCCGGGCAGTGAGTGCCGGCGTGACCTGATCCGCTTCGTACAGCGTCAGGTCGGATGCGGTCAGAGTCAGGGTGTGCGGTGCAAACCGAATCTCGCCTATCTGCAGCTTGCGTCCGAGCTGGGCCTGGATTTGCTCGGTCGCGAGGCGTTTTAGATACGATGGCAAGACCAGCCAGCTAATCAGTGCGAGCAGCAGCAGGCTTGCGATGAATATGCCGAGCCAGCGGAGGCTGCGGTTTCGCCAGGGTTTGAAAGGGAAATTAGCCACGAAGTAATCCTTGGTTGGCGTGCTGCGATACATGTTGAAACGACCATGCACTCTCTGGGTGCGCATGCTGCCTATATTATTAAGAAAATAAGGGGGTATATGTAAGAAATGGTCAATACCCGCAATACTTTAAAGGGTTATATTTTATACATGGGGCAGTATATTTTTGTCATGGATTGCCTTGCCGGACCAGGAATCAGCCCTAACAGGCGCTGCGGACCTGTTCCAGCAACTGCAATGGGGTCGCAATCACCATGTCGGCACCCCATGAGGCCGGTGCCAGCGCACCACAATAACCCCATGCGGCAGCGACCGTGTGCATGCCGGCCGCCTGTCCGGCCTGGATGTCGCGCAGATCGTCGCCGACATACCAGCAATCCTGCGGCGTCAGACCGAGGCGTCGGGCAGCTTCCAGCAGCGGTGCCGGATGCGGTTTCGGATGTGCCATGGTATCGCCGGAAATCACGCATCCGGCATCCTGTAAGCCGATTTGCATGACTAGTGGCTCAGTGAACCGTGCGGCCTTGTTGGTGACGATGCCCCATGCCAGGCCATGCCCGGTCAAGCCCCGGATCAGATCGGTGACGCCTTCGAACAGCCGGCTTTCAATTGCCAGCGCGGATGCATAGTTGTCCAGAAAGGCGACGCGCAAGTCTTCGTAGCCTGCGTCTTCAGGCCCGATCCCGTATGCCACGCCGATCAATCCTCTGGCGCCGGCGGATGCCGCCGGGCGCAATGCTTCATAGGGGACTGGCATCAGGCCTTGCATGGTGCGCACAAGATTCATTGCGGCAGCCAAATCCGGTGCTGTATCGGCTAATGTGCCATCAAGGTCGAACAGGATCGCGCGGGGAGTGGAGTTTGACATGGTATTTATCATCTGAAGCGGGAGCGACTGGAGCGACACGGCCGCATGCAACTTTTGTTGCACTGCCGGCATCGCCCAGCGGATTGATTCTATGCGCTGCGGGTACAAGCCATCATGTAGTTGACGCTGGTATCCTGGTTCAATGCGTACATTTTGGTGATTGGATTGTAGGTCAAGCCTTTCAAGGCATTGACCGTGATTCCCGCATTGCGACAGTATTGCGATAACTCTGCCGGGGTAATGAATTTTGCATAGTCATGCGTGCCCTTTGGCAGCATGTGCAACAGGTATTCGGCACCGATAATGGCAAACAGGTAAGATTTCAGATTGCGGTTCAGGGTTGAGAAGAAGATATGACCGCCTGGTTTGACCAGTGTGGCACAGGCACGGACGATGGAGGCCGGGTTGGGAACGTGTTCCAGCATTTCCATGCAGGTCACCACATCGAAACGGCCGGCCTCACGTGCGGCCATATCTTCTGCGGCAATCAATTCGTAGCGCACCTGCACGCCCGACTCCAAACTATGCAGATCAGCAACTTTGAGTGCTTTTTCAGACAAGTCTATGCCCGTGACATGGGCGCCTTTGATGGCCATTGATTCGGCCAGAATGCCGCCGCCACAGCCGATATCGAGAACAGTTTTGCCTGCCAGCGGCCGGATTGCATTCATCCACTCCAGTCGCAGCGGGTTGATTTCGTGCAATGGACGGAATTCTGAGTTTGGATCCCACCAACGGTGGGCGAGATCACTGAATTTTTGTAGCTCTAAAGGATCGGCATTCATATGCAAATGGTGGCTTGAAGATAGTCTGTTGGTGGATTATGCGCCCGGCAGAAATAACATTTTATGTTAATAGCACATTAAAAAACCCCGCCATGGCGGGGTTTTTATTCAAGCGAATGCGATTACTTGTTGCGTGTACCAACAACTTCGATTTCTACGCGACGGTTTTTGGCGCGGTTAGCGGAAGTTTTGTTGTCAGCAACTGGCTGCTTCTCGCCTTTGCCTTCGGTGTAGACGCGGTTAGTTTCGATACCTTTGGATACCAGGTATGCTTTAACGGCTTCTGCACGGCGAATCGACAATTTTTGGTTGTAAGCATCGGAGCCAACGGAGTCAGTGTGACCGACAGCGATGATGACTTCCAGGTTGATGTCTTTGAGTTTGGATGTCAGATCATCGATCTTGGCTTTGCCGTCAGCTTTCAGAACAGCCTTGTCGAAGTCGAACAGAGCATCAGCGGCAAATGTGACTTTTTCTGATACTGGAGCAGCTACTGGAGCAGCTACTGGAGCTGGTGCAGGTGCTGCTGCAGGTTCTGCTGCAACTGGTGCTGCAGCTTTAACGATTTCGCCATCGCAACCACCGACTGAATCAGCTGGTGTCCAATAGCCGGTATGCCAGCATTGGCCAAAAGCACTGTTTGCGATTACGCCACGGCTATCTTGTACATATGCGCTGTAAGGCGTTTTTGCCTGGTAGTCTTGCGCTGATGCATTGATTGCTACAACTGCGGATGCAGCGAAGACGAGTTTTGCTAATTTATTCATATTATTCCCTCTCGAATGATATATCCGCAGATGAACTGCGCTACAGATTGACGACATTAAAACCAAATGTTACCACGGACCACCATCGGTGCATGTTAAATTGTGTTGCATGCAATAAGCATGCGCTTATTTTGCCATAGCCATGACAACATCGTCTTGCTTGTCAAACTGCCCAATCTATGAAGAGGATTTTTTGTCGTATTTTTGCAACAATTGGTAGCGTATTGTTTGTCGGTGAGGTTGCGGAGATTATTTTGCTGTGCCCTTGAACTCAATGCTGACACGACGGTTCGTTGATAGGCATGCAACGAATTTATTATGTGGCAGTTGCTCATCGCACATTTTGATAGGTTGCGATTTGCCTGCGCCTATCGTTTTTATCTGCGCTGAAACACCTTTACCCTTGATGTAAGTGGCTACCGCGCCGGCGCGTTTTTCAGAAAGTTTCTGATTGTATTGTTCGGAGCCTAGCTTGTCGGTGTGTCCGGTCACTATGATGAAGTCGATATTGCTGCAGTTTGCGAGTTTTGGCAGGATTTCATTGTTAATCCGAGTTTTGGCTGCTGCGTTCAGCACTGCTTTATTGAACTGGAAGGTTTGATCGCTTTCAAGAGTTGCGGCGAAGTCGCAGCGCTTAACTTCTGCCGCAGGTGTTGCAGCTGGCGGCGCAGCGATGGGCGCAAGTACGGGGGCGGTCAGTTTTGCGATGGGAGGAGTAAGTTCGCCGTCGCAGCCAGTAACGGCATCTGCTGGAGTCCAGCTGCCTGTATGCCAGCAAAGGCCGTAGGCATCGCGAACGATTACGCCGTGTGCGTCCTGTACATAGGCGCTATTTGGTGTTTTTACATAGATATCAGTTGTTGTTTGGGCGGAAACGTAAGTTGCAAATACGCCGATTGCAAGGCTGAGAGCTGGTCTTTTGAACATGTGATTCCCTATTGTTTCTCAATATGGTTTGGAGATTCTTATGGATTTAAGCGCTATTTAAGCATAATTAAAATCGGTATTGTTTTGCCTTCCTGCTTGAAGTATGACTGGCTTTAATGGCGGTAAGTGTGTGGTGCGCATGTTAAAATTACGCGGTTATACGCTTCGCGCAACTTGATGCGGCGCTGTATAAGCGATAAGAAGTCAGGACTTACGCAAGGCATATCATTTAGCTGCGTTAATACATGCCCGAATGAAATGCTCCTGGTGCTATGCGGCTACTCCTGCAACTCATGCGTTGTTTGAAGTCTTGCGTAAGCCCTGGAAGTGATACTTAACCTAAGTCAAAGATCAGTCGAACCGCCAATGGATCAATTCGCAAAAGAAACAATTCCAATTTCCCTCGAAGAAGAGATGCGCAAGAGCTACCTCGATTACGCGATGAGTGTGATCGTGGGGCGTGCGTTGCCGGATGTGCGTGATGGCTTGAAGCCAGTACATCGCCGTGTGCTCTTTGCGATGCATGAGATGAACAACGTCTGGAACCGTCCTTATGTAAAGTGCGCGCGCGTGGTCGGTGAGGTGATGGGTAAATATCATCCGCATGGCGATCAGTCGATCTATGACACGCTGGTGCGCATGGCGCAGGATTTCTCTTTGCGATACACGCTGGTGGATGGGCAGGGTAACTTTGGTTCCGTCGATGGCGATAATGCTGCTGCGATGCGTTATACAGAGTGCCGTCTGGACAAGATTGCCAATGAGATATTGGCCGATATCGAAAAAGACACGGTCGATTTTGTGCCTAACTATGACGGCAAGGAAAAGGAGCCGTCGGTATTGCCGACCAAAATCCCGAATCTGCTGATCAACGGCTCATCCGGTATCGCAGTCGGGATGGCGACCAATATTCCACCGCATAACATTACCGAAGTGATTGATGGCGCGCTGCATTTGCTGCGCAATGCCGATTGCACCATTGATGAACTGATCGAGATCATCCCGGCGCCGGACTTTCCGACTGCCGGCATCATCTACGGTGTATCCGGTGTGCGCGATGGTTACCGTACCGGGCGTGGCCGCGTCGTGATGCGCGCCAAGACCCATTTCGAAGAATTCGGCAAGGAAGGCCGCACTGCACTCATCATCGATGAGTTGCCGTATCAGGTGAACAAGAAATCGCTGCTTGAGCGGATTGCCGAGCATGTGCGCGACAAGAAACTCGAAGGCATTTCCGATATTCGCGACGAGTCCGATAAATCCGGCATGCGCGTAGTCATCGAGCTAAAACGCGGTGAAGTACCTGAAGTCGTGCTGAACAATCTGTACAAGCAAACCCAGTTGCAGGACACGTTCGGCATGAATATGGTGGCGCTGGTCAACGGCCAGCCGAAACTGCTGAACCTGAAGCAGATGCTGGAGTGCTTCCTGTCGCATCGCCGTGAAGTCATCACGCGCCGTACCGTATTCGAGTTGCGCAAGGCGCGCGAGCGCGGCCATGTGCTGGAAGGACTGGCGGTTGCGCTGGCCAACATCGATGACTTTATTGCGATCATCAAGGCGGCACCGACGCCGCCGATCGCGAAAGCGGAGTTGATGACGCGGGCCTGGGATTCATCGGTCGTGCGCGAGATGCTGATCCGTACCGGTGCCGAAAATACGGGTGGTATCGATGCCTTCCGTCCGGAAAACCTGCCCAAGCATTACGGTATCCAGAAAGATGGCTTGTACAAGTTGTCCGATGACCAGGCGCAAGAGATTTTGCAGATGCGTCTGCAACGTCTGACCGGACTTGAACAAGACAAGATCGTCAACGAATACAAAGACGTGATGGCGCAAATCGCAGATTTGCTGGACATCCTGTCCAAGCCGGCACGTGTGACCGTCATCATCAATGACGAATTGACGCTGGCGAAAAATGAATATGGCGAAGGCAACAAGGATGTGCGCCGCTCGCAGATCGAACTGAACGCCACCGACCTTGAAACGGAAGACCTGATTACGCCGCAAGACATGGTGGTGACCTTGTCGCATACCGGCTACATGAAGTCGCAACCGGTGTCTGAATACCGCGCGCAAAAGCGCGGCGGACGCGGCAAGCAGGCGATGGCGACCAAGGAAGATGACTGGATCGATCAGCTTTTCATTGCCAATACGCACGATTACATCCTGTGTTTCTCGAACCGCGGCCGTCTGTATTGGCTCAAGGTGTGGGAAGTGCCGCAAGGTTCGCGCAATTCGCGTGGCAAGCCGATCGTCAATATGTTCCCGCTGCAGGAAGGTGAAAAAATTACCGTGATCCTGCCGGTGTCCGGAGAAAATCGCAGCTTCCCTGAAGATCGTTACATCTTCATGTCGACCAGTCTTGGCACGGTCAAGAAGACGCCTTTGCAGGATTTCAGCAACCCGCGCAAGGCCGGCATTATCGCGGTCGATCTGGACGAAGGTGATTTCCTGATTGGCGCCGCGTTGACAGACGGCAAGCATGATGTGATGTTGTTTTCCGATTCCGGCAAAGCGGTACGCTTCGATGAGAACGACGTGCGCCCGATGGGTCGTACTGCCCGTGGCGTGCGCGGTATGAATCTGGAAGACGGACAACAAGTTATCGCTCTGCTGGTCGCGGAAAATGAACAGCAAAGCGTATTGACCGCGACCGAAAACGGTTTCGGCAAGCGCACGCCAATTACCGAGTACACCCGTCATGGACGTGGCACTAAGGGCATGATCGCGATCCAGACCAGTGAACGCAACGGTAAAGTGGTCGCAGCTACTCTGGTGGAAACGACCGATGAAATCATGCTGATTACTACTGGCGGCGTGTTGATCCGCACTCGTGTTGCCGAGATTCGCGAGATGGGTCGCGCGACCCAAGGCGTGACATTGATTGCGGTCGAGGACGGCACCAAATTGAGCGGACTGCAGCGCATTGTCGAGTCTGATGTTGAAGCCGAAGTCGAGGGCGATGAACCGGAGCAGGCATGATGACTGTTTATAATTTTTCTGCTGGTCCGGCAGTCTTGCCGAAAGAAGTGTTGCAACAAGCTGCTGCTGAAATGCTGGATTGGCATGGTTGCGGCATGTCGGTGATGGAAATGAGCCACCGCGGCAAGGAATTCATGTCGATCCTGGAGGAAGCGCAGCGCGATGTGCGCGAGTTGCTGGCGATACCTGCGAATTACAAGGTATTGTTCATGCAGGGTGGCGCAATTGCTGAGAATGCGATCATCCCGATGAATCTGGCCGGCCGCAAGCCGCAACCCGCGACTGCCGACTACATCAATACCGGTTCGTGGTCGGGCAAGTCGATCAAGGAGGCGAAGAAATATTGCAACGTCAATGTTGCAGCCTCCTCTGCGGAATCCGGATTCGCTTCGATTCCTGCTCGTAACACATGGCGGTTGTCGCAAGATGCGGCTTATGTGCATGTCTGCACCAATGAGACCATCGATGGTGTCGAGTACCAGTTCGTGCCCGATGTCGCGGCAGACACCAATGATGCGCCGCTGGTCGCAGACATGTCTTCTCACATCCTGTCGCGCGTGATCGATGTGTCGAAATATGGCGTCATTTATGGCGGTGCGCAAAAGAACATCGGACCGGCTGGCTTGACCATCGTCATCGTGCGCGAGGATTTGCTGGGTCATGCCTTGCCTTGCTGTCCATCCGCTTTCGACTGGAAGACGGTCGCTGATAATGATTCGATGTACAACACGCCACCGACTTATGCAATTTACATCGCCGGTCTGGTATTTCAGTGGCTGAAGCGGCAAGGCGGCTTGGCGGTGATGGAGCAGCGCAATATCGAGAAGGCCGCATTGTTGTATGACTATCTGGATTCGACGGATTTTTACAGCAACAAAATTGCGCTGGATTGCCGTTCCCGGATGAATATTCCATTCTTTCTGCGTGATGAAGCATTGAATGATGCTTTTCTGGCGGGCGCCAAAGAGCATGGTTTGTTGCAGTTGAAGGGGCATAAATCGGTCGGTGGCATGCGCGCGTCGATTTACAACGCAATGCCAATCGAGGGTGTACAGGCTTTGCTCGCATTCATGCAGGGATTTGCCAGTACGCATGCCTGATGAGGGCTGCAGTACTGAAATGTGATTTCTGAAAATTCCCTGATTGCCAGCCCGTTCTTCGCATGGAATACCCATCACCTGGAAACCGTGGCGCTAGCAAATCAGGCCAAAAGCCTGAGGGGGATGAGATGTGGTGGCTGCGTCGTGCGCGCTATTCTGATCGCATCAATGCGATACAAAAACGGTTTTTAGGGTACTTATGAGCGATAACAAACTACTTCCCTTGCGTCACAGGATAGACGCGATTGATGCACAGATACTTGACTTGCTGAACCAGCGGGCACGTGTCGCAGAAGAAGTTGGTCATGTGAAGGCAGAAACCAATGCGCCAGTGTTCCGCCCCGAGCGTGAAGCACAGGTCTTGCGCAGCATGGCGCAAAATAACCCCGGCCCGCTGCAGAATGATGATGTGCAACTGATTTTTCGCGAAATCATGTCGGCTTGTCGCGCTCTGGAGCGGCGTGTGGTGGTGGCGTTCCTGGGGCCGGTCGGCACCTTTAGCGAACAAGCGGTGTACCAGCAATTTGGACACGCGATTCAAGCCTTGCCTTGTGTCTCGATCGATGAAGTGTTTCGCGCTACTGAAGCAGGGACTGCCGATTTTGGTGTGGTGCCGATTGAGAATTCATCCGAAGGTGCGATTAACCGCACGCTGGATTTATTGTTGCAGACCAGTCTGGCGATCAGTGGTGAACTGGCGATACCGGTGCAGCATAGTCTGATGAGCAAGTCCGGCAATATGGACGGCATCACGCGCATTTGTGCCCATTCGCAAGCCCTGGCGCAATGCCAAGCATGGTTGAACCAACATTACCCGCATATTGAACGGCACGCCGTGGCGTCGAATGCCGAAGCAGCGCGCATGGCAAGCGGTGACACAAGTGTGGCCGCTATCGCCAGCGAAATCGCCGGACAACAATACAATCTGGGTGTGGTCAGTGCGCATATTCAGGATGACCCGCACAACCGCACCCGTTTTGCCGTGATTGGTCGTCTGCGCACCACGCCAAGCGGCAAGGATCAGACTTCGCTGGTGCTGGCGGTGCCGAACAAGGCGGGAGCCGTGTACAACTTGCTGGCGCCGCTGTCCCGTCATGGGGTATCGATGACCCGCTTCGAGTCGCGCCCGGCGCGCACCGGCAACTGGGAATACTATTTCTACGTCGATGTCGAAGGCCATGTGATGGATGACAAGGTGGCGGCGGCGATGGCGGAGTTGAATGATAATGCCGCCTTTTTCAAGGTGCTGGGTTCCTATCCCTGCACCTTGTAGTGCAGGATGTGAAAGGCAGTGTCCTGTGTTGAATAAAATTGTCATTTTCGGTGTTGGCCTGATTGGCGGCTCGTTCGCGTTGGCTCTGAAGAAAGCCGGTGTGGTTGAGCGGATCATCGGAGTAGGCCGTACTGCCGCGCCGCTGTTGCGTGCCAGGGAGCTTGGCATCATCGATGAGGCGAGTGCTTCCACGGCCGATGCTTTGCGCGTGTCTTTGGAGCAGGCTGATCTGGTTTTGATTGCAGCACCGGTTGCGCAGACCGAGGCCATCCTGGCTGCGATCCAGCCGTATTTGCAGCCCGGCACGGTGGTTAGCGATGCGGGCAGTACAAAAAACGACGTGGTCGCCGCCGCACGCCGTGCGCTGGGTGAAAAAATTGCCCAATTCGTGCCAGGACACCCGATTGCGGGGCGGGAATCGAATGGACCGGAGGCGGCGATCGTCGATTTGTATGTCGGCAAGAAGGTGGTGCTGACCCCTCTGCCGGAGAATGCGCCGCAGCATGTGGCGCGCGTGGCGGATGCCTGGCGCCAGTGTGGCGCGATCATTCATCAGCTCACGCCGGAAGATCATGACCGCGTGTTTGCAGCCGTGAGCCATTTGCCGCATTTGCTGGCATATGCGCTGGTCGATGAGGTCGCCAGGAAGCCGCACGCCGATCTGTTATTCCAGTATGCAGCCAGCGGATTTCGTGACTTCACCCGTATTGCAGGTTCTTCGCCCGAGATGTGGCGCGATATCAGCCTGGCCAATCAGACGGCGCTGCTGGGGGAGCTGGATGCCTATGTGGCGCAGTTATTGCGTTTGCGCGGCTTATTGGCTGAAGGTAACGGGCCGGCGCTGGAGTCTGTCTATGCGAACGCGCAACAGGCGCGCCATAATTGGATCAACGCGATCGAAGCAGCAGAACAACAGCATAAAGAAGGCGGCAACTAATGACGCAACATCATACCCAGCATCAAAAACACTATCCGCATCATCTCGACCTGATGCCGGCCATGCATGCGCAAGGAAGCGTGCGCCTGCCGGGTTCAAAGAGCATTTCCAACCGGACTCTGCTGCTGGCTGCGCTGGCTGACGGCAACACGCAGATCATGGATTTGCTGGCTTCCGACGATACCTTGGTCATGCTGAGTGCCTTGCATAAGCTCGGCATTCCCTGGCAGCAGAACGAGGGCACGCAGGATTATAGTGTGAGCGGCGACGAATGGCGTATTGCCGGTGCACCAGGCGGATTTGTTCATGGGCAATGCCGGTACCGCGATTCGACCTCTGACCGCCGCCCTGGCCGTGATCGGTGGCGATTACACGCTGCATGGCGTGTCACGCATGCATGAACGGCCGATCGGCGACCTGGTTGATGCGCTGAATGCGATCGGGGCGCAGATTGAGTACACCGGTCAGGTTGGCTATCCGCCCTTGCACATCCGGCGCGGTCACATCCATGCGCAGCGCCTGAACGTGCGCGGCAATGTATCGAGCCAGTTCCTGACCGCATTGCTGATGGCGGCGCCGTTGATGGCGCGCGAACACGCGGTCACGATCGATGTGATCGGCGAACTGATTTCCAAACCTTATATCGAGATCACGCTGAACCTGATGCGTCGCTTCGGCGTGACGGTCGAGCGTGCCGGCTGGCAATCGTTTACCGTGGCGCCGGCCCAGCATTACACCAGCCCCGGAGTGATTCACGTTGAGGGCGATGCATCGTCGGCCTCCTATTTTCTGGCGGCCGGCGCGATTGCCGGCGGTCCGGTGCGGGTCGAGGGTGTCGGCCGCGACAGCATCCAGGGCGATGTGCGCTTTGTCGAAGCGCTGGAGCAGATGGGCGCGAGCATCACGCTGGGCGATAACTGGATCGAGGCCAAATCGAATGGTGCGCTGAAAGCCATCGATGCCGACTTCAACCATATTCCGGATGCAGCGATGACCATTGCGGTAGCGGCACTGTATGCGGACGGCACCAGCGTGCTGCGCAACATCGCCAGCTGGCGTGTCAAGGAAACCGACCGGATCGCCGCGATGGCGACCGAACTGCGCAAGTTCGGCGCGCTGGTGGAAGAGGGCGCGGATTACCTGAAAATTACACCGCCGGCGCAGTTGCAGGCAGCCACGGTCGATACCTATGACGATCATCGGATGGCGATGTGCTTCTCGCTGGCAACGCTCAATGGGGCGTTGCGCCGGGGTGTGCCGGTAAGGATCAATGACCCGAAATGCGTGGCCAAGACCTTCCCGGAGTATTTCGATGCCTTCGCGCAAGTCGCTCACAACAACCTGTTCTGAGCACGTCGCCGCACTCAAAGAGTTGCGGCGCATTCCGGGCGTCGGGCCGCGTATTGCGCAAGACTTATACGATCAGGGTTTTCGTCGTGTCGCAGAATTGCAAGGCTGCGACCCGCAAGTATTATATGAGCGGCAGTGCGCACTGCAGGGTGGTCATGTTGATCGTTGCTGGCTGTACGTGGCACGCTGCGCGGTTTATTTTGCGCAAACGCCCAACCCCGATCCTGCAAAATTGAAGTGGTGGAACTGGCAAGACGCTCACTGATGGATCCAGTGCCATGATTTATACTCCACTGGGTATTTTTAATTGTGCAGATAATTATTGCGGGAGCAGGTATGTTTTTCAATATACCCCCATGAAAATATGAATAAATCTACGATTCCGGTGATCGCCATTGATGGCCCGACTGCCTCCGGCAAGGGCACGGTTGCGCAACGTGTCGCACAGCAATTGGGATTCCATTATCTCGATTCAGGCGCCCTGTACCGTCTTACCGCCCTGTCTGCATTGGGGGGCGATATTGCGCTGGACGATGAGGTCGCGCTGGCCGCATTGGCCGCAGGCTTGCCCTGTTCGTTTGTCGGCGATGGCGTCTTTTTGGCCGGGCAGGATGTGAGTGATGCAATCCGTGCTGAGAAAGTGGGTAATGCGGCTTCCAAAATTGCCGCACTGCCCGCCGTGCGCCAGGCGTTGGTACAGTTGCAGCTGGGTTTCAAGGCCTTGCCGGGCTTGGTGGCGGACGGGCGCGATATGGGAACGGTTATTTTTCCCGATGCCGCGCTGAAGGTGTTTTTGACAGCGAGTGTGGCGGCGCGTGCGCAGAGGCGCTATAAGCAATTGATTGGCAAGGGTTTTTCTGCTAATATTAACGACCTCTCGCGGGATTTGAGTGAGCGGGATGCGCGCGATGAACAGCGTGCAACCGCCCCGCTGAAGCCTGCACCAGAGGCATTGTTGCTGGATACTTCCGAGATGACTGCTGATGAGGCAGTTGCTCAAGTGTTGCGTTGGTATGCAGCAATCAGTGAATGATTGTGTAGTCCCATTGGTGTCCGTTCAGGCGTAAAGCCTTGCCGGGTGTTGATAAACCTAACCCAGTTTAAGTCGCATGTCGCGGCCCCTGCTGGATAACCAGTAAAAAACCTATGTCTACTGCTTCTACCTCTACCGAATTCGCTGGTATGGAAAGTTTTGCTGCCCTCTTCGAGGAATCGCTGTCACGTCAAGACATGCGCTCCGGTGAAGTGATTTCCGCTGAAGTCGTCCGCCTTGACCATAATTTCGTCATCGTGAACGCTGGCCTGAAATCCGAAGCCTTTATCCCTGTAGAAGAATTCAAGAACGATCAAGGCGAACTCGAAGTCCAAATCGGTGACTTCGTTTCTGTTGCGATCGAATCCCTCGAAAATGGCTTTGGCGACACTATCTTGTCCCGTGACAAGGCGAAACGTCTTGCATCGTGGCTCGCGCTTGAAAAAGCGATGGAATCCGGCGAAATCGTGGTTGGTACGGTCAATGGTAAAGTTAAAGGCGGCCTGACCGTCTTGACCAACGGCATCCGCGCATTCCTGCCGGGTTCGCTGGTTGATACTCGTCCTGTCAAGGACACTACCCCATTCGAAGGCAAGACTCTCGAATTCAAGGTTATCAAACTTGATCGTAAACGTAACAACGTTGTGTTGTCGCGCCGCGCCGTCATCGAAGCATCGATGGGCGAAGAGCGTCAAAAACTGATGGAAACCTTGAAAGAAGGCACCATCGTCAACGGCGTGGTCAAAAATATCACTGACTATGGCGCATTCGTTGATCTGGGCGGCATCGATGGCTTGTTGCACATCACCGATCTGGCATGGCGTCGTGTGCGTCACCCATCCGAAGTGCTGACAGTCGGTCAAGAGATCACTGCAAAAGTCTTGAAATACGATCAAGAGAAAAACCGTGTGTCCCTGGGCGTCAAGCAATTGGGCGACGATCCTTGGACTGGCCTGTCCCGTCGTTACCCACAAAGCACACGCTTGTTCGGTAAAGTCACGAACCTGACCGACTATGGCGCGTTCGTTGAAGTCGAGCAGGGTATTGAAGGTCTGGTTCACGTTTCCGAAATGGACTGGACTAACAAGAACGTGGCACCAAACAAAGTTGTTCAATTGGGCGATGAAGTTGAAGTCATGGTTCTGGAAATCGACGAAGAGCGTCGTCGCATCAGCCTCGGCATGAAGCAATGCAAAGCCAACCCATGGGATGACTTCGCAGTGACGCACAAGAAGGGCGATAAAGTCCGCGGCGCGATCAAATCGATCACGGACTTCGGCGTGTTCATCGGCCTGGCTGGCAATATCGACGGTCTGGTTCACTTGTCCGATCTGTCCTGGACTGAAACAGGCGAAGAAGCAGTTCGTCGCTTCAAGAAAGGTGACGAGCTGGAAGCCATCGTGTTGGCCATCGACGTTGAGCGTGAGCGTGTTTCCCTGGGCGTTAAACAGCTCGAAGGCGATCCGTTCAACAACTACGCTGCGATGAACGACAAAGGTGCTGTTGTTACTGGTACCGTTAAATCAGTTGAGCCTAAGGGCGCAGTGATTCAGTTGTCCGACGAAGTTGAAGGCTATCTGCGTGCTTCCGAAATCTCCCGCGATCGCGTTGAAGATGCCGGTACTCACCTGAAAGTCGGCGATACAGTCGAGGCTATGGTTTTGAATATCGACCGTAAAGCACGTGGTATCCAGTTGTCGATCAAAGCAAAAGACAATGTCGAAACACAAGAAGCAATGAGCAAGATGTCGTCAGACTCCAATGCTGCTTCTGGTACGACTAGCCTGGGCGCATTGCTAAAAGCAAAATTTGACAACAAGAACTAAGGTTGTCGAGTTCGTCAATGACAAAGTCGGAGTTGATAGCACGCTTGGCCGAGCGTTATCCGCAACTGGTTGCAAAAGATGCGGATTACGCGGTTAAAACCATTCTCGATGCGATGACCGATGCTTTAGCGGCCGGTCAGCGCATTGAAATACGTGGATTCGGTAGTTTTGCGTTGAATGGCAGGCCGCCGCGTATCGGTCGCAATCCAAAATCCGGCGACAAAGTGATGGTGCCCGAAAAACGGGTACCTCATTTCAAGCCTGGCAAAGAGTTGCGTGAGCGAGTTGATGCAATGGTTGGGCAACCGATCATGGATGATTGAGTCATTTGCGGAAAATAAAAACGGCATCCATGGATGCCGTTTTTTTTCACGTACAATTTCGTTTTATAAACAAGCCTTACACTTATTACGATGACTAAGGAAGTTGCACTATGAAACTAGTCTCAAGGGTAATAGCAGTCTTGCTTTTTATTGTCTTTTTTGGCTTTGCATTAAAAAATACGCAGGAAGTCGCTTTGCGGTTTTTCTTGGATTACGAAATACGCGGCCCCTTGGTGCTCATTTTGTTGGGATTTTTTGCCGCAGGCGCTACGCTGGGGGTGTTGGCATTGACGCCTACCGTGTTCCGTCATCGACGCGATTTGTCTAAACAGAAAAAAACCATCATGGCGATGCAGAAGGAGAATGAAGCGCGGCAACTTTTGCATGCACAACCGCCTCAACCTGATGCTGTGATCAACAAGCAATAATCGCTACCCAATACTAATAAGAGCGTGCATGGAATTTGAAACTTGGTGGTTGCTAGGCATCCCTGTTTTTTTCTCGCTGGGCTGGATTGCCGCGCGGGTAGATATTCAACAATTACTATCTGAATCGCGCAGCCTGCCGAAAGGTTATTTTAAAGGCTTGAATTTCCTGCTCAACGAGCAGCCGGACAAAGCGATTGATGCCTTCATTGAAATCGTTAAGCTCGATCCTGAAACGGTGGATTTACATTTTGCACTAGGTAACCTGTTTCGCCGCCGTGGTGAGACTGAGCGGGCTATCCGTGTCCATCAAAACCTGTTGGTCAGATCTGATTTGCCGCAAGATCAGCAAATGCAGGCCCAATATGAACTGGGTCAGGATTATCTGAAAGCCGGCTTGCTGGATCGCGCTGAAGAAACATTCAATCTCTTGATTGATACTCAATATAGCCCACAAGCGCGCAAGGCACTGCTGGAGATTTTTCAGCGAGAAAAAGAATGGTTGCGCGCCATTGATGCCGCGCGTGCCCTGCAGGAGTCTGGCGCAGGCGGCCGCCAAAAGGAGATTGCCCAATTCTATTGTGAGCTGGCACAGGACGAGCTGGTGCATACACACCCTGAAGCAGCGCTGGATTTGCTCGATAAAGCATTGGCCGCCGACCGAAAAAATGTGCGTGCCACATTATTGACGGGGGATGTCATATTAGCGAAAGGTGATGCAGAGGGCGCATTGCTGGCCTGGCGTCGGGTTGAACAACAAAGCGTGCCTCACGTGGCGCTGGTCGCACAGCGCTTGATGGATGGCTATCGTGCTGTGGGCCGTGCGCAAGAAGGAATCAATTTGCTGAAGTCCTATCTGGCTGAGGCATCTTCCATCGATATGCTGGAGGTTGTTTTCAAGGCGGTTCTTGAACTGGATGGCGTTGAGGCGGCCAAACAATTGGTCAGTGACGAATTGCGTCGTACACCTACCTTACTTGGACTTGATAAATTGCTGGATGCGCGTTTGCTGGATGCGCGTCCCGAAATACGACCAGAATTGACCTTGGTAAAAAACCTGGTACATGGTTACGCGCAAAAACTTGCCCGTTACCAATGCAGCCACTGCGGTTTCAAGGCGCGCCAATTTTATTGGCAATGTCCCGGCTGCAGTCAGTGGGAAACCTATCCACCGCGCCGAACCGAAGAACTGAATGTAATGAACTAAACGCGCGGCCTGCCCGCAAGGGTGTTGCGCTCTCACTCTGATAACCATGAAAATTACGATTATTGGCACCGGCTATGTTGGCTTGGTGACCGGAGCCTGTCTGGCAGAACTTGGTAACGATGTATTTTGCCTTGATGTTGATGCACGTAAAATCGCCATCCTGAATGACGGTGGGATTCCTATTCATGAACCCGGTCTGGAAGAGATCGTCGCGCGCAATCGTGCTGCCGGGCGTCTGAAATTTTCGACTGATGTGGCGCAAAGCGTGGCCCATGGCGATGTCCAGTTCATCGCGGTCGGTACTCCTCCAGACGAGGATGGTTCTGCTGATTTGCAATATGTGGTGAGCGCGGCACGTAACATTGGTAAGTTCATGACCGGTTTCAAGGTGGTCGTCGATAAATCGACAGTGCCGGTCGGGACCGCGGACAAAGTGCGCCAGGCAATTCTGTCCGAACTCGATGCGCGTGATATGACGACAGCATTTTCAGTGGTTTCTAATCCTGAATTTCTCAAGGAAGGTGCTGCGGTAGAGGATTTCATGCGGCCAGACCGCATCGTGATCGGTTGCGACAGCACACCTGAAGGCCTGCAGGCGCATGCATTGATGAAAAAGCTGTATACGCCGTTCAATCGCAATCATGAACGCACGTTCTGGATGGACGTGCGCTCGGCAGAATTTACCAAATATGCGGCCAATGCGATGTTGGCGACACGTATCTCTTTCATGAATGAGCTTGCTAATCTGGCGGACAAGGTTGGTGCAGATATCGAGGCGGTACGTCATGGTATCGGCTCTGATCCGCGCATTGGGCATAGTTTCCTGTATGCAGGCTGTGGTTATGGTGGTTCCTGTTTTCCGAAAGATGTGCAGGCGCTGGAGCGGACTGCGCGGGATTATGATCAGGAATTGCTTATTTTGCGTGCAGTCGAAGCTGTAAACAATAACCAGAAACATATTCTTGGCAAGAAAATTGTTGCCCGCTTTGGCAGTGATTTGAGCGGCAAGCATTTTGCACTCTGGGGGCTGGCTTTCAAGCCGAATACAGACGATATGCGTGAAGCGTCTTCGCGCGTACTGTTGGGTGAATTGATCCGGCTTGGCGCCACCGCTGCAGTGTATGACCCGGTGGCAATGGAGGAAGCGCAGCGGGTCTTGTCGCTCGATTTTGCCGCTACGCCAGATCTGTTGGAAAACATCCGCTTTGCGTCCAGCCCGATGGATGCGCTGACCGGCGCCGATGCCCTGGCTATCGTTACTGAATGGAAAGCGTTCCGCAGCCCTGACTTTGAACAGGTGAAAGCTGAACTTGCAATGCCGATCATATTTGATGGTCGTAATTTATACGAGCCGCAAACTATGGCGGATTCGGGATTTGAATACCATGGAATCGGCCGTTCTGTGCTGACACGATCATGAGCACGGCGCTGCCAGTTGCACTGAGTGCCGCTCGCATATTGGTCGTGGGTGATGTGATGCTGGATCGCTACTGGTTCGGAGAGGTGAATCGGATATCGCCGGAAGCGCCGGTTCCGATTGTCCGTGTCGAGCGGCGTGAGGAGCGTTTGGGTGGTGCGGCCAATGTGGCGCGTAATGCTGCGGCACTGGGTGCTCAGGTCGGTTTGTTGGGAATTGTCGGGCAAGACGAAGCGGGCGATTCGGTCGAGCGTTTGCTGTTAAATTCCGGTATCAGCAGTTTTCTGAACCGCGATGCGAACATCTCAACTATCATCAAGTTGCGTGTTATCGGTCGCCAGCAGCAACTGTTGCGCGTTGATTTTGAAAATCCGCCGACGGATGCCGTGCTGCGTGATAAATTAAGTCAATTCAATGCCTTGTTGCCGCATTACGACACGATTGTATTGTCGGATTATGCGAAAGGAAGTCTGGCCGATGTGGCTGCCATGATTGACGCAGCAAAGCAGGCGGGCAAGCGTGTTCTGGTCGATCCGAAAGGGGAGGATTTTTCTCGGTATGCAGGCGCTTCCTGGTTGACGCCGAATAAATCCGAGTTCCGACATATTGCAGGTTCTTGGGCGACAGAAGCTGAATTAACCGAAAAAGCGCAAAAATTACGGCGTTCTCTGGGTGTCGAGGCCTTGTTGCTGACCCGCTCTGAAGAAGGAATGACTTTGTATACGGAACAGGAAGTGATGCATGTGCCGACCATGGCGCGCGAAGTCTTCGACGTGTCAGGCGCCGGGGATACCGTCATCGCTTCTCTGGCGGTGATGTTGGGGGCTGGCATGGGGATGAATGATGCGGTTTCCGTTGCGAATCGCGCTGGCGGTATTGTTGTCGGTAAGCTTGGTACGGCTACCGTTACAAAGGATGAACTTTTTTCTTGAATGACATAAAATTATTTCCGGCACTGCCTAAATTGTGTCAACCTCTTGGCGCCGTAGCCGTTACTCTTAGCAGCAACCTTGTAATGTCGATTTGTTAATCACCCACTGAAGGAAAATAAAATGTTCAAAAAATTATTGCTGGCTATTGCCTCTCTGATTGCAACAATGGGTTTTGCATTTGCGCAAGTTGACGTCAATAAGGCTGATCAAGCAGCACTCGATAGTGTCAAAGGTATTGGCCCAAAAATGTCGAAGACCATTATTGAAGAACGCAAAAAGGGTGGCGATTTCAAGGATTGGACGGATTTCGAAAAACGCGTTAAAGGCGTGGGCGATAAAAATGCCAGCAAATTGTCCCAGGCTGGATTGACGCTGAACGGCCAGGCTAAGCCAAATGCACCTGCTGCTGCAGCTAAAACCGAAGCGAAGACCAAGCCGAAGGCTGATGCAGGCAAAATGGAGGCCAAGCCAGCAACTGAAGCCGGAAAGACGGAAACCAAACCGGCAGCTAAGGCTGCAAAAGAAATGAAAAAGGAAGAGCCGAAGAAGTAATCGCTCCTGCTTATATAAAAAACCCCGCTGGTGCAAACCGCGGGGTTTTTTGTTGCATGAGTTGGAGTTATCCGGCAGCGCGGGGACACATCTCCGATTAGAATGGTGTTTTTGTTGAAGTGATACGACGACACGATGCCTTACTTAACGATTGAAGACACTATCGGTAATACACCTTTAGTCCAGTTGAAGCGGATTCCCGGTGAGGATGCCAGCCGGAGAAATAACATCATCCTCGGCAAACTGGAAGGTAATAATCCTGCGGGTTCGGTCAAGGACCGGCCTGCGATATCGATGATCATGCGTGCCGAGGAGCGCGGGCAAATCAAGCCTGGTGATACCCTGATCGAAGCGACCAGCGGCAATACCGGTATAGCGCTGGCGATGGCGGCATCAATGCGCGGTTACAAGATGTTGCTGCTGATGCCGGAAAATTTGAGCGTGGAGCGGCGCCAAAGCATGGCCGCCTACGGTGCGCAAATGATATTGACCCCGAAAGCCGGCGGCATGGAATATGCACGCGATCTGGCTGAGCAGATGCAGAAAGAGGGCAAGGGCATCATTCTGGATCAATTTGCCAATCCGGATAATCCGCGCGCCCACTATGAAGGAACCGGGCCGGAGATATGGCGCGATACAGAGGGGCGGGTAACGCATTTCGTCAGCGCGATGGGTACTACAGGCACCATCATGGGCGTTTCCCAATATCTGAAAGAACAGAATCCACAAATTCAAATCATCGGGGCACAACCTGAGGAAGGTTCACAGATCCCCGGTATCCGCAAATGGCCGGAGGCCTACTTGCCAAAGATTTTTGATAAATCGAGAGTCGATCAGGTCGAAAATGTCAGTCAGGCTGCGGCCGAGCATATGGCGCGGCGACTGGCGGTAGAGGAGGGGATTTTCTGTGGTATTTCGGCAGCGGGTGCCTGCGAAGTTGCATTGCGAATCTCTCAAACGGTCGAGAATGCGACGATTGTTTTCATCGTATGTGACCGCGGAGACCGCTATCTTTCCACCGGTGTTTTTCCTGCTTTCTGACGGAAAAACACCGGGTGCAGTACGGCAGCTTAGGCTGCTGCACCTGCTTCCTTTGGCTTGAACTGCTTGTCACTGATCCTGAACTTGGTGCGACGGTCGCCCATCAATTCACGCAGGTCGCGGATGCTCAGTTCGCTGACTTCATGCATACGTATCAGCAAGGATGCGCCTACTGGCAAGCGGCGATGCCGTATCTTGCTGATCACAGGTGGCGCTACTTCCAGTGCCCGCGATAATGCTGCATCGTTTTTCAGGCGCAGTTTCTCGATCAGAGTGTCCAACAGCCTGTTTGGATCGTAATCAAACTGTTCGGTGAGTAGTGTATCGTTCATTTTGTTGCCTGTCTGAGTGGTCATGATCTTGATGTCCTATATTGTAAGTTTTGCTTCGTAATATTTTGCAATATGGAATCTTTTTAAAACCCGATTGCTAATTATTGTTATTTCAATTGGGGCCCGGCTTGTGTAACAACTGCTGTGGTAAAAAATACTCTTAGAATAATAACAATATAGTATCAAAATGCTAAAAAGAAACTATTTTATATGTTAATCAAAGTCATTATTTTTAAAAGCAGGTGATGGTAAACCTTTTTATAAACATATGCATAATGAAACATTTGTGTATGAGCATGTTTTTACCGAAAAGTTTCAATAATGTAATGCAATAATTTCTTTTTTTATTTTGATCTACTGTGTTGATGTCAGTTTGATAATTATCAAGGCTGTATGTAATATTGTATCGATTCATCATTTCGCCGTTTGTTCGTTAACCGGCTATGGCCGTACTTTCTGCCTTGGATTGAAAACAAGATGGTCTTGAGAATGATGTGGCGGCGCTGGAGCACTGAGGCGCGGCTTGATCAGTTTGCCGCTGCCGTCCAGGATTTCTTCAATTATCGAGGGGTATGTGGCAGTTTGTGGGCATACCCGCACGTATTCATTGGCTCTTGTAAAATACTGCGGTGAGTATGCTGTGGCCTGCTAAGCCGCATTATTAATGCTCATACAGGATCGGATGAGTCAAAGACTGTGTGCGTTCCTGACCGCCCGGCCCAGATCAATCACCGACATCGCATAGAAAAAACTGCGGTTATATTGCGTAATTGCGTAGAAATTGCCGGTGCCCAGCCAGTATTCCGTTGCTTCCGAACCATTCTGCAGATCCACCAGGCCCAGCGGCATGTCGGCCGGCAGTTCCACTTCCGGTATTACGCCGGCAGCTTGCAAGTCGGCTAACTTGAATTTTGCTTCCAGCCCCTGGCCGATGAAGGACTCCCAGTTACCCGTGTTGGGGTCAGACAAGCTCGCCTTGAAGGCGATCGGCGCCCCGCGTTGCCAGCCGTGTTGGGCCAGATAGTTAGCGACACTGCCTATTGCATCGATGGGGGAATTGCGCAAATCGATCTTGCCGTCGCCATCGAAATCGACCGCGTAAGTACGGATGCTGCCCGGCATGAACTGCGGCAAACCGATTGCGCCGGCGTAAGAGCCGAGCAGCGAGAACGGATCGATGCCTGATTCGCGCGCGTACAGCAGGGTGTTTTCCAGTTCGCCCCGGAAGAATTCCATGCGTGCCTGACGGGTCGGCGTATTGGGGTAATCGAAGGCAAGGGTGGTGATCGCATCCAGCACGCGGAAGTTGCCGGTATTGCGGCCGTAGATCGTCTCTACGCCGATGATGCCGACGATGATCTCGGCCGGCACCCCGTATTGCGCCTCTGCGCGTTCCAGTGCATCGGCATAGGTATTCCAGAACTGGACGCCGGCGTTGATGCGCACCGGTTCGACGAAACGGGCACGGTAAGCCTGCCAGTTTTTGGGCCGTCCGTTGGGGGCCGGCTTGATGTACTGGATCGCGGATTCGACGTAATGTACCTTGGCCAGCGTGGCTTCCAGCTCAGCCTTATCAAAGCCGTGCTTGGCGACCATTTGCTCGATGAATGCCGCCACCTCCGTCCATTGTCCGAAATTGGCGAATTCGCCGAGATTCTGCGGCTCACCCACGACTTTTTGCATTTTTACCGCTTTGGCGGCCTGTGCCGGCAGGTGCGCAGTGCTCGCCAGCAGCAGGGCCAGCGTCAGTGCGGAGCAAGGTGCGAGTGGCAGGGATTTGAATCGGATTTTCATCGGCATTGAGCGAGCTGTGATTTGAGTTTGGATGACCATTGCAGCGCGTGACTTTACATCGTTTTTGCCATAGCGCGCCTGTTCGTATAACGCCAGGAAACGGGCCACCGGAACATAGCGCTCTGCCGCCAGCTCCTTGGCCAGGCGCGCGCCGTATGCGCGCGGCCCTTCATGGATCGCACGCGGATGACCGCGGCGCGCCATGCTTTGGCATAAAGCCAAGTATAACGCATCGATCGGCGCGATTTTCGGCCGCTGCCCCCGCAGCAGCGGCACTGTCATCAGTGCCGTCAACAAGGCGCCGGCGCCCAACATCAGCGCCGTCAGCGTGCGCCAGTCGGCGTGCTCAAAGCCGAGCGATGCCAGAAAATTCTTTTGTTGCGCCAGGTTGTAATTCAGCACCCATTGGTTCCATGAATTGCTCAGCGCATCCCAGTTGACACGCAGCGTGCCTAGCCACGCGGTTTTTCCGATGCTGGCTGCCAACAGGCCGCTCAGTCCGCGGCGTGCGATGCTGCCCGACAAATTCTTTTCGATGCGCTCCGGTGCGACTGCGGCGGTGGGGTCGACGCGGGTCCAGCCGCGCCCTTTGAGCCAGATCTCGGCCCACGCATGGGCATCCGACTGGCGCACGCTCATGAAGCCGTCCACCGGGTTGATCTCGCCACCCTGGTAGCCGGTCACGACCCGTGCCGGAATGTCCATTGCGCGCATCAGCACCACGAATGCGCTCGCGTAATGTTCGCAAAATCCGGCGCGGGTCGAGAACAGGAAATCATCGACCGCATGTGTGCCGAGCAAGGGCGGCTCCAGCGTGTAGCTGAATGGCTGCGTGCGGAAAAATTGCAGCACCGAGTTGGCCAGCACCGCATCGTCATCGGACTGACGGCGTAATTGCGCCGCCCATTCCAGGGTCTGCGGATTGAATCCCGGCGGCAGTTGCAGCCAGTCCTGCAAAGTCAGTGCCGATTCGTTCGCTTGCAGCTTGCCGTCGACATAGGATGTGGCATCGTAGCGCACCCGCTGATTGATCGGCTGCGCTGCCAGCAGTTGCAGGTCGCCGGTGATGCGGGCCGGGTTGTCCGGCAGTTGCGGAATGGCTTGTGGCACTTCCAGCGCGAACAGCCAGCGTTGCCCATGCGGCTCCAGAGTGACTTGATAGCGTACCGGCTTGCCGTGCGGTGTCAGGGTCAACGCTTGCGCATGGCGCACGCGCGGCTGCAGCCGGCTCCAGGTGCGGCCGTCGTAATCGCCGAGGACGATGCCGCGCCAGTACAGCGCTGCTTGCGGTGGTGCCGGGTCGATGAATTTGACGCGAAATGCGATGCTGTCCGACAGTGCCAGGCTGGATATGTTGCCGGGAGACATGCTGTCGGACAGGCCGCTGCGCCCGGCATTGGCGTCCCCCGGCAAGCCCCATAACGGTCCCTGGATGCGCGGAAAAAGCAGGAACAGCATCAGCATCAGCGGCACTGCCAGCGCGAAAATCGAGACTCCCAGCCGCAAGCGTTTTCCGAGCGGCGGCACCACGCCGGTGTACTGGAACGACAATTGCGCGCTCAGCAGCGTGATGACGGCCGCCACCATCATCAGGGCGGTGCCTATGCTTTGCGAATAGAAGAAATTGGTGAGCATCAGAAAGAAGCTCAGCAACAGCACCACGAACAAGTCGCGTCTGGCGCGCATTTCCAGCAACTTCAGCGCCAGCAGCAGCACCAGCATCGTGACGCCGGCATCGCGGCCGAGAAAAGTCTTGTGGCTGGCATACACGCCAGCCATGCATAGCAGAGCAACCGGCAACAATAGCCAGCGCGGCGGCATGCGCTTGCCACGCAAGGTAATCCAGCCGCGCCACAGCAAGAGGCCGAACACTGCCAGCGAGGCCCATGCCGGCAGATGCGCTATTTGCGGTAGCAATACCAGCGTGCAGGCCAGCATCAGCAGCAGCGTATCGGCCTTGTCGCGCGCCATGCCGTGCGCCAGTTGTTGCAGGCGCGCGCTGAGCGAGGTCGCAACAGGTAAGTGCGTCATCACTCTCCTTCGTACAGCGCCAATGCATGCAGGCAGGCGGCCTGATGTGCGGGGCCGCAGGCCTGTCCCAGCGTGAACTCGCCGAGGCTGAATGCATAAGGCAGGCCGCACGCTTCGGCCTCGATCACCCAGCGCGTCATGCGCGACAGCTTGCGTTCGGTATCCAGCGCGCGCGACAGGCATGCATAATCGATGTGCAGCTGGCTGGCGGCGCCGCCTTCGAAGTGCTTGGAAACCAGCGGGCCGTCATAGGTGTCGCTCATTCTTGCAATTTGTCGCCAGGCCAGGCGCTTGATCGAGTCGCCGGCCTGATAGGGGCGGATACCGGCAAAATCATCGTCGCCTGCATTGCCCAGGCCATCGACTCGGGCCTCGCCGGCCATTGGCAGTGGCGGCGCATTGTCTTCAGGCGCTGGATACACCAGTGCTTTCACGTCCGGCTGCCAGTAGCTCCAGGCACGCAGCAGCCCGAGCGGGAAACGGGTCTGGAGCCGGATGCGCGGCGCCGGCATCCAGCCGCGCTCCCGGGTCGGCGTGCTCAGCGTCACGCTCTGGGTCGCAAGGGCGGCCACATCGGTCGGCTGCGGGCTGGCAGGCGGCATGGTTTGTACGAAATCGAGCCAGATCGCATAGCGATCATGCTTGCGGCGGTTGATCAGGTGCAGCTCGAAACACGCATCCTCGCCGGCGAATACCGCTGGCACACGCCCGGCAGCCAGATGCAGATGGGCCAGATTGCGAAAGGTCAGATGCATGTCGACCACCGCGCAGGCAGCGATCAGGAAGGTCAGCACGAAGCCCAGGCTCAGGTTGTAATTCACTGCGCCGATGAACAGCAGCACCAGCATCAGGCCGAATGCCAGTCCGGGCCGGGTCGGCACGATGAAGACGCGGCGCTGATTCAGGAACACCTCTCCCGGTTCGGCGTCGCGCAGCCGGAACAGCCATTTGTTGAATGGGCGGCGCAGGCGGCTTTGGAAGATGGAAAGCATCGGCGGCGGCTGAATGGTGCTTAAACGGCAACCGACAGCATCAATTGGCGCACCAGTTCGCTGCTGGCCGATGCGCTGCTGCCGCCGGACTTCAGCGGTCGCAGGCGGTGCGCGGTGACCGCGACCAGGACTGCCTGCACATCTTCCGGCAGCGCATGGTTGCGCCCCTCCAGCGCGGCCCAGGCACGCGCTGCCTGCAACAGTGCGATCGCTGCACGCGGACTCATGCCCTCGGCAAACAGCCCGTTCTGGCGCGACGCCTGCGCCAGTCCCTGCACATAGTCGATCAGCGCCGGCGACACGTGGATCTGTTTCAGCGCCTGCTGGGCGTCTATCAGTTCAGCCGGCTGCATCACCATGCGCATCGATTTCAGCATGCTGCGCCGGTCTTCGCCCATCAGCAGCGCCCGTTCGGCAGCGGCATCCGGATAACCCAACGAGAGCCGCATCAGGAAGCGGTCGAGCTGGGATTCCGGCAGCGGGAAGGTGCCGATCTGGTGCATCGGGTTTTGGGTCGCAATCACGAAGAACGGTGCCGGCAGGTCGCGCGTGATGCCGTCGGCGGTGACTTGCCGTTCTTCCATTGCCTCCAGCAGTGCCGACTGGGTCTTCGGCGTGGAACGGTTGATTTCGTCGGCCAGCAGCAATTGCGCAAACACCGGGCCGGGATGAAATACGAAGGTATTCTTGTCGCGATCGAAAATCGAGATCCCGATCACGTCGGCCGGCAGCAGGTCGCTGGTGAACTGCAGTCGGTTGAACTTCAGTCCCAGCGCAATGGCCAGCGCATGCGCCAGCGTGGTCTTGCCGACGCCGGGCACATCCTCGATCAGCAAATGACCGCCTGCCAGCAGGCAGGTCAGCGCCTGGCGTATCTGCAGGTCCTTGCCGACGATGACTTGGCTGACCTGGCGCGCAACTGCATGAAGTTTTGAGAACATGTTTATTCGGTACCGGATGGTGGGCAAGGCGAACGGGGATCGTCTGGCGGCAGGCTGGAGCATCAGCTGCTGCGTTAAGGAGTCGTTCAAAAATAACTGTCACATTTGGATCGGCTCTGACAGGCGCGCTGCTGCGTTGCTCGTCGTCGCCATAGCTCGCTATGACTCCTCCTCACGCCTTGCATCGCATCCCGTCAGAACCGCCCAAACGTAACACCTATTTCTTCACGGCTCCTAAGTTGGATTCTATTCGAGAATGCATTGTTTGACAGGGACTGTTTCCTTATCTCAACATGCGGAAGCGTTGGCGAACTGGATCAAGTTTCAAGTCTGCGAAACCGTGGCGTTCCATTCATGTTTTTCAACAAACTCGAACAGGAACGCAATGAAGCTTTGCGCGGCAGGCGACAGCGATCTGCCATTTCTGGTGAAAACCAGAAACTTGCGCGTCAGTTCGGGGTCATGCAGCAAGCGCATTTGCAGTTGGTAGAGCTTCACCAGCGATCCGGCATAGGGCAGGCAAGCGGTGACGCCCAGGTTGGCGCTGACCATGCTCAGCGCGGTGGTCATGAACGCGACTTCATTGCTCGGGTTCAGGGTCAGGTCGCGGAACGACGCATGCAGATCGAGCGTCAGCCTCTCGGTAAATTGCCCCTGCAAGGCGATGAACGGGAAGCGCACCGCGTCCGCCCAGCTGATCCGCTGTTGGTTTTCCAGAGGGTGATTTTTCGGGAACACCAGCACGAAAGGCATTTCAAACAGGGTTCTGGCGGTGATTTCCGGTGTCAAATCGCGTTCGGGGCCGATCCCGAAATCAACCTCGCCGCTCAGCACGCGTGACTGAACACTTTCGACCACGCAATCGGTCAGGCGTATCTGCACCTCCGGATATTCGATCTTGTAGGCTGCGATCACCTCGGGCAGCAGGGTGCAGGCCATCAACTGCGGTGCGGCGATGCGCACCACGCCTTTCTTGAGCGCCTTCAGATCGCTGATGTCGCCCAGCACCCCATCCAGATCCTGCACGATCTTTTCGACCAGCGGATAAAACTCGCGCCCGACCTCGGACAACTGCATCTTGCGCGTGCTGCGATCGACTATCCGCACCCCCAAGCCCAGCTCCAGTTCCTTGATCAATCCGCTCAATGCCGATTGGGTCACATGCATGGACTCTGCCGCGTGGGTAAAGCTGCCGGTTCTGGCCAGGGCAATAAAGGCGCGCAATTGTCGTAGGGTTACATTCATAAGCTGATCTAATAAATTCATTCGAAAATACCGTTTGAATGATAGATTAATTTCGACTTTAATGTACTCAAGAAGTTGTGATCAGTAGCGCTACTTGAACATGTTCCGCGTGCTCAAACAGCCAGAACTCAACAACACCATCATTGGAGATACAGATGAAGATCAAGAAAATTCACCACGTGGCTTATCGCTGCATCGATGCAAAACAGACGGTCGAGTGGTACGGCAAGTATCTGAACATGGATTTCGTGCTGGCGATTGCCGAGGATCAGGTGCCGTCGACCGGCGAGCCGGATCCCTACATGCACGTGTTCCTGGACGCCGGCGGCGGCAATGTGCTGGCCTTTTTCGAACTGCCGAAGCAGGCGCCGATGGATCGCGACCGCAATACGCCGGCCTGGACCCAGCATCTGGCGATGGAAGTCGGGTCGATCGAAGAAATGCTGGAAACCAAGCAGCGCCTGGAGGCCGACGGCATCGAAGTGATCGGGCCGACCGACCATACGATCTTCAAATCGATCTATTTCTTCGACCCCAGCGGCCACCGGCTGGAACTCGCGGTCAATACCGGCACCCCGGAGATGATGCAAAAGCTCGATGACGTGAAGTGGGACGATGATCAATGAATGGGCCATCACCAAGAAGGCACCGAAGCACGCGGCCTGGATGCATGACGGCAGCTATTCGGCAAAAGAGTGAAGCAAAAGGAATAAATCAATGAAACTAGCCACCCTGAAAACCGGCGGCCGCGACGGCACGCTGGTCGTTGTCAGCCGCGACCTGAGCCTGTGCCAGACCGTACCCGAGATCGCGCGCAGCCTGCAAGCCGCGCTGGACGACTGGGACCGCATTGCGCCGCAACTGGCCGAAGTCTATGCGGCGCTGAATAGCGGTTCTGCCGGCAGCGCCCAAGCGTTTGACCAGCAGCTGTGCCATTCGCCCCTGCCGCGCGCCTACCAGTGGGCCGACGGTTCGGCCTACGTGAATCATGTGGAACTGGTGCGCCGTGCGCGCGGCGCCGAGCTGCCGCCTTCGTTCTGGACCGACCCGCTGATGTATCAGGGCGGCTCGGATTCTTTCATCGGCCCGCGCGACCCGATCCATGCGCTGTCCGAAGACTGGGGCATCGATCTGGAAGCCGAGGTGGCGGTGATTACCGGCGATCTGCCGATGGGCGCCAGCCAGGCCGAATGCGCGCAGGCGATCCGTCTGGTGATGCTGGTCAATGACGTGTCGCTGCGCAACCTGATTCCGGGCGAGCTGGCCAAAGGCTTCGGCTTCTTCCAGTCCAAGGCGGCCAGCGCCTTTTCCCCGGTGGCGGTCACGCCGGACGAGCTGGGCGACGCCTGGCGGGACGCCAAAGTCCATCTGCCGCTGGTGGTGCATCTGAACCGCAAGCCGTTCGGCAAGCCCAATGCCGGGGTTGACATGACCTTTGACTTCGGCCAACTGGTGGCGCACGTGACCAAGACCCGCGAGGTCGAAGCCGGCTCCATCATCGGCTCCGGCACCGTGTCCAACAAGCAGGGCAGCCTGTTTGGCTCCAGCATCGACAACGGCGGCGTCGGCTACTGCTGCCTGGCCGAAGTGCGGATGTATGAAACCATCGAGAGCGGTGCGCCGCAGACCGACTTCCTCAAGTTCGGCGACAGCGTGCGGATCGAAATGTTCGATGCGCAGGGCAAGAGCATTTTCGGCGCCATCGAGCAGACGGTGGCGCGCTACCCCGAGCATGGCTGACATGCGGGACGCCGATATGGAATTGCCATCATGTTAAAGCTCTACACCTACTTTCGCAGCTCCGCCGCCTACCGGGTAAGGATTGCGCTGAACCTGAAGGGGCTTGCTTACCAGAGCATCCCGGTGCATCTGCTGAAAGGCGGCGGCGAGCAGTTGCAGGACAGCTACCGCGCGATCAACCCCGGCGCGATGGTGCCCAGCCTGCAGGAGGGCGATGCGACGCTGACCCAGTCGCTGGCCATTCTGGAATATCTGGAGGAGGTCTATCCGGACATCGCGCTGCTTCCGGCCGATGCGCTGGGGCGGGCCAGGGTCAGGGCGTTGGCGCTGATCGTCGCCTGCGACATCCACCCGCTGAACAATCTGCGGGTGCTCAAGTATCTCGGCGGCATGCTGCAACTGTCGGAAGACGCCAAGGCCGAGTGGTACCGGCACTGGGTGCAGGAGGGGCTGGCCACCATCGAAACCCATCTGGCCCGCGACCGCCAAACCGGCGCCTTCTGCCATGGCGACAGCCCGACGCTGGCCGACTGCTGCCTGATTCCGCAGGTATTCAATGCGCAGCGCTTCAAGGTGGATTTGTCGCCGTACCCGACCATTGCGGCGATTCATGCGCGCTGTGCCGAATTGCCGGCCTTTATCAATGCGCATCCGGAACGGCAGCCGGATGCGGAGTAGGTCGGCATCCGGCCGGATCGGCGCCGGCAATTGACGCTTGATTCGGTCAGGCAGGGCATCCATGAACAGGGGGCTGTCCTGCCAAAAGTGCATCCCGATTTGGCGGAAGTTTGATGGCCGGCGCCACAACTCCGTACAATAGCGGTTTATCCCGCAAGAATTGATTCCGCATGTCCATACAATGGTTCCCCGGCCACATGAACGCCGCCCGCAAGAAGGCGGCGGAAACCATGGAAACGACCGATCTGGTCGTCGAAGTGCTCGATGCCCGCATCCCGCAAGCCAGCTGCAATCCGATGGTCGAAGAGCTGCGCCTGCACCGCCAGCGGCCCTGCCTGAAAATCCTGAACAAGAGCGATCTGGCCGATCCGGTCGCGACGCAAGCCTGGCTGGCCTTTTACAACAGCCAGAAGAACGTGCGCGCGGTCGCGCTGTCCTGCAAGAAGCCGGCCGATGTGCTGAAGATCCCGGCCCTGTGCCTGGAGCAGGCGCCGCACCGCGGCGTGCCGACCAAGCCGCTGCGGATGATGATCATGGGCATCCCCAACGTCGGCAAATCGACGCTGATGAATGCGCTGCTCAAGAGGCGCGTGGCCAAGGTCGGCGACGAGCCGGCGGTGACCAAGGTGCAGCAAAGGCTGTACCTGAACAAGAACATGATCCTGACTGATACGCCGGGCATGCTGTGGCCGAAAATCGCGCACCCGACCGACGGCCTGATGCTGGCCGCCAGCCATGCGATCGGTGTCAACGCGTTGATGGAGGATGAAGTCGCTATCTTCCTGGCCGAAATCCTGCTGCAGCGCTATCCGCAATTGCTGGCGACGCGTTACGGCATGAAAACCGAGGGCATGGACGCAGTCAGCGTGGTCGAAGGCGTCGCGCTGCGGCGCGGCTTCCGGCTCAAGGGCGGCGACTGGGATTTCGAAAAAGCCGCGCATATCCTGCTGCAGGATTACCGCACCGGCGTGCTGGGTCGCATCAGCCTGGAGACGCCGGAAAGCCGCATCCATTTGCTCGCCACCTATGTGCCGCCGGTACTGCTGGGGCAGTCGCGGCGCATCATGGACCATGATGACGAGGCTGAGGAAGAAGATCTGTAATTGCTTGAAATCGTGGGGGTATGCGTTAAAACCATGTGCTTGCCGCACGATTTCATTGGTTGTAAATTAATACAGGGTGGAGTATTAAATATCTCTGAAAGGGGCTGGAATGGACGATGCAGGATCAATCACCGAGGCGGCGCTGGTGCTGCGCAGCGACAGCGGCGGCATTGCCACGCTGACCCTGAACCGGGCCGCGCAGTTCAACCCGCTGTCCGAACAGATGATGGCCGCGCTGCAAGCCGCGCTGGAGGCGATCGCCCAGGACGAGGCGGTGCGGGTGGTGGTGCTGGCCGCCGAGGGCCGGGCGTTCTGCGCCGGGCATGACCTGAAGCAGATGCGCGCCGCGCCGTCACTGGACTATTACCAGACCCTGTTCAAGCAATGCAGCAAGCTGATGCTGACCATCCAGCAACTGCCGCAACCGGTGATCGCCAGGGTGCAGGGCATCGCCACCGCCGCCGGTTGCCAGCTGGTTGCGATGTGCGATCTGGCAGTCGCTTCCAGCGCGGCCCGGTTTGCGGTGTCGGGCATCAATTTCGGCCTGTTCTGCGCGACCCCGTCGGTCGCGCTGTCGCGCAACGTATCGCGCAAGCAGGCGATGGAAATGCTGCTGACCGGCGACTTCATCGACGCCTGAAACCGCGATGGCGCGCGGCCTGGTCAATCGGGTGGCGGAGCCGGAACAACTCGATGCCGAAGTCGCCGCATTGGCGGCCAGTATCCTGGCCAAGCCCGCAGTGGCGGTCGCGATGGGCAAGCAGCTGTTTCACCAGCAGCTGGAAATGGGCATCGATGCCGCATATCAGCTGGCCGGACAAACCATGGCCTGCAACATGATGGACGATGCAGCGCTGGAAGGCGTGCAAGCCTTCATCGACAAGCGTGCGCCGAACTGGCAGCAATGAGTTCTGCGCTTGCTGCGGGCAGCCAGTTCATCGGTATCAACACAACACCCTGATCTGAATAAAAAAGCGCCGTCCATCAATGATGAACGGCGCCAAAGTCTTACTCCCGGCTGTCAGGACAAGTGCAGCCGCACTGCGGAGTAAAGGTATTTCTCACATCGACTGTTACCGATAAACGCGATCAGAACGCGTGCGTGATGCCGACATCAACTGCATTGACCGAGTTGCCAGCCGTCATCTTGGTCCGGTTGATATCGGTAAACACCATCGTGCGCTTGCTCAGGTTGTACCAGTAGCCGAGACCGTATTGTTTGTCGACATCGGATTTTTTCGCCTTTGGTAAATGCCGCTTTGACAGCGCCTGCGCCGACCGGGGCTGAAAGACCTACGCGCAGATTGCTCTCGTCGGTGACCGATGCCTTCGCATAGTCAGCATTGAGCTTGACCACGCCGAAATCATAGGCGCCGCCGGCGATCACGGTATTGTATTTGTTGGAACCGGCGACATTGCCGTTGCGCTCATAGGCAATCCCGGCACTGATCGGGCCGTTCACATACTTGGCTCTGACGGAGCTGACATTTTCGGTGAAACCATTCAAGCCGGCTTCTTTCAGCGCGACTGTTGCAGCGACAGTGAGGCCGCCAAAGTCAGGCGAGTAGTAACCGATGGTGTTGGCATTCTTGAAATAGGCAGAGCTGATGCTGTGCTCGGAGGCGACGGTGTCACCGAAGGCCTTGAAGCTGATATCGTCGAAGCCATTGGCGAAACGACCGATCTGGACCGAGCCGAATGCGCCTTTCAGACCGACGAAGCTCTTTTCGTCGAACAGCACGCCGTTCTGCGTGCCTTTGTCTGCTGCGAAATTGCTACGGAAATCAAAATAAGCGGCCAGACCGCCGCCCAGATCTTCGGTGCCCTTGAAGCCGATGTTGCTGCCGAAGCCGGTTTCATTGACCGCAGTCGACGTGTCCGGTTGCTTTGGTCAGGGACAGGGACAGGTTGCCGTAGATGGTGACGTTCGATTGCGCCAGTGCGGCCGATGATGCGATGGCCAGTGTGGCGCCGATGACGGCGGCGGACAGCAGGCTTTTCTTGATTGCGTTCATACAGTTTCATCTCCTAGATTGTGATTAAAAACTATGGCTAGTCAGCCACTTTTTGTCATTGAGCCGCTTTCCGATCAAAGCATTGACTCAATTAATTATGTAGTTTTACTTCAATTGTAGCCGATCGGACGGTATTCGACTGACTTAAATGTAATTTTACTAGATAATTTTTCAGATTATTGCATTTAAATATGTGATTCACTACGTAATTTTACGTAAATAGCAGGGTTTTATTTTTAAATGTTGTTTTTTTGTGTTTTGCTCATCTATTCATTGATTTTTATTGCGTTTTGCAATAAGCGATTTTTAGTAGTTTAAATACGTTTGTGCGCGGACTGCGGGTTTGCTTTTAAATCAATCCGCATCCGCCATAAGCGCGGCTTGTCGTCGATTTCTGGGGGGGCTGGTTGCCGGTGCGCTTGCCGCTCCGGCGGCGATGGTTGTGCGAGGTGTTGTGGCGGTGCAGATCTGTATGGTGCTGCTGGTCATCTTGGGTAAACGAAAAAGTCCCCGTCAGCTTGCGCTGACGGGGACTTTTTAACGAGAAGCGGGGCGCTTCTGCGGTAATGCGATAACCGGAGCGGTTATTACATCATGCCGCCCATACCACCCATGCCGCCCATACCGCCCATGCCGCCCATATCAGGCATGCTGCCGCTGCTTTGTCATCTGCAGACTCAGCGATCATGCAGTCTGTGGTCAGCATCAGCGAAGCGATCGACGCTGCGTTTTGCAGAGCGGAACGGGTTACTTTTGCTGGATCCAGCACGCCCATTTCCACCATGTCGCCGTAAGTACCGTTAGCAGCGTTGTAACCGAAGTTACCTGTGCCAGCCAATACTTTTGCCACAACAACAGAGGCTTCTTCGCCAGCGTTTTGAACGATCATGCGCAGTGGCTCTTCCATTGCGCGCAGAACGATCTTGATGCCGGCTTCTTGGTCAGCATTGTCGCCAGTGACGTTGATGTTGGCACGTGCGCGCAGCAGCGCAACGCCGCCGCCAGGAACGATACCTTCTTCAACTGCAGCGCGGGTTGCGTGCAATGCATCTTCAACGCGGGCTTTCTTTTCTTTCATTTCGACTTCAGTTGCAGCACCAACCTTGATCACGGCAACGCCGCCTGCCAGTTTGGCAACGCGTTCTTGCAGTTTTTCGCGGTCGTAGTCGGAAGTTGCTTCTTCGATTTGTACGCGTACTTGTTTTACGCGTGCTTCGATTGCAACATGCTGACCAGCGCCGTCAATGACGGTGGTGTTTTCTTTGCCGATTTCAACACGTTTGGCTTGGCCCAGCTCTTCCAGAGTGACTTTTTCCAGAGTCATGCCGACTTCTTCAGCAATCACTTGACCGCCGGTCAGGATTGCGATGTCTTCCAGCATCGCTTTACGACGATCGCCGAAGCCTGGCGCTTTGACTGCACAAGTTTTCAGGATGCCGCGGATGTTGTTGACCACCAGAGTTGCCAGTGCTTCGCCTTCGATGTCTTCTGCGATGATCAGCAGTGGACGGCCGGCTTTAGCGACTTGTTCCAGGATCGGCAGCAGGTCACGGATGTTGGAGATTTTCTTGTCGCACAACAGGATGAACGGGTTGTCCAGCAGAACAACTTGTTTTTCCGGATTGTTGATGAAGTACGGTGACAGGTAGCCGCGGTCAAACTGCATGCCTTCAACGATGTCGAGTTCGTCGTTCAGGGATTTGCCGTCTTCGACAGTGATCACGCCTTCTTTGCCGACTTTGTCCATCGCTTCAGCGATACGGTCGCCGATCGAAGTGTCGCTGTTGGCAGAGATCGAACCGACTTGGGCGATTTCTTTGGTGGTGGTGCATGGCTTGGCGATTTTTGCCAGTTCGATGACAGTTGCAGCAACTGCCTTGTCGATGCCGCGCTTCAGATCCATCGGGTTCATGCCGGCAGCAACGTATTTCATGCCTTCGCGCACGATAGCCTGGGTCAGCACGGTGGCAGTGGTTGTACCGTCGCCAGCGTTGTCGCTGGTGCGGGATGCAACTTCTTTCACCATCTGCGCGCCCATGTTCATGAGCTTGTCTTTGAGTTCGATTTCCTTGGCAACCGATACACCGTCCTTGGTGATGGTTGGCGCGCCGTATGAGCGCTCGATCACGACGTTACGGCCTTTAGGGCCCAGAGTTACTTTAACTGCGTTGGCCAGAATGTTGACGCCTTCAACCATTTTCGAACGGGCTGAATCGCCAAATACTACGTCTTTAGCTGCCATGTGAATCTCCTGAACTGATTTTTGGCGGCGGGCAAGTCTTGAAAGTCTTACCAGCCTGAGAGTGTTTGTGTAACGGGACTATGCGGACTAGTCGAATTACTTTTGAACAACAGCCATGATGTCTTCTTCGCGCATCACGAGCAATTCGTTGCCGTCGACTTTGACAGTCTGACCTGAGTATTTGCCGAACAGGACGCGGTCGCCGACTTTGACTTCCAGCGCGCGAACAGAACCGTTTTCCAGAATCTTGCCATTGCCTACGGCCAGGATTTCGCCTTGATCCGGTTTTTCGGCAGCAGCTTCAGGAAGAACGATGCCGGACGCGGTTTTAGTTTCCTGGTCGAGGCGTTTTACGATGACGCGATCGTGCAAAGGACGAAGGTTCATGGAAATTCCTTTAGATTCAATAGGTTAATGTTCAGCGGCATATTTGCCGCAAAGTAAAATCGCGGTCCGACGATGTTGGTATTGCCTGTCGCCGAACCGCAAAATGCCAGAGCTAGAGGGAGTTGTTAGCACTCTCTGCTAGTGAGTGCTAATTATAGGGGCGAGGTCTGGCTTTTTCAAGTCGGGCCGGCGCGATATTGTGGAATAAGTAAAGTTGCTGTATGGCAGTGCCAGCTGGTCCGGCGTCCGATGGCGGCGATTGCGGGCTGTGGGGCAGGGTTAATGCAGCACAAATTCATCGTCGATCGCGCATGGGATAATCCGGATTCCTACCTTGTTGAATCGAAACGATGCATATATTGACCCGGCTGCGCGCCGCTTGTTGTCTGTTGTTATTTGCCGGCAGTGTTCTGGCGCAGGAATTGCCGTCGCCGGTCGCGGCAGCACTGCAGCGCGCCGAGATCCCGCTGCGTGCGCTGGGTGTGCTGGTGCAGGAGGTCGGCAGCAGCCAGCCCCTGCTCGCCGTCAATCCGGGCCAGCCGTTCAATCCGGCATCGACCATGAAGCTGGTCACGACCAATGCGGCGCTGGACTTGTTGGGGCCGGTCTACAGCTGGAAAACCCGCGCCTATGCGACCGGGATACAGAGCGGCGAGGTATTGCAGGGCGATCTGATCATCAAGGGCGGCGGCGATCCCAAGCTGGTGCTGGAGAATTTCTGGCTGTTCCTGCGCCAAATCCGCGCTGCAGGCATCCGCGAAATCCACGGCGATCTGGTGCTGGATCGCACCGCATTCGAGGCAGAACGCTTTGATGCGGCCGAGTTCGATGGCGATCCGCTGAAACCGTATAACGCCGGGCCGGATGCCTTGCTGCTCAATTACGGCGCGATGGGGTTTCGCTTCATGCCCGACGAGGCCGCGCGCGCGGTGAATGTGGCGCTCAATGTGCCGGCCGCAGGCTACACGGTGAGCCCGCCCGCTTTGATCAATGGCCAATGCGGCGACTGGCAGGACAAGCTGCGCGCCGAATTCAATGGCGCCGGCGTCAGCTTCCGCGGCGGCTTTTCTGCGTCTTGCGGCGAAAAGACCTGGCATGTGCATCCGCATCAAATGACGCAGAATCAATATTTCGGCATGGTTTTTTCGCAACTCTGGCGCGATCTGGGCGGCACCATCAGCGGCACCGTCAAAAACGGCAGCCTGCCGCAGGATGCGCGCCTGCTGGTCGAGTGGGTTTCGCCGGCGTTGCCGGAAGTGATTCGGGACATCAATAAATTCAGCAACAATGTGATGGCGCGCCAGGTGTTTCTGGCGCTGTCTGCCGATAATCCGGCCGTGCCCGCCAATCCGCAGCGCAGCGCGCAGGCGGTCAAGGCATGGCTGGCCGGCAAAGGGATCGATGCGCCGGAGTTGGTGCTGGAGAACGGTTCCGGACTGTCGCGCCGCGAGCGGATTGCGGCCGACACCATGGGGCGCATGCTGCTGGCGGCGTTCCAGTCGCCCTTGATGCCGGAGTTCATTGCGTCGATGCCGCTGGCGGGCCTGGACGGCACGATGCGCAAGCGCCTCAACAGCCAGGGCGTGGCCGGACATGCGCACATCAAGACCGGATCGCTGCAAGAGGTGCGCACGCTGGCCGGCTATGTGCAGGCCGCCTCGGGCAAGTATTACGCAGTGGTGTACCTGATCAACCACCGCAATGCAGCGGCAGGACAAGCGGCGCAGGATGCATTGCTGCAGTGGGTGTATGAGAACGGCTAACCAAGTTTAGCCCTTCTCCACGAAGGGTGCGAACAGGCTTTGAAAATATCCGAAGATTTGAAAAAAATAGGGGGTATCGCTATTTTTATAGTGCTTCCCGCATATGTTTATTGGGTATGTAAAATATACACTGCCCAGTATAAAACCATGCGCTGAGCGCGCATTGTGACCTGAAAAGCGCCTTTTCGGATCGTCGACATGGGTACATCAGCGGCGCGCAGAATTACAGGATGATCGGCTGGTTGGCGATCTGATTCGGGCGCTCGCCGTTGGCCGGGAAGTGCTGCTGCAGCAGCGCATTGATCCGGGTCAGCGCGGCAAGCGTGCTGTCGTGAAACGTCCCGCGGGCAAAGCCCTGCGTCATCGCATGGCAGATCGCCTGCCAGTCGCTGGCCTGTATCAGGCGCCCGACCGCGCGGTCGGTGACGATTTCGACCTTGTGGTCGGCCAGATTGATGTAAATCAGCACGCCGCAATTTTCTTCGGTATCCCAGATCCGGTGTTGCGTGAAGAGCGCGCCGGCACGTTCGCGCGCCGTCACGCGGTGCATGATCGCCTGCAGCGGCAATGCCGGCTCGACGATCAGGCACAGTTCGGCCCGATGCAGGGTCTCGCCCGCGGCGATGGCCGCTTCAATCGCCTTGACCGTGGCCTGCGGGAACGCGCGTTTGGCGGCGCTTGCGGTCGTGAGCAGATGCCGCTGCATGCGTGAAAAACGATTCATCACCAATCTCCCGAGGCGCCGCCGCCGTCAAAGCCACCGCCGCCGCCGGAAAACCCGCCACCGGATGATCCGCCACCGCCGGAACTGCGGCCGCTGCCCCAGCCCGCACTGCTGCCCAGCGCCGCCGCTGCCGATCACGATGCCGGAAGAGCGGGCCCAGCCGCCGCGCTTGAACGAGCTGCGCGAGCGCTGGTAGATGATGGCGGCAAAAAACAGAAACGTAAAAAGGATCGGCAGCCAGTCGGATAGCGTGTTGTCGCTGCCAGCCGCTTTTTTGCCGTCCGGCGCCGGCAGATGCTCCTGATCCATCAGCGCGGTCAGTGCGGTGATGGCGGCGGTCAGCCCGCCGTAATAGTCGTTTTGCCGGAAGTAGGGCGCGATCACGTCCTGCAGTATCCGTTTCGACTGGGCATCGGTCACCGTGCCCTGTATCCCGCGCCCGGCTTCGATGCGCAGCCGGCGCAAGGCTTTCGGGTTGTCTTTCGCGACGATCAGGATCACGCCGTCATCGATCCCCTTGCGTCCCAGCTTCCAGGCATCGGCCACGCGGATGCTGTATTGCTCGATGGCTTCCGGCGCGGTGCTGGAAATCAGCAGGATCGCGATCTGGCTGCCGCTGCGGGTTTCGTAGTCCTTGAGCACATTGTCCAGCGTCGTGCGCTGCTGCGCATTGAGCATGCCGGCCGGGTCCATCACGTGGGCGCTCAGCGGCGGCACGGCGACCAACTCCTGCGCCCCGGCCGCCGTCAGGAACAGGGCCAGAACACAAGCGAGCAGGGTGCGGAGCAGGGGCATCTGAAATTCCCGGTGGCGAAGGGCTTATTTGCCGAAATTGACGGTCGGCGCGCTGGAAATCGCCTTTTCATTTTCGACCGTAAACGATGGTTTCACGTGATAGCTGAACATCATCGCGGTCAGATTGGTCGGGAAGCTGCGCGCCAGCACGTTGTAGTCCTGCACCGAGCTGATGTAGCGCTGACGGGCGACCGTGATGCGGTTTTCCGTGCCTTCCAGCTGCGACTGCAGGTCGCGGAAGCTGGTGTCGGCTTTCAGGTTCGGATAATTCTCGGAAACCGCCATCAGGCGTGACAGCGCGCCCGACAGTTCGCCCTGCACTTGCTGGAATTTCTTGAAGGCTTCCGGATTGTTCAGCACTTCCGGCGTGATCTGGAAGCTGGTGGCGGCGGCGCGCGCCTTGATCACCGCTTCCAGCGTGTCCTTCTCGTGCGACGCATAACCCTTGACGGTATTGACCAGGTTCGGGATCAGGTCGGCGCGGCGCTGGTACTGGTTCACCACTTCGCTCCAGGCGGCCTTGGTGACTTCGTCTTTGGCCTGGAAATCATTGTAGCCGCAGGCCGACAGGGTGGAGATCAGCGCGGCGATTGCGATCAGTTTCAGCCATTTTTTCATTGCGGTTCCCTAGGTGATGTTTGATTGGCAAGATAGCAAACTATGCACACTGCCTCAAGCTCTTATTTCTGGCTTGCGGTCCGGGTTTCAATAGCCGTAACCGGCAATTCGGCAGATATGGCCAGCACGTTACAATAGGCGGGTTTGCACCATAATTGAGTATGCCATGACTTTCATCGAAAAATTATCCGCCGCCTGGACTGCGCACGATTCGCTGCTGTGCGTCGGGCTGGACCCCGATATCGCCAAATTCCCGGCCCATCTGCAAGGGCAGCCGGACGCGATTTTCACGTTCTGCAAGGCCATCATCGACAGCACCGCCGATGCGGCGTGCTCGTTCAAGCCGCAAATCGCGTATTTCGCCGCCTTGCGTGCCGAAGATCAGCTGGAAGCGATCTGCAGCTATCTGCGCGAAAATTACCCGCATATCCCGATCATCCTCGATGCCAAGCGCGGCGATATCGGCGCGACCGCCGAGCAATACGCACGCGAGGCGTTCGAGCGTTACGGCGCCGATGCGGTGACGGTCAATCCGTACATGGGTTCCGATTCCGTCGCGCCCTACATGGAGTGGAAAGAGCGCGGCACCATCGTGCTGTGCCGCACCTCGAACCCCGGCGGCTCGGACCTGCAGTTTCTGAACGCCAACGGCAAGCCGGTGTATCAGCACGTGGCGCAGCTGGTGGCCGAGAAATGGAATACCAACGGCCAATGCGCGCTGGTGGTCGGCGCAACCTTCCCGAATGAGCTGGCGCAAGTGCGCGCGATCGTCGGCGACATGCCGTTGCTGGTGCCCGGCATCGGCGCCCAGGGCGGCGACATCGCCGCCACGGTGGCGGCCGGCAAAACCGCCAACGGCTGCGGCATGATGATCAATTCTTCCCGCGCGATCCTGTATGCGGGCAAGGGCGAAGACTTTGCCGCTGCCGCGCGCGTGGTGGCGCTGGAGACGCGCGATGCGATCAATCGTTGCCGCGTTTAACTTCTTTTTGCTGATAATCCGGCCATCACGGCCGACGTTTTAAGCGTTTTAAGTGAAATAGCATGAATCTGCCTTCCAAAGACTCACTCGACCCGGCCGACTGGCAAGCGCTGCGCGCGCAAGGGCACCGCATGCTCGATGACATCATCGATTACGTCGCGAATCTGCGCCAGCGCCCGGTCTGGCAGCCGATTCCGCAGGAAAGGCGCGATGTGTTCACCGAGCCGCTGCCCGGCGCACCGGCTGCGCTGGCTGACGTGCACGACAGTTTCATGCGCGACATCCTGCCGTATGCGGCCGGCAATACCCATCCCGGCTTCATGGGCTGGGTGCAGGGCGGCGGCAATCCGGTCGGCATGCTGGCCGAAATGCTGGCCGCCGGCCTGAATGCCAACCTCGGCGCGCGCGACCAGATGCCGCTGGAAGTCGAGCGGCAAGTACTGCAATGGGTGCGCGAACTGTTCGGCTTTCCGCAGTCCGCCAGCGGCCTGTTCGTGACCGGCTCATCGATGGCGAACATGATCAGCGTGCTGGTGGCACGCACCGCCGCCCTCGGCACGGTGGTGCGCGAGCAGGGGCTGGCCGCCAGCAGCCAGCGGCTGACCGCCTACACCTCGGCCGGCGCGCACGGCTGCATTGCGCAGGCGATGGACCTGTGCGGACTCGGCTTCGACGCGTTGCGCGTGATCCCGATGAATGCGCGCTACCAGATGGACCTCGAGGCGCTGCAGCGCGCGATCGCGGCCGACCGGGCCCAGGGTTACACCCCGTTTTTCATTGCCGGCACTGCCGGCACGGTGGATGTCGGGGCGGTCGATGACCTGACGGCGATTGCCGACATCGCGCAAAAAGAAGGGCTGTGGTTCCATGTCGACGGTGCGTATGGCGCGCTGGCGATGTTGTCGGCCGAGATCGCGCCGCGCCTGAAAGGCATCGAGCGGGCCGATTCGATCGCGTTCGATTTCCACAAATGGGCGCAAGTCCCGTATGACGCCGGCTTCATCCTGGTGCGCGACGGTGCGCTGCATCACGATACCTTCGCTTCGCCGGCCGCCTACCTGCGGCGTGAAACACGCGGGCTGGCGGCCGGTTCGCCCTGGCCCTGCGATTTCGGTCCCGACCTGTCGCGCGGTTTCAGGGCGCTGAAAACCTGGTTCACGATCAAGGTGTACGGCGCTGAAAAACTGGGGAATGTGATCGCCAACACCTGCGCGCTGGCGCAATACCTGCACCGGAAAGTCGAGGCCGAACCCAGGCTGGAACTGCTGGCGCCGGTCTCGCTCAATATCGTCTGTTTCCGTTACCGTTGCGAGGATGCCGATCAGGTCAATGCCGACATCATCGCCGACCTGCACGATTCAGGCATTGCGGCGCCGTCGGCCACCACGGTCAACGGCCGGTTGGCAATCCGGGCCGCGATCGTCAACCATCGCACCGAACGGCATGATATCGATGCGATGCTGGAAGCGGTGCTGGCCCTGGGCGCGGCCAAGGTCAGCTGAGGGAGTTCTGGGGAATTTATTGATTCAGCCCGCCAATGCCCGGGGCCGAATCAATGGCGAGGTGATTGCCTTGCCCGAGGATCGATCGCCGTCGCCGGCTTCGCTCCCCACGCAATCTGCTGCGCTCAGGCTTCCTTCAGGAAGCGCAACAGCCCCTTGAGCGAATGCCTGACGGTTTGTTCGCGTACCGCATGGCGGTCACCGGCAAATACCAGGCGCTCGGTATGGGTCTTGCCATTCATCGACCAGCCGAAACAGGCGGTGCCGACCGGCTTGCCCGGTACGGCGCCGGTGGGGCCGGCGATGCCGGTCGTCGACAAGGCAATGTGCGCGCTGCTGTTGGCCAGCGCGCCTTCGGCCATCGCGCCGGCGATTTCTTCACTGACCGCACCATGTTGTGCGATGAGTGCGTCGGAGATATCGAGCATTTCCGTTTTGGAATCGATTGAATAGGTGATGAAGCCGCAATCGAACCATTCCGAGCATCCGGCGATCTCGGTGATCGCTTGTGAGACGCCGCCACCGGTACAGGATTCGGCGGTGACCAGCAGCAGATTTTTGGCTTGCAGCGCTTGACCGACCTGTGCCGCCAGTTCGTTGATATCGTCCATGTCACTCCCCCTTCAGAATTGCCATTCCATTCTTAAATGATGCGCCACAACGCGAACACCAGCAGTGTGTAGAACGCGGCGACGATGTCATCCCACATTACACCAAATCCACCCTTGATATGTTGATCAAAATAGCGGATCGGCGGTGGCTTCACCATATCAAAAAAACGGAACAATAGGAATGCCCAGAATTGGGTTTTGAGGTCGGCCGGCAAAATGAACAGCAGCACCAGCCAGATCGCGATGATTTCATCCCATACCATGCTGCCGTGATCGGGCGTGCCGAGATTGCGTCCGGTAATTTCGCAGACCCAGACCCCCAGCGCGAAACCGGCGACGATGATGACCGCCCAGCATTGCTGCGTGAAAATACCCGGCCAGCGCAGCGTCAGTACCACGAAGGACAGCCAACCCAGCAGCGTGCCGGAGGTGCCGGGCATGATCGGCGACAGGCCGCTGCCGAAGCCCTGGGCGATCAGATGTGCGGGGTGCGACAGCATGAAGTGCGCGTTCGGCCGTTTTACGTCGGCGCTCTGGCCTGATTCAAGCGTGGTCATGGGGTTTTGAAGTGATCGAAAGAGTTCAGCTGTAAATTCAGCGCAGCACCGACCTCATCGACGATGCGCAAGCCGGGTGCAGCTTCTATGCTGCCGATATGCGTGACATGGATGTTGGCCGCCTGCGCGGCGGCGGCGACGGCTGCTCTGGCAGCAACCGGCGCGGTAAAGCACAGTTCGTAGTCATCGCCGCCGGACAGCATGAAGCTGCGGCGCACGTCTTGCGGCTGCTGCGCCAGTATCGGTCCGGCAGGCAGCGCATCGGCGTTCAGTGTCGCGCCGACCCCGGAGCGCTGCAGGATGTGATTCAGGTCTCCCGCCAGGCCATCGGAAAGATCGATCGCCGCATGGGCGATGCCGCGCAGCGCCAGGCCCAGCGCAACACGCGGCGTCGGCATGTGCAGGCGCATTGCGGCGCTGTCATGCAGCAAGCTGTCGAGCACCAGCTCGCCCTGATAATTGGCCAGCGCCAGGCGCGCGTCGCCCAGCGTGCCGGAGACCCAGATGTCGTCGCCGGCTTGCGCCGCATCGCGCCGCAGCGCCTGGCCGGGCGGGACTTCGCCGAACACGGTGATGCTGATGTTGAGCGGCCCTTTGGTGGTGTCGCCGCCGATCAGCGTGCAGTCATGCGCATCGGCCAGCGCAAACAGGCCTTCGGCAAATGCGGCCAGCCAGCCTTCATGCGCTTGCGGCAGCGCAAATGCCAGCGTGAAAGCGAGCGGCCTGGCGCCCATTGCGGCCAGATCGGACAAGTTTACCGCCAGGCATTTATGCCCGAGCATTTTCGGATCGGCGTTGGGGAAGAAGTGCCGGCCCTCGACCAGCATGTCGGTCGAAATCGCGATCTGCATGCCGGGGGTGGGGCTCAGCAGCGCGCAGTCATCGCCGACGCCCAGCGCCACTTGCGGGTTGGCGCCGGTCGGACGGGTGAAATAGCGGGCAATGAGGTCGAATTCTGAGAGCATGCAGTGATTGTACCGAATGCGCTTGTGGCGCGTAGTTTTTCAGGCAGCAGCGTTGGTAATGGCCTGTGGCATAAAAATATACTGGCACTAGTATTGTTTAAGGCCCTAATGAATATCTGCGGGAAGTGCTATGTTTTTCAACATACCCCTGATATTTTGTTTTTATCTGGGCCTGCCGATACAGGCTGGTCAAATCGCTGCGGTTCCGATCCAGGCGAAGTCTGTGTGACCGGTGATGGTGTGAAAGTATTGCTTGAAAATAAATCAATATTTGATGATCAATCGTTATTTTCTTTAGTTCCTATGCTCTGCCTAGCATGGCAACCCAGCCGTAGTTATGCCTAAAAGTAATGACACTCGTATAAATACGTATAAAGTTAGAGTGAACGCTCTGCTAAAATCGTAAGCTCTCCGTAAGCTACAAAAGACAGGAAGGCCGCAGAGCATGGAATCGACATCGGATCAAAAAGAAGAGCGCCGCCAGCAGTTACGCCAGGCCGCACTTGAATATCACGAGTTCCCCACCCCCGGTAAGATCAGCGTCACCCCCACCAAGCAACTGACCAATCAGCGCGATCTGGCGCTGGCCTATTCGCCCGGCGTGGCATCACCTTGTGAAGAGATCGTCGCCGATCCTGCCAATGTCTTCAAATACACCGCGCGCGGCAATCTGGTCGCCGTCATCACCAACGGCACCGCTGTGCTGGGCCTGGGCAATATCGGGCCGCTGGCATCCAAGCCGGTGATGGAAGGCAAGGGCGTGCTGTTCAAGAAATTCGCCGGGATTGACGTGTTCGACATCGAGATCAACGAGTCCGACCCGGACAAGCTGGTCGATATCATCGCCTCGCTGGAGCCGACTTTCGGCGGCATCAACCTGGAAGACATCAAGGCGCCTGAATGCTTCTACATCGAGCGCAAACTGCGCGACAAGATGAAGATTCCGGTATTCCACGATGATCAGCACGGCACCGCGATCATCGTCGGCGCCGCCATCCTGAACGGCCTGAAGGTGGTCGGCAAGGATATCAAGCACTGCAAGCTGGTGGTGTCCGGCGCCGGCGCCGCCGCGCTGGCCTGTCTGGATCTGATCGTCGACCTCGGTTTTCCGATCGAAAATATCTTCGTCACCGATCTGGCCGGCGTCGTGTACAAAGGCCGTGTCGAGCTGATGGACCCGGACAAGGAACGCTTTGCGCAAGAGACCGCGGCACGCACCCTGGCCGAAGTGATGCCTGGCGCCGACCTGTTCCTGGGTTTGTCCGCAGGCGGTGTATTGAAGCCGGAAATGGTCGCCGCCATGGCGGCCAACCCGCTGGTATTGGCATTGGCCAATCCAACCCCTGAAATCCTGCCGGAAGAAGTCAAGGCCGTGCGCGACGATGCGATCATCGCCACCGGCCGTTCCGACTATCCGAACCAGGTCAATAACGTCCTGTGTTTCCCGTATATCTTCCGTGGCGCGCTCGATTGCGGCGCAACCACCATCACGCGTGAGATGGAAATCGCGGTGGTGCACGCGATTGCCGAACTGGCCCAGGCCGAACAGTCCGATGTTGTCGCCACCACTTACGGCATCAGCAACCTGTCCTTCGGCCCGGAATACCTGATCCCGAAGCCGTTCGATCCGCGCCTGATGATCAAGATCGCGCCTGCGGTGGCACAGGCGGCAGCCGATTCCGGCGTCGCCGCGCGGCCAATCCAGGACATGCAGGCCTATGCCGATCGCCTGCAGCAATTCGTCTATCACAGCGGTACTTTCATGAAGCCGCTGTTCCAGACGGCGAAGAAGACACCTTCTGGCAGAAAGCGCATCATCTATGCCGAAGGCGAAGAAGAGCGCGTATTGCGCGCAGTGCAGATCGTCGTCGATGAAAAACTGGCTAAACCAGTGCTGGTCGGCCGGCCGTCGGTGCTGGCGCAACGCATCGAAAAGTTCGGCCTGCGCTTGAAGCTGGATGTCGATTTCGAGGTCATCAATCCCGATTATGACGAGCGCTATCGCGACTACTGGCAGACCTATCACAAGATGACGATGCGCAAAGGCATCACCGAGCAATACGCGAAGCTGGAAATGCGTCGCCGCCATACGCTGATCGGCGCAATGATGCTCCACAAGGGACATGCCGACGGACTCATCTGCGGCACCTTCGGTAACACCGGCCTGCATCTGAACTATATCGAACAGGTATTGGGCAAGCGCGAAGGCGTCAATGTCTATGCGGCAATGAATGCGCTGATCCTGCCGGATCGTCAGGTGGTGGTGGTCGATACCCATGTGAATGAAAATCCGAGCGCCGAACAACTGGCCGAAATTACCATTCTGGCGGCGGAAGAGATGCGTCGTTTCGGCTTGTATCCGCGGGCAGCCTTGCTGTCGCATTCGAATTTCGGTTCCAGCAACAGCGAATCCGCGAAAAAAATGCGCGCCGCACTGGAGATCATCCAGCGCGATGCGCCGAACCTGGAAATCGACGGCGAGATGCACGGCGATACCGCGCTCGACGCCAGCCTGCGCAAGGTCATGATGCCGGACTCGCCGCTGAAAGGCGATGCCAACCTGCTGGTCATGCCGAATATCGATGCCGCCAACATTTCCTACAATTTGTTGAAGACAACGGCCGGTAACGGCATTGCGATCGGCCCGATCCTGCTGGGTTGCGCCAAGCCGGTGCATATCCTGACGCCGTCGGCAACGGTGCGCCGGATCGTCAACATGACGGCATTGTGCGTGGTGGATGCGGTAGCGCAGCGTTAAATGCAAGACCGGCGCATGCCGGTTGAATGCCTGCTGCATCTTTGCGTTATCAAAACTGCCTTACCCTGATCCGGGGTAAGGCAGTTTTTTTGCGATATGTGATTCACTTGTTGCGATGAGTGACGGTTGCATTGCTGCCGCCTGATTTTCGTGTTCGGCGTGTTCAGCTTGCGTTGTTGGCGCAAAATTCCGGGCGAAAAAAAACACACCTGGAAGGTGTGTTTTTTATGTATTTCTTTGGTGCCGAGAGCCGGAATCGAACCGGCACGCTGTCTCCAGCGCGGGATTTTGAGTCCCGTGCGTCTACCTATTCCGCCATCTCGGCAACGCATTCCGCTATTATGTCTGATTTGCCGCGCGGAAGCAATAGTTACGTGCCGACCGAGAGGCTTATGCCTTTCTCTGCAAGCGTAGAGCATCGCTTGCCTGGATAATATGGCGATCGTGACCGCGCCGCAATTTTTTTACCGGTAAGCTGATTTTCGAGAGGAATAACTGGTTCACGCGTTTACTGCATAATCAGGCTGCGCTTGCGATTCAGCGACGTTTGTATTTCAATGGCTTGCAAATGGTCATTCTGCCGATGAAAGTTTAGTGGTAACGTCGATTTTTATATGCATAGCAAGTAATTACATGTCTGACCCAATGCAGATGCTTGTGAATGTAGTTTAAATAGCGTCGTCAAGTATTTGAATCTGTTGACGAAAATCCGTCTGCACAACTATAGTGACAAGATGATTTCAGAATTCCACGAATTACCCGATAAAATCAAGCAATTGGCGGAACTGACGCAAGCTTTGCGTCTTGAAAATGCTGATCTACGCTTGAAGCTGGCGATGCTTTCCTCTGAAAATGCCAGCCTGTCCATGCGGATGCAGGAAGCGCATCAGCGCGTGACTGCCTTACTGGAAAAAATACCTGTACTTGTACAAGAGGAGGAATCCCTATGAGCCAACTGGATATCGTGATTATGGGACAGCCTTTTAAACTCGCCTGCAAGGATGGTGAGGAATCGGCTCTGAAAGAGGCTGTGGCCTACCTGGATGACAGGATGTGCAGCATTCGGGATTCCGGTAAGGTGCGTGGAAATGACCGGATTGCAGTCATGGCAGCTCTGGGAATCGCGGCTGAAATGCTGTCAACTAAAGCGCCGGAAGGACCATTGTCAGACTTGACGCTGGCTGAGGTAAGGAAAAAAATCGAGGCCATGCATGTGGTGCTGGATGGGGCACTTGCTCCGCAGGAAAACATGTTTTAATTCGTGTTCAAAGTATTTGACATGCGTTTGGAATAGGGTAGACTCTGAATCTCCTGCCGTGTTCGCGATTGTCATATATTCCTTGAACCATTTATATGCATCGGTTACGGAATATATTTGATGGGAGTGAGCGTCGCTAGTTCGACGAACCCGAAGTTGAATTGACTGTGACCACCTTGAACCTTCTTGGTTCGGGATGCCGACATAGCGGCACAGGCGGGGTTGAATTCTGAGGCGGTTGTGATCTTCAATGATTACAGCCGCTTTTTTTATGCGCTGTCTCGTGCAGTGCTTATCTTATTCTGCCTGAGTGATGATGCGATACTGGTTGATGAAGTCCGAGCCGGACGATGTGAGCATCGATGATGCGTTGGCTGCGCCGGATGGCACGGTGGCCTGGGTCGGCGTGCGCAATTACCAGGCGCGAAACTTCATGCGCGATCTGATGCAGGTCGGTGATGGTGTGCTGTTTTACCACTCCAGTTGCGCCGAACCCGGGATTGCCGGATTGGCCGAGGTCGCAAGCACCGCTTATCCGGATCCGACCCAGTTCGATCCGGACAGCGAGTACTTCGATGCCAAGGCCACGCAGGAAAATCCGCGCTGGATGCTGGCCGATATCCGCGCCATGCAAAAGACGCGCCTGATTTCACTGGCCGAGTTGCGCGCGCACCCGCAACTGGCGGAGATGCTGGTCTTGCAGCGCGGCAACCGCCTGTCGATTACGCCGGTAACAAAGGATCAGTGGCGCTACATCACGCAGGTTCTGTTGGCGTAATCGCCTCTTCCTTCTGTCCGGCAAGCGCTTTGATCCATGCAGCCGGAATTTTCCTCGCTAAATATACTGGCTGGTGTATTTTTATGCACCCAATGAAACTGTGCGGGAATCGCATGGTTTCTGCTTATACTCCCCTTGTTATTCATATCCTGTCGGCGTAATTTGCACGCAGGATATTTTTCTGCACTTTTCCCATCGTGTTTCTCGGCAACTCGGCAGCGAAGAACACCTGTTTCGGCACCTTGAAATTGGCGATGCCGCTTTTGGCGGCGGCGATCACGTCGGCTTGCGACAATTGCGCATCGGGCTTGAGCACGATGACGGCGGTCACCGCTTCGCCGAATTCCGGATGGGGCAGGCCGATGACTGCCGATTCCAGCACGCCTTCGATCTCGTCGATGAAGGATTCGATCTCTTTCGGGTAGACGTTGTAGCCGCCGGAGATGATCAGGTCCTTGCTGCGGCCGACGATCGACAGGTAGCCTTCGGCGCTGAACTTGCCGACGTCGCCGGTCTTGAAGTAGCCGTCATCGGTGAATTCCTCGGCAGTCTTTTCCGGCATGCGCCAATAGCCCTTGAATACATTCGGGCCCTTGACCTGGATGTCGCCGATGGCTTCCGTCGGCGCATTCCTGATTCATTGCATCGACCACCCGAACCGACACGCCGGGCAGCGGCAGGCCGACGGTGCCGCCGATGCGCGCGCCCTGATACGGGTTGGAGACCAGCATCGTGGTTTCGCTCATGCCGTAACGCTCCAGGATGGTGTGGCCGGTGCGTTGCTCAAACTGCTGGAAGGTGTCGGCCAGCAGCGGTGCCGAGCCGGAGATGAACAGGCGCACATTGGCGCAGGCGGCCTGGTCGAATTGCGCTTGCGCCAGCAGGCGCACGTAATAGGTCGGCACCCCCATGAAGACGGTCGAGCGCGGCAAATGGCGCAGCACTTCGGCCGCGTCGAACTTCGGCAGGAAAATCATCTTGCTGCCGTTGAGCAGCGCGCCATGCGTGGCGACGAACAGGCCGTGCACGTGGAACAGCGGCAGCGCGTGCAGCAGCACGTCGCCCTGTTTGCCAGTGCCAGTAGTCTTGCAGCACGCTGGCATTCGACGCCAGATTGTCGTGCGTGAGCATCGCACCCTTGCTGCGTCCGGTGGTGCCGGAGGTGTACAGGATCGCCGCCAGTTCATCCGGCTGTTTGACGACCGTCTCGAACGTGTCGGGCTGGTGCTGCGCGCGCGTCAGCAGCGAGCCGGCATTGCGGCCGTTGCGCGCCTGATCGAGCGTAAACACGTGCCGGGTGCCGGCCTTGAACGCGATCTGCGAGACCCAGCCGAAATTTTCCGGTGCGCACACCACCACCGACGGTTCGGCATCCGCGACAAAATAGGCGATCTCGGCGGCCCGGTAGGCAGTATTGAGCGGCAGATAGACCAGGCCGGCGCGGATCGTCGCAAGGTACAGCATCAGCGCTTCGGGCGACTTCTCGACCTGCACCGCAATCCGTGCACCGGCCGGCAGATGCAGGCTGCTCAGCAGGTTGGCCATCTTGGCGCTGGCGCGTTCCAGATCGTTCCAGCTGTAAAACTGGCCGTCATGGGTTTCGATGCAGCAAGCGGATTTGTCCTGCGGGAAGCGCGAGGCGAACAGCGCGTAGAGGTTGGCGTTCATGCGTGATGGTCTTGAGTGGTTATTCGCCGGTGAAGACCGGCGCGCGTTTTTGCAGGAAGGATTGCACCCCTTCGCGATAGTCATGCGACTCCATGAAGGCGAATACCTCGCGCAGTTCCTGCTCGCTCAATGCGGCGGGTTCGACGGTCAGGCGCCGCGCCAGCTGCTTGTTCATCCTGGCGGCCAGCGGTGCGCCGCGGGCAATCCGGGCTGCGCTGGCGGCAGCTTCGGCTTGCACATCGTCGGCGATGCGGTGCAGCAGGCCCTTGTCCCTGGCTTCCGCCGCATCGAACACCCGTCCTTCGAGCAGGATTTCCAGCGCCACTGCGCGGCCGACCAGTTGCAGCAAGCCCTGCAATTCGCCCGGCGCCAGCGGAAAGCCGAGGCGGTTGATCGGGATGCCGAAGCGGGAAGAGGGGGCGGCGAGGCGCAAGTCGCAGGCGCAGGCGATTTCCAGCCCGCCGCCGACGCAGACCCCTTCGATCGCGGCGATGGTCGGATGCAGGCAGTGCGCGATCGCGTCCAGCGCGCGGGCGATGGTCTCGGTATGGTAGGCAATCCCTTGCTCCAGCGTGTTGCGCACCGTCGCGAATTCCTCGATATCGGCGCCGGCGGCAAAATTGCCGCCCTCGCCGCAGACGATCACGCAGCGCAGCGAGGTGTCTGCCGACAGCGCACTGAAGCTGCTGGCCAGCGCCTGCCACATCGCGACATCGAGTGCGTTCAGTTTGCCGGGATTGGACAGGGTCACGGTGGCGATGTCCTGTTCCCGCCTGAGCAAGATGGTACCCATGGTTGCCTATGCCTTATGTTTGCGGTAAGTCCATACCAGCATCGCCGCACCGGCGGCGATCATCGGCAGCGACAGCATCTGGCCGGCGGAAATGGTGATGCCGGCGAACGACACTTCATAATCCGGGGTGCGGAAATACTCGGTGAAGAAGCGCGCGCAGCCATACAGCATCACGAACATCGCGCCGACCGCCAGCCTGGGGCGCTGTTTGCGCGCATACAGCCACAGGATGATGAACAGCAGCAGGCCATCGACCAGCGCCTGATAGATCGGCGACGGGTGACGCGGCAGGCTGTCCACATTCGGCCAGATCATGGCCCAAGGCAATGAGGGGTCGGCGACGCGGCCCGGCAGTTCGGCATTGATGAAGTTGCCGATGCGGCCGGCAGCATAGCCCAGCGGCACCATCGGTGCGATGAAGTCGTACACGTCCATCAGATTGCGACCTGCCTTGCGGGCCCACAAGTACATCGCGACGATGACGCCGAGGAAGCCGCCGTGGAACGACATCCCGCCTTTCCATACCGCAAGCATGTCGGCCGGATGCGAGAAATAGTAAGCCGGGTTGTAAAACAGTATCTCGCCCAGCCGGCCGCCGATGATGACCCCCAGCACGCCGTAGAACAGCATGTCGTCCAGGTCTTCCGTCTTCCAGTTGTCTCTGGCGATATGCGGCTGCCGCAGGCGCAGCCTGCCGAGCGCGATGAACTGGGCGAATGCCAGCAAATACATCAGGCCGTACCAGTGTACGGAAAGCGGGCCTATCGAAAAGGCGATCGGGTTGGGTAGCGGGTGGATCAGCATCTAGCGGTTCTTTCGTAATGTTTCCAAAAAGGCATGCAGCACCGGCGAAGTATTGTCGCGACGCCAAGCCAGGCCGGTTTCGACCAGCGGTGTCCGGTCCGACAGCGGATGGTATTCGACCCCCGGGCGTTTCAAGTTCGATACGGATTGTGGCACAAGCGCAAAGCCCATGCCGGCAGAAACGAGACCGATGATGGTCTGCATCTGGATCGCTTCCTGTCCGATCTGCGGCGCCAGCCCGGCATCGCGGAAGCAGCCCAGGATCGCGTCATGAAAGGCGGGTGCCAGACGGCGCGGGAAGATGATCAGCGGCATCTCGGCCAGATCGGCCAGCGCAATCGCCGCTTTGCCCTGCAGCGCCGGCAAGCCCTCCGGCGCAGCCAGGATCAGCGGCTCGGTCAGCACCGAAAGGCAATCGAGTTCGCCCTGGGCCTTGTCCGGCAGCGGCAGGATCAGCAAGCCGGCATCGATCCGGCCCTGCATCAGCTCTTCCAGTTGCACATCCGATGTCGCTTCGCGCAATTCGATCTGCACCTGCGGCAAGCACTGGCGGAAGTCGCGCAGCAAGGGCGGCAACACGCTGTAGTCGGCAGTCGAGACGAACGCCAGCGTCAGCCGTCCCGATTCGCCGCAGGCGGCACGCCGCGCCAGTTCCGGCAAGGCTGCCGCCTGTTGCAGGATGTGCCGGGCTTGCGGCAGCAGCGCTTCGCCGGCCGGCGTCAGCGCGACGCTGCGCTTGGTGCGTACAAACAGCGGCGTACCGAGGCCCGCCTCCAGCGCGATGATGGTTTGCGACAAGGGCGGCTGCGTCATGTGCAGGCGCAGCGCGGCGCGGCCGAAATGTTTTTCTTCGGCCACCGCGATGAAGTAACGCAGTTGTCGCAGTTCAATGTTCATGATGGTGCAATGTCATTGAATGACGCGCAGTTCCGGCATCGCCATCGCAAGGCCGGCGCGCAGCACGATAAACACCGAAAATGGGGATAATTGCCAGCTATAGGTGACTGTTGTCGGGCTTGAAATGTGCTTGTGGCGCATATTTTATACATATGGGGGTATATTTTGAAGGCTAATGAATACGTGCGGGAAACGCCATAAAATTCAATATACCCCCTGTTTTTATCGAATATGAAGGGGCTAAGCGAACTGTTTGCGTGTGTCATGGAACAATGCCTGCATCGGTACACTCATATCTTATTCGTCTTAATCCAGAGTGAATCATATATTTGACATGCTGCTGAGCGCAAGGCACTCTAGCACCATCCTGATCCACACCTATTTTTGGAGAACCACGTCATGCCGGAATATCGCTCACGCACCACCACCCACGGCCGCAACATGGCCGGCGCCCGCGCCCTGTGGCGCGCTACCGGCATGAAGGACGGCGATTTTGACAAGCCCATCATCGCGGTGGTCAATTCCTTCACGCAATTCGTGCCGGGCCACGTCCACCTGAAGGATCTGGGCCAGATGGTGGCGCGCGAAATCGAGGCGGCCGGCGGCGTCGCCAAGGAATTCAACACCATTGCCGTCGATGACGGCATCGCGATGGGGCATGGCGGCATGCTGTATTCGCTGCCGTCGCGCGAACTGATCGCCGATTCGGTCGAATACATGGTCAATGCGCATTGCGCCGATGCGATGGTCTGCATCTCCAACTGCGACAAGATCACCCCGGGCATGCTGATGGCGGCAATGCGCATCAATATTCCGGTGGTATTCGTGTCCGGCGGCCCGATGGAAGCGGGCAAGGTGATCAAGGTGGTGAATGGCGCAGAGGGCAGCACGCAGAAAATCATCAAGATCGATCTGGTCGACGCGATGATCCAGGCCGGCGACCAGAACGTGTCCGATGCCGATGTGGCGGAGATCGAGCGCTCGGCTTGTCCTACCTGCGGCTCCTGTTCCGGCATGTTCACCGCGAACTCGATGAACTGCCTGACCGAAGCGCTGGGCTTGTCCTTGCCGGGCAACGGCACCATTCTCGCGACCCATGCCGACCGCAAGGAATTGTTCCTGCGCGCCGGCCGTCTGGTGGTCGAACTGGCCAAGCGCTATTACGAACAGGATGACGCGTCGGTGCTGCCGCGCAGCATTGCCACCCGGGCCGCGTTCGAGAACGCGATGACGCTGGACGTGTCGATGGGCGGTTCGACCAATACCGTGCTGCATTTGCTGGCAGCCGCGCATGAAGCGGGTGTCGCGTTCAACATGGCCGACATCGACCACATTTCGCGCAAAGTGCCGTGCCTGTGCAAGGTGGCGCCAATGACCGATAAATACCATATCGAAGACGTGCATCGCGCCGGCGGCATCATCAGCATCCTGGGCGAACTGTCGCGCGCCGGCTTGCTCGATACCAGCTTGCCGACCATCCACAGCAAGAGCATGGCGGAGGCGATCGCCAACAACGACATCACCTGCACACAAGACCCTGCGGTGCACAAGCTGTTTAGCGCAGCACCGGGCGGCGTCGCCACCCAGGTCGCATTTTCGCAGGAAAGGCGTTTTGACAGTCTCGATACCGACCGCGCCGCAGGCTGCATCCGCGATAAGGCGCATGCGTATTCGCAGGATGGCGGGCTGGCGGTGTTGTATGGCAATATCGCGGAAAAAGGCTGCATCGTGAAAACTGCCGGGGTCGATGAAAGCATTCTGAAATTTTCCGGCAAGGCGCGTGTCTTCGAGAGCCAGGATGAGGCAGTCGAGGCGATTCTGGGCGATAAGGTGCATGCCGGCGATGTCGTCATCATTCGTTACGAAGGGCCGAAAGGCGGTCCGGGGATGCAGGAAATGCTGTATCCGACTTCGTACATCAAATCCAAGGGCCTGGGCAAATCCTGCGCGCTGTTTACCGATGGTCGTTTCTCCGGTGGTTCGTCCGGTCTGGTGATCGGCCATGCCTCCCCTGAAGCAGCAGAGGGCGGCGCGATCGGGCTGGTCGAGGAGGGCGATATCATCGAGATCGATATCCCGGAGCGCCGCATGCATTTGAAAATCAGTGATGCCGATTTGGCGCAGCGCCGTGCTGTGATGGAGGACAAGGGAGCCGATGCCTGGAAACCGGTCAATCGTCAGCGTTACGTGTCGCAAGCGTTGCAAGTCTATGCAGCGTTTACGACTTCCGCCGATCGCGGTGCGGTGCGCGACATTTCACAACTGAAAAGGTAGTGCAACGGAAACTGCCGGTGCCTAGTCAGTTTCCCAATTTAAAAGGCCGGAAGACTCCGGCCTTTTTTAACGCCGTTTTACTTTGTTTGTGTTCTCGAAGGTTTTCTTGACCCGATCCTTGCGAATTTTGTCCATTTCATCATGGGCGCGGCGCTTGTCCAGTCCCAGGATTCTTTCGACGAATTCAAACCAGATGAATGCGATCGCGATGAGTGCGGCAATCCACCACCATGACAGGTTCTGAAAGAAGCTGACTTCAAAATACTTGAGTGCAGACAATATTACGATTGCAATAATTAAAGGCATATCACCTCCTCCAGGTGGCAAATGTTAAGTGTAACGGACTCGGTTTGGTAAATGCGTAAATTGCCGATACTTAATCAATTCGCAGATCATCTTCACCGAGGCTGTCAACGATAATGTGGCATTGCGCGTTATGTAAATCGTATTTGAAGTGGTTTGAAAAAATTAAAACGCGGTAGAATAAGCTCGCCTATTATTTTGGAGAAGATGATGAAACGTATTTTGTTAGCTGGTCTGGTAGTAAGTGCGATGTTTTCAAGTGCTGCAATGGCGAATGCCGACTTGGCAAAAGCAAAAAATTGCATGGCTTGCCATGCAGTTGCAACCAAGGTTTTAGGGCCCGCATATAAAGATGTCGCTGCCAAATACGCAGGTCAAAAGGATGCGGAAGACAAACTGGTGCAGAAAGTGCTGAAAGGCGGTAGTGGCGTTTGGGGACCGGCACCGATGCCAGCCAATACGCAGGTGACCGAGGCGGAAGCACACACGCTGGTGAAGTGGGTGTTGTCGCAGAAATAATCAGCTCAGGTTTCTGTTTGTTAAAAAGCGCTCATACGAGCGCTTTTTTTTGTTGCAGTTGATCGCAGCTGAAAATCGGTAATCCTTGCTTGCTGCGGAACCCGTAATAGCAAAAAGTATAAAAAAAGCGCCCTATCCGAAGAGTAGGGCGCTTCTGTCAATCATGACTGATTATTTTACGACAGCCATCAATGAGCGTGCGCCACCTTTGTAGGTGTAGAGCGTCAGCGTACCGTCCTTGATATCGCCTTTTGCATCAAAAGCGATTGGGCCGGTAACGCCTTTGTAATGAATTTTTGCCAGTTCAGGCAAATATTTCACGGGTTCGACCGAGTTCGCTTTTTGCATCGCTGCGACCATCGTGTTCAGTGCATCGTACACGTACGGTGCATAGATTTCGACGTTGACACCGAATTTCTTCTTGTAGGCGGCTTTGAAGTCTTCCATGCCTTTCTTGTCTGTTTCCACTACACCGCCCGCTTCAGCGCAGATGACCTGGCCTTCACCGATGGCATCGCCAGCCAGTTTGGTCAGGCCTTCGGAACAGATGCCGTCGCCGCCCATGAATTTGGCAGTGATGCCAAGCTGTTTCATTTGACGCAGCATCGGGCCAGCAACTGCATCCATGCCGCCGAAGAAGACGACGTCAGGATTTTTCGCTTTGATCGACGTCAGAATCGCATTGAAATCGGTTGCCTTGTCATTGGTGTATTGTTGTGAAACCACTTCGACACCGGCTGATTTGGATTTGGCGCCCTTGATGAATTCTTCGGCTACGCCCTGGCCGTAGGCAGTACGGTCATCGATGACCGCCACTTTCTTGGCCTTGAGGATTTGCACAGCGTAACGGCCCAGTGTGCCGCCCAGCTGGCCGTCATTGGCCACTACGCGGAAAGCTGACTTGAAGCCTTGCTGCGTGTATTTCGGGTTGGTTGCCGATGGTGAAATTTGTGGAATGCCGGCTTCGTAGTAGATCTTGGAGGCTGGGATGGTGGTGCCTGAATTCAGGTGGCCGATGACGCCTTTGACTTTGGCATCGACCAGTTTTTGTGCCACGGTCGTACCTTGTTTCGGATCGCCGGCATCATCTTCTGCTTGCAGTTCGAATTTAATTTTTTTGCCGCCAATCGTCAGGCCTTTGGCATTCAGTTCCTCGATTGCCATGCGCGCGCCGTTTTCATTGTCTTTGCCAAGGTGCGCAATAGAGCCTGAAATCGGGCCGACGTGACCGATCTTGACGATTTGTTCTTCTGCTGCCGATGCGAAACCTGCAAAAGCAAATGCAATTGCGCCTGCCAACGGAATCATTTTTGTCTTGAACTGCATGAATATCCTCCTAGGGATTGTAAAAAAGCAAGCTTACTGCAACACTCATTTATTCAGATGCCTGAACAGTTCCAACGTTACAACATAAAAAATCGTTAGCAAAGAGTTTTTGTGTGGTTTTTATTGGTTTTCACAATTTTTTATATGCCAAAATTTCTTACGCTCGATAAAGTGGATCGCAAGCTTCTCAATCTTCTGCAAAGGGATAATCAAACCCCGACCAAGGTACTGGCTGACACGCTGCATATATCGCAGCCAACTTGCTTACGTCGCATCCGTGAACTGCGTGAGGCCGGCGTCATCAGTGCGAATGTATCGATGGTCAATCCGTTTGCACTAAGCTATGGCATGACTGCATTTCTAGAGGTTTCGCTGATCAATCAATCCGACGAACACATGCAGGCATTCGAGATTTGCATGAACCGCGAGGCTGAGGTCATGCAATGTTATTTTGTCTCTGGTGAGTTTGACTATTTCCTTGCCGTTCATGTGCTTGATATGGATGCTTATTATCAGTTTGTGCGGCGAGTCATTTCAGGCTCCGGGAATGTGCGTCATTTCCATTCCCGTTTCCCGATGAAGCGCACAAAATTCATGACTGGGATTACGTTTGATGAAGACGTGCCTGAGGTGCAGGTACGTCTTCCGAAGTGATTGCTCGACAAGCCCAACTTTGACGAATATTGATCCTGCTTACACCTTGATCAGATGTGGTCGGGGTGTCAGTATGTCTGAGTTGTGCGGCATGCCGCAGAATGCAAAATTAAGGTCCGGTTGACGACCGGACACGATGTCGGCGATCGCGCGCCCAGAGCCGCAGCCCATGGTCCATCCGAGGGTGCCGTGACCGGTATTCAAAAATAAATTACTGATCTTTGTCTTGCCGATATAGGGTACGTTGGTAGGTGTCAACGGTCGAAGCCCGGTCCAGTAAGTTGGATTGTCGTAGTCACAGGCATCTGGGAACAACTCGCGGGTGCGGCGAGTAATCGCATCGCAGCGTGTCGTGTTCAGTTCGCGCGTATAGCCGTTCAGTTCGCAGGTGCCGGCAACACGCAAGCGGTCGCCCAAACGCGATACAACCAGCTTGTAACCATCGTCCGTCAAGGACACCGATGGTGCTGCGTCCGCGTCCTTGATATCGTAGGTTGCCGAATAACCTTTGCCGGGATAAATCATCAGATCGATACCTAATGGTTTGGCCAGGTCTACGGAAAAGCACCCCATTGCCAACACGAAGCTGTCCGCATGCAGCACTTGGTGGCGGCCATCCGCCGTAATGACTTCAACACCGGTAACCTTGGCGGCAGCCCCGCTGCCTTCCGTGATCAGACGCGTGACGGTCGTGTTGTACCGGAAGTCAACGCCTGCGTCTGCGGCTTTTTTCGCCAATCCGGAAGTGAATTTATAGACGTCGCCGGATTCATCGGATTCAGTGAAATCACCTCCGACAATCTTGTCGCGTATGCGTGCCAGTGCCGGCTCGATTCGTATGACTTCATCTGCATCTATCGAGTTGCGCGGGCAGCCGAGGTCGCGCATTAATTTGGCAGCTGGAAGAGAGTCCTGGAAATCTTTTTCGTCGGTGTAGAAATGCAGGATGCCGCGTGTCAGGCAATCGTAATCGACACCGGTTTCTGCACGTACCGCTTGCAGCGTTTGGCGGCTGTATTCCGCAATGGCGACGATTTGGCGAATATTGTCTGCGGTGCGTGCCGGTGTGCATTCACGCAGGAAATTGAGGGCCCATTTCCATTGCAGCCATTCAGGCCGGAAACGGTAAAGCAATGGCGCGTCTTCCTGTCCAAGCCATTTCATGACTTTCAGCGGCGCAGAGGGGTTGGCCCAAGGTTCGGCATGCGAAACCGAAATCTGGCAACCGTTGGCAAAACTGGTTTCCTGGGCGGCACCTGGCTGGCGTTCTATGACGGTGACATCATGTCCTGCCTTGTTCAAAAACCAGGCGGAGGCAGTACCGATAATACCTGAACCTAATACGATGACTTTCATGACTATCTCCATTTCCGATAGTCAAATTGTAAGAAGTTCTTGGGTATTAATGTATTCAATATGCAGTTGTTTTTTTTTATTAAAAAACATATTTCATTGTTTTATTTTTAAAAATAAAACAATTTTTGATGACTCTATTTATTTGTCGATTGTAATTTGGTGATTTCCTGTGATACGGCACGCGAAATGACATCTTCCAGCGTCTGGTACAGTCCGCGCTTGATTTCCAGGGAAACACCTTCCACTGCTAACTGAAGTGCGTCCGCCAGGCTGTCCCTGACACGATGCTCGAGTACGAAATCTATCCGTCCCAGCACTTGGCGCAAAACACGCTCACTGATATCGCGTTCGAGCATATCCCATTCATCATTGCTCAGACTTGGCGTGGCTGGCAATTCCGTGCTTGCTGCAGGTTCCTGCATCGGCATGACATTTGGGGGAACTGGATTTGCCGAAGGCGTTTCCTGGGATGGTTCCTGCTTGATGTTGATGACTTCAGTCAGTATCGGGATACTGGTATCAAGTGTGTTTTTGTTCATGTTTATTCTGCAACATTGTGGGTCAAAGGATAGCCGCGTTGCTGGTAAAAACGATACCGATCCCGGCCGTTTTTTTTATCCGCATCATCGGAGGAGATGATCTCGAACATCCGTTCAAAACGGGCAAAGTGGGCCGGCGTCCTGTCAGATAAATTGATCAGGATTTGATAATGCGGATAATCGGCAGCGTCGTCATCGGTCAATATAATCGGCGTTTGCAGGGCCAGCGGATCGCTGGCCGATACGTGCGGTAGAAAATCCAGTTCGGAGAATGTCCAGAGCGCGGCGTCCAGTGCGGCCAGGGAGTGCTTATCCTCAAGCAATAAAACAACCCGGCATTGCGCGGTGAATGCCTTGCGCGCCAGGCGGCAGGCGTAAGCCATTTTGTCCGGGACGTTACTGTGAAAATCGATGCGTGTCATAGTCTGTATGGATGGCTGCCGTCGGTATCGTTAAAAGCGGAAGCCGGGTGGTGTATTGCCAGGTGCCGGGCGGCGTTGCTCCGAGGGTGTTTCTGGTGCGGTTTGTCGCTTATCCGGCTTGTTGGCAGGGGTTGATTTCGCGACAGGGGAGACTGGTTCGGCTGGTAGGCCGAGATAGCCTTTGGGTAATTTACTGCTCTCCGGATAGCCGGCAGCGGTCAAGGCAATGTTCCATGCAGCGGATTCGAATCCGCGTTGTTTATTGCGGCCAACGGTCAATACCGGCAGTTGTGAGTCGCCGCTGATTTGCTGTAATTTGCCGATGTCATCGTTGCTGCTGACCGTTTTTTCGGAAAATGGGATGCCCCTGTTTTTAAGCAATGAACGGCCCTGATCACACGGCACGCATTGGCTGGTAGTGTACAGAATGACGGGGTTGTTTTTTACGGCCTCAGCCAGTTCGTAGGGAAAGCCCTCAGTGCCGCCACCGCTGGCGTGGAGAGAAAGGGGCTTGGCCTGCTTGGATGATTCCGGAGGCGGCATGTCGCTATAGCTTACTTTGCCATCCGCTCCTATCCACTTATAAAGTTCGGCATGGCTGTTAGCCGCGCACAACAATAAAAGTAATGCAATCGATGGCAGAGCCTTGTGTTTCATGTCGCCCCCTATTCTCTCTTAATCCGGTTCAGGATGTCATGCCACTGTGGCGAAGCAAAGCATCAATGCTCGGTTCCCGGCCGCGAAACGCCTTGAACGATTCGATGGCAGGGCGTGAGCCGCCGACAGCCAATACCTCGGCCTGAAATTTTCTGCCGATCGTGGCGGACAGGATATTACCGTTTTCCGCACCGGCTTCTTCGAATGCGCTATACGCATCGGCGGACAGTACCTCTGCCCACTTGTAGCTATAGTAACCGGCAGCATATCCGCCGGAGAAAATATGGCTGAATGAATTCTGGAAGCGGTTGAATGCGGGCGGCACCATGACGGCGACTTGCCGGCGTACCGCATTCAAGACATCCTGCACCGATTCATTGCCGAAAGCATCGTGGTCAAAATGCAGATGCATGTCGAAGAGTGAAAACTCGGCTTGACGCAGTGTCTGCAGGCCGGACTGGAAATTTTTTGCCGCGATCATTTTGTCGAACAACTGACGCGGTAATGGCTCCGCAGTGTCGACATGGGCGGTCATGTGTTGCAACACGTCCCATTCCCAGCAAAAATTTTCCATGAACTGCGACGGCAGTTCGACCGCATCCCATTCCACGCCGGAAATACCGGAAACGCCGAGTTCATCGACTTGCGTCAGCATGTGGTGCAAGCCGTGGCCGAATTCGTGGAATAGGGTGATCACGTCGTCGTGGGTCAGCAGCGCCGGTTTGTCGCCAACCGGCTCCGAGAAGTTGCAAGTCAGATAGGCGACCGGCGTTTGTATCCTGCTATCGATGCGGCGGCGGCCGCGCGCATCATCCATCCATGCGCCGCCGCGCTTGCCGTTGCGTGCATACAGGTCCAGATAGAACTGGCCGACCAGCTGGCCGTCTTTTTCAATACGGAAGAACTGTACGTCCTGGTGCCAGGTCGGCGCGGCGTCCGGTTTGATCTCTACCGCAAACAGCGTCTGCACCAGACGGAACAGGCCGGCGCGCACCGTCGGCTCAGGGAAATACTGCTTTACTTCCTGCTCCGAAAACGCATAGCGTTGTTCGCGCAGTTTTTCGGACGCGTAGGCCGTATCCCACGCTTCGAGCGTGTCGAGACCGAGTTCATCTCGGGCGAACGCACGCAGTTGCGCCAGGTCGGTCTCGGCGAATGGCCGGGCGCGTTGTGCCAGGTCTTCCAGGAAACCGATGACTTGCTGCGGCGTTTGCGCCATCTTCGGCACCAGCGATACTTCGGCAAAATTCTGATAGCCGAGCAGTCTGGCTTCCTCGTCGCGCAGTTTCAGTATGTCGACAATGTTTTGCGTGTTGTCCCACTCAGGCTTGGCGCCCAGTTCCGACGCCTTGGTTGCGTTGGCACGGTACATCGTTTCGCGCAGTGCACGCTGGTTTGCGAATTGCAGAATCGGGAAGTAGGACGGGAAATGCAGCGTGAACTTGTAGCCGGGTTTGCCGTCCTTGTCGGCGGCGGCGCGCGCCGCTTGCCTGACGTCGTCGGGCAGGCCGGCCAGTTCCGTCTCGTCAGTAACGAAAAGCGCGTAATCGTTGGTTGCGTCCAGCACGTTTTCCGAGAACTTGGTGGAAAGCGCCGCTTGTTGCTCCTGGATTTCAGAAAAGCGGGCTTTTTTGTCTTCCGGCAGTTCCGCGCCACCCAGGCGGAAATCGCGCACCGCATTGCCGATGATGCGCTGGCGTGCGGCAGAGAAGGCCGCAAAGTCGGTATCGTTCTGCAGCGCCTTGTATTTCTCGAACAGCACGATATTTTGTGCCAGTGCAGTCCAGAATTCGGTGATTTTCGGCTGATTTTCATTAAAGGCGGCACGCAGTTCCGGCGTATCCATCACCGAATTCAAATGACCGACCACGCCCCAGGCGCGACTCAGGCGTTCGGTCGCGTTTTCCAGCGGTTCAATGAAATTGCCCCAGCTTACGCGCTCCATCGGCGCTTCCAGTTGCACAACCACGGCACGGTTTTGCGCCAGCAGCACATCGATGGCGGGTGTCACATGCTCGGGCTTGATTGCCTCAAAGCGCGGCAAGTCGGAAAAGTCGAGTAGCGGGTTGTCGTTCGCAAGTGTCGCAGCAGTATCCAGTGGGGCATTCATTGTCGTCAGTTTCTTTCTGCGGCTTCGATCGTGTTGACCAGCAGCATGGTAATGGTCATCGGCCCCACGCCGCCTGGCACGGGGGTAATGTAACCCGCCACTTCTTTCGCATTGGCGAAATCGACATCGCCGCACAACTTGCCATGATCGTCGCGGTTCATGCCGACATCGATCACCACTGCGCCGGGTTTGACCATGTCGGCCGTGACGATGTTGCGACGGCCGGTTGCGACTACCAGGATGTCGGCGTTTTTGGTGTGGGATGCCAGATCGCGGGTCTTGGAATTGCAGATGGTGACAGTCGCACCGGCTTGCAAGAGCAGCATCGCTTGTGGTTTGCCGACGATATTCGACGCTCCGACCACGACGGCGTTGGCGCCACGCACCGGGTAGTCGATCGATTCCAGCATTTTCATCACGCCATACGGTGTGCAGGGGCGAAACAGCGGCTGGCCGGTCATCAGCAGTCCGGCGTTGTTGACGTGAAAGCCGTCGACGTCTTTCTCGGCAGCGATGGCTTCAATCACCTTGTGCGCGTCGATATGCGCAGGCAGCGGCAATTGCACCAGGATGCCGTTGATTTTCGGGTCGTGATTCAGTGCGTCGATACGCGCCAGCAAGGCCGCTTCGCTCATGTCGGCATCATATTTTTCCAGTACCGAATGCAGGCCGTTGTCTTCGCATGCCTTTACTTTGTTGCGGACATAGACCTGCGATGCAGGGCTGTCGCCAACCAGAATCACCGCCAGGCCGGGTTGTTTGCCTTGGGCGGCAAGCGCGGCAGCACGTCGTGCAACGTCAGCGCGCAGTTGTTGAGAAAGAAGGTTTCCGTCGATGATTTTTGCAGTCATGGTGGCGTCAATATAAGTGCTGAATAAAGCAGGATTATAAGTCAGCGGCGTTTGAGGTCATATGCAACAGTGGTTTACGGAGGGATTTTGTAAGTCGACGTTGCCAGGGATGAGCAGAATCGTAGTAGCATGCAAAATATTCCGCATTATGGTAAGTGTTATCACTAGGTGAAAATATATAAAAATGTTGTTATAATATTTTCCGGTTAATGCTGCTCATAGTCGCAATAATCATATTTAATCAGGATGCCGCTCAACCGCGATGCCAGGTCGGGGTTGAACTTATAACCAGGAGACGAAAAATGTCAGCTCAGCTTGACCAAGTCTTGGCGCAGGCCGCCAATGATCCCGATGTGATGGAAACCCAGGAATGGCTCGATGCACTTGAGTCGGTCATCGAAAATGAAGGGCCTGAACGGGCTCATTACCTGATGGAGCGGATGGTTGACCTGGCGCGCCGCCGCGGTGCCCATATCCCTTTCTCCAGCAATACCGCTTACGTCAACACGATTCCGGCCGACATGGGCGCACATTGCCCGGGCAATCTGGAAATCGAAGAGAAGCTGCGTTCCATGATGCGCTGGAATGCGATGGCGATGGTGGTCAAGGCCAATCGCGTCGATGGCGATCTGGGCGGTCACTTGTCCAGCTTTGCGTCGCTGGCCAATATGCTGGGTATCGGCTTCAATCACTTCTGGCATGCGCCGACCGAAGAACACGGTGGTGATCTGCTGTATATCCAGGGCCATTCTTCGCCAGGTATTTATGCGCGCGCCTTCATGGAAGGCCGCTTGACGGAAGATCAATTGCTGCACTACCGACGCGAAGTCGATGGCAATGGCCTGTCTTCCTATCCGCATCCGAAATTGATGCCGTCGTTCTGGCAGTTCCCTACGGTATCGATGGGCCTTGGCCCGCTGATGGCGATTTACCAGGCCCGTTTCCTCAAATACTTGCACGCACGCGGCATTGCCGACACCGAACAACGCAAGGTGTGGGCTTTCTGCGGCGACGGCGAGATGGATGAGCCGGAATCGATGGGCGCCATCGGCATGGCCGGTCGCGAACAGCTCAATAACCTGGTCTTCGTGGTGAACTGCAATCTGCAACGCCTGGATGGCCCGGTTCGCGGCAACGGCAAAATCATTCAGGAACTGGAATCCGATTTCCGCGGCGCCGGCTGGAATGTAGTCAAGGTGATCTGGGGCAGCGGCTGGGATGAGTTGCTGGCCAAGGACAAGGAAGGCATCCTGCAAAAAGTGATGATGGAAACCCTCGATGGTGAATATCAGAGCTTCAAGGCCAAGGATGGCGCTTATGTCCGTTCCCATTTCTTCGGCAAGCATCCTAAAACGCTGGAAATGGTCAGCCAGATGTCGGATGACGATATCTGGCGTCTGACCCGCGGCGGCCATGATCCGCACAAGATTTATGCTGCATTCAAGGTCGCGCAGGAAAGCAAGGACCAGCCTACCGTCATCCTGGCGAAAAGCATCAAGGGCTATGGCTTCGGCAAGTCCGGCGAAGCACGCAATACTGCACACAATACGAAGAAATTGGACGACGAAGCGATCAAAGCGATGCGCGATCGCTTCCAGTTGCCGATCTCCGACGAGCAGTTGCCAGCGATCCCGTTCTACAAGCCTGCTGACGACACACCGGAGATGCAATATCTGCTGGAACGTCGTAAAGCCTTGGGCGGTTTCCTGCCGCAACGTCGTCAAAAAGCGGATGAAGCCTTGGTCGTGCCAGAGTTGTCGGCATTCAAGGCGATCCTGGAGCCTACCGCCGAAGGCCGCGAAATTTCGTCCACGCAAGCCTATGTCCGCGTCCTGACAGCCTTGTTGCGCGACAGCAGCCTGGGTCAGCGCGTGGTGCCGATCATGGTCGATGAATCCCGTACCTTCGGTATGGAAGGCTTGTTCCGCCAGATCGGTATCTTCAGCCAGGTCGGCCAGTTGTACGAGCCGGTCGACAAGGATCAGGTGATGTACTACCGCGAAGACAAGGCGGGCCAGATCTTGCAAGAGGGTATCAACGAAGCCGGCGGCATGAGCTCATGGATTGCAGCGGCGACGTCTTACTCGACCAATAACCGGGTGATGATTCCGTTCTACACCTATTACTCGATGTTCGGTCTGCAGCGTATCGGCGATCTGGCATGGGCGGCAGGCGATATGCGGGCACGCGGCTTCCTGATGGCCGGTACCGCAGGTCGTACTACGCTCAACGGTGAAGGTCTGCAGCACGAAGACGGCCATAGCCACATCGTGGCGGCCACCATTCCGAACTGCGTGCCTTACGATCCGACTTTTGCGCATGAAGTTGCCGTCATCATGCACGATGGTTTGCGCCGCATGGTCACGGATCAGGAAGACGTGTTCTATTACATCACCATCATGAATGAGAACTACAGCCATCCGGGTTTGAAGGAAGGCCAGGAAGAAGGCATCATCAAGGGGATGTACTTGCTGCAGGAAGGCGACAAGGACGCGCAACACCGTGTGCAACTGATCGGTTCCGGCACGATTCTGCGCGAATCCATCTTCGCTGCCGAATTGCTCAAAGACGATTGGAACATCGCTGCCGATGTCTGGTCTGCGCCATCGCTGACGCTGGTCGCACGTGACGGCCAGGATGCGGATCGCTGGAATCTGGTGCACCCGACTGACGAGCAACGTGTGCCTTACGTCACGCAATTGCTGCAAAACACACAAGGCCCAATCGTTGCCACCACCGATTACATGCGTGCGTTTGCCGAGCAAATCCGTGCTTTCATGCCGAAAAATCGCAGCTACAAAGTGCTGGGTACCGATGGTTTCGGTCGCTCCGATACGCGTGCCAAGCTGCGTGAATTCTTCGAGGTCAATCGCTATTACATCGTCGTTTCGGCGTTGAAATCATTGGCCGACGAGGGTGCTATTCCGGCTTCCGTGGTGGCGCAGGCGATCACGAAATACGGCATCAATCCGAACAAGCCGAATCCAGTCACACAGTAATCAGCAAACCCGCTCTCCCTGCGGGGAGAGCGCAATTTACGCGGGTTTGCGGCTGAACCCCACCCTCACACAGACCCTCTCGATGAAGAGAGGGTGAGAATGGAGCGAATACTATGAGCATGATTGAAGTCAAAGTCCCGGATATCGGCGACTTCAAAGAAGTCGAAGTGATTGAATTGATGGTGAAAGTGGGCGATACGGTCAAGGTCGATCAATCCCTGATCACTGTCGAATCCGACAAGGCCAGCATGGAAATCCCGTCCAGCCACGCCGGCGTGGTCAAGGAAATCAAGGTCAAGGTCGGCGACAAGGTTGCCGAAGGCAGTTTTTTGCTGGTGCTTGAGTCTGATGCCGCTGGCGCTGCGCCGGTTGCCGCGGCTCCAGCGGCAGCTGTAGCGGTTGCTCCGGCCGCACCAGCAGCAGTGGCCGCGCCAGTTGCAGCCGTTTCTGCCGGCCCGGTGGAAGTGAAAGTCCCGGATATCGGCGACTTCAAGGAAGTCGAAGTAATTGAATTGATGGTCAAAGTGGGCGATACGATCAAGGTCGATCAATCCCTGATTACCGTTGAATCCGACAAGGCCAGCATGGAAATCCCGTCCAGCCACGCCGGCGTGGTCAAGGAAATCAAGGTCAAGGTCGGCGACAAGGTTGCCGAGGGCAGCTTGATGTTGATTGTTGAAGCTACAGGTGGTGCAGCAGCGCCTGCGTCGGCACCTGCCGCAGCGGCCACCACCGCAGCCGCAGCAGTTGCGCCTGCAGCAGCCGTCGCTTCCGTTCCTGTCGCTGCGCCGACAGCGGCGCCGGTTGCAACTGCACCGGCCGGCAAGGCGCATGCATCGCCATCGATCCGGAAATTCGCCCGTGAACTCGGGGTCGATCTGACGCGCGTTGCTGGCTCAGCCGCGAAAGGCCGCATCACCCAGGAAGACGTGCAGAACTTCGTCAAGGGCGTGATGTCCGGCGCAACCGTGCTGGCCACCAGCGCAGCGGCACCGGTAGCGAAAAACGGCAGCGGCGTCGGTCTGGACCTGTTGCCATGGCCATCGCTCGATTTCAGCAAATTCGGCGAGACCGAATTGCTGCCGATGTCGCGCATCAAGAAAATCAGCGGCCCGAACCTGCATCGCAACTGGGTGATGATCCCGCATGTGACGCAGTTCGATGAAGCCGACGTCACCGATCTGGAAGAATTCCGCAAGTCTTCCAATGCCGCGTTGGCAAAATCAGGCGTCAAGCTCACGATGCTGGCGTTCGTGATCAAGGCCAGTGTTGCTGCGTTGAAGAAATTCCCTGCCTTCAATTCCTCGCTGGATGCCAAAGGCGAGAACCTGATCCTCAAGAAGTTCTACAACATCGGCTTTGCAGCCGACACGCCAAATGGCCTGGTGGTGCCGGTGATCAAGAACGCGGACCAGAAAACCATCTCGCAAATCGCGCTTGAAATGGGCGAGCTGTCCGCGCAGGCGCGGGAAGGCAAGCTCAAGCCGGCCGACATGCAAGGCGCGACCTTCACCATCTCGTCGCTGGGCGGCATCGGCGGCACCTACTTCACGCCGATTATCAATGCGCCTGAAGTGGCGATTCTGGGCTTGTCCAAGGCGTCGATGAAACCGGTGTGGGACGGCAAGCAATTCGCGCCGCGCCTGCTGATGGGCATGTCGCTGTCCTACGACCATCGGGTCATTGACGGCGCATCCGGTGCGCGCTTCAGCGTGTACCTGAGCGATGCGCTGGCCGACTTGCGCAAAACGCTGCTGTAAGCCGAAGCAGGCATCCTGCTGTTCCGGAAGACGACATCTTTCGGAAAACGGGATGCCGTCACTTGCCTGACACGGAGACCACACCATGACTACCTGCGTTGTCGTCAAGAAAAATCATGAAATCGCGATCGCATCCGATTCGCTGGTCACTTTTGGCGATACGCGCCTGTCGGTTGCTTACGAGGCCAATGACAAGATTTTTCAGGTCGGAGAATCCCACATCGCGCTGGCCGGAACCGCAGCCCATTTCCCGGTGATGCGCAAGCTGTTCGCAAGCATGGGGGATGACTGCAAGCTGGATAATCGCGATGAAGTGTTCGAGACTTTCTCGAAAGTGCATGAAATCCTCAAGGAAAAGTATTTCCTCAATACCAAGGAGGACGAAGACGATCCTTATGAGTCTTCGCAAATCACCTCGCTGATTGCCAATCCTTGCGGCATCTTCGGGGTGTACTCGTACCGCGAGGTGTTCAGCTTCGAGCGTTTCTGGGGCATCGGCAGTGGCCGCAGTTTTGCGCTGGGCGCGATGTACGCTGCCTACGACAGGGTGGCAACGGCAAGGGAAGTGGCGGAAATCGGTGTGCAGGCAGGCGCGGAATTCGACAAGAGCAGCGCAGGCCCGTTCCGTATTGTCAGTTTTGCGATGAAGTGAAAATGAATGCGTCCCCCGAATTGGCATTGCCATCGGGGATGTTTGAATAAAATTGGGGCCAGACCTGAGGGCGGAACCCAATCTCCGGCACCTCTTGCCGAGGGCCGGATATAAACGGAGCACAAGATATGAGCATGATCGAAGTTAAAGTCCCGGATATCGGCGATTTCAAGGAAGTGGAAATTATCGAATTGCTGGTCAAGCCAGGCGACACCATCAAGGTCGATCAGTCCCTGATCACGGTCGAATCCGACAAGGCCAGCATGGAAATCCCGTCCAGCCACGCCGGCGTGGTCAAGGAACTGAAAGTGAAGGTCGGCGACAAGGTGGCCGAAGGTTCGCTGGTGCTGCTGCTGGAAGCCGCCGAAGGCGCCGCGGCAGCGCAGCACCTGCTGTACCTGCCGCGGCAGCAGCACCGGCCGCTGCGGCCCCGGCAGCACCGGCGGCCGCCGCGCCAGCTGCACCAGTTGCCGCACCGATAGCCTCCAGCTACGCCGGCCAGGTCGATGTCGAATGCGACATGATGGTGCTGGGCGCCGGTCCCGGCGGTTATTCCGCCGCGTTCCGCTCTGCCGATCTGGGCATGGCGACCGTGCTGGTCGAGCGTTATTCGACCCTGGGCGGGGTGTGCCTGAATGTCGGTTGCATTCCATCCAAGGCCTTGCTGCATGTGGCTGCAGTGATCGACGAGACCGCAGCGATGGCGGCGCATGGCGTGACGTTCGGCAAGCCGGAAATCAATATCGACCAGTTGCGCGGCTACAAGGAAAAAGTCATCAGCAAGATGACCGGCGGTCTGGCCGGCATGGCCAAGGCGCGCAAGGTCAACGTGGTGCAAGGCGTCGGCCAGTTCGTCAGCCCGCACCACATCGAAGTCACCGCGGCCGATGGCAGCAAGAAAACCGTGCAGTTCAAGCAAGCGATCATCGCCGCCGGCTCCTCGGTGGTGAACCTGCCGTTCGTGCCGCAAGATCCGCGCATCGTCGACTCCACCGGCGCGCTGGAATTGCGCTCGGTGCCGAAACGCATGCTGGTCATCGGCGGCGGCATCATCGGCCTGGAAATGGCGACCGTCTATTCCACCCTCGGTGCCCGCATCGACGTGGTCGAGATGCTGGACGGCCTGATGCAGGGCGCGGATCGCGACATGGTCAAGGTGTGGCAGAAGTTCAACGAGAAGCGCTTCGACAAGATCATGCTCAAGACCAAGACCGTCGCGGTCGAAGCCTTGCCTGAAGGCATCAAGGTCAGCTTCGAAGCGGCCGATCCTTCGGTCACTGCGCCGGAACCGCAACTGTACGACATGGTGCTGGTCGCCGTCGGCCGCAGCCCGAACGGCAAGAAGATCGCCGCCGACAAGGCCGGCGTCGCCGTCACCGACCGCGGCTTCATCAATGTCGACTCGCAGATGCGCACCAACGTGCCGCACATCTTCGCCATCGGCGACCTGGTCGGCCAGCCGATGCTGGCGCACAAGGCGGTGCATGAAGCGCATGTCGCAGCAGAAGCGGCCTCCGGCGAGAAAGCGCACTTCGACGCCCGCGTGATTCCGTCGGTCGCCTACACCGATCCGGAAGTGGCATGGGTCGGCATCACCGAAGACGAAGCGAAGGCCAAGGGCATCAAGCTGGACAAAGGCCATTTCCCGTGGGCCGCATCCGGTCGCGCAGTGGCCAACGGCCGCGATGAAGGCTTCACCAAGCTGCTGTTCGATGCCGAGACCCACCGCATCGTCGGCGGCGGCATCGTCGGCACCCATGCCGGCGACATGATCGGTGAAATCGCGCTGGCCATCGAGATGGGCGCCGACGCAGTCGATATCGGCAAGACCATCCACCCGCATCCGACCCTGGGCGAATCGATCGGCATGGCCGCCGAAGTGTACAAGGGCGTCTGCACCGACCTGCCGCCGATGCGCAAGAAGTAAAGCGTCAAAGCAAGCATCGCGTCAGTCGCAAAAAAGCCTCCCGCCGGTTAACTCCGGCGGGAGGCTTTTTTCATTGTTGCGCGCTGTTATTTTTTAAAATAATGGGGAGTATGATGAAAAATACCTCGATACCCGCAGGTATTCATTGGGCTATTAAAAATACAGCATGGAGTATATTTTCGATCGATTTTCGGCCGATCATGCTGATCTGCGTCCCGGATCAGCATAAAATCCACCAATATTGCAATCAGCCATTTGCGCTCTACTGCTCCAGCATCCATTCTCTCAGGCCGTCGACCCAGGTCGGTGCCGGCAGCTTCATCTTCTTTTTGATCAGCGCGGCGCGTTCATCGAGCGTGCTGAAATCCAGTTCGGGCGCGGATTTGAACGCGATGACGACGACATTGGCGGCGTGCACTTCCGGCAGCCAGACCACCGCGTCGAATACCTGTTGCATGGTTTGCAGATTCTGGTAATAGATCGATTGCTCGCCGAACAGGTTGACCGTCATCATCCCGTCCGGCGTCAGGCAGTCGGCGCAGGCCTGGTAAAACTCGGGCGTGTCGAACACCGGCCCGCGCGCCTCGTCGTCGTACAGGTCGACCTGCAGTACATCGACGCTGCCATGGTTGGCGCGGTCGGTCACAAAGGCCATCGCGTCCATTCTGGTGACATGCAGGCGCGCGTCGTTCGGCGGCAGCGCGAACATCGCGCCGCACATCGCGATCACGGCCGGGTTCAGCTCGATGGCGGTGACCCGTGCCTGCGGAAACTGGCGGTAACAGAACTTGGTCAGCGCCGCGCTGCCGAGACCGAGCTGGACGATATGCTGCGGCTGCTGGTTGAACAGCATCCACATCATCATTTGCTGCACGTATTCGGTTTCGATCGCATCCGGCGTGCGCACACGCATCGCGCCTTGCTCCCATTCAGTGCCGAGGTGCAGATAGCGTATGCCCTTGTGCTCCGTGATCGTCGCGGGCGGATATGCAGTCTGGCCAGTTGCCTCCGTAGCCGCAGGCTTTCTGCGCACAGTGCGCCTGGATGTTTCTTTTTCGGTGGTTTGTCGTTGGTTGGGCATGTTCATGAGCCGGCGCTGGCTGGCAATAAGTGGCGGGTGCAAAGGGGACTGCATGATGCTCAGTGGATGAGGATCAATTGACAGGCGTGATTATCCTGCGCTGATGCGTTTGCGGGCAAGTTTTTGTGAAAAGGGGTTTTGTGCTCTGGTGCCGGCAAACACTGTCCATGAAAATACCCATGCACGCAAAACAGGCCGCAGCCGCGGGTGTAGCGTCGGAGAGCAGGCGCTTACGCTGAAATCCTGATTGGCAGCATGCCAATAGTGGGTGGGAGTATATTTTTATTGTCAATGAATATGTGCGGGAGATGCCATGAAAATGGCAATACTCCCTGTTATCCGTGGCTGCGCTTCTCGCGTTTGCAGTCCATGGTGCTGATTACTTTGCCATAGGTGTCGATGGTTTCGAGCCGCACGTCGAAGCCCCACAGGCGCGCCACGTGCTTTAACACTTCTTCCGCTTGCTGGTTCAGTGGCCTGCGCTGAAACTGGCTATGTCTTAAGGTGATTGAGCGGTCGCCCTGCATGTTGACGCACCAAACCTGGATATTCGGCTCCCGATTGCCGAGGTTATATTGTTCGGACAGTTTTTGCCTGATGGTGCGATAGCCGCTGTCATCGTGGATGGCGGAAATCGTCAGTTTCTCGTCGGTATCATCGTCCAGCACCGCGAAAAGGTGAAAGTCGCGAATCAGCTTGGGTGACAGGTACTGGGAAATGAAGCTCTCGTCCTTGAAGTTGCGCATCGCAAAATCGAGCGTCTTTTGCCAGTCGCTGCCCGCAATATGCGGGAACCATGCACGATCTTCATCGGTCGGGTTTTCGCAGATGCGCCGGATGTCGGACATCATCGCAAACCCCAGTGCGTAGGGGTTGATGCCGCTGTAATAAGGGCTGTCGACCGGCGGTTGATAGATGACATTGGTGTGGCTTTGCAGGAATTCGATCATGAAGCCGTCGCCGACCACGCCCTCTTCAAACAGTTGATGGAGGATCGTGTAGTGCCAGAAGGTGGCCCAGCCTTCATTCATGACCTGGGTCTGGCGTTGCGGATAAAAATATTGCGAGATCTTGCGGATGATGCGCACCACTTCGCGTTGCCATGGTTCCAGCAGGGGCGCGTATTTCTCGATGAAGTAGAGCAGATTTTCCTGCGGTTCCGGTGGGAAACGATGTGGTGCGGTATCCACGGCGGCGCGTTCATACTGGGGCAGGGTGCGCCACAGGTCATTGACTTGCAATTGCAAATAGGCTTCACGCTCCTTTTGACGTGCTTTTTCTTCCGCCAGGGACAGTTTGGCCGGGCGCTTGTAGCGGTCGACGCCATGGTTTTGCAGCGCATGGCAGGAGTCCAGCAATAATTCGACGGCTTCGATTCCATGGCGCTGCTCGCATTCGGCAATGAATTTCTTGGCGAACACCATGTAGTCGACAATCGCTTCGGCATCGGTCCAGGAGCGGAACAGGTAATTGCCTTTGAAAAAAGAATTGTGGCCGTAGGCAGCATGGGCGATCACCAGGGTCTGCATCATCAGGCTGTTTTCCTCCATCAGATAGGCGATGCAGGGATTCGAGTTGATGACTATTTCATAGGCCAGACCCATCTGGCCACGCTTGTAGCTTTTTTCCGTGTTGAGAAAGTGCTTGCCGAATGACCAGTGGTGATACGACACCGGCAGGCCGACCGCCGTATAGGCGTCCATCATCTGCTCTGCAGTGATGATTTCCAGCTGGTTCGGGTAGGTGTCCAGGCCGAAATTTTCGGCGACGCGGCGGATCTCGTCATGCGCCTGCTCAATCAGTTCGAAGGTCCATTCCGATTGTTTCGGGAGTTGACGTTGTTGATCGACTTTGAGCGCGGCTTTCATGCTTTTTCCTGTTTCTTGAACAGTTCGCGGAATACCGGATAGATGTCAGACTGGGACTTGATGAGTTGCATCGCGAAGTGCGGGTGATAGTCCAGTACCTGCTTGTACTCTTCCCACAGATTTTGCGGCTTGTCCTCGGTGATCTCGACATAGGCGTAATACTGTACGGCCGGCATGATGGTGTTGATCAGTAACTGGCGGCAGGTGACGGAATCGTTATCCCAGTTGTCGCCATCCGATGCTTGCGCGACGTAGATATTCCAGTCGTTGCTGGAATAACGTTCGCGCATGATTTTGGTCAGCAAATTCAGCGCCGACGACACCACGGTGCCCCCCGATTCGCGCGAATGGAAAAAATCGTTTTCATCGACTTCATCGGCCAGCGTGTGGTGCCGGATGAAGACGACTTCGATCTTGTCATAGGCGCGGGTCAGGAACAGGTAAAGCAGAATGAAAAAGCGTTTGGCGATATCCTTCTTGTTTTCGTCCATCGAACCGGATACATCCATGATGCAGAACATGACTGCCTGACTGGAAGGTTTCGGCACCTTGATGCGGTTGCTGTAACGCAGGTCGAACGGGTCGATGAACGGAATCGCAATCAGCTTGGTGCGCAGATGGTGGATTTCCTGCTTGAGTCCGATGATTTGGGGATCGTCTTCCGGCACACTGTCGAGCAGTTGTATCAATTCGGATTCCGCTTCGAGCAGCCGTTTGCGTGAATTGCTGCCCACCGCAATGCGCCTGCCCAAAGCGCCGCGTAGCGAGCGCAATATATGGATGTTGGTCGGCGTGCCGGACATCTTGTAGCCGGCGCGCTGATTCTTGAATTCAGTCGTCGATGTCAGCTGGGTCTTTACCATATTCGGCAACTCGAGATCTTCGAAGAAATAGTTCAGGAATTCTTCGCGAGTGAGTTCGAAGATGAAATCATCCTCGGAGGTCTGGTCGCTGTTGCCAGCCTTGCCGGACCCAGAACCTGCTCCGCCTTTAGGGCGCGCAACCCGGTCGCCCTTGAGGTACTCTTTGTTGCCGGGATGAATGGTCTCCCATACCCCGCCATGGGCATGGCCAAAACTGGGTTCGTTGACATCCTTGGCGGGAATCGAGACTTTTTCCCCATTTTCAATGTCGGTAATTGAACGGCCTTTTATCGCCCGCTCAACTGCATCCTTGATCTGCCCCTTGTAGCGATGCAAAAAGCGTTCACGGTTGACTGCTGATTTATTCTTGCCCTGCAGACGCCTGTCGATGAGGTGAACCAAAATGGTCTCCTGTTAATGAAATCGCTGTGGGTCAGGATGAATGGCGGATTCTGACCCACATCCGATGCAAACTGGCCTACGACGATTTCCGGACACGTAAATACCATTCGCATAACAGCCGCACCTGTTTCGCCGTGTATCCTTTTTCTACCATGCGTGCGACAAACTCCTCATGCTTGTTGACATCATCCGCACTGGCCTTGGCATTGAACGAGATAACCGGCAGTAATTCCTCGGTATTGGAAAACATCTTTTTCTCGATTACGGTTCTGAGTTTCTCATAACTGGTCCAGGCCGGGTTCTTGCCTGCGTTGTGCGCGCGGGCACGCAGTACGAAATTAACGATCTCATTGCGGAAATCCTTGGGATTCGAAATGCCCGCCGGCTTTTCAATTTTCTCCAGTTCGGTATTGAGCGAATTGCGGTCGAAGCTTTCGCCGGTATCCGGGTCGCGGTATTCCTGGTCCTGAATCCAGAAGTCTGCAAACGTCACATAGCGGTCGAAAATATTCTGGCCGTACTCGGAATAGCTTTCCAGGTAGGCGGTCTGAATTTCCTTGCCGATGAATTCGACGTAGCGCTGTGCCAGATATTCCTTGATGTAGGCGAGATACTTTTGCTCGGTTTCGGGCGGGAACTGTTCGCGCTCGATTTGCTGCTCCAGCACATACATCAGATGAACCGGATTGGCCGCCACTTCCGTCGTGTCGAAGTTGAACACCTTGGACAGGATCTTGAACGCAAAACGCGTCGATACGCCGCTCATGCCTTCATCAACGCCGGCATAGTCCCGGTACTCGTGGTAAGACTTGGCCTTGGGATCGATATCTTTCAGGTTCTCGCCGTCATAGATCAGCATCTTGCTGAAAATGCTGGAATTCTCCGGCTCTTTCAGTCGCGTCAGTATCGAAAATTGCGCCATCATCTTCAGCGTTCCCGGGGCGCAAGGCGCTTTGGAAAGTGAGGAATTGCGCAATAATTTTTCGTAAATCTTGGTTTCTTGCGTCACGCGCAAGCAGTAAGGCACCTTGACGATATAGATCCGGTCAAGGAAGGCTTCGTTATTCTTGTTGTTCTTGAAGGCTTTCCATTCCGACTCGTTGGAGTGGGCGAGGATAATGCCGTCGAACGGTATTGCGCCAAAACCTTCGGTTCCCTTGTAGTTGCCTTCCTGCGTGGCCGTCAGCAAAGGATGCAGCACCTTGATTGGCGCCTTGAACATTTCGACGAATTCCATCAAGCCCTGATTCGACAGGCACAGGCCACCCGAGTAGCTGTAAGCATCCGGATCGTCCTGGGAATAATCTTCCAGTTTGCGGATGTCGACTTTGCCGACCAGCGATGAAATATCCTGATTGTTTTCATCGCCCGGTTCAGTTTTTGAAATGGCGATCTGTCTGAGTACCGAAGGGTAGCGTTTGACCACGCGGAATTGATTGATGTTGCCGTTGAATTCATTCAAGCGCTTCACCGCCCACGGACTGGGGATGTTGTTCAGGTGACGGCGTGGAATGCCGTAGTCTTCCTCCAGAATGGCGCCGTCTTCTTCCACATTGAACAAGCCGAGCGGCGATTCGTTAACCGGTGAGCCTTTGAGGCAATAGAATGGGACCCTTTCCATCAGATACTTGAGTTTTTCGGCAATCGATGATTTGCCGCCGCCAACCGGACCAAGCAAGTACAGGACTTGTTTGCGTTCTTCCAGTCCCTGCGCCGCATGGCGGAAATAGGACACCACCTGCTCAATCGCTTCTTCCATCCCGTAAAACTCCTTGAAGGCGGGATAGATCTTGATCACCTTGTTGGCGAAGATGCGTGACAGGTGGGGATCGTTACGGGTGTCGACTAATTCCGGTGCGCCGATCGCGGCCAGCATGCGTTCTGCCGCATTTGAGTAGGCGAGGGGATCGCGTTTGCATAAATCCAGATATTCCTGCAAGGAATATTCTTCCTCCCGGGTCCGTTCGTACCGCGCTGCGTAGTTTTCAAAGATTTTCATTTTGATTCCCTTTGATGTGAACCTACCAGTTCATGGCCATCGATATCGTGCTGCCGGTTTTTTTTATTTGCGCTGGTACTTATATTGATAGGTGTTGTTAAAAGGTATGTCAATCATTAGATGCGCCTGCCACATGGTCTATATCAGAGTTCCTGACTTTTGTTGATTTACCAGGGTACCCATTCAATTGCCGGATGAGGACGCTGGGCAAACGCATAAAATGTCATTCATCTACTTTGATTTAAATCACTTAAATTCGTTCTATATGCAAATTAATTATGTTCGCTAAGATTATTGTTGTAAAGCATTCAGACGGAAAAAAATGGTATTTATTGCAATATAAAGGTATTCGCAATTTGTTGTTGAAGTTAGTTTATTCGACAGGAGTGTTCGATCTGCCAATTGACATTCAAGGCTGCAATTAGGCAGGTGGGCGGATGTGCGTGGATGCCGTTGTGTGATGTGAAAATTCCATATTGGCCGAATTGTTATGGCCGGTATCCGGATTTCAATTTGAAGCGATGGGGGATGCTGGGGCGGAAGGTACATCGGAAAATAAAAAGCCCAGACGTTTTACGGTCTGGGCTTCAATATTTGGTTGCGGGGACAGGATTTGAACCTGTGACCTTCGGGTTATGAGCCCGACGAGCTGCCAGACTGCTCCACCCCGCGTCTGAAGCATGACTATAGCATAGATGCGGAAAATCGCGGCGAACTATCGGGAATTGATGGCGTGATGGATAGCACTTGAAGTTCACCAGCGAGCACTTGGCGACAGCCGCGGGACGTGTTTGCCGGAGATTTTAGTTGAGGCAATCTGTGCTTCAGTTCAGGTAAATATCATCTCCGTGATATCCTGCCCACCCCGAAATACAAAATATACGATTACCGTCGATGAATACGCTCAGTCCTACACCCAGCCCGATTCAACCTGCACGCACTTTGCTCAAGGATTTCCAGGAAAAATTCGTGGCCTTCCGTGATTACATGCCGCTGGCGATCGGTGTCGACAAGCAACTCATTGCACTGTATCCGGAAATTAGCCGCAAGACCTTGCGCGTTGCGTTGGGAATGCACACCAATTCTTTGCGTTACCTGAAGGGGATGGAAAAGGCAAAGACCCGATTTGATCTGGATGGCAAGCCTGCAGACGAGGTGACAGAGTTGCATCGCACACACGCCTCCACTATTTTGCGGGAGCGCTTCAAGAAAGTTGCCGAGCAGCGCAAGGCGCAGCGAGCAGTTGAAGAAGCGGCGCGTGCTGCCGAAGCGGCGGCACGCCAGCATGCTGAAAAACTCAACCAGCTCGCTACAAAATTCGCCCGCAATAGCTGATTGAAGTTGGGCCTGTTAAAAAACGGCGCATGGGTAAGGCGGCCAGTGCCTATGCTGCACCGTGCCGCATCACCCAGGGTGCAGGCTTTTATCAGGCTTTGGCCAAATCGGCTTCCGAGGTGAATGAATCCGCATAGAACTCGTCTTGCGGCAAATGGCATAACGCGACGAAATCCCGCTTGGCCGAATCCACCATCACCGGCGCACCGCACGCATAGACCTGATAGCCGGACAGATCGGGCAGATCGTCAACCACAGCGCGGTGCACGAAGCCGCCACGGCCTTGCCAGTGATCTTCCGGCAAGGCATCCGAAATGACCGGTACGTACCTGAAGTTGGGCAAAGTGCGCGCCCATTCTTCGCACAAGGCGTGCATGTACAGGTCTTGCGGACGACGGCCGCCCCAGTACAGCGTCATCGGGCGGCTACACTCGATGTAGGCCGCATGTTCGATGATCGCCTTGATCGGTGCGAAACCGGTGCCCGATGCCAGCAAGACGATCGGCTTGGCGGAATCTTCGCGCAGGAAAAAAGTGCCGAGCGGGCCTTCAAAGCGCAGGATGTCGCGCTCCTTGAGCGTGCCGAACACCTGATCGGTGAACAGGCCGCCGGGCATGTGGCGCACGTGCAGCGTGATTTTTTCATCCGCATGCGGTGCATTGGCCATGCTGTAGCTGCGGCGCTTGCCGTCGCGCAAGATGAATTCGATGTATTGGCCGGCCAGATATTGCAGGCGTTCATTGGCGGGCAGTTGCAGCGCGATCAGCATCACGTCATCACTCACTTTTTCCATCGAGGCGATGCGCGATGGCATTTTCTTGACCGGGAATTCGCCGACGCCCAATACCTCGCGCGCCTCAATCACGATATCCGCATCGGGTATCGCACAGCAGAACAGTGCAAAGCCGCCGGCTTCTTCCTCTGTGGAAAGCGCTTTTTGCTGATGCGGGCCATGCGTCACCGTGCCGGACAATAATTTCCCTTTGCAGGCGCCACAGGCGCCGTTCTTGCAGCCGTAGGGCAGGTTGACGCCGGCATGCATCGCCGCCGTCAGTACGGTGTCGTCTTCGTTGCAGCTAAATTGCCGGCCGCTTGGCTGGACAGTCACTTGAAAAGTCATACAATCCTGATGATGAAAAATAAAGTCAATAAGAGCGCGCAAAAACTGCACAAGCCACGCTTGCTGATTCTCGGTTGCGGCGACGTCGGCATGCGTTTGTTGCCGTTGCTGCGCGAGCGTTTCCGCATTTTCGCCGTCACCAGTCAGGCCGAGCGCTGCGATGCTTTGCGCGCAGCCGGTGCGATACCGCTGCTTGCCAATCTGGATCAGCCGCACAGCCTGTGGCGACTGGCACGCCTGGCGCAGTATGTTGTGCATCTGGCGCCGCCGCCGTCGGATGGGGCACAAGATCGCCGCACCCGCAATTTGACCGCCATTTTACCCGAGCGCGCGACGCTGGTTTATGTCAGCACCACCGGCGTATATGGCGACTGCGGCGGTGCGCAGTTCGATGAAACCCGTCCGACCAATCCGCAAAATCCACGCGCCAGGCGGCGCGTCGATGCCGAGCAGGTGTTGCGGGCCTGGGCCAGGCGTTCCGGCAGTCGCCTGGGCATTTTGCGCGTGCCGGGGATTTATGCGGCCGAGCGCCTGCCCATCGAGCGCTTGCACAAAGGAACGCCGGCCCTCAGTGCCGCGGAGGATGTCTACACCAACCATATCCATGCCGACGACCTGGCGCGACTGATCGCGCTGGCGCTGTTCCGGGTGCGGCCGTGCCGGGTGTATCACGCGGTCGATGACAGCGACATGAAAATGGGCGATTACTTCGATACCGTGGCCGACGCTTTCGGCCTGCCGCATCCTCCGCGCCAGCCGCGCGCAGTGTTGCAGACGCTGGTGTCGCCGATGTTGCTGTCCTTTATGTCGGAATCGCGGCGCCTGAGCAACCAGCGCATCAAGGATGAACTCGGGTTTCGTTTGCAGTATGCCGATGTACAGGCCGCTCTGGCGGAAATGACGGCGGACAAGCAGGCCGTGCTGGCGTAGGGTGCCGCTGATTTTCAGGCCGCCGGCTGCGGGAAAACCTCATGGTAAAGCGCATGGCTGGCGTACGCCAGAACCGGGAACACCAGCAGAAACAGGGGCAGCAGCAGAATGCTGGTGATGGTCGCAGCAGACAGGATGATCGCCCAGCTAATGCAGGGCACGAAATTGCCGAACACCACGCGCACGCTCAGCACGATAGCCTGCACCAGTTCTGCCCGGCGGTAGTACAGCAAAGGCACGGAGAAGGCCGATACAGCGAAAATCACGAAAGCCAGCGCCGCACCCATCACCGAACTCCAGAGCATAAACGTCGCGACCTTGTCAGGCGGCGGCAGCAATCCGGGCAGAGGAATCGGCGTGCGTCCAACCATGAATCCATACAGGGTTGCCGCATCGGTCAGCCAGATCAGCAATAGCAGCATGCATACCAGCGCGACCGCAATAATCTGGCGGGATACATGGGAAAAGCCGGTGACGACGTCGCCAAATCGTATTGCTAATTTCCCGGCAACACGATCCGCCACGGAAAAAAATCCGCAAAGCAAAGTGGGGCCAATCAGCATGAAGCCTCCCGCCAGCGGCAACATCATCGGTGTTACGCCGGCTTGTGCAATGCCGGTCAGGAGCAGCAGGCCGATCACCGCGAAAATCATCGCATAGACGATGCTGACCTGCCGGCTTTGTGAGAAAACGGTCCAACCCTGCCTGATGGCTCTGGCAATCGAGGCCATCGACAGGCGGCCATGAATGATTTCTTTTTTCTGCATGGAGTCCTCTGCTGTTTAGCCGCATTTTCCGCCGTTTTGGATGTCGATGCTTGACGTTATGCGCAAATCTTGATGCAGATTTAGTATCGAAGAGGTGGCGTTGGTTGAAATTTGATAATCGGATTCAAGCGTGTCCACCATACAATACGATCTTCATCGCTGGCGCTACTGCAGAAAAATACCAACATGACGGAGTTTGAAGAGCACTGCGCGGCCGCCTATCAGAAGGAGCGCGTAAGCGGTCGCCGGCTGGCCAGAAACACGGGGCTATCGGAACAGGCTGCACTGAAACAGGTGCTTGAGAAGGCGGCAGGCAGCGGGTCGCTGTGCGAACTGATTGCTGCGCGCAAACTGGCCAGAGCTGGAGCTTGCAGCAAAGCTTGCGCTGCGCCGGCGACAGAAGGCGGGGCAACTGGCGCAGAAGAAGGCGGAAAAGCTGCCGGACGCCTGCGCGTGGCTGGCCTGGTTCGATGGCTCTGCACACCCGAACCCCGGGCGCATCGGCATCGGCGGGCTGCTCAGGAGTCCCGAAGGACATACGTTTGAAATCAGCTCCGCCGCCGGGCACGGCGACAGCAATCAGGCCGAGTACCTGGCGCTGATTGCGGTGCTGGAAGCCGCAGTCCGACTCCAGCCGCAACAGCTGGTGGTGTATGGCGATAGCCAGGTGGTGATCAATGCGGTGATGTCGGCAGGCAATGCCGGCACGCATGCGCTGCAGCACCACTGCGAACGGGCAAAACGGCTGCTCGCGCAACTGAAGTCGGTCAGGCTGAGCTGGATTCCGCGCGAGAAAAATGCCGCAGCCGATGCGCTGTCTCAGCAAGCGATCGGCCCCGCGCTGGCATTTGACCAGCCGTAGTTGCGTTCAGCCGTTGCCGGATGCCCGCAAGCGCGCCAATAGCGCCTGCATGGTTTCCGCTCCGGATTCGCCGGACGCCTGCAGGTGCCTGAAGTGAATCAGGAAATTTTCGAGCACCAGATGCGCGGCCGCCGCCATCAGCAGCAGTTCGCGTTCGGGTGGACTGATCTGCAGGGTGTCGAGTTCGGCCTGCATCTTCAGCATCGACAAGGCGACCAGGCTGCGTGCTTCGTCCTCGTCTACCGGCAATGCCCCGAAATCCAGCGGGTCTCCCGATTCGACGTCTTGCATCAGCGTCAATAGCGCGGTTAAACGGTCGTCAGCCATGAGTGTGCTCCAGGTGGGGGTATGGCGCGTTGTAATTCTATTCCTGCATCAAACATGCTAAACCCGTCTCTTCAATTGCAGGAAGAAGTTTTCGCAAGACAACCGGGCCAGCAGCGGAAAAACTGTCGCAGCAGTGCGCACAGCGGGTGAGCGCCGGATCGCTGGGCAAAAGCCAGCGCCTACCTATAATGAAGTGTGGCTTTGCGGCAGGATAAACCGACGGAGGCAATCATGGCGAGATTAGTGAAACGCACGCGCAGCGGACCGTATCAGGTGAGCATCGGCGGGGAAACCAGATTCATCTGCGGTTGCGGGCTGTCGGCGTCGCAGCCGTTCTGCGACGGCACGCACAAAAAGACGCTGGATGAAAAAGCCGGCAGCTTGTGCTGGTACGACGCCGAAGTCGGGCGGCACGACATCGCGGATGCCTTTCCGAACATGCGCCATCCGGCCGAATAGAGGCTGTCGCCGGCAAACTCATGGCCCGCAGCAGGCGCGACAGGCCGCAGTGAGTCGCGCTGGGGGCCATCCGGGCAGCCTGCAGCGCGCTTCAGACTAAAAAATATACTCCGGTGTGTATTTTTAAACTGGCAATGAAATCATGCGGCGAGGCCACTGTTTAGAGGCATACCCCGCCATTTACCGATAAAACAGGGGAGGTGGCCGGGCTGATTCCTAGGTCAGTGAAGAAGTCACCTTCAACACCTCTTCGGCGGTGGTGCTGCCTTCGATGATTTTCAGTGCACCGGCGATGTGCAGCGGATTCATGCCGTCGCTGCCGGCTTGCTGGCGCAGTGCATGGATGTCGGTCTCGTTCGCGGATCAGCTTGGAGAACGGCTGGGTGACGGTCAGCAGTTCATACAGCCCGGTGCGGCCGCGATAGCCGGTCTGGCGGCATTCCGGGCAGCCGACCGGGCGGTAGATGGTGGCGGGTTGCGCGATGGCGCGGCCTGCCGTCAGCCGGCTCCAGAGCTGCTCGTCGATCGCGCCGTCCGGCGTCTTGCAGTGGATGCACAGGGTGCGCACCAGGCGTTGCGCCATGATGCCGATCAGCGTGGTTTCCAGCAGGTAATAAGGCACGCCCAGTTCCAGCAGCCGCATCACGGCCGACGGGGCGTCGTTGGTGTGCAGCGTGGACAGCACCAGATGGCCGGTCAGTGCGGCCTGGATCGCCATTTCGGCCGTTTCCAGATCGCGGATTTCACCGACCATGATGATGTCGGGGTCTTGCCGCATCAGCGCCCGCACGCCGTCGGCAAACGACAGGTCGATGCCGTGCTGCACCTGCATCTGGTTGAACGAGGCTTCGACCATTTCGATCGGGTCTTCCACCGTGCAGACATTGACTTCGGAGGTCGCCAGCGCCTTGAGCGTGGTGTACAGCGTGGTGGTCTTGCCGGAGCCGGTCGGGCCGGTGACCAGGATGATGCCGTGCGGGCGTTGGGTCAGTGCATCCCAGCGCATCGCGTCCTCGATCGGGAAACCCAGTTCGGGCAGGGTCTTGACCACCACTTCCGGATCGAAAATCCGCATCACCAGCTTCTCGCCGAACGCGGTCGGCAGGGTCGACAGGCGCAATTCGACTTCCTGCCCGCCCGCGGTCAGGGTCTTGATGCGGCCGTCCTGCGGGCGGCGCTTCTCGATCACGTCCATCCGGCCCAGCAGCTTGATGCGCGCGGTCATCGCGATCATCACCACGGCCGGCACCTGATACACCTGATGCAGCACGCCGTCGATGCGGAAGCGCACCAGGCTGAAGTCGCGCTTGGGTTCCAGATGGATGTCGGAGGCGCGCTGGTCGAACGCGTATTGCCACAGCCAGTCGACGATGTTGACGATGTGCTGGTCGTTGGCGTCGACCTGCTTGTTGAGCTTGCCGAGCTCGACCAGTTGCTCGAAGTTGTTGCGCAGCGCCAGATCCTGGCCGGTGCTCTTGTTGGCGCCCTTGATCGATTTCGCCAGGCTGAAGAACTGGCTGATGTATTGCGTGATCTCGAGCGGATTGGCGATCACCAGCCTGACCTTGCGGCGCGAGATTTTCGCGATTTCGTCTTCCCACTCGATCAGGAACGGTTCGGCAGTCGCAATCACCAGTTCGCTCGGCGTCAGTTCGACCGGCAGGATGTTGAAGCGTGCGGCGTAGGTCGCCGACATCACGTCGGCCACCCTGGTGAAATCGATCTTCAGCGGGTCGATGCGGAAAAACGGCAGCTTGGCCTTGCCCGCCAGCCATTCGCTGAGCCAGTCGAGGGTAATCAGCTTGTTCGGCGGCCAGGCCGACAGCAGCTTGCACTGGGCCACCGCGGTCAGCGGATGGATCGCACCGGTGCTGTTCTTGAGGATGACCTGGGCCTGGGTGTAGCAGGCCTTGACCTTGCCCTTCTCGACGATGCCGTCAGCCAGCAGCCAGGTGAATATTTGTTGCAGATCCAGCTTTTTCGGTGTGCTCATCGGTGCGGCCCAGGGTAGCGTCAATATCGCGTTACGTCAGTTATTTCAATGCCAGTTGCTGTGCGTCAGGCCAGGGTCCAGGCTTTCAAGCCATTCACCCATGATTTTGCGGGAAACTTGGTGGCCGCCTTGATCTCGGCAGCGCGTTCGTACAGTGCCGGGAAATCCATTGCGATCGGATCCCTGAACGCGATGATGACCACATTGCCTTCGTGCACTTCCGGCAGGCAGTACACGTCGTCGAACGCGAACAGCATCGCCTTCAGGTTCTTGGCGTAGCTCGGATGATCGCCGAACAGGTTGGCGGTCATCATGCCGCCCGGCTTCAGGCAGGCCGCGCAAGCCTGATAGAACTCGGGCGTATCCAGCACCGGCCCGCGCGCAGTGGCATCGTACAGATCGACTTGCAGCGCATCGATGGTGCCGTGGTTGGCGCTGTCGAGCACGAAGTCCATCGCGTCCATTTCGATCACTTTGAGCCGCTCGTCATTCTGCGGCAGCTTGAACATCGACTCGCAAATCGTGATCACCGACGGATTGAGTTCGATCGCCGTCACCTGCGCCTCCGGAAACTGGCGGTAGCAGTATTTGGTCAGCGCCGCGGTGCCCAGCCCGAGCTGCACGATATGCTGCGGCTGCCGGTTGAACAGCATCCACATCATCATCTGCTGCGCATATTCGAGTTCGATCGCATCCGGTTTGCGGATGCGCATCGCGCCTTGCACCCATTCGGTGCCGAAGTGCAGATAGCGCACGCCATCCTGCTCGGACAGCGTCACTGGCGCGAATTTCGGCTTGCGCGGGGCGCGCGGTGCTGCGGTCTTGCCTGGCTTGCTGTTGGCTGGGCGCAAGGATTCTTCTTTTTCGATCGATTTACGTTTGATGAGCATGGTGGTGGCCTGTGGCCGGTTTGCATTGGTGGTGAAATGGCGAGGTCGCACGATTGCGGAGCGCCCCTTCAGGGTATCGGCGCATTATCCGGCGATGCCGCGCCAGCGCGCAAGTTTTTGTGCAAATGACAGCTGCGCATTGGCCGGCGAGGACGACGGCAATACCAGCGTGTCATAACCCGCCGCCGCAAATTGCGCCGCGTAGCGGCCGGAAGTCTTGCCGTTGAAGCAGACCCGCAGCAACTGCGGGCACTGCTGCCGCAGCAGGTCAAACTGATTCGGCTGCGCCTGGCGGATCGCGGTGTCGAGGCTGCCCACGCGCTGGCAATCGGCGATTACGTCCCACAAGCCGATGCGATGCGCGAGCAGGCAGGCCAGCCGTTCGGGGTAGGCCTTGTCAACCAGCTCTTCAGCGAGCACTGCCGATAGCAGCGCCCAGAACTGGTTGCGCGGATGGGCGTAATACTGTTGCGCCTGCAGCGACGCGACGCCGGGAAAGCTGCCGAGAATCAGGATGCGGGTGGCGCGGTCAATGACAGGTGGAAAGCCGGTCTGGGCCGGCGGAGAGGGAGGTGTTGGGAGCAAAGCCATGCATCAGTGAAATCAGAAGTGAAATGATGCCAGAAAATCCGGCTGCATATGTGTTCGATGTCGTTTGTTATTTTTTGGCTATTTTTTTGGGAAGTAATGATGAAACACAAAGCATGTGAAAAAATTTGGCCGATCATTACAAGTAACAGAATGATAAGTAATGGGAAGGAGTTCATCCATGACGGCGCGCAAATGGCTCACCCTCGCCACTCCTTGTCTTTGTGCTGTTCTCTCAAGCCATGCCTGGGCGCAGCAGGTCGCGGGCGGTGAGGATGTTTTTTCACGGCCATCATCGGATCCGGCGGCGGAGGCGGCGCCTTCATACGCCAGCGAGGCCGAGGAATATCGCTATTACGACCGCCACCAATGGATTGCACATTTGCAGAAGGCGGGCATCGTTAACCGCGCATTGCCGAACCCCTATCGCGTTGCGATGCCGCTGATGTCGTTCGGCGACGCCGGTCCCAAAATAATGCTCACTTATGCGAAAAACATGCCCGGCAATACCGGCAGCAAAGGGTTGCTGCTCTTCATTACAGTAGGGATTCCTTAGACCATTCATCGGAATCAATAGTCAAAAAAATGCGCAGGCAACAAAAAAGCCGCATTCTCGTGCTGAGAACTGCGGCTTTTTGAACATTCTGGAACTGCTTGAAACTGTTAGTTGGTCCCTCCGACAGGAATCGGACCTGTATCCCACGCTTAGGAGGCATGTGCACTATCCATTGTGCTACGGAGAGACGCTGCAATGTCGCTGCAACTTAACGAGCATTATGGCATCAAACGGCGAACATTATAGCTGATTCCAATTCGTATTAAAAATCGATGACGCATCACAAGGCTTTGTCGTAGTCAGGCGCCGGCTGCGGCGGTGCATCCTGTTTTCCTTTTCAAAGATGACAGATTGGCCCGGAATGCCGGTTCTGGTTCGGCTATCGGTACAATGCGTGCTTCATTCATTTTTTCGGGCACACCTTTGCGGGCGCTGCCCAACCATCATCAGGTCATTATGGCAGTCATTTCTCTTTCCAACGCACAACTTGCATTCGGCCATGTGGCCTTGCTCGACCATGCCGAATTCTCGCTGGAGTCCACCGAGCGCGTCGGTTTGATCGGGCGCAACGGCACCGGCAAATCATCCTTGCTGAAGGTCATTTCCGGCGCGAACAAACTCGACGACGGCTTGCTGGTGATGCAGCAGGGCATCAAGATCGCGTATGTGGATCAGGAACCGTATTTCGACCCGGACATCACGGTATTCGATGCGGTCGCCTCCGGCATGGGCGAGATGCAGGCGCTGCTGGCAGAATACGATGCGCTGACCGGCCAGTTCGGCGGCGATGATGATGATGCGTTGATGGAACGGATGCACGACATCCAGGTCAAGCTCGATGCGGCCGATGCCTGGAGCCTGAACAACAAGGTCGAGGCGACGCTGGACCGCCTGAATCTGGACGGCAGTTCCACCATGAGTACGCTGTCGGGCGGGATGAAGAAGCGCGTGGCGCTGGCCTGTGCGCTGGTCAGTGCGCCGGACGTGCTGCTGCTCGATGAACCGACCAACCATCTGGATTTCACCTCGATCCTGTGGCTGGAGAGCCTGCTGCGCGACTACAAGGGCAGCGTGCTGTTCATCACCCATGACCGCAGCTTTCTGGACAATGTCGCGACCCGCATCATCGAACTCGATCGCGGCCGCTTGCTGTCGTTCCCGGGCAATTTCAGCGCCTATGAAGTGCGCAAGGCCGAGCAGCTGGAGATCGAAGAAGTCGAAAACGCCAAGTTCGATAAATTCCTGGCGCAGGAAGAGGTCTGGATCCGCAAAGGCGTCAAGGCGCGCCGCGTGCGCGACGAAGGCCGCGTGCGCCGTCTGGAGGCCTTGCGCCTGACGCGCGACGCGCGCCGCAATCAGCAAGGGCAAGTCAATCTGGCCGTGGCCGCAGGCGAACGCTCGGGCAAGATCGTGGCCGAGCTGGAAAACGTGTTCAAGAGCTATGGCGACAAGGTCATCGTGCGCGATTTCAGCGCGACGCTGCTGCGCGGCGACAAAATCGGCCTGATCGGCGCCAACGGCGCCGGCAAGACCACGCTGCTGAAGATGATCCTGGGCGAAGAGCAGCCCGATTCCGGCACCATCAAGCAGGGCACCAAGCTGCAGGTCGCGTACTTCGACCAGATGCGGGCCCAGCTCGACGAGAACGCCAGTCTGGCCGACACCATCGCGCCGGGCAGCGACTGGGTCGAGATCAACGGCCAGCGCCGTCACGTGATGACTTACCTGAACGATTTCCTGTTCGCGCCGGAACGCGCCCGTTCGCCGGTCAAATCGCTGTCCGGCGGCGAGCGCAACCGGCTGTTGCTGGCGCGCCTGTTCGCGAAACCGGCCAATGTGCTGGTGCTCGATGAGCCGACCAATGATCTGGATATCGACACGCTGGAACTGCTGGAAGAGTTGCTGGAAGACTACAAAGGCACGGTATTCCTGGTCAGCCATGACCGCACCTTCCTCGATAATGTGGTGACCGAAGTGATCGTGTCCGAAGGCGATGGCCTGTGGCGCGAATACATCGGCGGTTACAGCGACTGGGAGCGCGTGCGTCCCTCGCAGGCCGCGGTGATCAAGGCCGCCAAAGCCGAGTTGAAGCAGGAGCCGAAAGCGGCCGAACCGGTTGCAGTCGCTGCCGCGCCAAAGAAAAAGCTCAGCTACAAGGAGCAGCGCGAACTGGATGAACTGCCCAAGCTGATCGCCAGCCTGGAAGCGGAGCAGAAGACGCTTGACCGAACGCCAGGCCGCGCCGGATTTTTACAAGCAGCCGGCGGCGGAGGTCAAGCAACTCAATGAGCGCTTTGCCGAGATCGATGTGCTGTTGCTGGATGCGCTGGAGAAGTGGGAAGTGATCGAGGCGCGCAGCAGGGGCTGATAGTGCTGGCAGGCGCTTCGCACGAAGCACCGCGAATCGCCTGTTGATTGCAGATTTATGGGGAGTATCGTTGAAAAACACCCGCTCCCCGCAAGTATATAAATGACTTTAAAAAATACAGCTGGGAGTATATTTTTGCTCCAGCAGACCATCGGGAATGGCGTTTCACTCCGGGCGTCTGATGGTCTTGCGCAGTAGCGGCAGTTTTTCACGCAATAGTGCGGCATCCGCCGCATAGGGGCGCTGCGCCAGATAGGCTTCGATATCGCTCACGGCTTCTTGCGGCAAGGCCAGGTTGGCATAAGCCAGCCCGCGGTCGCGCTGCTCGGTAATGTCCTCCGGCAGCAGGATCACCAGGCGCTGTTGCACGCCGAGCAGTTGTTTCCAGCGTTGTCCATCCACATAAATGGCTTTCAGGTTGCGCAACATGCGCACCAGGATCTGGCGCGGGTGGGTCGCTTGCAGATGGACGGCCAGCATTTTGTCAACCGGCTTGTCCTGGGTGGCAAGATAAGGCAGCAATCTTTCTTCCAGATCTTCGCGTGACAGGCTGACGCCGTTGATAGGGTCGATCACGACATCGCCGGCCTGCAGCGATAATTTCATCAGGAAATGTCCGGGGAAGGCAACGCCTTTCACATCCAGATCGATTTGCTGTGCCAGTTCCATATAGACCACTGCCAGCGAGATCGGAATACCGCGCCGGGTGCTGATGACATGCGGCAGAAAGCTGTTGTCGGGATCGTAATAATGGTTGACGTTGCCGGCAAAGCCTAAATCCCGGTAAAAGAACTGGTTAAGCGTGCGCAGCTTTTGAATGTCAGCGCTATGAACGGGCAGGCGTTGCTGCAGGGTGGCAGCGAAAGTGTCGATTGCAGCGAAGGTGGCGTTGAAATCGAGTTGCGGCCCCGATTCCTGCGCGATCGACAATGCCGCCTCAAACAAGGGAATCGTATCGTCTTGTTTGACCAGCATAGAGAAGTAATCGAGCGGCTTGATCATTGTCAGTCAATTCTGCCAGTAATTAACGCTGTCAGCAGTGATTGCGTGGCTTGTGTTTGCGTGCGGTCAAAGTGACATGCGTCTGAAATCCCTGAAACGAAAACCCATAGCCAGCAGAGCGCCAAAATAGGTCGCGCCACATACCCCCATCACCAGAAACAATGCACCGATGCGCAGCAGCGGATGGGCCTTCATGCCCATCCAGTCAAACTGGGCGGCGCTCCATAGTGCGATGCCCGCCAGCAGGAATAATGCGCCAGTCAGCCTGGCAAAAAACAAGCCCCAGCCATCCTTGGGCGTATAGATGCCGCGTCGGCGCAGACCCCGGTACAGGAACAGCGCGTTCAGGCAGGCGCCCAAGCCGATTGCCAGCGCCAGTCCGGCATGGGCAATCCACGGCACGAACAGCAAATTCATCAGTTGTGTCGCAATCAGCACGCCGATCGCGATCTTGACCGGGGTACGGATGTCCTGTCGGGCATAAAAGGCGGGCGCAAGTATCTTGACCAGGATCAGGCCGATCAGGCCGACACCGTAAGCAAGCAATGCATTGCCCGTCATCGCAACATCTTGTGCGTCGAATTTGCCGTAATGAAACAGCGTGGCCGTCAACGGCTCCGAGAGTGTCGCCAGGCCGACCGCGGAAGGCAGTGCAAGCAGGAAGGTCAGCCGCAAGCCCCAGTCCAGCAGTGCCGAATACTCGACGGTATCGCCATCGGAATTGGCTTTCGACAGGCTGGGCAGCAGTATCGTGCCGAGCGCGACACCGAGCAGCGCGGTCGGGAACTCCATCAGGCGATCGGCGTACGACAGCCACGAGACGCTGCCATTGGCCAGTCGCGATGCGATATTGGTGTTGATCATCAGGCTGATTTGCGCCACCGACACCGCAAAGGTGGCCGGCACCATCTGTTTCAGCACGCGCCGCACGCCGGGATCGCTGAAGGCAAAAGCCGGATTCAGCGACAAACGCGGCAGCATGCCGATTTTTATCAGGGCCGGAATCTGGATTGCCAGTTGCAGCACGCCGCCGACAAAAACGGCAATCGCCAGCGCGTACACCGGTTGCTGCAGATGCGGCGCCAGGAATAGCGAGGCAGCAATGAATGACAGATTGAGCAGTACCGGCGTGAAGGCGGGAATCTTGAATTCGCGCCAGGTATTCAATATGCCGCCGGACAGCGCGACCAGCGACATGAAGCCGATATACGGGAACATGATGCGCGTCATCACGACCGCGACATCAAATGCCTTCGGGTTCGATTTCAGGCCGGTGGCGATGAAATACACCACGCCTGGCGCAAACAAGATGCCGGCAATGCAAGTCAGCAACAACGTCCAGGTGAGTACGGTGGCGACATGATCGGCCAGTGCCTTGGTCGCCTCGTCACCTTTCTGGTTCTTGTATTCAGCCAGGATAGGCACGAAGGCCTGCGAAAACGCCCCTTCGGCAAACAATCGCCGCAACAGATTCGGGATGCGGAAGGCGACAAAAAAAGCATCGGTATAGGCAGAGGCGCCGAATGCGCGAGCGATCAGGAACTCACGCAGCAGTCCTGTCACACGAGATAGCATCGTCATGCCCGATATGGTGGCAAGTGTTTTGAGCAAGTTCATGGTGCGCGATTATAGCCGCTCAGCATGCTTTGTTCTTGTCGCGTCAGCTGAAATCGAGGCGTTTCATGGACTTGGAGGGATGACTTGCAGTTCTGGCAGTTGCATTTATATCGGCGGAAAATTGGGGTTTGCTCATTCATTGAAATGCGGATATAATGCGTGGCTTCACAGAATTTTTTTCTCGCAACTTTCCGGTTTGCGAACGCACTTTGACCTTGTTTTAGGAAATACTCATGGCAAATACAGCACAAGCACGCAAGCGCGCTCGTCAAGCAGTAAAACTGAACGCTCAAAATTCCAGCCAGCGTTCCACGCTGCGCACGGCAATCAAAGCTGTTCGCAAAGCGATTCAAGCCGGCGATAAAGCCGCTGCGGCCGCGATTTTTCAATCGTCCGTATCGACAATTGACAGCATTGCTGACAAAAAAATCATTCACAAAAACAAGGCTGCTCGCCACAAGAGCCGTCTTGCAGCTGCTTTGAAAGCACTGGCTTGATTTAATTTAAAAAATTCTCGCCGATGAGGTGAGATTTTTTCGATGATTAAAACCCGCTCGATTTTTTCGAGCGGGTTTTTGCGTTTTGACGGCGATTTTTTGTCTCTGCCACCCCGGTGTGATCCGGCGATGGATGTATTTCACTGCTGCGCAATGGATTATTTACGGGGCAGGCCTGAAATGACAGTCCCTGGCTTGATGTTTTTCTGTTTGAACCAGCCCAAATTCATTTCCAGCGCGTAACGTGCCTGTTTTTTGGCGCAGTGCGTATCGGTGCTCTGGGGTTTCATGTCTTCGATATTGATGATTTTTCCTGCGTCATCAAGAAAGGCAACCGATAGCGGAAGCGGCGTATTTTTCATCCACATGCAAACAGCTGCCGGTGCATCGAAAATGAATACCATGCCTTCATTCGCCGCCATTTTTTCGCGAAACATCAAGCCCTGTTGACGCTCTGCTTCATTGGCGGCCACTTCTGCCTTGATGACATACATGCCGGCAGTCAGTGATGTGCTGTTGAATTTCTCAGTTTGTTGGGAGTGCGCCGCTGTCGTCGCGAGTCCGAGTGCAGCGGCAAAAATTGATGTTAGATAACGCCTTGTGCTGTTCATGCTTTACCCGGGTGTCTGTTGAAAAGAAATATTTTTGGCGAAAAAAAAGGCAGGATAACCTGCCTTTCTGTCACAACTGAGCAGCCAATTACTTGGAGGCAGCAGGTGCAGCTGCTGCAGCAGAAGCTGCAGGTGCAGCAGCGGCTGCAGCTTTAGCTTTTGCTTTCTTTGCTTTTTTTGCTTTCTTTGCTTTTTTAGGAGCAGGAGCAGCAGCGTCTGCAGAAGCAGCAGCTGGTGCGGAAGCAGCAACAGGTGCAGCGGCAGCAGCTGCAGAAGCCGCAGGAGCAGCAGCGAAAGAAGCGGTAGCGAACAAGGCGGCAACCAGAGCAGCGATCAATTTAGTCATTTTTGAAATTTCCAGAATTTATATGTTAATAGAGCGACGATTCAGTCGAATCAGTTCCAATAACGGTGCTGCTGGCAGTCGGTTGACAGCAATTTCGAAAATTTATTCAAATTAGCCGTTTATAACGAGGCAGCGATAAATTCATTCCTTTTTTTGAATGATTAACGTGCGCCAATCTGGGGTTGGCGCCTCAAGTATCTTTGTCACCCGGTTTTCTTGATTTCAGTTCGTTCGGTGAAACCTCACGCCATTCACCCGGCCAGAGTGGATGGGTTGCCAGAGAGAACGGACCAATTGCAAGGCGGATCAATCGCAGTGTCGGTAGGCCGACGGCTGCCGTCATGCGCCTGATCTGACGATTTTTTCCTTCGGAAATAGTGATTGCCAGCCAACTGGTTGGAATATTGCTGCGTTCCCGTATGGGCGGGTTGCGCGGCCATAACCATTCAGGCTGCTGGACCTGTTTCACCAGACAAGGCTGCGTGATGAAATCGCCCAGATTGAGCGGATTGCGCAGTCGATCGAGCGTGGCAGCATCCGGTATCCCTTCCACTTGCGCCAGGTAAGTCTTCTTTTCCTTGCGTTCAGGATGGCTAATGTCATGCTGTAATTGCCCGTCGTCAGTCAATAGCAGTAGCCCTTCGCTGTCAGCGTCCAGGCGACCGGCAGGATAAATGTTCGGGATGGGGAGGTAATCTGTCAGGGTTTCACGCGTGGCATGAGGCGAAAACTGACACATTACTTGAAATGGTTTATTGAATAATATGAGTGGCATACCGCAGTGTCGCAAAAATATAGCGTCTAGTAAAATACTAGTGCATAATACGAAACGCTGGTCTTCTGTCTTATATAAGACATAGACGTGAGATCTACCTGTCAATCCAGGGCCAATGCGCTCTTTTCCGCTTCAACTTCGGAGACAACGATGTATCAACATATCAAAGTTCCTGCCGACGGCAAGAAAATCACCGTCAACGCCGATTTTTCCTTAAATGTACCGGATAATCCAATTCTTCCTTTCATCGAAGGCGATGGCACTGGCGTAGATATCAGCCCAGTCATGATCAAGGTGATTGATGCCGCTGTTGCCAAAGCTTATGCCGGCAAGCGCAAAATCAGCTGGATGGAAATCTATGCTGGCGAAAAGTCAACCAAAGTATATGGCCCGGACGTGTGGCTGCCGGAAGAGACTCTCCAGGTCCTGAAAGAGTATGTTGTTTCGATTAAAGGCCCTCTGACGACGCCAGTGGGCGGTGGTATTCGTTCCTTGAACGTCGCCTTGCGTCAAGAGCTGGATTTGTATGTCTGCCTGCGTCCAGTGCGTTACTTCAAAGGCGTTCCTTCGCCGGTGCGTGAGCCAGAAAAAACTGACATGGTCATTTTCCGCGAAAATTCGGAAGACATCTATGCGGGTATCGAGTTTGCAGAAGGTTCAGATCAAGTCAAAAAACTGATCGATTTCCTGGTCAACGAGATGGGCGTCAAGAAAATTCGCTTCCCGAATACATCTGGCATCGGCATCAAACCAGTGTCACGCGAAGGCACAGAACGCCTGGTACGCAAGGCGATCCAGTATGCAATTGATAACGACAAACCTTCTGTGACCATCGTGCACAAAGGCAACATCATGAAATACACCGAAGGTGGTTTCCGTGATTGGGCTTATGCATTGGCACAAAAAGAGTTCGGTGCCGAGTTGATTGACGGCGGCCCTTGGTGCAAATTCAAGAATCCGAAGACAGGTAAAGAAATTATCGTCAAGGATTCGATTGCTGATGCATTCTTGCAGCAAATCTTGTTGCGTCCGAACGAATACAGCGTCATTGCGACTCTGAACTTGAATGGCGATTACATTTCCGATGCGTTGGCTGCTCAGGTTGGCGGTATCGGTATTGCACCTGGGGCGAATCTGTCGGATTCGATCGCGATGTTCGAGGCAACGCACGGTACCGCACCAAAGTATGCAGGCAAGGATTATGTGAACCCGGGTTCATTGATTCTGTCAGCTGAAATGATGTTGCGCCACATGGGCTGGACCGAGGCTGCTGACCTCGTCATCAAGTCAATGAGCAACTCGATCACTTCCAAGAAAGTCACTTACGATTTCGCACGCTTGATGGAAGGTGCAACACAAGTATCCTGCTCCGGTTTCGGCGATGTCATGATCGAAAACATGTAATTTTTGGTTTGATTGCTTGTGAGTATGTAAAAAAGCCGGGTTGCGCCCGGTTTTTTTACATTTGCAGATCCGTTTTTTGCGGCTTGATTCAGGCGCGATTCGCTTGCGCTAAAGTTTCAGGCGAAAAAAAACCCCGAAAACGGGGTTTTTACGAGCATAAATCTAATCAGAGATTAGGCAGCTTGAATATTGGAAGCTTGCTTGCCTTTTGGGCCTTGCGTGACTTCGAACTGAACTTTTTGACCTTCTTTGAGGGTCTTGAATCCGTTCATGTTGATTGCGGAAAAGTGAGCGAACAGATCTTCACCGCCATCATCAGGAGTGATAAAGCCGAAGCCTTTAGAATCGTTGAACCACTTGACTGTACCTGTTGCCATAATGCGTCTTTCAAATAAAAAAAATCACACGAGCCAAAAAAGCAAGAAGCATCGTGTAACGCTGCCTCCTCCTAAGCTTGCTCACTTCATATCGATAAGTAATAAATAACTCAGCTCACCGATAATTGTCATTGTTCTCGGAAAAAAATACAAGGTCAAGCGATTTTTCATAAGAGTAAGTTTTTTCTTGCGTCAGATTAAACAATAGCTACTTGATTTGTACGGCTGGGCCGCCATCTGCGGATTATCTGGAAAACGCGTAATATCAAGAAAATGGAAATACAACATCGTGTATCTTTAGCGTGGCACCTAAAGTCGAACGGATTAGAATAGACGCATGGCAACCAAGCATGAAAGTGGAACGATACTGGAGCGGCAAGAGCAAAGGCTTAAGCCGCCATCCATGTACCAAGTATTACTGTTGAACGATGATTACACTCCAATGGAATTTGTTGTCGTAATTCTTCAGGAGTATTTCAACAAGGATAGGGAGGCGGCAACGTACATCATGCTGAAGGTTCATCGTGACGGTAGAGCAGTATGCGGTGTGTACTCTAAAGATATCGCATCCACAAAAGTGGATCTCGTTTTAACCCACGCCCGGAAAGCAGGACACCCCTTGCAGTGCGTGATGGAGGAAGTATGATTGCGCAAGAATTAGAAGTTAGCTTGCATATGGCTTTTGTTGAAGCCAGACAAGCACGCCATGAGTTCATCACTGTCGAGCATTTATTGCTTGCTTTGCTTGATAACCCTTCTGCGGCCGAAGTTTTACGCGCCTGCGCTGTGAATATCGATGATCTGCGCAAGACGCTAAGCAATTTTGTCGCGGATAACACTCCCACCGTACCTGGTTCCAGTGAAGTCGATACTCAGCCTACGCTTGGATTCCAGCGCGTGATTCAGCGCGCGATCATGCATGTTCAGTCTGCCTCCAATGGTAAAAAAGAGGTGACGGGCGCGAATGTCCTGGTAGCCATTTTTGGCGAAAAAGATTCCCATGCCGTTTATTATCTGCATCAGCAGGGAGTGACCCGGCTTGATGTAGTCAACTTCATTTCGCATGGTGTGCGTAAGGATCAGGCTGCAGATTCGCATAAAGCACCGGAAGGTGCGGAAGACGTGCATGCGGAAGGGCAGGCCAAGGAAAGCCCGCTGGACCAATATACGCAAAACCTGAATAAGGCTGCTATCGAGGGGAGAATAGATCCCTTGATCGGTCGCGAAACCGAAGTTGATCGCGTGATTCAGATATTATGCCGCCGCCGCAAGAATAACCCTTTGCTGGTCGGCGAGGCTGGTGTCGGCAAGACAGCCATTGCCGAAGGTCTTGCCTGGCGTGTCACACAAGGCGATGTGCCGGAGATTTTGCAAAATGCGGTGGTCTATTCGCTGGATATGGGGGCCTTGCTGGCAGGAACCAAATATCGGGGCGACTTTGAGCAGCGCCTGAAGGCCGTGCTGAAACAGCTGAAAGATAACGCGCATGCCATATTGTTTATCGACGAGATCCATACGATCATTGGCGCCGGGTCAGCATCGGGCGGTACGCTCGATGCCTCCAATCTGCTCAAGCCTGCGCTCTCCAATGGCGAATTGAAATGCATCGGCGCAACCACCTTTAATGAATATCGCACGGTGTTTGAAAAGGATCATGCGCTGTCACGCCGCTTCCAGAAAGTGGATGTCAATGAGCCCACAGTCGAGCAGACGGTGCAAATCCTGCGTGGCTTGAAATCCCGTTTTGAAGAGCATCACGGGGTCAAGTATTCTGCTTCTGCTTTGACGACGGCGGCAGAGTTGGCCGCGCGCTTTATCAATGATCGGTTTTTACCGGATAAGGCGATCGACGTGATTGATGAGGCAGGCGCTGCACAGCGTATTTTGCCGAAGTCAAAACAGAAAAAGACCATAGGCAAATCAGATATCGAAGACATCATTGCCAAAATAGCTCGCATACCAGCGCAGTCTGTGAATCAGGACGATCGCAGCAAATTGCAGACTATTGAGCGTGATCTGAAAAATGTGGTGTTCGGCCAGGAGCCGGCAATCGAGGCGCTGGCATCCGCGATCAAGATGGCGCGTGCCGGCTTGGGCAAGACCGACAAGCCGATTGGCTCATTCCTGTTTTCAGGCCCGACCGGCGTCGGCAAGACCGAGGTTGCCAAACAGCTGGCCTTCATTCTCGGCATTGAAATGATCCGTTTCGATATGTCCGAATATATGGAGCGCCATGCGGTCAGCCGTCTGATTGGCGCCCCGCCGGGCTATGTCGGTTTCGATCAGGGCGGATTGCTGACCGAGGCCATTACCAAGAAGCCGCATGCGGTATTGCTGCTGGATGAAGTCGAGAAAGCGCATCCGGATATTTTCAACATCCTGTTGCAGGTGATGGATCACGGGACGCTGACCGATAATAATGGTCGCAAGGCGGATTTCCGTAATGTGATCATCATCATGACGACCAATGCCGGGGCGGAAAGCCTGCAAAAACGCACCATTGGCTTCACTGAAAAGAAAGAAGCGGGCGATGAACTGGCGGATATCAAGCGGATGTTTACGCCGGAATTCCGCAATCGGCTCGATGCGATCATCAGTTTCCGCGCGCTGGATGAAACCATCATTCTGCGCGTCGTGGACAAGTTCCTGATGCAACTGGAAGAACAACTGCACGAGAAGAAAGTGGAAGCGATTTTCACTGAAAAATTGCGCAGCTTCCTGGGCAAGAAAGGGTTTGATCCTTTGATGGGCGCACGTCCGATGGCGCGTTTGATCCAGGACATGATTCGTAAAGCACTTGCTGATGAATTGCTGTTCGGAAAACTTGTCAGCGGTGGCCGTGTCATGGTTGATCTGGATGAGGACGATCATATCAAACTTGATTTCTCCGAAGGAAATTTGAGTCCGCCGACCGCACCACCTCTGACACTGGAAGTCGAGTAATTCAGACAGCTCCAGTAAAAAAAGCCCGAACCATGATGGTTCGGGCTTTTTTATTATCGATTGACGCTGACAGACCGCTTATGGCAGCAGCGGTTTGTTCCCTTCCTGTTTGAGCTTGATGTCGGACAAGGTTTTTTCCATCGCAGAGATGCGGGAGGCGGTAGCCGGATGGAGTGCGGTATAGCCGTTCAATACGGTTGCCGGATATTGGCCGGCAAGGCGTTGCCAGAACGGGATCAGCTTGTCCACATTGTAGCCGGCTCTGGCGACCATGTATGAGGCAAGGCTGTCGGCTGAGGTATCCATATTTTGCGGATAGGGTTTGATCCCGGCAGTGCCATTCAAGGAGGCCAGATCTGGCTGGCTGGCAATCAGGTTGTCAATCACGCCGCCGATAGCGGCATTCATTTTCTGTTTTTTTGCATGGTTTAAAGTGTTGTGCGCCATTTCCTTTGCCAGCACATAGGCCAGTTCATCATCGCTTTGCACAAAATTCAGCATGCCTCTGGTGATCAGAATGCGTCGTCCGTCGGCATAGGCATTGACGTTGTCCAGGTTGCCCAATTCCACCGCAAATGCGCAAGCCCGTGTCAGAGGAATGCTGCGCAGAATGCTTTTGCCTTCGTGCATGACCGTCAGCTTGATGCTTGGCTGATTGCTAACGAGAGGCATGAGGATTTCTGCAGCTTGCCGTTCGGCATTCGGCCCTTGCGGGAAGGGCTTGTTGTTGACGCTCAGTAGTTTGTCGCCGGCTTGCAGTCCCATCAGCGCGGCGCCGCTATCTGCCAGCACTTGTGTTATCTGCAACTGTTCATCCAGGCCGAGAGTTCTGCTCGCCATCTCCCGGTATTGCTCGGGGTAAGAGTATTTGTTTTTGGCAGAAAAACCGAGCAGATTGCGGGCGTTGGCTTTGCATAGCGCAATATTCTTCGTCAAAAGAGGCGCCGCAACACGGTATAAACGCGCCTGCTGCGCCACCAGGGTGCGAAACGGATCCTGCCCTTCCGGCGCTGTGGCGCTGCTCTTCTGCGTGGATGTCGTCGGCTGGCTCCTGGCGCCAGCCGGTATCGTGCCGGGAGGTGTTGGCGTGGCACAGGCGCTCAGCAGCAACGCGCCAGATATCAGTGCTGCCGGTTGCTTGAGGTAACTGGCAAGACGTTGCGACATGGTATGCGGCATCAATCGCGTGAGCATCAGTGTTTCCCGGTGCTGCCAAAGCCGTCGGTGCCGCGCGCGCTGCTGTCGAAGTCTTCAACGACATTGAATGCCACTTGCAGCACGGGCACGATGACTAACTGGGCCAGGCGTTCCATCGGATTGAGCGTGAATGCAGTCTGGCCCCGGTTCCAGGTCGATACCATCAGCTGCCCCTGATAATCCGAGTCGATCAGGCCCACCAGATTGCCCAATACGATGCCGTGCTTATGGCCCAGTCCGCTGCGCGGCAAGATCATTGCCGCATACGCCGGATTGCGGATGTGAATCGCCAGTCCGGTCGGGATCAGATGGGTTTCACCCGGCTCAATTGTGATTGGCTGGTCCAGGCAGGCGCGTAAATCCAGTCCGGCACTGCCTGTGGTGGCATAAGCGGGTAGCGAGTCCTGCATGCGCTGGTCGAGAATTTTGACGTCGATGGTTTTCATGATTTTGCAATAGCCTTGATGAAGCACGCCCGTAGCAGGCGTGCTTGTAGTGTTGATGGTTGAAAACAGCCTAAATGCGCTGCGCAACCGCGTTGATTAACTGGCGCGCCAGTTCCTGCTTGTCGGCACGTGCCAATTGGGTATGTCCGTCTGCATCGAACAGTACCAGCTCATTGTCATCGCGGCCGAAGGTGTGGTGGCCGATATTGCCGACCAGCAGCGGCACGTTTTTCTTTTTGCGTTTTTCTTCGCCGTATTGCAGCAGGTTTTCCGATTCGGCGGCAAAGCCGACGCAGTACGGCCGCTCGGGCAGCGCCGCGACAGTCGCCAGGATGTCGGGATTTTGCGCAAACTGCAGCGCCGGCGTGCTGCCATCGGCATTTTTTTTCAGTTTTTGCGCACTGGCATTGGCGATCCGCCAGTCGGCCACCGCCGCCACTGCGATAAACACATCCTGCTGTTGCACTTGCGCCAGCACCGCATCATGCATTTGCTGTGCGGTCTGGACCGAGGTGCGCTGCACGCCGTAGGGCGTGGCCAGCGCGGTCGGGCCGGAGATCAGGCTCACCGTCGCACCGGCCTGGCGCGCCGCACGGGCGATCGCGTAGCCCATCTTGCCGGAAGACAGGTTGGTGATGCCGCGCACCGGATCGATCGGCTCGAAAGTCGGGCCGGCGGTGATCAGGATGCGTTTGCCTTCCAGCGTTTTTGGCTGGAACGCCGCGATCACTTCTTCCAGCAACTGTTCCGGTTCCAGCATGCGCCCCATGCCGGTTTCGCCGCAAGCCTGCTCACCGGCGTCTGGGCCCAAGTATCCGGATGCCGTCGGCCCTGAGCTGATTGACGTTGCGTTGCGTCGCGGCGTTTTGCCACATCTCGACGTTCATGGCCGGCGCCACCAGCAATGGCAGCGTCAACGGGCGGGCGATGCACAGGGTCGACAGCAGGTCGTCGCAGGCGCCATGCGCGAGCTTGAAGATGAAATCGGTCGAGCACGGTGCGATGACGATCGCGTCAGCATCGCGGGTCAGGTCGATGTGCGGCATGTTGTTGGCGATGCGCGCATCCCACTGGTCGGTATACACCGGATTGCCGGACAGCGCCTGCATCGTCACCGGCGTGATGAACTGGGTCGCGGCCTGGGTCATCACGACCTGTACCGATGCGCCGGCCTTGCCCAGCATGCGGGTCAGTTCTGCCACCTTGTAACAGGCGATGCCGCCGGTCAGGCCGAGGACGATTTTTTTACCGGCAAGATCCATGGTGATTCCTGTTGATCAATTGCGAAATATGACTGGCGAGGGAGATGCAGACTCGCCAAAAAGCCGCTGCAGCACCCTATTTTTCAATAAATAAGGGGGTATGGCAAAAAATAGTGCCATACCCGCACGGTTTCATTGGTTCTCTAAAAATACCGGAGGCAGTATATTTTTCATCAAAATACCTGTTTTTGGTGCCCGCAGTTATTTATTGACGCGCCGCAGTTCGTCAAGAACGAACAATACCGCACCGACGCAAATCGCGCTGTCGGCGATATTGAAGGCCGGCCAGTGCCAGCCCTTGATGTAGATGTCGAGGAAATCGATCACATGGCCGTACATGATGCGGTCGATCACGTTGCCGATCGCGCCGCCCAGTATCAGTGCCAGCGCCCAGCAGAACATCCGTTGTCCGGCGTGGCGCTTGAGCATGGTGATGATGGCGACGGCCGCCACCACGCCGATGGCGGTGAAAAAATACCGCTGCCAGCCGCCTTCGGCTGCCAGGAAGCTGAACGCCGCGCCCTTGTTGTAGGCCAGTACCAGATTGAAGAAACCGGTGACCGGCATCGACTGGCCGTAGGTAAACAGCTTGGTCATCGTGATCTTGCTTAACTGGTCGAGCAGAATCACGATGGCGGCGATGCCTAGCCAGGGTACCAGGCTGGCTTGAGTCTTTTTGGGAAAGCGATTTTTAGTGGCCATGTATGTCGGTTGAGTAGGGTGACCCTTCATGCCGGCAGCCGCCGCATGAAGGGGGAACTGTGGCGTGGCTCAGGCGTATTGCCGCGTTTCGCCTGCACCGAACAGGTTGGAAACGCAACGTCCGCACAGGCCGGCATGTTCGGCATGGGTGCCGACATCGGCGCGGTAGTGCCAGCAGCGCTCGCATTTTTCATGGGCGGACGGCGTCACGACAACGCCTTCCTCTTCTGCGCTGGCGACCTCGAGCACGCCTGCCTGCGAGGTGATCAGCACGAACTTCAGGTCGTCGCCCATGCCCGACAGCAATGCAAACTTGTCGCCGCTGGCCTTGATCGTGATCTCGGCTTGCAGTGAGGAACCAATCGTGCCGGTGATGCGGACTTCTTCCATCTGCTTGGTGACTTCGGCCCGGATTTCGCGCAGCTGTGCGTATTTGCCCAGCAAGGCCTGGGCGTCGGCCACTTCCGGCAGCGCGTAATAGGTTTGCGTGAAAATCGTCTCGTCGCTGGCCGCAAAAGCATCCTTGCCGGCAAAAATTGCCCATGCTTCCTCGGCAGTGAACGACAGGGTCGGCGCCATCACGCGCAGCAGCGATTGCGTGATGTGCCAGATCGCGGTTTGCGCCGAGCGCCGTCCCTGCGAGGTGGTGCCGCTGGTGTACAAGCGGTCTTTCAGGATGTCGAGGTAGAAGCTGCCCAGGTCTTCCGAGCAATAGCCTTGCAGCTTGGCCACCACCGGATGGAATTCATAGGCGTCGTAATGCGCGAGGATCTCGGCCTGCAACACGGCCATGCTGGCCACCGCATAGCGGTCGATTTCCATCATTTCAGCGACCGGTAGCGCATCCTTGGCAAAGTCGAAATCGGAAGTATTGGCCAGCAGGAAGCGCAGCGTGTTGCGGATGCGGCGATACGCTTCGGTCACGCGTTTCAGGATCTCGTCGGAGATGGTCAGTTCGCCCGAATAATCGGTGGACGCGACCCACAGGCGCAGGATGTCGGCGCCCAGCGTATCGGATACTTTTTGCGGCGCGACCACATTGCCCTTGGACTTGGACATCTTCTTGCCCTCGCCATCGACCACGAAGCCGTGCGTCAGCAAGGCCTTGTACGGCGCGCGGCCGTTGAGCATCGAGGAGGTCAGCAACGAAGAGTGGAACCAGCCGCGATGCTGGTCCGAACCTTCCAGATACAGGTCGGCCGGGAAATGCGATTCCTGCGCATGCGAGCCGCGCAGTACAGTTTGGTGCGTGGTGCCGGAATCGAACCAGACGTCCAGCGTGTCCTTGTTCTTCACATACATCGCCGCATCGTCGCCCAGCAGTTCGTTGATGTCGACCGCGTGCCAGGCTTCGATGCCGTGCTGCTCGATGCGCTTGGCGATGATTTCCAGCAATTCCTTTGTTCGCGGATGCAGTTCGCCGGTTTCCTTGTGGATGAAGAAGGCCATCGGCACGCCCCACTGGCGCTGGCGCGACAGGGTCCAGTCCGGACGGTTGGCGATCATCCCGTGCAGCCGCGCCTTGCCCCAGCCCGGGTAGAACGCGGTTTCTTCGATGCCCTTGAGCGCGGTTTCGCGCAGCGTAGCGCCGCCGTCTTTCGGCGTGCTGTCCATGCCGGCAAACCATTGCGAGGTCGCGCGATAGACGATCGGCGTCTTGTGGCGCCAGCAGTGCATATAGCTGTGGTCGAACATCACCAGCTTGAACAGCGAGCCGACTTCATCGAGTTTGCTGCAGATCGGCTTGGACGCTTCCCAGATCGTCATGCCGGCGAAGAACGGCAGCCATGACGCGTATTTGCCGTCGCCCATCACCGGTTTCAGGATCTCGTCATCCGTCATCCCGTGCGCCTTGCACGAAATAAAATCGTCGATACCGTAGGCGGGGGCCGAATGCACGATGCCGGTGCCGGTGCCGAGTTCGACATAGTCGCCCAGGAACACCGGGGAATAACGGTTGTAGCCTTCGTCGGCGTCGGCAAACGGGTGCTTGAACTTGATCAGGTTCAGCGCTTCGCCCTTGCAGGTGGCGATGGTTGTGCCTTCCAGGCCGAAGCGCTGCAGGCAGGATTCGACCAGGTCGGCGGCCAGGATCAGCAGGATGGTTTCGCCGTTACGGACGGTTTGCACCAGCGCATAGGTGAACTCGGGATGCATGTTCAGCGCCTGATTGGCGGGGATGGTCCACGGGGTGGTGGTCCAGATCACGCAATAACCCTTGTCGGTCGGCAATTGCGCCAGGCCGAAGGCGGCGGCGATCTTGTCCGGTTCCGCGAACGGGAAGCCGACATCGATGGCCGGGTCGCGCTTGTCCTGATACTCGACTTCCGCTTCCGCCAGCGCCGAGCCGCAGTCGAAACACCAGTTGACCGGTTTCAGGCCGCGATACACATAGCCTTTTTCCAGCATGGTGCCGAGCGCGCGCAACTCGTCGGCTTCGTTGCCGAAGTCCATGGTCTTGTACGGGTTGTCCCATTCGCCCAGCACGCCGAGACGGATGAAGTCCTTCTTCTGGCGCTCGATCTGCTCGCTGGCATAGGCGCGCGCCTTGGCCTGCACTTCATCGACCGGCAGGTTCTTGCCGTACAGTTTTTCGATCTGGATCTCGATCGGCATGCCGTGGCAATCCCAGCCCGGCACATAGTGCGCGTCGTAACCGGCCATGTTGCGCGCCTTGACGATCATGTCCTTCAGGATCTTGTTGACCGCGTGGCCGATGTGGATGTCGCCATTCGCATACGGCGGGCCGTCATGCAGGATGAATTTAGGACGATTGGCCGAGGCGTTGCGGATGCGCTGATAGATTTTCTTTTCTTGCCATTGCTTGACCCATTGCGGCTCGCGCTTGGCGAGATCGCCGCGCATCGGGAATGGGGTTTCGGTCATGTTGACCGGATATTTGCTTTGCGGCTTGGCGGCCTGTTTGCCGGCGGGTTTGTTGGCTTTGTTATCGGACATAGTGTTTCTTCAATGATATTCAGTGGGCCGGACAGCGCGAATCAATGGCGTTCGGTGGTGTTCGATGGGCGTTCAAATTCGGTCGGTCGCAGTGGTGGCGGCTGCATCGCGCAGCTTGAAGTAGGCACGCGCCTGCATCGCATCGTGTGCGATGGCGTCGGTCAGGGTTGGCAAGTCGATGTATTTTTCTTCATCGCGCAGCTTTTTCAGGAATTCGACCCGAATCAGCGCACCGTAGCACGATTGTGCATAATCGAAAATATGCGTTTCCAGCAACACGCGGCCGCTGTCGTCGACGGTGGGGCGCACGCCGAGGCTGGCCACAGCCGGCAGCGGCTGCTCTGCCAAGCCGTGCACCTGCACCACGAAGATGCCGAACAGTGCCGGCAGCTTGTGGGCGACGCGCAGGTTCAGCGTCGGGAATCCGATGGTGCGCCCCAGTTTCTGGCCGTGTATCACATGGCCGGAAATCGCGTAAGGATGACCCAGCAATTGGGCCGCATGGGCAAAATCGCCGGACGCCAGCGATGAGCGCACTGCCGACGAGGAAATCCGCACGCCGCTGTTCATGACGGTCGGCAAGGCTTCGACTTCAAAGCCGTATTTCTTGCCCGCTTCGATCAGTGTGGCCAGGTTGCCGGCACGCTTGGCGCCGTAGCAAAAGTCTTCGCCAACCATCAGCCATTTGACATGCAAGCCCTGCACCAGCACTTTTTCGACGAAATCCTGCGGCGACAGGCTGGCGAAGTGGGCATTGAAATGCTCGACGATCACGCGGTCCATGCCGGCCTGGGTCAATGATTGCAGTTTGTCGCGCAGGTTGGCGATCCGGGTCGGCACCCGGCTGGCATCGCCGGTAATCTGCGCGAAAAATTCACGCGGGTGCGGCTCGAAGGTCATCACCGCCGCATCCAGCTGCAAACGTGTTGCGGCCTCGCGCACGCGCGCCAGCAAGGCTTGATGCCCGCGATGCACGCCGTCGAAGTTGCCTATCGCCAGTGCGCAGGGGGCACGCGATTCGGCATTGGGAAGTCCGCGAAATACCTTCATACAGATCTAATGGGGAAATTACATCAAAGCCTTGGATTATAAATGCTTTCCGGTAGTTTCCCGCGCGATGTCTAAATGAAGCGCCAGGATCAACAAGTTGACGGCCGGAATATGGGGAAATTGCGCGGCATAATTGGGTGATTTTTTATGTGTTACGGTTCGGAATGTGGGAGTAATGATTGATATACTTACTCCTCGGCAAAATTTTTGTTAAAGTTCAGCAGGTTTGTGCCGTAGATTGACTGGATTGCCGGGCTTATGTTTTTCATGCGCCGAACGGGTATTAGCTAACGAATTTACATCTAGGAAAAAAATCATGTCATCCATCACGCAATCTTCATCCGGTCCACAGCAATCATTGGGAGCGTCCGGCAGCGTTGGTCGTGATGAATTTCTGGCGTTTACTTTGGGCCAGGAAGAATATGGCATTGATATCCTGAAGGTGCAGGAGATTCGTGGTTACGAGGCGGTGACCCGCATCGCCAATGCGCCCGAATTTCTCAAAGGTGTGATCAATCTGCGTGGCATCATCGTGCCGGTGGTGGATATGCGGATCAAGTTCAAGCTGGGTACGCCAACTTACGATCAATTTACCGTGGTCATCATCCTCAATATCGCCGGCCGCATCATGGGCATGGTGGTCGACAGCGTGTCCGACGTGATCATGCTGGCGCCGGAACAAGTGCGGCCAGCGCCCGAAATGGGCACTGTCTTCGACACCAATTATCTGATCGGTCTGGGTACGATCGATGAACGGATGCTGATTCTGGTCGATATCGACAAGCTGATGTCGAGTGCGGAGATGGGCTTGATCGAGAAAATTGCAGCTTAATACCCTGGTTCGGTTCGGTTGCTGACGCACTGCAACACCGGTTTAACGAAAAATGCCGCACTCGAAAGTGCGGCATTTTGCATTGTGTGACGCTAGTGACGCTTATCGCAGCTGCCGCCGGATTACTTCAGTCCAGCCAGCAATTGCCCAAATATTCCACCCAGGTTCTCCAGTCCGCCCTGCGGCACTTCACCATTCGGCGTGATCTTGTCGATCAGGGCAGGCAACATTTCCGACAGTTGATTGGCAGCATCACTATTTGACAAGCCGGTGGCTTGCGCGAGCTGTTCCAGTTGGCCGCCATCACCCAAAGCCTGCTGGATCTGCTCGCCCGATACCGGCATGTTCTGCCCGGTACCGATCCACGAGGCCAGTGCATCGCCCAATCCCGCATTCTGCAGGGAACCCAGCAAGCCTTGCAGGCCGCCGCTGTTCGACAGCATGCCGATTGCGGCCTGCAACAGCGCTGCTTTCGGGTCGTCTGACTGCTGTGCATTGCCGCTCAACGCGCCGAGTGCCATATCGAGTAGTCCCATGATGCTCTCCTTGCTGAAAATGAAAGATGAATTAACTTTAGCGCGTTATTCTCGATTTGTGCGTATTTCGTGGCCGGATTCACAACTGTTCACATTTCGCCCCAGACTGCATTCAGTGCTGACAGTGCGGCCAGTGCGGCCGTTTCGGTGCGCAGCACGCGCGGCCCCATCGACAGCATCAGCGCACCTTGTGAAACAGCCATCGATTCTTCCTCTTCGCTAAAGCCGCCTTCCGGTCCGATCAGCAATGCCAGCGCCTGTGGCGGCTGATGCCGCGCCCAGTCCGACAGCGACTGATCGGCGCGCGGGCTGAGCAGGATGCGGCGGTGCAGATTCTGCTGACTGATCCAGCTCTTGAAGTCGCTCAGTGCGGCCAGTTGCGCCAGACGGTTGCGGCCGCTCTGTTCCGATGCGGCGACCACAATCGCTTGCCAGTGCGCTTGTTTTTTCTCGGCGCGCTCGCCGGACAGGCGCACCACGCAACGCCGGGCCGACAGCGGCTGGATGGTCGCGACGCCGAGTTCGACCGCCTTTTCGATGATCCAGTCCATTTTTGAGGACTCGGGCAGCGCCTGTGCCACCGTGATGGCGTATGGCAATTCGACTTCGCGCGGGGAAAATGTCTTGATTTCGACGCTGACCCGCTTCTTTTCGATGCTGTTCAGTGTCGCAGTGTATTCGCCGCCCTCGCCATTGAACAGGGTGATCAGCTCGCCCTCATCAAGGCGCAACACCTGTACATGGTGAGCGATATCGGGCGGCAGCAACACCGTTGTGCCTGTCGAAAGCGGCAGGGGGCAGTAAAAGCGTGGCATGGCGAGTCCTTATTTAAGCATCCCCGATTTTAATTCCCGCGCCTTCTGTCTGGTAAAATACTTCGCTTCGCACTATATGCATGCATTACGTAAGTCTATGAGTACGTCCTTCCTTACCCATCGTCATTCAAACAGACCAACATGATTTCCACGCTCCCAACTACCAAGATGGCCAACGCGATCCGCGCATTGGCGATGGATGCTGTCCAAAAAGCCAACTCCGGGCATCCCGGCATGCCGATGGGGATGGCCGATATCGCCGTCGCCTTGTGGGCAGGACATTATCGTCACAATCCGGCCAACCCGCACTGGATCAACCGCGACCGTTTCGTGCTGTCCAACGGCCACGGCTCGATGCTGCACTATGCGCTGCTGCACCTGACCGGCTACGAGCTGTCGATGGACGATCTGCGCAACTTCCGCCAGATGCACTCGAAGACGCCGGGCCATCCGGAAGTCCACATCACGCCGGGCATCGAGACCACCACCGGCCCGCTGGGCCAGGGGCTGGCCAACGTGGTCGGCATGGCGCTGGCCGAAAAACTGCTGGCAGCCGAGTTCAACAAGCCGGGTTTCGACATCATCGATCACCACACCTATGCGTTCGTCGGCGATGGTTGCCTGATGGAAGGCATCTCGCATGAAGTCTGTTCTTTGGCCGGCACGCTGCGCCTGAACAAGCTGATTGCGATCTACGACGACAACGGCATCTCGATCGACGGTCATGTCGAAGGCTGGTTCCAGGACGACACCCCGAAACGCTTCGAGGCGTACGGCTGGAACGTGATTGCTGCGGTGGACGGCCACAATGTGGCGGCAGTCGATGCCGCCATTGCGCAAGCCAAGAAGTCCGACAAGCCGACCCTGATCTGCTGCAAGTCGGTGATCGGCAAGGGTTCGCCGAACATGGAAGGCACCCACAATGTGCACGGCGCCGCGCTGGGCGACAAGGAAATCGCCGCGGTGCGCGAAGCGATCGGCTGGCCTTATGCACCGTTCGAGGTGCCGGCCGACGTCTACACTGCCTGGGATGCGAAAGCCACCGGCCGCACCATCGAAGCCGACTGGGATGCGCTGTTCCACGCGTACGGCGAGCGTTTCCCGCAAGAAGCGGGCGAACTGGTGCGCCGCATGAAGGGCGAATTGCCGGGCAATTTCGCTGAAGTCGTCAAAGCCTACATCGCGAACTGCGTCGACAAGAAAGAAACCATCGCCACCCGCAAGGCCAGCCAGAACGCGATTCAGGCGCTGGCGCCGACGCTGCCTGAATTCCTCGGCGGTTCGGCCGACCTGACCGGCTCCAACCTGACCAACTGGAAAGAGTGCGTCGCGGTGCGCGCCGACCAGCCCGGCAACCACATCAATTACGGCGTGCGCGAATTCGGCATGAGCGCGATGATGAACGGTATCGCCTTGCATGGCGGCTACATCCCGTTCGGCGCCACCTTCCTGACCTTCTCCGATTACAGCCGCAATGCGCTTGCGCATGGCGGCGCTGATGAAGATCCGTTCGATTTTCGTGTTCACGCACGACTCGATCGGCCTCGGCGAAGACGGCCCGACCCATCAATCGGTCGAGCACGTATCGAGCCTGCGCCTGATCCCGAACCTGGATAACTGGCGTCCGTGCGACACGGTCGAATCGGCAGTGGCCTGGTCGCATGCGGTGACCCGCCGCCACGGCCCGTCGACGCTGATCTTCTCGCGCCAGAACCTGCAATATCAGGAACGCACGCCGGAACAGATCACCCACATCCATCGCGGCGGCTACGTGCTGCAGGATGCGGCGGACGCCAAGGCGATCCTGATCGCGACCGGCTCCGAAGTCGAACTGGCGGTCAAGGCCGCCGCAGAACTGGCCAAAGCAAGGCGTGGCGGTACGGGTGGTATCGATGCCGTGTACCGACGTGTTCGACCGTCAGGATTCGGCTTACAAGGCCAGCGTGCTGACCCGCGGCCTGCCACGGGTCGCGATCGAAGCCGGCGTGACCGACTTCTGGTACAAATATGTTGGTCTTGAAGGTGCGGTAGTCGGTATCGACACCTTCGGTGAGTCCGCTCCGGCGGGCGTGTTGTTCAAACATTTCGGTTTCACGGTCGACAATGTCGTGGCCAAAGTGAAATTGGTTCTGGCTTAATTTTTGCTCAACTTTGCTTAATTAAGCTCGCTTACTTAACTGCGTTATTAACTGCGTTATTTACGTTTTGGAGACAGTATGACAATTCGCGTCGCAATCAATGGCTACGGCCGCATCGGCCGCAACATCCTTCGCGCACACTACGAAGGCGGCAAGTTCAAGGAAGACATCCAGATCGTCGCGATCAACGACCTCGGCAATGCTGAATCGAACGCGCATCTGACCCGCTACGACACCGCCCACGGCAAGTTCCCTGGCACCGTCACGGTCGAAGGCGACACCATGATCGTCAACGGCGACCCGATCAAGGTCTTCGCCGAGCGCAATCCGGCCAACATCCCTTGGGGTTCGCTGAACGTCGACGTCGTGCTGGAATGCACCGGCTTTTTCACCACCAAGGAAAAAGCTTCGGCCCATCTGGCCGGCGGCGCGAAAAAAGTCATCATCTCGGCACCGGGCGGCAAGGACGTGGACGCGACCATCGTCTACGGCGTCAACCACGACGTGCTGAAATCGACCGACACCGTGATTTCGAACGCATCCTGCACCACCAACTGCCTGGCGCCGCTGGTCAAGCCTTTGCACGAGAAAATCGGCCTCGAAACCGGCCTGATGACCACCATCCACGCGTACACCAACGACCAGGTGCTGACCGACGTGATGCACGAAGACCTGCGCCGCGCCCGTTCCGCCACGATGAGCATGATCCCGACCAAGACCGGCGCTGCTGCAGCGGTCGGCCTGGTATTGCCGGAACTGAACGGCCGTCTGGACGGTTATTCGATCCGCGTGCCGACCATCAACGTGTCGATCGTCGACCTGTCGTTCATCGCTGCGCGCGACACGACGGTCGAGGAAGTCAACGCGATCATGAAGGAAGCATCGGAAAACGGCCCGTTGAAAGGCATCCTGCAATACAACACCGCGCCGCTGGTATCGGTTGATTTCAACCACAACCCGGCATCGAGCACCTTCGACGCGACGCTGACCAAAGTATCCGGCCGTCTGGTCAAGGTATCGTCCTGGTACGACAACGAGTGGGGTTTCTCCAACCGCATGCTGGATACCACGATGGCACTGATGTCCGCCAAGTAATTATTGCAGTCGTTCAGCAACAAAAAACGCCCCGCGAGTCGGGGCGTTTTGCTGTGTGGGGCGGCTGTGAATTAATGGAAATAGCGGGGGTATGTTGAAAAACAGGGCGGTTTCCGCATGTATTTGTTGGTGTTTTAAAAATACAGGGGTGGGTATGTTTTATGCAGCGATGGGTTGAACGCAAATTCGTTAGTGACCGACTTCATACATACAGCTGATCTAGCATATTGTGAGATGCTTTCGTTTCTTGCTGCTTGTATAAACAGCAAGAGCATCATCATGTTGTACTTCCATCAATGAAAATTTTGAGCTGCGTCCTCCGGCAATTCTTATCCACAGGACTTAAACGAATTGCTCAGGATTAAGCTGGAACTGGCAATCGCGTATTGTCATAGAGTCTGAATTGACATAGGGGTTGATCAATTTTGCATAGTTGAACTCATGTTCACAGCTTCAATTACAAGACGTAACGCCACTATATCCTGGTAACTTGATCAAGATTTCCGATGGAAACGCTGTTCTTTGTATGCCATGGTGCTTCGATAGTAAGATTGTTGTGCTATTTGTATTGGTACATGAGCCACAAATGCAATTAGCCAATTTGATTTACAGATGTGGGGCTGGCCACCGAAGCAAGATTTGTGAGTAAAACATTCGGATTTGTTTCATGCATAAGAACGCTTGAAAGTTATTCGTAAGCTTCTTATTGAAAAGAGCTTCATTATTGCATAAGGGAAGCTATCAGCTTCCAGAGCTTTCCCGGCAAACATGACGTCATAGGCATCAATGGCGGAGTAGTCAAGGATAATGCGATAGATGCTCATAGTGCACTTTTAATTTTACACAGGGACATTTGCGTAACACTGGCATCATTTTATTGCATTTAGATCGATGCATGAAAGATGGTTGCATAGTTTCATCGACCTCTGAGAGAAGCTCTCTGATATCTGCATTTCGTAACATTTTATTGGATCACAGTTCTATAAGCAATTAATTGCATTAATTACTTTTTTGGTAACTTATCATGAAACTGGTTATGTTATTAATTATTGCTTATTTGAAATTATTAAACAATGTATAAAGCGCGCCGAACAAAGCCGATAGCTGCTGGATTAGTTGTTTTTTCTCTTAGCTGGAATGTGCTTTGTCTTTGCTTCTTACTCAGGCCGACCTTGCGTAATTCAGCTACCAGCTTTGCCACCAAGCCGGGTGTGGCCCGGCGGCCACTTACCTTTCTTGCTTCGCCAAGAAAGGTAAGCCAAAGAAGGCGACCGCAAGACGCAGCCCTTCGGGTTCCCGCCGCCAGCCGGGATAAAACGGGAAACGAAAACAACTCGCTTGCGCTCAGACATTTTTCGTTTCTGATCCGTTTTATCCCGGCTGACGGCGGCTGCGTCCCAAGCGGGAGTGGCACAACCGAATATTCACGGACGTGAGGTTTTGCCGTGGATCGTGATTGGTTGGCTGGCTGGTGGCGGAGGTGGCGCTGTTTTTGATCTTAGGCCGCTGGGGACGCAGCCGTTTGTGTGCTGCAGAAAATGGATCAGAAATGAAGGCTGTCTGAGCGAAGCGAGTTTCCTTCATTTCCCATTTTTTGCCGCACACAAACGGGAACCCGTAGGGGCAAGTCTGCGGTCGCCTTTCTTTTGCTTCCTTTTCTTTGGCGAAGCAAAGAAAAGGAAGTAGCTGTCGGGCTACCCCCGACAAGGCATCCACGAAGGGCAAAACGATTAATTAAGCCGTCGACTTTGCAAGCGCCCTCACCCCATCCCTCTCCCGCCAGCGGGAGAGGGGGTTAACGGGCTGAATTAAATGAAATACAGGGGGTATGCCGTTAAACATACCCATTCCCGCACGGTTTCATTGGCCTGTTAAAAATACAGCCACCAGTATATTTTCAGCCCCCAAACTGCCTCCAGCGCTTCAGCCGGCCGCCCCGAACACCACTTCCCACAGCCGTTTCACGTCATCGACCCTGGTCGCGACTTCGTCCAGCGCGATCCGGGCGCGGTCGCTGCCTTGCAGGCGGATGTTGTGCTGCATCTTGCGGAAGTCGCGGTAGTGGCTGGCGACGGCTGCGGCCAGCGGCTGGTCGAGCAGGCCGAGTGCGCCGCACAGGTTGAGCAGCGCGATGTTGCCGATGTTGGCGGTCAGTTGCGGGTACTGGCCGGCGTGGCGCAGCACCAGGTACTGGACGATGAACTCGATGTCGATCATGCCGCCGGCGTCGTGCTTGAGGTCGAACTGCTCGGAGCGCTTGGGGTAGGCGCTGCGCAGCTTGTTGCGCATCTGCAGGATGTCGTCCTTGAGCTGGGCTTCGTCCTTGGGCTGGCGCAGCACCTGGTCGCGGATCGCTTCGAAGCGGGCGCCGATCGCGGCATCGCCGGCGCAGAAGCGGGCGCGGGTCAGCGCCTGGTGTTCCCAGGCCCAGGCCGAGCTGGACTGGTAGCGCTCGAACGAGGCGACCGACGACACCAGCAGGCCGCTGCCGCCGTCCGGGCGCAGCGCGATGTCGATGTCGAACAGGATGCCGGACGAGGTGTGGGACGTCATCCAGGTGATGAAGCGCTGCGCCAGCTTCGCGTACAGGCCGGGCGCGTCCTGATCGTCGTCGTCGTACAGGAAGATCACGTCGAGGTCGGACGCGTAGCCGAGTTCCTTGCCGCCCAGCTTGCCGTAGGCGATGACCGCGAATTGCGGGGTCGCGATGTGGCGTTTCGGGATGGTTTTCCAGACCGCGCCGATGGTGACGGCGACGATGATGTCGGCCAGCTGCGACAGGTGATCGGCCAGGTGTTCCATGCTCAGATTGCCTTCCAGGTCCAGCACCAGCAGCCGGAACAGTTGCGCATGGTGCATGTCGCGCAGGATGTTCATCTGCAGTTCGGTGTCGGGCTCGCCGTTGATGGTGGCGGCGTCGAGCTGCTGCTGCAGGTCGGCGCTGAAGCCGGCCCAGGCCGGCGCCATGCGCACCATGTTTTCATCGAGCAGTTCGTCGAGCAGGATCGGATGGCGGGTCAGGAAGCGGGCCGCCCAGTCGCTGGCGTGCATCATGCGGATCACGCGCTTCAGCGCATGCGGGTATTCGGTCAGCAGCGACAGGTAGGCGGAGCGGCGCGCGATCGCTTCCAGCAGGTCGAGCAGGCGCGCCCAGGGTCGCGTACTGGCTGCCCTTGACCTGCGCAATCAGCGGCAGCGCGGCATTGATCAGCGCCAGGAATTTCTTGCGGCTGTCGATCGGCAGCGATTGCAGGCGCGGCGACAGGCCGGTGGCGATCAGGCGCTGGGTGCGCTCGCCGGCTTCGTCGAAGCCGATCGCGCTCAGGCGCGCTTCGATCGCTTCGGCCTTGTCGGCTTCGGGCAGGTTGGCGAACATCTGCAGGTCGATCGATGTTTGCGCATCGGCTTCGGCTTCGGACGGGCTTTTCGCGTCTTCCTTGTCGTTGAAGATCGCGTCGAACTGGGCCGCGACGATCTGGCGCTGCGCGTCCAGCGCCTGCAGCAGCGCGGGCACGTCGGGCAGGCCCATCATGTTGGCCACCGTCAGCTGGTCGGCCGGATTCGACGGCAGCGTGTGGGTCTGCGCATCTTCGATGTATTGCAGCCGGTGTTCCAGGTTGCGCAGGAATTCGTTCGCATGCAGCAGCTGCGCCACGCAGGGCTGGCTCAGCAAGCCTTTTTCGGCCAGCGTCTGCAGCACGCCGCGGGTCGAGCGCTCGCGCAGCGCGGGGTCGCGCCCGCCGCGGATCAGCTGGAATACCTGCGCCAGAAATTCGATTTCGCGGATGCCGCCGCGTCCCAGCTTGACGTTGTTGCTGCGTTCCGGGTGGCGGGTTTCCTGGCGGATCACTTCGGCGCGGATTTGCGCGTGCATGTTGCGGATCGCGTCGATCGCGCCGAAATCCAGGTAGCGGCGGTACACGAAGGGCCGGATGATGCCGTCCAGCAGCGCGATGTCGCTGGCGCGCCCGGTCAGCGCGCGCGCCTTGACCCAGGCGTAGCGTTCCCATTCGCGGCCCTGGACGATGAAATATTCTTCCACCATGTTGAAGCTGGCGGCCAGCGGGCCGGAGCCGCCGTTGGGCCGCAGCGCCATGTCGACGCGGAAGGTGAAGCCGTCTTCGGTGATTTCGGCGATCGCGGCGATCAGCCGTTTGCCGAGCCGGGCGAAATACTCGTGATTCGACAACTGGCGCTGCTCGGCGGATGTGGTGCGGGTTTCGCCGTCTTCCGCGTAGACGAAAATCAGGTCGATGTCGGACGATACATTGAGTTCGAAGCCGCCCAGCTTGCCCATCCCGAGCACGATCAGTTGCTGCTCCTGGCCCGATTCCTCGCCGATCGGGGTGCCGTGCAGCGCGCTCATCTCGGCGCTGATCTCGGCCAGATGGGTTTGCACTGCGAAGTCGGCAAACCGGCTGATGGTGTCGACCACTTCGGCAAAATCGGCGCGGCCGGACAGGTCGCGCTCGATCAATACCGCGATCACCAGGTTGCGCAGGCGGCGCATCGCGCGCGGCAACGGCAGGCCGGCGTCTGTGTCTTTTTGTAACAGGGCGGCAAAGCCGGTGCGGCTCAGCGATAATTTGGCCAGTTCAGTTACCATTGCCGGCCGGCCCGGGTCGGCATTGACCCAGCGTGAATAGAACCGGGATGCGACGCTGCTGGTCAAAGAGGATGGTGTCATAAAATTTGATGTGCTTGAATGGACGGAGTTGGGGGCATTTTTATCGTCGCTGTCGGTGCAACCGGCCTGCAGGCGGTATCCTTACGGGCTGGCCAAGTTTGAGCCTGAGTGCAACGATGCGCAGGAACTTTATTTTACGCCGGGTTATTTGGTATTGAGTTGATGTCAATAAAAGAAGATTTACCACAATGGAAACATCGGCTGGCGGCGTGCTGGCGTGCGGTTGGCATGGGCTATTACCGGCTCAATCGTTTCACGCACCATGCGCTGGGCCTGTTTTTGTCATTGCTGGTGGTCGCTTACTTCATTTTTTGCACCCTGTTCCTGGCGCTGCGCTATGTGGTGCTGCCCAATATCGATCATTACAAGGGCGATATCGAGCAGCTCAGCAGCAAGGTGATCGGCCGCCCGGTGTCGATCGCGCGGATCTATGCATCCTGGGACGGCCTGCATCCGTATCTGTCGCTCAACGATGTGGTGATCCGCGACAAGGAGGGGCGTCAGGCACTGACCCTGCCCAGCATTTCGGCCACGCTGTCGTGGTGGTCGCTGCTGGTGGCCGATTTGCGGCTCGACACGCTGCAGATCAATCGCCCCGATCTGGACATCCGGCGCGAGGCCGATGGCAAGCTGTATGTGGGCGGGATCTTCATCGATCAGCGCAAGGAGGGCGACGGCAGGGCGGCCGACTGGCTGCTGTCGCAACGCCTGATCGTGATCAATGCCGGCAGCCTGCGCTGGAACGATCAGCGCCGCGGCGCGCCGGAACTGGCGCTGACCGACCTCAGTTTCGTATTGCAAAACCGCCACCGCAGCCACCAGTTTTCATTGCAGGCGACGCCGCCGGCCGCGCTGGCGGCGCCGCTCGATGTGCGGGCCGATTTCGTGCATCCGCGCTTTTCCCGCAAGATTTCCGATCTGCTGCAGTGGAAGGGCGATCTGTACCTCGATCTGCGCAACACCGATCTGGCGGTCTGGAAAGCCTATGTCGATTATCCGTTTGCGCTGGCGCAGGGCAGCGGTTCGGTGCGGGCCTGGCTCAATCTGGACCATGCCAAGGTGGCCGATTTCACCGCCGACCTGACGCTGTCGAATGTGTCGGTGCGGTTGCGCAAGGATCTGGAGCCGCTCAGCCTGGCCAGGGTCAAGGGCCGGATTGCCGCGCGCGAGCTGTTCGATCCGCTCAAGGGCGGCGCTGCGCCCGCGTTTGGCGCGCGCGGGCACAGTCTTGCGCTGTCGGATTTTTCGCTGACGACCGACGACGGCCTGCTCCTGCCGCCCACCAATATCAGCGAATCACATGTGCCGGCCAGCGACAAGCAGCCTGAAAAGACCAGCATCAAGGCGCAGACCCTGGATCTGGAAACGCTGGCCAATTTTGCCGGACGCCTGCCCTTGTCCTCGGCCCAGCGCCAGATGCTGGCCGATTTTGCGCCGCGCGGACAGTTCAAGGACTTTTCCGCGCAGTGGCAGGGCGCTTATCCCGATATCGCGTCGTATCAGTTGCAAGGCCAATTCGCCGGACTGTCGCTGAAGGCGCAACCAGCCCATCCGGCCCAGCCCAAGATCGGCAAGATCGCGGCGCAGGCGGCGGTGCCGGCGATTCCGGGTTTCGAGAATCTGAGCGGCCGGATCGATGCAAGCGACAAGGGCGGGCGCTTTGCGCTCGATTCGGCGCAGCTGACGCTGGCTTTGCCCGGTTATTTTGCCGATCCGGTGATGCCGTTCGATCAGCTGAAGATGGATGCCAGCTGGTCTTTCCAGGACCAGAACCAGTTTCTGTTCCAGGTCGAGCGGATGGAGTTCGCGCAGCAGGGCATGAGCGGCTCGCTGTCCGGCAAGCATCTGATGCCGCTGACCCATCAGCCGGGCAAGCCGCTGGGCGAGATCGACCTGAACGGCAAGCTGTCCGGTTTCGATGTCAGGAAAATCGACCGCTACCTGCCGCTGCAGACGCCGGAGCATCTGCGCCGCTGGCTCAACGGCGCGCTGGTCGGGGGGAGCGCGCAGGACGTCAGCCTGAAGCTGAAAGGCGATCTGGCGCAATTCCCGTTCCGGACCGAAAAAGCCGGCGACAAGCCGTCCGGCCTGTTCAGCGTCAAGGGCCGGATCGAGCAGGGCACATTGAATTATGCGCCCGGCCTGTTTGCCAAGGACGGCACATCGCCGCTGTGGCCGCTGGCGGAACAGATCAAGGGCAGCTTCGCGTTCGAGAATACGCGCATGGAAATCCGCGGCGACACCGCGCAAACCCACGGCGCCGCCTTGTCCGCGGTGAAGGCGGTGATCCCCGACCTGCTGGCTGCCGACAGCGTGCTGGAAATCGACGGCAACGCCAGCGCGCTGCTGCAGGATTACGTGCGCTATGTCAACGACAGTCCGGTCACCGACTGGATCGCCAACTTTACCGAAGAGACCAAGGCCAGCGGCAATGCCAAGCTGGCGCTGAAGCTGCGCCTGCCGCTGAACCACATGTTCGATGCCAAGGTGCAGGGCGTGCTGCAGCTGGCCAACAACGACGTGACGCTGCAGGAAGTGATTCCGCCGCTGTCGGGCGCCAGCGGCAAGCTCGAATTCAATGAAAAAGGCCTGAACCTGAACGGCATCAGCGCCACGCTGCTGGGCGGCCCGGTCAAGCTTGCCGGCGGCACCCAGGGCGACGGCACGATCCGCATCAAGGGCGAAGGCAGCGCGTCGTCCGAAGGGTTGCGCCGCGCTTATTCCGCCGCCGCGATCCAGGGCGTGGCGCAGCATATCAAGGGCAGCACCCGCTACAGCGCCACCATTTCGGTCAAGAAGCGCCAGCCCGAACTGCTGATCGAATCGAATTTGCAGGGCTTGGCGCTGGACTTTCCGGCGCCGTTGCGCAAATCCGCCGACGACAGCATGGCGCTGAAAGTGCAGATGAATGCGTTGCCGTCCGACGATGCGCTGATCCTGCGCGACGAAATCAGGATCACGCTGGGTTCGGCCATCGGGATCCGCTATGCGCGCCAGAAAACCGTCGAAAAACAGGCGACCTGGCAGGTGCTGCGCGGCGGCATCGGCGTCAACGTGCCGCCGCCGGAGCCTGAGAGAGGGCTGGTGGCCAACGTGAATCTGGAGTCGCTGAACGTCGATGACTGGCGCAGTGTGGTGGCGTCGATGGTGCCGGCGTCCGCCGAAAAAGTGCCGGCGGGTGCGGCCGACGGCGCCGATATCGCGCAATACATCGATCCGGATGTGCTGGCCGCGCGCGCCACCGCACTGTATGTGATGGGCAAGAAACTCGATAACGTGGTGGTCGGCGCGTCGCATCAAAAGAATGTGTGGCAGGCCAATATCGACTCCAGGCAAGCGTCAGGCTATCTGACCTGGAATGCCGGCGCATCCGGGCTGGGCAAGGTGAGCGCGCGTCTGGCCACGCTGACCATTCCGCAGGCGGCGGCGTCCGATGTCGGCGACTTGCTGGAAGGGAAAAACACCACGACCCAGATCCCCAGCGTCGACATCGTGGCGGAGCATTTCGAACTGTTCAACAAGAAGCTGGGGCGCCTGGAAGTGGTGGCCAACAATGTGCAGACGCCGGCAGTGCGCGAGTGGCGCATCAACAAATTATCGATCGTCAATGACGATGCGGTGCTGAAGGCCGCGGGCAATTGGGCCATCAGGGGCGGCGACAATGTGACCAGCCTGACTTATGCGCTGGACCTGAACGATGCCGGCAAGCTGCTGCAGCGCTTCGGTTTCGTCAATGTCTTGCGCGGCGGCAAGGGCAGGATGGATGGCGATGTCAATTGGCACGGCCTGCCATTTGCGCTCGACATTCCGAGCCTGAGCGGCCAGATTCATCTGGACATGGAGTCCGGCCAGTTCCTGAAAGTCGATCCCGGCGCGGCCAAGCTGCTCGGCGTGCTGAGCCTGCAATCCTTGCCGCGCCGGCTGACGCTGGATTTCCGCGATGTGTTTTCGGAAGGTTTTGCGTTCGACGGCATCACCGGCAGCGCGCTGATCAACAAGGGCGTGGCGAGCACCGATAACCTGAAGATGCGCAGCGTGAATGCGACGGTGCTGATGGACGGCACTGCGGATATCGCCAAGGAATCGCAGAATCTGCATGTGGCAGTCATTCCGGAGATCAATGTCGGCGCGGCCTCGGTCGCGTATGCACTGGCGGTCAATCCGGTCATCGGGCTGGGCACCTTTCTGGCACAATTGTTCCTGCGCGAACCGCTGGCACGCGCCTTCACCTTTGAATATCAGATCACCGGCCCATGGAAAGATCCGGCGGTGACCAAACTTGAAACAAGATCCGGAGCGGGGGCCACGGGCGCCGCTCCGATCCCGGGCAAATCTACCGAGACAGGCAAAAAATGAACACGCATAAAATTGCAGCGATACAAATGATTTCCACGCCGGTGGTGGCCGACAACATCGCCGCTGCGCGCCGGCTGGTGGCGCAGGCGGCGCAGCAGGGCGCGACGCTGGTGCTGCTGCCGGAATACTGGTCCATCATGGGCATGAACGACAGCGACAAGGTCGCGCAGGCCGAACTGCCGGGAACCGGGCCGATGCAGGACGCGATGGCCGAAATGGCGCGCAGCCATCGCCTGTGGCTGATCGGCGGCACGCTGCCGCTGGTGGCGCCGGAGCCGGGCAAGGTGCTCAACACGACGCTGGTGTATAACCCGCAGGGCGAGTGCGTCAGCCATTACGACAAGATCCACCTGTTCGGCTTCACCAAGGGCGATGAGTCCTACGACGAGTCGCGCACCATCGTGCGCGGCAACCAGGTCACCACCTTCGATGCGCCGTTCGGCAAAGTCGGGCTGTCGATCTGCTACGACCTGCGTTTTCCGGAGCTGTACCGGGCGATGGGCGAGTGCGCGCTGATCGTGGTGCCGGCGGCTTTTACCTACACCACCGGCCAGGCGCATTGGGAAATCCTGCTGCGCGCGCGCGCGATCGAGAACCAGTGCTATGTGCTGGCATCGGGGCAGGGCGGCACGCATCCGAACGGCCGCCGCACCTGGGGCCACAGCATGCTGATCGACCCGTGGGGCGAGGTCAAGGCGGTGCTGGCCGAAGGCGAGGGCGTGGTAATCGGCGACATCGAACCAAGTCATCTGGCGCAAGTGCGCGAAAACCTGCCGGCGCTGAAACACCGCAAGCTGTGATTCCGGCGCTGCGGATGGCATTTTCGCGGTTTAATATACTGGCTGCAGTATATTTATAATGCCAATGGATACGTGCGGCAACAGCATTGTTTTTGATGATACCCCCTGTTTTTAGTGAGTTTTGCAGGGGTATTCTGGCGCTTGCGTACACTCAGCTGCGCAGGCCATGCGGTGCACCGTCAGCCGGCCCGCCACTTCCGGCCTGCGCAGCGCAGGCTGATGCTCTACAATCGAAACAACTCCCTATACATTGTCAAACGCGCTCAGCCGCGAACAAGAAAAGACCATGAAGCTATTTGAACCGAATCTCAGCACTCTCTCCGTCGCGCGCGACATCCTGCTCACCCCGTTCGGCCTGGATGAAACGGCGCTGATCAAGTCCATCGGCACGATGTTTACGCACAAGGTCGATTATGCCGACCTGTACTTCCAGTTCACCAAGAGCGAAAGCTGGAGCCTGGAAGAAGGCATCGTCAAGACCGGCAGTTTCTCGATCGATCAGGGAGTCGGGGTGCGCGCGGTGTCGGGCGACAAGACCGCGTTTTCCTATTCGGACGAGATTTCCGAGCGCGCGTTGCTGGACGCCGCAGCGGCGACCCGCACCATCGCCCGTCAAGGCGCCGGCAAAGTGAAGATCGCGTCCTCGATGCAGCAGGTCGGCGGCCGCTCGCTTGTATCTGCCGAACGACCCGCTGGCCTCGCTCGATGCGGCCGCCAAGGTCAAGTTGCTGGAGCGGCATTGAGCGCATCGCCCGCGCCAAGGACCCGCGCGTGGTGCAGGTGATGGCGGGCCTGGCCGGCGAATACGACGTGGTGCTGGTGGCGCGCAGCGACGGCGTGCTGGCGGCCGACATCCGGCCGCTGGTGCGGATTTCGGTGACCGTCATCGCCGAGCAGAACGGCCGGCGCGAGATGGGTTCCAGCGGCGGCGGCGGACGTTATAGCTACGGCTACTTCAGCGACGAAATGCTGGAAAAATACGCGACGCAAGCGGTCGATGCCGCGCATCGTCAACCTCGATGCGCGCGCCGCACCGGCCGGCCCGATGACGGTGGTACTGGGACCGGGCTGGCCCGGCGTGCTGTTGCATGAAGCGATCGGTCACGGCCTGGAAGGCGATTTCAACCGCAAGGGTTCCAGCGCGTTTTCCGGCCGCATCGGCCAGCGCGTCGCCGCCAAAGGCGTCACCGTGGTCGATGACGGCACGCTTGCCGACCGGCGCGGTTCGCTGAACATGGATGACGAGGGCAACCCGACCCAGTGCACCACGCTGATCGAAGACGGCATCCTGAAAGGCTACCTGCAGGACACGCTGAATGCGCGCCTGATGAAGATGCCGGTCACCGGCAATGCGCGGCGCGAATCGTTTGCCCATTTGCCGATGCCGCGCATGACCAACACCTACATGCTGGCCGGCGACAAGGATCCGGCGGAAATCCTGGCGTCGGTCAAGAACGGCTTGTACGCAGTCAATTTCGGCGGCGGCCAGGTCGATATCACCAACGGCAAGTTCGTGTTTTCGGCCAGCGAAGCGTACATGATCGAGGATGGCAAAATCACCTATCCGGTCAAGGGCGCAACCCTGATCGGCAATGGCCCCGACGTGCTGCAGCGGGTTTCGATGATCGGCAATGACATGCAGCTCGACGCCGGCGTCGGCGTCTGCGGCAAGGAAGGCCAAAGCGTGCCGGTCGGCGTCGGCCAGCCAACCCTGCGGATTGAAGAGATCACGGTCGGCGGCACCGCGTAATATTTGGCAAGCCGGCGATAAACCGCTTGCCAAGCCGCCGAAGATATTGTTATAGTGAATTTCGATCTGAACCAATACAACGAATACACTGCCACATGTCCCACGTGAACTTTCATTTTTATTTTTACTTTAGCTATTCCAGCCCAAGGCGGTGGAGAAGCGGAAGGTTCACGTAAAAGCAGCACGATAGGCGAAACCAAACCGAATTCCTAAAAAACCGCCAGCGATGGCGGTTTTTTTTATGCCCATTTCATATTGACCGTTGAGGAGAACACCATGCCACGCACCGATGACCTACGCATCCGAGAAATGAAAGAACTGACCCCCCCGTCGCACCTGATCCGCGAGTTCGCCTGTTCGGAAAAAGCCTCGACCACCGCGGCCCAGTCGCGCGCCGCGCTGCACAGCATCCTGCACGGCAAAGACGACCGGCTGATGGTCGTGATCGGACCTTGTTCGATTCACGACACCAAGGCCGCAATGGAATATGCGCAACTGCTGGTCAAGGAGCGCGATCGCCTCAAAGGCGAACTGGAAATCGTGATGCGGGTCTATTTCGAGAAGCCGCGCACCACCGTCGGCTGGAAAGGCCTGATCAATGACCCGTACATGGATAACAGCTTCCGCATCAACGACGGTCTGCGCATTGCGCGTGAATTGCTGCTCAACATCAACGAACTGGGCTTGCCGGCCGGCACCGAATTCCTTGACGTGATCAGCCCGCAATACATCGCCGACCTCGTCAGCTGGGGCGCGATCGGCGCCCGCACCACCGAATCGCAAGTGCATCGCGAACTCGCATCCGGCCTGTCTTGCCCGGTCGGTTTCAAGAACGGCACCGATGGCAACGTCAAGATCGCGGTGGACGCGATCAAGGCGGCGTCGCAGCCGCATCATTTCCTGTCCGTCACCAAGGGCGGCCACTCGGCGATCGTCGCCACCGGCGGCAATGAGGATTGCCACATCATCCTGCGCGGCGGCAAGGCGCCGAACTATGATGCCGCCAGTGTCGATGCGGCTTGCAAGGATGTCGCCGCCAGCGGTCTGGCACAGCGTCTGATGATCGATGCATCGCACGCCAACAGTTCGAAAAAACCGGAAAACCAGATTCCAGTCTGTGCCGATATCGCCGGCCAAGTCGCCGCCGGTGACAACCGTATCGTCGGCGTGATGATCGAGTCCAATCTGGTCGCCGGTCGTCAAGACCTGGTTCCCGGCAAGGAACTGACCTATGGCCAGTCAGTTACCGACGGTTGCATCGATTGGGAAGCCAGCATCCAGGTGCTGAACGGTTTGGCGGAAGCTGTCAGGCAGCGTCGTCTGAAGCAGGAAAACGACTAGTTCCTATTGATGCGGGACGGTGAAAGCTTGACTGCCCCGCATCCAGAGCTATAACCGGCTCTGCCGGAATACAGGCATCGTTTATAGGTCTTTTAGCCATCATGGGGAAATTTCAATGCGCAGCTGGCTATTTCTGATTTTGGCAGGCTTGTTCGAAATAGGCTGGCCACTGGGTTTCAAGCTATCGCAAGTGCCGGAAAAACGGATGCTGGGCATCGTTCTGGCGACTATTTGCATGGCTGTCAGCGGCTACTTATTGTGGTCGGCGCAAAAAGAAATTCCAATGGGTACTGCCTACGCAGTCTGGACCGGCATCGGTGCTGCCGGGACATTTCTGGTCGGGGTTTGTTTCTTTGGCGACAGTGCCAGTCTCGGCCGCTATCTGGGCGCCCTGCTGATCGTATCCGGTGTCATCACCCTGAAGCTGGCACACTGAGTGCACTTTTCTCAGATATTAAAACCGTTTGGTGAGCGTCATCTGGTCGCCATTGCGGCGCATGTCCATGCGGTTCAGGAAAGACATCCCCAACAATGCGATCGGCAAGCCATTTTCCTGGATCAGTGCATCTACCTGATTCAGTTCGATCGTGCCGATTTTCACGCTGTCGAGTTTGACCCGATAGGCAGGCGCTCTGCCATTGGCGGTGTTGACCGCACCTAGCTGGCCCTTTTTGTAATCGATCCCCAATCGCACCGCGTCAGTTGCAGATAGTGCAATCATGGTGGCCCCGGTATCGACCAGCAGCGAAATCGTACCGCCATTGATTTGCCCCTGGGCGGTGAAATGGCCGCGGCTGTCGGCTTGCAGCACCGTGCTGCCGGCGTCGCTGCTCGGCATGGCGCGGCTCACATATTGGCCGATAGCCAGTGTCTGGCGCTTGCCATTGACGTCGATGGTTGCAGTGGAGTTGTTCGCATCAGACAGCTTGATACCTTCGGCCACCTTGCTTCCGACAGAATAGGTTTTTGGTACGCCGCCGTCGATCACCAGCACCGCCTTTCCCGGAAACAGGCCAACCACGCCAATGTCGGCAGCACAGGCAGCATCGCTGGAAAAAATTGCAAAGCAAAGAGCCGGCAGTATGGATCGCATGAGGAAAGCGCTTATCAGTTTGTCGGGCGGTAGACCCGGTTCAGGGCAGCGGTAGATGTATACAGCCAGCAATCTTGGCGTGAGGGTATATATCTACCGCAAGGCATCCTGCCGAGCGGCAGGAGATGACGATATGCGCTTCTGGTACTGAATTTAGTCGCGGAAATTATTGAATTCCAATGGCAAATCCGCCACATCCTTGCGCAACATCGCCATTGCCGCCTGCAAATCATCGCGCTTGGCACCCGTGATGCGTACTGCATCGCCCTGGATACTGGCTTGCACTTTCATCTTGCTGTCCTTGATCAGGCGGACGATTTTTTTTGCAGCATCGGATTCGATGCCATTTTTGATCTTGATGACTTGCTTGACTTTGTCGCCGCCGATTTTCTCTACCTTACCCTTATCGAGAAAACGTATGTCCACCCCGCGCTTGCCCATGGTTTGGGTGACTTCGATCATAATTTGTTCCAAGTGAAATTCGGAGTCGCCGAAAAGCGTCACTTCGCGTTCTTTTTCCTTGAGTTCGACCTTGGCGCTGGTGCCCTTCAGATCAAAGCGATTGGTCACCACTTTATTGGTCTGAACGATGGCATTTTTTACTTCATCCATATTGGCTTCAGATACAACATCAAATGACGGCATGATTGTTCCTTTAATTTGTGATCGGATAGCATTGAATGGCGCATTTTAACGGACAAAAAACCAGGAGGCTATATTGGCTTCCGACTATAATCGGCGCGCTATGACAACTCAACTCCCTATTCAGTACGATTTTTCGCTAAGAAAACTCAATACTTTTGGCATTGATGCCAAGGCGCACGCCTATTTGCATGTCACTTCGCTAGAGATGCTGCTGGAACTTGGGCGTGATGCGACTTTATCCGGATTGCCGCGGCTAGTGCTGGGCGGCGGCAGCAATATCGTGCTGACGCAGGATTTCAACGGCCTTGTAGTGCATATCGGAATAACCGGCATTGACATTGTCGGTGAGGATGCCAATGCGACATATGTCCGAGCGGCAGCCGGAGAAAATTGGCATGAGTTCGTGCTGTGGACTTTGGACCGAAATTTGGGCGGGCTTGAGAATTTATCGCTGATTCCTGGATATGTTGGCGCCGCACCCATTCAAAACATCGGCGCGTATGGGGTGGAAGCCAAGGATTGCTTCCATTCATTGACAGCCTTCAATTTCCAGACCGGGCAGCTGTTTTCTTTGAAAAAGCCGGATTGCCAATTCGGTTACCGGGACAGCATTTTTAAGCATGCATTGCTGGATAGTGCGGTCATACTGGATGTGACATTCGCGTTGCCTAAACAGTGGCAGCCGAATATCCAGTATGCCGACGTGGCACGAGCATTGAAGGAGCACGGTATCGTTGAGCCAACCATGCGCGACATCAGCGATACGGTGATCGCCATACGCAGCAACAAATTACCTGATCCTGCAGTCATCGGGAATGCGGGCAGTTTCTTCAAGAATCCTGTGGTAACTGCAGCACAGCGTGATGCACTACTGGCCGCATACCCGGAATTGGTCAGTTACCCGCTATCAGAAGGCATGTTTAAACTTGCCGCAGGCTGGCTGATTGAGCGCTGCGATTGGAAAGGGAGGCGTACTGGTCGTGTTGGCGTATATGAGAAGCAGGCACTGGTGCTTGTCAATCATGGCGACGCGAAAGGGAGGAGATAGTCCAGTTGGCCAGAGATATTCAAGCCGATGTGCTGGCCCGGTTTGGTGTACAGCTTGAGCCGGAACCTATATTTATTTAGAGAGTATCGTGCCATTCGATATTGGCACGATAAAGCCTCGGAAGTATTTTTCGAAATGGCTTGCTGAATTACATGTGCGTTGCTATAGTTCGCCTCCCGTTGAAAGCAGTGCGCCGGAAGCAGTAAGCTGAGTGCATGCCGGAGGCGGGAAAGAAGGTGGAATAGATGTGCCGGGAGAGGAAAGTCTGCCGGGTTTCGTTGAAATAGATGTTGACGAAATGAGCGAAACGCCCCATAATCCCATCTCTCTGCTGCTGCCAAACAAAACGATTTGGGGCGGAGCGGAACGGCAGGAATGCTGTGCCGCCAAGTAGAACAAGATCTTTAAAAATTAACAGTCGATAAGTGTGGGCGTTTGATGGAAGTGCTGCGCAGCGAGCGAAAGCTGGTTGCGTAAAACTTACAATATCAAATGCTCACGAAAGAAGAAAAATAGGATCTTTTTGGAGGTAACTTCGAAGAGAGCCTGTCAGTATTTTGAGTGAGCGACCGGTCCGGTAAAACGGACCATGTCAGCAATGACATAAAACAGAGATTAAACTGAAGAGTTTGATCCTGGCTCAGATTGAACGCTGGCGGCATGCCTTACACATGCAAGTCGAACGGCAGCACGGGGGCAACCCTGGTGGCGAGTGGCGAACGGGTGAGTAATATATCGGAACGTACCCTAGAGTGGGGGATAACGTAGCGAAAGTTACGCTAATACCGCATACGATCTACGGATGAAAGTGGGGGCTCGCAAGACCTCATGCTCGTGGAGCGGCCGATATCTGATTAGCTAGTTGGTGAGGTAAAGGCTCACCAAGGCGACGATCAGTAGCTGGTCTGAGAGGACGACCAGCCACACTGGGACTGAGACACGGCCCAGACTCCTACGGGAGGCAGCAGTGGGGAATTTTGGACAATGGGGGCAACCCTGATCCAGCAATGCCGCGTGAGTGAAGAAGGCCTTCGGGTTGTAAAGCTCTTTTGTCAGGGAAGAAACGGTGAAGGCTAATATCCTTTGCTAATGACGGTACCTGAAGAATAAGCACCGGCTAACTACGTGCCAGCAGCCGCGGTAATACGTAGGGTGCAAGCGTTAATCGGAATTACTGGGCGTAAAGCGTGCGCAGGCGGTTATGTAAGACAGATGTGAAATGCCCGGGCTCAACCTGGGAACTGCATTTGTGACTGCATGGCTAGAGTGTGTCAGAGGGGGGTAGAATTCCACGTGTAGCAGTGAAATGCGTAGATATGTGGAGGAATACCGATGGCGAAGGCAGCCCCCTGGGATAACACTGACGCTCATGCACGAAAGCGTGGGGAGCAAACAGGATTAGATACCCTGGTAGTCCACGCCCTAAACGATGTCTACTAGTTGTCGGGTCTTAATTGACTTGGTAACGCAGCTAACGCGTGAAGTAGACCGCCTGGGGAGTACGGTCGCAAGATTAAAACTCAAAGGAATTGACGGGGACCCGCACAAGCGGTGGATGATGTGGATTAATTCGATGCAACGCGAAAAACCTTACCTACCCTTGACATGGCTGGAATCCCTGAGAGATCGGGGAGTGCTCGAAAGAGAACCAGTACACAGGTGCTGCATGGCTGTCGTCAGCTCGTGTCGTGAGATGTTGGGTTAAGTCCCGCAACGAGCGCAACCCTTGTCATTAGTTGCTACGAAAGGGCACTCTAATGAGACTGCCGGTGACAAACCGGAGGAAGGTGGGGATGACGTCAAGTCCTCATGGCCCTTATGGGTAGGGCTTCACACGTCATACAATGGTACATACAGAGGGCCGCCAACCCGCGAGGGGGAGCTAATCCCAGAAAGTGTATCGTAGTCCGGATTGTAGTCTGCAACTCGACTACATGAAGTTGGAATCGCTAGTAATCGCGGATCAGCATGTCGCGGTGAATACGTTCCCGGGTCTTGTACACACCGCCCGTCACACCATGGGAGCGGGTTTTACCAGAAGTAGGTAGCTTAACCGCAAGGAGGGCGCTTACCACGGTAGGATTCGTGACTGGGGTGAAGTCGTAACAAGGTAGCCGTATCGGAAGGTGCGGCTGGATCACCTCCTTTCTAGAGTTCGCACGGAAGTCAAGCGTTCACACTTATCGGCTGTTAATACAGAAAAGAACAGTAATTGGTTTGCAAGCGGCAAGCAATAGTTACCGCCGCGCTGAAGGCTGAGAGCTGATCCAAGTGGGTCTGTAGCTCAGCTGGTTAGAGCACTGTGTTGATAACGCAGGGGTCGTTGGTTCGAGTCCAACCAGACCTACCAAAGAATTTCGTGGGGGTTTAGCTCAGCTGGGAGAGCACCTGCTTTGCAAGCAGGGGGTCGTCGGTTCGATCCCGTCAACCTCCACCAAGATATCAAACCTAAGTATATTTGATGCATGCGTATCAAGATGATTTAGGTTTGATCTTTTAAGATCAAGTGCTGTTTCGTTCTTTAACAATCTGGAAGAAGTAAAGATTAATCAAATAAGGTTAATTAGTCACTGTAAGCAACAGTAGAAATATTGGTGCAATCAATGATGAAAGATGCTTATTTGGTGGGTTGTGATTGTATCAAATCAAATTGTATGTAGAAGGAAGTCATGTTTTTGAAAGAAGGCATGAGCAGTTTTATATACGGCAAACGCTAAACTTTATTATCTCTATAGCCGTCTTTGTGTTCGCAAGAATGCAGAGGCTAAAGTTATAGGGACAAGCGAATAAGTGCACATGGTGGATGCCTTGGCGATTACAGGCGATGAAGGACGTAGTAGCTTGCGATAAGCTGCGGGGAGCGAGCAAACACGCTTTGATCCGCAGATTTCCGAATGGGGAAACCCACCCTTTTAGGGTATTGCATACTGAATACATAGGTATGCAAGGCGAACGTGGCGAACTGAAACATCTAAGTAGCTACAGGAAAAGAAATCAACCGAGATTCCCAAAGTAGCGGCGAGCGAAATGGGATGAGCCTGCAAGATTTAGCATGACCAATAGTAGAACGCTCTGGAAAGTGCGGCCATAGAGGGTGATAGCCCCTTATACGAAATTGGATGTGTGGAACTAAGTTTGCGACAAGTAGGGCGGGACACGAGAAATCCTGTCTGAACATGGGGGGACCATCCTCCAAGGCTAAATACTCGTAATCGACCGATAGTGAACCAGTACCGTGAGGGAAAGGCGAAAAGAACCCCGGAAGGGGAGTGAAATAGATCCTGAAACCGTGTGCATACAAACAGTAGGAGCGGACTTGTTCCGTGACTGCGTACCTTTTGTATAATGGGTCAGCGACTTACATTCAGTGGCAAGGTTAACCATATAGGGAAGCCGTAGAGAAATCGAGTCCGAATAGGGCGTTCAGTCGCTGGGTGTAGACCCGAAACCAAGTGATCTACTCATGGCCAGGATGAAGGTGCGGTAACACGCACTGGAGGTCCGAACCCACTAATGTTGAAAAATTAGGGGATGAGCTGTGGGTAGGGGTGAAAGGCTAAACAAACTTGGAAATAGCTGGTTCTCTCCGAAAACTATTTAGGTAGTGCCTCAAGTATCACCATCGGGGGTAGAGCACTGTTATGGCTAGGGGGTCATCGCGACTTACCAAACCATTGCAAACTCCGAATACCGATGAGTGCGAGCTTGGGAGACAGACGTCGGGTGCTAACGTCCGGCGTCAAGAGGGAAACAACCCAGACCGCCAGCTAAGGTCCCAAAGATTGGCTAAGTGGAAAACGAAGTGGGAAGGCTAAAACAGTCAGGAGGTTGGCTTAGAAGCAGCCATCCTTTAAAGAAAGCGTAATAGCTCACTGATCGAGTCGTCCTGCGCGGAAGATGTAACGGGGCTAAGCCAGTCACCGAAGCTGCGGATATATCTTCGGATATATGGTAGGAGAGCGTTCTGTAAGCCTGCGAAGGTGTCTTGTAAAGGATGCTGGAGGTATCAGAAGTGCGAATGCTGACATGAGTAGCGATAATGGGGGTGAAAAGCCTCCACGCCGTAAGCCCAAGGTTTCCTGTTCAACGTTCATCGGAGCAGGGTGAGTCGGCCCCTAAGGCGAGGCAGAGATGCGTAGCTGATGGGAAGCAGGTTAATATTCCTGCACCGTCGTATGATGCGATGGGGGGACGGATCGCGGAAGGTTGTCCGACTGTTGGAATAGTCGGTTTTTGGCTCAAAGAAGGTGCTTAGGCAAATCCGGGCACGTAATTCAAGGGGTTGAGACGAGCGAACTTGTTCGCGAAGCAATTGGAAGTGGTTCCAAGAAAAGCCTCTAAGCTTCAGTCATACGAGACCGTACCGCAAACCGACACAGGTGGGCGAGATGAGTATTCTAAGGCGCTTGAGAGAACTCGGGAGAAGGAACTCGGCAAATTGGTACCGTAACTTCGGGATAAGGTACGCCCTTGTAGTTTGACTGGCCTGCGCCAGAAGGACGAAGGGGTTGCAATAAACTGGTGGCTGCGACTGTTTAATAAAAACACAGCACTATGCAAACACGAAAGTGGACGTATATGGTGTGACTCCTGCCCGGTGCTGGAAGATTAAATGATGGGGTGCAAGCTCTTGATTGAAGTCCCAGTAAACGGCGGCCGTAACTATAACGGTCCTAAGGTAGCGAAATTCCTTGTCGGGTAAGTTCCGACCTGCACGAATGGAGTAACGATGGCCACACTGTCTCCTCCCGAGACTCAGCGAAGTTGAAATGTTTGTGATGATGCAATCTACCCGCGGCTAGACGGAAAGACCCCATGAACCTTTACTGTAGCTTTGCATTGAATTTTGAACCAATCTGTGTAGGATAGGTGGGAGGCTTTGAAGCGTGAACGCCAGTTTGCGTGGAGCCAACCTTGAAATACCACCCTGGTTTGTTTGAGATTCTAACCTTGGTCCGTTATCCGGATCGGGGACAGTGCATGGTAGGCAGTTTGACTGGGGCGGTCTCCTCCCAAAGTGTAACGGAGGAGTTCGAAGGTACGCTAGGTACGGTCGGACATCGTGCTAATAGTGCAATGGCATAAGCGTGCTTAACTGCGAGACTGACAAGTCGAGCAGGTACGAAAGTAGGACATAGTGATCCGGTGGTTCTGTATGGAAGGGCCATCGCTCAACGGATAAAAGGTACTCTGGGGATAACAGGCTGATTCCTCCCAAGAGTTCATATCGACGGGGGAGTTTGGCACCTCGATGTCGGCTCATCACATCCTGGGGCTGTAGCCGGTCCCAAGGGTATGGCTGTTCGCCATTTAAAGTGGTACGTGAGCTGGGTTTAAAACGTCGTGAGACAGTTTGGTCCCTATCTGCCGTGGGCGTTGGAAATTTGAAGGGGGCTGCTCCTAGTACGAGAGGACCGGAGTGGACGAACCTCTGGTGTACCGGTTGTCACGCCAGTGGCATTGCCGGGTAGCTAAGTTCGGAAGAGATAACCGCTGAAAGCATCTAAGCGGGAAACTTGCCTTAAGATGAGATTTCCCAGAGCCTTGAGCTCTTTGAAGGGTCGTTCGAGACCAGGACGTTGATAGGCTGGGTGTGGAAGCGCAGTAATGCGTTAAGCTAACCAGTACTAATTGCCCGTAAGGCTTGTCCCTATAACCTTAGCAGGTTAGAGATGATGAGTAGCAGCGTATGCCAATGCGATCATGTTCAATACATGCGCATGATTTGGACATCACGCCCGCCAACAATTGTTGTATACTTTACTTCTTCCAGATTGCGTTGTTTGCTGCCATGCCGGCCCGTAGAAATACGGCATGCGGAGGAGCAAGCGATGTTACAAGTTATGCCTGATGACCATAGCAAGTTGGTACCACCCCTTCCCATCCCGAACAGGACCGTGAAACGACTTCGCGCCGATGATAGTGCGTCAACACGTGTGAAAGTAGGTCATCGTCAGGCTTTTATTTGAAAACCCCCTTGGATTAGATTCCTCGGGGGTTTTTGCTTTTTGCACGAATATTTGAATCCAACTCTCCCTTATCTCTCCTATATAAAAGATGAGCGTGAGGATCCAGCGCTACCATCTACCGCCGCAGATTAGTAAGCGTCGCCCAAGCGCCATCCTTGACGAGTTTGCCCCGGCAACGAATAAATACAGGAAAAGAGGTGCTTCCGGAAATTCAGACAGCCGGCTAAGTGGAAATGCAGTGGTCAAGTAATTTCGGACACAACAATAGGTTCTTTTTCTGCCATTTTCCGCTCGTAGGCGGCGGGCGGCAGATTGCCCAATACTGAATTCAGCCGCTTGCAGTTGTAGAAGCCGACGATATAGTCCGTGATGTCGGCCTTGGCCTCCGCATGATTGGCATATTGACGTTGCCAAACGCGCTCCATCTTGAGGTTCAGGAAGAAGCGTTCTGCGACAGCGTTATCCCAGCAATTACCTTTGCGGCTCATGCTGCAAACAAAGCCATGTTCGTCCAGCAAATCCTGATACAGCTTGCTGGCATATTGACTGCCGCGGTCAGAGTGGACGATCAGGCCAGGTGCCGGTTGCCGCTGCTGGATGGCCATATTCAGGGCAGCACAGACTAATTCTGCCGGCATACTCGGCGCCATGGCCCAGCCCACCACTTTGCGTGCGAACAGGTCAAGCACGATGGCAAGATACAGCCATCCGGCGCCAGTACGGATGTAGGTAATGTCGGCCACATATGCCATGTTCGGCGCGACCGGATTGAACTGCCGGTCAAGCACATTAGCGGCAATCGGCAAGTCGTGCTTGCTGTCGGTGGTGTGAACGAATTTGCGCTTCCAGACGGGCTTTAGGCCAACTGTGCGCATCAGACTGCGTGCCTTGTAGCGTCCAACCTGGATACCTTGGTTGGCCATCGCCGTGACCAACCGACGGCTTCCATAGCTTTGATGGCTGGCCATGAATGCGGCCTTCAGGTGGACGCTGGCTTTGCACAAAACCGGTTTGGCAGAACGATGCTGCGCCTCGTAATAGCCGGAACGGCTGACACACAGAACGCGGCAACTGTGTTGGACGGGGATGGCCTCCTCTGTAAGCGGCGCATCAAGGCCGTCTGTACATCGGATCATTGACACGCCAAAGTAGTGCCCACCAAATAGTAGTGGGGACCACTTTGAACACAAGCATAAAGACAGGCAGCCGGAAGGGTCGGCGCAATTACAACGTCGATTTTAAGAAACGGCTGGCGATCGCCGCCTGCGAGCCAGGCGTTTCAGTAGCCCGCCTCGCGCTGGACAATGGCATCAATGCAAACATGCTGCACAAGTGGCGGCGTGCGCATCTTGCCGGCGGCGGCGTTACAGAACTTCCCCAACCGGAATTTCTGGCCGTAAGTATTGCGCGTTCGGGAAACGCATTGGCGCAACGCCCGGTGCACGCGCCGTCGCCTCGCGTGGACGTCCCTGTACCAAAGCTGGCTACACCAAAGCCGGGGATCATCGAAATCAGAGTGAGCGCTGCGATCCTGCGTCTGGAAGGTGCGGTCGATGCAGCAACCCTGGAGCAGGTGCTGCGCCACCTCCATCCATGATCGGCCTGCCCGCCGGGACACGCATCTGGATTGCCGCTGGCGTCACCGATATGCGCTGCGGCTTTCAGGGACTCGCTGCCAAAGTGGAAACGGCGCTGGCGGCCGATCCGTTCAATGGCCATGTCTTCGTCTTTCGCGGCCGCCGTGGCGACGTCATCAAGTTGTTGTGGGCTACCGGCGATGGCCTGTGCCTGCTGGCCAAGCGCCTTGAACAAGGCCGGTTTGTGTGGCCGCAGGCCACCAGCGGCTCGGTGTGTTTGACACCTGCACAGCTGTCGATGTTGCTCGAAGGGATCGACTGGCGGCAGCCGTAACGCACCTGGCAGCCCAGATCGGTGTTGTAAACTTCTTCTAACTTGCGTAAACTTCGCGCATGCCACTTCCTTCGCCACTCCCTGACGACATCGATGCCCTCAAGGCGATGGTGCTGGCGCAGCAGGCGTCGATGGAGCAGATGACGCTGGCCCTGGCGTCACGGGCACTGGAAGTCGAACAACTCAAACTGCTGATCGCCAAATTGCAGCGCATGCAGTTCGGTCGCAAATCCGAGAAGATCGATCGGCAGATCGAGAGGCTGGAATGCCGACTGGAAGATCTGCTGGCTGAAGAAGGCGTGATCGATGCGCAGCCGCCAGCGGTCGTGCCAGCGACGCAGCGCACGCCGCCGACCCGGCAGCCCTTGCCGCCCGAACTGCCGCGCGAAGATCGCATTCTTGAACCCGCCGATCAAGCCTGCCCCGACTGTGGCGGCAATCTCAAACCGCTCGGCGAAGACGTTTCCGAGCAGCTCGAAATCGTCAACACGGCGTTCAAGGTAATTCGCCACATCCGGCGTAAAAAAGCGTGTGCGTGCTGTGACCGCATCGTGCAAGTGCCGGCACCAAGCCGCCCGATCCTGCGCGGCGTGGCCGGCCCCGGTTTGCTGGCCCATATCTTGGTCGCGAAATTCGCCGATCATCAACCGCTGTATCGGCAGTCGGTGATCTATGCGCGGCAAGGCGTCGAGATCGACCGCTCCAGCATGGGCCGTTGGGTGGGCGCCGCAAGTAGCCTGATGGCCCCGCTGGTCGATGCACTGCGCCGCCATGTGATGGCCGGATCGAAACTGCATGCCGACGACACGACCGTGCCGGTACTCGCCGCAGGCAACGGCCAGACCAAGACCGGTCGGCTCTGGACCTATGTGCGCGATGATCGCAACGCGGCATCGACGGTCGCACCGGCCGTCTGGTTTGCCTACACGCCGGACCGCAAGGGCATCCATCCGCAAACCCACCTCGCCGGATTTCACGGCATTCTGCAGGCCGATGCCTACGCCGGCTTCAATGCGATTTATGAAACCGGCCGGGTCCAGGAAGCGGCATGTTGGGCGCACACCCGGCGCAAATTCCACGATCTGCATGTCGTGCATCCAACGGCATTCACGACTGAGGCCCTGCGAAGAATCGGCGAACTATATGGAATCGAAGATCAGGTACGCGGCAAGCCGCCGGATCTGCGTCGTCAGATTCGGCAGGAGCAGGCGCTGCCGCTACTGGTAGATTTCGAAGCGTGGCTGCGTGCTCGCTTGCCGACACTTTCGGTGAAATCCAACACCACCAAGGCGATCAACTATGCGCTGAACCAGTGGCAAGCGCTTCTGCTTTACTGTGATCACGGCATTGCCGAGATCGACAACAATGCTGCTGAACGCGCGTTACGGTCGGTTGCATTGGGACGAAAGAATTTCCTGTTCATGGGAGCCGACAGCGGCGGTGAACGGGCCGCCGCGATGTATGCACTGATCGGAACGGCCAAACTCAACGGTATGGATCCGCAAGCGTATCTGCGCCATGTGCTCACGTACATCGCTGACCATCCGATCAACCGGATCAACGAGTTGCTTCCATGGAACGTGCTCGACCAGCTCGGCTCCGCCGGTCCTTGACCGATCAGGCCCGGTTGCTATCGCAATGATTCGATGTCAAGACGTCCTTCGCGCGTCGCTTACCCTCCTCTTGCAGTTGACGAACGAGTTGATAACTCATTTCAGTTCTCGGGCAAAGAAGGCCGATGCCTTTTTTAGGATATCGACATCCTGGCGAAGTTGGCGATTCTCGATCTCCAATTGTCGGATGCGTTGCTGCTCGACGGTGAGTGGCTTGCCAATCCCGGGCTGGCCGTTCTGCTCTGCGCCATACTGCGTCACCCAGCGCCGAATTGCTGTCGGACCGATGTTCATACTTTCGCTGACGTTCTGGACGCTCAGCCCCTGTTCTTTGATCATGCGAACGACTTCCAGCTTCAGGCTGGTGTCGAATTTCTTGCGCTGCTTTGCCATGTAGTGCTCCTCAGGTGGTGGATTTTCCACCTATTGAGGTGTCCGGGCAAATTAGACCACTGCAAAATTCTGCTCAAATGAGAGAGCGCAATACGCGCATTGGGAGCAGAAATGAAACGTACCAGAAGAAATCACACTGCGGTATTCAAGGCGAAAGTTGCCTTGGTGGCAATCAAGGGCGAGAAGACGCTGGCCGAGCTGAGCACGCAGTATGACGTGCATGTGAACCAGATCACACAATGGAAATCGGAATTGATCAGCCGATCCACCGAGATTTTTGCCACAGCGGCGGAAAGGAAGGAAGCCGCTGGCGGGCCGGACGTCGGATCGCTGCATGCCAAGATTGGCCAACAGGCGATGGAGATTGATTTTTTGGCAGTCGCGCTCGGTCGCATGGACGGTGCGAGCGCAAAAAAATGATCGACAAATCACTCGCACTGTCGGTGACGCGTCAGGCCGAATTGCTGGACCTGTCGCGCTCGAACGTCTATTACCTGCCGCAAGCAGTGCCACAGTCGGATCTGGCGCTGATGCGCCGCAGGGATGAGCTGCATCTCAAGTACCATTCGCCGGCGCCCGGATGCTGCGCGACATGCTCGGCCTGGAAGGCATTGAGGTGGGCCGCCGGCATGTTGGCACGCTGATGGCAAAGAGGGGAATCGAAGCCATCTACCGCAAGCGCAACACCAGCAAGCCGCACCCGGAGAATCGGATCTATCCCTACCTGCTGCGCGATATAGTCATTGATCGGCCCAATCAGCTCTGGGCCACGGATTTGACCTATATTCCGATGCGGCGCGGATTTGTCTACCTGGTCGCCATCGTGGACTGGGCCACGCGCAAGGTGCTTGCGCACCGGTGTCAATCAGCATGACGACGGACTTCTGCGTCGAAGCGCTTACCGAGGCAATCGAGAAATACGGTGTGCCGGAGACATTCAATAGCGACTAGGGGGGTCAATTCACCAGCAACGATTTCACCCAGGTTCTGAAGGACAAGAGTATCAAGATAAGCATGGACGGCAAGGGTCGTTGGGTCGATAACGTATTTGTCGAAAGACTCTGGAAAAGCGTGAAATATGAGCACGTCTACCTGCATGCCTATGAGACGGTCGCCGAGGCGCGAGCCAAGCTTGGCGGCTATCTTGAGTTCTTCAACAGCCGGCGCCCGCACTCGTCGCTTGACCGTCAAACGCCGGACATGGTCTACTTCAAAACACAACCTCAAGTGCCAGCCGCTTGATGCTGAACCGGGTTACCCACCGGCGCGTGCGCTCGTGCTTGATTGAGAAGCAGCACACTCGCCCGTGGATAACCCTACGCTGCGGAGTTTCCACTTAAAAATCAAAAACTCTGTCTTAACGAACGGAGCCACCTCTGGTGCGCTGCATGGGCATTGTGTGCGTACCATGTTTGCCCTGAATTTGAAGGCAGCCAGCTATAACTTGAGGCGCATGGTGTTTTTGAAAGAGCAAAGCCGGGCTGCAAGTTAAAAATGGCGAAAAGGCCGGCCGATGGCTATTTGCCATCGGCAACGTCACCGAAATTTGCGTTCAACTTGCTGCTTTCGACAGAAATTGAGCCCCTGCCAAACCGGATGAGATTGTCACCACCCCAAATTGTTGAAAAGTGGGGTTATTCGAGGTGACCTTCAGGCATTCATGGATGGGACTACCAGATGCTTACTGATGAGGTGCCTAGTTCATGTACTTCAAGCGGACTGGTAAGAAAAAAGCCCTTGCTGGTAAAAGCAAGGGCTTAGTCGCTTAAATCAAGCTTGGCAGTTCAAAATAATATTGTCTTGCAATACAGACTTTATTATTTTGCAAAATTTTTGGCAACAAAGTCCCAGTTAGCCAGATTCCAGAATGCTTCAACATATTTGGCGCGCGCATTGCGGTAGTCAATGTAGTACGCATGTTCCCAGATGTCGCAGGTCATCAATGGTGTGTCCGCACCAGTCAATGGAGTTGCTGCATTTGAAGTATTGACGATGTCAACAGAGCCGTCTGCCTTCTTGGCAAGCCAGGTCCAGCCGGAACCGAAGTTGCCCAGGCAGGATTTGGTGAATTCTTCCTTGAATTTATCGAATGAACCCCATTTTGCGTTAATGGCATCCGCCAAAGCACCGCTCGGAGCGCCGCCACCATTTGGTGTCAGGCAATTCCAGTAAAAAGTGTGATTCCAGACTTGCGCTGCATTGTTGAATACGCCGGCGCTGGATTTCTTGACGATTTCCTCTAGCGTGGCGTTTTCGAATTCAGTGCCTTTGATCAGGTTGTTGAGGTTGGTCACATAGGTTTGATGATGCTTGCCATAATGGTATTCAAGTGTTTCTTTGGAAATATGGGGCTGTAATGCGTCTAATGCGTATGGCAATGCCGGGAGTGTATGTTCCATGGTGTGACCTTTCTATTGTTTGTGAAATAAAGTCTATTTTACGAAAGACCCTTAATTGTATGTCGGATGCGAATAGCTTGCAGTGCATGGGAATGGTAAGCGTTATTCCAGCATAGTTTGCACGCTCGCGATGCCGACCTGTGCAGAGCCATCGGCCAGTTTTACGGTAAATATTTCACGCGGGTGCAGGTCTTCAGGCGAGCGGGCGATACGTCCTTTTGCATCAGTGATGATGGCATAGCCACGCTCAAGAGTACGTTGCGGATTGAGTAGCTCTAGTTGTAATCTGAGCGCACTCAGCGTTTGCTGGCGTTGTGCTGCATAAACGCTCATGCCCATTGCCAGGCGACGCTTGGTTTCGCAGAGTTTGCTGCGTTGTGGCGCTGTGTCCGGTTGATTAGCAGTCAGTCTGTTTTTCAGATGCGCCAGAGCAAATTGTTTTGCGTTAAGGGGCGTGCATGCTGCATGCCGCATCCGTGTTGCAACTGAATGCAGTTTCAGTCGCTCCCGGGTAATGTTAGCAGCGGGACTCAGCAGGCTGCGCGACAGCCAGTCCAGCTTTTGCGTCGTATTTGATCAGTTGCCTGTGCATCGCACGATTCAGGTCTTCAGCATGCGTTTTCAGCGTTGTAAGCCAGTCTGTGCGTGGCCTTGCAGCAAGTTCAGCTGCGGCAGTCGGAGTTGGCGCTCGCAGATCCGCGGCGAAGTCCGCTATCGTAAAATCGGTTTCATGTCCAACGCCGGCAATTACCGGCATCGGTGCGGCGACGATGGCGCGCGCTACAACTTCCTCATTGAATGACCATAAGTCTTCAATGCTGCCACCACCACGACAGACCAGCAAGATGTCACATTCTGATCGTTGCGCAGCGGTCCTGATTGCTTGTGCAATCTTCTCACCTGCACCCTCGCCCTGTACCGGAGTTGGGTAGAGAATGACATTGATATGCGGGGCACGGCGCAATAACGTGCTCAGGATGTCGCGCAAAGCGGCTGCTTGCAGGCTGGTCACGATACCGATGGTTCTGACAAACAGCGGCAATGGTCGTTTACGCAGGTTGTCAAACAGACCCTCTGCCTCCAGCTTCCCCTTCAATTGTAAGAAGGCTTCATAAAGATTGCCGACACCTGCCTTGCGGATAAACTCGACATTCAATTGATAGTCACCCCGGGCGGCATACAGTGTTACCAAAGTCCGGACTTCTACCTTGTCGCCTTCCTTCGGTGTGAAGTCTGCATACTGAGCACGGCCACGGAACATCACGGCACGTACCTGGGCAGCGTCATCTTTCAGTGTGAAGTACCAGTGACCCGATGCAGCCCGGGTGAGATTCGATATTTCCCCAGAAACCCATATTAATGGAAAATTTCGTTCAAGCATTCGTGCCACGGCTTGGTTTAAAGCAGAAACAGTCAGTACAGACGGCTTGTTATGGGTGTTTTCTAAGCGATCGCTAGAGTTCATGCGGTCTTTCAAAAGAGATCTGTCCACAGTTTGGAGAAATGGGACAGTTGCAATCATAAACGCTGGATAAAGACAAGTTTTTTTGTTAAGTGATTGATTATTAGATGAAAAATACTTTGCTCCATTTGCGGGCACTAATAAAAAACCCTTATGTATCAAGCACTTTACTGCGGATTGTTAAGGTTACTCACAAAGTTATCCACAAAGTTTGTGTAAAACTATATTTAGTTTTTTTATTGAATGTGATCCGTCATTTTTTATACCCTGAAAAGGACAATTCGGCTGAAACATGGAGAGATATCCTGAGGTGCTGTTATTTTACGCATTGAATTAATTTTGTATGAAATCAACAGCTTGCGATTAATTCATGGGATTGCTCACAAAGTTATCCACAAAATATGTGCAGAACTTCATTTATCCGCAAGACAGCCAATTGATGCTGTCAAGTGACTAAGCCATGCTTGATGGTAATTTTTGTACATGCTTAATATGTGAGTACTGTATTTTTTGTGTTTCATACATCAGCCTTTTTTTTGTGCAGGGTATTTATTCCTTATAAATCATATGTTTAATATCATTTCAAGCGCTTACTCACAATGTTATCCACAAAAAGTGTGCAGAACCATCATGTGGTGATTTTGTATTTACATGCTTTGAAGAAAAATATGTATTTTTCCCATTGCAAGAAATGTTTTGTAGCGGAATTGCCGCAAAAACAGTCCCAGCCTTTTTTTTATGCAATGAAATTATTTCATATAAATCAAATGCTTAGCAGAACTCATTACGGTTGCACACAAAGTTATCCACAAATATTGTGCAGAACTTTTTGAGTCACCTTTATTGCGCATATGTATTGATGCTTGCCGACATGTGCCCAACACGTTACATTGCGGCTTCAAGTTTATTCAACTAATCAAGGAGTCTGTTTTGTTCGCCATCATTCAAGCTGCCGGTTGGCCGATTTGGCTGTTACTCATCGCCTCCGTTATAGCGCTGGCATTGATTATCGAACGCATCATCTATTTACGCCGGGGCCGAATTCTGCCGCCGAAATTGCTGGAGGAAGTGATCCAGGTGTATCGCAACGGTAAAGTCAACGCCGACGTGATTGATAAGCTTGAGCAGAATTCTCCGCTCGGGCGCGTATTGGCATCCGGTCTACGTAATGTCGATGTGCCGCGTGACATCATGAAGGAATCGATAGAGGAAGCTGGACGCGGTACCGCGCATGAGTTGGAGCGTTTTCTGACGACACTGGGTACGATCGCTTCGCTGGCGCCGTTGATGGGCTTGTTTGGCACCGTGGTCGGCATGATCGAGATTTTTGGTGCACAGAATGCAACCGGCGCCAATCCGGCGCAACTCGCGCATGGTATTTCTGTAGCGCTGTACAACACCGGCTTTGGTTTGATGATCGCGATGCCGACGCTGGTTTTTTATCGGCATTTCCGCGCATTGGTAGATAGTTTCATCGTCGAGATGGAGCAAAAAGCGGTGAAATTCGTCGATGTCGTGCATGGCGCACGCAAGTCCTGATCGGAAAGGCCCCGTATGAACTTTAGCAAACGGCGCGGCCGGGAAGAGCCGGAAATTAACCTGATACCGTTCATCGATGTGTTGCTGGTGATTTTGATTTTTCTGATGGTGACAACCAGTTACAGCAAATTCACTGCGTTGCAGATAACGCTGCCGACGGCGGACGCCGAGAAGATGCAGGAACGTCCATTTGAAATCAACGTCGGCATCAGCGCCGAAGGCCGCTATGCGGTCAATAACAGCACCATATCCTTCCATGACGTGGCAGGACTGGCGGAGGATTTGAAAAACGCGGTGAATGCCAAAGGCGAGTCGAAACTGGAGCCGGTCGTGATCATCAATGCGGATGCGGCGGCGGCCCATCAGACGGTGATCAATGTACTGGAGGCGGCGCGTCTTGCCGGTTACGAGAAAGTGACTTTCACCGCACAGGTCAGTGGCAAGAAGTGAGCGGAGTTCTGCGGCTCTGATGAAATAGGGGGGGTATATCCTAAAAACAGTCATTCCCCGCATGATTTCATTGTGCTGATTTTTATACTGTACCGAGTATTATTTCGTCGTGCCGCCGTATTGCTGAGGATGCTGACAGCTTCGCGGCACGATCATCCTACGGAATCATTCACTTGTCTTCCCCGCGCCCTTCACTCGAATCGATTTTGACGCATGCCTGGCTGCGGCGCGGGCCACTGGCATGGGCATTATGGCCGCTCTCTTTGTTGTTTCGCGTGTTGACCGGATTGCGGCGGCGGCTGTACCGGATCGGCTGGCTGAAATCGACCCGATTGCCGGTGCCGCTCATCATTGTCGGCAATGTCTTCATCGGGGGCACCGGCAAGACGCCGTTGACGATCTGGCTGGCCGATGCCCTGCGGCAGCGCGGTTGGATGCCGGGCATTATTTCGCGCGGTTATGGGGCAAAAAATGCCACGGCACGTCCGGTACGAGCAGATTCTGCACCGGAGCAGGTCGGTGACGAGCCGGTGCTGATGGCGCGGCGCACCGGATGCCCAGTGATGGTCGGGCGCGATCGCGTGGCGGCGGCACAGGCCTTATTGCTGGCGCATCCGGAAGTCAATGTCATCATCTCCGATGATGGGCTGCAGCATTATGCGCTGGCACGGGATGTCGAGATCGTCCTGTTTGACAGCCGGGGCGGCGGTAATGGCTGGATGTTGCCTGCCGGTCCATTGCGTGAGCCGCTCTCGCGCCGGCGCGATTTTACCGTGGTGAATGCCCCGGACTTGCCTGCCGATATGCCTGCCGATGCCTTTCGCATGCAACTGACGGGAACCATGGCCGAGCGCCTGATGGATCCGGCACAGCGTGTTGCATTGTCCGCACTGCAGTCAAACGCTCGGCCGGCGATCGTGGCGGCGGCGGGTATCGGCAATCCGGCACGTTTTTTTAATATGCTGCGCGCGGCTGGACTGGCTTTTGAAGAAATGCCGTTGCCTGATCATTATGATTTTTCGGAAAATCCGTTTGCACAGGTGCGCGCTGATATCATTCTGATTACCGAAAAGGATGCAGTAAAATGCCTGCGCATTGCAACACTTGAATGCGACCCGCGCTTGTGGGTCGTGCCCGTAACGGCGTACCTGGATGGTGCGCTGGCTGAACATATTGTGGAGAAATGTCGTGGACACTCGACTAGTTGATATCCTGGTTTGCCCCCTGTGCAAGGGGCCGCTCGAACATGACAAAGCGGCGCAAGAATTGATTTGCAATGCAGATAAACTTGCGTTCCCGATTCGTGACGGAATTCCGATCATGTGGGCTGATCAGGCCCGCAGCCTGACTGCTCCGTCGTCGGGTCAGGCGTAAAACTGCAGCATGTCCTTTACAGTCATTATTCCAGCCAGACTGGCGTCGACCCGCCTGCCGAATAAACCGCTTGCGGATCTGGGTGGCAAACCGATGGTGGTGCGTGTCGCAGAACGCGCAGCGCAATCCGGCGCCAGCCGTATCATCGTCGCTACCGATCATCCGGATATCCTGGCCGTGTGCGAACAACACGGCGTGGCAGCACATATGACCCGGGCCGATCATCCGTCCGGTACCGACCGCATTGCTGAAGTTGCAGCGGCGATCGGATTGGCGGCCAATGCGGTGGTGGTCAACGTACAGGGCGATGAGCCGCTGATTGATCCGGCATTGATTGCTGCTACCGCCGCACAGATCAAGAGCGGCATCGCGATGGCGACGGCAGCGCATCCGATCCATGATGCCGCAGATATTTTTAACCCGAATGTCGTGAAAGTCGTGCTGGACAAAGCGGGCAGGGCGCTATATTTCTCGCGCGCGACCATCCCGTGGCATCGCGACGGCTTTGCGCAGTCGATAACCGACATGCCTGTCGGCTATCAGCCTTTGCGCCATATCGGCTTGTATGCCTACGACAATGCATTTTTGCAGGCTTACCCGACATTGATGGTTTCACCACTGGAACAAATCGAGGCGCTTGAGCAGTTGCGTGTGTTGTGGCACGGCTATCCGATTGCGGTCCATGTGACGTCCACTGTGCCAGCTGCCGGCGTCGATACGCCGGAAGATTTGGCACGGGTACGGCAATATTTCGCTGCGTGACTTGCTATAAATCAAGGCAAAAACAGCAATTCGACGTCGAGCAGCTGTTTTAACAAATTTTTTGTGGTAAGTTTCATGCAAAGTTAATGTGATACAACGTTTAAATCAATCGGCGATGCCGCACTCAGTTTTGAGTTGATTTGGCAGCGTAATAAATAGAATTCAAACTCGTCTTAGGAAACAACATGCGTCTCATCCTGTTAGGAGCACCAGGTGCCGGCAAGGGTACACAAGCCAACTACATCAAAGAAAAATATTCCATTCCGCAAATTTCTACCGGCGATATGTTGCGCGCTGCTGTCAAGGCCGGCACGCCACTCGGTCTGGAAGCAAAAAAAGTGATGGATGCAGGTGGTTTGGTATCGGATGACATCATTATCGGGCTGGTCAAGGACCGCTTGTTGCAGGCCGATTGCGCCAATGGTTATCTGTTTGATGGTTTCCCGCGCACCATTCCGCAAGCCGATGCAATGAAAGAAGCCGGTGTTGCCATCGATTATGTATTGGAAATCGACGTACCTGACGAAGCGATTGTCGATCGCATGAGCGGTCGCCGCGTGCATCCGGCTTCCGGCCGCACGTATCACGTCAAATACAATCCACCGAAAGTCGCAGGCAAGGACGATGAGACCGGGGATGAGCTGATCCAGCGCGATGATGACAAGGAAGAAACGGTCAAGAAGCGACTCTCGGTCTACCATGAGCAAACCGAGGTATTGGTCAAATACTACGGCGACTGGGCAAAAGCCGGTCTGCCGGGCGCGCCGAAGTATCGCAAGATCGCCGGAGTTGGCCCGGTCGAGCAAATTCGTGACAGTGCGTTCGCCGCACTGAGCGAATAAAAGGCAGTAAGTGAAAGCGGACCATGTGTCCGCTTTTTTTATTATTGGATACACTGCTTGGAATGATGTAATTCGACATAGCCGCCAGAAGAAGAAAGCATAGCCAGTTTTGCCGTAGTAATCGCCGGACAGCGACAAGCGATACGCAAGTGCCACGATGTATCCAACGCTGCAGTGCTCCGGAATAGAATTGTTTTAACTTTGTCGTTATAACAAAAAAGGGGAGTCAACATGGCAGCAGGTCTGTGGTTTGCTGTAGTCTGCGGCGTCATCGCCGTTCTTTATGGTTTACTGTCGCGCAACTGGATTTTGAAACAAGATCCAGGCAATGCCCGAATGCAGGAAATTGCGCTTGCCATCCAGCAAGGCGCTGCCGCCTATCTGGCGCGACAGTACCGTACCATCGCCATCGTTGGCGTGCTTTTATTTATTCTCATCGCAGTCCTGCCAGGTCTGGGGCTGACCATGGCGGCGGGCTTCCTGGTCGGCGCGCTACTGTCCGGCGCTTGTGGTTTCATCGGCATGAACGTATCGGTTCGCGCCAATGTCCGTACTGCGCAGGCTGCGACCAAGGGCATGAATGAAGCGCTTAATGTTGCGTTCAAGGGCGGGGCGATTACCGGCATGCTGGTGGTCGGACTCGGCTTATTGGGTGTGACAATCTTCTATTGGGTGCTAATCACGTCGGCGGCGCACGGTGCAGGTTATGCAGCGTCCCTGCACGATGTCATCAAGCCCTTGATCGGACTGGCGTTTGGTGCGTCATTGATTTCTATTTTCGCACGACTGGGCGGCGGTATTTTTACCAAGGGAGCCGATGTCGGCGCCGATCTGGTAGGCAAGGTCGAGGCGGGTATCCCTGAGGACGATCCGCGCAATCCTGCGGTGATTGCCGATAATGTTGGCGATAATGTCGGTGATTGCGCCGGCATGGCGGCAGACCTGTTTGAAACCTATGTCGTGACGCTGATTGCCACCATGCTGCTTGGGACCCTGCTGGTTAAGGGGGCCGAGTCGCAAGCGGCGTTATATCCGCTGGCGTTGGGCGGCGTGTCGATTCTGGCCTCCATCATCGGTTGTGGCATGGTCAAGGCCAGGCCTGGTAAGAAAATCATGGCGGCGCTGTATACCGGCTTGTGGTGGGCTGCGGGCCTGTCCCTGATCGGTTTTGCAGTTGTTACCTGGCTGCTGATGCCGCCAGCGATGCGGCTGCCGATGATGGGCTCGACCTTAGTCGGCATCGTACTGACCGGCCTGATGGTGGTGATTACCGAGTATTACACCGGCACCGATTTCAAGCCGGTGCAGCATATCGCTGAAGCCTCCACTACCGGACACGGCACCAATATCATCGCCGGTCTGGGCGTATCGATGAAATCGACTGCTTATCCGGTGCTGGCAGTCTGTGCTGCCATCCTGGTGTCCTACTGGCTGGCCGGTCTGTACGGTATCGCGATCGCTGCCACGGCCATGCTGTCGATGGCGGGCATTATCGTCGCGCTGGACGCTTACGGGCCGATTACCGACAACGCCGGCGGCATCGCTGAAATGTCTGGCATGCCGGAGTCGGTGCGCGCCATCACTGATCCTCTGGATGCGGTCGGCAATACTACCAAGGCCGTCACCAAAGGTTATGCGATCGGCTCGGCCGGTTTGGCCGCACTGGTGCTGTTTGCCGATTACACCCATGCGCTGGATTCGGTTGGCAAGAGTTCTTCCTTCGATTTGTCGAATCCGATGGTGATTGTCGGGCTGTTTATCGGCGGCTTGATCCCTTATCTGTTTGGCGCGATGGCGATGGAAGCGGTCGGCCGTGCGGCAGGTGCGGTAGTGATCGAGGTGCGCCGCCAATTCCGCGACATCAAGGGCATCATGGATGGCAGCGGCAAGCCGGAGTATGACAAGGCGGTCGATATGCTGACCGCATCGGCTATCAGGGAAATGATCATCCCATCGCTGTTGCCGGTGGTGGTGCCGGTGTTAGTCGGAATGATTCTCGGGCCGGCGGCATTGGGCGGCCTGCTGATGGGGACTATCGTCACCGGCCTGTTCGTCGCGATTTCGATGACCACTGGCGGTGGTGCGTGGGATAACGCGAAGAAATATATCGAGGACGGACATTTCGGTGGCAAGGGTTCGGAGTCGCACAAGGCGGCAGTCACTGGCGACACGGTCGGCGACCCCTACAAGGATACTGCTGGACCGGCGGTGAACCCGCTGATCAAGATCATCAACATCGTCGCTTTGCTGATTGTGCCCTTGCTGCCTGCCAGCAGCCTGCTGACGAGCTTCGCACCGCAAGCAGCACCGATGGCCGCAGTTTCATCAGCGGTGGTGCCGACCGTCGTGCCGGCTATTAATATCTACTTCGCGTCGGGCATGAGTGAAGCGCCTGCCGGTACGGCAGAACAATTGGCAGCGATGATCGCAGCCGCCAAAGCTGCACCGGGCAGAAAACTGGTATTGAGCGGTTACCATGATGCCAGCGGCGACCCGCTGAAAAATGCTGAAATTGCCAGAAATCGGGCTAGCAGCGTCAAACAGTTGCTGATCGCAGCTGGTATCGCGGATGATGCCATCATGATGGAGAAACCTCAGGCAACATTGGGTGGTTCAGATGAGACACAGGCGCGGCGGGTTGAGGTAAGCCTGCGCTGAACTTTTGTGTACCACAGGAAAAAGCAGCTGCGGCTGCTTTTTTTTAACGTGATGGCAAAAATATTCGCTACAATCAATGGCCTTTACGCTTACGTAAACGTAATGTGCGTAATGCAAGCGGATTATTTTCAATTGAAAAGCAAGTAGCACCTCATTCAACCTCATCAAGGAAGTGAACCATGCAAATTAAGGACAGCGTATTCATCATCACCGGTGGTGCATCCGGACTGGGTGCAGCAACTGCACGCATGATCGTTGCCGGCGGCGGTAAAGTTGTATTGGCAGATGTGCAAGTCGAGGCGGGTGAAAAGCTCGCAGCTGAATTGGACGGACAATTTCTCAAGTGTGATGTCACTTCCGAAGCAGATGGCCTGGCGGTGGTGGCTGCCGCAACGGCAATGGGTACGCTGCGTGGGCTGGTCAACTGTGCCGGTGTCGCTCCTGCCGTGAAGACTGTCGGCAAGGACGGTCCGCATCCGCTGGAAGTGTTCCAGAAAGTCATTAACATCAATCTGGTCGGTACTTTCAACATGTCCCGACTGGCGGCCGATGCAATGGCCAAGACCGAGGCGACTGACCAAGGCGAGCGCGGCATCATCATCAATACAGCGTCAGTGGCGGCGTATGACGGCCAGATAGGTCAGGCTGCTTATGGCTCGTCGAAAGCCGGCGTGGTTGGCCTGACATTGCCAATGGCACGTGATCTGTCGCGCAGCGGCATTCGTGTGATGACTATTGCCCCCGGTATTTTTGAGACCCCAATGCTGCTCGGTTTCCCACAGGAAGTGCAAGATGCACTTGGCAAAATGGTGCCGTTCCCACCGCGCCTCGGCAAACCAGCTGAATACGCCCATTTGGCCAAAGCCATCATTGAAAACGTGATGCTTAACGGTGAAACCATTCGCTTGGACGGTGCGATTCGGATGCAACCAAAATAAGTTGTTCCGCATCGTGATAATGATCGCGTAGCTCTATCGAATTACACTAAGGCAAGCAGAGAAGGCTATTCAACAGCCTCCTCTGCTTGCTTTTTTTGGAGGGGGAGTGCTGTGATTACATTCAGAACACCCATCGTTGCCTATGCCGTAGTCGCTAACTGATTTTTCCTTCGATTCTGCCGATGCCAACGCTCTGGCCGCTAACCGGGTACAGGGCGGCACGCGCCCGTGTAGTTCGATGGCGCCGACTTTCGTGTTTGAAGACAGCAAAAAACTGGTGCTCAGAACAGGTTCCCACGGCGGTTCCGCCCTCATCAATTACGTCGGCAAGGTGTTGGTCGGCACCATGGACTGGAGTTTGAGCGTGCAGCAGGCAATCAGTCTGCCGAATTTCGGCCGCCGCAGCAGTCTGACAGAGTTGGAGCAGGGCATCCGAAGGCTGGTTGCTGCGCTGAAGGAGCAAGGCCACAATGCGCGCATGATGGACTAGCCCTCCGAGCTGCTAGGCAGCATGCTCGACCATGTGCGAGGCGAAGAAAGACGGTTTGGCGGTAAGGATCTGCGCCGCGAGGATAGCGGAAAGAATGATTAGGGTGAGATTTTCAGCTGTACAACCGGTGCGGGTTTCGGTCCTGTTTTTTCGCCCAAGGCGGGTCGTCACATCTCCTCAAATGGTCATTAGGCTGCTACTCTCTTGTCATGGGAGACAAACAAAAAACAGGCTTGATCCTGAGCGGAGGTGGTGCTCGCGCGGCGTATCAGGTTGGGGTGCTGCAGGCCATATCGTCAATATTATGCGATGCTGGCTGGAAGCCTTCCCGCAATCCCTTTGATATCATTTGCGGCACTTCAGCGGGGGCAATCAATGCAACGGCCCTGGCATGCCGTGCCGATGATTTCGGTGAAGGCGTGCGGAAACTGCTGGATGTCTGGCTGCATTTTGAGGCCGAACATGTGTACCGAGCCGATTCGCTGGGGGTGCTGCGTTCCGGTGCGCGCTGGCTTTCAATCTTGTCGTTCGGCTGGCTGCTGCGGCAATGGCGGGCCAATCCGCCCAACGCGCTGCTCGACAACACGCCGCTAGCCAGTTTGCTGCATCGGATGCTGGATTTGCCGCGTCTGGATGCGGTGCTGGCCAATGGTACTCTGCATGCGCTGGCGGTGACTGCATCATCCTATACAGCCGGACATCACCTGACCTTTTACCAATCAGCCTCGGAAATTAAACCTTGGGTACGTATGCAGCGTACGGCGCTGCAGGATCAAATCAGTGTCGAGCATTTACTGGCCTCATCAGCAATTCCATTCATTTTTCCTGCAACGCCTCTGTATTGCTTCGGACGGCGTGAATATTTCGGCGATGGTTCGATGCGTCAATTGGCTCCCATTTCTCCGGCAATCCATCTGGGGGCTGACAAGGTGCTGGTTATCGGGGCGGGTCGGCTGGCCGAACCGATGCATAATTCGGTCGAATTTGCGCAATATCCAAGCTTGGCTCAAATCGCAGGTCATGCGATGTCGAGCATCTTTCTCGATAGTCTGGCGGTGGATATTGAACGCCTGAACCGCATCAACCTGACACTGTCCATGATGCCGGAGGAGTTGCGGAACAAGACACCTTTGCGTCCCATCGAGACCCTTATTATTGCGCCTTCCGAGCGGTTGGATGAAATTGCCAGCCGCCATATTGGCAGTCTGCCGCGCTCGATCCGAGCCTTACTGGGCAGCGTTGGTGCGACGGAAGCACGGGGTGCGGCACTGGCATCCTATTTGCTGTTCCAATCCAGTTATACCTGCGAGTTGATCCGCCTGGGACAGCGTGATACGTTTTCCCGAGGTGGGGATGTGCTTACTTTTTTTGGCGCATGAGCTGACTACATCACAACTGGTTCAGTCAGCATCGTGATGACGCCTGCTATGCCATGATGTCAGCGAGGCTTGGCTAGGTGGTGTAACCATTTTGACAGGCATGGGATGTGTAAATAATCACGCGATTGCCGCAATATGCCTGTTCAATCTTTGTATGTATGTTGAGGCGAATCGAGCAAGCCAGAAGAAAATTTCTGTAAAGGGGGAGTATGCAATGAAAGTATGGCGTTGCCGCATGTTTTATATATGGGTCTCAAATATACAGCAGCCAGTATGGGATGCATTGCTCTGGTATTGAGAACAACGCTTTGCGCCAATTTTGGTGAATCAGAAGGGATTTTACAATTGTTTCAAAATACCATTGAAATATGACGAAATTGCTTCACATCCATTCTAAATGACTGGATCAATCATAGCGGTTGATACATTTTGTGCAACACGTTACTCTACTGAAATTGGTTATGCGATGCTCAATATAGTGGCGGGAAAATTATGAGGAAACTATGTTGAATCTGAAGTTTCTGAAAAATTATGTTTTTTTAGTGGTGGCGCTGCTGTTTTCGCTATCAGGTTTTGCCAAAGAGCCTGGATCACTGGAGTTGATTCGGGTGTCGGATTTGCCGGTCGATGCACAAAAGACGCTGGTGCTGATCAAGCAGGGCGGACCATTTGCATATGCAAAGGATGGTGTGGTATTTGGTAACTATGAGAAGCAACTGCCCAAGAAGCAGCGTGGCTACTATCACGAATACACGGTTAAAACACCTGGTGCGCGCAATCGTGGTGCACGACGCATCATAGCTGGAGGCGAACCGGTGTCATCCGGTGAATATTATTACACTGACAATCACTATGCGACTTTCAGGCGTATAAAAGAGTGAATCTATAAGCAAAAGCACGGCACAGAGCGAAAAAATAGAATAACCGTACCAGCTGAGGAATAAATGAGTTTGTTAAAAACCGTGCTGCCGAACGCGGTACAGTCCATTCGAGCGTTTCGCGTGCTTGATTTGCAGGCGGAGGCAGCCCGGCTTGGGCAGCACTTCCTTTACGCTTACTGTGGGGATGCGACAACTAAACAGCAGGTACTTGGCACAATTGCAGAATCTTTTCACTTTCCCAAGCATTTTGGCAAGAATTTTGATGCACTCTTTGATTGTCTGACCGATTTGGTGCATAAATCAGGTGCGCAGCCGGGGTTTCTGGTGGTGTTGGAGCAAATTCCGAATACACCAAAATTTGACAAGGAAGCCAGAGAGAATTTGCTGGATGTATTTCGTGACGCGGCCGATTATTGGGCCGACAAGAAAGTCGTGTTCCGGGTCTTTTATTCTTTCGAATAAGACGACTGAATTATAATGACCCAAGGCCGACGCTCAGTCGGCTTTTTGTTTTGGTCTTTTTTTTGCTACAAAAGGTACAATGCGCGCCATGAAAAACATTGTTATTTTGATTTCCGGACGCGGCAGCAATATGGAGGCCATCGTCCGTGCAGCCCAAGCTGAGCGCTGGCCTGCCAGAATAGTTGCCATTATCAGCAACCGGGCCGATGCGGCGGGATTGAATTTTGCTGCAGCAAATGGCATTCCGACTGCCGTGGTGGCGAACAAGGATTATCCTACGCGTGAGGCATTTGATGCCGTATTGCAAACAACCATAGACCGTTTCTCACCTGATCTGGTGGTGTTGGCCGGATTTATGCGGATACTGACTGCGCCGTTTGTCGCCCATTATGCGGGCAGGATGCTCAATATTCATCCCTCCCTGCTGCCGCTTTTCCCAGGCTTGGCGACACATCGTCAGGCGCTTGACGCCGGTGTCTCAGAGCATGGCGTGACCGTGCATTTCGTCACTGCCGAACTAGATCATGGGCCGGCAGTGATGCAGGCCTCTATTTCAGTATTGCCGGGCGATACCGAAGACACGCTGGCGGAACGCTTGTTGGTACAGGAACACATTATTTATCCACGTGCAATTCGCATGTTCATCGAAGGCAAGTTGTCGATGACGCAAGATCTGCAGGACCATTTAAAGAAGGATGTCGTATGAGATTGCCACCAGCAGTCGTGAGTCACACAGAAGAACTCTTGCGCGAAGTATTGCGTTTTACCGGCCCCGCCGACGGCACTTTGTCGCGCTATTTCCGTGATCATCCAAGATTGGGTTCGCGTGAACGCGGCGCGATTGCCGAGGGTATTTATGGCCTGTTGCGCAACAAGTCGGTCTATTCGAGTTTTGCCGAATCAGGCGGTGGCGCGACGATGCGCAAGCTGACCTTGCTGGGACTGGCGGATGCGGTCGGTGTTGATTCGCTCGGCGGCTTGTCTGAGGAAGAAACCGAGTGGCTGACGCGCGTGATGCAGGTCGACCGCAGCCTGTTGCAGCCATCCTTGCGGGTCAATCTGCCGCAGTGGCTATTCGACAAGTTTGTGATGCAATATGGCGAGGAGCAAGCATTGCAACTGGCGGACGCGTTGAATCAACCCGCACCGTTGGATTTACGTGTTAACTCCATCAAGGCGGGCCGTGAGGAGGTGATGGCAAAACTGGCCGAAGCGCCGATTCTTTGCGAGCCGACTCCTTTTGCACCATTGGGCTTGCGCGTGCTGAAAAAACCGGCGTTGCAAAACCTGCCTTTGTTCAAGGAAGGGGCCATTGAGGTGCAGGACGAGGGGAGCCAACTGCTGTCTCAGGTAGTGGGGGCCAAACGGGGTGAAATGGTAGTCGATTTCTGTGCCGGTGCGGGCGGGAAAACGCTGTCACTGGGCGCCGCAATGCGCAATACCGGGCGCCTGTATGCCTTCGATGTCTCCGAAAAGCGTCTGGCCAAGATGAAACCACGGGTGGCCCGCAGCGGCTTGTCCAATGTGCATCCGGTGCTGATCGCGCATGAGCGGGATGCCAAGATCAAACGTCTCGCTGGCAAGATAGACCGGGTATTGGTCGATGCGCCATGCAGCGGACTGGGAACTTTGCGTCGTAACCCGGATGTCAAATGGCGGCAGGTGCAGGCATCCATTGCGGAACTGAATGTTAAACAGGCTGCTATCCTGGATAGCGCGGCGCGCTTGCTGAAGGCTGGTGGACGTTTGGTCTATGCGACGTGCAGTCTGCTGGATGAGGAAAATGAAGCAATTGTCAGCCAATTCTTGGCTAACCATGCTGATTTTTCACTGGTGCCGATGAAGGACGTATTGGCCGAGCAAAAAATTCCACTCGAGATGCAGGACTATTTGAAGTTGTTGCCGCATCTGCATCAGACCGATGGTTTCTTTGCGGCAGTGATGGAACGTAATAAGTGAGTCGAAGGGCTTGCCTGGCAGTCTTTTTCAGTTATTTACTGCTAGGGGCATCGCTGGCGCATGCCTTTGAGGTTTCTTCCTCGCCGGTGGTGGCGCAAGGCACGCTGCAAGCTGCCTTTTCACCCTGGGATAATGTGGAAGGACTCATAGTCGATGCGATTGGCGGTGCGAAAAAACAGGTGCTGGTGCAAGCCTATCTTTTGACCAGCAAGCAAATTGCGGCAGCATTAATTGCTGCCCAGCACCGCGGTATTGCTGTGAAGGTGTTGGCTGACGCAGATCAGGTGACTAAGCTTGAGTCGTCGAAGGTGCCGGATTTGGTGGCTGCAGGTATTCCGGTGTGGTTGGAAACCAGATACCAGAATGCCCACAATAAGGTCATCCTGATCGATCCGGGCAGCGCCGCTGCAACGGTTATCACTGGCAGTTATAATTTCACCTGGAGCGCGCAGCATAAGAATGCTGAGAATATCCTGATTGCGCGCCAGAATCCTTCACTTGCGCTGCGCTATCTTGCCAATTGGGAACGGCATCGGCAGGATGCCACCCCTTATCAAAAATGAATCAAACCTTGTTTTCTAATCTTTTGTCCGATTTATGGGGCGATTTGCATGACCCCAGTGTACTGTGGCAGATAGGAACAATTGCTGTCTGCTTTCTGCTGGCCTGGAGTTTGGCCCGCTTCGTGCGCGGCTTGTTCGTCAAACAGGATGAGCAATCGCGCGCGATACGTCTCGGGGTGGAAAGTTTCTCACGAGTCTTGTCCCCTTTATTCGCTTTGGGACTGATTGCCATCGCCAAGTTACTGCTGGCCAAATGGCATCATGTGAATTTGTTGCGTCTGGCACTACCGTTGCTGGCCTCGTTTGCCTTGATACGCCTGGTTTTTCATATTTTGCGGCGTATTTTTGTACGCCATGGCAGAGCAGGTAGTTTTCTGCTGCTATTTGAAAAAGTGTTTGCCATCCTGGTCTGGACTGGGGTTGCGATGTACATCACCGGCTTGTGGCCCGATGTGTTGCAATATCTCGAAGAGACACAGATACCTTTGGGGCGCAACAAGATTGCGCTGTCAGGCATTTTTCAAGCAGTGGCATCGGTAATCGTGACCATGATACTGGCGTTGTGGGCTGGCGCCTCTCTGGAAGAGCGATTGATGCAGGTGGATGGCATGCATTCTTCGTTGCGGGTCGTGATGGCGCGCGCCGGCCGAGCGGTGCTGATACTGTTTGCTGTATTGGTCAGTTTGTCGCTGGTGGGGATCGACCTGACCGTGTTGTCGGTGTTCGGTGGAGCATTGGGTGTGGGACTTGGTTTCGGTCTGCAGAAAATTGCAAGCAGTTATGTTTCAGGATTCGTGATTTTGCTGGAGCGTAGTCTGTCAATTGGCGACATGGTTGCAGTTGATAAATATTATGGCAAGGTAACGCAAATCAACACGCGCTGCACCGTGTTGCGCGGCCTGGATGGCATTGATTCCGTCATCCCCAATGAAATGCTGATATCAAGCCCGGTTCAAAATTACTCCTTGTCCAGTCGTGACGTATGGTTAACGACGGATGTTACCGTTGCTTACCGGACTGACGTTGAGTCGCTACTCGGATTGCTGGAGTCGGTCACCGCTGGCGTCGAGCGCGTGTCACAAGAGAATCCACCAGTTGCCTATTTGATGAAATTTGGCGCTGATGGCTTGGAGTTGCGGGTCGGGTTTTGGATAAGCGATCCTGAAAATGGTAAAACAAGTATTTTGTCGCGGGTAAATCGTGCAATCTGGCAGGCATTGCAAGATCAAAAAATTGAGGTGCCATATGCGCAGCGGGTTGTGACCTTGATCGACCAGCGTGAAAAGCCTGCTGTGGTATCCGAGTAATTACTGGAGTAATGATGTTCTACAATGCAATTTTCGATGCCGTACTCGATTTTTTGGCAAATGGATTAGCCCGCGTAACAGCATGGCAGGTGTTGTTTTTTACAATAATCGTCACGCATATCACGATTGCGTCTGTCACCATCTTCCTGCATCGCTGTCAAGCACATCGCGGACTCGATCTGCATCCGATCGCCAGCCATTTTTTTCGTTTCTGGCTTTGGTTGACCACCGGCCAAGTCACCAAGGAATGGGCCGCGATTCATCGCAAACACCATGCCAAATGCGATACCGAAGAGGATCCGCACAGCCCTGTTACGCGTGGCATCAAAAAGGTGTTGTTCGAGGGGGCCGAACTTTATCGTGCCGAATCCAAAAACCGTGAAACCATCGCTAAATATGGCCACGGCACACCGGATGACTGGCTCGAGCGCCATTTATATACCGGCCACAGCTGGGTCGGCGTGGTACTGATGCTTGTTATCGATATATTGTTGTTCGGCGTTATCGGAGTGACAGTCTGGGCCGTACAAATGATGTGGATTCCGGTGACTGCCGCCGGCATCATTAATGGTATCGGCCACTACTGGGGCTATCGTAATTACGATTGTGTCGATGCATCGACCAATATATTCCCTTGGGGCATACTGATTGGCGGCGAAGAATTGCATAACAATCATCATACCTTCGGCACCTCTGCCAAACTGTCATCCAAATGGTATGAATTCGATATCGGCTGGATGTATATCCGCATTCTCGAAATTGTCGGCTTGGCGAAGGTGAAAAAAGTTGCGCCGGAACCAAAATTCGACCGCCAAAAATTGACTGCCGATCTGGATACTTTGCAATCCGTGATCCTCAATCGCTATGATGTGATGGCGAAATATGCGAAATCAATCAAGCATGCCTGGCGGGAAGAATTCGTGCATCTGAAGGACAAGGCGAAATTGGAGGCCGATTTTCTGAAAACCTCGAAGAGATTATTGCAACGCGAGCCAGGCAAACTGGAGGCGCCGCATCAGCAACATCTTTCTGAGTTATTTGTGCATAGCAAAGCACTCCAAACCATGCACGAAATGCGTGTTGAACTTGGTGCTATCTGGGAACGCTCCCACAGCAGTCGGGAGCAGTTATTGCAGCAGTTGCAGGATTGGTGCGCGAGGGCCGAGGCTTCAGGTATCAAGTCATTGCAGGATTTTTCATTGCGGCTGCGCACTTACGCTTAATGCGTATTCTGGATAAGCGGCGGGTAAAAACCGGCATGAGCCGCGCATCCAATACTGTGGATCGATTATTTGAGTTGCCTTAAGTCATAAAGAAAAAGCCCCGCAAAATATGATTTTGCGGGGCTTTTTAACGAAATTAAATCAATTACTTGATTTTGGTTTCTTTGTAAGCGACGTGCTTGCGTGCTTTGGGATCAAACTTCATGATCTCCATTTTTTCAGGCGTAGTACGCTTGTTTTTGGTAGTCGTGTAGAAGTGACCTGTACCTGCAGTCGACTCCAGTTTGATTTTGTCGCGGCCAGATTTTGCCATGATGTTTTCCTTTTATCCCGTTCCGCTAATTAAACTTTTTCGCCGCGGGCGCGCATGTCGACTAAAACGGCATCAATACCGATTTTATCGATGACACGCAGACCGGCATTGGACAAACGCAGGGAAACCCAGCGATTTTCCGATTCGACGAAAATACGGCGATTTTGCAGGTTAGGCAAAAAACGGCGTTTTGTTTTGTTGTTCGCATGGGAAACGTTGTTGCCGACCATCGGCCCTTTTCCCGTAACTTGGCAGACACGCGCCATGTTTTACTCCTTAATGGATTCCGAAATTGGAAAAAACGTGAGTATAGTCAAAAAACACTGTTTTATCAATGACTTGTGAAAATAAATTGTGTCTTTTGTAAATTTAAAATTTAACAATTTGGATTTTGCTCTCGAAATGCATGAGAAGCAGCCCCTATCCCGATTCTGGCAATGAAAATATACTGGGTAGGGTATATTTTCATTGCCGCTAAAACATTGCGGCAGCATAGGTATATTGACGCATACCCCATTATTTATCTTGAATTCAAAAGCGTTGGCATTGCATCTATAGCTTTCCATGCTCGGCGAACGAGTGCACTTGATGGCCGGCGACGATGAAGTGATCCAGCACCCGAACATCCACCAGAGCCAGTGTTTCCTTGAGTGTTTGTGTCAGCGCATAATCGGCGGCACTCGGTTCGGGGGTGCCGGACGGGTGGTTATGGGACAGGATGACGCCTGCAGCGTTATGCGCGAGTGCGGCTTTCACGATTTCTCGTGGATAAACGCTGGCATGCGTGAGCGTGCCGCGAAATAGTTCCTCGGCCGCGATCAGGCGATTTTTAACGTCGAGAAAAAGTACCGTGAACGCTTCATGGCGCATGTTTCCGAGTAAAAGCTGCAGGTAGTTTTTGACAGCCTGGGGCGAACTCAGGCTGACTCCGGTTTTGAGTTCTTCTGCCAACGCGCGACGTGCCAGTTCGAGTACCGCTTGCAATTGTGCAAATTTGGCCGGGCCGAGTCCGTTGATGACGGAAAATTCACGAATATTTGCCGAAAACAAGGCGTTCAGTGAGCCAAAATGGCCAATCATGTCACGCCCCAGATCTACCGCACTTTTTCCGGTAACACCGACGCGCAGGAACACTGCGAGCAGCTCTGGGTCGGACAGGGTCTTTGGACCGTGTTTGATGAGCCTTTCACGGGGTCTTTGATCTTCAGGCCAGTCGGTAATTGCCATAATGGATGGTCCGGAATCGAATACGTCTTGGTTGATCGGAAACAGCAGTCATTTGTGCATCGTGGCTTACAATATCAGCTTGCTTATATCAATTACTCATGAGTTTTCCATGTCCAATACATTAACACCTGTCGTCACTGAAGCAGCCTATCTGACCTTGCACTATCGTCTTGCCTCGATGGATGGCAATGATATCGTCAGCACATTTCAGGATAATCCTGCGACCTTGCAGCTTGGCATGGGGCAACTGGCGCCATTCCTGGAAGCTTGTTTGCTGGGGCTGCCGGAAGGAGCGCAGCAGATATTTGAATTGCCGCCGGAAAAAGCATTCGGTCCGCGCAATCCGGATTTGATTCAAAGGGTGTCGCTCGCTACATTGAAGGAAAACTCTGACCAGGAACAGGAATACCAGATTGGTGATTTGGTCGACTTTGCTGCGCCCGGTGGCGGTCGCTTTGCCGGTGTGTTGTGTGCGCTTGATGAGGATGGTGCGGTATTTGATTTCAACCATCCTTTGGCTGGTAAGCCGGTGAAGTTTGAGGTCAACATCATCGGGATCATGTAATGAGTGATAAAGAAATCTTGCTGGCGCAGCCGCGCGGCTTTTGTGCCGGTGTGGATCGCGCGATTGAAATTGTCGAGCGTGCTCTGCAACAGTACGGCGCGCCTATCTATGTGCGGCATGAAATCGTGCATAACACCTATGTGGTGAATGACCTGACCCAGAAGGGGGCGGTTTTCATTGAGGAGTTGGACGATGTTCCGGCAGGGAATACCGTCATTTTTTCAGCGCATGGTGTTTCCAGGGCTGTGCGCGCAGAAGCGGATGCGCGTGGCTTGAAAGTGTTTGATGCAACCTGTCCCTTGGTGACCAAGGTGCATGTAGAGGTGGCAAAACTGCGCCGTGAGGGGCGTGAAATCATCATGATCGGCCATAGTGGCCATCCTGAGGTCGAGGGGACGATGGGGCAAACGGAGCAGGGGATGCATCTGGTTGAGACCGTTGGCGATGTCGAGACTTTGAAAGTGAAAAATCCTGATTTGCTGGCGTATGTATCACAAACCACATTGTCAGTGGATGATACGGCTGACATCATCAAGGCACTCCGCAATCGTTTCCCGAGCATTGTCGAGCCTAAAAAAGGCGATATATGTTATGCCACCACGAACCGGCAGGAAGCAGTCAAGTTCATGGCGCCGCAGGTGGATGTCGTCATCGTGGTTGGTAGCCCGAACAGTTCAAATTCCAATCGCTTGCGTGAGGTAGCTGAAAAGAAAGGTATTTCTGCCTATATGGTCGACAATGCGACGCAGATAGATGCTGCCTGGTTGCAGGGCAAGGCGCGCATCGGTTTAACCGCGGGTGCTTCAGCGCCGGAGGTGCTGGTGCAAGCTGTCATTGATCGACTGAAGGAGTTGGGCGTCAAAAATGTACGTAATTTGGCGGGCGTTGAGGAGCATGTCACATTTCCCATGCCAAAAGGACTGACTGGGAATAGATGATGCTGATAAGTCGATGGAGATGTTTGGCGTGGCCGGTAGTGGTGCCAGATTAATTTATGGACTTCTGCGTGCAGTAATTGAATTGAGATAATTCCTAAAATTGTTGGTGAATCTTGCTTTAAATTGCATCTAGTATTTATTAATGTAAATCATAAAAATGCCAGAACATTTACTGCGTTTGCTGCCCTATTATGGCGGGACTTCGTTTCTATCGAAATGTGAGTAAACGCCCAGCGCGGAATTATATTTAGATGCGGAGTCAATTTTCCGTCGATAGTTTTTTTCATTTCTATTTATGATATGCCCCGCGCGCACTGCTGGGATCGCATTTAAAAACAGCGTGGTTGAGTGAGTAGTGATGTAGTATAAAAGCAAGTTTTCGGGAATTTTGCTGGTGTTGCGCCAACAAGTAATTTCTGTATAATCGCGCCCTAATTTGTGATTGCCCAAAAGATAATCATGAATACTATAAAAAGCGTTTAAATCGAATGCAAAAAAAGGAGACACACCATGGACAAAATTCATACCCTCACCAAATACACAGTCGCGAAAAGTCTGCTCAGATAAGCGGCGCTAAAACTGCAATCGGCACCCACGAGGTTCAACCCGGGTGCCGTTTTTGTTATTAGGAACGGTTTTTGCTGCAACTGCACATGCTGCAATCGTAGTGAAGCCGCAAATAATCAAATACGTTCCTCTTAGGAGTAAAAATTTATGGATACCTTTATCCAACAAATCATCAATGGCATGGTCCTGGGCAGCATGTATGCTCTGGTCGCGCTCGGTTACACGATGGTGTACGGTGTTCTCAACCTCATCAACTTTGCGCATGGCGACGTGTTGATGATTGGTGCAATGGCAGGCTTGACCATCCTTAAAGTGGTGCAGAGTGTTGCACCGGATTTGCCCGGTATCGTTAAATTGATCATCGCCATTGTTGGCGCCATCCCGGTATGCGTAGCCGTGAACGTCATCATTGAACGGGTCGCTTATCGTCGCCTGCGCAATGCGCCGCGTTTGGCACCATTGATCACTGCGATTGGTATCTCGATTCTGTTGCAAACTTTTGCGATGATGATCTGGGGCCGCAGCCCATTGCCATTCCCGCAAATCATGTCGTCGGAACCTTTGCATATCGGCGGTGCGCTGATTTCCCAAACGCAGGTCTTGCTGCTGGTATTGGCAGCACTGTCGATGGTTGGTCTGGTGTTGCTGGTTGAGAAAACCAAGATGGGACGTGCGATGCGTGCTACTGCGGAGAACCCGCGAGTGGCGGGTTTGATGGGGGTCGATTCCAATAAGGTGATCGTTGCAACATTCGCCATCGGCGCTGCCTTGGCGGCAGTCGCCGGCGTGATGTGGGGTGCGAATTACTCGTCAGCACAGTTTGCAATGGGCTTCACGCCCGGTCTGAAGGCATTTTCGGCAGCTGTGCTGGGCGGTATCGGCAATATCTACGGCGCGATGTTGGGCGGTGTTTTGCTTGGCCTGATCGAGAGCCTTGGTGCTGGTTATATCGGTGAACTGACAGGTGGCTTCCTTGGTAGTCATTACCAGGATATTTTCGCCTTCGTTGTACTTATCATCGTGCTTACACTGCGTCCATCCGGCATCATGGGTGAGCGTGTGGCAGATCGTGCGTAAAGGAGACCTTCATGGCTAACTATTTCGACATTAAAAAGAATCCGAGCAAGGCATATTCCAGCTTTGCGATTATTGCTGTGGTCGCGATCATCTTCCCTTTCATTGCGGCCAATTTCGGTAATTCATGGGTGCGGATCATCGATTTCGCACTGCTGTATATCATGCTGGCGCTGGGCTTGAACATCGTCGTCGGTTTTGCCGGCTTGCTCGACCTGGGCTATATCGCTTTTTATGCGGTCGGTGCTTATATGACCGCCTTGCTGGCATCACCGCAGTTCGCGGTGGTGCTGGAATCTTTCGTCAATCAATATCCTGCCATCGGTAATTCCCTGATATGGGTATTCGGTCCGGAGATTGCGCAGAACGGGATTCACCTGTCGGTCTGGGTTATCGTGCCACTGGGTGCTGCAATAGCGGGACTGTTTGGTGCACTGCTCGGTGCGCCGACGCTCAAGTTGCGCGGCGACTATCTGGCGATTGTGACGCTCGGTTTCGGTGAGATCATTCGTATTTTCATGAATAACCTGAACGGCCCGGTCAACATCACCAACGGTCCGCAGGGTATCAACCTGATTGATCCGATCCGCATTTTCGGCGTTTCCCTGGCGGGTGAGTCGGGCTCCAATGCAACTGTGCATATCGGCAGTTTCTCCATGCCGTCCGTCAATGCCTATTACTTCCTGTTCCTGGTATTGTGCATTGCCATCGTTTTCATTACTTCACGTCTGCAGCATTCCCGCCTGGGACGTGCCTGGGTTGCGATTCGCGAAGATGAAATTGCCGCGAAAGCCATGGGTATCAACACCCGTAACATCAAACTGCTGGCGTTCACCATGGGCGCGTCCTTTGGCGGTGTTTCTGGTTCGATGTTTGCCGCATTCCAGGGCTTCGTTTCTCCTGAATCGTTCTCGCTGACGGAATCGATCGTCGTGTTGGCGATGGTCGTGCTGGGTGGTATGGGGCATATTCCCGGCGTGATTCTGGGCAGTATTTTGCTGGCGGCACTGCCAGAAGTATTGCGCCATGTGGTCGAACCGGTGCAACAGTCGCTGTTCGGTCATGTCATTATCGACGCTGAGGTTTTGCGTCAATTGTTGTACGGTCTTGCGATGGTAGTCATCATGCTGAATCGTCCAGCCGGTTTGTGGCCTGCACCCAAGCACGAAGATAGGCCTGATGCGGATGTTGATCTGCCACCAAGAGTAACCGGCGTAGTTGCCGCGTAAGGAGCGTACAGATGAGCGAACAAATTATTCTCAAGATCGCCGGCGTCAATAAGCGTTTCGGTGGATTGCAAGCATTGTCGGAAGTGAACATCAAGATCCTGAAAGGCCAGATTTATGGCTTGATTGGACCTAATGGTGCTGGCAAGACGACTTTTTTCAATGTGATTACAGGCCTGTATCAGCCAGATACCGGCACCTTTGAGCTGGCAGGAAAGCCATATTCGCCTTCCGCTCCACATGAAGTGGCCAAGGCCGGTATTGCACGTACTTTCCAGAACATTCGTTTGTTCAGTGAAATGACAGCTCTGGAAAATGTGATGGTCGGTCGTCACGTGCGCACGCATCAGGGCGTCTTCGGTGCAGTGTTCCACCATAAGGCAGCGCGTGAAGAAGAAGCGGGTATCCGCAAGCGTGCAATGGAATTGCTGGATTTTGTCGGTATCGCGAAATTTGCCGATCGCACTTCACGCCACCTTTCATACGGCGATCAGCGCCGTCTGGAAATTGCCCGCGCGCTGGCAACTGACCCGCAATTGCTGGCGCTTGATGAGCCAGCCGCTGGTATGAATGCCACTGAAAAACTGGGTTTGCGTGAATTGCTGGTGAAAATCAAGGCGGAAGGAAAAACCATTCTGCTGATCGAGCACGACGTCAAGCTGATGATGGGGTTGTGCGATCGCCTGACCGTTCTGGATTACGGCAAACCGATTGCAGAAGGGGTGCCAGCTGACATCCAAAGCAACCCGGCAGTTATCGAGGCATATTTGGGAGGTGGCCACTAATGATTGAAAATGTACTTAAAATTACCGGTCTGCAAGTCGCTTACGGCGGCATCAAAGCAGTCAAAGGGATTGATCTTGAAGTCAACAAGGGTGAGCTGATTACACTTATCGGTGCCAATGGTGCTGGTAAAACGACAACGCTCAAAGCAATTACCGGTACGTTGCCGGATTGCAAGGTTGCCGGCCATATCGAGTATCTCGGCCAGCATATCAAAGGCGTCACCTCTTTCGAACTGGTCAAGAAAAATCTGGCAATGGTACCGGAAGGGCGGGGTGTTTTCACCCGCATGAGCATCCAGGAAAACCTGATGATGGGCGCCTATACACGTGACGATAAAGCGGGTATTGCCGACGATATCGAAAAATGGTTCAGTGTTTTTCCACGCCTTAAAGAGCGTGCATCGCAGATGGCCGGTACCTTGTCTGGCGGTGAGCAGCAAATGCTTGCGATGGCACGCGCGCTGATGAGCCATCCGAATTTGTTGTTGCTGGATGAGCCATCGATGGGCTTGTCGCCGATCATGGTCGAGAAAATCTTCGAAGTGGTACGCAATGTATCTGCACAAGGCGTGACAATTCTACTGGTTGAACAAAATGCGAAACTTGCATTGCAAGCAGCTCATCGCGGCTATGTGATGGATTCTGGCTTGATTACCATGAGTGGCAATGCCAAGGATATGCTGGATGATCCTAAAGTGAAGGAGGCATATTTAGGCGAAGGGTAATTCTTTATCGCACACATATGCATCAATCAGTGCTCTAAGCCTTAAAACCTTGCAGGTTTTCTTGCAAGGTTTTTTTTCGTCAGAATATTCCTGAGCCTCTTCTGTTCTCAAGCTATGCATCAATGAAGTCAGGAATGGCCCGAGGTTGGTTAAGTGTCGAGCATTGTTTCCTTGCCGTAGTTGTGTGCGCTGCCGCATGCTTCCATGCCGATCAGGCATGGTTCCAGTTCGACGAAGAACGGTGTTACCTAATTGCGCCTGAGCTGCTTCCTCAGTACGGTGTTGCCCTATGCATCTAGCCTGTGGATTTGAATAATGTTTTTTGCCAAATCAATGTTAATTGTCGTAATCTTCATTTCGAATGCCTCCTTTTGTATGTGCTTGATCAGTATCTCGACTTTGGCACTTCGATTCCGCTTCTGAGAGGATGTGTCCATTCAATTACAAAACATCACTGAAATTTCAGTGTTTCGTTTTATTTAATTATTTAAAAACATGATAGAGACAAATATGCAAGACATCGTTGATACCGCAATCACTTCACGCCGATCCATCCGTGCTTTCCTGCCACAAACCGTAGAACGGGAGGAAATAGCTCGTATCCTTGAGGTTGCAGCGAGGGCACCGTCAGGAACAAATACCCAGCCCTGGAAAGTGTATGTGTTGACCGGTGCGACGAAGGATAAATTGTCATCAGAAATTCTGAAGGTGTTTAATGACCTTGCACTCGCTCAACAGCATACTGAGGAATATCATTACTATCCAGTTCAGTGGACGTCGCCCTACATTGACCGCCGCCGCAAGGTGGGCTGGGATTTGTATGCTTTATTGAACCTCAAGAGGGACAATAAAGCGGGAATGCATGCGCAACATGCTCGTAATTACCTTTTTTTCGACGCACCTGTCGGACTGATGTTTACCATAGACCGTTCCATGGAAAAAGGTTCCTGGCTGGACTACGGTATGTTCCTGCAAAATATCATGATTGCTGCTCGTGGTCGTGGACTCGATACCTGCCCTCAAGCAGCATTTACACAATTTCATCAAATCATTCGGGATGTATTGCAATTGCCAGATAATGAAATGCTGGTCTGTGGCATGGCGCTTGGCTATGCTGATCAATCCAAGGTTGAAAATACATTGCAGACTGAGCGTGAAACGGTTGATGGTTTCGTTCGATATCTGGATTGAACTTCCAGTCATTAGATGCGAGTTGTACAATGGCACTCGCTTTAAATCATGCAGGATTATTTTTGTTAATTAAGCAAAGAAAATTGTTCAAGTAAACATTCTAACTGCTTAATTTTCTTGTGATTTTTTTCTATTTTGCTAAACTGAAAGTTAATTAAAATGTTTGTATCAAAGGGGAGTCGCTGATGAAAAAGTCTGCGCTAGCTGCACTAATTTCCGTACTATTTGTCGTTTTTTCTACTCCCGCAGCGCAGGCAAAAGAATCTTCGACAGCATCGGTACACGGTAAAAAAACCATTGCCAAAAAGACGACAAAAGGCAAGAAAACCACGTTAGCAAAAAAAGCAATAGTCGTAAAAAAAGCTGCGGCCGCCAAGAAAACATCAAAAGTGGCATTGCCCCTTGCTGCCAATCATATTCGAGTTAAAAAAGCTTTGGCAGCAGCACCTGTTGTTCCTGAAAAACCGACGGTTGGTGACATGGCGGGCCTGCATCAAACGCAAGACCCACTGGATCTGAAGTCGAGCGTCGCATTTGTGATGGATCAGACCACTTCTCAAGTTTTGTTTGAGAAGAATTCACGGGTTTCATTGCCGATAGCTTCCATTACAAAATTGATGACCAGCCTGGTCGTGCTGGATGCGCGTCAGGATATGAATGAAGTATTGGAAGTGACGGCCGAGGATGTCGATCGTATAAAGAACAGTCATTCGCGTCTACGGGTCGGGGCGCAACTGTCGCGTTCCGATATGTTGCATATTGCTTTAATGAGTTCGGAAAATCGGGCAGCATCGGCGCTTGGCCGCAGTTATCCCGGTGGTTTGCCGGCATTCGTCAAGCATATGAACGAGAAAGCCAGGACCTTGGGAATGACTGATACGCACTATGTCGATTCGAACGGTTTGTCGAGCCTGAACGTCGCCAGCGCGCGTGACTTGGCTAAACTGGTGAATGCAGCGTATCAATACCCGCTGATTCGCCAATATTCTACCGACGCAAAATATGTGGTTGAACCTGGCGGTCATCAGGCATTGCAGTACTCAACGTCGAATCGGTTGGTGGCTAGTCCTGACTGGGAGATCGGTTTGCAAAAAACCGGCTATATCTCGGAAGCTGGGCGCTGTCTTGTGATGCAGGCCAGGATCGAAGGGCGTCCGGTGGTTATGGTATTTTTGGATTCCAAGGGCAAGCAGTCGCGTCTGGGGGATGCGAGTCGCATCCGCAAGTGGCTGGAAACAACGCAACAACCGATTCCAGGCGCTCACGTCGTGGCCCAAAAAAGCTGAGCGTTGTGTTTGTATTAAAAAGGCGAACTTAGGTTCGCCTTTTTAATGTCCTTGTCATGTCCACTGTCAGGCGCTGCCATGAGTTTATACTCGGCGGGGTATAAAAATATATGCCGAAATTTTCAAACGGCAACATATGGCTTTTAATGGATACTCTGGAAAAAAATGTTCTTATGAATCCTGATTGTCGGGGGCGACATAGCCTATCGTTGCCGAAATCTGGTTGGCCGTATTGATCAGATCCTCAAGCCATTCATCTTGCAAGCGATCTGCTGGCGCAGAAATCGACAGGCCTGCAATCAAGCGGCCCGAGTCATCGCGTATGCCGGCTGCCATACAGCGCACGCCCAATTCCAGTTCTTCATTATCGCGTGCATAACCACGGGCACGTACCAGGCTCAGTTCCCGTTCCAGTTGTCCGAGGTCTGTAATCGAATTCTTGTTGTGCCCCGCTAATCCGGTACGGGTAGCATACGCACGAACCGCCTTTGGATCGTCGACGGACAGGAACAATTTGCCAGTCGATGTCAAGTGCAGTGGCCCGCGGCCACCAATCGCGCGCACCACCTGCATGCCCGAGCGTTCCGAGAAGGCGCGGTCGATATAGACGATTTCATCGCCTTGTCGTACCGACAGGTTGATGGTTTGCTGTGTCTTCCTATGCAGTGTGCGCATGAAGTCCAGTGCGGCTTCTCTTACGTTCAAACGACTTTTGACGATATTGCCCAGTTCCAGCAGGCGCATGCCCAAACGGTAGGAACCGGGATCGGCGCGATCGACAAAGCGTGTGATCACCATGTCGTTCAGGATTCGATGTGCAGTCGATGGGTGCAGTCCCGTCACTTTGGAGAGTTCTTTAAGGCTGACCGGATCGGGGTAGTGCGCCAGTGCATCCAGCAGGGATACCATGCGCTCGATAACCTGAATCGATGTGTTATTTGTTTCTGGAGTGAATTCACTTTTCATATTGTGGTTGGTGCATCGCAATATGTCTTTATACCACATTGTGAAAAAAACAAAAAGATACGCGAATAAATTCAGCCATATTGGATCAAATTATTTCATCAGGTACAAACATGGTTTTTCTGTAATGCCGCGTCATAATACAAACACTAAAACATCACTGGAGCACCCAAATGCGCGTTGGATTATTTGTCACCTGCCTGGTTGATATGATGCGGCCTGAAATCGGTTTTTCCACATTGAAGTTGCTGGAACTCGCTGGGTGCGAGGTGGTTGTGCCGGAACTGCAAACTTGTTGCGGCCAGCCCGGCTATAACTCCGGGGACCGTAAGTCAGCGCGTGACCTGGCTGAAAAATTTCTCAATGAATTTGAGTCTTTTGACTATGTAGTGATCCCTTCCGGCTCCTGCGGGGGAATGATCAAGGTGCATTATTCCGACTTGTTTTCACAGGATCCTGATTTGCGTGCACGGCTGCAGCATCTGGAGCCGCGCATCTATGAGCTGACCGATTTTTTGCAAAATGTGGTAAAGCTCGAGGCCTTGCCTTCCTCGTTCAAGGGCAATATTACTTACCATGACTCATGCTGTGGCCGGAATGAACTGGGCGTCCAGGCGCAACCGCGCAGTTTGCTGGGCAAGGTTCCGGGTGTGCAACTGACCGAGATGAAGGACAGCGGTACCTGCTGCGGTTTTGGCGGTACTTTTTCGATTAAGTACGGCAATATTTCGAGTGCGATCGTTGATGAAAAATGTGCAAATATCCATGATTCCGGCGCTGATGCGGTGGTGCTCGGGGATCTGGGTTGCATGCTGAATATCGAAGGGCGTCTGCGTCGCATGGGTGACGACAAGACACGCGTGCTGCATGTCGCGCAAGTATTGGCAGGAGACGCATAATGCAAATGCAATCGATGCATTTCAAAGCCCGCGCCGGACAGCGCCTGGCTGACCAGCGCCTGCAGAACAACTTGAAAAAACTCTCGACCAAATTTGTCACCGGTCGCGCTTCCGCCATTCTGGAGCTGGATGACTTCGAGGGCACGCGTGATGCTGCGATCGAAAAGCGCATGCGCGCCATCGAGAACCTCGATGTCTGGCTGGACACGTTTGAGAAAGAAGCGACTCGGCGCGGGGCCACCGTGCTGTATGCTGAAAGCGCTGAAGATGCTTCGCGTCTGGTGGTTGAAATCGGGTTGAAGCACAAGGTCAAAAAAGCCATCAAGTCAAAATCGATGGTGTCGGAAGAGATGGCATTGAATCAGGCGCTGGAAGCCGCTGGCATTCAGCCGATTGAGACCGACCTCGGTGAGTACATCCTGCAGATCAACGGCAACGAGGCGCCGTCGCACATCATCGCGCCGGTGGTCCACAAGGACAAGGAAGAAATTTCCGACCTGTTTGCACGCGTCCACCACAGGCCACGCCTGACCGACATCCCGGCAATGACCCGCGAGGCACGTGAAATTCTGCGGCCCCAATTCCTGTCGGCAGACATGGGCATTACCGGCGGCAATTTCGTCATTGCCGAGACCGGTTCTGTGGCGATCGTCACCAATGAGGGTAACGAGGGCATGTGCACCATTCTGCCGCCCAAGGTGCATGTGGTGGTGACCGGCATCGAGAAGGTGCTGCCCACGCTGGAAGATCTGGCAACCGTGATGCGCCTGTTGCCGCGTTCCGCGACCGGGCAGTCTATTTCAAATTATTTTTCCCTGTTGACCGGCCCGCGTGCCGAGGGCGAGCAGGACGGCCCGGAACATATGTATTTCGTGCTGGTGGACGGCGGCCGTTCGGGACTGATCGGCAGCGAATTCCAGGAAATGTTACGTTGCATCCGCTGCGGCGCCTGCATGAACCATTGTCCGGTGTATCAGAAGATCGGCGGTCACAGCTATGGCTGGGTCTACCCGGGACCGATGGGCAGCGTGCTGACCCCATCGTATGTCGGCATCGAAAATGCACTCGATTTACCGCAGGCTTCGACGCTGTGCGGGGTGTGCGATATCGTTTGTCCTGTTAAAATTCCGCTTCCGGATTTAATGCGGAAATTACGCGAAAAGCAGTTTGAAACCGGCTTGCGTCCCGAGTCGGAGCGCCTGAGCTTGCGGATGTGGGCATATTTTGCCAAACGGCCGGCTTTATACCGGGTGGCGACGCAGATTGGCGTGCGTGTGATGCGACTCATGGGCGGAAGCAAGAGGTCAATTTCCAAACTGCCATTTGTCGGCGGTTGGACTGACTACCGCGAGATGCCGGCGCCCTCCGGAAAAACTTTCCGCGAACTATACAAGCAACGAAAATGAATTTCAAAACGGAATGACAGAGCAACAACAACCCATCAGCGAATTCAAAAGCAAAAGCGGCGCGAAACGTATTTTCGCCGCTTTTTTCTATTCGATGGCCGGTTTCAAATCGGCCTGGAAGAACGAGCATGCATTCCGTCAGGAAATAACATTATTCGTTCCGGCATCGATCATCGCGTTGTTTTTGCCGCTTGCGGCGCTGGAAAAATTGTTGTTAATCGGTGTCATGCTGCTGGTGCTGATCATCGAACTGCTCAATTCTGCCATCGAGGCAGTCGTCGATCGCGTCTCGCTGGAGCGCAATCCCTTATCTAAAAATGCCAAGGACTTCGGCAGTGCCGCCGTGTTCCTGGCATTTCTCTTCGCACTCGCGACCTGGGCAGTGATCGTCCTGCCTTTATTTGTCGGCTAAGGTAAATAGTTTCCTTGTTGCCAGTGTCCTGTGCTGTCCCAGTTTTTATCGCACAAGCTGCATCATCTGTCATCGCGCCGACATCCAGATATTCTCTTTGCCCGGCTCTGTACTGATTGACAGTGATGTCCTTCAGTGAGTCACTCTCCTTTTCAGTAACTGCCTGCCGCCTTGCTGTTGTTGGCGGGCGCGCAAGTTGTGCATGCAGCGCAGTCAGAGTGAATAATTGAGCGGACGAGGATGCGACAGACCCTTGGTATTGATGAAAATACGGGGAGTATCATGCAAAATATGCCATCTCCCGCTTATCTTTATTGGCTTGAAATTAATACAGTGGGGGGTATATTTTTCGCTGCTGGATCGCACTCGGGCGATGATTATGCGGAATGCAGGGCTGATGTGACTGCGGCGCAAAGAGTCTTTGCGCCGCAGTCATGCCTAATACAAGTATTTAAAAACGACGTTTAGTCGAAGACCGGGCTTTCCACGCCGAGAATCTTGTGCAGTTTCGGCGACGTCGTCGTGTACTGCATGTGGATTTTCTTATCGGGGAAGATGTACGGCGCAGCGCCGAACGCAGCCAGAGCAGCTTCATGGAAGCCGGACAGGATGAGTTTTTTCTTACCCGGATAGGTGTTGATGTCGCCCACCGCGAAAATGCCCGGGATGTTGGTCTCGAACTTTTCCGTGTTCATCACCTTGAGCTGCTTGCGCTCGATCTCCAGGCTCCACTCGGCGATCGGGCCCAGTTTTGGCGACAGGCCGAAGAACACCAGCAGATCGTCCAGCGGCATGCGGCGTGTGACGCCATCGGCACCGGTGACCTTGATTTCCGACAGCTTGTCGTCCTTGGTTTCCATGCCGGTGACTTGGCCGACCACAAACTGCATCTCGTAGTTGTCGCACAATTCCTTCATCTTCGCGACCGAAGCTGGCGCCGCACGGAAGTCTTCGCGGCGATGAATCAGGACCACGGATTCGGCCTTGCCGACCAGGTTCAGCGCCCAGTCCAGCGCGGAGTCGCCGCCGCCGCAAATGACCAGGTTCTTGCCGTGGAACTGGACCGGATCCTTGACGCGATAGAACAGTTGCTTGCCGTCGAATTGCTCGATACCGTCGACTTTCAGGGTACGCGGCTGGAATGAGCCGACGCCGGCAGCGATGAAGATGGTCTTGGTGATGAAGCGGGTGCCGGTCGATGTTTCAAGATTGAAACGGCCGTCTTCACGTCTTTCGACCACGGTCACTTCCTGGCCCAGGTGGAAAGTCGGCTCGAACGGTTCAATCTGCTTGAGCAGGTTGTCGGTCAGTTCCTGGCCGGTGCACACCGGTACCGCCGGAATGTCGTAAATCGGCTTGTCAGGGTACAGTTCAACGCATTGCCCGCCCACGTTCGGCAGTGAATCGATTACATGTGCCTTGATTTCCAGCAGGCCCAGTTCGAATACCTGAAATAGACCGACCGGGCCTGCACCAACAATCACCGCATCGGCTTCGATCGGTGTTTTGTTGGCAGTGGCGTTGTTCGGGACGGAGGTCGAGGCATCAAGGCCGGTACTGGTTTCCATACGACTATCTAATTCCTGTTTCATTTCAATTGTCCAAAAACACGCCGCATATATAGCCTGACAGAACCCGATTGCGCATTCTGGCAAAATCGGAAACGGCGTGAACAAGGTGTACCAACGGGGCACACCAGAGTATGAACGCGCTTAGCGTTCGAGATACTGCAGTTTATCCTTGACGTCTTTCCATTCATCCGCGTCGGCCAAGGGGCTGACGGTTTTGGTGATGGAAGGCCAGTGTCGTGCCAGATCAACATTCAGCTTGATGTATTGCTGCTGGTCGGCCGGCACATCTTCTTCGGCATAAATCGCATTGACCGGGCATTCGGCCACGCATACCGCGCAATCGATGCATTCATCGGGGTCAATCGTAAGGAAATTCGGGCCAGCGCGGAAGCAATCTACCGGGCACACATCCACACAATCCGTATAGCGGCAGCGGATGCAGGATTCGGTCACAACGTGGGTCATAACAGTCCTATCTGTAATTTTTCTGAAATTCGTGGAACTTGGCGCAGCGCGATTGACTATCCGAAACCAATCAATCCACTGTAAAGCCTTGTATTTTAAGGTAATTAGGCTTTTACTACAAACCTCTCTTAGATCGAATACCTATAAGCAAATGCTGTGCTTTATGGTTATCAGGTCTGTCATTCTGCCTTGTATTCGTTTTTGGCGTGTTTATCTATGTCAAGGAAAGGCCAAAAATATATATTTAAGGCGTCAAACCGGCGCATCATCGCATTTTTCGACATTCCGGATGCCTGCCAAAATAGCCCGGGCAGACAGTGGTTTCAAGAAGCAAGCCTATTCTGGGCATGACTCGATCAAGGTTGCACGCAGCTTTTGTTTTTCCTCTTTCAGTCATTGGGTGGGCTTTGCGCTCCGCATCAGGTAGTTCCCGGCCCGGTTGCTGCCTGTGCGGAACCATTTTTTTCAGCAAGCGTACACTTTGCCGGGAGCCTGTGCATTGATAAGCAGGAATGAAAAGGTGATCAATCATGTATCACGGTGAGAAATTCAATAGTATCAGCCATTTGCTGGGCGCTGCGCTGGCGGCCGTCGGCAGCGTTGTACTGATCATGTTTGCAGTGCGTCTGGGCGATCCCTGGAAAATTGTCAGCTTCAGTGTTTATGGTGCGATGCTGATCACCTTGTATGTCACCTCCGCGCTTTATCACAGCGTCCGGGGACGCGCCAAGGATGTGCTGCGCAAGTTCGATCATTGCGCGATTTATCTCTTGATTGCTGGCAGCTATACGCCGTTTACCCTGGTATCGCTGCGCGGTGCCTGGGGCTGGTCTTTATTTGGCGCGGTGTGGGGCTTGGCATTGCTGGGCATTGTGCAGGAAATCTGGCTGGCCAAGGGCGCGCGGATCTTGTCGCTGGTGATCTATATCCTGATGGGATGGCTGGCGGTGATCGCGATTTCCCCTCTGATTTCTGCATTGAGCTGGGATGGATTCATCTGGCTGGCGGCAGGCGGACTGTTCTATACGGTAGGCATCATTTTTTATGCGACTGACGAGAAGCTAAGGCACGGGCATGGGGTGTGGCACCTGTTCGTGCTGGGCGGCAGTGCATGTCATTATTTTGCGGTACTGTTTTATGTCGCATGATGCGGGGATGCCGGAGGTGATCCTGTCCGACGGTTGCAGAGGAATGCGGGGTGGCTTGCCGTTGCCTGCAGTTCGGCGCTGAAGACCCCGCCCGCAGCGGCATGCGTCGCATAGCCTTCACCGATCCCTCCCATTTATTTGATGGTATTGCGGGAGTATCATGGAAAAACCATGGGTTCCCGCTGGATTTCATTGGGCATGGTAAATATACAGGGGCGAGTATATTTAACCGGCATGGCATAACAAAGCGCATGGTAAAACGCACATGAATTATTTGCGCGCGCTGTTTGAAATTAAATCACCTTCAAACAGCCGTGCCTGGTGACTGATTCAGCTAAACTTTCAGTTCTAATCAAGAGGTCATCATGGACACTTCTGCCGCACGACAAGCCATTTTTAGCCGTATTCGCAAAGCACAGCAACGGTCTGCCGAACCTACTCAGGGCGAACTTGATGCTGTGCAAGAGTATCTGCGCCGCCATCCGTCGGGTCCGCGTCCTGCTATCGGGCCGGACATGATCCAGCACTTCAAGGAGCAGGCGTTGCGCATGTCCGATACCGTGGCGGACATCGGATCGTTGAACGAGGCGCCCGCTGCAGTTGCACAGTATCTGGATGAACTGGGCATAGCAAAGAAGGCGATTGCCTGGAATACATTGTCGGAGTTGGGATGGTCCGGTGCCGGTATCGCGGTCGAATTCCGTGTCCCGAAGAATGAAGATCTGGTCGGTATTACCGGCGCATTCTGTGCGGTAGCGGAAACCGGCTCCTTGCTGCTGCTGTCCAGTCCCGATACCTTTGCCTCAGCCAGCTTGTTGCCGGAAACGCATATCGCCATTTTGCCCGCATCGCGTATTGTGGCGGCGATGGAGGATGCATTTGCGCTGGTTCGCAGCGAACATGGCGAGTTGCCGCGGGCCACCAACTTTATTTCCGGACCATCGCGCACCGGCGACATCGAGCAGACGATAGTGCTGGGCGCGCACGGCCCATATCGGGTGCATGTGCTGATTGTGCGCGATGCCTGATGTCCTTACCCTGTTGAGGTAAGCGGCAACAGGGTAAGCAATTTCTGTCTCGGTGCCAATCTGGCTCGCGCTAAAATACGCGGCAAACAAAAAAATCATGGAGACAGGCATTGCTTACCAAAATTCTAGTTGCTTTGGCGGGGCTGGTCCCCGCCATTTCTTATGCATCCGAACTGGACGGTAGTCAGTTGCTCGCGTGGTGGGGCATCCCGTTTGCCGGATTGCTGTTGTCGATTGCCTTGCTGCCCCTGCTTACGCCATTTTTCTGGCACCATCATTTTGGCAAGGTGACGGTTGCCTGGTCACTGGCATTTTTATTGCCCTGCGCTCTGTATTTCGGTGCCGGGACCGCGATCAACGGTGCGCTTCACGCATTTTCCGCCGAGTACTTGCCGTTCATTATCCTCATCACCTCCCTGTTTGTCGTCGCGGGCGGAATCTGTGTGCGTGGCAATTTGCATGGCACGCCGGCGCTCAATACCGGATTATTGCTTCTGGGTACTTTGCTGGCCAGCGTCATGGGAACCACCGGTGCGTCAATGCTGATGATCCGTCCATTGATTCGCGCCAATGACAGCCGGAAGCATGCGGTGCATATCATCGTATTTTTCATTTTTCTGGTGGCCAATGCGGGCGGCTCGCTGACGCCCTTGGGGGATCCGCCTTTATTCCTGGGATTCTTGAAGGGGATCGATTTTTTCTGGACCGCCAGACATATCTGGCCAGAAACCCTGTTTCTCTGCAGCGCCTTGCTGATCATTTTTTACCTGCTGGACCATCATTATTATTCGAACAGGGAAGGGGATATCATTCCTGCAACTGATCCGAGTCCGGATGCACCGCTTGCGATTGACGGCAAGATCAATTTTCTGTTGCTGGCAATCATTATCGGCCTGGTGCTGATGAGCGGTATCTGGAAGTCCGGCATCATAGTGCCGGTACTGGGCATGGATCTGGATTTGCAAAACGTGGTGCGTGATGCCGGTTTGATCGCGGTGACTTTTTTGTCACTGGGACTTACGCCGAAACTGGCGCGGAGCGGCAATGAGTTCTCGTGGGGGCCGATTCAGGAAGTTGCCAAGCTGTTTGCCGGCATCTTCATCACGATCATCCCTGTGATTGCGATGTTGCGCGCCGGGGAGTTTGGTGCATTTTCGTTGATTATCCGGGCCGTGACCGACCCCGGTGGCCAGCCTGTCAACGCGATGTATTTTTGGGCCAGCGGCATTCTGTCGTCCTTTCTCGACAATGCGCCGACGTATCTGGTGTTTTTCAATACCGCAGGCGGCGATGCGCCCTTATTGATGGGCAAGTTTGCCGCTACCCTGGCAGCAATTTCATGCGGTTCGGTATTCATGGGCGCCAACAGCTATATCGGCAATGCACCAAACATGATGGTCAAAGCGATCGCGGAAGAGCGTGGCATCAAGATGCCGTCTTTCTTTGGCTATATGGCATGGTCCTGTGCGGTGTTGGTGCCGCTGTTTATTCTGATGACATTTATATTCTTCCGTTGAGGTGACAATGTTGAAACCTAGAATCCTGGTTACGCGTGCGGTATTTCCGGATGTGATCGAGCATCTGGCGCATTATTTTGAGGTCGAATCCAATCAGGACGATCGCATCTTTACCGAGGCTGAACTCGCTGGGAAAATCCGCGACAAGCAGGGCATATTCACCACGCCCAGCGAGCGCATTTCGGCGGCGATCATCGCGCAAAATCCGCAACTGAAAGCCATTTGCAATATGGCGGTCGGCTACAACAATATCGATCTGGATGCCGCCACCCATGCCGGCATCATGGTGACCAATACGCCGGATGTGCTGAACGAAACCACCGCTGATTTCGCCTGGGCCTTGTTGATGGCAACCGCGCGCCGCGTGACCGAGTCGGAGCATTGGTTGCGTGCGGGGCTGTGGCAGAAGTGGCGTTACGATACTTTTCTGGGGGCGGATCTGCATGGCTCTACGCTGGGTATCATCGGCATGGGACGCATCGGCCAGGCGATTGCACGGCGCTCGATGGGTTTCGATATGCAGGTGCTGTATCACAACCGATCACGCTTGAGTGCCGACAAGGAAGCTTACGCAAACAATGCAATGTTCGTCGAAAAAGAAGACCTGTTGCGCCGTGCCGATCACGTCATTCTGGTATTGCCGTATTCGCAGCAAACGCATCACACCATCGGTGCCGCAGAACTCGCATGGATGAAGCCGAGCGCCACGCTGGTCAATATTGCGCGCGGCGGCATCGTCGATGATCTGGCGTTGATAGCAGCCCTGCGCGCAAAACGGCTCGCAGCGGCCGGTCTGGATGTGTTCGAAAATGAACCGTGCTTCCATCCTGATTTTTTGTCACTGACGAATGTGGTGCTGACACCACATATCGCCAGCGCATCCGAGCCGACGCGCCGGGCGATGGCGTATTGTGCCGCCGATAATCTGATTGCAGCATTGAGCGGCGGGCAGCCACCCAATCTTTTGAGCCAGGTAAGCGGATAAGACGATGGTCGACATCGGCATCATCCAGGCACATGAACTCACATTGAATGTTGCCCAGAAAACGATGCAGGTACACAGGGACGTCATTCGCTACTTCATGCTCATGGGATCTCCCCCCTGTGAGCCAAGAAAAAGTCGGACGTAATATCAAAAAAACATTCGACAAGCCTGCCTGATGTCTGCAGATGGCCATGTTTTTTGCTTGAATACAGAGTATTTCCTCTATAGGTTTGCTTGGTGAGGCATTTTTTTACATGCTATGGTTGTCGCGATATTTTTCCCATACTTGTGAAAACCGGAGCACCTGATGAGCCTGCAAGCCCAATTTGAACTAGCCCTTGCCGATTCCAAGAATCTGCCTGAACGTCCCGATAATATGACGCTGCTGAAAATTTACGCGCTATACAAACAAGCCAGCGCCGGCGATGTGCAAGGGGATCGCCCTGGATTTACCGATATGATCGGTCGTGCCAAGTGGGATGCCTGGGATGCATTGAAAGGGACATCGCAGCACGATGGCATGCAACAATATGTTGACCTGATCACGGAATTGAAGGGTTAAGCCATCAAGTAATAAAAAAACCCGCATGCGGCCATGCGGGTTTTTTGTTGTCTGAAAGCACGTACGTTGAATTGACGGCTTAATCAGTAGCAGTTTCCGCGATTGCAGATCCGGCGTTGACCGCACCTTTCACGACGGTGCCAGCAACGCTGACGGCGGCCGACCCTGCCGTCACGCCGACACTAACCGCGGTTCCGGCAACCGACACAGCCGAACTTGCTACCGACACGACAGCGCAGCCGCTGTTGAGCAGAGTTGCGCTGAGGAGAACAGCAAGGGGACATAGTTTCATGCAGTTCTTTCAAGCATATTATTTATACGCCTAACAATTCAACTTCAAAAATCAGGGTGGCATGTGGTGGAATGACACCGCCAGCACCGCGTGCACCATAGCCCAGGGCAGCAGGAATAATGAGTTTGCGTGCGCCGCCGATCTTCATTCCCTGAACGCCTTCATCCCATCCCTTGATCACATGACCTGCGCCCAAGGGGAATTGAAATGGCTCATTGCGGTCTTTGCTGGAGTCGAATTTGCTTCCTGCGCTGCCATCGGCATTTTGCAACCAGCCTGTGTAGTGAACGCTCACATAAGCGCCAGCTTTGGCTTCATCGCCGGTGCCGATAGTGATTTCCTCATATTGCAGCCCAGACGCGGTCATGGTGGTGGTCATGTTTTTTCCTTTGAAATTGGCTCATAAACTGGCGAGATTGTAGACGAAAATGCTGTTTTTGGCCTTAAGTGCGAAATGACTTTTTCTGCCGATAAAGAGCGATGTAACTCCTTTGCAGAGAGAAATTCCATAAAAATATGAATACAAATGATAATGGTTATCATTTGCGTGATAATATGTGGACATTCTCAATGTAAAGAAGGTGCTTTTCATCATGAAAAAAATGCTCAATACCGTTCTCATCGCTGGCTTCGCAATCACATGTGGTGCGTCATTTGCTGCAGAAACGCCGATCGGCAAACATCAGATCGTGAATGGCATGGAGATTGGTGCGGTCTATTTACAGCCGATCAAGATGGAACCGGAAGGCATGATGGGCAAAGTGGAGGCCACCGACATCCACCTTGAAGCCGATATCCACGCAGTCAAGGACAACCCGAACGCCTTTGCGCAAGGCGACTGGGTACCTTATCTGGTGGTGAAATATGAACTGCTTAAAGTCGGCAGCACTTTCAAACTTGCAGGCGACATGATGCCGATGCAGGCCAGCGATGGTCCACATTATGGCGATAACGTGAAACTGTCCGGTCCCGGCAAGTACAAGCTGAAACTCACCGTATTGCCACCATCGGCCAATACTCATGCACATTTCGGTCGTCACGTAGATAAGGAAACCGGTGTTGCGCCGTGGTTCAAGCAATTTGACCTGAATTATGATTTCACCTTTGCCGGTACCGGTAAAAAAGGCGGATATTGATCGACAGGCCTCTCTATGCCTTGCTGTGCATCCCGTTCGCCATTGAACCGATTGCGGCATTTTGTGGGGGGTACTGGTAAAGACCCGGTCGGCATTGCCGACCCGTTAAAGTTCAGAGGTGAATGATGTTCAATAGGTTGAGTGTTTTTTGTGCGGCCTTGCTGCTGACAGGGGCGGCCTTGGCTGCGGAGGACTTGCCTACATTCAAGTTAATGTGCAATAACGGCGTGTTTACGCCGAAGACATTGCAGGTGCCTGCGGGTAAGAAGTTCAAGCTGGAAATTTATAATCAGGGCACGGAAGCCATCGAATTCGAGAGCAAGCAGTTGCGCAAGGAAAAGGCTCTCAGCCCGGGCGGCTCATCCTTTGTCGTGATTTATCCGCTGGATGCCGGTGAATACAAGTATTTCGACGATTTCCATGTCAACGTGGGTCAAGGCAGTATCGTCGCGAAGTAATCTTGCTTTGCTATAAAAGCTCTTGGACAAATCATGCAAAATTTCACCCAAATCCTGTTCGTGATGTGGCGGGAAACCGTCGAGGCCATGCTGGTCGTTGGCATCCTGTATGCGTGGCTGTCGCATCATCCTGCCGCGCAGCGCGGCCTGAAATACCTGTGGGGCGGTGTGTTGGCCGGACTGGGTGGCGCTTTCCTGCTGGGTTTGGGCATCGACGCGTTAAATGGCGTGCTGTCGGATGAGGGGCATGAGTATTTCATGGCAGGAATGTTGCTCGTCGCGGCGGTATTGATCGTCCAGATGGTGTTCTGGATGCGACGTCATGGACGGCGTCTGAAGCAGGATATGGAGAGCTCGCTGAGTCAAAGCACAAAAAACCAAAACTGGTGGGGCGTGTTTTCTCTGGCGGCAATTGCCGTGGCGCGTGAGGGCAGCGAGACGGTAGTATTCCTGTCCAGTCTGGCAATGGGTAGCAATGGTTTTGCTTCCGGCCAGTTCTGGCTGGCACTTGCTTTGGGTGTGGTACTGGCCGGCGCTACGTTTGCCCTGTTGCAACTGGGCGGCAAGCTTATTTCCTGGCGCTTGTTTTTCAAGGTTACGGAAATCCTGCTGCTGCTGCTGGCTTGTTCCCTGCTCATGGGTGGCGCTGAAAAATTGATGGACGTGCAATTGTTGCCAACCATCAAATCGCAAATATGGGATACCTCCATGTTGCTCGACGATGGCTCCGTTTTCGGTAGTGTCATTTCTTCGTTCACTGGTTACCGTGCTCGTCCGGCTTTGATGAGTCTGATCGTCTTCGTCGGCTATTGGCTGACGATCCGATTGATGATGCGTCCGGGCCGTAAGTCAAGCGCAGGGTCGATGCCGGCATGACTGCGCTATCGCTGGCCCCGCTAGGGAATTGGCTGCAACGTCATGGCAGCCTGATACGACGTTTGCAATGGGTGGTGGTGCTGTTCTACAGTGCATTGTTGATCGTGCCGGCATTGCTGCCGTTGCCAACCGAGACCTCACGTGTATTGAATAACCTGACGATTTTTGCCCAGTTCGTGTTCTGGGGTATCTGGTGGCCTTTCGTGCTGATCAGCATGGTGCTGCTCGGTCGTGTCTGGTGCGGCGTATTGTGCCCTGAGGGGGCATTGTCTGAATGGGCTAGCAGCAAAGGTCGCAACCGTGCCATCCCGCGCTGGATGCGCTGGGGCGGCTGGCCTTTCGTGGCTTTCAGCATGACGACGCTGTACGGGCAAATGGTCAGCGTTTACCAATATCCCAAGGCAGTCTTGCTGGTGCTCGGCGGTTCGACGGTGGCGGCCATTGTGGTTGGCTATTTGTATGGTCGCGAAAAGCGGGTCTGGTGCAAATATCTGTGTCCGGTCAATGGCGTATTTAGCTTGCTCAGCAAGCTGGCGCCGATGCATTACAAGGTGGATGCCGCTGCGTGGCGAGGTTCGTATAACAATACGATCCGTATCCAGCCGGTCAACTGTGCACCACTGGTTGCGATGCGTCAGATGGAGGGGAACAGCGACTGCCACATGTGCGGCCGTTGCAGCGGTCACCGCGATGCGATTGCCCTTAGTGCCCGTTCACCGAACCATGAAGTGATCAAGCTGGGCGGGCATCTGGCGACAGGATGGCAGACCACGCTGATCATGTGCGGCTTGCTCGGCATTGCGATTGGTGCATTCCAGTGGACGGTCAATCCGCATTTCATCGTGGTTAAACAGCTGATCGCTGAATGGCTGATCGAGCGCAACATCATGTGGCCTTTTGCAGAAAATGCGCCCTGGTGGGTGTTGACGAATTATCCAACTCTGCGAGATGTGTTTTCCTGGCTCGATGGCGGATTGCTGGTGGCATATATTCTTGGCATGGGGCTGTTGATGGGCTGCGGCCTGACATTAGCTGTCGGTCTGGCGAGTCGCTTGCTCGGCCCGTGGCAGAAGCAACGTTTCTATCACTTGAGCCAGGCGCTGATTCCATTGGCCGGTTGCGGCGTGTTCCTCGGCTTATCTGCTCTGACTGTCAATTTGCTCAAAAATGAAGGCGTGCCGGTTTTCTGGGCCAATGATGTGCGCTTGTTGTTGCTGATCGGTACCAACTTATGGTCGCTCTGGCTGGCCGGCGGCATCTGCAGACAATATGCCGCATCTGCATGGCAAAGGTTTGCCGCTGTCGCAGCATTTGCAGTGGCGCTGGCAATGGTGGATTATTGCTGGGCTTTGATGTTCTGGATTTGGTGAGCTTGAACAGAATGTGAGTGATGGTGATTTACTGCGGGACATCTATATGGCCGCCATTGCACTGCTCATCGGCGTACAACCGTGGCAATATGTGCTGCTGATTTCAGTTTCACGCATGCTGCAAAGTTTGCAGCATGCAAATGTACACATACACTTCGGGTCGATTGGCAAGTGTATTCTGGTTTCCCCACGCTATCACCGCCTGCATCTCGCCATCGGCATTGACCATGAGATGCACGGTAAGAACACCTTTAATAGACATAATTTCGTCGTGCTATTTCCGACATGGGACATACTGTTCGGGACTGCGCTTTTTAGCCAAACATTTGCTGCTACTGGCGTACGTGACCAGTTATCACCGCCTGAAAGCGAGGGACGGGATTATGGGCGCGGTTTCTGGTCCCAGCAGTGGCTGGGGCTGAAACGGATGCTGGTATTTTCCAACAAGGCAACTCTCTGATGCGCCCCATACTTATTGCCTTTGGCCGTGCTGTATTGTCACAATTGCATTTCAAAATGCTGATGTTGACCGTGTTGCCGTTTGTCTTGTCGGTGGCGGTATGGGGTGTCGCCCTGTGGCTTGGGCTGCAGCCCTTGATCGATGGCCTGCAAAATTATTTTATTACTAACGATGTATTCAGGGTTTCCGGCAATGTACTGAGCATGTTCGGTCTGGGGGTGATGAAGACAGTGCTTGTGCCCCTGATTGCCATGTGGGCATTGCTGCCTCTAATGATATTGACCGCCTTGGTGTGCATCGGACTGATCGCCATGCCGAGTATTGTGAAGCACGTCGCAGGCCGCCATTATCCTGAAATCGAAGCGCGTAAGGGGGGGAGCCTGCTGGGGAGCCTGTGGATATCAGCATCGTCGTTTATCGTGTTTGCCATTCTGTGGCTGCTCACTCTGCCACTCAGCCTGTTTCCACCACTGGCGTTCATCATTCAGCCGCTGCTTTGGGGTTGGCTGACTTACCGTGTGATGGCATACGATGCGCTGGCGGAGCATGCCGATGCCCAGGAATGCAAGGATATTCTGCGTATCCATCGCTGGCCCTTGCTGGTGATCGGGGCACTGTCCGGGACCATGGGGGCCGCGCCGACCTTACTGTGGCTGGGCGGGGCGCTGTCGGTCATTTTCTTTCCGTTATTGGCTGCTGGCGCAATTTGGCTGTATGTGCTGGTTTTTGTCTTCACCGGTTTGTGGTTCCAGTATTATTGTCTGGAGGCATTGGCAAAATACCGTGCAGCAAATTGCGCTGTTGTCACAGCCGTGCCTGCAGCACCTTTAAAAGACATCAATTGATGTAACCCATCACGAAAGGATGTGATTGCCATGGCTATCGGACTCATTATTATCGGTGACGAAATCCTGTCCGGAAAACGTGCCGACCAGCATTTTCCCAAGGTGGTTGAGTTGCTGGCTGCCAGGGGTTTGCAGCTAGGCTGGGCCGAATATATCGGTGACGACCGCGCACGCATTACGGCAATGCTGCAGAGAACCTTTGCCAGCGACGATATCGTGTTTTCCTGCGGCGGCATAGGGGCGACGCCGGATGACCATACGCGGCAATCCGCAGCGGCTGCGCTCGGTCTGCCACTGGTTCTGCATCCGCAGGCCAAGGCGAAAATTCAGGAGCGCATTGCCGATATTGCCCGTGAAGCCGGCAAGCCTGCTGAGCTGGATGCAGCGGAAAATTTGCAACGATTGAAGATGGGGGAGTTTCCGCAAGGCGCCGCCATCATTCCCAATCCGTATAACAAGATTCCGGGATTTTCCATTGCCGATCACCATTTTGTCCCGGGTTTCCCGGTGATGGCCTGGCCGATGATCGAGTCGGTATTGGATACCCGTTATGCGCAGTTATTCCATCAAGTGGGCAGGCTTGAGAAGTCCGTGCTGGTGTTCGAAGCCATGGAGGCTACGCTGACGCCGTTGATGGAAGCAATTGAGGCAATATTTCCACTGGTTAAAGTATTCAGTTTGCCGAATCTCGGTAATGCCCAAACCCGTCGCCATATCGAACTCGGTGTGAAGGGGGAACCGGTGCAGACGGCGGCAGCCTTTGAGCGATTGCTGGCAGGGCTGGATCAACTGCAAGCCGATTACACCCTTGCTTGAGAAAGCGTGCATTGCCGCTGGATTTTTGCAAGGTGCGGGTAGATGAAACTACGCAAGCAGGCTATGTCGGCCATTCTTAAGTTCACCAGCTTCTCCCTGCGTGATTTGCTGGTGACTGCTGGTCCGACTCTCCTGGTTATTGGTTTGGTATGCGGGGTCGCCTATTGGCTGGTTGATCCATCGCCGCCTTCGCATATCACCATTTCCACCGGACAGGAAAATAGCGCCTATGAAGAGTTCGGCAAGAAATACGCGAAGGTGCTTGCAAGGCAGCATATCAAGGCGACCCTGAAGCCTTCACTCGGCTCCCAGGAGAATCTGCAGCGGCTGACAGCCCCCGGCTCGCAAATCGATATCGCCTTCGTCCAAAGCGGTTCGACCGAGCAGGCAGAAGCCGAGCGAAAAGGCTTGCTGTCGCTGGGCAGTCTGTTCACCGAGCCGGTCTGGCTGTTTTATCGCGAGTCAAAGAACATCGCCCGTCTGACTCAGCTCAAAGGGCTGAAAATCAATGTCGGCCCTGAAGGCAGCGGTGTACCGCGCTTGTTCAAGCAACTGCTTTCCGTCAATGGCGTGGAAGATAGTGACCTTATCCTGGGACGCCTGGAAAATACGCCCGCTACCGTTGCGCTGCTGGACGGCAGCATTGATGGCCTCGTATTCAGCTCGGCACCTGATGCGCCGTTGATCCAGATGTTGTTGCAGACGCCAGGCATCAAACTGTTCGATTTCACGCAAGCCGAGGCCTATTCCCGGCGCTTTCCCTTCCTGTCGCATGTGGTCTTGCCGCGTGGTATCGTCGATCTGGGACGCGATTTGCCTTCGAAGGACTATCATCTGATCGCGCCGACAGCGACCCTGGTCGCACGGCAGGATTTGCATCCGGCACTGATCGACCTGTTCGTGCAGGCCGCCGCGGAGATTCATGGCGGTGCCGGCTGGTTCCATAAAAAAGGCGAGTTTCCCACACCCGGCTATACGGAAATCCCGGTTGCGCAGGAGGCAGAAAAATTTTACAAGAATGGTCCGCCTCTGATGCAGCGTTATTTGCCATTCTGGCTGGCGAATTTTTCCGAGCGCATGTGGGTGGTGGTGGTCGGACTGGGCGCTTTGTTCCTGCCGCTGTCGCGCATCATCCCGCCGTTGTATGTGTGGCGCATCCGTTCCCGCGTGTATCGCTGGTACGGAATATTGCGTACGGTCGAACAGGCAATAGAAAATGTGCCGCCGGATCAGCGCGCTGAAGTCTATGCGACACAACTGCGGCGGCTCAATGAAATCGATGAGAGCGTGAATCAGATTTCAATTCCGCTGTCCTTTGCCGAGGGACTGTACGAATTGCGCAGTCACATTAATTTCGTGCGAAAACGGGTGATGGATCTGAGCAGAGAAACCGACGGCTGATGTTGTCGTACAGGCTCAGCCGTCTATTGCCTTATGCGCCGTTCCAGGGCAAACCTGCCTGGCACCAGCCACCGACCGTCTTGCGGTGACCTTGCGCATCTTTGTCACCCTCAAATCCCTCCAGGATATCGAAGCATTCGGTATAACCGTGTTCCGTTGCCAGCTTGGCGGCATGGCGCGAGCGTACGCCGGAACGGCACAGGAATAACAGAACACTGTCTTTCGTTGCGACCTGCGCAAGCTGCGGCAGAAAATCGGGATTAGGGATGCCGCCGGGATATGTACTCCATTCGACGCTGGCCTGCTGCCCATCTTCAATCGCTGGACGGCCAACCCAATCGCGTTCGGCATGGGTGCGCACATCGATCAGCTTGACCCGGATGTCGGCCTGCAGCAAGGCGTAGGCTTCCTGCGGTGTGACAGCACCTGCATAGGCGAGGGCATGCTCAGTACCGCGCTGGCGGGCGTGTTCCAAAATGTCTTGAGGATTCATGTTCAGCTCCTGTTGAAAGGGTCGGCGATTTCAAATTGATCGCTCGCGTCAAAAAAATTATAGCGCCTGATGAAAATTGGATGTCAGAAAATAGTGCAAAGTGATTCGCACCGTTTTGAAGCAAAAAAATCAATAATCATCAATAGAGCACCAAAATGGTGATTTATGAAATTTACGCACAAGTTTGGTGAGTCTGTTTTTATGGATGTTCCATTTGCGGGCAATCATTTTTCAATGCTTTTCTCTCTGATGAAGATCGCGATACATTCGGTCTTTCCTGAGTGGTATTTGGTGGCACGGAATCTGCTATCATCGTTAGCTGAGTTCTGGTCGCGCTTCGCTTTGCACTTCAGTTTATGGCAAGTATGCACACAGGTACGAACACAGTTGGCTCAACATCTAATTCGAACCATTTTTAGCTCTCTAAGGAGTTTCGCATGGCAATGACAGCCGCAGAAGTTTTGAAGATGGCGAAAGACAACGAAGTCAAATTCGTTGATTTTCGCTTTGCCGATACCAAGGGTAAAGAACAGCACGTGACTGTGCCTGTTTCGCATTTTGACATGGACAAGTTCGAGTCCGGTCATGCGTTTGACGGTTCCTCGATTGCCGGCTGGAAAGGTATCGAAGCATCCGACATGTTGCTGATGCCGGATCCAAGCACCGCCAATATCGATCCGTTCATGGAAGAAACCACACTGTTCATGCAGTGCGACGTGATTGAGCCATCCGATGGCAAGGGCTATGACCGTGATCCACGTTCCATCGCCAAGCGCGCTGAAGCCTATCTGAAATCTTCCGGCATGGGCGACACCGCCTACTTCGGTCCTGAACCAGAATTCTTCATTTTCGACAGCGTGCGCTGGACTGAAGACATGTCCGGTTGCTCCGTTAAAATTGACTCCGATGAAGCATCGTGGTCAAAAGGCGCGAAACTCGAAGGCGGCAACAGCGGCCATCGTCCGACCGTCAAAGGCGGTTATTTCCCAGTGCCACCAGTCGACAGCTTCCAGGACATGCGTTCTGAAATGTGTCTGATCCTGGAAGCCCTCGGCATTCCGGTTGAAGTGCATCACCACGAAGTCGCCGGCGCTGGCCAGAATGAAATCGGCACCAAGTTCTCCACGCTGGTAGAGCGCGCTGACTGGACCCAGAACATGAAATACGTGATCTGGAACGTCGCCCACACCTACGGCAAGACAGCAACCTTCATGCCGAAGCCTATCGTTGGCGACAACGGTTCCGGCATGCACGTGCACCAATCCGTCTGGAAAGATGGCAAAAATCTGTTTGCTGGCGACGGCTATGCCGGTTTGTCCGATTTCGCGCTGTACTACATCGGCGGTATCATCAAGCACGCCCGTGCGCTGAATGCGATCACCAACCCAGGCACCAACTCCTACAAGCGTCTGGTTCCAGGCTACGAAGCACCGGTCAAACTGGCATATTCTGCTAAAAACCGCTCTGCATCGATCCGTATCCCGCACGTGGCAAATCCAAAAGGCCGTCGCGTTGAAGCGCGCTTCCCGGATCCTCTGGCGAACCCATACCTGTGCTTCGCAGCTTTGCTGATGGCAGGTCTGGACGGCGTACAGAACAAGATCCACCCAGGTGAAGCAGCTTCCAAAGACTTGTACCATCTGCCGCCGGAAGAAGATGCACTGATTCCAACCGTCTGCTCATCCCTCGAGCAAGCGCTGGAAGCGCTGGACAAAGACCGCGAGTTCCTGACCCGCGGCGGCGTATTCAGCGACAGCATGATCGATGCTTACCTGGAACTGAAGATGCAGGAAGTGCAACGCATGCGCATGGTTACGCATCCGGTTGAATTCGATATGTACTACTCTTGCTGATAGCGTAGAGCAAAGCGTATTGTTTTCTCTGAAAAGGCGGGCAGAGCTTAGGCTTGGCCCGCCTTTTTTAATTTGTATTCAACCTAGAATCCTCAGTTGACCGCTCGACAGCATCAATAAATGCCTGATTTTGCTAAGGGTTTTCATGTTTAAACGGTTCACCATTTGGGTGAGAACGCTACAGCGTCGATTGCACACTTTTCCGGCTCCCTGGCTTCGTTGCTCCTCCTAGCAGAATGCAGTCTGCGTCGTCGTCTCGCCTTGCCAGGAAACCGGAAAAATGCACACTCGGCGCTGTCCAACTGAGGATTCTAGGTTCAATTGCAAAATGTCGGCACGGGTGTTTGTCAGGCCCTGATTCTTGTCATAAACTAGGGGGCGCTCCTAAATAGGTTTCCAGAAAAAGTTCATGAAAAGACAATTTGCAGGATTGATTGTATTAATCGTTGTGGCTGCTTACGCGCAGGCACAATCCGATGTTTACCTGTGTGTCGATGACAGTGGAAAGAAGGAGTACAAGAATAACGGTGCGACCAAGGGCTGCAAGCGCGTCGATTTGCCCGGCATCATGACCATACCAGCGCCTGCGCAGGCTAAAAAATCCTCTACATCCGCCGCTGCGGCAAAAACCACTGCCTCGCCACCGGAGTTCCCGAAAGTTGACAGCAGTACGCAAAAGGCGCGTGACGGCGAGCGCAAGCAGATTTTGCTGGATGAACTGAAGTCGGAAGAGCAAAAAATGGCGAACCTGAGAAAGGAATACAACAACGGTGAGCCGGAGCGTCGTGGCGATGAGCGCAATTATGCCAAATACCAGGAGCGTGTCAGCGGCATGAGGGATGACCTGAATCGGGTCGAAAAAAATATCGAAGCATTAAAGCGCGAAATTGCTAATGTTAAATGAGCGATGATGCTGCATGAACCAGGCCGCACATTGCGGCCTTTATTATTTGGATTTCCGTGAAAACACCACTGACTTCACTGGCAGGACTGGACCTGCTTTCCTCGGCCGTCATCATTCTCGATGGGCAGGGGCGCATCACTTACGTGAACCCGGCAGCGGAGAACTTGCTCGACAGTTCCGGGAAGGCGCTGTCGCAGCAAAAACTGACCAGCTTGTTCATCAACGGGGATGAGCTGATGACCGTGTTCGAACAGGCTGTCGCGCATCAGTTTGCCGACAAGCGCCAGGACCTGGCCCTGCAGCGCGCGGGGCGCGAACCTTTGCATGTGCACAGCATCGTCACCGCGCTCGATAACCCCGAGACGCCGGTATTGATCGAATTGCGTGAAAACGTGCAGCAACTCAAGCTCGATCGCGAAGAGCGCATGTTTGACCAGAGCCAGGCCAACAAGGAGCTGATCCGCAATCTGGCGCATGAAATCAAGAATCCGCTGGGCGGCATCCGCGGCGCGGCACAACTGCTGGAGCTGGAGCTGCCTGAGCGCCAGCTCAAGGAGTTGCGCGAATATACCCAGGTCATCATCAAGGAGGCCGACCGCCTGCAGACGCTGGTGGATCGCTTGCTGGCGCCGCACCGGCGGCCGCATATCGTCAGCGATGTCAATATCCACGAGGTCTGCGAACGGGTGCGCAGCCTGATCGTCGCCGAGTTTCCCAGCGGACTGAATATCAAGCGCGACTACGACTTGTCGATTCCGGAGTTCCGCGGCGATCAGGAGCAATTGATTCAGGCGGTGCTGAACATCGCGCATAACGCCGCCAAGGCGCTGGCAGAACGGATCCAGAGCGGTGACGCCGAGCTGATCATCAAGACCCGCATCACGCGCCAGGTCACGCTGGCGAAGGTGCGTCATCGGCTGGCATTAGACTTGCATATCATCGATAACGGACCGGGTATCCCGCCCGAGATTCGCGACCGCATTTTTTACCCGCTGGTGTCGGGACGTGAAGGCGGCAGCGGATTGGGACTGACTCTGGCGCAAACCTTCGTGCAGCAGCACATGGGCGTGATTGAATGCGAGAGTCGGCCGGGATATACGGATTTCAGGATATTGATACCGCTGCCTTGAGTGAGCGGCGATCGATGGTTCAAGGGCTTTCCACCAAAGCCCTTGCCACATACGCAGGATGCTGAACGACACTATGAAACCAATCTGGATTGTTGACGACGACGAATCGATACGCTGGGTGCTGGAAAAAGCGCTGGCGCGTGAAAATCTCGTGACGAAAAGTTTTTCCAATGCGCGCGATGCGATGGCCGCATTGCAACATGAGTCGCCCCAGGTATTGGTGTCCGATATCCGGATGCCGGGCACCTCCGGGCTGGAACTGCTGCAGGCGGTCAAAACCGGGCATCCGGGCCTGCCGGTGATCATCATGACGGCGTTTTCCGACCTCGATTCCGCAGTGGCCGCGTTCCAGGGCGGTGCCTTCGAATATCTGGCCAAGCCATTCGATCTGGACAAGGCAGTCGAGCTGATCCGCCGCGCACTGGAGGAAAGCCTGCGCGAGGCCAGCGTCGAGCAGGCGGCGACCGAGACGCCCGAAATCCTCGGCCAGGCGCCGGCGATGCAGGACGTGTTTCGCGCCATCGGGCGCCTGTCGCAATCGAATGTGACGGTGCTCATCACCGGCGAATCCGGCACCGGCAAGGAGCTGGTCGCACGCGCGCTGCACAAGCATAGCCCGCGCGCAGCGCAGCCTTTCATCGCGCTCAACACCGCAGCGATCCCGAAGGATTTGCTGGAATCCGAGCTGTTCGGCCACGAGCGCGGCGCTTTCACCGGCGCGCAAACCTCACGCCGCGGCCGTTTCGAGCAGGCCGAAGGCGGCACGCTGTTTCTGGATGAAATCGGCGACATGCCGTTCGATTTGCAGACGCGCTTGCTGCGGGTGCTGTCGGATGGCCATTTCTACCGGGTCGGCGGTCATCAGCCGATGAAGGCCAATGTACGGGTGATTGCGGCGACCCATCAGAACCTCGAACAGCGCGTCAAGGAAGGGCTGTTCCGCGAGGATTTGTATCACCGCCTGAACGTGATCCGGCTGCGCCTGCCCAGTTTGAGGGAGCGGCGCGAAGATATCCCCATTTTGACGCGCCACTTTTTGGTGCAGAGCGCCAGGCAGCTGGGGGTGGAAACCAAGCGCATGTCGGAGCATGCGATGCGTTTCCTGAGCGGGCTGGATTTGCAGGGCAATGTGCGGCAACTGGAAAACCTGTGCAACTGGATCACCGTGATGGCGCCCGGGCAAACGGTCGAAGTCAAGGATCTGCCGCAGGAACTGGTGGGCGAGCACGGCGCCGCGCTCGAGTCTTCAGTCGTGCCGATGGCGCTGATGGTGCCAGCGTCGCAGCAAAATGTATCCGGCAGCGATGTGCGTCCCAACGCAGAGTTGGCGCTGGCGACGCTGCCGCCGGCTAACGGTGAGCGGCCGGGCTGGATCGGCTTGCTGGAGCTGGAGGCGGCGCAGTTGCTGGCGTCGGGGCAGCCGGAAGTGATGGAGTTGCTGGGGCGCCAGTTCGAATCGGTGCTGATCAAGACCGCGCTCAAGCATACCCATGGACGCAAGAATGATGCGGCAGTGCGGCTGGGGATCGGCCGCAATACCATCACGCGCAAGATTCAGGAACTCGGCATCGACGGCGCGAAAGACGATTGATATTATCAATTTTATGGGGAGTATGATGAAAAATACCGTGCTTGCCGCACGTATTCATTGGCTGTTTAATATTACTGCCGGGAGTATTTTTTAAGGCCGGAAAGCCGCCTGCAGCTTCCTGTGGTGTACCTTGTTCTCCGCAAGACCAGAAATTGGCGCCGGTGCGGCCGTGCATCGGCTTGATCTTCAGCCACGTCTTGGGGTAACTGATAGAGTTGCCAGTTCGTTGCCAATTCTGGATTCTTGGGGAGAACTATGAAAGTAGCTATTTACGGCGTCGGCGCCATCGGCGGCCTGATCGGTGCGCGTCTGGCGAATGCCGGTTGCGAGCTCAGTGCGGTGGCACGCGGCGCTACCTTGTCCGCGTTGCGTGAACATGGCTTGCGCTGGATCGAGCGGGATCAGGTCTACAGCGTGCCGCTACGGGCCGCGCAGCAGCCGGCAGAACTCGGCGTGCAGGACGTGGTCGTGATTGCGGTCAAATCGACCGGTCTGGCAGCGGTGGCGGCCCATATCGCACCGCTGCTGGGGCCGCAGACCATCGTCATCAGCGCGATGAACGGCGTGCCCTGGTGGTTTTTCGAGGGCGATGGCGTGCCCTATCAAGGGGCCAGACTGCAAGCGATTGATCCGGTCGGCGCCATTGCCGCCGCGCTGCCGGTCAGGCAGGTGCTCGGTTGCGTGGTCCATCTGTCCAGTACCTGTCCGGAACCGGGGCTGGTGCAGCTGGGTTTCGGCAACGGCCTGATTCTCGGCGAGCCCGATGGTGCAGATTCGGATCGGCTGCGCGCGATCGTCAAATTATTGTCCGATGCCGGATTCGATGCCAGCGCGAGCGCCGATATCCGCACCGACATCTGGTACAAGCTGTGGGGCAACATGACGATGAACCCGGTTTCCGCGATCACCGGCGCGACCTGCGACCGCCTGCTCGACGATCCGCTGGTCAAGCAGTTCTGCCAGTCGGCGATGGTCGAGGCGGCCGCCATCGGCGCTCGAATCGGCTGCACCATCACCCAGAGCGCCGAAGACCGCAATGCGGTGACGCGCAAGCTCGGCGCGTTCAAGACGTCGATGCTGCAGGATGCCGAAGCCGGCAAGGCGCTGGAAATCGACGCGCTGGTCACGGCGGTGCATGAAATCGGCAAACTGGTCGGGGTCGCGACGCCGACCATCGACGGCTTGCTGGGCCTGGTGCGCCTGTTCGGGCGCAGCAAAGGGCTGTACCCGCAGTAAATAAAAGGAAAGGCCTGCCGCATCGTCGCGATGCGGCAGGCCTAGTCTGATCGATAGCTCGCTGCTGTCAGGCCGCGTTGATGCTCAGCGCGACCGCTTCCGCCACCTTGATGCCGTCCACCGCGGCCGACAGGATGCCGCCGGCATAACCGGCGCCTTCGCCGGCCGGAAACAATCCCCTGGTATTCAGGCTCTGCAAATCGTCATCGTTGCGCTTGATGCGGATCGGCGACGAGGTGCGGGTTTCGACCCCGGTCAGCAGCGCGTCGTGCATCGCAAAGCCCTTGATCTGCTTGTCGAAAGCGGGGAACGCTTCGCGCATCGCTTCGGTCGCGTAGTCGGGGATCGCAGTGGCGAGGTCGCCCAGGTGCACGCCCGGCTTGTAGGACGGGATCACGCTGCCGAATTCAGTGGAAGCGCTGGCCCGCAACAAAGTCGCCGACCAGCTGGCCGGGGGCCTGATAGGTGCCGCCGCCCAGCTCGAACGCACGCGATTCCCAGTGGCGCTGGAACGCGATGCCGGCCAGCGGATCGCCCGGATAATCGGCCGGCGTGATGCCGACCACGATCGCGCTGTTGGCATTGCGCTCGTTGCGCGAGTACTGGCTCATGCCGTTGGTGACCACCCGGCCCGGTTCCGACGTGGCCGCCACCACGGTGCCGCCCGGACACATGCAGAAGCTGTATACCGCACGGCCGTTGGCGCTGTGGTGCACCAGCTTGTAATCGGCCGCGCCCAGGATAGGGTTGCCGGCATTCGGGCCGAAGCGGCACTGGTCGATCAGCGATTGCGGATGCTCGACCCGGAAGCCGATCGAAAACGGCTTCGCTTCCACATACACGCCGCGCCGATGCAGCATCTCGAAGGTGTCGCGCGCGCTGTGGCCGATCGCCAGCACCACATGATGGGTTTCGATGCGTTCGCCGCCGGCCAGCACCACGCCCTGCACCTGGCCGTTTTCGATCTCGATGTCCTCGACCCGGCTCTGGAAGCGGAAGCTGCCGCCCAGCGCCTCGATGGTGGCGCGCATCTGCTCCACCATCTTGACCAGGCGGAAGGTGCCGATGTGCGGCTTGCTGACGTACATGATCTCTTCCGGCGCGCCGGCTTTGACGAACTCGGTCAGCACCTTGCGCCCCAGATGCTTGGGGTCCTTGATCTGGCTGTACAGCTTGCCGTCCGAGAACGTGCCGGCGCCGCCTTCGCCGAACTGCACGTTCGATTCCGGGTTCAGTTCTCCCTTGCGCCACAGGCCCCAGGTGTCCTTGGTGCGTTCGCGCACCACTTTGCCGCGTTCCAGGATGATCGGATTAAAGCCCATCTGCGCCAGGATCAGCCCGGCGAACAGGCCGCAGGGGCCGGTGCCGATCACCACCGGGCGGGTTTTGCCGGCGTGCGGCGCTGGCATGGGTGACGAAATGGTAATCGGTGTCGGGCGTGACGCCGACATGGCTGTCTTTCTGCATGCGCTGCAGGATCGCAGCGTCGTCAGTGGTGAGCACGTCGAGCGAATAGATCAGCACGATCGCACTTTTCTTGCGGGCATCGTAGCTGCGCTTGAACACCGTGTAGCTGACCAGCATCGTCTTTGGAATGCCCAGCCGCGCCAGAATGGCAGCCTCGATATCGCCTGCCGCATGGTCCAGGGGGAGCTTCACTTCGTTCAATCGCAACATAACCGTATTCCGTATTCTGTATAAACCTGAGATAAGCCCGGCTGCAGACAGGGTGGTGGGCATCCGGCAGCGGGCAGCGCGCTATTTTAACGCAGGCCGATACACTCGGAAAAAGCGCTGGGCGGTTGATGCGATTGTGAATCAGGTGTCAAGCATCAGCCTGATTGCTCACTCCACCGGCACGCTGCGGTAACGGTTGACCTCCACCGGCGACACCAGCTCGCTGCGGTGTCCCCATGTGTTGCGGATATAGGACACGACAGCCGCCACTTCGTTGTCATTGAGGAGCATCGCGAACGGCGGCATCCCATAGGGCCGTGGATTGCCCGCCACGCTGGGCGGATAGCCGCCATTCAATACCATGCGTATCGGATTGATCGCGGGGGTCACTGTCAGCGAGCGATTGCCGGACAAAGGCGGGTAGGCCGGCGGCACACCCTCGCCGCCGGCCTGATGGCAGTCGATGCAGTGCTTTTCATAGAGCTTGGCGCCGGCTTTCAGTACGTTCTCGGTTGCGCGGCCGGCGACGGGCATGGTCGTGGGTTCCGGCTGCGTTTGCGGCAGCGATTTCAGATAGATCGCGATCGACCGGATATCGCTATCTGAAAGATGCTGCAGGCTTTCGCGCACCACTTCCGCCATCGGCCCGAATACGGCGCCGCGCTGGGAAACCCCGGTCTTGAGCAGATCGCTGATGTGCTCGATCTGCCAGTCTCCGAGCTGGCCGTCCTTGCCGGAGGTCAGGTCGGATGCGTGCCAGTTCAGCATCGGAATCACGCCGCCGCCCAGTTCAGCCTTGCCGCTGGTGGCGCCGAGCGCGTTGCGTTCGCTGTGGCATGCGCTGCAGTGCCCGAGGCCTTGCACCAGATAAGCGCCGCGGTTCCATGCGGGCGAGCGGCCCGGCTCGGGGCGGTAGGTTTCCGGCTGAAAATACAGCGCGCGCCAGGCTGCCAGCAATAGGCGCTGGTTATACGGGAAACGCAGCGCATGCTCCCTGTTCGGCTGCCTGACCGGCGTCAGCGTCCTGAAGTAGGCGAACATCGCATCCGAATCCGCGCGCGACACTTTGGTGTAGTTCGGATAGGGGAATGCCGGATACAGGAAACGGCCATCCTTGGATTTTCCGTTATGGATCGCGCGCCAGAAGTCGTCAGACGACCAGCTGCCGATGCCGGTCGCGGCATCCGGCGTGATATTGGGCGCAAAGAGGCTGCCAAAGGGCGTCGCAATCGCACGGCCGCCGGCATAGGGCTGGCCGCCGCGGACGGTATGGCAGGCCATGCAATCGCCGGCGCGCGTCAGGTAGGCGCCGCGAGCGAGTTGTTCGGCTTGGTCGGCGACGGCCACACTGGCCGCTTCGCTGCCCGGATCATGCGCGAACTGGATGCCGATGGCCGTGGCGGAAATGGCCAGGATCGCCGCCAGAATGGACAACACGATGCGCTTCATCGCGGTTCCTGCTGATGTTGCGGCAGACTGCCGCATTGCAGCGGCAGTCTGGATGGCGCTGCCGGCAGCGGCGCGCTATTGATGGGCACCGGCTGCGCTGCCAGCCAGGCCGTGGCGGCGCTGATGTCGTCGGTCGTGAGGCGACTGCTGATCTGTGCCATGCAGTCGGGCGCCGCGGCCTTGCGCGTGCCATTCTTCCATGCGCCGAATTGCGCGTTCAGGTAATCGCGCGGCAAGCCAAGCAGGCCGGGAATCGTCGGCGCAACGCCTGTCAAGCCATCGCCGTGGCAGGCGATGCATGCGGGAACGTCTTTTGCACGATCGCCGTAAAAGATCAGTTTGCGACCTCGCTCCAATGCTTCCCCGGATACAATGGACCGGCTGCGGCGGCGGATAAGGGGGATGGAGACTCTCGAAATACTGGGCCATTTCCATCAAATAGGCGTCGGACAGGTGACTGACCATATAGATCATCATCGGATAGGTTCTGCGCCCTGCGCGAAAATTCAGCAACTGATTATAGAGATAGCCGGCGGGTTTGCCTGCGATGCGCGGAAAGTAGCCGTCATTGGTCGCGCGTCCTTCCTTGCCATGGCATGCAGTACAAGCCGCAGCGCGCTGCGCGATCGTGTCAGGAATGGCGGATGCGGCCAAAACATTGGCGCCCGCCAGGCCCGCCCCGCAAACAATCAGGGCATTCCGGAGCAGCCTGGCAACGCGCACAGACCGTGCCGGACAGACTGAAAAAGCAGGCCGGAGATCGGATATTTTTTTCATCACCATGTGCTTGCAGCCTTATCCACGCCTGACTCGGACCGAGTGCATGCGAGTCGTGGTATTTCGTTACGGCCATGCCGTTACCGCAGCGGTAGCCTGGCCGGGTATTTTATGGCATTTCCTGCATGTAAAAACAGCATCAGATAACAGATCAAATTGCATATCAGATCGAACTTGATGCTGCTGGCAGCGTGGGCCTGTTTGCGCATCATGTGTGTCGGGTCTGCTGTGCGCCGTGTCAGTTTGCAAGTAGTCGCCAGGTTTCACCGCAGTCATCTGATATGGTTTTTCATCTGTTTCTGATTCTGTTCTTATGGCTGCCAGACACGCACAATTCACATCAGGGATCACTGATATTTTCACGGTTTGCCGCCTTCCGTAAAAAGTTATCTTTCTACTGAAACAGAAAATGAGCAGCAGATTCCTTGCCATTCGCTTGAATCGCCCGCGTTGCCGGCCATCACGTCATGCAGCAAACAGATTGGGAAATATATGTATCAGTACGACGATTATGACGAAGCGCTGGTCAGCGAGCGCGTAGCGGAGTTTCGCGATCAGGTCGCGCGGCGTCTGTCCGGCGCACTCACGGAAGAAGAATTTTTACCCCTGCGTCTGCAGAACGGCCTGTATCTGCAGAAGCACGCCTACATGCTGCGCGTGGCGATTCCATATGGCGTGCTGTCAGCGCGCCAGCTGCGGATGCTGGCCCATATCGCCCGCAAATATGACCGCGGTTACGGCCATTTCACCACGCGCCAGAACATTCAATACAACTGGATCCAGCTGGAACAGGTGCCCGACATTTTGGCTGAGCTGGCAACGGTGCAGATGCATGCGATCCAGACATCCGGCAACTGCGTGCGCAATATCACGACCGAACAATTCGCCGGCGTCGCGCAAGATGAGGTGCTTGATCCGCGTCCGCTGGCCGAAATCCTGCGTCAATGGTCTACGCTGAATCCCGAGTTCGCGTTCTTGCCGCGCAAGTTCAAGATCGCGCTGTCGGCATCGGCGGAAGACCGGGCAGCGGTCAGAATGCATGACGTCGGCATTTATCTGCGCAGCAACGGTTCCGGTGAAAAGGTGCTGCAGGTCTTTGCCGGCGGTGGACTGGGCCGTACGCCGATTCTCAGTTCGCTGATCCGGGACGATTTGCCGTGGCAGCATCTGCTGTCGTATGTCGAAGCGGTGCTGCGCGTGTATAACCGCTATGGCCGCCGCGACAACAAGTACAAGGCGCGCATCAAGATTCTTGTGAAAGCCCTGGGTGCCGATGTTTTTGCACAGGAAGTCGAGGCGGAATGGCAGCACCTGAAGGACGGTCCTGCGACATTGACCGAGCACGAATATGAACGCGTGGCCCGGTTTTTCCAGACCACCCGCTATGACAGCATCACTGAAGACGATTCTGCGTTCGACGAGAATTGCAAGGAAGACAAGCGTTTTGCACAGTGGGTCAAGCGCAACACCCGGCCGCACAAGGTTGCGGGTTATGTTGCGGTGACGCTGTCGACCAAGCCCGGCGCTGCCGTTCCTCCGGGCGACGTGAGCGCCGAGCAGATGGAACAGATTGCAAGCTGGTCGGAGCATTTCGGCTTGGGTGAGGTGCGCATCGCGCATGAGCAGAACGTGATCCTGCCCGACGTACGACAAAGCGATCTGCATCAACTCTGGACCCTGGCGAGCGCGGCCGGACTGGCGACGCCCAATTGCGGCTTGCTGACCGACATCATCGCCTGCCCCGGAGGCGATTACTGTTCTCTCGCCAACGCGCGTTCACTGCCGATCGCCGAATCCATTTCCCGCCGTTTCGACGACCTGGATTTTATTTTTGACTTGGGCGACCTGTCGCTGAATATCTCCGGTTGCATCAACGCTTGCGGCCATCATCACATGGGCAACATCGGCGTCCTTGGCGTCGACAAGGATGGCGAGGAGTGGTATCAGGTCACCATAGGCGGCGCGCAAGGAAACAGATCCGCGCTCGGGAAGGTGATCGGGCCGTCGTTCCGGGCCGAACAGATGCCGGACGTTGTGGCGCGAATTGTGGATACATTTTGCCGCCTGCGCATACACGATGAACCCTTCACCGATACCTTGATGCGTGCCGGTATCGAACCATTCAAAGCCGCCGTGTACGGGCCAGCGGAGGACTCCTTATGTCCAGAGTAATCAAGATCATCGATAGCCGGTTCCAGGTCGTCGAAGATGCGTGGACCGTGGTGCGGGACATGCAATCGTCATCCGCTCCCGAACGGGAAATCCTGCCGTTCTCGTGCCTGACCGGTCTTGACGGCAATGGCGTGCCGCCGGCATTGCAGGCGATCTGGCTCGCCCCGGACGACGACTTTGAATCCCATGCAAACCGGCTCGACCAGCTCACACTCATCGCGGTTGATTTCCCGTCGTTTCGCGACGGACGCGGCTATAGCATCGGCTACCTGCTGCGGACCCGCTACGGATGGAAAGGCGAACTGCGAGCAATCGGCGACGTGTTGCGCGATCAGCTCAATTACATGCGCCGCTGCGGTTTTGACGCGTTCGCGGTGCGCGCCGATAAAGATATCGACGATGCGCTCAAGGGTTTCAGCCCTTATTCGGTGCAGTACCAGGGGGCGGTCGATCAGCCGCTGCCTCTGTTCCGGCGCAGATGACAGCGTCATCAGGTGAGCGCCAGGAAGGGCAACAGGTTCGAGGCGGATATGAATAACGCAAACATTAGTGAGTATCAACAATGAGTCAAGCTGCTCCAGCCGTTTCAGTGATCAAAATGCACAGGTCCCGCGATCAGATTTATATGCGCGAGACCAAAGGCCGGTATGCCAACTGGCGCTGGGCATGCGTCTGGTTGACGCAACTGGTGTTCTACGGGCTGCCGTGGTTGTCATGGAATCAGCGGCAAGCGGTTCTGTTCGATCTTGGCACGCGCAAGTTTTATCTGTTCGGCATCGTCCTGTTGCCGCAGGATTTTATTTATCTGGCATTGCTGCTGATTATCTGCGCTTATGCGCTGTTTCTTTTTACCGCGGTCGCCGGCCGCGTCTGGTGCGGTTTTTCCTGTCCGCAGACGGTGTATACCGAGATCTTCATGTGGATCGAGCGCAAGATCGAAGGGCCGCGCAGCGCCCGCATGCGGCTTGACAGGCAGCCGTGGTCGCTTTCCAAGTTCAGCAAGAAATCGGCCAAGCATGCGGTCTGGATAATGGTTGCATTGTGGACTGGCTTTACTTTCGTCGCCTATTTCACGCCGATCCGTACCCTCGCCGCCGAGGTGGCCGCGCTGGCGCTCGGGCCGTGGCAGTCGTTCTGGATCCTGTTCTACGGCTTTGCCACCTACGGCAACGCCGGCTGGATGCGGGAACAAGTGTGCCGCTACATGTGCCCCTACGCACGTTTTCAAAGCGCGATGTTCGATCAGGACACCCTGATCGTCAGCTACGACAAGGCACGCGGCGAACCGCGCGGCACCCTCAGCAAGACGGCGGCGAAGCCGGCAGCGCAAGGCAGTTGCATCGACTGCTCGATGTGCGTGCAGGTTTGCCCGACCGGCATCGATATCCGCAACGGCTTGCAGCATGACTGCATCGGCTGTGCGGCTTGCGTCGATGCCTGCGATGCCGTGATGGATAAAATCGGCGCGCCGCGCGGATTGGTGCGCTTCACCACAGACAATGCGCTGAAAAACAATTTCTCGTTCCAGCAGATCCGGCAGCGCGCATTGCGGCCCCGGGTACTGATTTATGGCGCGATCCTGATGGCGATGCTGGCGGTGTTTTTTGGCTCGCTACTCGACGCGCACGCCGCTCAAGATGGATGTGATCCGTGATCGCGGCAGCATGGCGCGCGTGGTGGAGGATGGCATGATTGAAAATGTCTATCGCTTGCAAATCATGAATACCGATGAAGTCGCGCACCGTTACCGGATCGCCGTATCCGGCATCGACGGCATCATGCTGGCATCTCCGGGTGAAGTAACACTGCAAGATACCGAATCGCGTTCAGTGCCTGTGACAGTCCGTGTGGCACCCGGCAAGGGCGTGCCGGGATCGAACCAGATCATGTTCGAGTTGAAGGCGGTCGATGACGCCAGCGTGCGTATAAAGGAAAAAGCCAGCTTTTTTGTGCCGCGCTGACTTTGCCGGCATCACTCCATGACCCGTACCAGATATAGCAGGAGTATTACAGCATGATGATGGAAGCGACGTATTTGCCGGATGTCAGGCCAAAGAGTACGGGCCGCATTCCCGGCAACAAGGGAATCTGGGTCGGCATCAGCTGCGAGTTTATCGAGTTCGCGCTGATGTTCATGGTCTACTTTGTCGCCCGGCTGAATTATCCGGAGGCATTCAAGCAGGGGCCGGCGGCGATCTGGACCACCGCCGGCGCGGTCAATACGGTGCTGATGGTCAGCAGCAGTTTCTTTATCGCCTGCTCCGTCTCCGCGATGCGTGCGGGCGCCATGCATCGATCGCGGCGCTGGCTGATCGCCGCGATCATCACCGCACTCGGCTATCCGCTGATGAAATTTTATGAAATCGGCTGGAACCTCGCGCATGGGATCGACGGCAGTGCCGGCATCTTCTATACGGTCTATTACTACCTGACCTTCAATCACCTGGTGCACGCCTGCTGGGGGATACTCGGCATGTTCTGGGTACTGGTGCGCATGACGACGAACGCCTATTCGGCGGATCAGCATGATGGACTCGAAGCGCTGGCGAGCTACTGGCATGCGACCGATATCATCTGGCTGATTATTTTCCAGCTGTTTTACGTACTGGCCTGAATCATGAACAGAACAAATAGCAAGTTCCCGCTCCCTGTCTTCGCCTGGCTGGCGCTGCTGGCGCTTTCCTTTCTTGGCCTGATTCTTGGGGAGTTGGTCGGACATGCGCGCTGGATGCCGCTGCTGGTTGCTGCAATCATCTGGGCAAAGGGCAGCATGGTGGCGCGATATTTCATCGAGTCGCATAAGGCTCACCCTTACATTGCCTGGGTGATACGCATTTTTGTCGCGTTTGTTCCGGTGGCGCTGGTGATCACCGCATTTCTGGGAAAATAAACCGGGGTGCACAATGACGCTGATCAGAAGAATCATGTGTTCGGTCCGGGCACCTTCTTGATCAGCCATGAAAGGTGTGCATGAAACTGTATGAGGCGCTTGCCGAAGATATCGCCCAGGCGATCCGAACCAGTGTGCTAAAGCTGGGCGACCGGCTGCCCTCGGTGCGGCAGGCCAGTGCCAGCCGCGGCGTCAGCCCTTCCACCGTGTTTGAAGCGTATTACCTGCTGGAAGCGCGTGGCTTGATTCGCGCGCGTGAACGGTCCGGTTACTTTGTGATTGCCGGCACCAAGACCTTGCCGCCGGAGCCTGAATTGGCGTCCCGCCCGGACGGGGATTCGACCACAGTCGATGTCAGCCAGCTGGTGTTCGACATACTCGAATCGACCAGGACGCGCGATGTGGTGCCGTTTGGATCGGCATTTCCGAGTCCCTTGCTGTTCCCGTTGGCGCGACTCGGACGTTCGATGGTATCGGCGATACAGAACATGGACCCGTGGAGCACGGTTGACGACCTGACGCCCGGCAATGCAGCGTTGCGGCGCCAGATCGCGTTGCGCTATCTGATCGATGGCTTGCATGTGCATACCGACGAAATCATCATCACCAATGGTGCGCTCGATGCGCTGAATTTATGTCTGCTCGCGGTTACCCGCCCGGGCGACGCTGTGATGATCGAGTCGCCGACCTTCTATGGCGCGTTGCAATCGCTCGAACGCCTGGGTTTGCAAGCGATAGAGGTGCCGACCCATCCGCGCGATGGCATCGACCTGGACGCAATGGCGATTGCGCTGCAGCGCCACCGCCCCAAGGCGTGCTGGCTGATGACCAATTTCCAGAATCCTCTGGGCAGCCTGATGCCGGACGAGAAAAAGCGTGCGCTGGTCGAACTGCTGACCCGGCATGAGGTGCCGCTGATCGAAGACGACGTCTACGGCGAACTGTACTTCGGCAGCCAGCGCCCGGTTCCGGCGAAAGCCTTTGATACCAAGGGGCTGGTCCTGCATTGTTCATCGTTCTCGAAATGCCTGGCCCCCGGCTATCGGGTCGGATGGGCGGCGCCCGGACGCTATGCGCAGGCAGTGGCCCGGCTCAAGCTCACCACCACCTTGTCCGCGTCGGTACCGGCGCAAGCCGCGCTGGCCGATTATCTGGCCAAGGGCGGCTATGACAGGCACCTGCGTCAGTTGCGGCATACCCTGTCGGTGCAGCAAAGTGCGGTCATGCAGGCGGTAGTGCGGCATTTTCCGCCCGGGACCAGGGCGACGCGTCCGAGTGGCGGCTATTTCCTGTGGATCGAGTTGCCGGGCAAGGTCAATACGCTCGAAATTCATCAACAGGCGCTGTCCTTGGGGATCAGCGTGGCTCCCGGGCCCATGTTTTCCGCGCAACGCGGCTTCACCAACTGCCTGCGGCTGAATTACGGCCATGCGTGGGACCAGCGCGCGGAGGAGGCTTTAAGCACGCTGGGCCGGTTGCTGTCGGCTTATCGGGAGGATGGTCAACAATAAGCTGCAGATGGCAGCGGGCGGTGCTTCATCAGAAATGCCCGAACTTTGACTGATGCGGCCGCATTGTCCGGGTAAGCGGCTTTTATTTCCCAATTGAAATTAAGTGCTGGCGAATACCAGAAAGCCAGAAATAAAGCATGAATTGCGGGAATTATTCTTGCCTTTTGGAATAGCTTCAAATACGCTGCGACGCAGCATAACAACCTTTGAGTGTCCAATTGGCATCAGAACAATCATCATCATAAAAGCAGTTTGGCGGCACTGACTCTGGCGGCCGTCGGTATCGTCTATGGCGATATCGGTACCAGCCCCTTGTATGCGATGAAGGAAGTATTTTCGCCAGAGCATGGTTTGATATTGACTCAAGCCAATCTGCTGGGGGTGGTCTCGCTGATCGTCTGGAGCCTGATCATGGTGGTTTCCCTCAAATACGTGACGCTGATCCTGCGTGCCGACAACCACGGCGAGGGCGGCATCATGGCGCTGCTGGCGCTGACCCTGTCTTCAGTGGGGAAAAACTCGCGCTCGTATTTTCCGTTGCTGGTGATCGGCCTGTTCGGCGCGGCGCTGTTTTTCGGCGATGGCATCATCACTCCGGCGATTTCGGTGCTGTCCGCGATAGAGGGGCTGGAAGTGGCCACCCCGGCCTTCAAGCCGTATGTGGTGCCCTTGACGTTGGTATTGCTGACTTTGCTGTACGCGGTACAAAAACATGGTACCGCCGGTATCGGCCAATGGTTCGGGCCGATCATGCTGATCTGGTTTGCGACCCTGGCCGCGATGGGCGTCATCAATATCATCGCAGCACCGCAAATTCTTGCCGCATTGAACCCTGTGCATGCGCTCCAGTTCATGATCCAGAACCGCTGGATCGCTTTCATCGCACTGGGCGCAGTGGTGCTGACCCTGACCGGCGCCGAAGCGCTGTATGCCGATATGGGACATTTTGGCCGCAAGCCGGTGCGCATGGCATGGTTTTTCATCACGTTTCCTGCGCTGGCGCTGAATTATCTGGGGCAGGGTGGTTTGTTGATGAGTCATCCCGATGCGGTTTCCAATCCATTTTTCCAGCAATTGGGCGCATGGAGCATCTATCCGCTGATCGGCTTGTCGACGGTGGCCACCATCATCGCGTCACAAGCGACGATTTCAGGCACTTATTCGATGACCAAACAAGCCATTTCGCTGGGTTTTCTGCCGCGCATGAAGATCATTCACACCTCGGAGAAGGAAATCGGCCAGATCTACATCCCGGTCGTCAATTGGTCGCAGTGGGCGGCGGTCGCGATGGCGGTGCTGGCTTTTGGCTCTTCTTCCAACCTGGCGGCGGCGTATGGCATCGCGGTGACCGGCACCATGATGGCGACCACGGTGCTGACCTTCTTCGTGATTCGCTACGGCTGGAAATACAATCTGGCGCTATGCATCGCGGCGACCGGGATCTTCTTCATGATCGATTTTGTATTTTTTTCCGCCAATGCGCTCAAGATCCTGCATGGCGGCTGGTTCCCCTTGCTGCTGGGCGCGATCATGTTTACCGTGATGACGACCTGGAAGCGCGGTCGTGAACTGGTGTACGACAACTTGCAAAAACATGCGATTCCACTGGAAGACTTTCTGGCATCGCTGTTTACCGCGCCGCCGATCCGGGTGCCGGGCGTGGCGATTTTCATGCGCGGGCAGGGCGATGGCGTGCCGCATGCGATGCTGCACAACCTGTCGCACAACAAGGTGCTGCACGAGCGTGTGGTGTTCCTGACGGTGCATAACCATGATGTGCCGTGGGTCCCGTTTTCCGAGCGTATCAATGTCCATGACCTGGGGCATAACTGCTATCAGGTCGATGTGCATGTCGGCTTCAAAGACGAAACCGACATTCCGAAGGCGCTGGAATCGTCGAAACAGTACGACCTGGATTTCAACATGATGGAGACCTCGTTTTTCATTGCCCGTCAAAACGTGATTGCGACCCCCGGCTCCGGCATGGCGCTGTGGCGCGAGCAACTGTTTGTGGGGATGTCGCGCAATGCACGCGACGCGGCGGATTACTACTGCATCCCGCCGAATCGCGTGATTGAACTGGGAACGCAGGTCGAGATCTGAGATGTCCGAATCGCTCCTGCTGCTGGATGGATGCTTTTGCTGGGACGTTCCACTGACTGAAGCTGCTCTATGAAACAGAAGAAAATCCTGCTCCTGAGCGTTTCAGCCGGTGCCGGCCACATGCGCGCCGCCGAGGCGATCCGCGCCCATGCCGATACCCATGGCGCCGGGATTGCCGCGACCCATCTCGACGTGATGGACTTCGTTCCGGCCGGTTTCCGCAAGCTCTACACCGATTTCTATATCGGCCTGGTCAACCGCCATCCGGCGCTGTGGGGCTATCTCTACCAGCTTACCCACAATGCGCAGCCGGACGGCTCGCTGCAGCGCTTGCGGCGCGGGATTGAGCGGCTTAATACACGCGCGCTGCTGCGGGAAATCATCGCGTTTGATGCCGATGCGATCATCTGCACCCATTTCCTGCCGGCCGAAATCCTGTCGCGCATGAAACGCGACGGCAGCATCGGCTGTCCGGTCTGGGTCCAGGTCACCGATTTCGATCTGCACCGCATGTGGGTGCATGAGCACATGGCAGGGTATTTTGCTGCCAGTGACGAGGTCGGTTACCGGATGCGTGCGATGGGCATCCCGCCGCACACGGTGCATGTCACCGGCATCCCGATCATGCCGTCATTCGCACAGGTGCCGCAGCGCAAGATCTGTGCCGCCGGGTTTGGCCTTGACCCGGCGCGCACCACCTTGCTGCTGATGGGCGGCGGCGCCGGTATCGGTGACCTGGAGGCAGTCGCATCCAGCTTGCTGGCGCTGGAGTCCGATTTTCAATTGATCGTGATGGCCGGCAAGAATGCGGCTGCACTGGCGGCCCTGCAGTCACTCGCCGGGCGCTATCCGGGGCGTTTGCTGGCGCAGGGTTTTACCAGCCATGTCGAACGCCTGATGGCCTGTGCTGATTTGGTGATTACCAAGCCGGGCGGGCTGACAAGTTCCGAATGCCTGGCGATGGGTTTGCCGATGATCGTCAATGCGCCGATCCCGGGACAGGAAGAGCGCAATGCCGACTTCCTGCTGGAGCAGGGCGTCGCGCTCAAGGCGTTCGACACCATCTCGCTTGAATATCGGGTCCGGCATTTGCTGGACCATCCTGACCAGTTGGCCGCAATGCGGGTCAGGGCGCAGGCGCTGGGGCGCCCGGCTGCCGCGATGGATGTCCTGCATACCGTTCTGCGAAATCAGGAGCCAAGATGATCAGCGCACACAATGTCAACCGGCCGCTGCAGATTTTCCTGACCGTGCTGAAGGTCGCTTTGCTCGGCTATTTTTTTGCCCAGGTCGAAGTGCAGATCGAAGGGGCAGCGGGCTGGGCCGCCAACCTGCCGACCTGGCGCATCGAGCATCACTGGCTGCTGGATATCTTCTGGGGCGGACGCCCGATGACCGGCTACCATGCGTGGATATTCCCGTTCATCGTGCTGTTTTTCCATTTTCCGCTGGTCTTCATCGGACACTGGACGCTTCGCGCCGAATCCAGGGTGATCGCCTGCATCATGCTGTTCTGGATCATCGAGGATTTTCTCTGGTTCGTCATCAATCCCGCCTTCGGGCTGGCGCGCTTCAGTCCGGCGTTCATTCCATGGCATAAGCACTGGCTGTGGTTTGCGCCGACCGATTACTGGGCCTACCTGATCGTGGCCGGTTTCATGCTGCGGTATTCCTACAGAAAACCAGTCGCGGCTGACTGAGGCACGGTCCGGGCTGCTGCCCGGCCGCATCGCCATACTGCAGCGGACCTGTTGCCGATTAGTTGATTGACACCAAGTCTGGCCCTTCCTATGATGAAACTGCACCTCACGCTGGGAATCGTCGGTAAACGAAGGTTCTCGACCACTGATTCACCAAGGAGATAAACATGACCCGTACGCTGAAAAAACTGTTCGTCCATGTGTTGCTCACCGCGTTTGTATTCGTCGGATTCACGCAAACAGTCCAGGCCGCACTCATCAGTACCGAGCAAGTGGTGGCCGCCGGCGCGGCCCAGCAGGAGCGCGCAAAAATCTCCACCGCACTGGATCGGCCAGAGGTGCAGGCCCAGCTTGAAAAAATGGGCATCAAGCCGTCCGATGCCCAGGACAGGGTAGCGGCGCTGAGCGATGCGGAGGCGATGTCCATCGCGCATCAGATCGACACACTGCCGGCGGGCGGTGATGGCGTTATCGGCGTGCTGCTGTTCATCTTCATCCTGCTGCTGGTGACCGACATCCTGGGCCTGACCAAGGTATTTCCGTTCACCCGTTCCGCCCGTCATTAATGCTCTTTCGCATGAGCTCCCGGCGCTGCTGGCTGCCGGGAATTTTCCTGCTGCTGGCCTTGCTGTCGGGCTGTGCGACACAGACGCGGGCACTGCTTTCTGCGCCGCATGCGCAGCTTGCCGCAGCAACTGGAACTCAAGTCGACACCATTCTTCGCGCAAGAACGCTACCAGTGCGGCCCGGCTGCGCTGGCGATGTCGCTGCACACTGCAGGCATTGCAGTCGATCCCGAGGCACTGGTGCCGCAAGTCTATCTGCCGCAGCGCGAGGGCAGCCTGCAAGTCGAGATGCTGGCGGCAGCTCGCCGTAACGGCGCATTCAGCATGACGATTCCATCCCGGCTCGATGCATTGCTGGCCGAACTGGCCGGCGGCAATCCGGTGCTGGTGCTGCAGAACCTGAGCCTGCCGATCGCCCCGATGTGGCATTACGCGGTGGCGATCGGTTACGACCTGGAGCGGGGCGACATCATCTTGCGCTCCGGCACCACCGAACGCCTGCAGATGCCTCTGTCGACGTTCGAGCATACCTGGGCGCGCAGCAATTATTGGGGCATGGTCGCGCTGGCGCCGGGGCGTTTGCCGGCGACCGCGGAAGAGGCGCCCGCAGTTGAGGCGCTGGTCGCCTTTGAAAAGAGCGGCCCGCCTGCCGCTGCGCGTAAGACCTATGCGGCGGCGCTGCAGCGCTGGCCCGGCAATCTGGCCTTGCTGCTGGGCCTGGGCAATACCGCGTATGGCGCAGGCGACCGTGCCGCCGCTGCCGATGCATTTCGCCGCGCCAGCCAGCAGCATCCGGACAGCGCTCCCGCTTTCAATAATCTGGCCGTGGTGCTGAGCGAACTGGGCCAGCTGCAGGACGCGCGCCGGCCGCCGAAACGGCGCTGGCACTGGGCGGCCCGTGGCGCGCGGCGGCACTGGCGACACTGCAGTCGATCCAGGCTGCAGAACAACGCAAAAAGCCTTGATTTCGCCCCTGATTCATTAAAATATGCAGGGGTATGCATCAAAATACACCCGATAGCCGCAAGTAAACAGTGGCCTATAAAATATGCTGGGGTGAGTATATTTTATTACTCCTGCCTGATCTTGCGCCACAGCGTGGTGCGGCTGATGCCGAGGTGTCTGGCGGCCGCTTCGCGGTTGCCGTCGAAGCGGGCCAGCACTTGGGCGATGCTTTCAGCCGGTGCCGTGAATGCGGTTTCAGGCACTTGTCCTGCCAAGGGTATCGAGGCCCGGGCCAGTTCCGGCGCGACGCTCATCACGAAGCCGGGCGACAAGGCCTGCAATGGTTCGGCGGCCAGGAACAGCGCCAGCCGTTCCATCAGGTTGCGCACTTCGCGCACATTGCCGGGCCATGCATAGGCGCTGAGCAAGGGCGCGCAGGCGACAATTTCGGCATGCAGGTTCGGGTGCGGGCGGGCGCCCAGCGCGGCCAGCGCCTTTTTCAGGCACCATTCGGCCAGCGCGACCAAGTCGTCCGGGCGTTCGCGCAGCGGCGCCAGCGTCAGGCGCAACACCGCCAGCCGGTAAAACAGGTCGGCGCGGAAACGGCCTTCGCGGATGCGCGCTTCGAGGTCGCAATGGGTGGCGCTGATGATGCGCACATCGACCGGAATCGGGCGGGTGCCGCCGACCCTGACCACTTCGCGTTCTTCCAGCACCCGCAGCAAGCGGGTTTGCAGCGTCAGCGGCATTTCGCCGATTTCATCCAGAAACAGCGTGCCGCGATGGGCGGCTTCGAACAGTCCGGCGTGGCCGCCGCGGCGCGAACCGGTGAATGCGCCTTCCTCATACCCGAACAGTTCCGACTCCAGCAGCGATTCCGCAATCGCGCCGCAATTGACCGCGACAAACGGCTTGTTGCCGCTGATCGCGCGCGGGTTTTCGCGGTGGATCGCTTGCGCGACCAGTTCCTTGCCGGTGCCGGTTTCGCCCTGGATCAGCACCGTCGCCTGCGATTTGGCATACAGCACGACCGCTTGGCGCAGGGTTTCCATCAGCGGCGAGTCGCCGCGCAAATCGTTGATGCCGTGTTTGGCGCGCAGCGTGTCGGCCACCGGCGCAGCGCGGCCGCGGCCCGCTTCGAGTTGCGTCAGGCGCGCGATTTCCAGCGCATCGTCGAACGCCTGGCGGATCGATGCGGCGGAATACACGAACACCGCGGCCAGTCCCGCTTCTTCGGCCAGATCGGTGATCAGGCCGGCGCCGACGATCGCCTTGACGCCGCTGGCCTTGAGTTCATTGATTTGCGCCCGCGCATCTTCTTCGGTCGCATAGTTGCGTTGCAGGATGTTGAAGCCGAACGCGTTCTGGAATTCCTTGAGCGCCGGCATCGTGCTCTGGTAAGTGACGATGCCGATGTCGGGCGTGATCTGGCGCGCGCGCGACAGCGCCTGCATCACGTCGAAGCCGCTGGCCTTGGCGATCACCACCGGCACCGACAGCCGGCTTTTCAGATAGGCGCCGTTGGAGCCGGCGGCGATCACCGCGTCGCAGCGTTCGGTCGCCATCCGTTCGCGGATATGGCGCGCCGCTTCATCGAAGCCCAGATCGATCGGCTCGATGATCGCGCGGTCGTCGTATTCCAGCGTGATGTCGCGGAACAGGTCGGACAGGCGCGACACGGAAACGGTCCAGATCACGGGCTTGTGGCTGGCGTCGCCGGCATCATGCAGGGTGGGAGGTGGGCGTAGCATGTTTCAGATTTTGTTTCACATATGTTTCAATATGCATGAATGTAACACGCAGTGAAACAACTCTATTGTTAAAGAAATATTTTATTGAAAATTTATTTTTCGTCAGCTTGTGTTGCAGGTGATTGATTTTAAATATTTATTCTGGATTTGACTGTGTTTTTCAGGCGCCGCATGCTGGCTTGGCATGGCGATTGCAATATGGGTAGCAAGTCCCCACGCATGAAACAAGTTTGTAATCCATCAGGAGAAGACATGAGTCAATATTCCGCAGGTGCCGCTTTCCGCAAGGCGATGCAAGAAGAATCCCCGCTGCAAGTGGTCGGCGCGATCAACGCCAATCACGCATTGCTGGCCAAGCGCGCCGGTTTCAAGGCGATTTACCTGTCCGGTGGCGGTGTCGCGGCCGGTTCGCTCGGTCTGCCCGACCTCGGCATCTCGACGCTGGACGACGTGCTGACCGACGTGCGCCGCATCACCGATGTCTGCGACCTGCCTTTGCTGGTCGACGTCGATACCGGTTTCGGTTCCAGCGCGTTCAATGTCGCGCGCACCGTCAAGTCGATGATCAAGTTCGGCGCGGCAGCGATCCACATCGAAGACCAGGTCGGCGCCAAGCGCTGCGGCCACCGTCCGAACAAGGAAATCGTCAGCAAGCAGGAAATGGTCGACCGCATCAAGGCCGCAGTCGATGCCCGCACCGACGAGAATTTCGTGATCATGGCGCGCACCGATGCGCTCGCAGTCGAAGGGCTGGAGTCCGCGCTGGAGCGTGCGATCGCCTGCGTCGAAGCCGGTGCCGACATGATCTTCCCGGAAGCGATTACCGAGTTGGCGATGTACAAGCAGTTTGCCGCCGCGGTCAAGGTGCCGGTGCTGGCCAACATCACCGAATTCGGCGCCACGCCGCTGTTTACGGTGGAAGAGCTGAAAGCGGCCGATGTCGGCCTGGTGCTGTATCCGCTGTCGGCCTTCCGCGCGATGAACAAGGCGGCCGAAAACGTGTATAACGCGATCCGCCGCGACGGCTCGCAAAAGAACGTGGTCGACACCATGCAAACCCGCATGGAACTGTATGAGCGCATCAATTACCACGCGTTCGAGCAGCATCTGGATGCGCTGTTCGCGGCGCAGAAAAAATAAGACATTTGCCCTACTGAAATTAGATTCTTTTCCGTCAGGAGACTAAAAAATGAGCGAAGCGCAAGCAGTTCCATTCAAGGCAAAAAAATCCGTCGCGCTGTCCGGCGTGACCGCGGGCAACACCGCGCTGTGTTCGGTCGGCAAGACCGGCAACGACCTGCATTACCGCGGCTATGACATCCTGGATATCGCCGAGACCTGCGAATTCGAGGAAATCGCGTATCTGCTGGTGCACGGCAAATTGCCGACCGCCGCCGAACTGAAGGGCTACAAAGCCAAGCTGAAATCCCTGCGCGGCTTGCCGGCCAGCGTCAAGGCCGCGCTGGAAGCGCTGCCTGCCGCATCGCACCCGATGGACGTGATGCGCACCGGCGTCTCGGTGCTCGGCTGCACGCTGCCGGAGAAGGACGACCACAACACCCCGGGCGCACGCGACATCGCCGACCGCCTGATGGCGTCCTTCGGCTCGATGTTGCTGTACTGGTATCACTTCAGCACCAACGGCCGTCGCATCGAGGTTGAAACCGATGACGATTCGATCGGCGGCCATTTCCTGCACCTGCTGCATGGCGAGAAGCCGTCGGCTGCATGGGAAAGAGCGATGCACACCTCGCTGATCCTGTACGCGGAGCATGAATTCAATGCATCGACCTTCACCGGCCGCGTGATCGCCGGCACCGGTTCCGATATCTATTCCGCCATTACCGGCGCGATCGGCGCGTTGCGCGGCCCGAAACACGGCGGCGCGAATGAGGCCGCGTTTGAAATCCAGAAGCGTTACGACAATCCGGATGAAGCGGAATCCGACATCCGCAATCGGGTCGAGAACAAGGAAGTCGTGATCGGTTTCGGCCATCCGGTGTATACGGTGTCCGACCCGCGCAACAAGGTGATCAAGGAAGTGGCGCGCAATCTGTCGCAGGAAGCCGGTTCGAGCGCGATGTTCGACATCGCCGAGCGCCTGGAAACCGTGATGTGGGAAGTCAAGAAGATGTTCCCGAACCTGGACTGGTTCTCGGCCGTGTCCTACCACATGATGGGGGTGCCGACCGCGATGTTTACACCGTTGTTCGTGATCTCCCGCACCTCCGGTTGGGCCGCCCACATCATCGAACAGCGCATCGACAACAAGATCATCCGCCCGAGCGCGAATTATGTCGGCCCCGACGATCTGCAGTTCGTGCCTATCAAGGATCGCAAATGAATACCGCAAACCGCAAACCCCTGCCGGGCACCAAGCTGGATTTCTTCGACACGCGTGCTGCGGTCGACGCGATCCAGCCCGGCGCCTATGACAAGCTGCCGTACACCTCGCGCGTACTGGCTGAGAACCTGGTGCGCCGCTGCGACCCGGCGACCCTGACCGATTCGCTGAAGCAGTTCATCGAGCGCAAGCGCGACCTGGATTTCCCATGGTTCCCGGCCCGCGTGGTGTGTCATGACATCCTGGGCCAGACTGCACTGGTCGATCTGGCCGGCCTGCGTGACGCGATTGCCGCCCAGGGCGGCGACCCTGCCTTGGTCAATCCGGTGGTGCCGACCCAGCTGGTGGTGGATCATTCGCTGGCCGTTGAGTGCGGCGGTTTCGATCCGGATGCGTTCACCAAGAACCGCGTGATTGAAGATCGTCGTAACGAAGACCGTTTCGACTTCATCAACTGGACCAAGAAGGCGTTCAAGAACGTCGACGTGATCCCGCCGGGCAACGGCATCTTGCATCAGATCAACCTCGAGCGCATGAGCCCGGTGGTGCAGGTAAAAGACGGCGTCGCTTTCCCGGATACCCTGGTCGGCACCGACAGCCACACCCCGATGGTCGACGCGCTGGGCGTGATCGCCATCGGCGTGGGTGGCCTGGAAGCCGAAAGCGTGATGCTGGGCCGCGCCTCCTGGATGCGCCTGCCGGACATCATCGGCGTGGAGCTGGCCGGCAGCCGCAGCCGGGCATCACCGCCACCGACACCGTGCTGGCGCTGACCGAGTTCCTGCGCGCGCAGAAAGTGGTGTCCTCCTACCTCGAATTCTACGGTGAAGGCGCCTCTGCGCTGACGCTGGGCGACCGCGCGACCATCGCCAATATGGCGCCGGAATTCGGCGCCACCGCCGCGATGTTCTACATCGACGAGCAGACCATCAAATACCTGAAGCTGACCGGACGTGAGGATGCGCAGGTCGCGCTGGTGGAGCTGTATGCCAAGGAAACCGGCCTGTGGGCCGACAGCCTGAAAACCGCCGAGTACGAGCGCGTGCTCAAGTTCGACCTGTCTTCCGTGGTGCGCAATATTGCCGGACCGTCGAATCCGCACAAGCGGGTGCCGACTTCCGAGCTGGCTGCGCGCGGCATCAGCGGCAAGGTGGAGAATGAGCCTGGCCTGATGCCGGACGGCGCGGTGATCATCGCCGCCATCACCAGCTGCACCAACACCAACAACCCGCGCAACATGATTGCCGCCGGCCTGATCGCCCGCAACGCCAATAAGCTGGGCCTGACCCGCAAGCCGTGGGTCAAGAGCTCGCTGGCGCCTGGCTCAAAAACGGTGGAACTCTACCTGCAGGAAGCCAAGCTGCTGCCGGAGCTGGAAAAGCTGGGTTTTGGTGTCGTCGCATTTGCCTGCACCACTTGCAACGGCATGTCCGGCGCGCTCGATCCGGTGATCCAGAAAGAAGTGATCGAGCGTGATCTGTACGCTACCGCCGTGCTGTCCGGCAACCGTAACTTCGACGGCCGCATCCACCCGTACGCCAAGCAAGCCTTCCTGGCCTCGCCACCGCTGGTGGTCGCTTACGCGATTGCCGGCACCATCCGCTTCGATATCGAGAAGGACGTGCTCGGTATCGGCAGCGATGGCAAGCCGGTACGGCTGGCGGACATCTGGCCGATCTGACGAAGAGATCGACGCCATCGTCGCCTCCAGCGTCAAGCCTGAGCAGTTCCGCAAGGTGTACACCCCGATGTTCGCCGTGCAGGCAGACAACGGCGAGCAGGTCAGCCCGCTGTACGACTGGCGTCCGCAGACCACCTACATCCGCCGTCCGCCTTACTGGGAAGGCGCGCTGGCCGGTGCCCGCAGCATGACAGGCATGCGCCCATTGGCGGTGCTGGGTGACAACATCACCACCGATCATTTGTCGCCGTCGAACGCGATCATGCTCGACAGCGCAGCCGGTGCATACCTGGCGAAAATGGGCTTGCCGGAGGAGGACTTCAACTCTTACGCAACCCACCGTGGCGATCACCTGACCGCGCAGCGCGCCACCTTCGCCAACCCGACCCTGAAGAACGAGATGGTGCTGAAGGATGGCAAGGTGCAGGCCGGCTCGCTGACCCGCATCGAGCCGGAAGGCAAGGTCAGCCGCATGTGGGAAGCGATCGAAACCTATATGGCGCGCAAGCAGCCTTTGATCATCATCGCCGGTGCCGATTACGGCCAGGGCTCCTCGCGTGACTGGGCTGCCAAAGGCGTGCGTCTGGCCGGCGTGGAAGCGATCGCGGCCGAAGGCTTCGAGCGCATCCACCGCACCAACCTGGTCGGCATGGGCGTGCTGCCACTCGAGTTCATGCCGGGCGAAAACCGCCTGACACTGGCGATCGACGGCAGCGAGACCTTCGACGTGATCGGCGAACGCACGCCACGCGCGACGCTGACGCTGATCATCAACCGCAAGAACGGCGAGCGTGTCGAAGTGCCGGTGATCTGCCGTCTCGATACCGCGGAAGAAGTGTCGATCTACGAAGCAGGCGGCGTGCTGCAACGTTTCGCGCAGGACTTCCTCGAATCTTCGAAGGCTGCTTAATATAATCGATCTTCAAGAGGAGGGCTATGGGTAGGGTGCGTCACGGCAGCAACCAGAACCCATCCACTTGCACCAGTCTCTTGCTTGAAGGTGGACGGTGAGTGTTCTACAGCACCACCTTGCAGGAGAACATCTCCATGACCCACGTACCTCAAATCAAGATTCCCGCCACCTATATGCGTGGCGGCACCAGCAAAGGCGTGTTCTTTCGCCTGCAGGACTTACCGGAGGCCGCGCAAGTGCCCGGCGCGGCACGCGATGCGCTGCTGCTGCGCGTGATCGGCAGCCCGGACCCTTACGGCAAGCAGATTGACGGCATGGGCGGCGCGACTTCCAGCACCAGCAAGACGGTCATCCTGTCCAAAGCTAGCCGCCCAGATCACGACGTCGACTACCTGTTCGGCCAGGTGTCGATCGACAAGGCCTTTGTCGACTGGAGCGGCAACTGCGGCAACCTGTCCGCCGCGGTGGGCTCATTCGCGATCAGCAGCGGGCTGGTCGATGCCAGCCGCATACTTGAAACGGCGCGCAAAACGGCGTGGCAGTCGTGCGCATCTGGCAGGCCAACATCGGCAAGACCATCATCGCGCATGTGCCGATCACCAATGGCGAGGTGCAGGAAACCGGCGACTTCGAGCTCGACGGCGTGACTTTCCCTGCCGCGGAAGTGCAGCTCGAATTCATGGACCCGGCCGCCGACGAAGAAGGCGCAGGCGGTTCCATGTTCCCGACCGGTAACCTGGTCGACGATCTCGAGGTGCCCGGCATCGGCACGCTGAAGGTCACGATGATCAATGCCGGCATCCCGACCATCTTCGTCAATGCGCAAGATGATCGGCTACACCGGCACCGAGCTGCAGGACGCGATCAACGGCGATGCCGAGGCCTTGGCCAAATTCGAGACCATTCGCGCCCATGGCGCAGCTGCGCATGGGCCTGATCAAGCACATCGACTGAAGCCGCTACCCGTCAGCACACCCCGAAGGTCGCCTTTGTCGCGAAGCCGGCCGATTACGTTTCTTCCAGCGGCAAACAGCGTCGCTGCCGCTGACATCGACCTGCTGGTGCGCGCGATGTCCATGGGCAAGCTGCATCACGCGATGATGGGCACCGCAGCCGTTGCCATCGGCACCGCCGCAGCGATACCGGGCACGCTGGTGAACCTCGCCGCCGGCGGCGGTGAGCGTAATTCACAAAAAGCGGCAGTGCGCTTCGGCCACCCATCGGGCACCTTGCGGGTGGGCGCGGAAGCCAGCCAGAGCCAGCCCGGCGGCGAATGGAGCGTAACCAAGGCCATCATGAGCCGCAGCGCCCGGGTGCTGATGGAAGGATGGGTACGCGTGCCCGGCGATGCGTTCTGAGTAAGCAGATGCCGTGATGAAAACGCGGCCACTTCACTGGGTGCCGCGTTTTTTTACCCGCAGCATGAACCAGCATTTTGCAAGAATTCCATTTTAAGAGACCGGAGAAGACATGAATTTCGCAGACTTCTACAAAGATTCGATCGACCATCCACAAGCTTTCTGGGAAAAAGAAGCAGGATTGATCGACTGGCACAAGCCGTATGCGCAAGTGCTCGACTATTCCAACGCGCCGTTTGCCAAATGGTTTGTCGGCGGCGAAACCAATTTATGCCACAACGCGGTCGATCGCTGGGTCGCCACCCAGGGCGACAGCGCCGCGCTGATCGCGATCTCGACCGAGACCGGCAACGAGAAAGTCTATTCGTTCAAGGAATTGCAGGCCGAAGTCAGCCGCATGGCCGCCATCATGCAGGCGCAGGGCGTGGGCCAGGGCGACCGCGTGCTGATCTACATGCCGATGATCGCCGAAGCCGCTTTTGCGATGCTGGCCTGCGCCCGCATCGGCGCGATCCATTCGGTGGTGTTCGGCGGCTTTGCTTCGCACAGCCTGGCCACGCGCATCGACGATGCGCAGCCGAAACTGATCGTGTCGGCCGACGCCGGCTCGCGCGGCGGCAAGCCGGTGCCTTACAAGCCGCTGCTGGACGCGGCGATCGAGCTGGCCAGCTTCAAGCCGGCCAGCGTGCTGATAGTCGACCGCGGACTGGTGCCTATGGTGCCGGTCGCCGGGCGCGATGTCGATTACGCCGCGCTGCGCGCGCAGCACATGGACGCGCAGGTGCCGGTCACCTGGCTGGAATCGAACGAGCCGTCCTACATCCTGTACACCTCCGGCACCACCGGCAAGCCGAAAGGCGTGCAGCGCGACGTCGGCGGCTATGCGGTCGCGCTGGCGTCGTCGATGAAGCACATCTTCTGCGGCAAGCCGGGCGAAGCCTACTTCTCCACCTCCGACATCGGCTGGGTGGTCGGCCACTCGTACATCGTCTACGGCCCGCTGATCGCCGGCATGGCCACCATCATGTATGAAGGCTTGCCGACCTCGCCCGATGCCGGCATCTGGTGGAGCATCGTCGAGAAATACAAGGTCACGCGCATGTTCTCGGCGCCGACTGCGGTGCGGGTGCTGCGCAAGCAGCCGCCGGAATTCATGAAGAAGTACGACCTGTCGTCGCTGCAGGCGCTGTATCTGGCCGGCGAACCGCTGGACGAAACCACCTCGACCTGGATTTCCAGCGAACTGGGCGTACCGATCATCGACAACTACTGGCAGACCGAAACCGGCTGGCCGATCCTGTCGATCGCCAAGGGCATCGAAGACAAGCCGACCAAGCTCGGCAGCCCCGGCGTGCCGGTATTCGGCTACAAGGTCAAGATCCTCAGTGAGTCCACCGGCGAAGATTGCGGCGCCAACGAGAAGGGCGTGGTCGTGATCGAAGGGCCGTTGCCGCCGGGCTGCATGCAGACCGTGTACGGCGACGATGCGCGCTTCCTCAGCACCTACTGGACCAAGATCAACGGCAAGCAGGTCTATTCGACCTTCGACTGGGGCGTGCGTGATGCGGACGGCTACTATTTCATTCTGGGCCGCACCGATGACGTGATCAACGTCGCCGGCCACCGCCTCGGCACCCGTGAAATCGAAGAGAGCATCTCCAGCCATCCGAACGTCGCCGAAGTCGCGGTGGTCGGGGTCGAAGACAAGCTCAAGGGCCAGGTCGCGGTGGCCTTCGTGGTGCTGAAGCACCCGGAAGTGGTGAACTCGCCGGAAACCCGGCAATCGCTGGAAAAGGAGATCATGGGCGTGGTCGACAAGCAACTGGGCGCGGTCGCGCGTCCGGCGCGCGTGATATTCATCAACGGCTTGCCGAAAACCCGTTCCGGAAAACTGCTGCGGCGCTCGATCCAGGCCATCTGCGAAGGCCGCGATCCGGGCGATCTGACCACCATCGAAGATCCAAGCTCGCTGCAGCAGATCAAGGGCGCGCTGGCCGCTACCGCCTGATTGCATCAGGCAGAGTCGGAAATGAAAAGCAGGGGCCGCAAGCCCCTGCTTTTTTTATGCCGTTTCCGGTTTTAAACGGGTATTTGGCGTATCCAGATACAGGATGGGGGTATATTTACAACGCCAATGAATCCGTGCGGGTAATCATATGAAAATGGTGATACCCCCTGTTTTTTTGAAAAATTTGGGGCGTTGAGCGGGTTCGTGGACAGCGTGCAGCGGTCGATTCATGCCCGCTTGCAAATTAGTGCGCGAAGCAGGGGAATTTTCCACCGTTAGCCGCATCTATCGCTAGGGAACGGGCATGTATCCTGGCCGCGCGCGTCATCGAACAGCGCAGCGGCAACAAAAATTATTCGCCCGTGCGCCAACGATGTCGGCCCGGACGATTTAGAATTCGTGCCAATCGGCGAACGCTGGTCATTCGACCAGCGCGCATTATTAATTTAACGGAGAAATACATGATTGCCCTGAAACTGACATCGACCCTGGTATTGACGACTCTGCTGGCTGCTTGCGCATCGAAAGTGCCGGTGTCGGAAACCGCACAGGCGCCGGCAGTTGCACCTGCCAGTGCGCCGGTGGTGCAGCAGGCGCAGCGCAGGGCGGCTTTGATGGCAGGCAAGTTTCACTGCGAGCAGGGCAACCGGGTCGAGGTCAGCGCCGATCCGCAACGTCCGGATGCGATCAAGCTGGACTGGAAAGGGCGCTCGTATCCGATGATGGCGGTTGGCACCTCGACCGGCGCGCTGCGCTACGAGGATGCAGCCAGCGGCAACGTCTGGATCCAGATTCCGGCCAAATCCATGTTGTTGAATACCAGGGCAGGCCAGCAGCTCGCCAATGAATGCAGGATCCGATAAATTTTTCATGAGCAGGAATGAACATGTCCGCCCATATGTCGAACGTGCGCACCGGGTTTGATCAGGAAATCATCGATATCGTCGATTACGTGATGCATTACACGATCGATTCCGGCGTTGCCTATACCACCGCGCGCAACTGCCTGATCGACACGCTCGGCTGCGGGCTGGAAGCGTTGGAATATCCAGCCTGCAAGAAACTGCTGGGGCCGATCGTGCCGGGCACGGTGGTGCCGAACGGCGCCAAAGTGCCCGGCACCCAATTCCAGCTCGATCCGGTGCAAGCCGCGTTCAATATCGGCGCGATGATACGCTGGCTCGACTTCAACGACACCTGGCTGGCGGCCGAATGGGGCCACCCGTCGGACAACCTGGGCGGCATTCTGGCGACTGCCGACTGGCTGTCGCGCACCGCGGTCGCCGCCGGCAAGAAACCGCTGACGATGAAATCGGTATTGACCGGCATGATCAAGGCGCACGAAATCCAGGGCTGCATCGCGCTGGAAAACTCGTTCAACAAGGTCGGTCTGGATCACGTGGTGCTGGTCAAGGTCGCGTCGACCGCGGTGGTGGCTGAAATGATGGGCCTGTCGCGTGACGAAATCCTGAATGCGGTATCGCTGGCCTGGGTCGATGGCCAGTCGCTGCGCACTTATCGTCACTCGCCGAACACCGGTTCGCGCAAGTCGTGGGCTGCCGGCGACGCGACTTCGCGTGCGGTGCGTCTGGCCCTGATGGCGAAAACCGGCGAAATGGGTTACCCATCGGTGCTGTCGGCCAAGACCTGGGGTTTCTACGATGTGCTGTTTGGCGGCAACAAGTTCAAGTTCCAGCGCCCCTACGGTTCCTACGTGATGGAAAACGTGCTGTTCAAGATTTCGTTCCCGGCCGAGTTCCACGCGCAGACTGCGGTCGAAGCCGGCATCACATTGCACGCGCAATTGCAGGCCGCCGGCAAATCGCTTGAGGATATCCAGCAGGTCACGATCCGCACCCACCAAGCCTGCATCCGCATCATCGACAAGCAGGGCCCGCTCGACAACCCGGCCGATCGCGACCACTGCATCCAGTACATGGTGGCGATGCCGCTGATCTTCGGCCGCCTGACGGCTGCCGATTACGAAGACAAGGTCGCCGCCGATCCGCGCATCGACGCCTTGCGCGCCAAGATCGTCTGCGTCGAAGATCCGGCATTCACCGCCGATTACCACGATCCTGCGAAGCGTTCGATTGCGAATGCGCTGACCGTCGAATTCAATGACGGCAGCAAGTTCGATGAAGTCGTCGTCGAATACCCGATCGGCCATGCACGCCGCCGCACCGATGGCATCCCGCTGCTGGAAGCCAAGTTCAAGACCAACCTGGCGCGCCAGTTCCCGGCCAAGCAGCAACAAACCATCCTCGACATCTCGCTCGACCAGGCTGCGCTGGAAGCGATGCCGGTGCATGAATATGTCGATCTCTACGTGATCTGATGCACCGGGATCGGCAGAGCCATACAGGGAATAGGCATTCCCGCCAATTCAGGCTGACTAGCTGCTAATCGCTGATGATGCCGGCCGGCAACGCCGGATAGCCGAACAAATACGGCGCAATGCGCAGGCTCAGCACAATCCCGCCTTCGGCCGGCGTGCGCCCGAGGCGCTCGATATCCCGCGCCGTCAGCGGCTTCACCTTGTCCGCATCGCGGCGCCGGCTGAAGACATGATGGCGCCACTGATAAACCTCATGCAGCTTCTGCCGGTAGGAGTAGGCGTGGTTGTGGTCGTTATAGTAGTCGTCGAACTTGCCCCGCCCGAGGTAGATGGCGTTGGAGCCTTCATAGCCGGTCTTTTGATACGTCTGCTGGTCGGTGTTGAGCAGGTAGGCCCAATCGCCGGGAACGAAATTTTTCGGGGCAATGCCGTACTGCGCGCTCAACACCTTGCCCGGCCGGTCGAATTCCTTCTGATCGAATCCGGCTTCGAAATCCCAGACGCGCCCCGGCTCCACGTCCAACAGGGGTTGGCCGTCGGCAGACAGGCGCTGTTCGAGCAGCTTCAGTTTTGCAGGATCTTTCCTGACACGGTGGTAGTAATCGAGCAGACCCTGAACCACGACCATTTTGGTGGCAGTGTAGCAGCCGATTTTGTATTTATTCTGGTTCAGGAACATGTCGTTCAGCGCGACGTGCAGCGGATATCCAGGCTGCGGTGTGCCGCGCTTCCAGTATCTTTCATTCCACTGTGCCGGGCCGCCATCCGGCCAGACGAAGTGGAGCACTTCGGCCCAGGCCGCGATGTTCTGCCGGATGCCGACGTGCTCTTTCAGCGCGTTGATGTCGCAGGCTGCGCCCCTGAACTCGGTCAGGCGGCCATGCTGCAGCAGTGCCAGCACGATTTCCTTGTGCGAAGCAGTTCGTACTTGACGTTTCTTGCCATTTTCCAGCGGCAGTTCAATCACCGCATCGTGCAGCCGGAATTCCGGCCGGTCAGAGAAATCGAGAGTGGTGACGTCATCGGCTGGCGTGGTCAGCGTGTAAGTTGCGGTGCCGTTCGCGCGCGCCACTTGCACCGCGACATGGGCTGGCGCGATGTCGAGCTGGTTCAGGTACGCAGCCATGCCGGATTCAAGTTGCGTGAGTTGGCCCGGCGTGCAAGTAAAGCGGAGTCCTTCCGCGTCAGCGGCTTCGACCAAGCCGGCCAGTACTGCCAGCATGCTGAAAGTTACCCATTTGCGTATGCGTGCGCGAACCATCGGAGTTTTCCACTGTGAGCTCGCATCGATCGGTATGGAAAGGGTATTTCTCTTTTGTTGTATATATAGCAATATAGTCGCGCCGGACTTTCTTTGTAAGCTAATTATTCTTTTTCGGCGGTGCGCAGGACGCCCGCTGGATAGCAGTGTGAAGAACAGGGGGCAGATCACGGTTTTCCGGGCACCGGAATCGGCCTATCATGCTATTGTTTCCGATTGGAGCCGAGTTTCGGGCGCATATCAATACGGATGGGGGTATATTTAAAGCCCCAATGAATATGTGCGGGTAATGCCATGAAAATGGTGATACTCCCTGTTTTTATGAATATCTGACGGCTGGGCTGGAAAGCCCGGCATGCGTCACTTGCCAGGACAGACAGCAATGAACCATCAAACCACGGATCAACAGGGCAGCAGCCCTGACCGGCCGCGCACGCTATCGGATGCGCCGCAATTGTGGCTCAATCCCGAATTGGGCCGCAGCATTGCGCAGCCGGATCACATCGCAATCGGCATGGCCGAGGTCAGGGCTGCGGAACGGCGACTGGCGCAGTTCGCGCCTTTGCTTGCCGCACTATTTCCGGAAGTCAGGGACGCTGGCGGCATCATCGAGTCGCCGCTGCTGCCGGCGCCGCAGATCGAGCGCGAATGGCATGCCGGCGGCGGTCAGGGGCGGTACTGGATCAAGGCCGATCATGCTTTGCCGATCGCCGGTTCGATCAAGGCGCGCGGCGGCATCCATGAAGTGCTGGAGTTTGCCGAGTCGCTGGCGCTGAAACATGGCTTGCTGAGCGCCGATGCCAGTTACCTGGCACTGGCGGACGCGCCTGCCAGAGCACTGTTTTCACAGTATGAAATTGCGGTGGGCTCCACCGGCAATCTGGGACTGAGCATCGGCGTGATGGCATCGGCACTGGGGTTTCGCGCGACCGTCCACATGTCGGCCGACGCCAAGCAGTGGAAAAAAGACCGCTTGCGCAAGCGCGGCGTGAGCGTGGTCGAGCATCACGGCGATTACGCGCAAGCGGTCGCTGCCGGTCGGCGCCAGGCTGCTGCCGATCCGTTCAGTTACTTCGTTGACGACGAGCATTCCCTGTCGCTTTTCCTCGGCTACAGCGTGGCCGCGCTTCGGCTGCAGGCGCAATTGCAGGCGCAACAGATCGAGGTCGACCAGTCGCATCCGCTGTTCGTGTATCTGCCATGCGGGGTCGGCGGTGCGCCGGCCGGGATCACCTTCGGCCTGAAGCTGCTGTTCGGCGCTGCGGTGCATTGCTTCTTTGTCGAGCCGACCGCCTCCGCCTGCTTCCTGGCGCAGATGCAGAATCTGGACCGTCCGGGCATCTCGGTCTACGACGTCGGGCTGGATAACCGGACCGATGCCGACGGGCTGGCGGTGCCGCAGGCATCCGAGCTGGCGGTGGCGCTGATGCGTCCGCTGTTGTCCGGGATCCTGACCGCGACCGACGACACGATGTTCCGCGATCTTTACCATGTCCAGTGCGCAGAGAATATCAAGATTGAGCCATCGGCAGCGGCCGGCTTCAGCGGGCCGAGAATGCTGCTGCAGACCACGGCCGGGCAGGAATACCTCGCCACCCATGGACTGCAGGACGTGATGCAGCAGGCGAATCACATCGTCTGGACCACCGGCGGCCTGTTTGTGCCGGACGAGGAGTACGCGGCATTCCTGGAGCGCGGGCGGCGCCTGACTCAGCACGCATAGTCTGGCCAACTTCAGGCTGGCGGCGATCCGCCCTTGAACGGGTTGTGCTCGTTCAGTTCATCGATATAGCTGTCGATGCCGCCTGATTCGCGCTGCAGGAAGCGTTCTATCGCATCGGCAAAGGCCGGGTGCGCGAGCCAGTGGGCGGACCAGGTCTTTTGCGGCAGGAAGCCGCGCGCCATCTTGTGTTCGCCTTGCGCGCCGCCTTCGAAGCACTCGATCCGGTGCGCGATGCAGAACTCCAGCGGCTGGTAATAGGCGGTCTCGAAGTGCAGGCAGGGCACGTATTCCAGCGCGCCCCAGTAGCGGCCGTACAGCGTGTGCTGATCGTGGATCAGCAGCGAGGACGCGATCGGCGCGCCGTCGCGTTCGGCCACGATCAGCAGGATATGCTGCGGCATCGTGGCGCCGATGCGCTGGAAAGAAATCCAGGTTCAGGTAGGGCGTCGAACGGTGTTCGGCATAGGTATGCGCATAGCAGCGGTTGAAAAAGCGCCAGTCGGCCTCGCTCGCCTGCGCGCCGCGGATGTGGCGGAAGCTGACGCCGGCCTCGGCCACCTTGCGCCGCTCGGCACGGATGTTCTTGCGCTTCTTCTGCTCCAGCGTCGCCAGGAAATCCTCGAAGTCGCGATAGCCGGCATTGATCCAGTGGAACTGGACGCCGCTGCGCAGCATGAAGCCGGCTTCTTGCAATAGCTGCGCCTGCGCTGCGGTCGGATACAGGATGTGGGTCGACGATACGTCGCTCTGGGCTTGCAGCGCCTGCAAGGCGTGCACCAGCGCGGCGCTGGCCGCGGCGTCGCGCGCCAGCAGGCGGCTGCCGCTGACCGGGGTGAACGGGATCGCCGACAGCAGCTTCGGGTAGTACTCCAGCCCGTTGCGCTGGTAGGCATCGGCCCATGCCCAGTCGAACACATATTCCCCGTAGGAATGAAATTTCAGATACAGCGGCAGCGCCGCCGCCAGTTGTCCGTCCTGCCACAGCGTCAGGTATTGCGGCTGCCAGCCGCTCTGCTCGGACGCGCAGCCGCTCTCATGCAGCGCATGCAGAAATGCATAGCACAGGAAGGGATTGCGATCGGCTTGCGCAGCGATCAGCGCATCCCATGCCGGTGCGCCAATCTCGGCCAGAGAAGAAATGATTCGCGTGCGATAATTCATGCACTTGGGAACCGCTGCTGACGGTTTTTTCGCATCGATAAATGAATGAAACCGGTAGGAATCTTCATGTCGGAGCCGTTTGCTGTTGCGTTCGCGAGCTGTTCAGTTGCCGTTTGCAGGACCAAGGGATTCGCACTAACCGTTTCCATATTCAACCAATCCAGTTGTTGCCATTATTCGCTACCATGACAGTTAAAGTCGCTATCGCCCAAATCAACAGTGTCGTCGGAGATCTTGCCGGAAACAGCGCCAAAATTCTCGATTTCTCCCGCCGCGCCGCCGCGCAGGGCGCCGATATCGTATTGACGCCGGAGTTGTCGCTGGTCGGCTATCCGCCGGAAGATTTATTGCTGCGTGATGCATTCTACGCAAAAACGGCAGCGGCGTTCGAAGGCCTGGCCGCCGAACTGGCCGGTCTCAAGGGCCTGCATGTGGTGGTCGGTCATCCGATCCAGTGTGACGGGCAGCGCTTCAATGCGGCCTCGGTGCTGCTGGAGGGCAAGGTGCTCGGCACCTATTGCAAACACGATTTGCCGAATAATTCGGTATTTGACGAACGGCGCTATTTCACTTCGGCCGATGCAGCGCTGGTGTTCGAGGTCAAGGGCGTGCGCTTCGGCATCAATATCTGCGAAGATACCTGGTTCGCGCATGCGCCGGCCCAGGCCAGGGCGGCAGGCGCGCAGGTGTTGCTGGTGCCGAACGGCTCGCCGTATCACATGAACAAGCAGCATGTGCGCTATCAGGTGATGCGTGACAATGTGAGCAGCCAGGGCCTGTCGCTGGTGTATGCGAATCTGTCCGGCGGACAGGATGAACTGATTTTTGACGGCAATTCATTCGCGATGGATGCCGAAGGCGCCATTTGTGCGCAACTGGCGCATTGCGCAGAGGATTTGCAACTGGTCGAATTCGAGCAGGGCGTACTGCAAAGCGGCCATATTGCCGCAACTCTGAGCGTCGAGGCGCAGGTGTATCAGGCGCTGGTGCTCGGCGTGCGCGATTACATCAGGCAAGAACGGTTTCCCCAGTGTCGTGATCGGTCTGTCCGGCGGCGTCGATTCCGCGTTGACGCTGGCGATTGCGGTCGATGCGCTGGGCGCCGACAAGGTGCGTACCGTGATGATGCCGTCGCCCTATACCGCCGAGATATCCTGGCTGGATTCACGCGATATGGCCAAGCGGGTCGGGGTGCGCTATGACGAGATTTCGATAGACGATTGCTTCGGCGCTTTCCGCACTACGCTGGCGCAGGAGTTCAAGGGCTTGCCCGAAGACACCACCGAAGAAAATATCCAGGCCCGCATCCGCGGCACCATCCTGATGGCCTTGTCGAACAAGCATGGCTCGATCGTGCTGACCACCGGCAACAAGAGCGAGATGGCAGTCGGTTACTGCACCCTGTATGGCGATATGGCCGGCGGTTTTGCCGTCATCAAGGACATCGCCAAGACCCTGGTGTACCGCCTGTGCGATTATCGCAATACGATCTCGGAAGTGATTCCGACCCGCATCCTGACCCGCGCGCCTTCGGCCGAGTTGCGTCCCGATCAGACCGATCAGGATTCGCTGCCGCCGTATGATGTGCTGGATGGCATCATGCAGCTGTATATGGAAGAGAACCAGGGGATAGACGAGATACTCGGCGCCGGTTATCGTAAAGAGGATGTGGAACGCATTACACGCCTGATCAAGATCAACGAGTACAAGCGACGCCAGGCGCCGGTCGGCATCCGGATCACGCACCGCGCTTTCGGGCGCGACTGGCGTTATCCGATCACCTCGAAATTTCGCGAGTAAAAAGATTTTGCTCTTTTCCCTTGACGGGGGAGGCGCAAGCCGCGGTGCTTGCGCCGAATAGTTATAAATCACCATCCATCAAAAGGAGTATCCATGAAACAAGTTACTGCCATTATCAAGCCGTTCAAGCTCGATGAAGTCCGCGAGGGATTGGCCGAAGTCGGCGTCACCGGCTTGACCGTAACCGAAGTGAAGGGTTTTGGCCGTCAAAAAGGGCATACCGAGTTGTATCGCGGTGCCGAATATGTGGTCGATTTCCTGCCGAAAGTGAAAGTGGAAGTGGTGGTCGACGATGGCGTGGTCGAGCATGTGGTCGACGCGATCATCAAGGCCGCCCGCACCGGCAAAATCGGCGACGGCAAGATTTTCGTGCAGAATGTGGAGCAGGTGGTGCGCATCCGCACCGGCGAAACCGGACCGGACGCGGTGTAATTCCAATTCGCATTAAAAACGATAACAGCGTTGCTTCTCCTTGCCGTGCTAAAGCACTGTCTTCGTCGGCGCGCCTTGTTCTCGTTTCTAATGCAAACAGGAATAATAAAAAAATCCGGCTAGATGCCGGATTTTTTTATCTGTTTTTGACCTAACTGGCGGTCTTCAGCAGCACCACCAGCGCACCGGCGCCGCCATCGGCCGCCTTGGCCTGGCAAAACGCGAGCACTTCGTCTTTCTGCACCAGCCAGTTGCGCACCTTGTTCTTGAGCACCGGCTCCTTGTTGACCGAGCCCAGCCCCTTGCCGTGGATGATGCGCACGCAGCGCAGGCCGCGCCGCCCCATCTTGCGCAGGAATTCACCCAGCGCTTCACGCGCCTCGTCGGTACGCATCCCGTGCAGATCGAGCTGATCCTGGATCGCCCAGTGTCCCTTGCGCAATTTGCGCACCACGTCCGACCCGATGCCGCTGCGGGTATAGCTCAGCTGGTCGTCGGTATCGAGCAGGGTTTCGACATCGAAATCATCCGACAGCGATTCACGCAACGCCGCTTCTTCATCGGCCAGATGCTGGCGCGCAATCGGTTCCGGGCGCGGCGTGCTGGGCGTCACCTTGTCCGGTGGCGCCAGCGGCGCGACCGCGCCGATGCTGCGGCGGAACAGGTCGGCTTCCAGCTGCGCCGCTTTGTCACGGCGCAGCCTTTCTGCTTCGGCAATTTTGCGCGCGTCTTCCTGCTGTTTCAGGGTTTTGCGCAGAGAGCCGAGGTCGGCGAAGTTTTTCAGCGAGGCAGACATGGGCGATAGAAGCTGTTTAGTCCTGGTTTTCAAGATAACGCTGCGCATCCAGCGCCGCCATGCAACCGGTGCCGGCACTGGTGACGGCTTGGCGATAGATGCTGTCCTGCACGTCGCCGGCGGCAAATACGCCCGGTGCGCTGGTCGCGGTCGCCATGCCGGTCAGGCCGGTTTTAGTCATGATATAACCGTTTTTCATTTCCAGCTGGCCTTCGAAGATGCCGGTGTTCGGCTTGTGGCCGATCGCGATGAAGACGCCGTGCAGCGTGATCGGCGTGATGCTGCCGTCGATCATCGACTTGATGTTCATGCCGGTGACGCCGGATGCATCGCCGGTGACTTCGTCCAGCGTCTGGTTGAGCTTGAGCTCGATCTTGCCTTCGGCCACTTTCGCCATCAGGTGGTCGATCAGGATCGCTTCGGCGCGGAATTTGTCGCGCCGGTGCACCAGCGTGACCTTGCTGGCGATATTGGACAGGTAGATCGCTTCCTCGACCGCGGTATTGCCGCCGCCGATCACGGCGACTTCCTTGCCGCGATAGAAGAAACCGTCGCAGGTGGCGCAGGCCGACACGCCTTTGCCCATGAATGCCTCTTCCGACGGCAGACCGAGGTATTGCGCCGATGCGCCAGTGGCGATGATCAGCGCGTCGCAGGTGTATTCGCCCTGGTCGCCGATCAGGCGGATCGGTTTTTCATGCAATTTGGTGGTGTGGATATGATCGAAAATCATTTCCGTGTTGAAACGCTCGGCATGCTGCCGGAAGCGCTCCATCAGCTCCGGCCCCTGTACGCCCAGCGGATCGGCTGGCCAGTTATCGACGTCGGTGGTCGTCATCAGTTGTCCGCCTTGTTCGACGCCGGTGATCAGCACCGGTTTCAGGTTGGCGCGGGCCGCATAGACGGCGGCTGAATAGCCGGCAGGACCGGAACCGAGAATCATTACATGGGCGTGCTTCGGAGTAGACATAGAGGGTTACCTAAAAGGAATGCGCTAAAAAGGAATGCGGATACAGTCAGATGGCGCTTACATGAATGTTATGCTGTCATGCAGCAAAAAAATCAAGGGTAGCCGATAAATTCGGTGTTGCGATCAAAAACTGGTTAAGATTATAGTCCAACCCGCTAACCGGCATTGCGATGTTGGCGGCTGCCGGATTTGGAGAATCGGCTGCAAAAAATCCTGAATAGTCGATATTTCACCATTTTTTGGCTAATAGTTCGCCATTGACCCGAAAAATCTGTGCTCGCTCAGTCATTTTTTGCTTTGATTTCCTCAATCCGACAGTCACCCTCCCAGCCGCAAGTTTTTACAATGGCGCTGTTGCGCCCGGATTTATGACCAGAACAAATCAAGCTTATACACGTAGCACGAAACCGACCGAAACAGCCCCGCCACCGAGCCGACTGGCGCGCCTGTTGTACGAGGCGCGCTGGCTGGCATTTGCGGTGCTGACGGTCTACCTGATCCTGATACTGGCGACATATTCGAAGACCGACCCGGGCTGGTCGCAGGCGGCCAGCGTGCCGACCTTGCACAATTGGGGCGGCCGCATGGGTGCCTGGCTGGCCGATTTGTTTCTGTTCATCTTCGGTTTTTCCGCATGGTGGTGGTGCGTGTTGCTATTGCGCTCGGTCGCCGGCGGTTATCGGAACATGACGCATTTATTTTCGCCGCCGGTAATCGACGAACTGGAGCCGCCGCATCAGCACGAGGGCGTGGTGCGCGCTGCCGGTTTTGTGCTGTTGATGGCCGGCAGCGTCGGACTCGAATATGCGCGCATGTACACATTGAAAGTGCAGTTGCCGCGTTCCCCCGGCGGCGTGCTGGGCGAACTGATTGGCGGCAGCGCGCAGGCGGCGCTCGGCACGACCGGCAGCACCCTGTTCCTGATGCTGCTGTTTGCACTCGGATTCAGCCTGTTTTTTCATGTTTCCTGGCTGAGCGTGGCAGAGCGCGTCGGCGCCACCATCGAGGGGCTGATCAGCTGGGGCCAGTATGCCTGTCTGGCGCGCAAGGACCGCAAGCTGGGACAGGTTGCCGCCGTCAAGCGCGAAGAGGTGGTGGTGCAGGAGCGCGCCAAGATCGCCGAAACGCCGCCGGTCAAGATCGAGCCGCAAATGGCGGCCGTCGCGCCACCGATCAAGATCGAGCCGCAAATCTTTGCCGTGCCGAAATCCGAGCGGGTCGAAAAAGAGCGCCAGGTCGCGCTGTTTTCCGAGCTGCAGGACAGCGACCTGCCGCCCTTGTCGCTGCTGGATGAAGCGCCGCCGCAGCAGGAAACCGTCAGTATCGAGACGCTGGAGTTCACCAGCCGCCTGATCGAAAAGAAACTGTCGGACTTCGGCGTGCAGGCCAAGGTGGTGGCCGCCTATCCGGGCCCGGTCGTCACCCGTTACGAGATCGAACCCGCGACCGGCGTCAAGGGCAGCCAGGTCGTCGGCCTGGCGCGCGATATCGCCCGTTCGCTGTCGCTGACCTCGATCCGGGTGGTCGAAACCATCCCCGGCAAGACCTACATGGCGCTGGAATTGCCGAATCCGAAGCGCCAGATCGTGCGCCTGACCGAAATCCTCAGCTCCAAGATCTACAACGACAGCCATTCCAGCCTGACCATTGCGCTCGGCAAGGACATCGCCGGCCTGCCGGTGATTGCCGATCTGGCCAAGATGCCGCATCTGCTGGTGGCCGGCACCACCGGTTCCGGCAAATCGGTCGGGATCAACGCGACCATTCTGTCGCTGCTGTACAAATCCGACCCGAACGACGTGCGGATGATCCTGATCGACCCGAAAATGCTCGAACTGTCGATCTATGAAGGGATACCGCACCTGCTGGCCCCGGTGGTCACCGACATGCGCCAGGCCGCGCACGCGCTGAACTGGGCAGTGGCCGAGATGGAGCGGCGCTACAAGCTGATGTCCAAGCTCGGGGTGCGCAACCTGGCCGGCTACAACGTCAAGATCGCCGACGCCGCCAAGCGCGAGGAGCACATCCCGAACCCGTTCAGCCTGACGCCGGACGCGCCCGAACCGCTGGAGAAACTACCGACCATCGTGATCATCATCGACGAGCTGGCCGATCTGTTGATGGTGGTCGGCAAGAAGGTCGAGGAACTGATCGCCCGCATCGCGCAGAAGGCGCGCGCCGCCGGCCTGCACCTGATCCTGGCCACGCAGCGGCCGTCGGTCGACGTGATCACCGGCCTGATCAAGGCCAATATCCCGACCCGCATCGCGTTCCAGGTCAGCAGCAAGATCGACTCGCGCACGATTCTGGACCAGATGGGCGCCGAAGCGCTGCTCGGCATGGGCGACATGCTGTACATGCCGCCCGGCACCGGCCTGCCGGTGCGGGTGCACGGCGCCTTCGTGTCCGACGAGGAAGTGCACCGGGTGGTCGAACATCTGAAAGCCCAGGGCGAACCGAACTACATCGAAGGCATCCTGGAAGGCGGCGTGCTGGAAGAGGGCGCCGACGGCGCGGCCGGCGAAGCGGGCGCGGGCGGCCAGGAAGCCGATGCGCTGTACGACCAGGCGGTCGCGATCGTGCTGAAGAACCGCAAGGCCTCGATCTCGCTGGTGCAACGACATTTACGGATTGGTTACAATCGCGCCGCCCGTTTGCTGGAACAAATGGAGCATAGTGGACTCGTATCTACCATGCAGTCGAACGGCAACCGCGAGATTCTGGTGCCGGCAGGCAATAACGCAGAATAAGGAAACGCATGACCCATCATTACCGCAACCAGTCGCTGGCCAGATTGCTCGCCATCGGCATCATCGCCTGTGCGCCGCTGTTCGCACATGCCGCCGCGCTCGACCAGTTCAAGTCCTTCGTCGCCAGCACCAAGGCCGCCAAGGGCGAGTTCACCCAGCGCCAGGTCAAGATGATCGACGGCACGGCCAAGGTGTCGAATGTTTCCAGCGGCAGCTTCAGTTTCGCCCGTCCCGGCAAGTTCATCTGGACTTACCTGAAGCCCTACGAGCAACTGCTGCAGGCCGATGGCGACAAGCTCTACATCTATGACAAGGATCTGAATCAGGTCACCATCAAGAAGCTCGGCAATGCGCTCGGCTCCAGCCCGGCCGCAATCCTGTTCGGCAGCAACGACCTGGAAAAGAACTTCACGCTGAAGGACGCCGGCAGCAAGGACGGCATGGAATGGCTGGAAGCCACCCCCAAAGCCAAGGACAGCACCTTCGACCAGATCGGCATCGGCCTGCGCAACGGCGTGCCGCAAGCGATGGAGCTGCGCGACTCGTTCGGCCAGGTATCGCTGCTGACCTTCACGCATTTCGAGAAAAACCCGGTGCTGCCCGCCAACGGCTTCAAATTCGTCGTGCCGAAGGGCGCGGACGTGTTCAACAACTAATCAAAAATGGTTTTTACTCTCCTTTGTTTGGAGATTAAATGGGGAGTATGTCGATAAACATGGGATCCCCCGCACGATTTCATTGGGTGTTTAAAAATACAGTGGGTAGTATATTTTCAGGCAGGATGCACTCACCGCTTGTCATTTTTGATTGATGCGACGCCGGCGCCGGCCGCGGAAGGCGCGACGAAAGATGCGCTATCTGACGTAATCGAATTCGGGACGGCACGTCTGCGCTAATCCGTCAGTCACGCCCAAGCGCGTATCCACAACAGGAGCAATCATGAAATTCGCTTACACCATCGTCTACGTCCCCGATGTCGCTGCATCGCTGGCTTTCTTCGAGACGGCGTTCGGCTTCGCGCGCCGCTTTTTCCATGAGTCCGGCGCGTATGGCGAACTCGACACCGGCGCAACCACGCTGGCCTTTGCGTCGCACGCGATGGGCACGATGCATTTTCCGTCGGGCTATGTTGCCGCCGATGCATCGGCGCAACCGCTCGGGATCGAAGTTGCGTTCGTCACCGACGACGTGGCCGCCGCCCATGCCACCGCGCTGGCGGCCGGCGCCACCGAACTCAACGCCCCCGAAGCCAAGCCCTGGGGCCAGATCGTCTCGTATGTGCGCTGCCCCGACGGCACGCTGGTCGAGCTGTGCACACCGGTCGGCGCTTGATTGACCGGGAACGGCGCCGTCAATGGAAGCAAAAACTTCAATCTGTAACAGAAATGCAGGTGGTCGACATCCATATCGCGATCAGGCAATTCTTCCTGAATCAGCCGGGCACGCATTGTTTGCCCGGCGCGTCTATTTTCTGCCCGCCAGTTCCACTTGATTGCGTCCCTGCGCCTTTGCGCGGTACATCGCCTTGTCGGCCATGCGGATGAACATCTCCGGGGTCTGGTTCTCGTCGGGCGCCAGAACCGCTACGCCGATGCTGCACGTCACGCAGCCCAGCGGCGACTGCACATGCGGCAGGGCCAGCGCTTCGAGTGACTGGCGAACGCTTTCGGCCAGGCTCAGCGCGCTGTCGGCATCGGTTTCCGGCGCCAGCATCACGAACTCCTCGCCGCCGTAGCGCGCCGCCAGGTCGCTGGCGCGGCGTGCATGCGACTGCAGCACGCGCGCCACCTTGCGCAGGCAGATGTCGCCTTCCTGATGGCCGTAATGGTCGTTGTAATTTTTGAAAAAATCGACATCCAGCATGATCAGCGCCAGCGGCTGCCCGGCCCGCGCCGCGCGCTGCCATTCCGTCAGCAGCGCTTCGTCGAAGCGGCGCCGGTTCGGGATGCCGGTCAGGCCGTCGGTCATGCTCAGTGCAGCGAGCTTGCGGTTCGCCTGTTCCAGGTCCTGGGTGCGCTCGGCGACACGCTCTTCCAGCAGCGCATATTCATGATCGATGGTGCTGGCCATCTCGTTGAATTTTTGCGACAGTACGGTGAGTTCATCCTTGCCTTCATGCGCCATGCGGATCTTGTAGTTTCCAGTCTCGGTTTCTTGCATGATGCCGACCAGTTTTTTCAACGGCGTCGAGATGCTGCGCGAGATAATGTAGGCCAGCACGATCGAACAGACAAAACAGATGAAGCCGATCAGGATCATTTTGTCGCGCACCGACTGCGCTTCGGCCAGCAGATTATTGTATGGAATCGAGCTGACCACAAACCAGGTGCTGCGCGGAATTTGCGTATATGCGGCCACAAATTTTCCGGCTCCCTTTCCGCTTCGTGGCGCAACTCGCGTGTTTTCATAGGTGATAAACCCGGTTTGCTGGCCGCGCAGCAGGCTTTCTCCGATTTTCTCGGCCAGCGCATGGTTGGTGGTACTGACGCCGACCATGACCAATTTATCCCGGGTCTGGACGATGATGCTGCCATCCTTGGCGTCGAGGATGTAGATGTCGCTACCGGCACCCAGATCGACGTCGTCAAAAATATTGGAAAAATGCGCTTGTCGCATGCCCAGGAACAGGCCGCCGGCCAGCCGGTTGTTCGCCTTGAAAAAAATTTCCCGGAACATCACGATGTTTTTTTGGCCGTTTCTGACGTCCAGCGTGTCCCAGTAAGGCCGCCCCTTCAGTGACGGCGCCTGATCAACCACTTGCAACACGCCCAGGCCCAGTTGCGAAAACACCTGGGAATCCATGATCTGCTTGCCTGAGTCGAGAAAATATTTTTGATTGATATGGTCGAATGAGCCATAGGCGTCGAGCAGAATCTTGGTCATCTCGGCCCGCGCCCGGGCTTTTTCTGCCGGATTGTTGCCGGCGTAATGCGCCAGTGCCGACTGCACCTGGTCCGACAGCACCAGCGTTTCGCTGTCGGACTCGATTTGCGCCATTTGCAGCTGGACGTTCTTGGCGACCTGCTTGACGATCTCGGTCGCAAAGATGCGGGTCTTGTCCTGGATCGCCTTGCTCGATTCGTGATACGAAATGGCGCCGGAAATCAGCAGCGGCAGCAGTGACAGCAAGATGAATGAATTAATCAGCCGGTAGCGGATTTCTATTTTTCTTAATAAGAAGGTTAAGGAAAATTTAAAGAGTCTCATCGCGCCTGAACCTATTTATTGTTTTTCTGCGCTTCGTTCCTGATCGAAGCGTTCAGCCGCCTGGCGGCCTGGCGCGGCGTCGTGTTGCCAAGCAACACCTCCTGCAGCAAGGCATGCAGCAATTCGATCGTTGATGCCGGCAGAAACGAGTAATAAGGGCTGGCCGTGACCGGGAATGCGCCGACGGTCCTGACGTAGTCGGTGATTTGCGGATCGCTGACCACCTGGCCCTGCACCTTTTTCAGAGGGGGAATGTTTTGCCGCTTGTTTTGCTGGATCGGAAAGCCCTTGCCATACATGAACTCAAGGAACTGCAACGCCGCTGCCTTGTTCGGGGTTTCGCATACCGCAAAGCCGGTCTCGCTGCCGATCACCGGCACCAGGCGCTTGCCTGCGGCATTCCAGGGCGGAATGAAGACGCCGGTCTTGAAGCCCTTGCCGTTCATCAGCAGGCCGGAAGCCCAGCTGCCGTGAAATGCCATTGCGGTCTTGCCCTCGGTAAACAGCCTGATGCCCTCGTCGTAATTGGTGTCCATATACCCTGTCTGGGCATAGCCGCGCACCGCCACCAGCTTGATTTTGGCGAAGATGTCGGCGCCCTCGGCGGTATCGAGATTCAGGCTGCCGTCGCCGATTTTTTTCTTCCAGTCGGCATCTTTGGCCGCCACATTGTTGGCAAAGCCGAAGCTGAACGGGCCATTGCCCAGAATATTGGGGAAGCCGCCGCTCCACATGATGGGCGTAAAGCCGGCCTTTTTCAGCCGTTCGCAGACAGTCAGGAATTCATCGAAATTGGTCGGCAGCGCAGTGATCCCGGCCCGCCTGAACATGTCCTTGTTGTAGTACATCAGGGTCGCCGCAACCCCGCCGGAAATGCCGTAGTGCTTGTTGTTGCCGCTGGTCCAGTCGGCCTTCAGGCTGTCGAGCATATTGTCCCAGACCGGGCTCTGGCTGACATCGGCCAGAATGCCCTGATCGGCCAACTCCGGCCGCATAGGCGTTCGGATTGACCGACATCAGGTCGGGAAGATTGTTCGACGCAATCTTGGGTTTGATATTTTCTTCGACCGAATTGCCGATCATGAACTGGACATTGACCCGGATCTGCGGATTGGCCTTGGTAAACTCGGCCGCGATCTGATGCATCTGTTCCGGCCAGTCAGGCGCCCAGACCAGTGCGGTGATCGTGGTTTGGGGCACAAGCTTCGCTGCGGCCGGACTCGTTGCGCTTTCCTCTCTTCCGGCGCAGCCTGCGAGGGCAAGGGTGAGGAAGATCGCTGTCAGCGACAGGGCCGCTGTATTAAGTATCTTCGTACTCATCACATTCCCTGGCGCGAGCCGGTGTCGGGTGCCCAGCCTATACAGCTGATCAGCTGTATCCTCAGCACGCTATAGCTAAATCGGGCAGCTGCCATATAGGTCTAACCATTTCCGGGTTGAAATAGTTGGTTCAAGTTAAGCGTACTATAAAATATTCTGAAGCGGATAATTTATTGCCCGGCTTTTTAAGCTGGCGAAGGTTTTTTGTTGCCATAAAGTCAGAAATTCAGGATCAAATAAACAAGGACGAACATGCAAATGACCGACATCTGTTTCGGCACCACCGACTGGTCAGCGCTGGAGGCCACCGAACATCAGGGCACAACCGGGACCGCCTACTGGCGCACGCGGCAATTCGGCGGCATCCGGGTCAGGATGGTGCGAGTACACGCCCGGTTATCTGGCCGACCACTGGTGCGTGAAGGGCCATATCCTGCTGTGCCTGGAAGGCGAACTGCATACGGAACTCGACGATGGCCGCAAGTTCATCCTCACGCCGGGAATGAGCTACCAGGTGGCCGACAATGCCGAAGCGCATCGCTCATCGACACCGATCGGCGCCAAACTGTTCGTGGTGGACTGAGCGTATGGCCGGCCCTATGCGCGCCCGCATCGAAGCGATCGCTGAACTCGACGACATCGTGCCGCTTCTTGCCGACTGCGGCTTGCCGGTCGCCGATATTTCTGCGGCCCGGGCGCCGCAGTTCTTCGGCATCCGCGCCGGGTCCGGCCTGGTCGCGGTGATCGGGCTTGAACTGTTCGGCCCGGTCGGTCTGCTGCGCTCGCTGGCGGTATCGCCGGCCCATCGCGGGCATGGTCTGGCGCAGCAACTGGTCGCTTTCGCCGAGCAGTTGGCCGCGTCCCGGGGTGTCGGGACATTGTTCCTGCTGACGACAACGGCGCCGGCCTTCTTCGGCAAGCTGGGTTTCGTGCCTGCTTCCAGGTCTGCCGCGCCGCCTGCGATCCAGGCCACGCCGCAGTTCTCAGGGCTATGCCCGGCATCGTCCGCATTTCTCAGCAAATCCGTCGCCGCGCTGTCCGATGATTCCATCGAACCCGCGCAAAAAGTCGCGCAGGCGGCTCAATTCAAACCTCGATCATCATGAAAATCCTCGCCATCTCGGGCAGCCTGCGCGCCGCCTCGCTCAATAGCGCGCTGTTGCGTGCAGCGGCGCGGCTGGCGCCACCCGGCATTGTGGTCGAGTTGTTCGGCGGACTCGGCGATCTGCCGCTGTTCAACCCGGATATCGAGGCCGATGCACCGGCGGCGGTTGCCAATTTTCGGGCGCAGCTGCTGGCCGCCGATGCGGTATTGATCGCCAGCCCAGAATACGCGCACGGGATCACCGGCGCGATGAAGAACGGGCTCGACTGGATGGTCGGGTGCGAGGCGTTCGTCGACAAGCCGGTCGCCTTGCTCAATGCATCGCCCAGGGCAGTCCACGCGCAGGCGGCGCTGAAGGAAGTCCTCAGCGTGATGTCGGCCCGCGTGGTTGACGAGGCGTCGATCACGCTGCCTATCATCGGTGCCGGGCTGGACGAGGCGGGCATCGTTGCCGATCCGGAGCTTGCCGGCGCGCTGCAGCAGGCGTTGCGCGCGCTGCAGGCGGCCATTGCGCAGCCTGCGGAGTTGACTGATATTTGATGAAAAATACGGGGGTATGCCGATAAACATGGCAGTTCCCGCACGGTTTCATTGCGCGTTTAAAAATACAGTGGGCAGTATATTTTTCGGCGGACGCATTGTAGCTGGCGGCTTGCGAACGCCAAAACGTCCGCATGAGCTAATACACCGGCAAACGGCTCGATGATTTGATTTCGCGCAGCGCCAGGCTGGAATGAATCGACGCCACGCCCGGCATCACGCGCAACCCCTGTTCGACGAACTCGCCGTAGGAATCCAGGTCCCCGGACACCACTTGCAACAGGTAATCCGCCTTGCCGGTAATCTTGTGGCAGGACAGCACTTCCGGATGTGCCAGGATCGCTTTGGTGTGCCGTATGTGGAAAGCGGTGAACTGGTCCAGGTACAGGCGGACTGGAACCTGCCGGTAGTCACGTCCTGGGCCGTGTTTCCCGGACGCCGATTGATGCCGGCCCGCACGCGGGGATTTCTGGATGCGCTGGATGAAGAGTTCTCGGGGCCGCGCTGTCAGCAGAAGACGGCGCAGTTAGGTGGCTACAGCATGGGGCGCACGCCTCTAGTTGAAGGTCCGCTGCAGACTGGTTGCGGTCACTGGGCTTCGATGGAACGCGAACCAGTTCTATGCAAAATGCGTTCTTCGCCTACATTGGAACGAACGGCAGCTTAGGTGGGTAGACCGGCCGTTGACGGAAATTTCTCAACGAGCGGCTGGTTTTCCAAAGCCTGGCGGGCAGGTCTCGACCCACAAGAGCCGTTCAGGTTTTTCGCCCCAATGACAGCAGTGCAGCGTATCCGGACGTAGAGATTTGCGATCTGCCTGCTCCAAAGCTGCCATTGCCACCTAGCGATCTACAGGCATCTGTGTGGCGAACCTTGTGCCAAATTGGCCACCCGGATTCGACCAGGAACTGACGTTCGGGAAGGCGCGGCGCAAGGCCCTCAGATTGGTATGAGTACGAAATGCACTTCAACGTGCCCCTCTTAACATCCTATTGATCCGGCCCGATGAAGTTTTAAGCCGCATATTTGACATGCTGATCCTGAAAGTAGCCGATAACCCGCTCTGGCGTTTGCTCCAGCATCGTCATGTGCTCAGTAGCGGCATCTCGTAACTTGGCCTTGGTGCGCACCGGCACACTTGCCCATGGCCTGCTTCAAGTCTGCATTCAGCCTTTCCTCTGGGTTGAGTTCGTGGGCTGTAGCTGGGCAGATAAAAGAGTTCAATCTGCTCCTTGTCGCTCAGCCACCCAAGCCTTGACCGGCTTGCTGTGATGCACCCGCAAGTTGTCCAGAATCAGGAACACCTTTCTTGCCGGCGTCCTTGATCAAGGCTTGCCAGGAATTCAATAAGCTTGTCCGCATTGAATGCTCTCGTCAATGATCATCCAGCGCGTCTTGCCCTGGTTGGTGACGGTGGCGATCATGGAGAGTTTCTGGCGTGTGCCGCCGACCGTCATAGGCCACGGGTGTTTTGCCCGCCGGCGCATAGCCTGCTGTCCACGCACATCGGTGTTGGTCAGTGCATTTACGGATAAGTTCTTAGTGGCTATATCAGCCGAGCTGCCTCTTCTTCTGTGGGCAGCCGGCCCGCAGGCGTTAATTTGTCCACCGCTGTGGGTAATTCCCGAGTCAGCCTGGTTAGCAGCTCTTCCCGCGAGAGCCCGGTTTGCTTCAAAAGCGCGTTCAACGCTTCGGGGCCGATCGCCTGCTCCAGTTGATCCGTCCGGAGCTGTTGGTTGGGACCGGTGCTGACCCAGGAGTCCGCAGCCGGGCCGTGGCCGTTCTGCTTGAAACGATCGACCAGGTCACGTAGCCCACCGCTCAGTACGCTGCCGACACCCGCGCCGCCGAGCAGCCCGCCCAGCTTGCCGAGCAATCCGCCCTGACTTTGCGGTTCGCTTGGGTCGGGTTTGCCCTCGGGCTCTTGCTGCCGACCCCCCATCACCTCCGCGATTTTGTCCCGGTTTTGATAACCCGCGACTGCGAGCAATCCCAAAAGTGCAACCATTGACGGCATTCCTCGGCTCATTTCATTTCTCCTTGATGTTCTGCGTGGAACAACTACAGTTCCGATGACCTTCACCTCGTGAATAGCATTAAATCTGACAACCCGGCTTTCGGTCCTTGCTCAGATTCATCACTGAGCAAGGCGCACGATGCCCCCTACACGCGCCGCTTGGCGATGGCCCCCCAGACAACCAAGAGGACAATGGCACCGATGACCGCGCCGATGAGCCCCGCACCTTGACCAGGCGCATACCATCCAAGCGCTTGGCCGAGAAAGCTCGCAACGAGCGCTCCCACGATCCGAGGATGGTCGTCAATATGAAACCCGAGGGCTCGTTGCTGCCCGGCATGATGAATTTTGCGATCACGCCTGCGATAAACCCAATAACAATCGTCCAAATAATACCCATGGTCTGCTCCTATGAAGGGCTCGGTGCGCCGAACTGTTAAACAACAAAAATGCCTGCTGCTGGTGCCACCCTAACATCTTGTACGCGGCCCCACATTGCAGTGGACAATCAGTCCTTGAGGCTGTCAGGGACTTTCCCGCCGTTCGCTGCAAGCTTTTGCATGACGGCCTTGGACAAGGCGATGTTCTGCTCGGCACTACCGTCGGCCCCGGCGCTGACACTCAGCTCCTGAGCGAGATCCTTGCGTGCGGTGAGGCTCGAGTCCAGGTCAAGCAGCTTGAGCAGGTCCACGATGGACGTCCGCCAGTTCCCCCCTCCCGCCCTTAGACGACGCAAGCTTCATCATGACGGCGTCCACGTCGACTGCCTGCAGCGGCGGTGTCGAGACGCTGGCGCCAGCGACAACCGATGGTTGCGCCGGCACCGGAGCCGGTGCGGCCGCAGCATCGGTTGAGCTGTGATGTGAAGATCTTGTCCATGATCGATTTGAATATACCCATGTGCTTGTGCTCCTTTTGGTAGTGAAAATGGTCAGCTTGACGCTCGTTTGGGGGCAACGATTCCGCTCAGTTGCTCAGCATGCACATATTGACTCGTGGCTGCCATCTTTTCTGTGCGTCACCACACACAATGCAACGAAATCCGCAGGAGCGACTTCGCAAGCGGGCCGGCGCCCAAGTTCATACCGATGGTTCGGCCGCCTATCTGTCGTTGGGTGAATTGGGCTACCGGCCAGCGCGGATGGCGGGCAAGATGACCCGGTCGGCGGTATCGGAACGGCGCCCGCCAATGGCAGAAACTGCCTATCTCGTCCGGCAAAGCCCGGACACCCCACTCCGCCAGTTTTTGGGATGAATCTTGATGGGCAAGGACGTCGCTGACCTGAATGTAGGCTGTCAGGTGTATTTCGGCCATCGACGGGCGTGGCAGCGCCCGCTTTGGGCACGTTGAAGTTCACCACGAAAGGCTTCTGAAGGGCAATGAATTAGGCAACCCGTAAACTGACTGTCGTGACCGGCGGCAACCAGTCTTGACCTGACGTAGAGCGCGGGACGCCCAATGTCTCTTGATGGCCGGGAACACCCTGTCAGCCAAGCGCTACACAGCGGCCATAGCAAAAACTTGCTGACGCGGTGACGGGCCGCTTACGGGCTCGACGGTGAATTCACACTCCCGGCCAGGTCCTGCCGTTCTGCAGTAGGCAAATCGTCCAGCTTGGATGTCAGCAGTTCACCCCAATGCTGCCTTTGGCGGAATCGAGCTCAAAGGCAGTTCATCGGCCATAGCAGCCGTTCGGCTTACCCGCCTGATTGGTCTGCAAAGGACCGGTTACCAGCCATTCGGTCGAAAATCGCTTTGAACGTCAGCTTCTCGATCTGACGAACTCACTCTCCCGACCCTAGCGGGACTCTTTGGCAAAGTACGCTGCTGCCTTTTTTAGGATGTCGCGCTCCTCGCGGACCCGCTTCAGTTCTGCCTTGAGCCGGCGAATTTCTGCCGCCTGGCCTTGCAGCTCGCTGCGCTCAGCTTCGGGCAGGCTATAACGCTTCAGCCAATCGTACAGCGTCGGCAAAGATACGCCCAACCGACTGGCCACTTCCGAGCCAGGGTGACCGCGATCCGTGACCTGTTTGACCGCTTCAATCTTGAATTCTTCCGGGTAACGCTTGCTGCTCATGACACCTCCTGAACGGGCCTTGGTTTAAGGCTTCAGGATGTCTAGAGGTTCCGGGGCGATTCAGGTGTGTGCAGTTGCTGCTTGATTGCTACCGCCTCGGATTCTCGGGGTTGCCAGCCGCCGCCGAGTGCCCTGAAGGCAGCGACCGCTGCGCGTGCTGATTCCGTTTGCGCCTGCGCTCGCGCATCGGAGGCACGTAGCAAGTTTTCGTCGGCTTGCAAGACCTCAATCAGGCTGAGTACCCCTTTTTGATATGCCGCAAACGAAGCTCCTCGTGCGCGGCCGAGTGAGTCCACTCCCTGGGCGAGTACGGCAGCCTGCTCCTCGCGCTTGACCAGGGCCGAAAACGCGTTTTCTACGTCCTCGGTTGCCCGTAATACGGCAAGCCGATACGCGGCCAACATCTCGGCTTCCTGGCCCTTGGCCTGGTTGATCTGCGCGTTGATGCGGCCAAAATCGAACAGACGCCAGCGAAGGCCCAGCACGCCGACGGCCTGACTGGCGCCGCTGGTGAACAGGTTGCCGCTAGACACCGATGTCGCACTGCCGATCAGCCCATTAAGAGAGAGCTTGGGGTAGTACTCGGCAATGGCGACACCAATACGCGCGTTCGATGCGGCCAGGCGGCGCTCGGCCACGATCAGATCGGGCCGGCGCCTGAGCAAATCACCCGGCGAGCCGGTTGATGCGATCTGCGGGGCGGCCGGAATAACGCCAGCATTCGCCAGCTCCTCCCGGTGCGTACCGGGCGGTTTGCCTAGCATAACGTCCAGCGCATTCATGGCCGTATCCAACCCTGCTTCGAGGACCGGTACCGATGCCCGCACTTGGGCGAGCGCGCCCTCGACCTGTCGCACTTGAAGTTCGGCCGCCAGTCCCTTGCCATAAAGCAGATTGATAGTTGAGAGTAGCTCTTGTTGCGTCTGCACTTGCCTGCGAGCAACGTCAAGGCGAGTTTGCAGTCCGCGGATGCTGATGTAGATGTCGGCGGTCTGCGCCGCCACCGCCAGTCGTGTCGCCGTAGCGCCTGCCTCCGAAGCCTGATACTCGGCAAGTGCCGCTTCCCGTCCGCGACGCACGCCACCGAATACGTCCAGTTCCCAGCCTACGCCGAGGTTGGCCTCATAGGCGTTGCCGTAGCGATCGAAATTGGGCTTTGAATTCAAGACTTGCCCCAACGGCGTTTCAACCGACTGGTAGGCTCGCGCACCCTGGGCATTGATGTTGCCGGAAGGTAGCAGCGCAGCATTCGCTGCGCCGAGTCCCGCTTGCGCCTGAGCGACGCGAGCAGACGCCTGCGCGAGATCCAGATTTTGCTCCAGCGCAAGCGTTACGAAGCGGGTTAGTTGTGGATCGCCAAAGCCTTCCCACCACACGATGAAGTCGGCGGTGGCATTGGCGTGCCGGTGCTCAACTGCCGTTTGACCCAGGTAGCGATTTGGCATGTGCGTGTCGGGCCGAATGTAATCTGGCCCGACAGCGCAACCTGCTGAAAGACTGGCGACGGCTAACATGAAGAGAGTGCGTTTGAGTAACATGGGCATCTTCCGCGAAGTGAAAAGGGAGAAATCTTGAGTGACTATATCACAAAACGGTCACTCGTTGTGCAAATCGAGAACAAGAGGTAAGCTGTTGAACATGAGTAAAGCAACCATTAATCCGGGCCCGGCCCGAGGCCCAATCGATCACGAGGTGCGCGATCAAATCGTTGCCGCAGCGACCAAGCACTTCGGCTTGTACGGCTATGAAAAGACGACCGTCTCCGATCTTGCCAAGGCCATCGGCTTTTCCAAGGCTTACATCTACAAGTTCTTCGAGTCGAAGCAGGCCATTGGGGAACTTATTTGCGCAAATTGCCTGCACGAGGTCGAAACGGATGTCAGAACAGCCATTGGCAGCGTCGACCGCCCATCAGAGAAGCTGCGGCGCATGTTCAAGGTGGCCGTCGAGTCGAGCCTTCGCCTGTTTTTTGAAGATCGCAAGCTCTATGACATTGCGGCCTCGGCCGCTACCGAACGTTGGCAGGCGGTGCGTTCCTATGAGGAGCGTATCCAGGCAATGCTGCAGGATATCTTGCGCCAGGGGCGTGAAACAGGGGAGTTCGAGCGCAAGACGCCGCTCGACGAAGCGACGACGGCGATCTACCTGGTCATGCGCCCTTACCTCAATCCGCTGCTCTTGCAGTACAACTTTGATTACACCGACGACGCGCCGGCTCAACTTTCCAGCCTGGTGCTCCGCAGTTTGTCGCCATAAATACACGATAGCGACGTGTGACTATTGACAAAATTAGTCACTAGTACCAAAATGAAATCCTGTCTGGTTCTCTTATGGGATTTCTATGCTCCGCCGCCGCCTCGTTTTCTCTGCTGTCATATCTGCATTGCCGCTTGCGTTGGTCGCCTGCGGCGAAAAGAAGCAATCCGATCCACGTACCGAAGTGCCGCTGGTACGCGCAGCCACCATCCAGGGCGCGGTCGTTGCGTCACGTACGTTCACCGGGACCGTAGCCGCTCGGGTACAAAGCGATTTGGGCTTTCGGGTTTCCGGTAAGGTGTTGGAACGCCTTGTGGATACGGGGCAAACCGTTAAGCGCGGGCAAGCGCTCATGCGCATCGACCCCGTCGATCTGAGGCTGGCAGCACATGCTCAGCAGGAAGCGGTCGCCGCCGCCCGAGCGCGGGCGCAGCAAACGGCGGAGGACGAATCCCGCTACCGCGATCTGCGCGGAACCGGCGCGATATCGGCTTCAGCCTACGACCAGATCAAGGCTGCGGCGGATGCCGCCAAAGCGCAGCTCAATGCGGCCGAAGCTCAGGCAGAAGTTGCTCGTAACACCAGTCGCTATACGGAGTTGGTGGCGGATGCCGATGGCGTCATCATGGAAACGCTGGTTGAACCCGGCCAAGTCGTCAACGCCGGCCAGGTCGTGGTACGTGTAGCCCATGCCGGACATCGCGAAGCCGTCATCCAATTGCCGGAAACCTTGCGCCCTGCCGTCGGTTCAGTTGGCCAGGCCACGCTCTTTGGCAAAGAGGGCGTTACTGTTTCGACCAAACTCAGGCAGCTCTCGGATGCTGCAGACCGGCTAACCCGCACCTTTGAAGCGCGGTATGTGCTTGATGGAGAGCTGTCCAACGCCCCATTAGGTGCTACCGTCACCATTCAGATTCCAGACGCGCGTACCGCGGCGCAGGACGGCTTGCGGGTGCCTATCGGTTCCCTGTTTGACGCGGGCAAGGGGCCTGGCGTCTGGGTCATCCAGGGCGCACCAGCAAAAGTTTCCTGGCGCCCCGTCACGGTCCAGCGCCTGGGCGATGACAGCGCGCGCATTGCAGGTCAACTCAAACAAGGGGACCGGGTGGTCGCACTCGGCACGCACCTGCTGCGCGAAGGCGAGCAGGTGCGGGTGGCTGGCGAAGCCGCCGCAAGCACAGGAGCGCGGCCATGAGCGAAAGTCGTTTCAACCTGTCGGCGCTCGCCGTGCGCGAGCGCTCGATCACTTTATTCCTGATCTGCCTGATCTCGTTTGCCGGGCTCGTTTCCTTCTTCAAACTGGGGCGGGCTGAAGATCCCGCCTTCACGGTCAAGGTGATGACCGTCATTACCGCCTGGCCCGGCGCCACGGCGCAGGAAATGCAGGACCAAGTCGCCGAGAAGATTGAAAAACGGCTACAGGAACTACGCTGGTATGACCGTTCCGAGACTTACACAAGACCTGGCCTGGCTTTTACGACGTTGACATTGCTTGACAGCACACCGCCCGCGGAAGTGCAGGAGCAGTTCTACCAGGCCCGCAAGAAAGTCGGAGACGAAGCACGCAACCTTCCGTCTGGCGTGATCGGGCCGATGGTCAACGACGAATATGCGGACGTTACTTTTGCCCTGTTCGCGCTCAAGGCCAAGGGCGAACCGCAGCGCTTGCTGGTGCGCGACGCGGAGACACTGCGTCAGCGCCTGCTCCACGTGCCGGGCGTAAAAAAGGTCAACATCGTTGGCGAGCAGTCCGAGCGCATTTATGTCGAGTTCTCGCATGAGCGCCTGGCGACGCTGGGCGTCAGCCCACAGGAAGTGTTCGCCGCGCTTAATAGTCAGAACGCGCTAACGCCGGCTGGCTCCGTTGAAACCAAGGGACCGCAGGTGTTCATTCGCCTGGACGGTGCTTTCGATGAATTGCAAAAGATCCGCGATACGCCAGTCGTGGCGCAAGGTCGCACATTGAAACTGTCGGACATCGCCACGATCAAGCGTGGCTATGAAGACCCGGCGACTTTTATGATCCGCAACGGCGGCGAACCCGCTCTGCTGCTCGGCATCGTCATGCGCGACGGTTGGAACGGGCTCGACCTGGGCAAGGCGCTGGATAAAGAGGTTGGTGCGATCAACGCCGATATGCCGCAGGGTATGGGCCTGACCAAGGTCACAGACCAAGCCGTCAATATCAGTTCGGCGGTCGATGAGTTCATGGTCAAGTTCTTCGCCGCGCTGCTGGTGGTCATGCTGGTGTGTTTCGTGAGCATGGGCTGGCGTGTGGGTATCGTAGTTGCTGCGGCTGTGCCGCTGACACTGGCGGCAGTCTTCGTGATGATGGTCGCGACCGGCAAGAACTTCGACCGCATCACCCTGGGCTCGCTGATCCTGGGGCTGGGCCTGCTTGTGGACGACGCCATCATCGCCATCGAAATGATGGTGGTAAAGATGGAAGAGGGCTACAGCCGCATTGCCGCCTCCGCCTATGCGTGGAGCCATACCGCGGCGCCTATGCTCTCTGGCACGCTGGTCACGGCCGTCGGCTTCATGCCCAATGGCTTCGCCCGTTCCACTGCGGGCGAATACACCAGCAATATGTTCTGGATCGTCGGCATCGCACTGATCGCGTCCTGGGTGGTCGCCGTGGTCTTTACTCCTTACCTTGGCGTCAAGCTGCTACCCAACCTCAAAAAGGTCGAAGGCGGCCACGACGCGCTCTACGATACGCCACGCTACAACCGTTTCCGCCAACTGCTGGCGCGCGTCATCACACGCAAGTGGCTGGTCGCGGGTACGGTTGTCGGCCTTTTCGTCGTGGCCGTACTTGGCATGGCGGTTGTCAAGAAGCAATTCTTCCCGATCTCCGACCGCCCCGAAGTGCTGGTCGAGGTGCAGATGCCCTATGGCACGTCGATCGTGCAGACCAGCGCCGCCGCAGCGAAGGTGGAAGCATGGCTGGCCAAACAGGCAGAAGCGAAAATCGTCACAGCCTACGTCGGCCAAGGCGCGCCACGCTTCTACCTGGCAATGGGACCAGAATTGCCTGACCCGTCGTTTGCCAAGATCGTGGTCCGCACAGACAACCAGGATGAGCGTGAGGCATTGAAAATGCGGCTGCGCAAGGCGATCGCCGACGGCCTCGCCCCTGAGGCGCGCGTGCGCGTCACCCAGCTCGTGTTCGGCCCGTATTCGCCGTTTCCGGTCGCCTACCGGATCACTGGGCCAGACCCGGACAAGCTGCGCAAAATCGCGGCTGATGTACAGCAGGTCATGGATGCCAGTCCGATGATGCGTACTGTCAATAATGACTGGGGCACGCGGTCGCCCACGCTGCACTTCACCTTGCAGCAGGATCGCTTGCAGGCTGTGGGATTGACCTCCAGCGCCGTGGCGCAACAACTGCAATTCCTGCTGAGCGGCGTGCCGCTGACCGCCGTGCGTGAAGACATTCGCACGGTGCAAGTCATGGCCCGTTCGGCCGGCGACATCCGGCTCGACCCGGCCAGGATCGCGGACTTCACGCTGGCCGGCGCCAGCGGGCAACGCATCCCGCTGTCGCAGGTGGGCAAGGTCGACGTGCGCACGGAGGAGCCGATCATGCGCCGGCGCGACCGGAGCCCGACGATCACCGTGCGGGGCGACATCGCCGACGGCTTGCAGCCACCGGACGTGTCCAACTGCCATTACCCAGCAGCTCCAACCCATCATGGACAAGCTGCCGGGCGGCTACCGCATCGAACAGGCCGGCTCCATCGAGGAATCGGGCAAAGCGACGGACAGCCATGTTGCCTCTGTTCCCAATCATGCTGGCGATCACCCTGCTCATCATCATTTTTCAGGTGCGCTCGATCTCCGCGATGGTCATGGTCTTCCTGACCAGCCCGCTGGGGCTGATCGGTGTGGTGCCAACCCTGATTCTGTTCCAGCAGCCGTTCGGCATCAATGCGCTGGTCGGCCTGATTGCGCTGTCGGGCATCCTGATGCGCAACACGCTGATCCTGATCGGACAGATCCGCCATAACGAGCAGGCAGGATTGGACCCATTCCATGCGGTTGTCGAGGCAACCGTGCAGCGTTCCCGACCCGTGATCTTGACCGCATTGGCGGCAATCCTGGCCTTCATCCCGCTGACCCATTCAGTGTTCTGGGGAACGCTCGCTTACACGCTGATCGGCGGCACATTTGCTGGGACGGTGCTGACGCTGGTGTTCCTGCCGGCCATGTATGCCATCTGGTTCAAGATCAGCCCGGCAACCGCAGCGAAAACGGAAGCGGATACGCGGAGCGGCCATCCGCATGCGGTGGCCGGGGAAACGACGGATGCGTTGCTGGTTGCGAACGATCGTCCCTGAGCACGTGCATTCACTATTGAACTATCATCGAAAGGATCTGCTATGTCGAATTCTAAAGTTGTCGTTGTTACCGGCGTGTCATCGGGCATCGGACGTGCCGCCGCAGTGAAGTTCGCCAAGCGGGGTTGCCGGGTATTCGGCACCGTACGCAGCACTACAAAAACACAGTCAATACCTGGTGTTGTGCTGGTCGAGATGGATGTCCGCGACGACGCTTCGGTTCAGCGTGGAATCCAGACCATCATCGCTCAGGCCGGGCGCATCGATGTACTTGTCAATAGTGCGGGCGGGTCCCTGCTCGGCTCGATGGAAGAAACGTCGATTGCCGAAGCCCAGTCGCTGTTCGATACCAACGTTTTTGGCATCTTGCGCACAACACAAGCGGTACTGCCGCACATGCGCGCGCAGCGTTCGGGAAGAATCGTCAACATCAGCTCAGTGCTGGGCTTCCTTCCCGCTCCGTACATGGGGCTCTATTCAGCATCCAAGCATGCCGTTGAGGGGATGTCTGAGACCTTGGATCATGAGGTGCGCAAGTTCGGAATCCGCGTGGTGCTTGTTGAGCCTTCCTACACCAAGACCAGTCTGGATATCAATGCGCCCCAAGTGGCTTCCAAAATTCCAGCCTATGACGATGAGCGCGACATCGTGTTCCGTACAATTGCAAAAAATGTCAATGACGCACCAGAACCCGATGGTGTCGCAACCACGATTATCGATGCCGCTTTGGGTGCTTGGAGAATGCGGCGCACTCCGAAAGGCCAAGCATCTCTTCTGAGCAAATTGCGCCGCTTCATGCCTGCTGGCCCCGTCGATGCAAGCCTGAGGAAAACATTTGGACTCGCCTGAAATCGTCACCCTGATTTCACGTCACGGCCAGAACTCAATGGGCTTTGTTCTAAAGGATCTGGCGCACCTAATTATCGGAGAACCCTATGACCGTAACGACTGACCATTGATTGGAGCGTTCAGCAAGTAGCTTCGCTGCAACGTTCGATTGCAGGCGGCGGCAAGCCCGGCCTCGCCCGAATGGAGCAGCTCGCCGGTAAGAGCGGGCGCGAGATTCTCGAAGCCATGATGTCCGGCGAGTTGCCGTACCCACCGATGAACGAGACCATGAATATGACGTTGCTCGAAGTGGACAACGGCCGCGCCGTGTTTCAAGGCATCCCGCTGCTGCAGCACTACAACCCGCTGGGCACGGTGCACGGCGGCTGGTTTGCCACGCTCCTGGACTCAGCGCTGGGCTGTGCAGTGCAAACCACGCTACCGGCCGGGCGTTCCTACAC
>CAWIOX010000034.1:0-85607 GCA_963837775.1 uncultured beta proteobacterium | reverse complement strand
CCGCCGGCCAATACCCGCATGCGTACATTCATCGGCGGCACTTCGTCGGGATCGATGAATACGTCCAGCAGCGTCGGGCCCCGGCGCGCGCAGATGGCGCCAATATCCAGCTTGAGCAGATCTGCCGGCGCATGGATGGTGTGGGCTACCGCGCCCATCGCGCGGGCCAGGGCGGCGAAATCGGTGGGTGGCAGATCGCAGCCGATCTGCTCCGCGTGCGCCATGCGCTGGCCGTGCTTGACCATACCCAGCGACTGATTGTTGAGCACTACAAAGATGACGGTCTGGCTTTCCGCCACCGCGACCGAAATTTCCTGGCCATTCATCAGGAAGCTGCCGTCGCCGGTAATGCAGACCACCGGCACCTCCGGATTGGCGGCGGCGGTGCCGACGGCGCCGCCGATGGCCCATCCCATCGGTGCAAAGTTCATGGTGACCCGCAGCCAGCCGCCGTCGGTCCTGCGTCGGCCGGGCGCACGCTTGCTGGCGCCGGTATGGCGCCGTTCGCCGGTGCGTCGATCGATGTTGGGCTGCAAATAGTGGATGGCCCAGGTGCTGCTGTTGCCGGTATCGGCCAGGAAACGGGTGGTGGGCGGAAATAGCCGTCCCAGTTCGTGCATCAGCCGTTGCGGCAGGATCGGCGTGGCATTGCTCTCGGCCTTGTCGGGGGCGGCCAGCAGGTTGTCCGGTTTGCGCTGGATGCCATGTTGTTGCACTCGATGTAACCGCTCTGGCGCGCTTCGTTTTCATACAATTGCTGGACCAGCCGGGTGAAAATCGACAGGATGCGCCCGCGCATGTGAAAACGCGCCATCGGGGTGCGGGTCAGGTGCTCTTCCGATTCGTCGATATGCACCAGCCGGGCATTGAGCAGGCTGTCGCTCCAGCCGCCGCTGTTCCACTCCCCCATGCCGGTGCCGACCGCAATGATCAAATCCACTGACTTGTCGCGCAGCACGGCCTCTGCCGACGCATGACCGCCGAAACCGAAAACGCCGCGAAACAGCGGGTGATGCGGGTTGACCAGGCCTTTGCCATCCGGCGTGGTGACCACCATCGCGCCGCTCAGTTCGGCGAACTGGAGAATCGACCCGATCGCCTCGCCGCAATCCACGCCGATCAGAAAAACCACATTTTCAGCCTCGTCCAGCATCTGACGCAGCGTTTCAAGCGCCTCGTCGTCCACCAGGGAGGAGGGCTTCAGGAGAGCACCTAGGTCATAGGATGGATATGGCAGTGGATTCGGACTGCGAAATACATCGACCGGAATGCTCAGATGCGCCGGCCCCATCGGACTACGGGTGGCCAGCTGCAATGCGGTGATGAGTTTGTGTTCGAACTGCTGCGGATGCGATACCAGCGTGTTGTAGCGGGTGCAGTGCTGCAGCATGCCCAGAGTATTGATGCCGGTGCAGGAAGACTCTTGCAGCGGATGCTTGCCGAAGGTGGGCAAGGCCGGCTGCCCGGTGATCACCAGCAGCGGAATATTGTTGTCGTAGGCACAGGCGACGCCGGTGATCAGATTGGTGATGCCGGGGCCGGAGGTCGCGCAGCAGACCCCGATCTTGCCGGTTTCACGGGCATAACCGTCGGCCATGAAGGCGGCGCCAGCCTCGTGTCGCGCCAGGATGTGGCGTACACCACCCCTGCGGCTGCTTCTGGCGAGGGCATTGAACAGGGGTTCGATGGCACCGCCGGGAACGCCGAACACGTATTCGATTTCCATCTGTTCCAGATAGGCCAGCAGCAGATCCGCTATTTCTATCGGCTGCCCGGGAGTGCATTCCGTATTGTTGCGCGCCAGAAAAATTTCAGTACTCATATCGCCGTCCCTGTTTTCGGTGATGGAAAGATGGCCGCGCTTGATTGGCGAGCATCCGGTACCGTCATAGTCGCGCCGAGCAACAGGTTGACTATTTCTTTTTTGCAATTCTATTGTATCCATCTCTGGAATACTTGTCATCCGGGTAATCTGGCGGCTGCGTGCTAAGGGGCGCAGGAGCGGCATCCAGCACGTCCGGCGCAATTTGAAATCTGCGATGGAGCGTAAAATGAGTTTTTTCCGACCATGCCTGCCACAATGATCATCCTGTCCACCCTTAACGCCCGTTATGCCCATGCATCGCTGGGCCTGCGCTATTTGCTTGCGAACATGGGCGATCTGCAGGATCAGACCCAGCTGCAGGAATTCGTGATCGGTGCCAAAACCACCGACATCGTTGAAAAGCTGCTGGCGCAGCAGCCGCGCATCATCGGTTTCGGCGTGTATATCTGGAATGTCGAAGAAACCACCCGGGTGGTGGCGATGCTGAAACACGCTTGCGCCGCAGATCGTCATCGTGCTGGGCGGGCCGGAAGTCGTCCCATGAGTCGGAGCAGCAAGCGATCGTGCAGGCGGCCGATTACCTGATCACCGGCTGGGGCGATGTCAGCTTTCCCACAGCTTTGCCGCGACGCTCCTGCATGGCCCCAAGCCGCTGATGAAGATCCATCGCCGGGCTGCAGCCGCCGCTCGACGAAATTGCGCTGCCGTATGCCGCTGTACACCGACGCAAGACCTGCAAGCACCGCATCCTGTATGTGGAAGCCTCGCGCGGCTGCCCGTTCAAATGCGAGTTCTGCCTGTCCTCGCTGGACAAGACCGCGTGGCCGTTCGAGCTCGACCGCTTTCTGGGCGAGCTGGAGGCGCTGTACGCAGCGCGGCGCGCGCGCTTTCAAGTTTGTCGACCGCACCTTCAACCTGAAGATCGAAGTCTCAGCCTGCGCATCCTGCAGTTTTTCCTCGACAAGCTGGCGGCGCACCCGGACGATCCGGTGTATCGCCGCATTTCGAGGTGGTGCCGGATCATCTGCCGGATGCGCTCAAGGACGCGCATCGCGCAATTCCCGCCCGGCTCGCTGCAGTTCGAGATCGGCATCCAGAGCTTCAATCCCGAGGTGCAAAGCGCTGGTCAGCCGCAAGCAAAACAACGACAAAGCGGCCGAGAACATGCGCTGGCTGGTCGAGAATTCCACGCGCACATGCACGTCGACCTGATCGCCGGCCTGCCGGGCGAGGACATGGCCAGCTTCGCGCGACGGCTTCGACCGGCTGTACGCGCTGGAGCCGCACGAAATCCAGTTCGGCATCCTGAAGCGCCTGCGCGGCACGCCGATCATCCGCCATACCGCAGAATTCGGCATGGTCTTCGACCCGCAGCCGCCTTACACCATCCTGGCCAACGAGCGCATCGACTTCGCCACCATGCAGCGGCTGGTGCGCTTTGCCCGCTACTGGGACATGATCGCCAACTCGGGCCGCTTCGCCCATACGTTGCCGCTGATTCTGGCTGACAGTCCATTCGCCCGCTTCATGGACCTGTCCGACTGGATCTATGCCAAAACCGACGCCACCCACCGCATTGCGCTGGAGCGGCTGGCGGCGCTGGTGGCGCAATGGCTGCAAACCCAGGGTATCGAGGCAGCCGTTGCAGATGAGCTGGTCGCCAGCGATTACGCCGGGCAGGCCAACAAGTCGCATGCCAAATCCAAGGCGGGCAAGGAAAAAAAGGCGGCCAGTGGCATTGAACATGTTGCACCACAAAGGCAGGCACGGCATCTGGCAGCCTGAGGCGGATCGTCAACCGGCGATTTTTATCATGGCAGCGGATCGATGTATGCAAAATTTTTATGCGGATTTACTGTGCGTAGCGCCAGCATGATTAAATGCATGCGCAACGCCAATAAATGGTGTCATCCTGTTTAACCTTCGATCGACAATTACTCACTCCTCTTATATGTACGACTGGTTTTATCGTGTTTTCAAATCGGCGCAAAAAAATGCCACAAATGTGGTTGCGCCCGCGCTGGCCGAGGTCAAGACGCCACCACCGGTGGCGCCGCCTGTTGTAAGCGGGACTTCCTGCATGCAGCGCGATGATGTCAATGCGAATTTTAGTAATTGTTTATTCGGTGCTAATGACAATGCGGGAATTTTCGTCAGCGAGATTGAAAGCGACATTCTGTCCGCGCTGGAGAAAATAATAAAGTCAAGCCAGTCGGGCGCGAATCTGGTGCGCAGAATGCCGGGGGTGATTCCGCAATTACTGCAAAGTTTGCGTACCGAAGAGTTTTCCGGAACCGATCTGGCACAGAAGATTTCACATGACGTTGTCTTGGTGGCCGAGGTGCTGCGCTTGGCCAATAGTGCCTCTTACAACGCCAGTAAGTCGATTACCAGCATCGAGCATGCGATATTGATACTGGGTCATGGCGGCATGCGTCAGTTAATTACCGGCGTCGCCTTCAAGCCGATTATCGATTTAAAATCCGGGCACTTCACAAAACTGGCCGCGCTTAACATCTGGGATCAGTCCAGAAAATGTGCAGTTGCCAATCGCCTGCTGGCCCACAATGAACAGGTCGACCCATTCGAGGCCTTCATGGCCGGGCTGATGCAGAATGTGGGATTGCTCGCCTCTCTGCGCATCATGGATCAGATGTCGGTGGATGGCCGGCTGATCGGCTCCGTCAGTTTTTTCAATTCACTGATCAGCTACGGACGCATTTTGTCCTGCAGCATCGGCAAGGAATGGCATTTTCCCGAGGCGGTGATCGCCGCAATTGAAGAGCAGGGCAGCATTTACAACAACGTAGAAATATCGCCTATCGGGAAAATACTCTCGCATGGGCGATTATTTAAGCAAGATGCACCTCCTGTACCAGCACCAGCGGCTGGACCGACATGATGCAAGTGTTACGCAGGGATTGTCCGGTAAGGAGATGCATTGCCTCAAGGAACTCGACGCCCTCGACGATGGAGCGCAGGAGTTAATCAGCTAGCGGCTTGTGCGCGCCATTGGGCAATGGCGCGATTGGATAAGGCATCCATCAAGCCGATGGAGGTTATTGTCTGGCGACCGAAAATCATCATCGCATAGACATGCGCCAGCGCATTGACCTCGGGCGAAAGCGTGCGTTCCTCGCCACTCGATGGCCGCACGCTGCGCCAGTAATTGATCGCCTGTTCCAGTTCTGCGAGAGAAATTTCCATTATTTTATTGTACGCCGATATGGTGCGTTGCTGGCAATCGAGACACTGGAAATTTCTTTGGAAAACGCATGAATATGGCGGGTATATGCCTGAAACACCCAGTTTCCCCAATCAAATAAAGCGGTAAAAATTATACACATGGCAGTATTTATTGGCCTGAGCAAGCATTTCCCGGATGCCGCTCCACCAGCACTGGCGTCGATTGTGGCCTGCCGCAAGTCGTGCTATGTTTAGCACGGATACCAAACTCAGGAGAAGTCTTATGTTGATCACATTTAAATCCAAGGCAGCTTCCGAAGTGATGATGTACAAAGAGCATGCCAAGCGCATCCTCGATTTGCTGCACAAGGATGCCGACCGTGGCGTCATCACGGCTGCGGAAACCGCCGCTGCCATCACCGTACTGGAAGCAGAAATCGCGGAAAGCCGTCTGCATCCGGAACTGGAAGAGGCGCAGCAGGATGACGGCGCGGGTCATGACGATGCCGAGGAGCGATGAGCCTGTCGCGGTCGTCACTTTTTCCACCCGTGCGTATCCGCTGCTCGAGATGCTGCGTGCAGCGCCATCAGGGTGGGCAGGACATCGTCTGGGGAGTTTGACGTCCTTCTCGTGAACTGGCGTATGGGCAGCAATGAATACAGTCCATATTGCTTCGCAGTATGGCTAAATTGCCCGAAATGACCTGAATTACTCGCCCATTCCACGTGATAGGCGCATACACCGCTACAATCCCTTCTTTATTTTGCCATGCGCTGCCCGACACAGCGCTCTTTCACCATGACACTCTTCGGCATTACTGATTTCGGCTTGTTCTGCGTCGCCGTCATGTTATTGAATGCCACGCCGGGCCCGGATACCGCTTATATCGTAGGGCGCAGCATCGCCCAGGGTCGTGCCGCAGGTCTGGTCTCCGCTGCCGGCATCTCGGTTGGCTGTCTGGTGCATTCGATTGCTTCCGCCTTCGGCCTGACGGCGATTCTGGCTGCTTCGGCCAGCGCATTCATGCTGGTCAAGCTGGCCGGCGGTGCTTACCTGATCTATCTGGGCATCCGCATGCTGCTGTTGAAACCGGCACGCCCGACCGATTCCCCGATTGCCAGCGATGTGCGGCCGTTGCAGACGGTGTTCTGGCAAGCGGTGATGACCAATGTGCTCAATCCGAAAGTCGTGCTGTTCTTCCTGTCGTTCTTTCCGCAATTCGTGCGCAATGACGCCCCTCGGAAGACCGCAGCCTTCCTGCTGCTGGGGATGGTATTTGTGCTCATGAGCATGCTGTGGAACAGCGGTACCGCATTTCTGGCAGGGACGCTGGCACGCCGTGCCAGCCGCAGCCCGCAGGCAAAACAATGGCTGGAACGGCTGGTCGGCACGGCCTTCATCGCGCTTGGCGCAAAACTCATCATGACGAAAAATTAACGTGACTATTTCCACTCTCAAAACAGACTCACTCGCCTATTCCCTGCTGCACGCGGCAGAAGCGGTCGCGCTGGTGCGTACCGGCACCGCGTTGCCGCTGGCCTTGTCCAAGATCGCCGCCCAGAACAATATTCCGGTACCGGCGCGCGGCGCGTTGCAGGACATCGCTTACCGCACCATGCGCCAGTTGGGGCGCAGCGAAGTATTGCTGTCGCTGCTGGCGACCAAACCGCCGGCTCCCGGTGTGCTGCATAGCCTGCTGTGTTGCGCGCTGGGCTTGATCTCGACTCCGGACGATGAAGCCGGGACCTTGCCTTACGAGGCATTCACCGTGGTGAATCAGGCCGTGACTGCGGCGTCCTCGCATCAGGATATGGCGCATGCGAAGGGCATGGTGAATGCGGTGTTGCGGCGTTTCCTGCGCGAGCAGCAGGCGCTGCTGCAGGAAGCGCTGAAACAGCCGGCCGCGCTCTGGAATTATCCGGCCTGGTGGATCGATGCCACCAAGGCGGCTTATCCGAAGGACTGGCAGGCGATTCTGGCCGCAGGCAATACCACGCCGCCGCTGACGCTGCGGGTCAACCGCCGCAAGACCACGATGGCCGCCTATCTGGAGTTATTGTCGGCCAACGGCATGGCGGCCAGCCAGATCGGTCCGTTTGCGGTACGCCTGGAAAAACCGGTGCCGGTGCACCAGATTCCCGGTTTCAGCCAGGGCCTGGTATCGGTGCAGGATGCTGCCGCACAACTGGCGGCGCCGCTGCTGGATGTGCAGGATGGGATGTGGGTACTGGATGCTTGCGCCGCACCGGGCGGCAAGACCGGCCATCTGCTGGAGACTGCCGACATCAATCTGGTGGCGCTCGATTCCGACGAAAGACGAATCCCGCGCATCGAAGAAAACCTGCAGCGATTGCAACTGAAGGCGACGCTGAAAGTGGGCGATGCACTGGCGCGCTACTGGTGGGATGGACAACTGTATGACCGCATCCTGGCCGATGTCCCGTGTACCGCATCGGGCATCATGCGCCGTCATCCGGATATCCGCTGGCTGCGCCGCAAGAGCGACGCCTTGCAACTGGCTGCGGTGTCATCGAAAATTCTCGACAATCTTTGGCGCATGCTGCGCCCGGATGGTAAATTGCTGTTTGTGACCTGTTCGCTCTGGCCGCAGGAGTCCGAGGCGCAGGCCGCCGCTTTTGCGGTGCGTCACCAGGCTTTAAGGTTGCCGGCCCCGGGCCAGTTGCTGCCGACGGCGAATGCGGAAAACGACCATGACGGCCTGTTTTACGCGCTGTTCCAGAAAGTAGCGGTCTGAGTAAGCGATGAATACGTAGACGATTAACACTTAGCGCAGATAACGATCGGCCTCATCAGTGACAAGACCACTACTGCATTTCATCGCGCGCTGCATATTCGCAATGCTGATGTTGTTGCCATTTTCCGTGCGGGCGATGGAGCCGGTGGATATTGCGCAGGCGCAGCTGGAGGCCAGCGAGGACGGATATAAACTGGCCGCCCGCTTCTCGTTTGAGCTGAGTCCGGGCCTGGAAGACGCTATCCAGCGTGGCGTCCCGCTGTATTTCACGACGGAAGTCGAACTGACGCGCCCGCGCTGGTACTGGTTCGATGAAAAAGCCATCACCACGGTCCGGACCGTACGGATTTCCTACAATGTATTGACGCGGCGCTACCACGCCGCCAGCGGTGGCAGCCTGCAGCAGTATTTCGCCACGCTGGAGGATGCGCTGTCTTTGATCAAGCGTCCGCAGCACTGGCTGGTTGCGGAAAAGGGCGGATTGAAAACGGGCGACACCTATAACGTCGCGCTCAGGATGCGTCTCGATGTCACGCAATTGCCGAAACCGTTTCAGATCAACGCACTCAACAACAAGGATTGGCAACTGTCATCCGATTGGAAACGATTTAATTTCAAGGTGGAAGACAAGTGACGCGGGCCTTGCGTTACCTGGTCGTGGTGGGTGGCGCGATCATCGGCATCCTATTGTTCCTGCTGGCCTCCGCCTCCGAAAAATCCAGTTTTTTTGAACAGAATTATGCGTGGCTGCTGGGACTCAATGCACTGGTGGCTGCCGCCCTGCTGGGCTTGGTGGTGCTGTTGCTGGCCCGCTTGTACCGGCGCTACAGAAAAGGCAAATTCGGCTCCAAGCTGATGGCGCGTCTGGTGCTGCTGTTTGCGTTGATCGGTATCTTGCCGGGAGCACTGATTTATCTGGTATCGGTGCAATTCGTGTCACGTTCGATTGAATCGTGGTTTGACGTGCGGGTGGAAGCCGCGCTGGAATCGGGATTGAACCTGGGGCGTGCCGCACTGGATTCATCGCTGAGCGACTTGCAGAGCAAGGGACGCGGTATTGCGCAGGAACTGGCCGACCTGACGGAAACCGCGCAATCGAGCCGCTTGTCGCGCCTGCACGAGCAAATGCAGATACAGGACGCCAGCATCCTCACCGCGAATGGCCGCGTGATTGCCAGTGCCGGCGGCCAGTTGGGCACGCTGTTGCCTGACCTGCCGAGTTCCAGCATGTTGCGCCAGGCGCGCATGAGCAGCGGTTTTTCAGCGATTGAGGGTGAGCTCGAGCCGCAATCGGACGGCAGCCCCGGTGCGGCTAGCGCAGTTGCCGGCGCAACTGCAGCTTCGCCGGAGTCGTCAGGCTTGCGCTTGCGGGTGGTGGTGGTTATTCCGCCGCCATCGAATCTGCGCTCGCTGCAAAACGAGACGCATTTCCTGCAATTGTTGCAGCCGGTGCCGACCCAACTGGCTTCCAACGCGGAAGCGCTGCGCGCCGCTTACAGCGAATATCAGGAGCGCTCGCTGGCACGCTCCGGCTTGCGCAAGATTTATATCGTGACGCTGACACTGACGCTGCTGCTGGCGATTTTTGGCGCCATCGTCAGCGCCTTCCTGATTGCCAGCCAGTTTGCCAAGCCGCTGCTGCTGCTGGCGGAAGGCACCAGGGCAGTGGCCGAGGGCGACCTGTCGCCGCGCCCGATCGTGGCGACTTCCGATGAACTGGGAACGCTGACGCAGTCATTCAATAAAATGACGCGACAACTGTTCGATGCGCGCACCTCGGTGGAAAAAAACCGTGCCGCGCTGGAAAATGCGAAAGCCTATCTGGAGTCGGTGCTGGGCAATATGTCGGCCGGCGTGATGGTGCTGGACAAGGAGTTCCGGCTGGTCACCTGCAATGAGTCGGTCGAACGCATTTTGCAGCAGCGCATTGAGCCGTATATCGGCAAGCCGCTGGCGACGATGGAGAGCGTGGCCCATTTTTCGGAGGCGATCATCAAGGCGTTTTCCGAGCAAAGCGCGCAATCCGCAGCGGGCGGCGCAGGTCATTGGCAGCAGCAGATCGAAATTCCGCGCAAGAGCGGGGACGGCGATGGCGAGCACGATATCGTGCTGCTGGCGCGCGGCTCGCGGCTGCCGGTCGAAAATGACATCGGCTATGTGGTGGTATTTGACGATATTTCCGACGTGATTTCGGCCCAGCGCTCGATCGCCTGGGGCGAAGTCGCACAACGGCTGGCACACGAAATCAAGAATCCGCTGACGCCGATCCAGCTCTCGGCCGAACGTCTGCAAATGAAGCTGGAGGGCAAGCTGTCTGAGCCGGATGCGGCGATGCTCAACAAAAGTACCGCGACCATCGTCAATCAGGTCAGCTCGATGAAGCGCATGGTGGACGATTTCCGCGATTATGCGAAAACGCCGCCGGCCATCTTGTCGCCGCTCGACCTGAATGCGCTGATCAGGGAAATTCTCCATCTGTACATGGCCGGCGATGAGGGCGATATCATTCATGCACTGTTGACGCCGGGCTTGCCGCAGGTCATGGGCGACGCGACCCAATTACGCCAGGTCATACATAATTTATTGCAAAACGCGCAAGATGCGGTCAGCGACCGGCATGGCGATGCCGTGGCGCCGCGCATTGATGTGGTGACCGAGATGATTCGCTATCAAAGCGCCGACAGTGCGGTATGCGCGGCCGTGCGCCTGTCGATCACGGATAATGGCCCGGGTTTCGGCACGAAAATCCTGTCGCGCGCGTTCGAGCCTTATGTGACGTCGAAGCCACGCGGCACCGGATTGGGATTGGCCATGGTGAAAAAAATCGTCGATGAACATGGCGGCCGTATCGACATCCAGAATCGCCCCGATGGTGGCGGTGCCAAAGTGATGATTTTGCTGTTAAAGTTAGCTGAAAGCGAACACGCATGTGTAATGACACGAGAGAACTGATCCTGAGGAGGGCGCGCTGATGGCAAACATCCTCGTTGTTGATGATGAAATGGGTATCCGCGAATTGCTGTCAGAAATTCTGAGCGATGAAGGGCATATCGTCCAGACAGCGGAAAATGCCCAGCAGGCACGCGAGTTACGCGCCGCGACCGATCCTGATCTGGTGCTGCTGGATATCTGGATGCCTGATACCGATGGCGTAACCTTGCTCAAGGAGTGGCAGCGCGACGGCTTGCTGACGATGCCTGTCATCATGATGTCCGGGCATGCGACGATTGATACAGCGGTCGAAGCGACGCGTATCGGCGCGCTGAATTTTCTCGAAAAGCCAATTTCCCTTCAGAAACTGCTGAAGGCGGTGCAGCAGGGTCTGACGCGCGCCCAGGAGCAAATGCGTTCCGCCGGCGCTGCGATGCGGCCGCTGTCGCCGCCGGCCGAGGAGTTCGCGTCAGCTTATGCGGCTTCATACGCACCGAAGGCCGCCGGGGTGCCGCTGCCTGCGCATCCGGTCACATCGGGTTTGCCGGATCAGCAGTTTCTGGACATGTCATTCGATTTGCCGCTGCGCGAAGCACGCGATGCGTTTGAGCGCGTGTATTTCGAACATCATCTTGCGCTGGAAGGCGGCAGCATGACCCGCGTGGCGGAAAAATCAGGGCTGGAGCGCACCCATTTATATCGGAAGTTAAAACAATTGGGTATCGAATCCAGCAAGCTTGGGAAGAAGGCCGAATAGGTTCGGCCTCTGTGCCGACACCGGAACCGCATATCGAGATGGTTGATACCACGCCAGTGAACATCGAACGGCTACTGGTCACGCTGGTGACCGGATCGTCGGCGGCCAGCCGCGAATCCGCGCTGGCGGCAGTGCTGGCGACCAGCCACGATCAACCGGTGCGCATTGCGCTGATCCTGGAGGGCTTGCCGGACGGCTCGCAACAGACCGCAATGCTGCTCGACCCGGCGCAATCAATCCCGCCATCCTGCAGGCAGCGCGGATTGCTCCCGGCTGTTTTTGCTGTATCGGCAACATGACCATGCGCGTCACCTTGAACCGGATGTTGCGGCAGCGTCCTTCGCGGCTGTATATCAGCCTGGCCACGGTTTCACACCTCGATGCAATCCGTGCTTTAATGACACAAGCACCCTACGACAGCTGGCTGACGCTGACTGACGACATGCAGGTGTAAGCAAGCGATTTGCGACGCGACTAAAGCGAAAGGAGATTTTGCAGGATGCAGCTTGATCCCGCCGCATACTTGAAAATTGTCGTCCCAACCCCATTTCCAGCATGAAGCACGGTGTGCTGCATTTCTGCGGCGCACATAACCTGAGGAGCACAACATGAACATCATCTACAACAGCGAGCAGTACAGCGTCGTGGAGTTCGTCGCGGATGATGACCGCGAAGCGTTGCGCTTTGGTGGCTATGAAATCATGGACAAGTCATTTAAACGTGAAATTTTCATCGATGGCAGGTTGGCGCAGTTATTCCGTCATGAGGTGGAAGAATTGATTGCGAACGAACCCAGTGTTGAGGAGATCGATGATTTCCTTGGGCAATATGACATCTGGATGCGCCAGCCGGTGCGTCTGCACTAAGCGTCGCTGACGTCGTGCATCCCCTCAGAACGATTGAGTCTAATTCTTGGGGGGTATGTGCCGAAATTGATCGGTTCATCCGCATATATTCAGCGGGCTATTAAAAATACATGGGGCAGTATTTTTATCGGATGCGATCAGGCATGTGAGCCGATTTTCAGGTGGCATTGATGCTTGCCTGCAGGCAGTCGGGACATAGGCAGCACCCTTGGGTATCGCCGGCATGCAAGCCGGCCAGCGTTGCTGCCGGCAATGCCGGTAATTGCGCGCACCAGCAATGCGTCGCAGCCACAGCGTCCACCATCGCACAAGAAAGCAGCAGGCCGCAGCGTGGGCAGGCGCTCATTTCGGATCCTTGTCTTGGCGCAAGTCCTGGCCCGCATCATTGCGGTACGGCATTTGCCGCATCGCGCGCCTGATCAGCGTCATCTGGCCGTTAAAATTCTGGCAGGCATCACAAATCATCAGGTGCACACGCATCCGCGCACGCTCGATCAGCGACAGATCCCGGTCCAGTCCTTCCGATACCAGACGATGCACTTCCTTGCAGGTCGGCATGAGTCCGGCTGACTCTTTTTTCATCACAAGCTCCCTTCCGGTGGGGTTGAGGACTTACCGAACCAGTTCAGATCCAGGCATTCGCGCAGACGAATCCGCGCACGGTAAAGCATCACCCAGGCATTAGACGTGGAAATGTTCAATTCCTTACAGATTTCGTCGGTTTCCAGTTCCAGCCATTCGCGCATCATGAAAATGCGCGCCGTTTTGGGCGGCAGATTCTCCAGGCAGATTTCCATCACCCGAAAGAAATCCTGTCGTTCCAGCGTGGCATCCGGATCGCCCCAGTTATTCGGCATGCTATGGGTGTGGCCGTTGGCGCGAAACAGCGCGTCGATCACATCGTCTTCCGATTGATCTTCGTAGGCTTCGATCGGCATCGTGCGTTTGGCAATCCGCAGCGCGTCGATGATCTTGTATTTGAGGATGCCGGTGACGTAGGTGCGCAGCGAGGACTGGCCGGAAAAACTGTCCGGTTTTTCCAGTACCGCAATCAGCGCATCCTGCACCACATCCTCGGCCAGACTGTCATTGCGTAGTTGCAATATGGCAAAGCGCACCAGCGCAGGGCGCATCGCTTCAAGCTGTTGGTGTAAAGTATTTGTCATTTACGCAAAAGACTAGCCTCTCGCTAATTGAAACACAAGACGTGATCGGGGGAAGATGTCATTTTCCCTGTAAAATCGCGAAAAATCATTTTCAGGAACTGTCATGACCGCTTTCACCCATCTCGATGCCAACGGCAAGGGCGACTTGAGCTCTGTTGCGCCGGAAATCAAGGCAGAAATCCTCGCCGAAGCGCTGCCTTACATCCGCAAATTCCACGGCAAGACGATCGTCATCAAATACGGCGGCAATGCGATGACCGAAGAACGCCTGAAGCACGGCTTCGCGCGCGACGTGATTTTGCTCAAGCTGGTCGGCATGAATCCGGTCGTGGTGCATGGCGGCGGCCCGCAAATCGATAATGCACTGAAGAAAATCGGCAAGCAGGGCACTTTCGTGCAAGGCATGCGCATCACCGACGAAGAAACGATGGAAGTCGTCGAATGGGTGCTGGGCGGCGAAGTGCAGCAGGACATCGTGATGCTGATCAATCATTACGGCGGCCAGGCAGTCGGCCTGACCGGCAAGGACGGCGGCTTGATCCGCGCCCGCAAGATGCAGATGCCGAACCGGGAAATTCCGGGCGAATTCCTCGATATCGGTTTCGTCGGCGAAATCGATGCGATCAACCCGGCAGTGGTCAAGGCCTTGCAGGACGACGCCTTCATTCCGATCATTTCACCGATCGGTTTCGGCGAAGACGGCCAGGCTTACAACATCAATGCCGACGTGGTCGCGGGCAAGATCGCTGAAATCCTGAAGGCGGAAAAGCTCATCATGATGACCAACATCGCCGGCGTGCAGGATAAGAATGGCAAGCTGGTGACCGACCTGTCGGCGCGCGAAATCGATGAGATGTTTGCCGACGGCACCATCTCCGGCGGCATGCTGCCCAAGATTTCTTCCGCGCTCGATGCGGCCAAATCGGGCGTCAACACAGTGCATATCATCGATGGCCGGATTGAGCATTCGCTGTTGCTGGAAGTGCTGACCGAGCAAGCGTTCGGCACCATGATCCGCAGCCATTGATGTCGGGCGCCATGTCCTGCTCGCTGTTGTCATGCCATGATGCGGGGCAGTGGATCTGGTTCCGGCAGGCAAGTAAAAGCCGGCCCGCTGTGGCTGTTCGATCTCGACAATACGCTGCATGACGCGTCGCACGCGATTTTTCCGGCGATTAACGCCAACATGAACGCCTTCATGGCGCGCGTGCTGGGCACGGGCGATGCGCCGGCCGATCCCGCGACCGTGAATGCGGTCAGGCTGGCTTACTGGAAGCGCTATGGTGCGACCTTGCTCGGCATGGTGCAGCATCATGCGGTGCGGGCAGAAGATTTTCTGCGCGAGGCACATCGCTTTGATGATGTGACGACGATGATCCGCGCCGAGCGGGGATTGGCCCGCTTGCTCAAACGCTTGCCCGGACGCAAGATACTGCTGACCAATGCGCCACGTCGCTATTCGCATGATGTGCTGCGCCATCTGGGCCTGCACCGGTATTTTGCGCGGCATATCCCGATCGAATCGATGCGGGTGCATGGCCGGCTGCGGCCCAAGCCATCCAGGCTGATGTTGCGGCAACTGATGGCCAGGGAAGGCATTGCGGCACGGCGCTGCATCCTGGTGGAAGATACCGTCGATACGCTGAAAGCCGCAAAAGCGCTGGGCATGCGTACGGTCTGGGTGACCCAATATCTGACTGTGAGGGCCACCTTGTCGCAGATACGCAGATAATCTTGCATCTCCGAAACATACAAAGCGCCCCGCTTATATCGATGTCAAAGTAAAATCGGTCAGGGAATTACCTGGCAGCCTGCATCGGCTGCGCTGATTCCCTTCATTTATTAGGCGTTTTTCGCAGCGGCTTACCTTTTCAGGCACCATGGCAACAATTAAATCGGGTGAGCGCAAGCTCCAAATCCTTCAAACGCTGGCCTCCATGCTGGAGCAGCCCAAGGGCGAAAAAATCACCACCGCTGCGCTGGCGGGGAAATTATCCGTCTCGGAAGCCGCTCTGTACCGGCATTTTGCGAGCAAGGCGCAGATGTTTGAGGGACTGATCGAGTTCATCGAGTCAACCATCTTCGGCCTGATCAACCAGATTACCGAGCAGCAGGAGAATGGCCTGTCGCAAGCGCAGGCGATCATTGCGATGCTGATGAACTTCACCGAACGCAATCCGGGCATGACGCGGGTCTTGATCGGCGAGGCATTGGTGCATGAGGACGAGCGTCTGCAGGTGCGCATGAACCAGTTCGTGGAGCGCATTGAACTGGCATTCAAGCAGACGCTGCGTGTCGCAGTCACGCAGGGTCAGGCGAAAGAGCCTGAGGTGCTGATGCGTGCCAATCTGATCGTTAATTTCGTCCTCGGCCGCTGGCATCGTTTCGCGAAAACCGATTTCAAGCAAAGCCCGTCGGACGGCTTGCAGGCACAAATCTCTTTGCTGCTGGTCTGATGCCGCATCTCGCGCTATTGGACGCACTCCGCCTGCATCGGCCGCGTGATGCATAAACCTTTTCCGGTACTGGCTTTCGTGGCCTTGTTGTCAGGCGGCATCGCGATCGGCTTTGCCGGTATCCTGATGCGCTTGTCCGATGTCAGCCCTCTGGCATCCGCATTCTGGCGCATGGCGCTGGCGGCACCATTGTTGTGGATCTGGGCGTTCGCAGTGCAGGCGAAAGATAGGGCGCATGGCAAGCGCACCGGGTTTGCGCCGGTATTGGTGCTGGCGGGGCTGTATTTTGCAGGCGACATGGGCATCTGGCATTTGTCGCTGCATTACACCACGGTATCAAATGCGACCCTGTTGTCCAACTTTGCGCCGATTTGCATCGCTCTATGGATGTGGTGGCGCCATCGCATGCGCTTTGCGCAAATGTTCATACTTGGCATGACGCTGACGCTGATCGGTGCGGTGCTGCTGGTCGGATCGGACGGTGTCAGCAGCGCATCAGGCAGCAACAAGCATTTGGGCGATGCGCTAGGTTTGATCACTGCAGTATTTTATGCAGCGTACCAACTATCGATCAAGGATGCGCGCAACAGTTATTCAACCGCACGCCTGATGGCGTGGAGTACCACTGTAACGGCGTTAGCATTGCTGCCGTTTGCGTTGGCCGCGCCCGGGGTTTTCTGGCCGGTCGGTCTTGCCGCATGGTGGCCTTTGCTGGGCTTGGCACTGGTGGCGCAGATCGGTGGTCAGGCCGTTATTACCTATGCATTTGCGCATCTGCCCGCCTCGCTGGCGTCCATCAGCCTGCTGATCCAGCCTTTGACCGCAACTATCGCGGCGTGGATTATTTTCCATGAAGTGATCGGCCCGATCCAGATGGCAGGCGGCGCATTGTTATTGTTCGGCATCTACCTGTCCAAGCGCGGCAGCTAACGCCGGGTCGCTTCATGCGGGCGATTATCTTCATCAATAAACGATCAATGCTGGAATCTGCTGCGACGGGCTTTGTCTTACAATATGCCGTTGCCACCAGAACCTTTTGGGTTTATCGCCTGATTTTTATGCAAGATCGTAATCCAGTTCAAACCACGCCATGTGAGTTCCGCTCAATGCGGCGGAACGCCCCTGTTTTTCATGTCGCCCTGTGTTTGGGGCTGTCTCGTTATTACAATGCAGCCATTGTCTGACCCAATTGCACCAAGCGTGCCTCCGGCCACAGTGGAGTGCTTTGCCTTGCTGGATGATCGCGATGCGACTGCGCTTGATCCGCGCTCCCGTTTATATACAGGACATGTCGATACGCTGTCATGCGATTGTGCTGAGGAACTGCCAGCGTTGTTGGCGCGCATGCAACAAGCATTGCAGCAAGGTTTGCACGCAGTCGGACTTTTTTCATACGAACTCGGGCCTGAATTGCATGCGACGGCACAGCGTCCGATAAACCCGCCGTTAGCACAAATACTGCTGTTTAATCGTTGTGTACATCTCTCTGCGAGTGAAGTGGCCGCCTGGCTCGCAGCACGCAATCAGGGATCGTCGGCCGAGAGCGCATTGGCTGGCATCGCCAACATTCATGCGAACGTGACTGAGGCGCAGTTCGATGCGGCGATGCAGCGCATTCACGCCTATATTGAAGCAGGCGATATCTACCAGGCCAACTATACCTACCGCCTGCGCTTCGAGAGCTATGGCAATTTAATTTCACTCTATCTGCGTTTGCGCGCACGCCAGCCGGTACCTTACGGCGCCTTGGTGGCTTTGCCGGATGGGCGTGCAGTACTTTCGCTGTCGCCCGAGCTGTTTGTGCGGCATAGACAAGGAGCATTGACCGCACGTCCGATGAAAGGCACGGCACCAGCCAGCGGGATTGAAGCGCAAGATGCAGTGCGTGCAGCAGCACTCGCAAGCGACCCGAAAAATCGCGCTGAAAATCTGATGATTGTCGATTTGCTGCGCAATGATCTGGGCCGCATTGCGGCATTGGGCTCGGTCCGGGTGCCACAACTGTTTGAGGTCAACCGGTATAGCAGCGTATTGCAGATGACCTCGACGGTACAGGCGCAGTTGCGCGAAGACGTGACTCTGGCAGAGATATTTACGGCGCTGTATCCATGCGGCTCCATTACTGGCGCCCCCAAACGCCGTGCGATGCAAGTAATTCGCGAACTGGAGCCGGATGCCCGCGGCATTTACACCGGAGCCATCGGCTGGTTCGAGGCTCCGGCAGCGGATTCAGGGCGAGCGGTCGGTGATTTCTGTCTATCGGTGCCGATACGTACCTTGGCGCTGGAGGCGCCCAATGCGAGCGGCATGCGGATTGGAGAAATGGGAGTGGGCGCAGGGATTGTGCATGATAGCGATGCGGCAGAAGAATTTGCCGAGTGCCAACTGAAGGCGCGCTTCCTGACCGGTTTGACGAATGATTTCGAGTTGTTCGAAACTATGTATGCGACGCATGCGCATGGGTGCCGTCATCTGGAGCGGCATTTGGCGCGCCTGGCTACTTCAGCGGCCTATTTCGGATTCGCCTTCGAGGAGGGGGCTGTACGTCAGGCGCTGCGGGAGGCTTGCAGCGGATTGCCGTTGGAAGGTGCGCACCGCGTGCGGCTGGCGCTAGGGCAAACAGGGTGCTGCACCATTCAGGCGGCAGTCTTGTCATCTTTGTCTGCGCCGCTCAGGTTACGCATTGCACCAGAACCAACATTCTCTGGCGACATTTTTTTGCGTCACAAAACCACGGTAAGAGCACAATATGATGCTGCCTGGCGCACAGCGGAAGCACAAGGTGCATTCGATATGCTTTTTGTAAATCAGCAAGGCGAATTGACGGAAGGTGGGCGCAGCAATGTATTCATCAAGCTGGATGACCGCTGGTATACGCCGCCCTTGTCTTCGGGGGTATTGCCCGGTGTGATGCGTTCTGTGCTGCTGGACGATCCAGTGTGGGGTGCCCGCGAACGCAGCTTGACTGTGGCCGATCTGAGTAAGGCGGAGGCCATCGTTGTATGCAATGCGCTACGCGGTGCTGTGCCTGCAGTAGTGGAATGGCAGTAGCGCGGCAACTATTGTTTTGCGCCAATTGGAAGATGTTTTCTAAAATGGCTTGCTGAATTACCTGTGCGTTGCTATAGTTCGGCTCCCGTTGAAAGCAGTGCGCCGGAAGCAGTAATCTGAGTGCCTGCCGGAGTCGGGAAGGAAGTGGAATGGATGTGCCGGGAGAGGAAAGTCTGCCGGGTTTCGTTGAAATAGATGTTGACGAAATGAGCGAAACGCCCCATAATCTCATCTCTCTGCTGCTGCCAAACAAAACGATTTGGAGCGGAGCGGAACGGCAGAAATGCTGTGTCGCCAAGCAGAACAAGATCTTTAAAAATTAACAGTCGATAAGTGTGGGCGTTTGATGGAAGTGCTGCGCAGCGAGCGAAAGCTGGTTGCGTAAAACTTACAATATCAAATGCTCACGAAAGAAGAAAAATAGGATCTTTTTGGAGGTAACTTCGAAGAGAGCCTGTCAGTATTTTGAGTGAGCGACCGGTCCGGTAAAACGGACCATGTCAGCAATGACATAAAACAGAGATTAAACTGAAGAGTTTGATCCTGGCTCAGATTGAACGCTGGCGGCATGCCTTACACATGCAAGTCGAACGGCAGCACGGGGGCAACCCTGGTGGCGAGTGGCGAACGGGTGAGTAATATATCGGAACGTACCCTAGAGTGGGGGATAACGTAGCGAAAGTTACGCTAATACCGCATACGATCTACGGATGAAAGTGGGGGCTCGCAAGACCTCATGCTCGTGGAGCGGCCGATATCTGATTAGCTAGTTGGTGGGGTAAAGGCCCACCAAGGCGACGATCAGTAGCTGGTCTGAGAGGACGACCAGCCACACTGGGACTGAGACACGGCCCAGACTCCTACGGGAGGCAGCAGTGGGGAATTTTGGACAATGGGGGCAACCCTGATCCAGCAATGCCGCGTGAGTGAAGAAGGCCTTCGGGTTGTAAAGCTCTTTTGTCAGGGAAGAAACGGTGAATGCTAATATCCTTTGCTAATGACGGTACCTGAAGAATAAGCACCGGCTAACTACGTGCCAGCAGCCGCGGTAATACGTAGGGTGCAAGCGTTAATCGGAATTACTGGGCGTAAAGCGTGCGCAGGCGGTTATGTAAGACAGATGTGAAATGCCCGGGCTCAACCTGGGAACTGCATTTGTGACTGCATGGCTAGAGTGTGTCAGAGGGGGGTAGAATTCCACGTGTAGCAGTGAAATGCGTAGATATGTGGAGGAATACCGATGGCGAAGGCAGCCCCCTGGGATAACACTGACGCTCATGCACGAAAGCGTGGGGAGCAAACAGGATTAGATACCCTGGTAGTCCACGCCCTAAACGATGTCTACTAGTTGTCGGGTCTTAATTGACTTGGTAACGCAGCTAACGCGTGAAGTAGACCGCCTGGGGAGTACGGTCGCAAGATTAAAACTCAAAGGAATTGACGGGGACCCGCACAAGCGGTGGATGATGTGGATTAATTCGATGCAACGCGAAAAACCTTACCTACCCTTGACATGGCTGGAATCCCTGAGAGATCGGGGAGTGCTCGAAAGAGAACCAGTACACAGGTGCTGCATGGCTGTCGTCAGCTCGTGTCGTGAGATGTTGGGTTAAGTCCCGCAACGAGCGCAACCCTTGTCATTAGTTGCTACGAAAGGGCACTCTAATGAGACTGCCGGTGACAAACCGGAGGAAGGTGGGGATGACGTCAAGTCCTCATGGCCCTTATGGGTAGGGCTTCACACGTCATACAATGGTACATACAGAGGGCCGCCAACCCGCGAGGGGGAGCTAATCCCAGAAAGTGTATCGTAGTCCGGATTGTAGTCTGCAACTCGACTACATGAAGTTGGAATCGCTAGTAATCGCGGATCAGCATGTCGCGGTGAATACGTTCCCGGGTCTTGTACACACCGCCCGTCACACCATGGGAGCGGGTTTTACCAGAAGTAGGTAGCTTAACCGCAAGGAGGGCGCTTACCACGGTAGGATTCGTGACTGGGGTGAAGTCGTAACAAGGTAGCCGTATCGGAAGGTGCGGCTGGATCACCTCCTTTCTAGAGTTTGCACGGAAGTCAAGCGTTCACACTTATCGACTGTTAATACAGAAAAGAACAGTAATTGGTTTGCAAGCGGCAAGCAATAGTTACCGCCGCGCTGAAGGCTGAGAGCTGATCCAAGTGGGTCTGTAGCTCAGCTGGTTAGAGCACTGTGTTGATAACGCAGGGGTCGTTGGTTCGAGTCCAACCAGACCTACCAAAGAATTTCGTGGGGGTTTAGCTCAGCTGGGAGAGCACCTGCTTTGCAAGCAGGGGGTCGTCGGTTCGATCCCGTCAACCTCCACCAAGATATCAAACCTAAGTATATTTGATGCATGCGTATCAAGATGATTTAGGTTTGATCTTTTAAGATCAAGTGCTGTTTCGTTCTTTAACAATCTGGAAGAAGTAAAGATTAATCAAATAAGGTTAATTAGTCACTGTAAGCAACAGTAGAAATATTGGTGCAATCAATGATGAAAGATGCTTATTTGGTGGGTTGTGATTGTATCAAATCAAATTGTATGTAGAAGGAAGTCATGTTTTTGAAAGAAGGCATGAGCAGTTTTATATACGGCAAACGCTAAACTTTATTATCTCTATAGCCGTCTTTGTGTTCGCAAGAATGCAGAGGCTAAAGTTATAGGGACAAGCGAATAAGTGCACATGGTGGATGCCTTGGCGATTACAGGCGATGAAGGACGTAGTAGCTTGCGATAAGCTGCGGGGAGCGAGCAAACACGCTTTGATCCGCAGATTTCCGAATGGGGAAACCCACCCTTTTAGGGTATTGCATACTGAATACATAGGTATGCAAGGCGAACGTGGCGAACTGAAACATCTAAGTAGCTACAGGAAAAGAAATCAACCGAGATTCCCAAAGTAGCGGCGAGCGAAATGGGATGAGCCTGCAAGATTTAGCATGACCAATAGTAGAACGCTCTGGAAAGTGCGGCCATAGAGGGTGATAGCCCCTTATACGAAATTGGATGTGTGGAACTAAGTTTGCGACAAGTAGGGCGGGACACGAGAAATCCTGTCTGAACATGGGGGGACCATCCTCCAAGGCTAAATACTCGTAATCGACCGATAGTGAACCAGTACCGTGAGGGAAAGGCGAAAAGAACCCCGGAAGGGGAGTGAAATAGATCCTGAAACCGTGTGCATACAAACAGTAGGAGCGGACTTGTTCCGTGACTGCGTACCTTTTGTATAATGGGTCAGCGACTTACATTCAGTGGCAAGGTTAACCATATAGGGAAGCCGTAGAGAAATCGAGTCCGAATAGGGCGTTCAGTCGCTGGGTGTAGACCCGAAACCAAGTGATCTACTCATGGCCAGGATGAAGGTGCGGTAACACGCACTGGAGGTCCGAACCCACTAATGTTGAAAAATTAGGGGATGAGCTGTGGGTAGGGGTGAAAGGCTAAACAAACTTGGAAATAGCTGGTTCTCTCCGAAAACTATTTAGGTAGTGCCTCAAGTATCACCATCGGGGGTAGAGCACTGTTATGGCTAGGGGGTCATCGCGACTTACCAAACCATTGCAAACTCCGAATACCGATGAGTGCGAGCTTGGGAGACAGACGTCGGGTGCTAACGTCCGGCGTCAAGAGGGAAACAACCCAGACCGCCAGCTAAGGTCCCAAAGATTGGCTAAGTGGAAAACGAAGTGGGAAGGCTAAAACAGTCAGGAGGTTGGCTTAGAAGCAGCCATCCTTTAAAGAAAGCGTAATAGCTCACTGATCGAGTCGTCCTGCGCGGAAGATGTAACGGGGCTAAGCCAGTCACCGAAGCTGCGGATATATCTTCGGATATATGGTAGGAGAGCGTTCTGTAAGCCTGCGAAGGTGTCTTGTAAAGGATGCTGGAGGTATCAGAAGTGCGAATGCTGACATGAGTAGCGATAATGGGGGTGAAAAGCCTCCACGCCGTAAGCCCAAGGTTTCCTGTTCAACGTTCATCGGAGCAGGGTGAGTCGGCCCCTAAGGCGAGGCAGAGATGCGTAGCTGATGGGAAGCAGGTTAATATTCCTGCACCGTCGTATGATGCGATGGGGGGACGGATCGCGGAAGGTTGTCCGACTGTTGGAATAGTCGGTTTTTGGCTCAAAGAAGGTGCTTAGGCAAATCCGGGCACGTAATTCAAGGGGTTGAGACGAGCGAACTTGTTCGCGAAGCAATTGGAAGTGGTTCCAAGAAAAGCCTCTAAGCTTCAGTCATACGAGACCGTACCGCAAACCGACACAGGTGGGCGAGATGAGTATTCTAAGGCGCTTGAGAGAACTCGGGAGAAGGAACTCGGCAAATTGGTACCGTAACTTCGGGATAAGGTACGCCCTTGTAGTTTGACTGGCCTGCGCCAGAAGGACGAAGGGGTTGCAATAAACTGGTGGCTGCGACTGTTTAATAAAAACACAGCACTATGCAAACACGAAAGTGGACGTATATGGTGTGACTCCTGCCCGGTGCTGGAAGATTAAATGATGGGGTGCAAGCTCTTGATTGAAGTCCCAGTAAACGGCGGCCGTAACTATAACGGTCCTAAGGTAGCGAAATTCCTTGTCGGGTAAGTTCCGACCTGCACGAATGGAGTAACGATGGCCACACTGTCTCCTCCCGAGACTCAGCGAAGTTGAAATGTTTGTGATGATGCAATCTACCCGCGGCTAGACGGAAAGACCCCATGAACCTTTACTGTAGCTTTGCATTGAATTTTGAACCAATCTGTGTAGGATAGGTGGGAGGCTTTGAAGCGTGAACGCCAGTTTGCGTGGAGCCAACCTTGAAATACCACCCTGGTTTGTTTGAGATTCTAACCTTGGTCCGTTATCCGGATCGGGGACAGTGCATGGTAGGCAGTTTGACTGGGGCGGTCTCCTCCCAAAGTGTAACGGAGGAGTTCGAAGGTACGCTAGGTACGGTCGGACATCGTGCTAATAGTGCAATGGCATAAGCGTGCTTAACTGCGAGACTGACAAGTCGAGCAGGTACGAAAGTAGGACATAGTGATCCGGTGGTTCTGTATGGAAGGGCCATCGCTCAACGGATAAAAGGTACTCTGGGGATAACAGGCTGATTCCTCCCAAGAGTTCATATCGACGGGGGAGTTTGGCACCTCGATGTCGGCTCATCACATCCTGGGGCTGTAGCCGGTCCCAAGGGTATGGCTGTTCGCCATTTAAAGTGGTACGTGAGCTGGGTTTAAAACGTCGTGAGACAGTTTGGTCCCTATCTGCCGTGGGCGTTGGAAATTTGAAGGGGGCTGCTCCTAGTACGAGAGGACCGGAGTGGACGAACCTCTGGTGTACCGGTTGTCACGCCAGTGGCATTGCCGGGTAGCTAAGTTCGGAAGAGATAACCGCTGAAAGCATCTAAGCGGGAAACTTGCCTTAAGATGAGATTTCCCAGAGCCTTGAGCTCTTTGAAGGGTCGTTCGAGACCAGGACGTTGATAGGCTGGGTGTGGAAGCGCAGTAATGCGTTAAGCTAACCAGTACTAATTGCCCGTAAGGCTTGTCCCTATAACCTTAGCAGGTTAGAGATGATGAGTAGCAGCGTATGCCAATGCGACCATGTTCAATACATGCGCATGATTTGGACATCACGCCCGCCAACAATTGTTGTATACTTTACTTCTTCCAGATTGCGTTGTTTGCTGCCATGCCGGCCCGTAGAAATACGGCATGCGGAGGAGCAAGCGATGTTACAAGTTATGCCTGATGACCATAGCAAGTTGGTACCACCCCTTCCCATCCCGAACAGGACCGTGAAACGACTTCGCGCCGATGATAGTGCGTCAACACGTGTGAAAGTAGGTCATCGTCAGGCTTTTATTTGAAAACCCCCTTGGATTAGATTCCTCGGGGGTTTTTGCTTTTTGACTTTCTATTCTTAAGCAAGAATCTTGCAATCAATCTTTCCCATCCGTAAGGCACCAGACTGGTTTGGCAATGCTTGGAAAACGGATACTTATCCGTAAGCTCATAAGCTTTCGATTACCCATATCTTTCGTAAGCGGCGCATCAAGGCCGTCTGTACATCGGATCATTGACACGCCAAAGTAGTGCCCACCAAATAGTAGTGGGGACCACTTTGAACACAAGCATAAAGACAGGCAGCCGGAAGGGTCGGCGCAATTACAACGTCGATTTCAAGAAACGGCTGGCGATCGCCGCCTGCGAGCCAGGCGTTTCGGTAGCCCGCCTCGCGCTGGACAATGGCATCAATGCAAACATGCTGCACAAGTGGCGGCGTGCGCATCTTGCCGGCGGCGTCGGTGTCACAGAACTTCCCCAACCGGAATTTCTGGCCGTAAGTATTGCGCGTTCGGGAAACGCATTGGCGCAACGCCCGGTGCACGCGCCGTCGCCTCGCGTGGACGTCCCTGTACCAAAGCTGGCTACACCAAAGCCGGGGATCATCGAAATCAGAGTGAGCGCTGCGATCCTGCGTCTGGAAGGTGCGGTCGATGCAGCAACCCTGGAGCAGGTGCTGCGCCACCTCCATCCATGATCGGCCTGCCCGCCGGGACACGCATCTGGATTGCCGCTGGCGTCACCGATATGCGCTGCGGCTTTCAGGGACTCGCTGCCAAAGTGGAAACGGCGCTGGCGGCCGATCCGTTCAATGGCCATGTCTTCGTCTTTCGCGGCCGCCGTGGCGACGTCATCAAGTTGTTGTGGGCTACCGGCGATGGCCTGTGCCTGCTGGCCAAGCGCCTTGAACAAGGCCGGTTTGTGTGGCCGCAGGCCACCAGCGGCTCGGTGTGTTTGACACCTGCACAGCTGTCGATGTTGCTCGAAGGGATCGACTGGCGGCAGCCGCAACGCACCTGGCAGCCCAGATCGGTGTTGTAAACTTCTTCTAACTTGCGTAAACTTCGCGCATGCCACTTCCTTCGCCACTCCCTGACGACATCGATGCCCTCAAGGCGATGGTGCTGGCGCAGCAGGCGTCGATGGAGCAGATGACGCTGGCCCTGGCGTCACGGGCACTGGAAGTCGAACAACTCAAACTGCTGATCGCCAAATTGCAGCGCATGCAGTTCGGTCGCAAATCCGAGAAGATCGATCGGCAGATCGAGAGGCTGGAATGCCGACTGGAAGATCTGCTGGCTGAAGAAGGCGTGATCGATGCGCAGCCGCCAGCGGTCGTGCCAGCGACGCAGCGCACGCCGCCGACCCGGCAGCCCTTGCCGCCCGAACTGCCGCGCGAAGATCGCATTCTTGAACCCGCCGATCAAGCCTGCCCCGACTGTGGCGGCAATCTCAAACCGCTCGGCGAAGACGTTTCCGAGCAGCTCGAAATCGTCAACACGGCGTTCAAGGTAATTCGCCACATCCGGCGTAAAAAAGCGTGTGCGTGCTGTGACCGCATCGTGCAAGTGCCGGCACCAAGCCGCCCGATCCTGCGCGGCGTGGCCGGCCCCGGTTTGCTGGCCCATATCTTGGTCGCGAAATTCGCCGATCATCAACCGCTGTATCGGCAGTCGGTGATCCATGCAAGGCAAGGCGTCGAGATCGACCGCTCCAGCATGGGCCGTTGGGTGGGCGCCGCAAGTAGCCTGATGGCCCCGCTGGTCGATGCACTGCGCCGCCATGTGATGGCCGGATCGAAACTGCATGCCGACGACACGACCGTGCCGGTACTCGCCGCAGGCAACGGCCAGACCAAGACCGGTCGGCTCTGGACCTATGTGCGCGATGATCGCAACGCGGCATCGACGGTCGCACCGGCCGTCTGGTTTGCCTACACGCCGGACCGCAAGGGCATCCATCCGCAAACCCACCTCGCCGGATTTCACGGCATTCTGCAGGCCGATGCCTACGCCGGCTTCAATGCGATTTATGAAACCGGCCGGGTCCAGGAAGCGGCATGTTGGGCGCACACCCGGCGCAAATTCCACGATCTGCATGTCGTGCATCCAACGGCATTCACGACTGAGGCCCTGCGAAGAATCGGCGAACTATATGGAATCGAAGATCAGGTACGCGGCAAGCCGCCGGATCTGCGTCGTCAGATTCGGCAGGAGCAGGCGCTGCCGCTACTGGTAGATTTCGAAGCGTGGCTGCGTGCTCGCTTGCCGACGCTTTCGGTGAAATCCAACACCACCAAGGCGATCAACTATGCGCTGAACCAGTGGCAAGCGCTTCTGCTTTACTGTGATCACGGCATTGCCGAGATCGACAACAATGCTGCTGAACGCGCGTTACGGTCGGTTGCATTGGGACGAAAGAATTTCCTGTTCATGGGAGCCGACAGCGGCGGTGAACGGGCCGCCGCGATGTATGCACTGATCGGAACGGCCAAACTCAACGGTATGGATCCGCAAGCGTATCTGCGCCATGTGCTCACGTACATCGCTGACCATCCGATCAACCGGATCAACGAGTTGCTTCCATGGAACGTGCTCGACCAGCTCGGCTCCGCCGGTCCTTGACCGATCAGGCCCGGTTGCTATCGCAATGATTCGATGTCAAGACGTCCTTCGCGCGTCGCTTACATATCTTTGGCTATTTCACAGTTAATTGTTGAAGTGATGTTTAATTTTTGATAAGTGTTGACGAAGGGCAAATCCATGAAAGCGCTGGACTTCAAAACTTGGCTGGCGTAACTCAATGCGCTTAACCGTGGGCAAAAAGACCGCCTGCGCAATGAACTGGACCGACAGCGTAGTGCAGCAGAAGTCATCCTACTCATGAACAAGGTTTGCAGGAAAAGCCGCTCTGTCCGCACTGCGGCAGCACACAACTGCAGCGCTGGGGTGTCAGCTGCGGCCTGCAACGAGCCTGTCAGATTTTTTGTGTGAAAGAAGTCATGCGATAAACTTTATCCCTGGAAAGGATACGTATGACAACCATTGACAAAGCCACGCTGGACAAATTACTCGAGGGGGTTGATCCCAACAACCCGCAAGCCATGTTTACCGACGCGAGGCTGTTTGGTCAGCTCAAAAAAGCGCTTGCAGAGCGAGTGCTTCAGGCCGAACTCTCCCATCATCTGGGCAGCAGCGCAACGCACCCGCACCGACCCGCAACCACAAAAACGGCAGCAGCAAGAAATCGGTTCTGGCTGCGGAAAGCAGGCTTACGCTCGATATTCCACGCGACCGCAACGGCAGCTTTGAACCGCAGTTGGTCGCCAAACATCAGCGTCGGTTGCCAGGCTTTGACGACAAGGTGATTTCGCTCTATGCCCGCGGTTTACCAGTGCGCGAAATCGAGGGGCATCTGACTGAAATGTACGACCTGGAAGTATGGCAAGCCAATGCAGGCATTCATAGATGGGACGGCTGGAGGCTTACAGATGAGCGTCCGCAAAGTGGGAATTCACAATTCACAGTGGTTAATTACACAGGTCCGCTGCTATTCATCGGTTTAAACGGTTTCTGATTTCCCGCACACAGTGCACGATCTATTGCGCACAATCCGGATACTGGTCCAATCCATATTGCGTACATCCAGCAATAATAAGCGGCCAGCAAGCGATGTGCCTATTCCCACGATTAATTTCAGCGCTTCGGCGGCTTGCATGGTGCCTATGATGCCGACCAGCGGCGCGAACACCCCCATCGTGGCGCAACGAACCTCCTCATGCTGTTGATCTGGTGGGAAAAGGCAGGCATAACAGGGGGCGGTCTGGTTGCGTGGGTCGAATACACTGATCTGGCCGTCAAATTTAATTGCTGCGCCCGATACCAGGGGTATCTTGTGGGTCACGCAAGCCTGATTGATCGCATGCCGCGTCGCGAAGTTGTCGCTGCAATCGAGCACGATACTGGCCTGCGACACTAATTCGTTCAGGCGTGCTCCTTCTAGCCTTTCATTCAGTGCGACGATCTGAATTTCAGGATTGATCTGTGCCAGAGTCTGTTGCCCGGAAACAGTTTTTGGCTGACCAATGCGGTCTGTTGTGTGCAGGATCTGGCGTTGCAGATTGGTCAAATCCACGATGTCATTATCGACCAGGGTAATTCTTCCCACACCGGCTGACGCCAGATAAAACGCTGCCGGCGAGCCCAGGCCACCGGCACCGATGATCAGTGCGTGTGCAGACAGAATTTTTTCCTGACCTTCGATACCAATTTCATCGAGCAGGATATGACGGGAATAGCGCAGTAGCTGATTATCGTTCATGGGCGGGCATTGCAAAAAATTACGGTGAGGCTTCACCAAAAAAGGCCGCATCTCTGCGGCCTTGGTTCATATGTGTACTTTGACGCTTATTTTTTGATGTTGTCTTTTTTCGTATCTGCCGCCTCATCTGCCTTGGTTTCTGGCTTTGCCTTCGAAATCTTGACAGGCAAACCTTTCAGGTGGTTCAGTGCTTGTGTCAGCTGAAAGTCTTCCTTGCTGCCATATTCCAGTGGCTTGCGCTTTTTTTCCTGAGCGATGATGCGTTGCTCCTCTTCCAGTTCATCCCGTTTGACCTTGCTGCTGTCGGCTTCCTTTTCAGTACCGTTGGTCAGATGTTTTTGCAGATCGGCTTCGCGCAGGCGTAGGCCATTCAGGCCATCACCGTCTGCATACTCTTCCACCATCAGGTCAGGCACGATGCCCGTCGCCTGGATCGAGCGGCCTTTTGGCGTGTAGTAGCGTGCGGTCGTCAATTTGACTGCTGTGTCGGCCGACAGTTGACGGATGGTTTGAACCGAGCCCTTGCCGAAAGTCTGGGTACCGATAATAGTTGCACGCTTGTAGTCCTGCAGTGCACCGGCTACGATTTCAGATGCTGAGGCTGAACCAGTGTTGACCAGAATCACCATTGGCACTTTCTTGATTGCTTCCGGCAGCTTTGACAGCGGGTCGGAAGAGCTGCGTGAAGAATAGAATTCACGTTTGGCGTAAAACGTCGCTTTTGAATCCGGCAATTGGCCATTGGTTGAGACGACGGTGACGTCTTTAGGCAGGAAAGCTGCGGCAACGCCAATTGCGCCGGGCAATACTCCACCCGGGTCATTGCGCAGATCGAGAACCAGACCTTTCAGCTGAGGCTCTTGCGCATAGATGTCGCTGATTTTTTTTGCCAAATCAGTTACGGTCGGTTCTTGAAACTGGGCCACGCGCAACCATGCATAACCAGGTTCAACCACCTTGGATTTTACGCTCTGGACATGGATTTCCTGGCGTACGATGGTGATGATGACCGGCTTATCTTCGTCTTTGCGGGCGATCGTGAGCGTGATTTTGGTATTCGGTTCACCGCGCATTTTTTTGACAGCCTGATCCAGTGTCATGCCTTTGACTGGCGTTGAATCGAGCCGGGTGATGAGGTCGCCCGCTTTGAGTCCTGCACGATAGGCTGGTGAGTCTTCAATTGGCGAGATCACTTTGACGTAGCCGTCTTCCATGCCGACCTCTATGCCTAGGCCGACAAATTTGCCCTGTGTACCTTCGCGCAGTTCCTTGTAGGCCTTCTTATCCAGATAGGCAGAGTGGGGGTCGAGCGAGGCGACCATGCCGGAAATTGCTTCTGTCAGCAGTTTTTTATCTTCGACCGGTTCGACATAGTCTGATTTGATCAGCCCGAACACGTCTGCCAACTGACGCAATTCCTCCAGCGGCAAAGGGTTGTCGATATTTTTTTGCGCGAGCGCGGAAAATTGCATTGATGCGGCAACGCCTGCAATCATTCCCAAACTGATCAGACTGAAATTTTTAAGTTTGCTGCCCATGTCTCACCTAATAGTTACCCATCCAAGCGGGTCAAACGCGCGACCTTGATATCGCATTTCAAAGTATAAACCTGATTGTGCATTGCCGCCGCTATTCCCGCTGCTGGCGATGACATCGCCTGCTTTGACGGCATCCCCGGCCCGTTTCAGTACGGCTTGGTTATTGCCGTATATGGTCATGTACTGGCTGCCGTGGTCGATGATGATCAGATTGCCGAAACCACGCAACCAGTCCGCGAAGATAACCTGTCCGCCAGCAACGGTTTTCACCTCGGTGCCGTCGCTGGCGCGGATGAACAGTCCTCGGGAGCTGGGGCCATCGCCGTGTTTACTGCCGTATTTTGTGATTAATTCACCACGTACCGGCAGCCGCAACTGGCCACGCATTTTGGCGAATACGCCATCTTGGACGTTGGCAACGGGCGTAAGTTCATTATGTGTAGCCGATTGTGCCGGGGCCGGGTCATTATCAATCGGATCCCGGCGTGGCGCTTTTCCTTTGGCGGCTGCCACGGACGGCTTGCTTTGCAGTCGCGCCAGTCGTTGTCTGGCGCGTTCTTGCTGTTGCTGTTCGGCTTTTGCCTGGGCCGCTATTTGTGCTTGCCGACGCTGTTCCTGCGCGATTGCATTGGCCTTTTTCTGATCTTCTATCAATTGTGCGAGTTTTCCTACCAAGCCGGACAGGCGCTGATCATCCTGTTGCAGATTGCCGGCTTCTTTGCGCTGCACCGCAAGTTTGCTGGAAAGCTGGTTCAGTAATGTTGCGCGTCGTGTTTTTTCCTGCTCCAGCATGGACTTCTGCTCGCGTTGCTCTTGCGCAATTTCGTCCAATTCATCCTTGGCGTTGCGGGTCGCGGCCTGATTGAGGCCAACCGCTTGCAGATTCGCACGCAAGGATTCGATCAGCTGGGCCTGCGCCTGGGAGACGTAACCCATGTATTGCATGTCGCGGTTGATGCGATTCGGATTGTCGCCGGACAGCAGCAACTTGATGCGGTCTTCGTTGCCGGCGACATATTGTCCGCGCAGTAATTTGGCGAGCTGCGCTTGCTTGGCTTCGACAGTTCTGGCGAGTTGCGCCTGTTCCAGCATTAATTGGGCTAGCCTGGCCTGGGTTTGGGTCTGTTCTTCGGCCAGATCGCGCAAGCTGCGGTTGGCATCCGAGATCGCGCTTTCGGAGCTGGCCAGCGCTTCGGCAGCGCTGTCTTTGGCGCTGGTGGTCTGGTTGATGCTGTGTTTGATATTGCTTAGTTTTTTCTGTAACTCGGCGCGCTCGGATTCTGCCGCGCGCTTTTGCCTGGTGCGTTCGGTGATGTTGTCGGCCGCCTGTGCGCGCGGCGCAGGGCAGGCGCCGATGCCCACCATCAGCGCGATACCGAGCATTGCCGCCCAGCCGCGCAGTGAGGCGCGGGCTGGTTTGGGCAATGGTGCGGCACGGTTGGCTGGCATGCCGGACTTACTTGGCCTTGCCTTGGCTGGCGACGGCTTTCAGTGCCGCATCGATCGCGGACTGGTCACCCAGGTAGTAGCTCTTGATCGGTTTCAGGTCGGCGTCCAGCTCATACACCAGCGGTTGGCCGTTGGGGATGTTCAGGTTGACGATGTCGGCATCGCTGATGCCGTCGAGCATCTTGATCAAGGCGCGCAGGCTGTTGCCGTGGGCCGAGATGATGATGCGTTTGCCGGCACGGATGGCGGGCGCAATGCTGTCGTCCCAAACCGGCATCACGCGCGCAACGGTGTCTTTCAGGCACTCGGTCAGCGGGATCTGTGCGCGATCCAGGCCGGCATAACGCGGGTCATTGAACGACGTGCGCTCATCGCCGGCATCGAGCGGCGGTGGCGGGATGTCGTAGCTGCGACGCCATACCAGAACCTGTTCGTCGCCGTACTGGGCTGCGGTTTCTGCCTTGTTCAAGCCTTGCAATGCACCGTAGTGGCGCTCGTTGAGGCGCCAGTCGTGCACCACCGGCAGCCACATCAGGTCCATTTCGTCGAGCGTGCCGCACAGCGTGCGGATCGCGCGTTTGAGTACCGAGGTGTAAGCGAGGTCAAAGCTGAAGCCGGCTTCACGCAATACCTGTCCGGCCTGGCGGGCTTCGGCCACGCCTTTTTCAGTCAGGTCGACGTCGGTCCAGCCGGTAAAGCGATTATCTAGATTCCAGGTGGATTCGCCGTGGCGCATCAATACGATTTTATACATGGTGGGAAAAGTAGTGGGCTGGATAAAGGGAGATAGGGTTCTATTTTATAATGATGGGATTCATTTAAACATTGGAACCCTGTGAAATTCTTCATTGACAACATTTTTATAGTAGCACTGGTACTTTTGTCTGGCGGTGCTTTGCTGGTGCCGGCAGTGATGCGGCGCGGTGCCAAGGTTAGCCTGCTGCAGGCGACGCAACTGATGAATCAGGGCAAGACCCTGGTTCTGGATGTGCGCACGCCAGCCGAATTTTCCGCCGGCCATGTGCGTGATGCGAAAAACATTGCGCTCAATGAATTGGCTGGCAAATTGGCCGAACTGGAGAAGTATAAAGACAAACCGGTGATCGTTGTATGCCAATCGGGCATTCGTTCGACGAAAGCGTTGACGCTGCTGAAAAAAGCCGGCTTCAACCAGGCCGTCAGTCTGGATGGCGGCATGGCAGACTGGCAGAAGCAAGGTTTGCCTTCGGTGAAATAAGGAAAAAATGATGACTGCAAGTGTATTGATGTACAGCACCGCCGTTTGCCCGTATTGCGTGCGGGCCGAGCAATTGCTGAAAAGCCGTGGTGTTGCAACCATCGAGAAAATCCGGGTCGATCTCGACGCCCAGCTGCGCGAAGAAATGATGCAGAAAACCGGACGCCGCACCGTGCCGCAAATCTATATCGGCAGCACCCATGTCGGCGGTTTCGATGATCTGGCTGCGCTCGACCATGCCGGCAAGTTGACGCCGCTGCTGCAAGGCGAGTAAGGTTACGCGGCGTCATTTTCTGCCGAAACGGCGCCAGCCTATACAATCATGTGAAGGGCGCGTATCTGTTGCCCATTTTCAACCCCTATGAAAGCGTTTCATGTCTGAAGAAAACCTGCAACCCGTATTCCAAATCCAGCGCGTATACCTGAAGGACATGTCTCTGGAGCAGCCTAATTCCCCGGCAATTTTCCTTGAGCAAGAGTCGCCGAACATTGAAGTTGCGGTCGATGTCAGCTCCGAAGCGCTGGCCGATGGCGTGTTCGAATCCTGCGTGACGATTACCGTCACTGCAAAAATCAACGACAAGGTCGCGTTCCTGGTCGAAGGCAAGCAAGCCGGCATTTTCGAGGCGCGCAACATTCCTGCCGAACAACTCGACCCGCTGCTCGGCATCGGCTGCCCGAATATCGTCTATCCGTATCTGCGCGCCAACATCGCCGATGCGATCACGCGTGCCGGATTCCCGCCGATTCACCTGGCCGAAATCAATTTCGAAGTGTTCTATCAGCAGCGCCTGCAGGCATTGGCCGAGCAAAGCGGTGAAGGCATCCTGGTGCCGGACGCTTCGAGCGCAACGCATTAATCACTAAAGCCATTTCCGCCTGCGCGCATCGTCGAGCGATTGCCGACGATGCGCCGTCTGGCGGGATCATGCATTGCAGGAGTCGTTTTATGCAGTTTGCCCGTCTTATCCCGCTTGCAATATTGTTGTCTGCCGCAGCCGCGGCCCATGCGATTGACTTCAAGTCGGTCGGCGACGCGCCTGCGGTGCTGTACGATGCGCCGTCGCTGCGCGGGATCAAAAAATTCGTCGCGCCGCGTCAGATGCCGCTCGAAGTGGTGTTGACTTACGGCGAATGGAGCAAGGTGCGCGATGCCAGCGGCGATCTGTTGTGGCTGGAGTCCAAGGCGCTCAGCAGCAAGCGCACGGTCGTCGCCAATGTCGCCAGTCTGAAGGTGCGGGCGGCCGCCGAGGAGGGCGCTGCGGTCGTGTTCAGTGCCGATAAAGGCGTGCTGCTGGAACTGTCGGCGCCGGCCGCCGCAGGCTGGGTCAAGGTCCGCCATCGCGATGGCCAGTCCGGCTATGCGAAGGCAACCGAGGTCTGGGGCGAATAAGGCCGCACGTCCCGGACTCCCTGATTTTTCATCGATTATGCGGGAGTATGCCGGTAAATATACCGGTTGCCGCACGTTTTCATTGGGCTTCAATTAATACAGGGTGGAGTATATTTTTGCCCTGTGGCGCTGCTAGTGCGCGCCAAATGCCTGATGCAAGCCTTAATCACTCATTTTTCTTCCATCATCTTGTCCAATATCCGCGTGCCATCCATGAAAATCACGATACTCGGCGCCGGCGCATGGGGTACTGCGCTGGCGCTGGCGCTGGCCGCCCGACATCAGGTCGTGTTGTGGGGCCGCAATCAGGCGGCGATGCGCGCCGCCGCCGTGCAACGGGAAAATCCCGCATTGCCCGGCTTTCCGCTGCCCGATGCGCTGCTGCTGAGCGCCGATTTCGAGGCCGCCATTGCGCATGCCGGCAGCGATGGGCTGCTGATTCTGGCGTCTTCGGTGGCCGGATTGCGGCCGCTGGCGCAGCGCCTGCAGCCGCATCCGATCCCGAATCTCGTCTGGCTGTGCAAGGGCTTCGAGGCGCAGACCCATTTGCTGCCGCATCAGGTGGTGCGCGAGGTGCTGGGCGACGCGATCCCGGCCGGCGCGCTGTCCGGCCCTTCGTTTGCGCAGGAAGTCGCGCGCGGCCTGCCGTGTGCGCTGACCATCGCGTCCGGTTCTGCCGCGCTTGCGTGAACGGGTGGTGGCAGCGGTGCATGGCGGCAATATCAGGGTGTATTCCAGCGACGATCTGGTCGGGGTCGAAGTCGGCGGTGCGGTCAAGAACATCCTGGCGATCGCCACCGGCGTGGCCGATGGCCTGGGCCTGGGCCTGAATGCGCGGGCCGCGCTGATGACGCGCGGGCTGGCGGAGATCTCGCGGCTCGGCATTGCGCTCGGCGGCCGCGCCGAAACCTTCATGGGGCTGACCGGGGTCGGCGATCTGATCCTGACCTGCACCGGCGACCTGTCGCGCAACCGTCAGGTCGGACTGGGGCTGGCGCAAGGCAAGCCGCTGGACCAGATCGTGGCCGAACTCGGGCATGTGGCCGAGGGCGTGCGCTGCGCGCAGGCGGTGCGTGAACTGGCGGCCGAGCGCGACATCGAGATGCCGATCACCGCGGCGGTGGCCGGCGTGCTGTTCGATGGCGATTCGGCGCGCGACATGGTGGTCAGGCTGCTGGCGCGCGACCCGCGCGACGAGGCGCTCTAGGCAGCTGACCAGAGGCCTAGAGCATCCTGTATTTAAGCAAAAATGCGGGAGTATGCATCAAAACAATGTGCTCGCCGCACGGTTTCATTGGTACTTTAAAAATACACCTAGGGGTATATTTTGATGGGCTGCGGGCTTGCCGGAGTCCGATGCAGGCCCGGCCAGTACCCTTAGTCTGTGGCTTTCTTCAGCACGATCGTGACCAATACCGAGGCATCTTCGAGTGCCTGCAGTGCATGCGGCTCGCCGCCGGCCAGGAACATCAGTTCGCCGGCGCGCAGCGTTTGCGTCTTGCCGTGCGCGCTGAATCCGATTGACCCTTCGATGCATTGCACGGTGATGTCGCCCGGCACCTTGTGTTCCGGCATCGTCTTGCCGCGCGGCATGGTCATCCGGATCACTTCGAGTTGCGGCGTCTTGAACAGTGCGATGGCCGAGAATGTCGTGCATTTTTCCGCCAGCGGTCGGATGTCGATCACGGTGCCGGACGTGGCGTGGGACAGTGCCATGGGGTTCTCCTTGCGGTCAGCGCAAATGCAGCAATGATGCCGGCGTGGCCGCGCCGGCTTGGCGCTGCGCCAGCGGCAGACGCTGCTCGGCCGGGATCTCGCGCTCGGCCATCAGCGCCAGATAGCGCAGGCAGCAGACGCGCAGGAAGGAGGCGAAGTTGTCAATTTCGCCGCGATAGGCGACGATTTCGTCGTACAGTTTGGTGATCAGCTGGTTGGTCGTCATCCGGTCGCGCGCGGCAATCTCTTCCAGCACCTGCCAGAACTGATTTTCCAGCCGGATCGAGGTGACTGCGCCATGCAGGCGCAGCGAACGGGCCCGGCACGCATACAAGGCCGGGTCCGCTTTCACAAACACTTCACACATGGTCGCTCCTTCTGGCTTATGCCACCCGCTGCGCGTTGCTTGCGCAACGGGCTTGTGGCCGGTGCGACCACTCTCCTTTTATAGCACAATCCGTGTCCCTAGCAAGGCGAGGAACTGCGCGATCCAGGCCGGGTGCGCCGGCCAGGCCGGTGCAGTGACGAAATTGCCGTCGGTGACCGCGTCGGTGATGGCAATCTCTGCATAGCGCCCGCCTGCCAGTTCGACTTCCGGGCGGCAGGCCGGATAGGCCGAGCAGTGCACGCCGTCCAGCACGCGGGCCGCGGCCAGGATCTGGGCGCCGTGGCAGACTGCCGCGATCGGTTTCTTGGCCTGCGCGAAATGGCGCACGATGTCGAGCACCCTGGCATTCAGGCGCAGGTATTCCGGCGCCCGTCCGCCCGGGATCAGCAGCGCGTCATAGCCGGCCGGATCGACCGCGTCGAAATCGTGGCTCAGCGTGAAGCGGTGGCCGGGCTTCTCGGTATAGGTTTGCTGGCCTTCGAAGTCGTGGATCGCGGTCATCACGAAATCGCCGGCTTTCTTGTCCGGGCACACCGCATGCACCTGATGGCCCACCGCCAGCAGCGCCTGATACGGCACCATCGTTTCGTAATCCTCGGCAAAATCGCCGGCCAGCATCAGTATTTTTTTCGCAGCCATGATGGTCTCCTGAATTGATTTAAGAACGACCATTGTTCGCCTTCCGGACGCGGCGCGGGTAATCGCCGGCTACTACATGCGTTGGGGGAGGTCAAATAAATGGGCACTTTTCGCAATCAGCAGAGTCTGACCCCGGATTGATTTCAATCAAGCTCCTGCAAGTGCTTGAAACAGTGCTTCGGCCTTATACTCTTGTCTAACTCCTATCTTCCAGCAAAAACCATCATGCAAAACGTCTCTCCTTACTTTGTCCGGCGCGCCGGCATGCGCGCAGTTCAGCGCGGCTTCACCCTGATTGAAATCATGGTGGTAGTCGTGATTCTCGGCGTGCTGGCGGCGCTGGTGGTGCCCAAACTGATGGGGCGCACCGACGAGGCGCGTATCGTCGCCGCCAAGCAGGACATCGCGACCGTGATGCAGGCATTGAAGCTGTACAAACTCGACAACCAGCGTTACCCGACCACCGAGCAGGGCTTGCAAGCCTTGATCGTGCGTCCCACCACCGGCCCGGCGGCGAATGGCTGGAAGACCGGCGGTTACCTGGATAAATTGCCGAAAGACCCGTGGGGTGCGCCTTACCAGATGCTGTCGCCCGGCATCAAAGGCGAGATCGACGTATTTTCGCTGGGGGCCGACGGACAGCCGGGCGGCGCCGGCAACGATGCCGATATCGGTTCATGGGATCTGTAAATGCACCGCATTTGACCGGATCGCGCGGCGTGCGGCGTGCTGTGCGCGCACGCGGATTTACCCTGCTGGAATTGCTGGTGGTGCTGGTGATTGCCGGCGTCACCTTGGGCCTGGTGTCGTTCAATGCGATGCCGAGCGCGCAACAGGAGCTGCAGAACGAGGCGCAACGCATCGCGTTGCTGCTGCAGCTGGCGCGCGATGAGGCGATCGTGCGCAACCGCCCGATCGCCTTCGAGGTGGAGCCGGAACGCTATCGTTTTCTGGTGCGCGAGGAGCGCACCTGGCAGCTCATCGCGCAAGATGATTTGCTGCGCGAACGCAGCTTCAAGCGTGCGCCGATCAGTTTCAGCCTGACGCCGGCAGCAGAAAGCACGCCGTTGCGCATCATCTTCGGCCGCGAGCCGGTCGATAAACCGTTTGTACTGACCTTTTCCAGCGGTGCGGCGCAGGTTGCGATCCGGGCCGATGGCATCGGGCATTTTGCGGTTGAATAAGATGAGATCACATCGCCTGCGATCCGCATCGGGTTTTACGCTGCTTGAAGTGCTGGTGGCGCTGGTCATCGTCGGCACCTCGCTGGGCGCCAGCCTGCGGGCGGTGGGCAGCCTGACGCAGAACAGCGACGGCTTGCGCGCGGCGATGATGGCCAACTGGTCGGCCGAAAACCGCCTGTCGCAAATCCGCCTGGCACGCGAGTGGCCGGCGCTCGGCCAGCGCTCTTTCGCCTGCCCGCAGGGCGACCTGCATCTGATGTGCGAAGAGGAAGTGATCGCGACCCCGAATCCGAGCTTCCGGCGGGTCGAGGTCAGCGTCACCGAGGCGGAAAATCCCGCACGGCGCATCATCAAGCTGGTGCAGGTGGTGCCGAATGCGCAATGATGGGAACGGAATATGAACCGCACCTGCGCCAATGTCGCAGCAGCGTGAGCAGTGAGTCAGCAGCGCCAGATCGCACGCGCGGCTTTACCCTGATCGAGTTGCTGGTCGCCATCAGCATCCTCGCGATCGTCGCGGTGCTGGGCTGGCGCGGGCTGGACAGCATCGTGCGGGCGCGCGTCGCGCTGACCGGCAATCTCGAACAAACCCGCGGCCTGCAGCTGGCGTTTGCGCAATTGCAAAGCGATGGCGAGCATCTCGCCAGCAGCGCCGATCTGGGCGGCCGTGTCGCGCTGACGGCGCAGCCGGGGCGTCTGACGCTGGTGCGCACGGTGTTTGCCGACAATCAGCCGTCGCGCATGGCCGTAGTCGCCTACCGCATCAGCAATGGCGTGCTGACCCGGCGCGAATCGGGGGCAACGCGCGACCTGCGCGAACTGGATATCTTGTGGAAAAACGCGATCGGCGACCTCGATGCGGCGCAGGCGGTGGTGCTGCAAGCCGACGTTGCGGCGATGACGATGCGGCTTTGGATGAGCGATAGCCTGATGTGGCGCAACAGCGATGAGGTGGCACCGAATGCCGACCCGTCGGCCCCAACTGCGCCGGTTCCGCTGGGACTGGAGGTGGCGCTGCAGCTCAGCGGTCGCGAAACCGGCATGCGCAAAGTGTTTCTGCTGGGGGCGACATGAGCAAGCCGCCACTTTGCCGTCAGCGCGGCGTCGCCGTCATTACCGCGCTGTTGCTGACCACGCTGGCGGTGACGATCGTGGCCAGCCTGTTCTGGCAGCAGCAGGTGCAGGTGCGCTCGATCGAGAACCAGCGCCTGCATTTGCAGACCAAGTGGATTTTGCGCGGTGCGCTCGACTGGGCCAGGCTGATCCTGCGCGAGGATGCGAAATTTTCGACGGTCGATCATCTGGGCGAGCCGTGGGCGGTAACGCTGGCGGAAACGCGGCTCGACCAGTATGTCGAAAATGCGCGGGCCGATAGCGAACAGAGCGATGCGACACTGTCGGGTCATGTGGTCGATGCCCAATCCCGCTACAACCTCAGCAACCTGTCTGCCAATGGCACCATCAACAAGAGCGAAGTCGCGGTATTCGGGCGCTTGCTGAGCAATCTGGGCCTGAATCCGGCGCTGGCGCAAGCCACTGCCACCCTGCTGGCGAGCACCCAGAAGGCATCCGTCGAGCGCACCGCAGCAGTGCCGGCCGATAATGCGGCAAGCAGCGGCACTGCGCAGCCGCTGACGCTGCTGCAGATTGACGATGTGCTGGCGGTGCCCGGATTTACCGGCGAAGCGCTGGCCGCGCTGCGGGATTTTGTGATCGTGCTGCCGCGTGCGACAGCGGTAAACGTCAATACTGCGCCAGCCGAAGTGCTGGCAGCCAGAATTGAAGGACTGTCGCTGTCGGATGCGACGGCGCTGGTCGCCAGCCGGGCCAGTGCTTATTTTCGTAACATCAGCGATTTCAAACTGCGTTTGTCAGGCAAGACCATCAACGAGTCGGACAAAGAAATCGCCATGACGACCAATTTCTTCATGGTTTATGGCACAGTGAGGCTGAATCGGGCGTCGCTCGAGATGCAGGCACTGATCGAACGTAGCGGCAACAACACGAGAGTCATCTGGGTCCGGGATAACTAAGAGAACAATCTTGAGCACACTATATATCCGCCATCCTTCCAAAGCCGCCTCCGACGCCGACACCGTGCTGGAGGCGCCGCCATGCCTGTTTGCACTGGTTGCCGACAATGGCACGATCGAACGCGAAGGCAGCGCAACGCTGGCCGCGCTGTCGGATGCCATCCGGCAAGCTAAACGCGTGGTGCTGCTACTGGCCGCCAGCGATGTCAGCTTGCTGCGCGTCAAGGTGCCGCCCTTATCCGCGGCCAGGCTCAAGGCAGCCCTGCCCAATCTGGTGGAAGACCAGTTGATGAGCGATCCGGCCGACTGTGTGTTCGCCGCCGGCCCCTTGTCCGACGGCTTGCGCACGGTGGCGGTGGTGCAGCGTGCGTGGCTGGAGCGCCTGTCGGGTGCGCTGACCGACCAGGGCGCGCGCCAGTTGACGGTATTGCCGGCGCAGCTGTGCCTGCCGTATCAGCCCGGCGCTGCCACGGCGGCCATTGCTGAATGCGCACATGAGACCGATATCACGCTGCGCCTGTCGCAACAGGACGGAATCGGGCTGTCGGTGACCGCCTCCGGTGCAGCGGCGATGCCGGAAGTCATCGCCACCTTGCGCATGATCGTGCCGCAGGCGCCGTTGACGCTGTATGTGCCGCCAGCCAGTGTGCGCGCCTATCAGCAGATCGCCAGCGAGTCCAGCGATGCCGGATTGAACGTGCTGCCGGATAGCTGGCCGCACTGGGTGGCCGGGGCGAAAAATACGGGACTTGATCTGATGGCGGGATTGGGGGCCGGCGCCGGGCCGCAGATTGACTGGCGTCCGTGGCGCTGGCCGCTCGGTCTGGCGCTGTTGTTGCTCATGGTTAATCTGTTTGGCCTGAATCTGGACTGGTTGCGGATGAAGCGCGAAGCCAGTTTGCTGCGTGCCGGCATGACGCAAACCTTTCAGGCCACGTTTCCGAAAGAGCAAGTGATCGTCGATCCGATGGCGCAGATGCGGCAAAAACTGGCGGCTGCCAAACACGATGCAGGTCAGTCGGCGGCGGATGATTTCACCGCGCTGGCAGCGACTTTCGGCGATGCCTGGAGCAGCGTGATGCAGTCCAGAAAGGGCGCCGCGCCGGCGATCGCCGCTCTGGAATACCGCGAGCGCAGCCTGCTGGTGCGCTTTAAACCCGGCGCCGAGGCGCCGGCGACAGAGATGAGCGCTGCGCTGGCAGCGCGCCATGCGGCGCTGGCGCAGACCGGCGCCGGCGTGTGGCAGATACGGAGTGCCAAATGACTGAAAAACTGCTGGTATTGCACAGGCTTCAGGAATGGCGCGCGGCATCGTCCGCGTTCTGGCTGGAGCGCAATGCGCGCGAACGCAAGCTGCTGATATGCGCTGCGTCGGCGCTGACGCTGGGGCTGTTGTATGCATTGTTCATCGATCCGGCCTTGCAGGGCCGGACTCAGCTGGAGAAAAATCTGCCGCTGTTGCGGCAGCAGGCTGCCGAGTTGCAGGCGCTGTCGAAGGAAGTGTCCGGCCTGACCGTGAAGGCCGCTGCCAGCGTGGCGCCGATGACACGGGAAAGCATCGATGCCGGGCTGGCCAGGAAAGGCCTGAAGGCGCAGAGCGTGACGCTGAGCGCCGATTTCGCCAAGGTGCAACTGGCGGCGGTGCCGTTCGCCAGCGTGTTGCGCTGGCTCGACGAGGCGCAAAAAGTCGAGCGCCTGATGGTGGTGGACGCCAACGTGAGCGCGCTGGAGTCGCCGGGCAGCGTCAATGCGGTATTGACCTTGCGCCAGCAAAAGGCCCAATAAGTGCGCCGCCTCGTGCTATGGTTGCTGGCAGGGATAAGCAGTGTGGCGCTGACGATGCTGGTGTTTTTGCCGGCATCCTGGATGGCGGTGTTGTTCGAAATGCAGACCGCCGGACGTTTGACGCTGGGGGATGCGCAAGGCACGCTTGTGGCGCGGCTCGGCCTTTATCGGCGGCGCGCCCAGCGGCAAGGACCCGGTGACGCCTTTGTTGCCCGGCCGATTTGACTGGCATTTGTCGCCACTGATCATGCTGGGACAAGTGGATTTGCGTCTGGAGAATGCAGCGGCGCTGTCGCAGCCGCTGGCAGTCAGCGGCAGCTGGAGCCAGTGGCAGCTGGCGGCAGGCGCCATTGCCTTGCCGGCAGAGCGCCTGGCCGGGCTGGGCGCACCGTTGAACACGATTGCGCCATCCGGCCAGATGCGTTTGGCCTGGGGGCCGCTGATGCTGGCGCGGCAGGGCCAGAAGCTGGATTTGAATGGCAGCATGACGCTCGATATCCAGGATGTTGCATCGCGTTTGTCGCCGGTCAAACCTTTGGGGGCTTACCGGTTGACAATGGACTGGCGCGGGCAAAGCGCACAGTTGCTGCTGAGCACAGTAAAAGGCCCGATGCTGTTGGCGGGAACAGGCGCGCTGGCGCAAGGCCGGTTCCAGTTTTCCGGCACAGCGCGGGCCGAAGCGGGACAAGAAGAGCAACTGGCAAATTTATTGAATCTATTGGGCCAGCGTCGTAAGGACGGTGAGCGCGATGTCATTGCATTAGAGTTTAAATAATGAAAAAAAGCATAACGGCAGAGATGGGATTGACTATGCAAAAACAGGCGCAGGGACAAAACGGGTGGCGCAAGTGGAGTGTAATGGCCGCCTTGCTGTGTGCGGTGGCCGGAATGCAGCCAGCAGCGGCGGCGAATCCGGATCCGAATGGCGCGATGCTCAATTTCGTCGGCGCCGATATCGAGTCCGTCATCAAGGCGATCGGCCATTACACCAATACCACCTTCATTATCGATCCGCGCGTCAAGGGCACGATCAACCTGGTGGCCGAAACCAGCGTGACCAAGGCGCAGGCCTTCGGCTTGCTGGCGACCGCCTTGCGGCTGCAGGGCTATGCGCTGGTGGCGGGAGATGGCTTCGTCAAGGTGGTGCCGGAAGCCGACGCCAAGCTGCAAGCAACGCCGACCCAGACCGGCAGCGGCGCCGGCAAGATCAAGGGCGATCAGATCGTGACCCAGATTTTTCGTCTGAACTATGAATCGTCGGGCAACTTGGTGGCGGTCCTGCGGCCATTGATTTCACCCAACAACACCATCAATGCCAATCCCGGCAACAACTCGCTGATCATCACCGATTACGCCGACAATCTGAAGCGGCTGGGGAAAATCATTGCGGCGCTGGATGCGCCGGCCACCAGCGACCTCGATGTGGTGCCGGTGCGCTATGCGGTTGCCAGCGATATTGCGGTGATGGTCAACAAGTTGCTGGAGTCGGGCACCGGTGCGCCCGGCGCGACGGATGGCGGACGCGTCAGCCTGATTGCGGATAGCCGGACCAATGCACTGATCGTGCGCGCGCCTTCGCTGGCGCGCGCCAACCTGGCCAAATCATTGATTGCCAAGCTCGATCAGCCGACCGCGCAACCGGGCAATGTGCATGTGGTGTATCTGAAAAATGCCGATGCCACCAAACTGGCGCAGACCCTGCGCGCGGTGGTCGCGTCCGACAGTTCTGCCACGGCTGCTGCGCCGACCCCGACCAGCGCAGCGACACCCGCAGCGGGTTTGGCTGCCGGCGGGACGATGGGAACCATGCCGGCGTCATACGCGGCGCCGACCTTGGCAAGCGGCGGCTCGGCCGGTTTCATACAGGCTGATGCGGCCACCAATACCCTGATCATCACCGCCAGCGAACCGGTTTACCGCAACTTGCGCACCGTCATCGACCAGCTCGACGTGCGCCGGGCCCAGGTGTATATCGAGTCGCTGATCGTCGAAGTCACCGCCGACAAGGCGGCCGAGTTCGGCATCCAGTGGCTGGGCCTGACCGGCGACAGCGCCAGCAACTATCGGGTCGGCGGCGGCACTTCCTTTTCCACTGGCGGCGATAATCTGCTGACCCTCGGCACCGGCAAAGGCGCAGTGCTGCCGGGCGCCGGCATGACCTTGGGTGTGTTTCGCCAGATCAATGGCGTACTGGGGCTGGGCGCGCTGGCGCGGGCGCTGGAGTCCGATGCCAATACCAATATCCTGTCCACGCCGAACCTGATCACGCTCGACAATGAAGAGGCAAAAATCATCGTCGGCCAAAACGTGCCTTTCATCACCGGCCAGTACACGACGCAGGCCTCGGGCGGGACTGCCGGCGTGAATCCGTTCCAGACCATCGAACGCAAGGACGTCGGCCTGTCGCTGCGGGTGCGGCCGCAGATTTCCGAAGGCGGCACCGTGAAGATGGCGATCTATCAGGAGACTTCGGCCATCCAGAGCACCGCCAACGCGGCCGGCATCATCACCAGCAAGCGTTCGATCGAGACCAATGTGCTGGCCGATGACGGCCAGATCATCGTGCTCGGCGGTCTGATCGAGGATACCGTCGGCGATGGTGTCGAGAAGGTGCCCGGTCTGGGCGATATTCCGATCATCGGCAACCTGTTCAAGTATCAGAAGCGCAGCCGCAAGAAAACCAACCTGATGGTGTTTTTGCGCCCGACCGTGATCCGCAGCAGCGAACAGAGCGCCAGCGTGGTGGCCGACCGCTACGATTACATCCGCGGCACCGAGATCCTCGCCCAGCCAGTCAAAACGCCATTGTTGCCGGATACCGGCGCCCCGGTCCTGCCCGCGCTGGAACGCGGCCAGCCGATGGGCGGCTCGTTCCTGAGGCCGATCCCTGCAGTACCGGCGCCCGCCTTAGTGCCGGCGCCCGAAACCAGGCAATGAGTGCGGTCATGAACGATGCCCGCCTGTTGCCGTATGCGTATGCGCGTGATTTTGCACTGCTGGCCTATCGCAGCGATGTCGATCATGCAATCGAGGTGTGGGTGTCGGATGCGACGCCGCCGACTGCGATTGCCGAAGTGAGCCGCCGTTTCGGCCGCATCCGGCTGAAATCGCTGGCGCACGACGACTTGAAGTCCGAAATCGCCAAAGCCTATGCCGGTTCCGGCGGCGATGCCGCGCAAGTGGTGGACGAGGTCGAATCCGATCTCGACCTGACCAAGCTGATGCAGGACATGCCGGCCATCGAGGATCTGCTGGAGTCGGCCGACGACGCGCCGGTGATCCGCATGATCAATGCGCTGCTCACGCAAGCGCTGCGCGAAGGCGCGTCCGACATCCACATCGAGCCGTTCGAGCAGTCGTCGGTGGTGCGGTTCCGGATCGACGGCTCGCTGCGCGACGTGGTGCGGCCGAAGAAGGCGATCCATGCGTCGCTGATCTCGCGCATCAAGATCATGGCGCAGCTCGATATTTCCGAGAAGCGCCTGCCGCAAGACGGCCGCATCACGCTGCGGGTCGGCGGCAAGCCGGTCGATGTGCGGGTGTCCACCTTGCCGACCGGGCATGGCGAGCGCGCGGTGCTGCGCCTGCTGGACAAGGACGCGGGGCAGCTCGACCTGCAGCATCTGGGCATGAGCGATGCGATGCTGCCGCAGTTCGCCAAACTGATCGCGCAGCCGCACGGCATCGTGCTGGTCACCGGACCGACCGGCTCCGGCAAGACCACCACCCTGTATGCAGCGTTGTCGCGGCTGAATGCCACCGCGACCAATATCCTGACGGTGGAAGACCCGATCGAATACGACCTGGAAGGCGTCGGCCAGACCCAGGTCAATCCGCGCATCGACATGAGCTTCGCCAAGGCGCTGCGGGCGATCCTGCGGCAAGATCCGGACATCATCATGATCGGCGAGATCCGCGACCTGGAAACCGCGCAGATCGCGGTGCAGGCCTCGCTCACCGGCCATCTGGTGCTGGCCACCCTGCACACCAACGATGCCGCCGCCGCCGTCACGCGCCTGCTGGACATGGGGATCGAACCGTTCCTGCTGTCGTCTTCCTTGCTGGGCGTGCTGGCGCAGCGGCTGGTGCGCAAGCTGTGCCCGCATTGCCGGCAGCATGACGGGCAGTACTGGCAGGCGGTCGGCTGCGACAAGTGCGGCAATTCCGGTTATCACGGCCGGGTCGGGGTCTACGAATTGCTGCAGACCACCAACGAAATCCGCGCGCTGATCCATCACAGCGCGTCCGAAGCCGAGATCCGCGCCGCCGCTCAGCGCGACGGCATGCTGACCATGCGCGAAGATGGCGAACGCTGGCTGGCCGACGGCACCACGACGCAGGCCGAGTTGCTGCGCGTGACGAAGGACTGATCGTGTCGGCCTTCCGTTACGAAGCCGTCGATGCGGTCGGCACTGCCAGAAAAGGCGTGGTCAACGCCGACAGCGCGCGTGCCGCGCGCGCCGATTTGCGGCTGCAGGGGCTGACGCCGATTGCAGTCGACCTGATCTCGACCCAGGTCGATGCCGCCGGCCAGCACAAGCGCCGCCGCTTCGGCGAGCGCCTGTCCAGCAACGAGCTGGCGCTCTTCACCCGTCAGCTGGCCAGCCTGCTGGAGGCCAGCCTGCCGCTGGAACAGGCGTTTTCGGCGCTGCTGGAGCAGGCTGAACGCACGTACATGCGCGACCTGGTCGCCTCGATCCGCTCCGAAGTGATGGGCGGCGCCTCGCTGTCGGATGCCTTGTCGCAACACCCGCGCGATTTTGCCGATATTTACCGGGCGCTGGTCGCCTCCGGCGAGCAAATCGGCCAGCTGTCGCGCGTGCTGTCGCGGCTGGCCGATTTCGTCGAGCGGCGCAATGCGCTGGTGCAGAAGGTGAAACTGGCCTTCACCTATCCGGCCATCGTGACGGTGGTCGCATTTTCGATCGTGATTTTCTTGCTCACCTATGTGGTGCCGCAAATCGTTTCGGTGTTCGCCAATACCAAGCAGAAACTGCCTTTGCTGACGGTAATGATGCTGGCGGTGTCCGATTTTGTGCGGAATTACGGCGTGTTCGTGTTGCTGGCCGTGATCGGGCTGGGTTTCGCCTGGCGCACCGCGTTGAAGAATCCGGTGACCAAGCACCGCTGGCACAGCTGGCTGCTGACCGCGCCGCTGTACGGCAAATTCGAGCGCAGCCTGAATACCTCGCGTTTCGCCAGCACGCTGGCCATCACGATCGGTTCCGGCGTGCCTATCCTGCGCGCTCTGCAAACCAGTCGCGACACCCTGTCCAACGTCGCGATGCGGGAACAGGTCGAGGAAGCTGCCGCTGCGGTGCGCGAAGGGGTCAGCCTGGCGCGCGCGCTGTCGGCCCGCAAGCACTTCCCGCCGATGCTGATCCACATGATCCGCGCCGGCGAAGCCACCGGCGAACTGCCGGCGATGCTGGAGCGCGCCGCCAGCGCGCAGGAGCAGGATCTGGAACGCCGCACCCTGATCATTGCCGGCCTGCTGGAACCGGCGCTGATTCTGGCGATGGGGGTGGTGGTGCTGCTGATCGTGCTGGCGGTGCTGATGCCGATCATCGAAATCAATCAGTTGGTGCATTAAGTTGTCAAAAGGACTGAAATGAAGCGCTTGCCCGAGTTGACCAGTTTTGTCTTGTTTATCGCGCTGTGCGCGGCCAGCGCCTACTGGGCGATGGCTTTGTTCAAGCCTGCGGTGCGCCCGGTGGCGGCGCCGCCGCAGGCGAGCCAGCCGGTGATCGGGATCGAAGCCGCGCTGGGCCTGTTCGGCGGCAATGCCAGTGTCGCGGTCGCCAGCAATTTCCTGCTGAAAGGCGTGATCGTGGCCGATGTGGCGCGGGAAAGCGTCGCGATTCTGTCGGCCGATGGCAAGCCGGCGCAGGCGATCGCGATCGGCGCCGAAGTGCTGCCGGGCGTGAGCGTCAAGGAAGTGCATGGGCAGTATGTGTTGCTGTCGGATGCGGGCGTGATCAAGCGGGTCGAGCTGCCGGAAAGCGCGAAGGGGCAGACCAGCGTCGATGCTGCCAGCCGTGCCCCGGTAGCGGTGGTGCCAGCGGCACCTCCGGCGACGCTGCCAGCGCCGGTGTTGTCCGTGATGCCGGAGGCGATGACGCGTCCCAGAGCCGGACCGGAGAGCGAGGTGCCGCCGGCGGCCGATGTCAGGAATTAGGAAGTTTTTTTCCCGGCGCCTGGTCGGGAGCCGTTTCTGCTGTTTTCGCTTGCTTGGGATTGGTATGCGGCGTCCCGTTTTTGTTGGGCTGAAGCGACGGCGGCAGCAGCGGGCTGCGCGGTTTCACATTCCTTTGCGATGGCTCGATGCGGAAGTTGAGTTTTTGCCGAGTCCCGAGGGTCTTGCCCATCATGCCTCCTTGAATGCTGAAAATAGGGGGGTATGAGTTAAAAGCCACTATCTGCCGCATATATTCATTGCGCTAATTTTTATACTGCATAGAGTATATTCCGGCCGCCGGTGCGCTGCCGAGGGCCGGAATGGCCGACTTCTTACAGGATATAGCGCGCCAGATCGTCGTCGACCGACAGCGCACCCAGCCGTTCGTTCACATACGCGGCGTCGATCGAGATCACCTTGCCGCCGGTTTCGCTGGCCGAAAATGAAATCTCTTCCAGCAGCTTTTCCATCACCGTGTACAGCCGGCGGGCGCCGATGTTTTCGGTCTTTTCGTTGACCGAAAACGCGATTTCAGCCAGTTGCCGGATGCCGTCCGGGGTGAAGCTGATCGCCACGTCCTCGGTCGCCAGCAAGGCTTCGTACTGTTTGGTCAGGCAGGCATCGGTGGAGGTCAGGATGCATTCGAAATCGGCAATCGACAGCGACTCCAGTTCGACCCGGATCGGGAACCGTCCCTGCAGCTCCGGAATCAGGTCGGACGGCTTGGCCAGGTGGAACGCGCCGGACGCGATGAACAGGATGTGATCGGTCTTGATCATCCCGTACTTGGTATTGACCGTGGTGCCCTCGACCAGCGGCAACAGGTCGCGCTGCACGCCGGCGCGCGAGACTTCGGCGCCGCCGGCTTCCGAGCGCGACGCGATCTTGTCGATCTCGTCCAGGAACACGATGCCGTTTTGCTCGACGTTGCTGATCGCCTGCTGCTTGAGGTCGTCGTCGTTGACCAGTTTGGCCGCCTCTTCCTCGATCAGCAGCTTCATCGCATCCCGGATCTTCATCTTGCGCGATTTCTTGCGCGCGCTGCCCATGCCGGAAAACATGCTCTTGATCTGCTCGGTCATCTCTTCCATGCCGGGCGGCGCCATGATTTCCATTTGCGGCCCGGCTTCGGCCACCTCGATTTCAATCTCGTTGTCGTCCAGCGCGCCTTCGCGCAGGCGCTTGCGGAAAGTCTGGCGCGTCGCATTGCCTTTTTGCGCATCGGCCTCGGCCGGCGTATGCAGGCCGAAATCGCGCGCCGGCGGCACCAGGATGTCGATGATGCGGTCTTCGGCCGCGTCTTCGGCGCGCGCGCGCACCTTGCGGGTGGCCGCTTCGCGGGTCTGCTTGATGCCGATATCGACCAGGTCGCGGATGATGGTATCGACATCGCGCCCGACATAACCGACTTCGGTGAACTTGGTGGCTTCGATCTTGATGAACGGGGCATCGGCCAGCTTCGCCAGGCGGCGCGCGATTTCAGTCTTGCCGACGCCGGTGGGGCCGATCATCAGGATGTTCTTGGGCGTGATCTCGTAACGCAGCGGCTCCGCCACCTGTTGCCGGCGCCAGCGGTTGCGCAGCGCGATGGCGACCGCACGTTTGGCGCTGCCCTGGCCGACCACGTGTTTGTCGAGTTCGGAGACGATTTCTTGGGGAGTCATATTCATGGCGGATCAGTCCAGGGTTTCGATGGTGTGCGACAGATTGGTGTAGATGCAGAGTTCGCCGGCAATCGTCAGCGATTTCTTGACGATATCGAACGGCGCCAGGTCGGTATTTTCCTGCAAGGCCTTGGCCGCCGACTGCGCGAAGGTGCCGCCGGAGCCGATCGCGCCGATGCCGTCTTCCGGCTCCAGCACGTCGCCATTGCCGGTGATGACCAGCGTCGATTCGCGGTCGGCCACCAGCAGCATCGCTTCCAGTCGGCGCAGCATGCGGTCGGTGCGCCAGTCCTTGGCCAGTTCGACCGAGGCGCGCATCAGGTGGCCCTGGTGTTTTTCCAGCTTGGCTTCGAAGCGCTCGATCAGCGTGAACGCATCGGCAGTGCCGCCGGCGAAACCGGCCAGCACCTTGCCGTGATACAGCTTGCGCACCTTGCGGGCGGTGCCCTTCATGACGATATTGCCGAGCGTGACCTGGCCATCGCCGCCGAGCGCGACAACATTGCCGCGTCGCACGGAAAGAATGGTCGTGCCGTGAAATTGTTCCATGTTGACCTCAAAAATGGGTGTGACGGGGTATTACGCCGGATGCAATGACAACATGGCAGGGCGCAACGCGCCGCTGTCGATGCAGACAAGACATGATTTGAATATAAAAATGGGGTCAGGCGATCCGATTGCAAGATGTTTGCAATGGCGTCGTGTTCAGCTTCTGCGAGGGGTGATGCGGGCAATGCTGTCCAAGCCCATGGCGTGGAACAATGCCGAGATCAGATGGTTGACGTTTTGGAATTCTATCGATTTTCCCGCATGAATGAGTGGCATCAGCCCGTTCAGAAGTTGTCCGGTAGCATTGAAGTCCACCCGCGTCAGGCGCGAACAATCGAGAATCACGGTTAGTTGCGCACTGGCGTACTCCCTGATGGCCAAGACCAGACTGCTCGGTGCGTCCATCAATCACTGCCGGCATCATGAAGCGCTCTGGATCCGTACCCAGATTGAACGCCGTTTCAGCCTGGATCGTGATGACCCTGGTCTTGGGCGCCTCATACGAGGGTGGCGACACTTCAAAGGTGATGCAGTATTCGATGCCGGTTTCCTCGAAATCCTGCTCGCGCTGCAGCAGTTGCAGCAGTTCCAGCAACAGCATCCACGGCGCTTCGGTTTCGTCGCGCCGGCCGACTTGCAGAATTGACCTGATGCGCTCGGCCAGTTCGAATGCGCCGACCAGAATGAGTTCGTGGCCGGATTGTTGCAGGCCCTTCAGTACGCGCAACAACAGCCCGCACCCGACCGGATCGACCGTGCTGATGCGGCCAAATTCCAGGCGCAGCACAGGATGACTGTCGCCCAGTTTCTTGATGCGATCGAGTTGTTGGATGATGCCGCCATCGAGCTTGCCGTCCAGGCAAACGGTCGGCGTCTGATCTGCTGGTGCGGCTGGCACGGCGGGGGTGATGAACGTCTCGCTCAGCCAGTCCGGCGGCGAGATTTCAAATTTGTTCAGGTAGTCAAGCGCCAGGCGTTCGAATTGCAACTGCTGGTCAGTGATGCGATACAGGTCGAACAGCATCGACCAGGTATTTTGGGCCGCATTACCCAGCGCATCCTGCCCGATCGCATTGAGCAAGGTCTGTTCCGCCAGCGCTGTCTGGCCATTGGAAAACAGGATCGCCGCTTCTTCGGCGGCAGGCGCGGTCTCCGCCTCGGAGATCCGGGCTTCGTTGGCAAACGATTCGCCGCCCAGTAAAAACTCGGTGGTGACCCCCATCATCGGCAAGGTGTTGGGAAAGGCGGTAGCGTTGTAGGCCGGATTGCCATCGGCCGCTTGCGCGGATCGGCCCGACGCTGCCGCCGGGGCCATTTTTTTCCTGGCCGGTTCTGAATTTTGACCGGACTGCGTATGCATCGCCATATCCAGCGACATCGCAGATTCAATCGCATCGATTTTTTCAGCGGTGGCGCGGGCTGCATTGCGCAGCGATATTTGCGAGTTGGCGATGCGCTCAGCGCTGCTCGCGGGATTTTTTCTGTTATCGCGAACGCCCTCAGCAGACGTTGCAGTCTGGCGATTATTTTTCTTGCCGAACAGCGAGAAAATCCCCACGTTTTTCCTGTCTGAAAGAGTTCATTTTTGCATTGTTTCTATAGGGAAATAATGCAATTGCATGATGTTTTTATAGTTGTTTAAAGGTACCACAAAGCATCATTAACCAAGCTTTCTGCGGACAGGATTTCGATTCAAAATGTTGCATTTAATGAAAATTAACAGTAACAATCCTGTATTGTTTTTACGGGTGGAAACTATTGTTGGTGTGGGGTAATTATTTCTCGGAGGCGGGTGTTGCCTCGCTCAAACGGTAATACAGTCCCATCGGATCATTTTTCAGGACGGACATCTTGCCGGACACAATGATCGGTTCAAACGAATATTTCATGGCGGTCTTGCTTTTTACCTCAACCACGCCTTCCGGGCCGGCCGGCATGCAGTAGGCGCAGCTCTGCGAATTGACTGAAAGCAGGAAATGTTTTTGTTTTTCGCCCGGCTCCAGCGGCATCATGAAGCCCTGCAATTTGACTTCCTTGTCGTTCAGCGCGGCGATCTCCTTGCTGAATTCCGGCAGGATGCGGTCTTTCGATTTGATTTGCTTGACCTTGGCCAGCGTGTTCCAGGAAACCACACCCTTGATGTCTTGCAGCGGCTGCACGATGGTGAGCCCCGCCGGGGCGCCGGACGGCGGTACATGCGCCGGTGCGCCTTGTGCCGGTGGCGTCTGGGTTGCGGCCAATGCCAGCGCGGGCGCGGCCAGCAGCAGAAGCATGTTGCGAATGAATGTTTTCATGGGATTGCGATCAATTTGCGCCGTCACTCAATAGCGGTACACGACGGCGTATTACAGGAAGTTATACGTGTTCTCTTGCGACATCTTGACGTGCCGCAAGAGAACATGATGCGAATAGCCGGATTTTAATGCTGATGTTTCATCCCGCACAGCTTGCCGATGGCCAGCCCTTTGCAGCTTTTTGCGAGTTCGGCGTGGCAGATTTCTTCGTCCTTGCCTGACTCCTTGCATCTGGCGGCGGCTTCATGCGCGGCGGCAATCGCACGGTGTTGCGCGATTTCTTTCTTGGTCTGCTCGGGATCTTCCTTGGCCTGGGCCGCTAGTGCAACAGCGCACAGCAACAGAGTCAGTAATGATTTCATGCATGGCTCCTTTAAAAAACGAATCGTTCATTGCGCCAGTGTGGTCGCGATGTCGGTGCGGTAGGCGCGGTAGGCCGGGATCAGCGCCGCCATCAGTCCGATGCCGATTGCCACCAGCGCCAGCCATCCTTCATCCGGGGTGATCAGCCAGCCGCTGATGCGGACATTCTGATCAGCCGACAGCGCGTAGCCCAATGTTGCCACCGCGACATGTCCCAGCAGCCAGCCCAGCAGCGCGCCTGACAGCGCCAGCAGCAAGCCTTCGACCAGCAGCAGCAAAAACAGTTTGGCCGGCGTCGCGCCCAGCATGCGCAGGATCGCGAGATCGGCCTTGCGCTCTTCCAGCGCGTTGTACAGCGCGACAAACATCGACAATGCCGCCGACAGCAGCACCACCGCCGCAATCCCGCGCAGCACGTCGACGCCGACGCCCAGCAGGCGGAACAGCTTGGCCGCTTCGAATGCCGGCTGCGCCGCCTGCAGCGCAGGCTGGCTGTTGATCATGCGCGGCATGGTCACGGCCGCCAGCGGCGACGCGTATTGCACCAATAGTGCGGTCAGCTCGCGTTCGGCGTCCATCGCGGCTTTTTCCTCGGGATCGTTGACGTCGATGCCGTTGCTGATTTCATGCACCCTCCAGACCGATTCGACCGGGGTCAGGATCAGGCGATCGAGTACGGTGCCGGTCGGCTGCAGGATGCCGACCACCTGGTACGGTGCATCCTTGTGCTCTTCGCCGCCGCGCGTCAGCCCGTGCGAACCGGCGAAGTTGGCGCCGACGACGGCATGCGATCGGGCCGCCGCCTGAGCCCCGAAGACCGCCTGCAGCGGTGCATCGAACAACTTGCCTTGCGCCATCGCGGCACCGTAATGTGCGGCGTAATCGGCGTTGGTGCCGACGATGCGGAAGCCGTTGTAGCTGTCGCCCAGCGCCAGTGGGATCACTTTTTTCACCAGCCGGTTTTGTGCCAGTTGCGCCTGCGCGGCCAGTGGTATGTTGCCGGTCGGTATGTCGATGTGGTAAATCGAGGACAGGATCAGCTGCAACGGCGAACCTTTGGCGCCGACCACCAGATCGATCCCTTGCGCGTCGCGCAGCGCGCCGTCTTCCAGTTGCCGCGAGGCCGATAGCACGAAGCTCATCATCGCCACGCCGACCGCCATCAGCAGCAGGTTCAGCGCGGTCGACAGCGGCTTGTGGCGCAATGATTTCAGCGCCAGCGAGACAGCATTCAGGCGCGACACTAGACGGACTCCGGTTGCGGTGCAGCTGGGTAGAGGCGCAGTATTTTGGCTTGCGGCAAGGCCGAGACTACGCGCGCATCGTGGGTGGCAATCACCAGCGAGGCGCCGACGACGCCGGCCTGGCTGGTGAGCAGCTCGATGGCTGCAATGCAGGCGGCATCATCCAGGTTGGCGGTAGGCTCGTCGGCCAGCAGCAATTGCGGATGGTTGAACAGCGCGCGTGCAATGGCGACCCGTTGCTGCTGGCCCTGGCTGAGCTGATGCGGTTTGGCGTGGCGTTTTTCCAGCAGGCCCAGGGCCTGCAGCAATCCATCGGCGCGTGTCGGGTCCGGGTTCTGGCCGTTCGCATAGGCGGCCAGCAGCAGATTTTCGCGCACGTTCAGACTCGCGACCAGCGCCAGTTTTTGCGGCAGGAAGCCGATGGTCCGGCCGCGCCAGTGATCCGCCGCGCGTGGCGCGAGCGCAGCCGGATCGGTGCCGGCCACCAGCAGGCTGCCGCCGTGCGCACCCAGGATCGCCGCCATCAAGTGCAATAGCGTGGATTTGCCGCAGCCGGACGGGCCGAGCAGCACCGCGTGCTGACCTTTGGCAAGCGAGAATGCCGGCACTGACAGTTGGGCGCTTGTGGCGCCGGGGTAGCGGTAGCTGAGATTTTTTATTTGCAACATGGTTGCATTATAAGGCAATAAAAAGCGTGCGAGAAACCTATCCGCACGCTGATTTGTAACGCTGTGTTGCCGGGTTTATGCCGTTGCGGGCATCAATCGCCGTACAGTTTCTGCTTGATCTCGCGCCGTTGCTGGGCTTCCAGCGACAGGGTGGCGGTAGGACGTGCCAGCAAGCGCGGAACGCCGATCGGCTCGCCGGTCTCTTCGCACCAACCGTATTCGCCGCTGTCGATGCTGGCGATCGATTGCTGCACTTTTTTCAGCAGTTTGCGTTCGCGGTCGCGGGTGCGCAGTTCCAGCGCGTGCTCTTCCTCGATGGTCGCGCGGTCGGCCGGATCGGGCACCAGCACGGTCTCGCGCAGGTGTTCGGTGGTTTCGCCGGCATTTTTGAGCAAGTCTTTTTCAAGCTGCTGCAAACGGGCCTTGAAGAATGCCAGCTGCGCCTCGTTCATGTAGTCCGCCTCGCTCATTTTGAGGATCTGGTCTTCAGTCAGGAGCGGAGCATCCGGATTGGCGGTCGTGGATGTTTGTTTGGTTTTAGTAGTCACTTCGCTTACTTTCGATACGACGGTTAAGTCAATTCTATCTGTTAATCAGGCGACTGTGTAGCCAGCAAGTTGTCAGACTTGGGGGTAATCGGCTGCACTGGCCTGTTCCGTTTTGCTACGCCTCACCACCTTTGCACCTAAAAGCGCGCGTAGTTTATACCAAACACTGTTCCAGTCCGCGTAAAAAAATGTCTTTTGGTAGGTTTTTGCCAATAAATACCATTTTGCTGATGCGGGTTTCGCCATCGGCCCATTTTCCGCCGATATCGGTGCCCATCAGTTGGTGCACGCCCTGGAACAATACCTTGCGGTCGGCGCCCTCCATCAGCAACACGCCTTTATAGCGCAACATGCGCGGACCATACACTTGCACCAGGCCGCCGAGGAATTCATCGAGCAGCGCGGTGTTGAACGCGCGCTCGCTTTTGAAGACAAACGCGGCGATCTCGTCGCTGTGCGCATGATGGTGGTGGGCATGGTCGCATCGCGTATCGCCGTGCGCATGGCAGTCATGCTGATGCTCGGCTTGTTGCGCTTCCGCGGCCAGAAAATCGGGATCGATTTCCAGCTTTTCATTCAGGTTGAAGCCGCGGATATCGAGGATCTCGGCCAGCGGGGCGCGGCCGAAATCGACCTTGCCGATCGCGGCGCGCGGATTGATGCGCTTCAGGCGCGCGCGTCAGTGCATCGATCTCGGCCGCGCTGACCAGATCGGTTTTCGACAGCAGCATGCGGTCGGCGAAACCGGCCTGGCGCTGCGCTTCTTCATGCTCGTCCAGTTGCTGCATCCCATGTTTCGCATCGACCACCGTGATGATCGCATCCAGCATGTAATGCAGCGCAACTTCGTCATCCATGAAAAAAGTCTGCGCGACCGGCCCCGGATTGGCCAGGCCGGTGGTTTCGATCACGATGCGGTCGAACTGCAGTTCGCCGGCATCGCGTTTCTGCGCCAGCGTGCCGAGCGCGACGATCAGGTCGCCGCGGATGCTGCAGCAGATGCAGCCGTTATTCATCTCGACGATTTGTTCATTGCTGTCCTGCACCAGGATTTCGTTGTCGATATTTTCCTGGCCGAATTCGTTTTCGATCACCGCAATCTTCAGGCCGTGGTCTTCCTGCAGGATGCGGTTGAGCAGCGTGGTTTTGCCGGCGCCGAGAAAGCCGGTCAGGATGGTGGTGGGGATCAGAGCCATAGTCAGTATGAAAGGAGATTGAAAGTTAGCTTGCGCAATCAGCGCACCAGCCCTTGATGGTGAGTTCGATATCGTGGCTTTGAAAGCCCGGTCCCAGATTTTCCTGCAGCGCTGTTTGCAATTGCTGGCGCACCGTCGATTGCGGCGTGGCCGAGGCCGACAGCAGATCCGCTAACAGCCCCGCCTCGCCATCGCTGCTGAGGCAGAACACCTTGGCGCAACGGGTGCATTTGAAATGGCCGTGCTGGTGCTGCGCAGGTGCCTGCGTGCGTGCACCTGCCGGCTGCGACATCTCGGGTGCACCATGCTCGTTGCCGGCGCTGTAGCGAAAAACCCGGTCATCGCCGGCGATCTTGTGCGCCAGGCCGGCCTCGATCAGGCAATCCAGCGCGCGGTACAAGGTCACGCGATCCATGTCGGTGAAGGCTTCCTGCACATCCTGATGGGAAAAAGCGCGGTGCGCGCCGAGCAGGGCGGCCAGCACCTTCACGCGGGCCGGCGTGACGCGCACCGAGGCGTCGCGCAGGCACGCTTCGGCCTGCGCTGCGCTGCTGTCGGCGGCGGGGCTTGCAGTTGACTTGCGGTCGGTGGTGATGGAGGTACTCTTCATGATGTTGTGTGATGCGGAGATTGGAGGATTATGCCGCAAATATGCAATTGAGTTGCAAGTGATGCCGAAGTTTGTGATGCATATCAAGGTTGTCGCCCACTCCATGCCTGTCAGTGGTGCTGTCTGATCTCAAAAAATATACCATGAGGTGTATTTTAAAAGATGCCAATGAATACGTGCGGGAAGTGCATTGTTTTTGAATATACCCCCATGTTTTTGTTGAAATTGGAGTTTATTCCGGCTCTGATGGGCGGCTTTTCTTGGCCCGCGGATGGGCCGCATCGTATACGGTTGCCAGACGCTGGAAATCGAGCGAGGTATACACCTGGGTCGCGCTGATGCTGCTGTGGCCCAGCATTTCCTGCACCGCGCGCAAATCGCCGGACGATTGCAGCACATGCGAGGCGAACGAGTGGCGCAGCATGTGCGGATGCACATCGGCCGGAATCGTCAGCGCCTGCGCATGCGCCTTCAGCCGCAGCTGCACCACGCGCGGCGACATGCGGCTGCCGCGTTCGCTCAGGAACAGCGGATGCGGGTCAGTTTTCACCAGCGTGCCGCGCAGCGCCAGCCAGTCGGCCAGCGCCTCCATGGCGGCCTGTCCCACCGGCACGCTGCGCACCTTGTTGCCCTTGCCGGTCACCGTCACTTCGTGCGCATCGAAATCGATCCAGCCCAGCGAAGTATGGCCGGCTGTTGCTGCCGGCATAGCGCACATCGAGTCCGACCAGTTCCGACACGCGCAGGCCGCTGGAGTACAGCAGCTCGAACATCGCGCGGTTGCAGTGCTGGCTGGCAGAATCCGGATTCTTGCCAGGCTGGGCCTGGGATACCAGACGCACCGCATCATCGGCGCACAGCGCCTGCGGCAGGGTTTTGGCGCGCTTGGGCGGCTTGATGCCATCGACCGGATTGGATGGCAGCACGACCTGATCCGACAGCCAGCCGAAGAACACGCGCCAGGCCGACAGTTTGCGCGCGATGCTGCGCGGGTTCAGGCCTTGCGCATGCAATTGCGATGCAAACTTGCGGATCTGCTGGTGACTGACTGCCGGCAATGCAGCTTCACCCAGCAAGGCGGCCAGCTGCTGCAGGTCGCGCCCGTAGCCGCTGACCGTATGCGGCGACAGCTTGCGCTGGGTGGCGAGGCTGGCAAGGCAGCGCTCGATCAGCATCCGGTTGCCGGTTGCGCTCACCTCAAGCCCGGTGACTGGATTCAAGCCAGCAGGCAGCTCAGGGCGGCGCTGGCGGTCATGCCGAGATTGGCCAGGAAATCGGTCGCCATGTCCTCGGTGAAGCGTTGCGCATCGGGCGAGCCGAGTATCAGCAAGCCGAACGCTTCGGATCCTATGCCGACCCGCAACGGCAGAATGGCCGCCGATTGCACCAGATCGGCATCCTCCAGCAAGCGTACCGTCTCGAAATCATTATTGGCGCCGCAATACGGCACGGTCAGGCTGCGCGCAAAAATTTTCGCATCTTCCGGCACCTCCTGCGCGAACCAGCCGTGCATGAAATCGGGCGCCACGCCCCACAGCCGCAAGGTCGCGTACGGCATGTCGAAAATGGTCTGCAAGCCGCTGACCAGCACATGGGGCAGGTCGACATCGTTGCGCGCCAGCAGCAAAATCTGGGTCCAGGACTGGAATTTTTGCGCCAGCACATCATTTTCCTGCCCCAGCCGCATCAGATCGGCCAGCCGTAATTCCAGCGCCTTGTACTTTTCGCGCATGATTTCCATCTGGCGCTCCTGCAGCGAGATCGCGCGGCCGGTATGGGCGCTGGCCAGTTGCACCTTGCCCAGCAATCCGGCGTGTTCTTCAAAGAAATTCGGTGTGTCGGCCAGGAATTGCGCGACGCGGTTAGAGTCCAGTGTGGAGTTCATCGTTGATTGTCAATAGATCAGTAAAGTCTGCGGGCTGGCACAGGGGCTATGGCGCTCAGATCGCTGCGGCGGACATGCAACAGTCTCGTCATTCTGTGCCAGCCCTGTGGATAAAATGGTGCGCCAATTTTAACCGAGTCCAGCCCATCTGTAGGCATTGCGCAATGTAAAAGGGGATGCCTGTCGGCATCCCCTTTTTATAGCCAGACCTTGAAGACGCCATCAGGCTTCTGCGCGTCGCACGCCTATGCCATCACTCTCAAAACCGGTGGCGCATGCCAAGCTGCAGTGCGCGGCCCGCTTCGCCGCCAGCGCTGGTGAAGCCGCCGGGAGCACTGGCCGCACCCGGTGCATATTGCGCGGCGTTATCGTTTTTGATATAGGAAAACACGGTGTAGATATCGGTGCGCTTGGACAGATTGTAGTCATAGCCAATTGCGTATTGCGTGGCGTCGTTGTTGAATGCCGTTTTGTCGTTCATGCGACTGACCGAGCCCATGATGCGACCGCTGCCAACGGTGTAATGCATGCCGAGGCTAATGCTGTCGGCGTCGAGCTTGAAGTTCCTGGCAAGATTGCTCTTGAAGATAGGCGTGTATACGCCATTGATCAATGCAGCCGGTGCGCCCTTGGCGATTAATCCAGGTGCAATCTGGGTATCCCAGGCATTGGCCAGCACCGGAATCAAGACCGAGTTGTCATTTTTCATCGCTTGATAACCGACAAAAAACTTCATCGCACCGGTTTCATATGAGCCGCCCAAGGTGGTTGTCACCAAGCCCTGGTTGCCGCTCTGGTCGTAGCCATGATTGTGGCCCAGGCCGGCATTAAAGCCGTTGGCCTTGTACATCACGTTGGCCGCCCAGAACTTGTCGTCCAGGCCGACGTAACCGGAATTCTTGAAGCCATACATCACAGCCGCAGAGATGCCGCTCGGCAGCGCAATCCGGTATTGCAGCGCTTTGTCGGAACGGATCGCGGTGCCTGCCGTCAAAAGGCCGCCGCCACCTTGCGTGACGCTGCTCCAGCTGCCTGCGGTGCCGGTTTCAAACGTGTCTGCCGCTGCAAAGACTTCATAGGCCGGCGTGTACATGCGTCCGGCCAGAATCGCGCCGACCGGCGTGACCAGGCCAACCATCGCGGTACGGTCAAACAAGGCATTGTTGGTATTGACGTTAATCGCCGGTTGCATTGCTTTTTGCGCGGCAGCTAACGCGCCCGCCGCGATTGGCGCCAGTTGCGGTACCGGTGCGGGGAACACCATGCCCTTGGTCAGAGCAAAGCCCTGGTTATCGCTGATATTGCCTGCTTGCTGTGTGCCGTTATCCAGTTCAATGCGTGATTCGATGTTGAAAATGGCTTTGTAACCACCACCCAGATCTTCAGTGCCCTTGAAGCCAAGGCGCGAACCGTCGGCGATGCCGCTGACCAGCTTGGTCTTCGTGCCTTCGCCATTGCTCGATACATGAATCCCGGCATCCATGATGCCGTAGATGGTGATGTTCGATTGCGCCCACACCGGCGCTGCGAAACAAGCGCCGATCAAGCCTGCCAATAATTTTGTTTTCATGCCTGTTGTCTCCGATTGTTGTTGTGTATTTTGCATAAAAGAACGTGCGTACTATTCTCTAATGCTTAATATGCCCGCAAATGTTTGGCTTGCCTAGGCTGCAAACCTTAGTTAGTGGAAACTTTCTAATTAGTGTTGTAAAGAAAATACAGCCAGGAAGCAACGTCAAGATAAGGCCGGCTCAAGTCAACAATCATGCAAGAGGGCACGGATTTGGAGGGGCATACAGCGTTGTTGCAATTAGAGGGCGAGATAGCCGAGCTAAATGCGCGCGGGATTACAAACAGCGCCACGGTGCGTAATGGCAGGATGGTTGCCAGTAAAACAAAAAGCACCCGAAGGTGCCTTTTGCAAAACCAACTTTCCATCATCGCAGGCTTACGCCTGCACTTGATTAGAAGCTGTGGTGTACGCCAACGTCGAATGTGTTGACTGCATCAACATTCGGGTTTTTGTAGTTGATTGCATCAGTGTACAGGTAAGTACGCTTGGACAATTTGTACTCGTAGCCAATTGCGAATTTCTTGGTTGTGTTAGAAGCGCCATCAGGATTTTTCTGACCGTAGCCAACCAATACATCGCCAGGGCCGGCAACAACGCGTGCACCGAGAGTCCAGGCTTTGGTTTTGACAGCTGGTAACATGTCTTTTTGTCTGTGCGTAAGTCGCCATCAGGTTAGCTGGGCCAACTGCATAAGAACCAGCCAGTGACCAGAACTTGGTCTCGAGCACCGTTACGCTCGTAGGACAATGCTGCACCGATCGGGCCGTTGTTGTAGGTGCCGGAAAGCGATACGGGAACCACGCTCGGTGTAAATACTGTGCCTGGTACATTTTGATTGATGACCACAGCTTCTTTGGTTGCAACAGAAACATTGACCTGGAAGCCGCTCATGACTGGCGAGTTATAGAACGCCGCGTTGGAGAAGCGATTTCCTGCTGCATCTGGTCCGTGAAACGTAGCCTGCATCGTCCAGATCCGGATTGAATGCGCCGCGAGCACGGGTTGCGCCCCATGGATCAAATGCCGCTGCAGTTGCTTGTTTTGCAGTCAGGTCACGACCGAGTTTGAGCGAACCGAAAGCGCCTGCCAGGCCGACAGTCGAACGACCTTGGAACAGCGGACGTGAACCAGCGCCTTCAACGGTGCCGGTATCAACGTCAAAACGGTTTTCGATTTGGAACGTGGCTTTCAGACCGCCGCCCAGATCTTCAACGCCTTTGAAGCCGATGCGGTTGTTGTCGCCGGAACCAATTGTTGGTTGCAGTTGCCAGTCGCTTTAGTGATGCCGGCATCCAGCACGCCGTAGATGGTGACAGCGGATTGCGCTTGCGCTACACCAGCAACTGAACCGAGTACAGCCAGTGCGATCAGGGTTTTTTTCATTTGTAGTCCTTGATTAAGTATTGTGCTTGAGAATCCGCTCATGCTTGTCGGATGGATGAAGATTACGAGTTAACGTGTTTGGGATTGACGTATTGGTAAATTGCGTCGGCGTAATTTTGCAAAGAGCGTCAAAGTTGGCGCGGAGTGTTGTTTTTTTTCAACAGGTATGCCGGATCGGAATGGTGCGGTGCGGTAAATAAATTTTTTCGGCAACAAATAGTGTTTATTGTCAGTGCACCGACATGGTGCTTTCTCAGATCAAAAATAAAACGGGCGACCATGGTTTCCCATGGTCGCCCGTTCAACTTGCCAGGCAGCAGAGCCTTAATCCAGATAACGACTACTTTGCAGTGTTCGTTAAATCAGATCAGGTCTCTTGTTGCTTAGAAGTTGTGTGTTACGCCAACTTCAACGCCATTGACCGAGTCCACGCCAGTTGCGCCGAAGTTTGTGTGTGCAACGTCAGCATAGACCGAAGTGCGCTTGGACATATTGTGCTGGTAGCCCAATGCATATTTACGATCAGTTTCAGTGAATTTAGTCTGATTGTAAGCCGCCTTGATCAGGCCAGCGCCGATTTCGTAAGTTGCGCCGAGAACGAGGTTCTTGATCTTAGGTGCGCCAGCAGTTTTGGTGTCCAGACGATCGTAACCCAGCAATACTTTGGCAGGGCCGAATGCGTAGGCAGCGTTCAGGCCCCAGACGTTTTGCTGCTCAGCACCAACAGCACCAGCAGTCAGCTTTTGATAGCCAAGACCTGCGCTGATCGGGCCGTTTTCGTAGGCACCAGCGACGCCCCAACCGTTTTTCTGGCCGGAGACTTCGGACAATACTGCTTGTGCGCTTGCGCTGAAGCCGCTCATGCTTGGGCTGATGTAAGTGACTGTGTTGCTCAGGCGCGGGGCAGTCAATGCGTTCAGTGCGGCAACGCCGTCGCCTTCGAATGGATCAGCCGCTGCGGAAGCAACGCCATCAACTACGTTGTAAGTGCGGCCCAGTTTGACTGTACCGAAAGCGCCTGTCAGGCCAACGATCGCTTGACCGCCGAACAATGGATTGAGAACGGGAGCGCTCAGCTCGGTATTGGAATAGCCACGAACTGCGCCAGTGTCAGCATTGAAACGTGTTTCGATTTGGAAAATCGCGTTCAAACCGCCACCGAGGTCTTCAGTGCCTTTGAAGCCCAGACGGCTTTGGTGATTGCTTTCCAGGCTAGTTGGTGTGCCAGTTACTTTTTGCAGGCCCAGATCCAGCTTACCGTAGACGGTTACTGCGGATTGTGCTTGTGCAACGCCAGCGACTGAACCGAGTACGGCCAATGCGATCAATGTTTTTTTCATTATCTTGTCCTAAATTAAGTGGTTTTTTCAAACATCCGAGTACTAATCCGGAATGATTGAATCTTATGAGCGGCTTTGTCACTGGCAGAACAATTGGTCATTGGCACTGAGGGAATTTTGTGGAAAAGCCAGAAATAGCGTCCGAGTGTGGTTTTTTTGTGACAGATTTGTGACGGATAGTCTCAAAAAATGCCGGCAGTGTTGCATTTATGAACATGCGCTTGGGCGAAATGCATGTTCATATGTTAATGATTGGCTGTTGTATTAAAGTTGCATTTTTTTGTTCGTGGCTGGCTATATAAAATACACTTTCATTTTAATGGCGGTAATTGGTTTTATTGGAGGGGTGATGGCGAATCGTGAGGAGTTGGCAGTCATACGCAGGGCGCGTGCCGGTCAGGTCGATGCGCAATTGGCTTTGGGCCAGCGTTATCTGTTTGGCAGCAGTGGTTTGCCGCAGAGTATGACGACGGCCCTGCATTGGCTGGATCGCGCTGCGCGTCAGGATGCGCCGGAGGCATGGCTGCTGATCGGGCGTCATATCCCGTATGCGCAGGTGGCGCGAACTGCGCGGCCGGCGCAATACCGGGTCTGGTTTGAGCGCGCATACGATGCCGGCGATGTATCGGCCGGACTGGTGTTTGCGCAACTGGTGTTGCAGCAGGCGCCGCCGGTGGCGGTTGAGGCCGCTTTGCGCCGCAAGGCCTGGCGGGCGCTGGAGGCTGCGGCCCAGGCCGGAATGGCAGACGCGCAATGGCTGCTGGCGCAACAGATGGATGCGACGGACGGCGCCGCGTCGGACCCGCAAGCGTTAGCGGCAGCACAGCCACTCGCGGCAAACACTGCGAGCGGCACGCCGGCAACGCCGGATGCGTTGCCTATGCCGGAGAGTGCCACGCTGTCATGGGCTAGCCGTGCGGCCGACAGCGGTGTGGCGCAAGCGCAACTGGCCTTGGCCGAACAGGCGTGGGCCGCGTCGGACTGGGATGGTTTCCTGCGTCGTGCGTTGCCGCTGGCGCGGGTGGTGAAGCAGCGCTTGCCGCCGGCGTCTGATGGCGAGGTGTCGGAGGCGCTGCGCAGTGCGCTGCAAGGACTGGCCGAGGCTGAGTTGCGGCTATTGTCGCGTTGCGCACAAGCCTTGTTGCACAGTGCGGATGCCGATCAGGACGAATTTTTGCAGATGCTGACGCTGGCAGCGCTGGCCGGTGACAGGACCGCACAATATCTGCTCGGCTTGCGCTTTGCCCGGATGGAGTCGCAGGGTGTGCGATCGTCGCAGGCCGGCGCTTCGGCCAATTACAAGAAGGCGATCCGCTGGCTGACGCTGGCCGGGGAGCGCGGTGTGGCGGATGCCTGGTATGCATTGTCGCGGATTTATCTGAAGCCGGAGTTTTCCCAGCGCAGCTTGCCGGATGCGCTGGGTTTTCTGGAGCGCGCAGCCGAGATCGGGCATGCTGCAGCGCAGCTGGAGTGCGGCGCGAATGCGTGGCGCCATCGGCGGGAGGTGGCCGATAACGATGTGCGTGCGCTGTACTGGCTGCAGAAGGCGGCGGCGCAAGGCAATATGGAAGCATCGGCCTTGTTGGTGAAGATCGCGACCGTAGCGACCCCCGCGCCGTGGGCGCAGGCGGCGTTGCGGCAACTGACGCGAGAGATGAGTAATGCGCAGCCGTTTCTGGCGGCGCGGATTGAACTGGCGGCCGTATTCGGCCTGTCGCGTGCCGAGGCCTTGTTGCTCGATGTGAATGCGGCCGATCGCGAGCATTGCCTGCTGGTGGATATCCGGGCGCAGTATGCGCGCAGCAAGCGGCGCCTGATCTTATTGCGGACGGCGGATGAATTGCAGCTGCTGCAGCGGATCGAGCGCCTGTTTGAAGACGTCGATTGCGGGCCCAGCGGGCCGGAGGGCAATTACCGGCAGCGCCTGTACCGGCTGAAGACAGTGTTGCCGCAGGCGGCAGAGGATGAGGTGTAGAATGACAGATACCGTAGGATGGGTGCAACCCATCCTGTCAGCTCGATAGGCGATGGCTTGCACCCATCCTACTAATCCGGTATCTCGATTTCGCCCTCGAATACCGTGACGGCCGGACCGGTCATCAGCACCGGCTGGCCTTGGCCGGCCCAGGCGATCGACAGTTCGCCGCCGCGCATCGTGACCCGCACCGGCGAGTCGAGCAGGCCGCGCCGGATGCCGGCCACCGCTGCGGCGCAGGCGCCGGTGCCGCAGGCCAGCGTTTCGCCGGCGCCGCGCTCGAACACCCGCAGCTTGATGTGATGGCGATCGACGATCTGCATGAAACCGGCGTTGACCCGCTTGGGAAAGCGCGGGTGATGCTCGATCAAGGGGCCGTCGCTGCCGAGTTCGGCGCGGTCGGCGTCCGCCACCACCTGCACCGCATGCGGGTTGCCCATCGATACTGCCGAGATCCAGACGATGGCGGCGTCGAGGTCGAGCGGCCACAGGATGTCATCGCCCTCGGCTTTGCCTTGCAACCCGTGCGCGTCAAACGGCACCTGGGCCGGGGCCAATACCGGCGCCCCCATGTTGACGGTGATGCGGCCGTCGTCTTCGAGCCTCGGTTCGATCACGCCGGACATGGTCTGGACCCGGATCGCGCGCTTGTCGGTCAGGCCTTTGTCGGTGACGAACTTGACGAAGGCGCGCGCGCCGTTGCCGCATTGCTCGACTTCGCCGCCGTCGGCGTTGTAAATCCGGTAGCGGAAATCGAGGTCCGGCGTCGGCGGCCGTTCGACCACCAGCATCTGATCGGCGCCGATGCCGAAGCGGCGATCGGCGATGAATTGCCATTGCGCGGGGCTGAAGTCGATCGACTGGTGGATCGCGTCGATCACGACGAAGTCGTTGCCTGCGCCGTGCATCTTGGTGAATTTGAGTTTCATGGCTGGACTCTGTTTATTCGTATATTAGTGGGGGTATAGGGTAAAAACAATGGGTTTGCGCACGTATTCATTGGGGTATAAAAAATACACGGGGAGTATATTTTCCGGTAAAAATCGTTGCTGGCGCCGTTTCTGAGGACTAGAGCGTCGCGTTCCCGTACACGCTGGCCACGCCCGGCGGTCGCGTCTTGAAGCGCTTGTGGGCCCAGAAATATTCGGCCGGCGCTTCCAGTATGCGCTGTTCGATGAACGCGTTCATCTGGCGGGTGGCGGCGATCATGTCGTCGCCCGGGTAATTTTCCCATGCCGGATAAAACTTGACCTGCCAGCCCTGGTAATCGGGCAGGTAGGTCGCGATCACCGGGATCACTTTGGCGCCGGTGCTGGCGGCGATGCGCGCCGGGGCGGTCAGGGTGGCGGCGGGGATGCCGAAAAACGGCACGAATTCGGCATCTTTCGCGCCAAAATCCATGTCCGGCAGCATGAAAAACGGCATGCCCTCGCGTAGCGCGCGGATGATCGGTTTCACGCCCTGGCTGCGGGCAAACAGCTTGGCCGGGTGAAAGCGTGAGCGACCTCGGCGCAGCGCTGCATCGAAGGCCTTGTTCTTCTGCTGCGTATAAATCGAGCACCCGCGCACTTCGAGCGCCACTGCCACCCCGCCCACATCGAGTCCGACAAAGTGCGGGCAGAGCAGGATGGTCGGTCCGGCGGCGATGGCGGCCAGCGGCACGCCGGGTTCGACCCGGATCAGTTTGCGCAACCGGGCTTCCGAGCCCCACCACAGGATGCCGCGCTCCAGAATGCTGCGCGCATAGGCCTGGAAATGCTGCTTGGCGATGCTTTTCCGTTCGCTTTCTGACAGCTGCGGCAGGCACAGGCGCAAATTGGTCAGCGTGATCTCGCGCCGCGACGCGATCGTGTGGAACAGCAGGCTGCCGATGCCTTCGCCCAGGCGCCCCAGCAGCGGCAGCGGCAGCCAGTGCAGCAGCCACATCAACCCCAGTGCCAGCCTCATGCTGCAGGCTCGCCGGCGGGCGACGCAGTCGGCGCCAGGCTGGCGCCGGCCGGACTCTTGTAGCGGTTGTAGCTCCAGAAATACTGGGCCGGGCAGCGTGCAATCAGTTTTTCCATCGCGCGGTTGATGGCGGCGGCCTGGGTTTCAGGCGTTTCGCCCAGCGCTTCCTCGAAGGGCACGAAGCGGATCACGTAGCCGCGCCCGAGCGGCAGCCGTTCCGCATAGGTCAGGATGATCGGTGCGCCGGACAGCTGGTGCAGTTTGGCCGACAGCGTCATGGTGTAGGCCGGTTTGCCGAAAAAATCAGCCCACACGCCTTCGCCGTGTTGCGGCACCTGATCCGGCAGCAGGCCGATCGGGCCGCCTTTTTTCAGGCACTTGAGCAGCGCGCGCACCCCTGACAGGTTGGCCGGCGCCAGCAGCAGGTTGGTGCGGGCCCGTGCGCCTTCGATCAGCGGCTTCAGCGCCGCCTTGCGCGGCGGGCGGTACAGCACGGTCAGCGGCGTCCTGGCGGCGATCGCCTGCGCGATGATCTCGAAGCAGCCCAGGTGCGGGGTCAGGAAAATCACGCCCTGCTTGGCGTCCAGCGCACTCTGGACCAGTTCCCAGTTTTCAATGCTGGCGCTGCGCAACACCCGTTGCGGCTGCGCGCACCAGACGAAGGCCAGCTCCAGGATGCTTTTGCCGGATTCGGCAATCGCACTGCGGCGATGGCGGGCGAAGCCGGCGCGCGCGATATTGTCGGTCAGGCGTTTGCGGTAAGACGGCGAGGCCAGATAGACCAGCCAGCCGAGCGCGGCGCCCAGCGCGTGCAGCGCCGGAAGGGGAAGGTGGGAGAGCAGTCGGAACAGGGTGACGAGCATGGTGGAAATCGGCCGGTTTTTGCTGAATTTAATCAAGAGGCGTAAAATATCACGAATTATTACCCGCCGAGTTAATAGACAACTTGCGAGGCGGTATACAAATTTCGCTAAAGCGTCGCAGGCTCATTCAGTTGGCTGCGATGTTGTTAAACCCTTGTCAACATTCGTTTCAGGAGCCTGCAATGGCAAATACCTATCTTTTTACCTCGGAATCCGTGTCCGAAGGCCATCCCGACAAAGTCGCCGATCAAATTTCCGATGCCATCCTCGATGCGGTGCTGGCGCAGGACCCGACCGCACGCGTCGCGGCAGAAACACTGTGCAACACCGGGCTGGTGGTGCTGGCCGGTGAAATCACCACCACCGCGCATGTCGATTACATCGGCGTGGCACGCGACACCATCAAGCGCATCGGCTACGACAATACCGAATACGGCATCGATTACAAAGGCTGCGCAGTGATGGTCTGCTACGACACCCAGTCGCCGGATATCGCGCAGGGCGTCAATGAAGGCCAAGGCCTGGACCTCGATCAGGGCGCGGGCGACCAGGGCCTGATGTTCGGTTATGCGTGCGACGAGACCCCCGATCTGATGCCGGCTGCCATTTATTATGCGCACCGCATCGTCGAGCGCCAGTCGCAACTGCGCAAGGATGGCCGCTTGCCGTGGCTGCGTCCGGACGCCAAATCGCAGGTGACTTTGCGCTACGTCGACGGCCGTCCGGTCGCCATCGACACCATCGTGCTGTCGACCCAGCATTCGCCGGAAATGCAGCACAAGGACATCGAAGAAGCAGCGATCGAGTCGATCATCAAGCCGGTGGTGCCGTCAGAATGGCTGCAAAACACGCGCTTCCTGATCAATCCGACCGGCCGTTTCGTCATCGGCGGTCCGCAAGGCGATTGCGGCCTGACCGGGCGCAAGATCATCGTCGATACCTACGGCGGCGCCTGCCCGCATGGCGGCGGCGCATTTTCCGGCAAGGACCCGAGCAAAGTGGATCGTTCGGCCGCCTATGCAGCGCGCTATGTTGCCAAAAACATCGTCGCGGCCGGCCTCGCGCGCCAATGCCAGATCCAGGTCAGCTACGCGATCGGCGTCGCCAAACCGATCAACATCACCGTGTATACCGAAGGCACCGGCGTGATTTCCGATGAAAAAATCGCCGAACTGGTGCAGGAGTATTTTGATCTGCGTCCGAAAGGCATCGTGCAGATGCTGGATCTGTTGCGTCCGATTTATCAGAAAACAGCAGCCTATGGCCATTTCGGCCGCGAAGAGCCGGAATTCACCTGGGAACGCACCGACAAGGTGGCCGCCTTGCGTGCCGCTGCGGGTTTGTAGTCGCTTCATGTCGTACGCAAGAGCCACTGGACTAATGCTACTGGCGGCCTTGCGTCTTTCGGCGCTGGATTGCGGTCAGCCTGGTCCTGCTCGGCTTGAGTCATTGCCGCTCAGCCGGCGCATGCCACAGCCGTACCGGACTGGTGCCGCCAATTATCCAGCCGTTTGCCCGGCGTATCGACCGCCAGTTGCCTGAGCAGTGGTTTACTGCCGACCGGCACCAAGTCGCGCAAGGGCTTTCCGATCCTTGCGCGCGATATCGGCCCGGTTGCCAGCAAGAGCGGGCCGCCTGCGCTGCGCATCCTGTTGATCGGTGGCATACACGGGGATGAACTGACCGCTGCCGCCATCGTATTCCAATGGATGCAGTTGGCGCAAACGCCGCCGGCACAGGGGTTTCACTGGAAAATCGCACCGGTCGTCAATCCAGATGGCCTGCTGGCAGCCAAACCTAGCCGGGTCAATGCGCGCGGGGTTGATCTGAATCGCAATTTCCCGACGCCAAACTGGCAAACCGATGCGCCGCGTTACTGGGTGAAAGCAACCAGCAGCGATCCGCGTCGCTTTCCAGGCAAGACGCCCTTGTCGGAGCCGGAGAGCCGCTGGGTGCAAGAGCAGATCGAACATTTCCGACCGCAGCTGATAGTCTCGGTGCATGCCCCTTTCGGGGTGCTGGACTTTGATGGGCCGGCGAAACCACCGCAGCGTTTCGGTCGCCTGATCTTCAACCGCGTCGGCGTCTATCCCGGATCGCTCGGCAATTACAGCGGCCTGCACAAGAATATCCCCGTGATCACCATTGAGTTGCCGAATGCAGGTACCATGCCGCCAGACGCGGAAGTGCTGCGCATCTGGCAGGACATGTTGACATGGATGCAGCGCAATCTGCCAGCGCAGGCGGCGCCGCTTGAGGCATCCGCTTCCGTTCCGCAGCAAGCTGCGCATCAGGCGCTGGTTGCACGCTGAGCACACGCATTAACGATCAAATTGTAAATAATCTTTACACCGGACACAGTATTTTGCAGGAATGCTGACGTGCCGCAAGTTATCCGTGATAATTCAATTTAATTAACTAAAAATTATGGCTGAGTGGCAACAATATCCGCCGGCAGCATTTGCGTAGCTGCTTATGTTGGTGGGTACTTACTAGTCATTAAAGGTATGGTGCAACAGGAATGACACAACCGATACATCTTTCAGCTTCGGCTGGAGCCGAGCGCAAGACATCCAGCGGTTTCGGCACCGGATTGCGCGAGGATTTGCTGCACCGAGATCCCTTGCTGGACTGCCTGGTCGAATTAACCCGAATTCATGGGCGTCCCAGTACCCGGGCCGCATTATCTGCTGGTTTGCCGCTGTCGAAAGAGGGCTTGACTCCGTCGCTGTTTGCGCGTGCGGCAGCCCATGCCGGTTTCTCCAGCAAGGTGGTGCGTCGCGCGCTGGACAAGATCGATGCCGCTTTGCTGCCGGTGATCCTGCTGCTTGAAAATAATGAGGCTTGCCTGTTGCAGGGTTGGTCGGAAGATGGTTCCAGCGCGCATTTGCTGTTGCCGGATGCGGCTCAGGGTGCGGTAACCCTGTCGCGCGAGGAGTTGACTGCCCGTTATACCGGTGTGGCGATTTTTTCCCGACCGCATTTCCGGTTCGACCAGCGCACCCCGCCCTTGGTCAAGGTGCCGCAACGGCATTGGTTCTGGGGTGCAATACTGGAACAGCGTTCGATTTTCAAGGATGTGCTGGCGGCGGCTTTGCTGATCAATCTGTTCGGCTTGGCGATGCCCTTGTTTACGATGAATGTGTATGACCGGGTGGTGCCGAATTTCGCCGTCGAAACGCTGTGGGTATTTGCCGGCGGCATGTTGATTGTGCTGGTGCTGGATTATGTGATCCGCTTGCTGCGCGGGCACTTCATTAATCTGGCCAGCAATCGCATCGATCTCAAGTTATCCAGCTTGATCATGGAGCGGGTGCTGGGCATGCGGATGTCGCAACGGCCGGCATCGGTCGGGGCATTCGCGTCCAATCTGCGGTCCTTCGAGACGGTGCGTGATTTCATCGCTTCCGCTACCGTCACCGCGCTGATTGACCTGCCATTTGCATTGGTGTTTTTGCTGGCGTTGCTGTGGATCTGCTGGCCACTGGTATTGATCCCGCTGGTGGGTATCGTAATTGTGATTATTTACAGTTACCTGGTGCAACACAAGATGCGTGAATTGTCCGAGACTACTTTTCGTGCGGCTGCATTGCGTAACTCCACGCTGGTAGAGAGCCTGACAGCGCTGGAAACGATCAAGGCACATGGTGCCGAGAGCCAGATGCAGGCGAAATGGGAGAAGACAACGGCGTTTCTGGCGCGCGTCAATGCCGAGTTGCGCTTGCTGTCAGCCTCCAGCATGAATGCTGCGTCAAGCTTGCAGCAACTTGTTAACATAGCAATCGTGATCGCCGGCGTCTATCTGATCCATGAGCGCATGATGTCGATGGGTGGACTGATCGCAGCCACTATGCTGGCCGGTCGCGCGATGGCGCCGGTGGGGCAGATGGTTGGTTTGCTGCTGCAGTTTGAGGGCGCCAAGAATTCACTGGCGGCGCTGGAAAAGATCATGGCGACACCGTCCGAACGCAGCGATGAAAGTGCCTTCATCCATCGTCCTGAAATCCGCGGTCAAATTGAATTCCGCAATGTGCATTTCAGTTATCCGGGGCGCCAGCAAGAGGCTTTGCGGGGTGTCAGTTTTCGTGTCGCGCCAGGCGAGCGGGTGGTGGTGATCGGTCGTGTCGGTTCCGGTAAATCGACCTTGCAAAAATTGATGTTGGGCTTGTATGCGCCGACCAAGGGCGCGGTATTGCTGGACGATGTCGATTTGCGCCAACTCGACCCAGCCGATTTGCGGCGCAGTCTGGGGTATGTGGAGCAGGATTCGATTCTGTTCTATGGCAGCCTGCGTGAAAATATTGCGATCAGGGCGCCTTATGCGGATGATCGGGCGGTGGTGGCGGCGGCGGAACTGGCCGGTCTGACCGAGTTCGTCAATCGTCATCCGGAAGGTTTCGATATGGTCATCAGCGAACGTGGCGAATCGCTGTCCGGTGGTCAGCGTCAAGGTATTGCGATTGCGCGTGCGGTACTGCTCGATCCGCCGGTGCTGTTGCTCGATGAGCCAACCAGTTCGATGGATTATCCGTCCGAGGCGCAGTTCAAGGAGCGTATCCGGCATTACTCCCAGCACAAGACCATGGTGATCGTGACCCATCGCCCCAGTTTAATGGAATTGGCTGACCGCATCATCGTGCTCGATGATGGTGTGATCGTAGCTGATGGGCCAAAAGATAAAGTGATGGCTGCGCTGCAGGCCGGGCAAATCGGGAGGGCGGCATGACGCAGAAAATGCGTACCTTTGGTCGCTGGTCGTTGGCGACGCTGGAGACCATTCGGCTGCGCCTCGGGCAGAGTTCAGCGCACTGGCTGACACGCTGGAAAGACGATGTCAGCTTGCCGGAATCCGATTTCATGCGCGATGCGGACAGCATCATCATTCAGCAGGAGCCGCTACGGGCGCGGGTTCTGTTGCACGCGCTGTTTGTGGTGTTTGCGCTGTTCATCGTCTGGGCCGGGTTGGTCAATGTCGATGAAATCACCAAAGGTGAAGGGAAAGTGATCCCATCGCAGCAGTTGCAGGTGCTGCAGAGTCTGGATGGGGGTATCGTTACCGAGATTTTGGTGAAAGAAGGGCAGGTGGTGACAGAAGGGCAGGTGTTGTTGCAAGTCGATACCACCCGTTTTGAATCTTCTGTGCGTGAGAGTCGCTCACAATATCTGTCACTGTCCGCCAAGGCTGCGCGTTTGCGGGCGATTGGCGATGGCAAACCGTTCGAGCCGCCCGCTGATGTACTCAAGGAGGATCCGAAGACAGTCGATGAGGAGCGTCGCTTGTACGAGACGGCGACGTCGGAATTGCAGGCGCAAATTTCGATTGCGAGACAGCAGCTGGTGCAGCGCGGACAAGAGCTGGCCGAAGCCAATGCAAGGCAAAGGCAGGCTGCCCAGGCGTATGAGTCAAGCCAGAAGGAGTTGAGTGTCACCAAGCCCTTGCTCAGTTCCGGCGCGGTGTCCGAGGTGGAATTGTTGCGACTGGAGCGCGATGTGTCGCGCTTCCGCGGCGAACGCGATGTCGCCACTGCGCAGATTTCTCGTACTCAGTCGGCCATCGCAGAGGCGACCCGCAAGATACAGGAGGTAGAGCTGGGCTTTCGTAACACGGCTAGCAAGGAGTTTTCGGAAACCATGGCCAGACTCAATGCCTTGACGCAAAGCAGTGCTGGCTTGACCGATAAAGTCAAACAATCCGCGATTCGTTCCCCGGTCAAGGGCACCGTCAAGCGCTTGCTGGTCAATACGGTCGGTGGCGTGGTGCAGCCGGGGCGCGATGTGGTGGAAATCGTGCCGCTGGAAGGCAAACTGTTGCTGGAGGCCAAGGTGGCGCCGAAGGATATTGCTTTCTTGACGCCAGGGCAGAAGGCGGTGGTGAAATTTACTGCTTACGATTTTTCCATTTATGGCGGTCTGGAAGCCAAGCTGGAACATATCGGGGCAGATTCAGTGACAGACGAGCGCGGCAATACCTTTTATACCGTGCGGGTCGGAACTGCGAAAGCCACTCTGGCTGGCGGTTTGCCCATCATTCCCGGCATGGTGGCGGAGGTCGATATCATTACCGGACAGAAAAGTATTCTTTCATACTTGTTGAAGCCGGTTTTAAGGGCAAAACAGGCCGCAATGACTGAACGATAGTGTATTTAACAAGATATAGTCAGGATGCCGAAGTGAAAACAATAGAACATCTTTTTCTTTCAGTCGCGGGTGATTTGTTGCCGTACTGGGGCCAGGCATTTTCTACGGCGGCATGTGCCAGGCTGGGAAGCAAGCGATCATTGTCCATCCAGCCGATGACGATCTGGCTGCGCTTGCGTCCTGGTGCCACAGTTGCGCAGCAGATTGCAGTGGTGCGCCAGGAGTTTGGTGGTGTGGCCGTCGTTGTTCTCAGCGACACGCCGAATGACGATGAGGCATTGGCAGCATTTTCTAGCGCAGCGCGCGCTTATTGCAATGCTCATGCAGGGGTGGAAGTGTTGCAGAAAGTTGCTGCGGTAGTGTCACAGGGAGGGCTCTGGATAGGTGAGCCTTTAATGCAACGATTGCTGGCCGCGCCGCAGCATTTGCCAGAATTTATTGCGATCGAGGACAAGGACTGGACTGATGCCCTGACTGAAAGAGAGCAGGAGGTGGCCAGAACCATTGTTGCCGGTGCCAGCAACAAGGAAATTGCTCGTCAGCTCGGCATTACCGAGCGTACCGTCAAGGCTCACGTGGGTGCGATTCTGGACAAGCTGCAGGTTCGTGATCGCCTGCAACTGGCCTTGTTGATCAGGGATCGGCAATACGCCTGAGCAGGATAATTCTCCCATCTTGTACTTCGGTACAATTCACTTGCTGCACTGGCTTTGCTACATTCTGGACAATCAATTTTTCTGTCCGGAGTTAGTTCATGGCCCAAGTTTAACAACATCGTAGGCAAAGTCGTCGTTCTGCAAGGACACGTTACTATTCGTTCCTCCGACGGGTCGCAACACCAGCTTAAGTTGGGCGACGTTGTATACGAAGGCGATGTTGTCGTGACAGGTCCTGATGGACGAATTGAACTGTCGTTTGATGAGGGACGCTTTTACCTGTTACGCGCGAATGAAACGGTAACGCTGGATGCCACCGTTTTTGCTCCTGAAACACTTGAAACGCATAATGCAGCCTTGCTGCCGGGCGTGGGTGAACTTGCTGATATCACCAACGCAATTGTTACGGGCAGTAGTCTTGACCAGTTATTAGAAGAAACAGCATCTGGCCTGACAGGTGGCGGTGGTAGTGATAATGGCCATTCTTTTGTGCAGTTACTGAGAATTGTCGAGGCGATTCCGCCGCAGAATTTCGAATTTAGCTCCATTGATCGCGGTATTTTGCCAGAAATTGATGGTCAGTCTACAACGACGCCTGTCACCGACAGTGTGCCGGCGGCCGCAGGCGACAGCGCGGCCATCAGCGAAGACGCCAGCCCGAACACGGTGTCGGGCACGGTCCTGAGCAACGACACGGTCGGCGCCGACGCCAACGCCACCCCGGTGACTGCCGGCACCTACGTGCTGGCCCACGGCACGCTGGTCATGAACGCCGACGGCAGCTACGTCTACACCTTGAACAATGCCGATGCGCAGGTCAACGCGCTCAACAACGGCCAAAGCCTGAGCGACAGCCACGTCTACACGCTGACCGACGGCGACGGCTCGAGCACCAGCGCCACGCTCACCATCACGATCAACGGCCACACCGACGGCACCCCGACGGTGACGGTACCCGACACCGACGGCGGCCTCAACGCCAGCGACAGCAGCGTGCCTGAAACGGCCGCAGCGACAGCGGGCAGCTTCACGGTGGCCGCCGAAGCCGGCATCGCCAGCATCAGCGTGGGCGGCACGGTCGTCACGCTGGCCGCACTCACTGCGCTGGGCACCACGCCCATCACCATCAACACCGGCGAAGGCAGCCTGGTACTGAACGGCTACAACGCCGCCAGCGGCGTGGTCAGCTACAGCTACGACCCAAGCGTGCTGGCGCACAGCGCCGGCGCCCCGATCGTCGACCACATTGCCCTGGTGGTCACCGACGCCAACGGCGTGAGTGGCAACGACAGTCTCGACATCGGCATCACCGACAGCCTGCCGGCGGCCGTCAACGACAGCGCGGCCATCAGCGAAGACGCCAGCCCGAACACGGTGTCGGGCACGGTCCTGAGCAACGACACGGTCGGCGCCGACGCCAACGCCACCCCGGTGACTGCCGGCACCTACGTGCTGGCCCACGGCACGCTGGTCATGAACGCCGACGGCAGCTACGTCTACACCTTGAACAATGCCGATGCGCAGGTCAACGCGCTCAACAACGGCCAAAGCCTGAGCGACAGCCACGTCTACACGCTGACCGACGGCGACGGCTCGAGCACCAGCGCCACGCTCACCATCACGATCAACGGCCACACCGACGGCACCCCGACGGTGACGGTACCCGACACCGACGGCGGCCTCAACGCCAGCGACAGCAGCTTGCCTGAAACGGCCGCAGCGACAGCGGGCAGCTTCACGGTGGCCGCCGAAGCCGGCATCGCCAGCATCAGCGTGGGCGGCACGGTCGTCACGCTGGCCGCACTCACTGCGCTGGGCACCACGCCCATCACCATCAACACCGGCGAAGGCAGCCTGGTACTGAACGGCTACAACGCCGCCAGCGGCGTGGTCAGCTACAGCTACGACCCAAGCGTGCTGGCGCACAGCGCCGGCGCCCCGATCGTCGACCACATTGCCCTGGTGGTCACCGACGCCAACGGCGTGAGTGGCAACGACAGTCTCGACATCGGCATCACCGACAGCCTGCCGGCGGCCGTCAACGACAGCGCGGCCATCAGCGAAGACGCCAGCCCGAACACGGTGTCGGGCACGGTCCTGAGCAACGACACGGTCGGCGCCGACGCCAACGCCACCCCGGTGACTGCCGGCACCTACGTGCTGGCCCACGGCACGCTGGTCATGAACGCCGACGGCAGCTACGTCTACACCTTGAACAATGCCGATGCGCAGGTCAACGCGCTCAACAACGGCCAAAGCCTGAGCGACAGCCACGTCTACACGCTGACCGACGGCGACGGCTCGAGCACCAGCGCCACGCTCACCATCACGATCAACGGCCACACCGACGGCACCCCGACGGTGACGGTACCCGACACCGACGGCGGCCTCAACGCCAGCGACAGCAGCGTGCCTGAAACGGCCGCAGCGACAGCGGGCAGCTTCACGGTGGCCGCCGAAGCCGGCATCGCCAGCATCAGCGTGGGCGGCACGGTCGTCACGCTGGCCGCACTCACTGCGCTGGGCACCACGCCCATCACCATCAACACCGGCGAAGGCAGCCTGGTACTGAACGGCTACAACGCCGCCAGCGGCGTGGTCAGCTACAGCTACGACCCAAGCGTGCTGGCGCACAGCGCCGGCGCCCCGATCGTCGACCACATTGCCCTGGTGGTCACCGACGCCAACGGCGTGAGTGGCAACGACAGTCTCGACATCGGCATCACCGACAGCCTGCCGGCGGCCGTCAACGACAGCGCGGCCATCAGCGAAGACGCCAGCCCGAACACGGTGTCGGGCACGGTCCTGAGCAACGACACGGTCGGCGCCGACGCCAACGCCACCCCGGTGACTGCCGGCACCTACGTGCTGGCCCACGGCACGCTGGTCATGAACGCCGACGGCAGCTACGTCTACACCTTGAACAATGCCGATGCGCAGGTCAACGCGCTCAACAACGGCCAAAGCCTGAGCGACAGCCACGTCTACACGCTGACCGACGGCGACGGCTCGAGCACCAGCGCCACGCTCACCATCACGATCAACGGCCACACCGACGGCACCCCGACGGTGACGGTACCCGACACCGACGGCGGCCTCAACGCCAGCGACAGCAGCGTGCCTGAAACGGCCGCAGCGACAGCGGGCAGCTTCACGGTGGCCGCCGAAGCCGGCATCGCCAGCATCAGCGTGGGCGGCACGGTCGTCACGCTGGCCGCACTCACTGCGCTGGGCACCACGCCCATCACCATCAACACCGGCGAAGGCAGCCTGGTACTGAACGGCTACAACGCCGCCAGCGGCGTGGTCAGCTACAGCTACGACCCAAGCGTGCTGGCGCACAGCGCCGGCGCCCCGATCGTCGACCACATTGCCCTGGTGGTCACCGACGCCAACGGCGTGAGTGGCAACGACAGTCTCGACATCGGCATCACCGACAGCCTGCCGGCGGCCGTCAACGACAGCGCGGCCATCAGCGAAGACGCCAGCCCGAACACGGTGTCGGGCACGGTCCTGAGCAACGACACGGTCGGCGCCGACGCCAACGCCACCCCGGTGACTGCCGGCACCTACGTGCTGGCCCACGGCACGCTGGTCATGAACGCCGACGGCAGCTACGTCTACACCTTGAACAATGCCGATGCGCAGGTCAACGCGCTCAACAACGGCCAAAGCCTGAGCGACAGCCACGTCTACACGCTGACCGACGGCGACGGCTCGAGCACCAGCGCCACGCTCACCATCACGATCAACGGCCACACCGACGGCACCCCGACGGTGACGGTACCCGACACCGACGGCGGCCTCAACGCCAGCGACAGCAGCGTGCCTGAAACGGCCGCAGCGACAGCGGGCAGCTTCACGGTGGCCGCCGAAGCCGGCATCGCCAGCATCAGCGTGGGCGGCACGGTCGTCACGCTGGCCGCACTCACTGCGCTGGGCACCACGCCCATCACCATCAACACCGGCGAAGGCAGCCTGGTACTGAACGGCTACAACGCCGCCAGCGGCGTGGTCAGCTACAGCTACGACCCAAGCGTGCTGGCGCACAGCGCCGGCGCCCCGATCGTCGACCACATTGCCCTGGTGGTCACCGACGCCAACGGCGTGAGTGGCAACGACAGTCTCGACATCGGCATCACCGACAGCCTGCCGGCGGCCGTCAACGACAGCGCGGCCATCAGCGAAGACGCCAGCCCGAACACGGTGTCGGGCACGGTCCTGAGCAACGACACGGTCGGCGCCGACGCCAACGCCACCCCGGTGACTGCCGGCACCTACGTGCTGGCCCACGGCACGCTGGTCATGAACGCCGACGGCAGCTACGTCTACACCTTGAACAATGCCGATGCGCAGGTCAACGCGCTCAACAACGGCCAAAGCCTGAGCGACAGCCACGTCTACACGCTGACCGACGGCGACGGCTCGAGCACCAGCGCCACGCTCACCATCACGATCAACGGCCACACCGACGGCACCCCGACGGTGACGGTACCCGACACCGACGGCGGCCTCAACGCCAGCGACAGCAGCGTGCCTGAAACGGCCGCAGCGACAGCGGGCAGCTTCACGGTGGCCGCCGAAGCCGGCATCGCCAGCATCAGCGTGGGCGGCACGGTCGTCACGCTGGCCGCACTCACTGCGCTGGGCACCACGCCCATCACCATCAACACCGGCGAAGGCAGCCTGGTACTGAACGGCTACAACGCCGCCAGCGGCGTGGTCAGCTACAGCTACGACCCAAGCGTGCTGGCGCACAGCGCCGGCGCCCCGATCGTCGACCACATTGCCCTGGTGGTCACCGACGCCAACGGCGTGAGTGGCAACGACAGTCTCGACATCGGCATCACCGACAGCCTGCCGGCGGCCGTCAGACGACAGCGCGGCCATCAGCGAAGACGCCAGCCCGAACACGGTGTCGGGCACGGTCCTGAGCAACGACACGGTCGGCGCCGACGCCAACGCCACCCCGGTGACTGCCGGCACCTACGTGCTGGCCCACGGCACGCTGGTCATGAACGCCGACGGCAGCTACGTCTACACCTTGAACAATGCCGATGCGCAGGTCAACGCGCTCAACAACGGCCAAAGCCTGAGCGACAGCCACGTCTACACGCTGACCGACGGCGACGGCTCGAGCACCAGCGCCACGCTCACCATCACGATCAACGGCCACACCGACGGCACCCCGACGGTGACGGTACCCGACACCGACGGCGGCCTCAACGCCAGCGACAGCAGCGTGCCTGAAACGGCCGCAGCGACAGCGGGCAGCTTCACGGTGGCCGCCGAAGCCGGCATCGCCAGCATCAGCGTGGGCGGCACGGTCGTCACGCTGGCCGCACTCACTGCGCTGGGCACCACGCCCATCACCATCAACACCGGCGAAGGCAGCCTGGTACTGAACGGCTACAACGCCGCCAGCGGCGTGGTCAGCTACAGCTACGACCCAAGCGTGCTGGCGCACAGCGCCGGCGCCCCGATCGTCGACCACATTGCCCTGGTGGTCACCGACGCCAACGGCGTGAGTGGCAACGACAGTCTCGACATCGGCATCACCGACAGTCTGCCGGCGGCCGTCAGACGACAGCGCGGCCATCAGCGAAGACGCCAGCCCGAACACGGTGTCGGGCACGGTCCTGAGCAACGACACGGTCGGCGCCGACGCCAACGCCACCCCGGTGACTGCCGGCACCTACGTGCTGGCCCACGGCACGCTGGTCATGAACGCCGACGGCAGCTACGTCTACACCTTGAACAATGCCGATGCGCAGGTCAACGCGCTCAACAACGGCCAAAGCCTGAGCGACAGCCACGTCTACACGCTGACCGACGGCGACGGCTCGAGCACCAGCGCCACGCTCACCATCACGATCAACGGCCACACCGACGGCACCCCGACGGTGACGGTACCCGACACCGACGGCGGCCTCAACGCCAGCGACAGCAGCGTGCCTGAAACGGCCGCAGCGACAGCGGGCAGCTTCACGGTGGCCGCCGAAGCCGGCATCGCCAGCATCAGCGTGGGCGGCACGGTCGTCACGCTGGCCGCACTCACTGCGCTGGGCACCACGCCCATCACCATCAACACCGGCGAAGGCAGCCTGGTACTGAACGGCTACAACGCCGCCAGCGGCGTGGTCAGCTACAGCTACGACCCAAGCGTGCTGGCGCACAGCGCCGGCGCCCCGATCGTCGACCACATTGCCCTGGTGGTCACCGACGCCAACGGCGTGAGTGGCAACGACAGTCTCGACATCGGCATCACCGACAGTGTGCCGGCGGCCGCAAGCGACAGCGCGGCCATCAGCGAAGACGCCAGCCCGAACACGGTGTCGGGCACGGTCCTGAGCAACGACACGGTCGGCGCCGACGCCAACGCCACCCCGGTGACTGCCGGCACCTACGTGCTGGCCCACGGCACGCTGGTCATGAACGCCGACGGCAGCTACGTCTACACCTTGAACAATGCCGATGCGCAGGTCAACGCGCTCAACAACGGGCAAAGCCTGAGCGACAGCCACGTCTACACGCTGACCGACGGCGACGGCTCGAGCACCAGCGCCACGCTCACCATCACGATCAACGGCCACACCGACGGCACCCCGACGGTGACGGTACCCGACACCGACGGCGGCCTCAACGCCAGCGACAGCAGCGTGCCTGAAACGGCCGCAGCGACAGCGGGCAGCTTCACGGTGGCCGCCGAAGCCGGCATCGCCAGCATCAGCGTGGGCGGCACGGTCGTCACGCTGGCCGCACTCACTGCGCTGGGCACCACGCCCATCACCATCAACACCGGCGAAGGCAGCCTGGTACTGAACGGCTACAACGCCGCCAGCGGCGTGGTCAGCTACAGCTACGACCCAAGCGTGCTGGCGCACAGCGCCGGCGCCCCGATCGTCGACCACATTGCGCTGGTGGTCACCGACGCCAACGGCGTGAGTGGCAACGACAGTCTCGACATCGGCATCACCGACAGTGTGCCGGCGGCCGCAGGCGACAGCGCGGCCATCAGCGAAGACGCCAGCCCGAACACGGTGTCGGGCACGGTCCTGAGCAACGACACGGTCGGCGCCGACGCCAACGCCACCCCGGTGACTGCCGGCACCTACGTGCTGGCCCACGGCACGCTGGTCATGAACGCCGACGGCAGCTACGTCTACACCTTGAACAATGCCGATGCGCAGGTCAACGCGCTCAACAACGGGCAAAGCCTGAGCGACAGCCACGTCTACACGCTGACCGACGGCGACGGCTCGAGCACCAGCGCCACGCTCACCATCACGATCAACGGCCACACCGACGGCACCCCGACGGTGACGGTACCCGACACCGACGGCGGCCTCAACGCCAGCGACAGCAGCGTGCCTGAAACGGCCGCAGCGACAGCGGGCAGCTTCACGGTGGCCGCCGAAGCCGGCATCGCCAGCATCAGCGTGGGCGGCACGGTCGTCACGCTGGCCGCACTCACTGCGCTGGGCACCACGCCCATCACCATCAACACCGGCGAAGGCAGCCTGGTACTGAACGGCTACAACGCCGCCAGCGGCGTGGTCAGCTACAGCTACGACCCAAGCGTGCTGGCGCACAGCGCCGGCGCCCCGATCGTCGACCACATTGCGCTGGTGGTCACCGACGCCAACGGCGTGAGTGGCAACGACAGTCTCGACATCGGCATCACCGACAGTGTGCCGGCGGCCGCAGGCGACAGCGCGGCCATCAGCGAAGACGCCAGCCCGAACACGGTGTCGGGCACGGTCCTGAGCAACGACACGGTCGGCGCCGACGCCAACGCCACCCCGGTGACTGCCGGCACCTACGTGCTGGCCCACGGCACGCTGGTCATGAACGCCGACGGCAGCTACGTCTACACCTTGAACAATGCCGATGCGCAGGTCAACGCGCTCAACAACGGGCAAAGCCTGAGCGACAGCCACGTCTACACGCTGACCGACGGCGACGGCTCGAGCACCAGCGCCACGCTCACCATCACGATCAACGGCCACACCGACGGCACCCCGACGGTGACGGTACCCGACACCGACGGCGGCCTCAACGCCAGCGACAGCAGCGTGCCTGAAACGGCCGCAGCGACAGCGGGCAGCTTCACGGTGGCCGCCGAAGCCGGCATCGCCAGCATCAGCGTGGGCGGCACGGTCGTCACGCTGGCCGCACTCACTGCGCTGGGCACCACGCCCATCACCATCAACACCGGCGAAGGCAGCCTGGTACTGAACGGCTACAACGCCGCCAGCGGCGTGGTCAGCTACAGCTACGACCCAAGCGTGCTGGCGCACAGCGCCGGCGCCCCGATCGTCGACCACATTGCCCTGGTGGTCACCGACGCCAACGGCGTGAGTGGCAACGACAGTCTCGACATCGGCATCACCGACAGTGTGCCGGCGGCCGCAGGCGACAGCGCGGCCATCAGCGAAGACGCCAGCCCGAACACGGTGTCGGGCACGGTCCTGAGCAACGACACGGTCGGCGCCGACGCCAACGCCACCCCGGTGACTGCCGGCACCTACGTGCTGGCCCACGGCACGCTGGTCATGAACGCCGACGGCAGCTACGTCTACACCTTGAACAATGCCGATGCGCAGGTCAACGCGCTCAACAACGGGCAAAGCCTGAGCGACAGCCACGTCTACACGCTGACCGACGGCGACGGCTCGAGCACCAGCGCCACGCTCACCATCACGATCAACGGCCACACCGACGGCACCCCGACGGTGACGGTACCCGACACCGACGGCGGCCTCAACGCCAGCGACAGCAGCGTGCCTGAAACGGCCGCAGCGACAGCGGGCAGCTTCACGGTGGCCGCCGAAGCCGGCATCGCCAGCATCAGCGTGGGCGGCACGGTCGTCACGCTGGCCGCACTCACTGCGCTGGGCACCACGCCCATCACCATCAACACCGGCGAAGGCAGCCTGGTACTGAACGGCTACAACGCCGCCAGCGGCGTGGTCAGCTACAGCTACGACCCAAGCGTGCTGGCGCACAGCGCCGGCGCCCCGATCGTCGACCACATTGCCCTGGTGGTCACCGACGCCAACGGCGTGAGTGGCAACGACAGTCTCGACATCGGCATCACCGACAGTCTGCCGGCGGCCGCAGGCGACAGCGCGGCCATCAGCGAAGACGCCAGCCCGAACACGGTGTCGGGCACGGTCCTGAGCAACGACACGGTCGGCGCCGACGCCAACGCCACCCCGGTGACTGCCGGCACCTACGTGCTGGCCCACGGCACGCTGGTCATGAACGCCGACGGCAGCTACGTCTACACCTTGAACAATGCCGATGCGCAGGTCAACGCGCTCAACAACGGGCAAAGCCTGAGCGACAGCCACGTCTACACGCTGACCGACGGCGACGGCTCGAGCACCAGCGCCACGCTCACCATCACGATCAACGGCCACACCGACGGCACCCCGACGGTGACGGTACCCGACACCGACGGCGGCCTCAACGCCAGCGACAGCAGCGTGCCTGAAACGGCCGCAGCGACAGCGGGCAGCTTCACGGTGGCCGCCGAAGCCGGCATCGCCAGCATCAGCGTGGGCGGCACGGTCGTCACGCTGGCCGCACTCACTGCGCTGGGCACCACGCCCATCACCATCAACACCGGCGAAGGCAGCCTGGTACTGAACGGCTACAACGCCGCCAGCGGCGTGGTCAGCTACAGCTACGACCCAAGCGTGCTGGCGCACAGCGCCGGCGCCCCGATCGTCGACCACATTGCCCTGGTGGTCACCGACGCCAACGGCGTGAGTGGCAACGACAGTCTCGACATCGGCATCACCGACAGTCTGCCGGCGGCCGCAGGCGACAGCGCGGCCATCAGCGAAGACGCCAGCCCGAACACGGTGTCGGGCACGGTCCTGAGCAACGACACGGTCGGCGCCGACGCCAACGCCACCCCGGTGACTGCCGGCACCTACGTGCTGGCCCACGGCACGCTGGTCATGAACGCCGACGGCAGCTACGTCTACACCTT
>CAWIOX010000033.1:0-213099 GCA_963837775.1 uncultured beta proteobacterium | reverse complement strand
GGCCAATGCCGACGCGGTCAGCACCGGCGAAGACACGCCGGTGACGATCGCGGTCCGCGGCAACGACAGCGACCCGGACAACGATGCGCTGACGGTCACCGCGGTGAGCCAAGGCAGCCACGGCACGGTCGCCATCGACCCGGTCAGCGGCAACCCGGTCTACACCCCGAACCCGAACTATGTCGGCGACGACAGCTTCACCTACAGCATCAGCGACGGTCAGGGCGGCAGCAGCAGCGCCAGCGTGACAGTCACGGTCGGTCCGAACGTCAACGACGCGCCGGTGGCCAATGCCGACGCGGTCAGCACCGGCGAAGACACGCCGGTGACGATCGCGGTCCGCGGCAACGACAGCGACCCGGACAACGATGCGCTGACGGTCACCGCGGTGAGCCAAGGCAGCCACGGCACGGTCGCCATCGACCCGGTCAGCGGCAACCCGGTCTACACCCCGAACCCGAACTATGTCGGCGACGACAGCTTCACCTACAGCATCAGCGACGGTCAGGGCGGCAGCAGCAGCGCCAGCGTGACAGTCACGGTCGGTCCGAACGTCAACGACGCGCCGGTGGCCAATGCCGACGCGGTCAGCACCGGCGAAGACACGCCGGTGACGATCGCGGTCCGCGGCAACGACAGCGACCCGGACAACGATGCGCTGACGGTCACCGCGGTGAGCCAAGGCAGCCACGGCACGGTCGCCATCGACCCGGTCAGCGGCAACCCGGTCTACACCCCGAACCCGAACTATGTCGGCGACGACAGCTTCACCTACAGCATCAGCGACGGTCAGGGCGGCAGCAGCAGCGCCAGCGTGACAGTCACGGTCGGTCCGAACGTCAACGACGCGCCGGTGGCCAATGCCGACGCGGTCAGCACCGGCGAAGACACGCCGGTGACGATCGCGGTCCGCGGCAACGACAGCGACCCGGACAGCGATGCGCTGACGGTCACCGCGGTGAGCCAAGGCAGCCACGGCACGGTCGCCATCGACCCGGTCAGCGGCAACCCGGTCTACACCCCGAACCCGAACTATGTCGGCGACGACAGCTTCACCTACAGCATCAGCGACGGTCAGGGCGGCAGCAGCAGCGCCAGCGTGACATCACGGTCGGTCCGAACGTCAACGACGCGCCGGTGGCCAATGCCGACGCGGTCAGCACCGACGAAGACACGCCGGTGACGATCAACGTCCTGCGGCAACGACAGCGACCCGGACGGCGATACGCTGACGGTCACCGCGGTGACCCAGGCAGCCACGGCACGGTCGCCATCGACCCGGTCAACGGCAACCCGGTCTACACGCCGGACGCCGAACTATCAACGGCGCCGACAGCTTCACCTACACCATCAGCGACGGCAAGGGCGGCACGGCAGCGCCAGCGTGACTGTCACGGTCAGTCCGAGCGTCAACGACGCGCCGGTGGCCAATGACGACGCGGCAGCACCACGAAGACACGCCGGTGACGATCGCGGTCCTGGGCAACGACAGCGACCCGGACGGCGATACGCTGACGGTCACCGCGGTGAGCCAGGGCAGCCACGGCACGGTCGCCATCGACCCGGTCAGCGGCAACCCGGTCTACACGCCGGACGCCGAACTATCATCGGCGCCGACAGCTTCACCTACACCATCAGCGACGGTCAGGGCGGCAGCGACAGCGCAACGCGTGACATCACGGTCGATCCGACGTCAACGATGAGCCGGTGGCCAATGCACGACGCGGGCAGCGACGGACGAAGACACGCCGGTGACGATCGCGGTCTGGGCAACGACAGCGACCCGGACGGCGATACGCTGACGGTCACCGCGGTGAGCCAGGGCAGCCATGGCACGGTCGCCATCGACGCCGGAGCGGCACGCTCGGTCTACACGCCGGACGCCGAACTATCAACGGCGCCGACAGCTTCACCTACACCATCAGCGACGGCAACGGCGGCAGCGACAGCGCGACGGTGACAGTCACGGTCGACCGAGCGTCAACGATGCGCCGGTGGCCAATGCACGACGCGGTCAGCGACCGACGAAGACACGCCGGTGACGATCGCGCGTGCCTGCGGCAACGACAGCGACCCGGACGGCGATACGCTGACGGTCACCGCGGTGAGCCACGGCGGCCACGGCACGGTCGACCATCGACCGGTCGGACGGCAGCCTCGGCCTACACGCCGGACGCGAACTATCAACGGCGCCGACAGCTTCACCTACACGCATCAGCGACGGCAACGGCGGCAGCGACACCGCCACGCGTGACAGTCACGGTCGACCGAGCGTCAACGATGCGCCGGTGGCCAATGCACGACGCGGCGAGCACCGACGAAGACACGCCGGTGACGATCGACGTGCCTGCGGCAACGACAGCGACCCGGACGGCGATACGCTGACGGTCACCGCGGTGAGCCAGCGGCAGCCACGGCACGGTCGACCATCAACGCCGACGGCACCCTGACCTACACGCCGGCGCCGAACTACAACGGCGCCGACAGCTTCACCTACACGCATCAGCGACGGCAACGGCGGCAGCAGCGACAGCGCGACGGTGAACGTCACCGTCAGAGCGTCAACGATGCGCCGGTGGCCAATGACGACGCGGCAGCACCGACGAAGACACGCCGGTGACGATCAGCGGTCCTGGGCAACGACAGCGACCCGGACGGCGATACGCTGACGGTCACCGCGGTGAGCCAAGGCAGCCACGGCACGGTCGCCGTCGACCCGGTCAACGGCAACCCGGTCACCTACACGCCGGACGCCGAACTATAACGGCGCCGACAGCTTCACCTACACGCATCAGCGACGGCAATGGCGGCAGCAGCAGCGCCACGGTGACAGTCACGGTCGATCCGAGTCAACGACGCGCCGGTGGCCAATGCCGACGCGGTCAGCACCGGCGAAGACACGCGCGGTGACGATCGACGGTGCCGCGGCAACGACAGCGACCCGGACGGCGATGCGCTGACGGTCACCGCGGTGAGCCAAGGCAGCCACGGCACGGTCGCCATCGACCGGTCGACGGCAACCCGTGACCTACACCCCGACGCCGAACTACAACGGCGCCGACAGCTTCACCTACACCATCAGCGACGGTCAGGGCGGCAGCGAGCAGCGCCACGCGTGACAGTCACGGTCGGTCCGAACGTCAACGACGCGCCGGTGGCCAATGCCGACGCCGTCAGCACCGGCGAAGACACGCCGGTGACGATCGCGGTGCCTGCGGCAACGACAGCGACCCGGACAACGATGCGCTGACGGTCACCGCGGTGAGCCAAGGCAGCCACGGCACGGTCGCCATCGACCCGGTCAGCGGCAACCCGGTCTACACGCCGGCGCCGAACTATATCGGCGACGACAGCTTCACCTACACGCATCAGCGACGGCCAGGGCGGCAGCAGCAGCGCCAGCGTGACAGTCACGGTCGGTCCGAACGTCAACGACGCGCCGGTGGCCAATGCCGACGCGGTCAGCACCGGCGAAGACACGCCGGTGACGATCGCGGTCCGCGGCAACGACAGCGACCCGGACAACGATGCGCTGACGGTCACCGCGGTGAGCCAAGGCAGCCACGGCACGGTCGCCATCGACCCGGTCAGCGGCAACCCGGTCTACACCCCGACCCGAACTATATCGGCGACGACAGCTTCACCTACAGCATCAGCGACGGTCAGGGCGGCAGCAGCAGCGCCAGCGTGACAGTCACGGTCGGTCCGAACGTCAACGACGCGCCGGTGGCCAATGCCGACGCGGTCAGCACCGGCGAAGACACGCCGGTGACGATCGCGGTCCGCGGCAACGACAGCGACCCGGACAACGATGCGCTGACGGTCACCGCGGTGAGCCAAGGCAGCCACGGCACGGTCGCCATCGACCCGGTCAGCGGCAACCCGGTCTACACCCCGAACCCGAACTATGTCGGCGACGACAGCTTCACCTACAGCATCAGCGACGGTCAGGGCGGCAGCAGCAGCGCCAGCGTGACAGTCACGGTCGGTCCGAACGTCAACGACGCGCCGGTGGCCAATGCCGACGCGGTCAGCACCGGCGAAGACACGCCGGTGACGATCGCGGTCCGCGGCAACGACAGCGACCCGGACAACGATGCGCTGACGGTCACCGCGGTGAGCCAAGGCAGCCACGGCACGGTCGCCATCGACCCGGTCAGCGGCAACCCGGTCTACACCCCGAACCCGAACTATGTCGGCGACGACAGCTTCACCTACAGCATCAGCGACGGTCAGGGCGGCAGCAGCAGCGCCAGCGTGACAGTCACGGTCGGTCCGAACGTCAACGACGCGCCGGTGGCCAATGCCGACGCGGTCAGCACCGGCGAAGACACGCCGGTGACGATCGCGGTCCGCGGCAACGACAGCGACCCGGACAACGATGCGCTGACGGTCACCGCGGTGAGCCAAGGCAGCCACGGCACGGTCGCCATCGACCCGGTCAGCGGCAACCCGGTCTACACCCCGAACCCGAACTATGTCGGCGACGACAGCTTCACCTACAGCATCAGCGACGGTCAGGGCGGCAGCAGCAGCGCCAGCGTGACAGTCACGGTCGGTCCGAACGTCAACGACGCGCCGGTGGCCAATGCCGACGCGGTCAGCACCGGCGAAGACACGCCGGTGACGATCGCGGTCCGCGGCAACGACAGCGACCCGGACAACGATGCGCTGACGGTCACCGCGGTGAGCCAAGGCAGCCACGGCACGGTCGCCATCGACCCGGTCAGCGGCAACCCGGTCTACACCCCGAACCCGAACTATGTCGGCGACGACAGCTTCACCTACAGCATCAGCGACGGTCAGGGCGGCAGCAGCAGCGCCAGCGTGACAGTCACGGTCGGTCCGAACGTCAACGACGCGCCGGTGGCCAATGCCGACGCGGTCAGCACCGGCGAAGACACGCCGGTGACGATCGCGGTCCGCGGCAACGACAGCGACCCGGACAACGATGCGCTGACGGTCACCGCGGTGAGCCAAGGCAGCCACGGCACGGTCGCCATCGACCCGGTCAGCGGCAACCCGGTCTACACCCCGAACCCGAACTATGTCGGCGACGACAGCTTCACCTACAGCATCAGCGACGGTCAGGGCGGCAGCAGCAGCGCCAGCGTGACAGTCACGGTCGGTCCGAACGTCAACGACGCGCCGGTGGCCAATGCCGACGCGGTCAGCACCGGCGAAGACACGCCGGTGACGATCGCGGTCCGCGGCAACGACAGCGACCCGGACAACGATGCGCTGACGGTCACCGCGGTGAGCCAAGGCAGCCACGGCACGGTCGCCATCGACCCGGTCAGCGGCAACCCGGTCTACACCCCGAACCCGAACTATGTCGGCGACGACAGCTTCACCTACAGCATCAGCGACGGTCAGGGCGGCAGCAGCAGCGCCAGCGTGACAGTCACGGTCGGTCCGAACGTCAACGACGCGCCGTGGTGTCAACGACCTGCCGGTCAACACCGTACCTGGTGCGCAAAGCACCGCGGAAGACGTGGCTCGCGTGTTCAGCGTAGCCAATGGCAACGCCTTGTCGGTAGCTGATGTGGACGGCGGTACGCTGACCACTACTGTCAGCATTGGTAACGGCGTGCTCACGGCGGGTGCTTTTGCCGGCGCCACCATCACCAACAACGGCAGCGGCAGCGTCACCATCAGCGGCACTGCAGCGGCCATCAATGGTGCGTTGAACGGACTGAGCTTTGCGCCTGCCGCTGACTACAACGGCAGCGCGACGCTGACCCTGAGCACAAGCGACGGGACTCTCAGCGACGTCGATACCGTAGCCATTACCGTTACACCAGTGGTCGACATCGTCAACGATGTGATCACCACCAATGAAGACACGACAGTCAACATCAACGTCAATGCCAACGACAGTTTTGAAAACGCAGGTCACACGATCACTGCAATTAACGGCAGCGCCATCGCGGTAGGCGGCACGGTGGCTGTTGCCAACGGCACGGTCACGCTCAAGGCAGACGGCACCCTGGACTTCGCACCGGCGGCTAATTTCAACGGCACCGCACCGGCCTTTAGCTACACCGTGACCTCCGGCGGCGTTATCGAAACGGCCAATGTCACGGTCACTGTCACGGCGGTCAACGACCCGCCGGTCAACACCGTGCCTGGTGCGCAAAGCACCGCGGAAGACGTGGCTCGCGTGTTCAGCGTAGCCAATGGCAACGCCTTGTCGGTAGCTGATGTGGACGGCGGTACGCTGACCACTACGCTTATGGTCACTCACGGGACTTTGTCGGTGGTCGCTTTTGCTGGTGCCACTATTAGTGGTGACGATACCGGGACAGTGACGATCGTTGGTACGGCCGCGGCCATCAACGGTGCTCTGAATGGCCTGTCCTTCAAGCCAACCGGTGATTACAGTGGTTCTGCACAACTCTCCATTAGTACGAGCGACAGTACTGCGACCGATGCCGATACTGTGGCAATCAATGTTACACCTGTTGCCGCGCTTCAGCTACGCAGAAAACAGCGCCGCCGGCAGCACGTGGCCAACGTCGCCGCCAGCGACAAGTCGGCGTGACCGGCTACCGCTTCACCGCCACCGGCAGCAACACCAGCGCAGACGGTTTCTACCAAATCAGCAACAGCGGCGCGATCACGCTCACAGCAGCCGGCGCGGCCTCGGCCGTCAACGACTTTGAGCAAGGCAGCAACAGCGGCACTTACAGCGTGACGGCGTTAGACGCCGCAGGCAACAGCACGGCTGCGACTATCACGCTCAATGAAACCAACCTGGACGACAGCGCGCCGGTGATTGCCGCGCAAAGCTTCAGCTACGCAGAAAACAGCGCCGCCGGCAGCACGGTGGCCAACGTCGCCGCCAGCGACAACGTCGGCGTGACCGGCTACCGCTTCACCGCCACCGGCAGCAACACCAGCGCAGACGGTTTCTACCAAATCAGCAACAGCGGCGCGATCACGCTCACAGCAGCCGGCGCGGCCTCGGCCGTCAACGACTTTGAGCAAGGCAGCAACAGCGGCACTTACAGCGTGACGGCGTTAGACGCCGCAGGCAACAGCACGGCTGCGACGATCACGCTCAATGAAACCAACCTGGACGACAGCGCGCCGGTGATTGCCGCGCAAAGCTTCAGCTACGCAGAAAACAGCGCCGCCGGCAGCACGGTGGCCAACGTCGCCGCCAGCGACAACGTCGGCGTGACCGGCTACCGCTTCACCGCCACCGGCAGCAACACCAGCGCAGACGGTTTCTACCAAATCAGCAACAGCGGCGCGATCACGCTCACAGCAGCCGGCGCGGCCTCGGCCGTCAACGACTTTGAGCAAGGCAGCAACAGCGGCACTTACAGCGTGACGGCGTTAGACGCCGCAGGCAACAGCACGGCTGCGACGATCACGCTCAATGAAACCAACCTGGACGACAGCGCGCCGGTGATTGCCGCGCAAAGCTTCAGCTACGCAGAAAACAGCGCCGCCGGCAGCACGGTGGCCAACGTCGCCGCCAGCGACAACGTCGGCGTGACCGGCTACCGCTTCACCGCCACCGGCAGCAACACCAGCGCAGACGGTTTCTACCAAATCAGCAACAGCGGCGCGATCACGCTCACAGCAGCCGGCGCGGCCTCGGCCGTCAACGACTTTGAGCAAGGCAGCAACAGCGGCACTTACAGCGTGACGGCGTTAGACGCCGCAGGCAACAGCACGGCTGCGACGATCACGCTCAATGAAACCAACCTGGACGACAGCGCGCCGGTGATTGCCGCGCAAAGCTTCAGCTACGCAGAAAACAGCGCCGCCGGCAGCACGGTGGCCAACGTCGCCGCCAGCGACAACGTCGGCGTGACCGGCTACCGCTTCACCGCCACCGGCAGCAACACCAGCGCAGACGGTTTCTACCAAATCAGCAACAGCGGCGCGATCACGCTCACAGCAGCCGGCGCGGCCTCGGCCGTCAACGACTTTGAGCAAGGCAGCAACAGCGGCACTTACAGCGTGACGGCGTTAGACGCCGCAGGCAACAGCACGGCTGCGACGATCACGCTCAATGAAACCAACCTGGACGACAGCGCGCCGGTGATTGCCGCGCAAAGCTTCAGCTACGCAGAAAACAGCGCCGCCGGCAGCACGGTGGCCAACGTCGCCGCCAGCGACAACGTCGGCGTGACCGGCTACCGCTTCACCGCCACCGGCAGCAACACCAGCGCAGACGGTTTCTACCAAATCAGCAACAGCGGCGCGATCACGCTCACAGCAGCCGGCGCGGCCTCGGCCGTCAACGACTTTGAGCAAGGCAGCAACAGCGGCACTTACAGCGTGACGGCGTTAGACGCCGCAGGCAACAGCACGGCTGCGACGATCACGCTCAATGAAACCAACCTGGACGACAGCGCGCCGGTGATTGCCGCGCAAAGCTTCAGCTACGCAGAAAACAGCGCCGCCGGCAGCACGGTGGCCAACGTCGCCGCCAGCGACAACGTCGGCGTGACCGGCTACCGCTTCACCGCCACCGGCAGCAACACCAGCGCAGACGGTTTCTACCAAATCAGCAACAGCGGCGCGATCACGCTCACAGCAGCCGGCGCGGCCTCGGCCGTCAACGACTTTGAGCAAGGCAGCAACAGCGGCACTTACAGCGTGACGGCGTTAGACGCCGCAGGCAACAGCACGGCTGCGACGATCACGCTCAATGAAACCAACCTGGACGACAGCGCGCCGGTGATTGCCGCGCAAAGCTTCAGCTACGCAGAAAACAGCGCCGCCGGCAGCACGGTGGCCAACGTCGCCGCCAGCGACAACGTCGGCGTGACCGGCTACCGCTTCACCGCCACCGGCAGCAACACCAGCGCAGACGGTTTCTACCAAATCAGCAACAGCGGCGCGATCACGCTCACAGCAGCCGGCGCGGCCTCGGCCGTCAACGACTTTGAGCAAGGCAGCAACAGCGGCACTTACAGCGTGACGGCGTTAGACGCCGCAGGCAACAGCACGGCTGCGACGATCACGCTCAATGAAACCAACCTGGACGACAGCGCCATGCGCCGACGGTCTATGCGCATGTCAGCGCCAATGGGATGGTTGCATCGAGTACGAACCTCTTAGGTGACAACTTTAATGACGGCGATCGCATCGGCTGGACGCACACGGCTCTCTTTGGAAATACCTTCGCGGAAGTATCCGGAGGCAATGGAAAGACGCAAACCGAGGCGCAGTTGTTCAACACGGTTGCCTGGGCTGGTCAGACCGGTACAAATACCACCGAAGTTGGAAACTTCGGCAGCAAATGGACAGTGCAAGCTGCTAGCGGGGCTGATGGTACTGCCTCGGCGACATATAACCAGGTGGGTGGCAGTGGTTCGGACGATGCACAGGGGATGCTGCAATATACCGGCGCTAATTTGACGGCGGGCGAGAAGGCATTGACGAATTACGTCATCACCGTGCAGATGAATGCCGATGCGACTTCCACGCAGGCAAATGGTATTGGTTTCGTGTTCGGGTATGTCGACGCGAACAACTATTTCCTGGCACGTTGGGAGAATCCAAGTGCGGAATACGCTCCGGCAGGCAGCCTATTCAATTCCTATCCTGGTCAGTACCAGCAGTTGTCGGTGGTCCAGATCGTGGGTGGTGTACCGATCGATCTAGCGACGGCCAGCTTTGCTGGCGACGACTGGTTCAATCTGAGCATCGCGGTCAGCAATACCGGCATCACTGTGGCCGCCAATGACCTGAGCAGTGGCGTCACCGCCAATCTGAACTACACCTATGGCTCGGTCGCGGGAGGGGCGACGACCGCGCCGGCACTCCACGAGGTCGGTTTCTATTCCTTCGACAACGATTCGGCAGTCAGATTCGACAATCTGACGATCAATAGCGGAGAGTATCGCTATACCTTGAACACTGAGGCGTATCTCAATGATACCGATGGTAGCGAGTCGCTTTCGTCCATCGGTCTGACGGGTATCCCAGTCGGAGTAACATTGACCGATGCCACGACCGGCACGCCGGTTACTGTTACCAGTGGCGCAGCCACGGTCGTCGAGGGGCACCAGATCACCATGGCCTCGGCGACCGCGCTGACGGATGGTCAGATTAACGGCATCACGGCCAGCGTTACGGCTACCGAATCGGTTGGTGGAGGCGCCGCCAGCGACTCGCACAATGTCAAGGCCGACCATGCTGTCGGCACGGCCAGCGATGACTGGCTGCTTGGCACGGCCGGCAATGATACGTTGGACGGTGCCGCCGGGAATGATGTCCTGATCGGTGGGGCCGGCAACGACACCCTCATTGGCGGTGCCGGAACCGATGTGATTCGCTGGCGTCTGGGTGAAACCGGAACGGATACTGTGCAAGGCTTTGGTACCGTTGCCGGAACCGATGCGCTCGATCTGAGGGCGCTGCTGGTTGGCGAGTTGCATGGCAACAACAATGTGGGCAACCTGACCAACTACCTGCACTTCACGACCGGCGGAGGCAATACAACCATCAGCGTTAACGCCGACGCAACGGGCGCTGTCGAGCAGACAATTGTCCTGCAAAGTGTCGATCTGACACTGGGTGGTACTTTGATGACTGACCAGGCGATCATTCAGGATCTATTGAATAAAGGTAAATTGATCGTGGATTAATCGATGATGTTCGGATACCGTTGTTGAATATAAAGCCGGGCAATTTACTAGTCCGGCTTTATCACGTTTGATTATGAGTATTAAAAGCCAGAATAGTATTACAAGACTTCTGTAGTCGACTCTGCGCGCAGTAATGTGCATCGTCCCAGTTTGTCATATCAAGTGCGGTGTAGTTGTTTACCCCGCCTTGAAGTGTAGGAGGAGCCGGAATGTCCCTCCAGGCCGTTCTTCATGCAATAGGGTCTAGAAGGTCAGTATCACGCACCGGTGCAGTATCTTGTACTGCAGGCCCTGTAGCACCATCAAAGCCAAGGCTGCTTAGTATTTGCAGCTCTGCGCTGTGCATGACCCCTTCTGCAAAAACTTGTAAGCCCATGTTGTGTGCGATATGGGCTAGCCCTCTGAGGAAAGCCTGATTGCCGACATTACTGTCAATATCACGAATAAAACTGGCATCGATCTTGATGTAGTTAAGTTTCAGGTCTTGTATCAGTCCAATCTGGCTGAATTGACGGCCGAAGTGTTCCAGTCCGAGTTGGCATCCGCTGGAGTGCATTTCTTGGCAAAAGACACGGAATGTGTCGAGATTTGCAAGAGCGCCATTTTCAGGGATTTCCAGCCACAAGCGTTGACTGAGGCCGGGTCGTGAGTCGATCAGTGAGCGCAATTGCTGACGGAATGTTTCATCTTGTATGGAGCGGGCAGAGAGATTCACTGCTATACCGGGGATATCTTTATTGCGAGTCAACTCATCGAGACCGAGCGCCACTGCTGCAAGATCAAGTCTGCTTGTCATTCCAAGGCGTTCTGCTATTGGGAGGAAACGCCCGGCTGGGAACCATTCGCCACCGAACATCAGGCGCAACGGTGCTTCACGGTGGCTGATTTGTCCTGAAAAATAGACTACCGGGTATGAGGCCAGACGTGCCCAATGCTGTTCCAGTGCGCGATTGATCAGATTGGCCCATTGTTCGGTACTTCGTGGTGCATCTTCAATGTCGAGCGGAGGTGCCTCGCGGACAGCACTTACACCCTCGGACTCAGCGCTTGCCAGTGCGGTATCAACTTGTGTTAGCAGGGCGCTGATATCCAAGCCAAAGTGAAATTTTCCTACGCCGATAAAGGCGGCGGCAGTGCTGTCAATGTGCTGTGATGTTTCTTTCAAAATAGATTGCAGCAAGGCCTCAGCAATCGGGCGTGGTTCGGAATGATGCAAAAGAAGACCGAAATCCGCTCCGTTCAGGCGTGCAGCCATTCCATCAGGAAGGCGCTGGGCATAATCCTCAATCACTTTCCCAATGGTTTTCAATAGCATATCGGTCGTATCCCGGCCCAGTTTCCGGTTCAGTTCCGCCAGTTGTGCCAAACGCACGAATATCAGGCTGCCTGCGACCGTATCTTCTGTTGCAACTGTTGCGTGTAGTTGCGCCATGAAATGATTGCGGTTGGCCAGTCCGGTCAGTGGGTCGCTATTGGCTTCCTTGCGCATGGCTTCCAGTCGTACTGCTTCGTCAGCAAACATCGTTTTCAGCAGCGTTACCATGGAATTCATCGCAGACGAAAGCTGGCGTAGTTCCGGAACTTTGGGCTCCGGTGTGGTAACAAAGCGCCGTTCGGTAATGGCCCGCGCCTGCTCGATGACTGCATCGAGTGGCCGCTTTAGACGACGCAGTATCAGCGTTCCAAGATAGCAGCCAATCAGACCCGCAATGGCTAAGGCAGAGATCATTTCGAGTGTTGATTTCCATAATGCCTGATAAGCAAAACGGCTATTACTTACGATTGAAACCGTGCCGACTTGTTTCCAGCCATTGCTAATCTGAGCTTCTCCCGGCGGGGAGTTAAGTGGAAGTTTTTTGATAAACCAGTCGGGTACGCCATATTGTTCGGGCGGGGCGAGTCGTTGCACGATCTGCTTACCAAGAGGATCTGTGATGCGTATTGATTCGTAGTGCCCACTATCGAACAGGGCGGCAATCGTCAGCTCCAGTTCAACGGCGTCGATATTTCTCTGGCTCAGTGAGAGTGCCAGTACGGTTGCATTGTCAGTATTTTTCATTCGCAACTGTTCCTGCAAATAAATGCGAGCGTTGAGAGTCGAGGCGAATAGGCTACCGATCAGCGCCAGCAGGGTGCTGAGGATTAAAGCAAGCCAAAGTTGGCGGTACATCGACATGTCGATTCCTTCATTATTTACGTAATATTTTACAGCCGGCTCAATCAAAACCCTCGTGGCGGGCACGTTGCAACAAGTCCTGCCAGCGTGTCAGGCGGGCGGTGCCACCTGGGCTAGGGGCGGCATTGGCAGCAGTCCCTGCAAAGATACCTTGACTGTTAAAGCTAAATATTGGTTGCAAATCAAGGCGGCGCCCAGCTGGCCGGATTTCTGTGATCAGGTTGTCTAAGATCAGCGGCTCAGCATCGGGGGCAGCATAGTAAGCGAGGACCATGTGCGCTTGCTGAATGCCGCTCGCCGGACCACCAATGCGAGCCTTGACATAAATCAGGCGTAGCTGTGTGTCAGGAATGTTCAAGTTGAGCAAGGTGAAGTACTTGGCGATGACATAATCCTCGCAGTCTCCTTTGCCCTTGGCCAGCGTTTCCATGGGGGTCGCCCAATAATCGGATTGTCCCCATATTTCCTGATCGACACCAAACTCAATCCGGCGATTGAAAAACTCATTAACGCGTCGCAACTTATCTTCTGCAGAGGATTCCTGATGGTCTTGCAATAGTTTTTGCCAGGTGAAAAGCGATTGCGGGTTGCCGCCCAGGTTGCGCATGGTTGCTTGCAGGCGGCTCATATCGAGTGCTGCGGCCGGCAGCAATATGGCTGCTGACAATGCCAGCAGCATTTGCGTAAGCAAACAATAGAATTGACGAAGATTCTTGACCAAGATAACTGTTTTGATGAAGGCTGAATTTCCAAGTGGAAATGTTGTTGTTATTTTTTTGTTATTTTTTGTCAAATTCTTGTTTTAGTTCATTTTTTTCTGTTATTTTCCGCTCAGATGGTTGTTCAATAACAATGAATGTACAGAATATATGCAAATGCGAAAAATAGCTTGGTGCTTGAGTATCTTGTTCGTGCCTCTGTGTGTGAGTGCGCAAACGCAGACCTTGAGGGGGTCTGCTCAGCAGGCTGTTTTGTCTAATCCGGAGGTTTTGTCTCGCTGGCATGCATTCGAGGCTGCCAATAGTGAGCGGAGTGTGGCGTCAGGTGCATATTTGCCGCGTCTTGACCTTGCAGCAGGTGCGGGGCATGAAAAGCGTGAAGATTCTATTCAGCATTTGAATTTCAATCGCAACTCCACTGCACTCACACTGACGCAGATGCTCTATGATGGTTTTGCTACGCGTAACGATGTCAAACGTCTTGATCATGCGCGACAAGTACGTTTGTTTGAGTTATATGACACATCAGAAAATGTGGCCCTGGAAGTTGTGCGTGCTTATTCCGATGTGTTGCGCTATCGCGCACTGGTCAGTATGGCAGAAGAAAATTATGTTCGACATCGCTCAGTTTTTGAGCAGATCCAGCGTAAAGCTCAAGCTGGCGTAGGCCGTCGGGTGGACTTGGAGCAGATTTCCGGTCGTGTTGCCTTGGCCGAAGCGAATTTGCTGACGGAAACCTCAAATTTGCATGATGTAAGCGCCCGTTTCCAGCGCCTTGTCGGGGTGCTCCCGGGCAAGGATCTGGAGATGCCAACTGCCTTGACCAATGGCATGCCTACCGACATAAATGCGGCATTGATTGTGGCAACGAAACATCATCCTGCATTGCTGGCTGCAATCGAAAATATCCGTTCTGCCGATAGCTCGGTAAGAGCCCGTCGTGCATCTTACCAACCAAGGTTTGACTTCCGGCTTCGTGCGGATCGTGGAAATAATGTTGATGGCATCAGCGGTAGTAGCAATAACAATACCGCTGAAGTGGTGATGACCTGGAATCTGTTCAATGGTTTGAGTGATCAATCGCGCGTACGCCAATATGCGGATCAACTCAATGTCGCACAGGATCAGCGTGATAAGGCTTGTCGTGATGTGCGGCAGACGCTGGCAATCGCTTACAACGATACGCGCAAATTGACCGAGCAGTTAGCGTATCTGGATCAGCATCAGCTATCGATCGAGAAGGCGCGCGATGCCTACCGTAAACAATTTGATATTGGGCAGCGCTCTTTGCTGGACCTGCTGGATACGGAAAACGAATTGTTTCAGGCCAAGCGTTCTTATGTCAATGCGGAATACGATCTGATGATCGCCTATGCGAGAACCCATGCTGGAATGGGCGCATTGTATGGGGCGTTGGGCTTGACGCGTGAGGCTGGTGCGCTTTCTGAGTCGGGCAATCAAAATGACACAGCTGACGCTATTGAAAATTGTCCGGCTGAAGCTCCTCAATTGTATGTGGCTGACAAAGGGGCGCTGAATGCGCGGGCACAGGAACTGGTGGCGGAATCCGCGTCACCTGTTACTACCACGCCTGAAAAAATCCTCGCTCCTGCAGCCATGGAGCCTGACTCCACTCAGCAAAGAGCGATTACGCTGGCGTTGAAAGGGTGGAGCGATTCCTGGGCTAATCGTAATGTTCAAGGATATATCGACTCTTACTCTGAGACGTACGTGCCGGCCAAGAATGTAAGTCATGAGGCGTGGATCGCTCAACGCAAGGCGCGTATTGCGGATGCCAAGAAAATCGATTTCAACATCACTGACATCAAGATTGTCATACGTGACCAGAAACGGGCTAGCACCACATTCCTTCAAAGTTATCGTTCGCCATCTTATCAGGATGTGGTGCAGAAAACCCTGGAGTGGGAAGAGATTGGTGGGCGCTGGTTAATCGTCAAGGAAACTGCTCAAGCTACCGTCAAGCAGTAACTAATCTGTGTTGTCATCGAGTCCGTGTACCGAATATGGTCCACGGGCTTTTCATATGCGATATAATTTCCGATCCAAGGAGCGTTGCAGTGCTGTTTACTTCTAGTAAATAACATCAGGCTTGGTGTCAATTTTCCCGCAACTGCGCTCACGTTACTTTTTTCAACATGAAAGGAGGGCGTGATGAACGCCATACTCAAAAACCATCAGGATTACCTCGTTGCCGACATTAGCTTGGCAAATTGGGGAAACAAAGAAATCAAGATCGCCGAAACGGAAATGCCTGGCCTGATGGCAATCCGTGAAGAATTCGCCGCAGCGCAGCCGCTGAAAGGTGCGCGCATCGCCGGTTCGATCCACATGACGATTCAGACTGCCGTATTGATCCATACACTGGAAGCGCTGGGCGCCGAAGTGCGCTGGGCGTCGTGCAATATCTACTCTACGCAAGACCACGCTGCTGCTGCAATTGCTGCTGCCGGTACGCCGGTATTCGCTTTCAAGGGCGAGTCGCTGGATGACTACTGGGAATTTACGCACCGCATTTTTGAGTGGACCAGTGGTGCGCAGGGCCAGACCCAGTATGCCAACATGATCCTGGATGACGGTGGCGATGCAACTTTGCTGCTGCACTTGGGCACGCGTGCCGAACAAGATGCTTCGGTACTGGCTAATCCAGCATCAGAGGAAGAAATCTGTCTTTTCAACTCAATCAAGAAGCGTCTGGCGACCCAGCCCGGCTGGTATTCCAGCCGTCTTGCTGAAATCAAGGGTGTAACGGAAGAAACCACGACCGGCGTACATCGTCTGTATCAGATGCACAAGGACGGCAAACTTGCCTTCCCGGCGATTAATGTCAATGATTCCGTCACCAAATCCAAATTCGATAACCTGTACGGTTGCCGCGAATCGCTGGTTGATGGCATCAAGCGCGCCACCGATGTGATGATTGCAGGCAAGGTGGCGATCGTTGCCGGCTATGGCGATGTGGGCAAAGGTTCGGCACAGGCTTTGCGCGCCTTGTCAGCACAAGTGTGGGTCACGGAAATTGATCCGATTTGCGCATTACAGGCGGCAATGGAGGGCTACCGCGTAGTGACCATGGATTATGCAGCTGAGCATGGTGATATTTTTGTGACTTGCACCGGCAACTACCACATCCTGACCCACGAACATCTGGTGAAGATGAAGGATCAGGCGATTGTCTGCAATATTGGTCATTTCGACAATGAAATCGACGTTGCATCGCTCAAGCAATACACTTGGGAAAATATCAAGCCGCAAGTCGATCACATCATTTTCCCTGATGGCAAGCGCATTATCCTGCTGGCGGAAGGCCGGTTGGTGAATCTGGGCTGTGGCACAGGTCACCCATCCTATGTGATGAGCTCTTCGTTTGCGAATCAGACCATTGCGCAGATTGAATTGTTTGCGAATACGGCGGCTTATCCGGTTGGTGTTTATACTTTGCCCAAGCATCTGGACGAAAAGGTCGCCCGCTTGCAGCTGAAAAAGCTTAATGCACAACTGACAGTATTGACTGATGAGCAGGCTGCTTACATCGGAGTGCAGAAGACTGGCCCTTATAAGCCGGATCATTATCGTTATTAAATAGATCTGGCTGCGACAATGCTGAGCCGGTACCGGCCAGCATTGTCGCAACAGCATTGCTGCAATGAGTATTTATTTGCAGCAGTTAGTGCCGCATACATATAGATGGCATTGCATGTTTGATGGGCTTTCGCAACGAATGTCATATCAAGCGCAGTATTTAATTGCAGAAAGGCAACATGTTATTACTGGTCTCCTGGATAATTAACGCAGCAGCATTATTGGCCTTACCTTACCTGATGCATTCAGTGCAGGTCGATAATGTTCTTGCTGCATTGATCGCTGCTCTGGTGCTGGGTCTGGTGAATACACTGATCCGGCCTATTTTTGTCTTGCTGACATTGCCAGTGACTGTGTTGAGTATGGGCTTGTTCATTTTCGTCATCAATGGGCTGATGTTCTGGGCGGTTGCACACTTGGTTGATGGCTTTCATGTTGCCGGTTTTTGGGCTGCTGTTGGCGGTGCGCTGCTTTACAGCATCATTTCGTGGGCTTTGTCCGCTATTTTGCTAAAGAGATAAATGTACCAACAGAATTTCAGCGTTGAATTTTTCCCTCCTAAAACGCCGGAAGGCGTGGAGAAGTTGCGTGTGACGCGCGCAAAATTGGTCGAACTTGCGCCAAAATATTTTTCAGTAACTTTTGGCGCTGGTGGTTCCACCCAAAAAGGCACGTTGGATACTGTCGTCGAGATTCAGAGTGAAGGGCATGTTGCCGCTCCTCATTTATCTTGCGTCGGCAGTTCGCGTGAATCGATACGCGCGATACTGTCCGAGTTCAAGTCGCATGGCATTCGTCGCCTGGTTGCCTTGCGCGGGGATTTGCCCAGCGGTTATGGCTCGGCAGGAGAGTTCCGTTACGCCAGTGAGTTGGTTGAATTCATCCGTGCCGAAACCGGGGATTGGTTCAATATCGATGTGGCTGCTTATCCGGAAATGCATCCCCAGGCAAAATCGCCTCAGGATGATTTACGCAATTTTGCACGTAAGGTGCAAGCCGGTGCCAATTCGGCCATCACGCAGTATTTTTATAATGCAGATGCTTATTTCCAGTTTGTCGACGAGGCGCATAAAATCGGTGTTGATGTTCCTGTCATCGCAGGCATCATGCCAATTACGAATTACACTCAGTTAATGCGTTTCTCCGAGATGTGCGGTACGGAAATTCCTCGCTGGGTACGCCTGAAACTGGCGAGTTATGGTGATGATTCGGACTCCATCCGTGCTTTCGGATTGGATGTCGTCACGCAACTATGTCAACGCTTGCTGGCCGGTGGTGCGCCAGGCTTGCATTTCTATACATTGAATCAATCTGCTGCCACGACTGCGATATGTCAGCGCCTAAAATAAGTTAAGCACCCGGGTCGGAATGTGATTCCACAGCCTAGAAAATTGCGTCAATCGTTGCGTATCAGCGTCGATGATTTGCGCTTGGGCATGTTCATCTCCGAACTTGACCGTCCGTGGACGCAAACATCCTTCATGCTGCAGGGATTTTTGCTGGTCGATCCTCTGGATTGGGGTGCGCTGCGGTCCTTGGTGCGCGAACTGGTTATCGATCCCAGTCGTAGTGCAAATACTGCCTTGTCACATTTGCCGTGGGATATCCTGCATGAGCCCTCTGCGCCACAGGATATCTTGGCAGATGATCGTGATCCGGCTTTACGCATGGTCTATGCCTCGGCACCGTTGGCAGCGCTGGAGGCATCTTTGCTTTCTCGGGTCTACGCCAGGTGTCGGACAATGCTCGGGCATGCGCCCAAAGCCTCTTTTGAAGCAAGTGCCGTGGCGCGACCGGATAGCGCTGGTTCACGCTATCGAAAGCCGCTCCAGAAGTCGCAACCTGCTCCTTATTATTTGCGCTATGCAGCGACACAGGATGGTGCTGCATCCTCAGACCGGCAGACTGCAAGCAAGGCCGCGCATACCAGTGCACTGGTGCCTCCTTCCAGCCTGCAGTTCAGTCAACTGATTCAGTCCTTGTATCCGCGCGATGTCATTTTTGCGCCGCTGAACTGGATAGAGCACTTCCAACAATGGCGCGAACATCATCGCAGGCATAAGATGGGCGCCATACGATCAGGCATCGCGCAGAAACGCTCATACCGCCGGCGGTCCGACTATCTGCCCAAGTCGGTCACGCTGGTCATTTATCAAGAAGAAAATCCGATTGCGCAGGAGATTGTCCATGCACGCAATCTGGTTATGCATACGGATGAGGTTCTCAATAAACTGGTTGACGATATTGCCGCCGATCGCAGCATCACGTTGCAGGAGATGCGGCCTGCAGTAGAACTGCTGGCCGAGAGCGTGATTGCCAACCCTTCGGCATTGATGTGGCTGGTGCGGATGCGCTCTGAAAACAAGATTACTTATGCGCATGGCTTGAAGGTCGCCGTCTATTTGATGGCGCTCGGGCGGCATCTTGGTTTCCCGCGGCAGCAGTTGACTGAGTTGGGCTGCATAGGTTTGCTGCTGGATATCGGAAAATTGAAGCTGCCGCGCACTCTTCTGGAGAAACGAGACAAGTTATCCGAGGATGAAGACGTGTTGATGCGCCAGCATGTGGCGATGGGCATCGATATCCTGGAAGCGTCGGAACCTCTGACCCAGAACATCCTGCTGGGTATCAACGAGCATCATGAGCGACTCGATGGCAGCGGCTATCCACATGGCTTGTCCGGTGAGGCAATCAGTATTTATGGCCGAATGGCGGCGATAGCAGATTGTTTTGCCGCCATGACATCGGCTCGCACTTATGACATTACGCGCTCTGCATTTGATGCGCTCAAAGAGCTGTTCAGGGAAGCCGGCACCAAGTTGCATGCACCTTTGGTCGAGGAGTTCGTGCAGGCAATCAGCATCTTTCCTGTCGGCTCCATGATCGAGTTGTCTTCCGGCGAGGTGGCGGTGGTCATCGAGCATAACAAAATCCGCCGGCTGGAGCCGAAGGTTCTGCTGCTGACTGATCCCGACAAAACCTTGCGTGAAAAGCCGATCATGCTGGATTTGTTGGCACAGAAAAAAAACAAGGAAGCTGAACCGATGAAAATTCTGCGTGGCTTGCCGGACGGCGCTTACGGCATTGATTGCCGTGATTTCTATCTGGGCTGATTGATGCAATCCTCCACTACTGAAGAACACTATGGTGCATGCGCCTCGATAGCGGTGTTTTATGCCGCCATCGAGGCCGCCATGGCCAGTCGTGGCGAGTCGGGTTCAGTGGCCTTGCTGGTCGTGACTCTGCGCCGTTCTGATCGGATTGCCGCCTTGTTGGCGGATCAACATAGCAAAGAGGTGAGTGCGCAATTGTCGTCGCGCATCAGGGCCGTATTGCGCAACAAGGATCAGTTGGTACTGGTGGGGGAAGATGAATGCTGGCTTCTGTTGCCCGATCTGCCTTCCGAGGCGCTGGCGATTCTGGCTGCGCATCGCCTGCTGACGGCGTTGAGCCCGCCTTTGATGGTCGGCGCGCACACTGTTTTCATGCGGCCATGCATTGGGATTGCCTGCGCCCCGCTGCATGCGCAATCTGCTGCAGGCTTATTGCGTGCCGCGGATATTGCACAGCAAAATGCTCGGGCCGCGAACAATTTGTTTTCGATGGCGGAGGTCGAGGAGGGCGGCGGCAGCATGCCGGCCGATCTTCCGACAGCCTTGAACACCATACTGGCTTCCAATGCTTTGAAGGTCGTATATCAGCCCAAAGTGGACCTCAAAACGATGCGCGTTGTATCGCTGGAGGCGCTGGTGCGCTGGCCGCATGATGGCGTGCAATTCGTGCCGACCGATATCCTGATCGAGACTGCAGAGCGCGACGGCTTGATCGAACCATTGACGATGCATGTACTCAATACGGTATTGCGTGAATGGTGTATCTGGAAAAATGAAGGCATGGAAATCCGGGTGTGGGTCAACCTGTCGGCCAAATTGTTAAGTCAGCACCAGTTGCCGCAACGCCTGTCACAAATACTGAAGGTATGGAACGTGCCATCGTCTGCCATAGGGTTTGAGATCACCGAGAGTGCATTGGTTCATGATATTGAACAGAGCACGGAAATGTTGTTTGAGCTGAGACATCTGGGTTTCCATCTGTCGATTGATGACTTCGGCACCGGCTATTCATCGCTGGCATATTTGCGCCGTTTCCCGATTGATGAACTGAAAATAGACCGTGTGTTCGTCCAGGGCATGGCACACTCAGTTCAGGATCGGCAAATCGTGCGGAGCATCATCGATCTGGCACATAATTTTGGCCTGTCAGTCGTTGCCGAGGGAGTTGAGCTGGCGGAAACGCTGCCTGAACTGCTGGCCCTGGGCTGCGATCAGGTGCAGGGCTTTATCTACGCGAAACCGATGCCGGCCGATGCGCTTCTGAGATGGCGGCGGGAATTTGACCGGATTAACCAGACGTCACAATCTGCGTCTCTGTAATGAGCACATCCATTGGGATATCGTGCGCCGCCGCTGAAAACACCGTGCTGGAAGCCTCGTAGGCAATCCCAACAGCCAGCGGGCGTGGCGAGGTGGCCAGCGTGCGGTCATAAAAGCCGCCGCCATAGCCCAATCGAAAGCGTTCCGGGTTGAATCCGAGGCAGGGGATCAATAAGGCATCAGGCAACATCGACACCTTGTTATTGGCGGGAATGGCAATCCCGAGTGCGTCCTTGACCACCGGGTCGCCGGGAGTCCATGCCGCATAGCGTAACGGAGCATCGCGTTTATCCACGATCGGTAGCGCGAGCTGTACCCCTTTTGCCGCTAGCAGTGCGTAGGCCGTGCGCAGATCCGGTTCCTGCTGGATCGGCCAATAAACCCCCAGTGATGGCAGCGGATTCGACTGCCACCATGCAAGCAATTGGGCCGCAATCGCGTTATCGAGTCGGATGCGCATATCGCTTGTCATCACGCGCCGCACATCCATGAGTGCGCGCCGCAATGCGGCCTTGTCTTCGCCATCCGGCAATGCCGACTCAAGCTTGGTTTTGCTTAAATCCCCTGCTGAATCGCGTGCTATGCTTAATAATGATGTCATACAGAAAAAATGAGAATTTATTATGTTTCCGACCAAATGGATTATCCGTACCGCCCTGTTGCTTGCCTCAGCTGTTGTCATGTTGCCTGCTGCTCATGCGCAAAAGGGTGATCTGGGCCTTGCCAGTGATGATGACACTTTTTTGGCGCTGCGCGATGCCGCGCGCCGTTCTGACGGCAAAAAAATCGAAGAATTGGCCGCGCGTCTGGATAATTATGTCATTCCTTCCTATGTTGATTATTACCGGCTGAAATCACGCATGAGAAAAGCCAGCGCGACAGTGCCGGAAATTCAGGCATATCTGGAGCGCTATGACGGCAGTGCAATCGCAGACCGGTTGCGCAATGACTGGCTGCTGGAGCTGGGGCGGGTGCGGGACTGGAGTCAGTTCGATCAGCAATATCCCCGGTTTGTGCTGGATGATGACCTGCAACTCAAGTGCTACGCATTGATGTCGCGCGCCAGCAAAGGCCAGGCCGCGGCCGAGGATGCGCGGGCATTGCTGGTTGCGCCGAAAGATTATGGCGAGGCTTGCGTGGCGCTGATCGCCACGTTGGCGGCCGCCAGACAATTCGGGCCAGATGACCTGTGGGCGCAAGTCCGGCTGGCGGCCGAGTTCAACAACAATACGGTTGCGCAACAAATCGCCGTTCTGATGGATACGCCGGTGGCCAAACTGGTCGATCAGGCCATGAACAAGTCGGCATTCATGCTGGCGCGCGGTATCGGTGAAGGTCGCGCGGCGCATGAGAGTTTTTTTATTGCGCTGGGTCGTGTCGCCAAAATCAGTTCCGAGCAGGCAGTCCAAGCGCTGTTGGCGAATGCCGATGGATTGACGCCGCAGGAGCAGGCGCAGGGCTGGGCCCAGATCGCGTTGCAGGCTGCACAGAAGCTTGAGCCGGAGGCGATTGACTACTGGAGCCGGGCCGAGGGCGCATCATTGTCACTCGATGGGCATCAATGGCGGGTCCGTTCCGCCCTGCGCGCCGGCGACTGGAAAATGGTGCAAGTCGCGGTGCAGGCGATGCCTGCGGTCTTGCGCAATGACGCCGCCTGGGTCTATTGGCTGGCGCGTGCGAATCGCGTGGCGGGGCGCATGGAAGAGGCGCAGCAGCAATTTCTGTCGATCGCCGATCAGACCAATTTTTACGGACAATTGGCGCTGGAAGAGTTGGACCGGAAAATCACGGTGCCTGTCGGTAGCGCTGTCATCACGCCGGCCGAGATCGCACCGATCGCCGCCAACCAGGGTTTCCGCCGTGCGCTCATGTTTTTCAATCTGGGCCTGCGTTTCGAGGGAACGCGTGAATGGAACTGGGAATTGCGCAAAATGAATGAGCGCCAGCATTTGACGGTAGCCGAATTTGCGCGGCAAAACAATGTGCTGGACCGGATGGTGAACACTTCCGAGCGCACCAAGACGGAAGTTGATTTTACGCAACGCTTCCCATCGCCGTACCGCGACACCATGCGTGCCACCACCCAATCGCTGGGGATGGATATGGCCTGGGTGTATGGGCTGATCCGCCAGGAATCACGTTTCATCATGAATGCCCGCTCGCAGGTCGGCGCTTCCGGCCTGATGCAGCTGATGCCGGCCACCGCGCAGTGGGTGGCTAAAAAAATCGGCATGGCTGACTTTGCCCAGCATCAGGTGAACGACATCGATACCAATATCCTGTTGGGAACAAATTATCTGAGCATGGTGCTGACAGACCTGGATGGCTCGCAGGCGATGGCGACGGCCGCCTACAATGCCGGCCCGGGGCGTCCGCGCTCCTGGCGTGCGACTCTGCCCGGCGCGGTGGAAGGGGCGATTTTTGCGGAAACGATTCCTTTCAGTGAAACACGCGGCTACGTGAAAAACGTGTTGTCCAATGCGACTTATTATGCCGCGCTGTTCGAGGGCAAGCCGCAGTCGCTCAAGGCGCGGCTGGGAACGGTTGCGCCCAAAGGTTATATTGCAAGCAGCCTGCCCTGACGGTTCCTGAACCCATGCATCTGGAGGTGACGCAATGACATATCGAACTGTGCTGGTCATCGGCGGCACCGGATTTATCGGTAGCCACATCGTTGCGCAGCTGGCGGCGCAGGAGTGCCGCGTGATCGTGCCAAGCCGTCATTATGAACACCACAGGCACCTGCTGGAGTTGCCGACGCTCGATCTGGTCGAGGCCGATGTGCATGATGCGGCAGCGCTGCGTCAATTGATGCAGGGCGTCGATGCGGTCATCAACCTGGTCGGCATCCTGCATTCCAGGCCGGGCGTTCCCTACGGCCCGGACTTTGCGGCGGCCCATGTCGAACTGCCGAAGAAGATTGTTGCCGCTTGTGTCGAAACCGGTGTCACGCGTTACCTGCACATGAGCGCGCTGGGCGCGTCGGTGAATGGCGCCTCGATGTACCTGCGTTCCAAGGCGGATGGCGAGGCGGCGGCCTTTTCGCGGCCTGAACTGAAGACCACCGTGTTCCGGCCGTCGGTGGTGTTCGGCGCCGAGGATCATTTCCTGAACATGTTTGCCGCGATGCAAAAATGGCTGCCGCTGATCCCGCTCGCTGGCGCTGATGCAAAATTCCAGCCGATTCATGTCGAGGATGTGGCGCGCGCCTTCGTCCATGCGCTGGATAATCCCAAAACCATCGGTCACGCCTATGAACTGGCCGGACCCAAGGTGTATACGCTGCGTAAACTGGTGCAACTGGCGGGAGAATATTCCGGCCATCCGCGTCCTATTATCGGTCTGCCCACGGGGCTCGCGCATTTGCAGGCGTGGCTGATGGAACATGCACCGGGTGAGCCGTTGATGAGCCGCGACAATCTGGACTCGATGCGCAGCGATAACGTCGCCAGCGGTCCGATCGCAGCCGAACTCGATATCCAGCCCGCTGCACTGGAAGCGGTTGCCCTGCATTATCTGGCAGGGTACAACCGGAGTGCGCAACTCGACGCGCATCGGCGTCATGCCAAACGTTAACTGCCAACCGGCACTAGAAAGGATGCAATGCATACAACGGAACTCGACACGATGGTGAGCCAAACCCTGGACAAGGCGAGAGGCGCCGGCTTGACGCTGGTGATCGCCAACAAGAACTATTCTTCCTGGTCGATGCGTCCATGGCTGGTGTTGAGTGCATTTGGCATCCCGTTCCAGGAAATTGTCGTCTCGCTGGGGCAGCCCGAGACCGCGAACCGGATTGCCGAATTTTCATCGGCCGGGCGGGTGCCGGTGCTGCTGGCCGGCGACATGACGATCTGGGATTCGCTGGCGATTTGCGAGTATCTGGCCGAGCAGTTTCCCGAGAAAAATTGTTGGCCGCAGGATGTGGCCGCGCGCGCGATGGCGCGCTGCATCTGCGCTGAAATGCACGCCGGCTTCGGCGGCTTGCGCAGCGCGATGCCGATGAATATCCGCATGTCGTTTCCTGGCAAGGGCCGCAGCGTCGAAGCGCAGGCCGATATCGGCCGCATCTGCGAGATCTGGGAAGACTGCCTGTCGCGCTTCGGCCATCATCAATACCTGTTCGGCGAGTTCTCGATCGCGGACGCCTATTTCGCGCCGGTGGTGATGCGCTTCCGCAGCTACACGGTGTCGCTGGCGCCGGCCTTGCAAGCGTACGCCGACCGCGTTGCCGCGCATCCGGCCGTCGCGCACTGGATGCGCGAGGCGCTGGCGGAGACCTCGCATCTGGAAAAATACGATGCAGATCCGGTTTGATGCCGGCTTGATTCCAGTTTGACTCAATAAGCAGATGAAAATTTACACGGTTGGCGGGGCGGTGCGCGATGCGCTGCTCGGATTGCCGGTGCAGGACCGGGATTATGTGGTGGTGGGCGCGACCCCGGCCGACATGATTGCGCGCGGCTTCACGCCGGTGGGCAAGGACTTTCCGGTATTCCTGCATCCGAAAACGCACGCAGAATATGCGCTGGCCCGTACCGAGCGCAAGACGGCGCCCGGGTTACAAGGGCTTCGTGTTCCATACCGCGCCCGAGGTGACGCTGGAACAGGATCTGGTGCGGCGCGATCTGACCGTCAATGCGATTGCGCAAGCCGACGATGGCAGCCTGCACGATCCGTTCGGCGGCCAGCAGGACATCCAGGCCAGAGTGTTGCGCCATGTGTCGGCGGCCTTTGCCGAAGATCCGGTGCGCATCCTGCGGGTGGCGCGTTTTGCCGCCCGCTTTGCGCTGCCGCCGCACGACTTTACGGTCGCGCCGGAAACCGTTGCGCTGATGCGGCAGATGGTGGCGGCCGGCGAAGCCGATGCGCTGGTGCCGGAACGGGTATGGCAGGAACTGGCGCGCGGCCTGATGGAAGCCAAGCCGTCGCGCATGTTCGAGCTGCTGCGCGAGTGCGGCGCACTGGTGCGCATCCTGCCGGAACTGGACGCCTTGTGGGGCGTGCCGCAACCGGCGCTGCACCACCCCGAAATCGATACCGGGCTGCATGTGATGCTGGTCATCGATCACGCCGCGCGGCAACGCCACGCGCTGCCGGTCCGGGTCGCCGCGCTGCTGCACGATCTGGGCAAGGGCACGACGCCGCCATCCGAATGGCCGCACCACCACGGGCATGAAGAGCGCGGCGCGGCACTGGTCGATGCGGTTTGCCAGCGCCTGAAAATACCGAACGACTGCCGCGACCTGGCCGTGATGACCGCGCGCGAGCATGGGGTGATCGGGCGCGCGCTGGAATTGCGCGCCGACACCCTGGTCAAGCTGTTCGAGCGCTGCGATGCGCTGCGCAAGCCGCAGCGCTTTGGCGACATGCTGCTGGCGGTGGCATGCGATTATCGCGGCCGCGGCCTGGACGGTGCCGGATTTGACGACCAGCCATTCCCGCAGGCAGCCTATTTGCAGCATATTTTTGCTGCTGTGCAACATGTGAATGCCGGCAAAATTGCCGGCGAAACAATGCAGCGCCATCCGGATCAGCCGCAGCGCATTCCCGAGGCGATTCACGCGGCGCGGGTGGCGGCTGTCGCCGCGGCGATGGCCGCCCTGCAGGCTGCGGACCGTGCGCAGCCGTAGGCCGCCGGCTGTCCCTGTTTTCCATGAAAAAGGTGGGGTATGTGATGAAATTGATGGCTTGCCGCACTATTTTAAAGGGCTTTAAAAAATACTATAGCCAGTATATTTTCAGCCTGAGGCTGCGCTTGAAAGCCGCAGCGGTTGGTGGCGGATCGCATCGCGGCTGCGTACGGAGCCGGTTGCCGGCATCGACGGGTCGATCGGGCGTCAGCAAGATGGCTGACCTGGCACCGATGTGTTGTATTTTCGGATAGTTTCAGAGCGTATTTCTGGAACAATGACGGTCCATCACATACAATGTATTTGTGCGTTGCACAATAACGTGTGATGCGCTGACAGGAGAATGACCGTGTTTGTCAAAGAGCTGTTTGAACGTGACCGGCGCCGGATGCTGAAACATTTTCTGGCATTGAATAGCGGCGACCGGCATTTGCGTTTCGGCACCGTGTTGCCGGACGAACTGATCACCCAGTATGTCGACAAGATGGATTTTGCGCGCGACACGCTGTTCGGCGTCTACAACGGCAGGTTCCAGCTGGTCGGCGTCGGCCATCTGGCGTTTGCGCCGCGGGAAGCCTTCCCCAATTCGCTGACTGCGACCAGCAAGGACAAGGTCGCCGAGTTCGGCGTGTCGGTTTCTGCGAGCGCGCGCGGGAAGGGCATCGGCACCAAATTATTCGAACGGGCCGCGATCCATTGCCGCAATGCGGATGTCGATACGCTGTACATGCACTGCCTGTCCTCGAACCAGACCATGATGCATATCGCCAAGAAAGCCGGGATGCAAATCCAGCGCGATCACGGCGAAGCCGATGCCTACCTGAAAGTGCTGCCGGCCAATCCGGCCAGCGTGTTGCAGGAGGCGGTCGAGGAGCAGGTCGCCAGCCTGGATTACGGCATCAAGGCCAATGCCCGCGCCGCGGTCAAGCTGCTGTCCCATCTGCCGGGCTTCAAGGACGATTGAGCGCAGGCTGGCTCTTTCAGGTCTACACCAGCGGCAGTGCAGTGGTGTCCTTGATCCTTTCCAGCGCAAAGCTGGAGCGCACATCGAGCACCGCCGGATGGTGCAGCAGGGTCGCCATCATGAAGCGCGAAAAATGCGCCATGTCTTCCACGTGCACCCGCAGCAGATAATCCATTTCCCCCGTCATCGCGTAGCAGGCGACCACTTCCGGCCAGAATTCGACCGAGGCGGCGAAATCGGCGCGCGGCGAGCGCGCGCTGCCGGTAACGGATGCGTCGCCATGCTTCTCCAGCCGCACATTGACGTAAGCCAGCAAGCCGAGCCCGATTTTTTCCGGATCCAGCAGCGCCACGTATTGCCGGATGATGCCGGCTTCTTCCAGATTCTTGATGCGGCGCAGGCAGGGCGACGGCGACAGGTTGACGCGTTCGGCCACTTCCTGATTCGACAGGCGGCCATCCGCCTGCAGGATGGCCAGAATTTTGCGGTCGGTTTTGTCCAGTGTGATGTGCGCCATGATGTGCTTTCCTGTTGACTATATCGGCAATATTATTGCGCAATTAGCCTGAATCATGGATTTATTTGAAATTTTATGCTAGCGGCACGCGTCTATACTGTTTTCATACTAATTATGGAGACAGGCATGGACTTTCAACCCTGGGACAACCCGATGGGCACCGACGGCTTCGAATTCATCGAATACGCGGCGCCGGACCCGAAAGCGCTGGGCGCATTGTTCGAGCAGATGGGTTTTGCGGCGATTGCGCGCCACCGTCACAAGGATGTGACGCTGTACCGCCAGGGCGAGATCAATTTCATCATCAATGCCGAGCAGGATTCGTTCGCACAGCGTTTTGCCCGCCAGCACGGGCCGTCGATCTGCGCGATCGCGTTCCGCGTCAACGACGCCGCATTCGCGTACCAGCGCGCGCTGGAACTGGGCGCCTGGGGCTTCGACAACAAGACCGGCCCGATGGAACTGAACATCCCGGCGATCAAGGGCATCGGCGATTCGCTGATTTATTTCGTCGACCGCTGGCACGGCAAAAACGCGGTCGAAGGCGTTCCACCGGGCGGCATCGGCGACATCAGCATTTACGATGTCGATTTCGTCGCGATTCCGGGTGTCGATGCCCATCCGGTCGGCTGCGGCCTGACCTACATCGATCACCTGACGCACAATGTGCACCGCGGCCGCATGAAGGAATGGGCCGAGTTCTACGAGAACCTGTTCAATTTCCGCGAAGTGCGCTATTTCGACATCGAAGGCAAGCTGACCGGCCTGAAGTCGAAGGCGATGACTTCGCCCTGCGGCAAGATCCGCATCCCGATCAACGAATCGTCCGACGACAAGTCGCAAATCGCCGAATACCTGGACCTGTACCACGGCGAAGGCATCCAGCACATCGCGCTCGGCACCAATAATATCTACCAGACGGTGGAACAGCTGAACGCGCAGCGGGTCGTGTTCCAGCAAACCATCAGCACCTATTACGATCTGATCGAGCGCCGCCTGCCCGCGCATGGCGAAAACGTCGAGGAGTTGCGCCGCCTGAACATCCTGATCGACGGCAACAGCAATGCGACCCAGCGCGAATTGCTGCTGCAAATCTTCACCCAGACCGTGATCGGCCCGATCTTCTTCGAAATCATCCAGCGCAAGGGTGATGAAGGCTTCGGCGAAGGCAATTTCCGCGCGCTGTTCGAGTCGATCGAGCTGGACCAGATCAAGCGCGGCGTGCTGAAAGATGTGCCGGCCGCGTAGCGCCGCCGGGTTTTTTGAGATAACAGGGGGGTATGGCCTGATATATGGGCTTACCCGCTTATATTCATTGCGCTGAAAATAATGCTGGGGGGAGTATATTTCAAGCCCTGCAGCAGTGTTTTGAGCGCCAGCGGAGTGTTGTATGGATATGGATAGCAAACTGAGTACCGATGCGTTCTTCGCCACGGTGGCGGAAAAATCGCATGGCGCCGCGCTGCGCGGCGATTACGCGAAAGCCGATGCCGACTATGTGGTCGAGCAGGAATGTGACGCATATACGCCGCGAGCAGCACGCGTTGTGGCGCCGGCTGTATGAACGCCAGGCGCAGCTGGTGCCGGGCCGGGCCTGCGACGAATTCATCGAGGGCCTGCACCATCTGGATGCCGCCGCCGGCATCCCGGACCTGAAGCGCGCGTCGGCGCTGCTGTTCAAGGCGACCGGCTGGCAGCTGGTCGCAGTGCCGGGGCTGGTGCCGGAACTGACCTTCTTCACCCATCTGGCGAATCGCCGCTTCCCGGTCACGGTCTGGCTGCGCGAGCCGGAAGAGTTCGATTACATCGTCGAACCGGACATTTTCCACGACTTTTTCGGGCATGTGCCGCTGCTGCTCAATCCGGTATTCGCCGACTACCTGCAGCAGTACGGCAAGGCCGGGCTCAAGGCGCTCACGCTGGGCGGGCTGGAGAATCTGGCGCGGCTGTACTGGTACACCATCGAGTTCGGCCTGATCCAGACGCCGCAGGGCTTGCGCGCCTACGGCGCCGGCATCCTGTCGTCCGGCGGCGAGGTCGAGTACTGCCTGCACAGCAGCGCGCCGCGCCGCATCCCGCTGGATGCCGAGCGCGTGATGCGCACCCTGTACAAGATCGATACCTATCAGGAAACCTACTTCGTGATCCGCGATTTCCAGCAATTGTTCGACGACACGGCGCCCGATTTCACCCCGATCTACGCCCGCCTGAAGACGCTGCCGACGCTGGCGGCCGACACCCTGCTGCCGGGCGAACAGAATCTCGGCGTGATGTGAATGCACGAGAGCGCGGGGATGGCTGGATCGCCCCCGCGCGCCGTCGCTGCGCCAGCCCACCGTGCGTGGTAAAACAACGCAGGCTACGCTTGCTGCAGCCTCAACCGGCAGCGGCAGGCGCTAATCTATTGCGCTCGGCGCGGCGCCACCCGTGCCGACAGTGTCGTGTCGCGTTTGAGGAGCGTCATTTCGTCGCTGAGGATATGCGCGGATTCGGTCAGCCATACGTCCTTGGCATCCTTCAGCGCTTTTTCTGCCGCCAGCTCATCGCTCAAGTTGCGTTCGCCGGATTCCAGTCCGCTGTCTTGCTGCGCCGTGATGTTGAGGCTGGCAGCGTTTGCTGACTTCGTGGGCAGGCTGCTTCCTTCTGCCGCCTTGCTCTGGAGACGCAACTTGAGGCGTGCTTCCTGCAGCGTACGTTCCTTGCTGCGCTCGGTTTGATTGAGCGAAATCTGCTGTTTTTCGCGTTGCGATTTGAGTACGGCAATATCTTCCAGCAGGTACTGGTAATCCTTGTCCTTGGCGGTGCGAGCGGCATGCCGGCTTTTCAGCCGTGGCAACACCTCGCTCAAATCCCCGTTTGGCGTATAGCGTGCGGCGCTGATCTGGATCCATGGCAAGGCGTTGTCGAAACTTGATTCGCCAAAATGTTCGACATCGGATGCGCTGGGAAGATGGATATCCGGTGTCACGCCACGCAGCTGGGTGGTGCCGCCATTGATGCGGAAAAACTGGGCAATGGTCATCTTCAGGCCGCCCAGTTTGGCTTTTTCATTGCGTGCGACCTCGTTGAGGCTGATGACGTTCTGGACGGTGCCCTTGCCAAAACTCGGCTCGCCGATAACGATGCCGCGACCGTAGTCCTGAATCGCCGCAGCAAAAATCTCCGATGCCGACGCCGAACCGCGATTGATCAGCACCGCAACCGGACCGTCCCAGGCGGGTGCCGCGTTCTTGCCGCTTTCCACCCGCACATGGCCATCGGAATCGCGCTCCTGCACCACCGGCCCCTTGCCGGTAAATAAGCTGGTCAGCGACACCGCCTCATCGAGCGAGCCGCCGCCATTGTTGCGCAAATCGATGACGACGCTGTCAACCTTGTCCTTCTTGAGCTCGCCCAGCAGGCGCGCGACATCGCGGGTAGCGCTCTTGTAATTCTTGTCGCCTTTGTTGCGCGCGTCGAAATCCTGATAGAACGCCGGAAGAGCGATGACGCCCACCTGGTGCAGCGAGGTGCCATCCTTGACTTGCATCACGGATTTCTTGGCGGCCTGCCGCTCAAGGCTGATTTTGTCGCGCACCAGCGAAATGCGCTTGGGCTTGTCATCCGGACCGGCATCGGCTGGCAATATATCGAGGCGCACCACCGATTCCTTGGGGCCGCGAATCAGATCCACGACATCGTTGATCTGCCAGCCGACGACATCGGTGACTGCGCCATCCTTGCCTTGCCCGACGCCTACAATGCGATCCCCGAGCTGTATCTTGGCCGACAGCGCGGCCGGACCGCCCGGCACCAGCTCGCGTATCGTCGTGTATTCATCCCTTTGCTGCAGCACGCCGCCGATGCCGACCAGCGACAAGCGCATCTCAATATCGAATTCTTCGGAGGCTTTGGGGCCAAGGTAGTCGGTATGTGGCTCGACCGCCGTCGCATAGGCATTCATGAACATATCGAACACATCTTCGCTCTTGACCTTGTTGGCCCGGTTCAGGGAATTGAGATAGCGCTTATCCAGCGTATCGCGTATGGTCTTGTCCTCCTTGCCGGCCAGTTTCAGCCGCAGCCAGTCGTTTTTTACACGCTTGCGCCACAGGTCGCGCACTGCCTCCTCGGAGGTCGCCCATTGCGCTTTGCTGCGGTCAAATTGATAGCTTTCTTTCTGATCGAAATCAAAGTTTTGCTTGAGTAATTCACGCGCAAACGTGAGGCGCTGCGCAACACGTTGTTCGTACAAATTGAACATGTTGAACGGAATCTGCAGATCCCCTTGGTAAATCACGTCGTCGAGCAGGGACCGTGCAAAGGCAAAGCCGTCCACATCTGCTTGCACAAAAAATAATTTCTCCGGATCCATTGCCTTCAGATAGCGCTCGAAAATCAGTTCCGACATCGCATCGTCCAGCGGCATGGCTTTGTAGTGATGGCGCGTGAGTATCTGCGCCGTCAGGTTGGCCGCCTGCGCTTCTTGCTGTAACGGTGCGAGCACCGCCGGTGCCGACGGCGCCAAAATGGCAGCTTGTGTTGCCGAGGCAAACGCCAGCAATATCCAAAGCAGTCTTGTCTTCATGCGAGTCCTCAAAAATAGTCAAAAAAAATAACTGGCGCAGAGAAAGGGGGCCTTACCGCTCCGCATCTCAAGCCTTGGTGACTTGCGTCGATACTGGCGTGCTGATTCGACGCTAGATTGTCGATCAAAAACCGTGCAGGTGCTGTAACAAAGTGTCGCTGATTGCGCGATGCTGATTCGACCGGCAGGATTCGAGGCCGTTGTCGATCGCTCATCCGGCACAAATCTGTTGCTGTAAAGGGGATGGCGCTGGTGTCAAAAAAAACCCGCAAACCTTGCGGCTCAGGGCGAAATCCCTGTCTCGGGAGGTATTGGTGCAGGAAAAAAATCAGGAAAACAGAAACACGCTATCTCCGCAATACAGCCGGCACAACATTTTTTACAGCCGCTTACAAGTTGCACACTGCGATACAGCAAGCGCTAGTGACAGGCGAACTGCATCGGCGTCGGGTTTCACTGCATACTGCGGCGGGTATGAAATATGTGTGGCTGTTTCATTGCGGCAACGGCACTGTTTGGACATATACCCGCCATATTCCCGTATTGCCAGGTGGCGGAAATAGGCCGGATGCCGACACCAATTCTCTGCGGAAACGGGGCGACCTCATGCTGCACTGCACAGTGAGCACAATGCCGGTTTGTGCTACTCTGCGGCATGTCAAAATATAAAACGGTTTGCTCACAAGGCAGCTCAGTTTGACAGCGAAACCATCGCACCCAAAGACACAATTTTTGGCACGGAGACCACATGAATGCACCCTTAAAGAACGGGCAGCCGCAGAACCCTGCGCCACTGCTGTCCGAGATATCCCTCGACGACAAATTCACGCTGGAGCGCGGACGCGCTTTCATGACCGGCACCCAGGCCTTGATCCGCCTGATGATGCTGCAGCGCCAGGCCGATGAAAAAGCCGGCCTGAATACCGCCGGCTACATCACCGGCTATCGCGGTTCGCCGCTGGGCAACGTCGACCTGACGGCGGCCAAGGCCAAGAAACATCTGGAACAGCGCCACGTCAAGTTTCACCCGGGCGTCAACGAAGATCTGGCCGCGACCACCGTCTGGGGTACGCAGCAGGTCAACCTGTTTCCCGGCGCCAAATACGATGGCGTGTTTGCGATGTGGTACGGCAAGGGGCCGGGCGTCGACCGTTGCGGCGACGTATTCAAGCATGCGAATCTGGCCGGCACTTCGAAGCATGGCGGCGTGCTGGTGGTGGCGGGCGACGATCATGCGGCCAAGTCGTCCACCGCCGCGCATCAGAGCGAACACATCCTGAAGGCCTGCGGCATCCCGGTGCTGTATCCGTCATCGGTGCAGGAATACCTGGATTACGGCCTGCATGGCATTGCGATGTCGCGTTATACCGGACTCTGGGTGGCGATGAAATGCGTGACCGATATCGTCGAATCCGGCGCGGTGGTCGAGATCGATCCGGACCGCGTGCAGCCGATCATTCCTGACGATTTCGAGTTGCCTGCGGACGGCGTCAATATCCGCATTCCCGATCCGGTGCTGGCGCAGGAAACCCGGATGAACAACTACAAATGGTATGCGGCGCTGGCCTACGTGCGCGCCAACAAACTCAATAAAATCATCTGGGACAGCCCGGCTGCAAAGATCGGCATCATCACCGCCGGCAAATCGTATCTGGATACGCGCCAGGCGCTGGCCGATCTCGGCATCGATGAGCAGATCGCCAAGGACATCGGGATCCGCCTGTACAAGATCGGCATGACCTGGCCGCTGGAATCCGAAGGGGTGCGCGAGTTCGCCACCGGCCTGGATGAAATCCTGGTGGTCGAGGAAAAGCGCCAGATCCTCGAATACGCGCTGAAGGAAGAGCTGTACAACTGGGAAGACAAGGTGCGTCCGCGCGTGGTCGGCAAGTTCGACGACAGCGGCGAGTGGAGCAATCTGCAAGGCTCCGGCCATGGCGAATGGCTGCTGCCGGCCACCTATGAACTCAGTCCGGCGCAGATCGCGCGCGCGATTGCGACCCGCATCTCGAAATACTTCGCCGGCCATCCGGTCGAGCAGCGCGTCAAGCAGCGCGTCGCCTATCTGGAAGCCAAGGAGGCGATGCTGAACGCGGCCGCCAAGCCCGACGCAAATAAAGATCGGGTGCCGCATTTCTGTTCCGGTTGCCCGCACAACACCTCGACCAAAGTGCCGGAAGGCAGCCGCGCGCTGGCCGGCATCGGTTGCCATTACATGGTGACCTGGATGGACCGCGAAACCTCGACCTTCACCCACATGGGCGGCGAAGGCGTGACCTGGGTCGGCCAGGCGCCGTTTACCACCGAAAATCACGTGTTTTCGAATCTGGGCGACGGCACTTACTACCATTCCGGCTTGCTGGCGATCCGCGCCGCGGTGTCGGGCGACGTCAACATCACTTACAAGATCCTGTTCAACGACGCGGTCGCGATGACCGGCGGCCAGCCGTTCGACGGCCCGCTCGATCCCGGCATGATTTCGCGCCAGATCGCGGCCGAAGGCGTCGGCCCGATCATCGTGGTCACCGACGAGCCGGAAAAATATCCGGCCGATTACCCGTGGGCCGCCGGCGTCACCGTGCGCCATCGCAGCGAACTCGATGCGGTGCAGCGTGAACTGCGCGTGGCCAAGGGCGTGTCCGCGATGATTTACGACCAGACCTGCGCTTCCGAAAAACGCCGCCGCCGGAAACAGATCGGCAAGGATGGCAAGCCCGGCTTCCCCGATCCGGCCAAACGCGCGGTGATCAACGAAGCGGTGTGCGAAGGCTGCGGCGATTGCAGCGTGCAGTCGAACTGCCTGTCGGTGGAGCCATTGGAAACCGAATTCGGCCGCAAGCGCCAGATCAACCAGTCGTCCTGCAACAAGGATTTTTCCTGCGTCACCGGTTTCTGCCCGAGCTTTGTCACGGTCGAAGGCGGCAAGCTCAGGAAGCCGGAAAAAGCCAAGATCGAACCGGGCAATGCGCTCGATGTCGCCAGCCTGCCGCAACCGGTATTGCCAGGCACCGCAGAACCGTTCGGCGTGTTAGTCACCGGCGTGGGCGGCACCGGCGTCGTCACCATCGGCCAGATCATGGCGATGGCCGCGCATCTGCAAGGCAAGGCCTGTTCGGTGCTGGACATGACCGGCCTGGCGCAAAAAGGCGGCGCAGTGATGTCGCACGTGCGCCTGGCGGACAAGGCCGACGATATCCAGTCGACCCGGGTCGGCACCGGCATGGCCGACCTGGTCATCGGTTGCGATCTGATCGTCACCGCCGGCAAGGATGCGCTGTCGCGCATGGGCGAAGGGCGCACCCACGCCGCGATCAACCTGAACGGCACGCCGACCTCGACCTTCATCAAGAATCCGGACTGGCAATTCCCGGCCGAATCTGCCGAGGACGATATCCGCAAAGCCTGCGGCGCCGACCGGGTCGAGCTGGTCGATGCCGGCAGCATCGCCACCGCATTGATGGGCGACACTATTGCGACCAATATGTTCCTGCTCGGCTACACCTGGCAAAAAGGCTGGGTGCCGCTGACCGAAGCCGCGCTGATGCGCGCGATTGAGCTCAATGGCGTCGCGATCGACTTCAACAAGCAGGCGTTCAACTGGGGCCGCATCGCCGCCAACGATCTGGCTGCGGTGCAGCGCCTGGTCGCGCCGGCGCAAGTGATCGAGATCAAGCGTGCGCCAAGCCTGGACGACACCATCGCCAAGCGGGTCGAGGTGCTGACTGCCTATCAGAATCCGGCATACGCGCAGCAGTATCGCGATCTGGTCGAGCAGGTGCGCAGCGCGGAAAGCCGGCTGGCCGGTGCCGGCAAGTCCTTGCGCCTGACCGAGGCGGTCGCGCGCTATTACTTCAAGCTGATGGCCTACAAGGACGAGTATGAAGTCGCGCGGCTGTACACCGATGGCAAGTTCCAGAAGAAGATCGCCGACATGTTTGAAGGCGATTACGCGATCAACTTCCACCTCGCGCCGCCGCTATTTGCCAAGCGCGATGACAAGGGCCACCTGATCAAGCAGCAATTCGGACCGTGGATGATGAAAGCCTTCGGCCTGCTGGCCAAGTTCAAGTCGTTGCGCGGCAGCGCGCTCGATGTGTTCGGCTATACCGAGGAGCGCAGGACCGAGCGCGCTCTGATCGCGCAATATCGCAACACGATCATGCAACTGTTGCCGAAGTTGAAGACAGATAACCTGTCGAAAGCGGTCGCGATCGCCAGCATTCCGGAAGATATCCGCGGTTACGGCCATGTGAAGGAAAGGTATCTGGCGGCGGCGCAGCAGAAGGAAGCGGGATTGCTGAGCGAGTTCGATGCGCCGAATTCGCCCAAGGTGATCCCGATCACCGCGGCGGCCAAGCATGTGGCTTGAAGCGTAGGGTTTTCCTGCTCAGGAAGGCGTTTTAAATGAAATAGCCGGCATATGAAGATATGCCGGCTATTTTGTTTTCAGCGCGTAGGATGGGTGAAACCCATCGCATTGAGCTCGATCGATGGGTTTCACCCATCCTGCGAAACTGAGCTGGTCAGCGCATCAGACCGCCGCCAGCGCCTGCTCCAGATCCGCCTTCAGGTCATCGATATGCTCGATGCCGACCGACAGCCGCACCATGTCTTCGGATACGCCGGCTTTGGCCAGTTCTGCCGCATTCAGCTGGCGGTGGGTGGTCGATGCCGGGTGGGTCGCCAGCGATTTGGCGTCGCCGATGTTGACCAGGCGGGTAAACAGTTGCAGCGCATCGAGTACCCGTGCGCCGGCCGCGCGCGGGTCGGCAGTCGCTGTATTTCAGGCCGAACGACAGGATGCCGGAGGCCTTGCCGCCCATGTATTTCTTGACCAGCGCGTGGTCCGGATGATTTTCCAGGCCGGCGTAATTGACCCATGCCACTTTCGGATGGTTCTCCAGGTAGTGCGCGAGCGCCAGCGCGTTGTCGCAGATGCGGTCCATGCGCAGCGCCAGGGTTTCGATCCCTTGCAGGATCAGGAACGCGTTCATCGGCGAAATCGCCGCCCCCATGTTGCGCAGCGGCACCACGCGGGCGCGGCCGATGTAGGCGGCAGGTCCCAGCGCTTCGGTGTACACCACGCCGTGGTAGGACACGTCCGGTTCGTTCAGGCGCTTGAAGCGTTCCTTGTGCTCGGCCCACGGGAATTTGCCGCTGTCGACGATCGCGCCGCCGACGCTGTTGCCGTGGCCGCCCAGGTATTTGGTCAGCGAATGGACCACGATATCGGCGCCGTGCTCGATCGGCCGGCACAGGTAGGGGCTGGGCACGGTATTGTCGACGATCAGCGGGATGCCGTGCGCGTGCGCGATCTCGGCCAGCTTGGCGAAATCGGTGACGTTACCCAGCGGATTGCCGACCGACTCGCAGAAGATGGCCTTGGTGCGGGCGTCGATCAGCGCGGCGAAAGTGTCGGGCTGGCGCGCATCGGCGAAGCGCACTTCGATGCCCATCTGCGGCAGCGTGTGCGCGAACAGGTTGTAAGTGCCGCCGTACAGCTGGCTGGCCGAGATGAAGTTGTCGCCGGCCTCGGTGATGGTCTGGATCGCATAGGTGATCGCGGCCATGCCGGACGCGACCGCCAGCGCGGCGATCCCGCCTTCGAGCGCGGCCACGCGTTTTTCCAGCACGTCCTGGGTCGGGTTCATGATGCGGGTGTAGATATTGCCGGGCACCTTCAGGTCGAACAGGTCGGCGCCGTGCTGCGCGCTGTCGAAAGCGTAAGCGACGGTCTGGTAAATCGGTACCGCTGCGGATTTGGTGGTCGGGTCCGGCGAGTAGCCGGCGTGGACGGCCATGGTTTCGATTTTCATGCAATGCCCTGTCGTGGTGAAGGTGGTTAACAAAAAACAACAATTGTGCCATAGGCAATGCATTGTGCAAGCGCACTATTGTCAAGACACAGGCAAGATCAGTATGCCCTGCCGGGCTTGCGCGCCAACCTGAACCAAATGCCGCTCGCGCTGTACGCAGGCGGCCGGTGCGCAACTTGACGCTACACGTCTGCGGAACCTCATCAGGATTCGGTCGTCAAACCGGGGTAGGGAGACGGGCAGGCTGAAGATGGCTTTGAAGAACAGGGGCTGCAATCTCGACAGGAATCCGAGGACGAATTGACGATCGGAGAGGGGGTTGGTATGCGTTACTTCCATCAAAATCTAAAAAAATTGATCAAATTTCTTGGCATTGTGATCGCTATTTGTTTGGCATTTGTTGCCGGATCTGCGGCGCAAGAGGCACCGGATGTGCTCGTCAAACGGGTCAGTCAGGAGGTGCTGGATATTGCCAGAACGGATAAGGATATCCAGGGCGGGAACCGAAAGCATGTGTTCGAATTGGTGGAGACCAAGGTCTTCCCCCATGTGGATTTCCAGCGCACGACCGCCTTGGCGGCCGGGCGCTATTGGCGTGAAGCAACGCCTGAGCAGCAACAGCAACTGGCCAATGAATTCCGCCAGTTGCTGATGCATACCTATGCGGGTGCGCTGTCTCGGGTCAAAGACCAAAAACTGGTGTTCAAGCCGTTGCGGGACGATCCGTCCGCCACCAAAGTGGTAGTGCGTTCCGAAGTGGTGCAGGCTGGCGACGCGCCGATTCAGCTCGACTACCGCCTTGAAAAGACGCCGTCCGGCTGGAAAATTTATGATCTCAATGTGCTGGGTGCGTGGCTGGTTGAGACCTACAAGTCGACTTTTGCCAGTGAAATAGGCAAGTCCGGAATCGATGGCCTGATCAAGACATTGGCAGAAAAGAACAAGAAACTGGCCGCCGGCAGATCTAAAGTCGCGCAACCATCCTGACGTCGGCACTGAAACAGTGTTACCGGAACTCAGGCAGGAATTAGTTTCCGTTTTCTGTGATGCCTGCGATCAGTTGTTCCATCACTTGATCGAATCGTCCGGTAATCTGGATAGACCACTGCGGGTCGGACGGGAAAAATGCATTTTTCATTTTCTGGCGCACCCGCTGCCGCTGCTTTTCGGACAGGGTTGCCGCATTATTGCAGTACCACTGGTCGGCGCGCAGCGCATTGAGTACTTTGAGCGGGGCACAGGTGCCGAACTCAAGCCCGAGCGCGCAGCTGTGCGCGTCCACGGAGCGGTCGAATGCGGCGGTCAAATCGCCAGTGAGCGGCATGCTGACCGAGTCCCCGTTTGCCATCGATCTCAGGCTGCCGTGGAACCAGCCGGACATCCGCTGGAACGCGGCCGAAGACCGGGGCAGGTAGCTGATCAGTTCACCAGCCCCGCGTTTTCCCAGCCCGGTGTGAATGTCGAGCAGGCACGCGCGCCTGCGCCCGGGCAGGTACGCATGAATAATTTGCTCCCATACAATCCGGCTCTTGGTCGGGGCGAATCCGCCGAAGAACAAGCCGTCAGGATATGCGTATTGCCCGGCGGTGATCGCGGCCTGCGCTGACTTGCGCTGCCGGCGTGTCAGCATGCATGCCAGCAGACGCAGCTCATTCCACAGCCCGGCCGGCAGCGGGCGGAAATTTGATACCAGAAGATGATGATAGGCGCGATAGCCGGAAAGCTGCGCAGCGGGGACCGGAAAATCAACAAAATTACGATTCAGATCGACGCCTTCCCGAGTGACGCGGCGGTCATTCAAGAATCCCCAGGGATTGACTGCATGGACCAGCAGGTAAGCGATGCTGCTGCTCGCCCAGCGTGCAAGATAGGTTTCCATGAAATGACACTGGCAAACCGCTCCCGCGTACCCCTCTACCCCATGGGTGCCGCTGGCAATCACCACAATTGTCTGGGCGTCGGCAGGGCCGAGATAAGCGGTATCGGTGGACAGGCGGATTCCATCGACTATTTGGTCGTCGTAGGCGAAACTGCGCGACGCCGCACCCAGACTTTTCGCAAGAGTATTAAATCTGTCGCGTGACTCGAGGTAGCCGGATGGGCGCATGATTTTATGCAATCGGTTTGTCGCATATGAGCCGGCGCGCACCTGGCCGGCGACAGCCGGTTCAGACTGAAGTCGCCGAGCTCAGGACTGTCCGACGCCTGCTCACCTGCATCGGACTGCATATGTTACGCCGAAGTGAAAATTCAGGACCACATCGACAATGATCTTACGAAAGCAACCATTTTCAGCGAGTGGATATTCTGGAAGAAGACATCGTCGGCGACGATCAGGGCGGCCAGCCAGGATGCGGCGATCACGATGATGTCGCAGCGGCCGCTTTTCCAGAGCTTGAGCGAATGCCGTCCGACCAGCCAGGGGACGCCCAAGGGGTTGGGCCAGTCGGCCAGCAGATGCATGACGCCGCCGGCGGCAAAACCAAATAGCAATGGCGCCCAGGCCCGGTGCCCCAGCGCCTGATAAGAGTACGCCAGCAGCGCAAGCCAGGCAACGCCCCAGTGTGTCCAGCTGCGATGGGTGATCCACAGGCGGTGGCGGCGCGACCACCATGCCACTTCCAGCCAGTCCGGCGCGGTGCCGCCGAGAATGCCAGCGGCCAGCGCGAGCAGGCTCCACAGGTGATAAGGGCCGCCTGCGCCCGCTTGCGCAACCAGGGCTGCGGCAATGATGCCGGCGGCCCATCCGGTTGCATGATGTGCTTTGTTGGATGCCATGAAAAAGAGCGCTTTACACGCGTTTCTAAAATTGTTGCGAAGAAATGTGTGTAGGCACAGGCAGATCACCTGTGAACCCGGATTGGCGCCGGGTGGGCCGACGGCAGCTGGCTATGCGGCGCGCGTCTGCATGAATTGCTGATAGCCGCGCGCGCGCAACTCACACGCCGGACATGTGCCGCAGCCGTAGCCCCAGTCGTGCAGCGTGCCGCGTTCGCCCAGATAGCAGGTATGGGTGTCGCTGCGGATCAGGTCGACCAGCGCCTGCCCGCCCAGCTGTTGCGCCAGTTCCCAGGTCTGGCGCTTGTCGATCCACATCAGCGGGGTTTCGACTTTCAGGCGGCTCGCCATGCCGAGGTTGAGCGCGACCTGCAGCGCCTTCATCGTGTCGTCGCGGCAATCCGGGTAGCCGGAAAAATCGGTCTCGCACATGCCGCCGACCAGCACGTTCAGGCCGCGCCGGTAGGCGACCGTCGCCGCCACCGTCATGAACAGCAGGTTGCGCCCCGGCACGAAGGTATTCGGCAAGCCGTTTTCCAGCATCGCGATCTCGACGTTCTGGGTTAATGCGGTATCCGAAATCTTGCTGATCAGCGACAGGTCGATCATGTGGTCCTGGCCCAGCTTGCGGTCCCAGTCGGCCGATTGGGACGCGCATCTTTTGCAGCACGGTGGGGCGCACCGTCAGCTCCACCGCATGGCGCTGGCCGTAATCAAAGCCGATGGTCTCGACCTTCGTATAATGGGTCAGCGCCCATGCCAGGCAGGTGGTCGAGTCCTGGCCGCCGCTGAAAAGCACCAGTGCGCCGTCGGGAAGTGTCATAGCTATCCTGTGAAGGTTGAGGCGTCGTAAAAAATACTCATGCCAGTATATTTTGTGTTGCACGGAAATATTGCGGCTAAGGGTTGGATTGATCGGGTACTCCCCTGCCGTGTCCGGTACCATGGTACAAGAAGTCGACAATTTCAAGAACCCTAATACAAATTTATGCAAAAAGCGCGCGCAACCGGATTCAGAGACAGATTTCGCTGGCAAGCCGGGCGCGCTGCGTTTTGTGCCGGCCTGCTGCTGTGCGCGCTGACCGCGCGCGCCGACGGCCTGGATTACCGGGTGCAGATCGACGCCCCTTCAGAGTTGAAGGCCTTGCTGGAGCAGAATCTGGAGCTGATCCGCTGGCGCGGCAATGCCCGCATCGATGCCGAGCAATTGCAGCGCCTGTATCGGCAGACGCCGGAAGAGATCAAGGGCTTGCTGGAGACCGAGGGCTATTACTCGCCTGAGATCGCGCCGCAGATCGAACAGCGGGGCGCGGCCTGGCAGGTCCGCTTCAGCGTCACGCCGGGAGCGCCGGTGCTGGTCGGAAACGTCGAACTGGTTTTTCTGGGGCCGCTGGCCAGCCAGGCGGAAGACCAGCAACCGAGCCGGGCCGCGCTGCGCAGCAATTGGGCGCTGCCGGCGGGGCGGATTTTCCGGCAGCAGGATTGGGAAGCCGCCAAGGCGGCATTGCTGCGGCAGGTGATCATCGCGCGTTATCCGGGCGCCACGCTGAACGAAACGCGCGCCACGGTGGACCCGGAGTCGCACCGGGTCGCGCTGCGGGTGGTGCTCGACAGCGGCCCCGGCATGACGTTCGGCGCGGTCAATATCGAGGGCCTGAGCCGCTATCCGGCCGACATCGTCAGCCGCGACAGTCCGGTCAAGCCCGGCGAGGTCTACAGCGAGACCGCCTTGCGCGCATGGCAGGGGCAGCTGCAGGACACTGGCTATTTCAGCCGGGTCGAGGTGGTGGCCGAGCCGCAAGCGGATCAGTCCGTGGTGCCGGTCACGGTGACGGTGGTGGAGAACCAGAAAAAGAAGGCCGGCGTCGGCGTCGGTTACAGCACCAACACCGGCAAGCGCGCGCATCTGACCTATGAAGACCTGAATTTACTGGACCGCAATCTGAAAATAAAAAGCGCGCTGACGCTGGAAACCAAGAAACAATCGCTGCACGGCGACCTGTATTTTCCGGTCACGCCGGAGGGCTACCGGCACAGCGTCGGCCTGTCGTATGAGCGCGCGGCGATCGAGGGCGAGGTGACCCGGCTGGCCAGCATCGCCGCCAAGCGGCAATGGGGCCAACCGTCGCTGGAACGCAATCTGAGCCTGGAGTACGTGCGCGAGCAGAAGACGGTGGCCGGCCTGGAGCAGCCGCGCAGCCAGGCGTTGCCGCTGACTTACGGCGTGACATTGCGTCGCACCGACAGCCTGCTGTTCCCGACCGACGGTTACGTGCTCACCGCGCAACTGGGCGGCGCACTGCAGCCGATCTTGACCGACCGCACTTTTGCGCGCGCTTACGCCAAAGCCGTGTATTACCATCCGCTCGGCAAGAGCAGCAACCTGATCCTGCGCGGCGAGTTCGGCGCGGTCGGCTCGATCGACAAGCTGGGCATTCCTGACGCCTTCCTGTTTCGTGCCGGCGGCGACCAGTCGGTGCGCGGTTATGCGTACCAGAGCCTGGGCGTGGCGCAGAACGGTGCAACCGTCGGCGGCCGCTATCTGGCAGTCGGCAGTGCCGAATACCAATACTGGTTCCTGCCGAAATGGGGCGCAGCGCTATTCGTCGATGCCGGCAATGCGGCCGACAGCCTCAGCGCGTTGAAGCCGAGCGCCGGTTACGGCTTCGGTGCGCGCTGGCGCAGCCCGGTAGGTCCGATCAACCTGGATCTGGCTTACGGGCAGAAAGTGGAAAAAATCAGGCTGCATTTTTCCTTGGGATTCAGTTTCTGATGCGGCGCAAGTTATTCATTGGATTCATCGCATTGCCGCTGCTGGCAGTGGTATTTGCATTCTGGCTGGGCGGACGCGAAGCGACGCTGCAATGGGCGGCGCACAAGGCAGTGGCCGCCAGCGGCGGGGCGCTGAGCATCAGCGAGGTGCGCGGTTCGCTGTATGGCACGATGCACATCGGGCGCCTGCAGTACCGCAGCCCGGAGCAGAATATCGTGGCCGAGCGCGCCGAGCTGACGCTGGGCGCCATGGCAACTGCTGCGCGGCCGGATCGGCATCGAGCGCCTGCATCTGGCGCGGCTGACGGTCGAGGCGCTGAAAGAAGTCAGCGAGCCGCCCAAATTGCCGCCAACGCTGGCAGCCCCGCTGCCCATCAAGATCAACGCGCTGCAGGTCGACAAGATCGCCCTGCTGCGGCCGGGCGCGCGCAATGAGATAGCCAATCTGCGCCTGATGCTGAGCGGCAACAACAGGCAATGGACGCTGCGGGAGGTGCATGCCGAGTCCGCATTCGGTCAGCTGGATGCGGCACTGACGCTGGATGCGCTGCGCCCTTTCACGCTGGACGGGACGCTGAATCTGGCACAGCACAAGGCGCGCACCCAGACCAAAATCACGGGCAATCTGAGCGCGGTGCTGCTCACTGCAAATTATGATGGTTATGGCGCGAGCGGGCAGGGCAATGCGGTGCTGACGCCATTTGACGCCTTCATGCTGCGTTCGCTCCAGATCAATGCGCAGGGCATCGATCCGGCGCAGTTTCAGGCCGGCCTGCCGCAGGCCGATCTGCGCATCGAACTGACTGCGCAGATCGGACCGGACCAGGCGCTGAGCGGCAAGCTGCTGCTGGAAAACCGGATGGTGCCCGGCACGCTCGACCAGCAACGGCTGCCGCTGCAGGCGATCGCAGCGCAACTGGGCGGCAAGTCCGACGCGATGCGGATCGACGATCTGGTGGCCGATTTCGGCGCGGCCGGCAAATTTTCAGGCCAGGCCAGCCTCCATGGCGGCCTGGCCACGCTGGCCCTGCATAGCGGGCGCATCAATCTGAAGGCGCTGCATGGCAAGCTCAAGACCAGTGCGATTGCCGGCGACATCACGCTGTCCAATCCGGGCGGACTCCCGACCCTGCGCGCGGCGCTGGGCCAGGATCAGCTGCATCTGGCGCTGCACGCAACGCTGGCAGGCCAAAAGCTGCAGCTGCACGACGCCAGCATCCGTGCCGGCAGCAGCAGCGCGCGTCTGAGCGGCGCGGCCGATCTGGCGCAGGCGCAGCCATTCAAGTTGACCGGCATGCTGCAGCGCTTCAACCCGGCCGAATTCGGCGACTATCCGGCGGCCGACCTGAATGCCGATCTCGAGCTGGCCGGACAACTGCTGCCGGACTGGCAGTTCACGACCCGTTTTGCATTCCAGCCCAGCCGCCTGTTTGGCCAGCCGTTGTCGGGGCAGGGCAGACTGAGCGCCGATGCCACGCATGTGCGCGAGGTCGATGCCCGCCTCGCGCTGGGCGGCAATAAGATCAGCGCGCAGGGCAATTTCGGCAGGCCCGGCGAGCGTCTGGCGCTGCAGGTCGATGCCAGAAACCTGGCGCTGCTGCATGCCGGTCTGGCCGGTGCGCTGCGGGCCGAGGGCAGCCTGAGCGGCGACCTCGATGCGCCGCTGCTGCGCTTCGACGCCAGCGCGCAAGGGCTGCACCTCAACAGCATCGGCAAGGCCGGTGCCGACAGCGCATTGCAGGCCCATGGCGAACTCACGCTGCGCGGGGCCGGGCCGTTCAGCCTCCAGGCTACGCTGGACAAAATCAATCCGGCCGCGCTGGGCGATTATCCGCGCGGCAGCATCAGCGGCACACTCGATGCCAGCGGCAAGATCGGCCGCGACTGGCAAGCCGCGCTCGATTTCAGGCTGAAACCGAGCGTGCTGCTGGACGCCGCACTGAGCGGTCACGGCAAGCTCAATGTCAACCCAGGCCGGATTGCGAATGCCGATCTCGCGCTGCAGCTGGCGCAAAATACGCTGGCAATGAGCGGCAGCTTCGGCGCTCGCGCCAGACCGGCTGCAATGGCGTATCGATGCGCCGAAACTGGCGGCGCTGGGACCGCAATTCAACGGCGCACTGAAAGGCGAGGGCAGCTTGAGCGGCACGCGCGACGCGCCGCAACTGGATTTGGCGCTGGACGGCAGCGAGCTGATGCTGTTCGGCCAGCATCACATCAGAAGCCTGCATGCAAGCGCGCGCATCGGGCAGGGCGAGCGCGCTGCGCTGCAAGCCGATCTCAGCGCGTCCGGCTTGCGCAGCCATCAGCAGACGCTGCAAGCGCTGCGCATGCAGCTGGCCGGTACGCGGGCCGCGCATACGCTGCACATCAGCGCCAGCAATCCGGAACTCGATCTGCAGGCGGAACTGGCCGGCGGCTGGCGTGCGCAACAGGGTTGGGATGGCGTGCTGCGCAGCCTGCGGAATCGCGGCCGGCTGGCATTCGCGCTGCAGGCGCCGGCCCCGCTGCATCTGAGCGCGGACCGGATCGCACTGAAAAATCTGGCGCTGCAACTGCCGAATGGCAGCATTACCGTACAAGAGCTGGAAAAAACCGGCGCGCGCTGGCAAACGCGGGGCCAGGCCGCCGGCGTGCCGCTGGCGTATTGGTCGCCGTTTTTGCCAGCGTTGCGCGACAGGCTCGACAGCAGCCTGATACTGGGAGCCGACTGGTCGCTGGCTGCGCAGCAGACGCTCGACGGCCGGCTGCGCATTTTCCGCGAGCGCGGCGACCTCACGCTGCGCGGCGCGACGCCGCTGGTGCTGGGCCTGACGGAATTCGGGACCAGTGCGGAGTTCGTGAAGAATGCGCTGCGGGTCCGGTTCGACATGGCCGGCGCGCGCGCCGGCAGCGTGCGGATTGACGCAGCGACCCAATTGACGAGTGCCGATGGCGGCTGGCGCTTGCCAAGGCAAAGCCCGCTGCGTCTGAGCGCCAATGCCAGCCTGCCGACACTGGCATGGATCGGGCCGCTGACCGGCAATTCCGGGCTGGAGCTGGACGGCAGCCTGCGCGCCGCGCTGACCGGCAGCGGTACGCTGGGCGCGCCGCAATTGTCGGGCGATGTCAGCGGCGACAAACTGGCGCTGCGCTGGCCGGAACAGGGCGTGAAATTGCACAACGGCGTTTTGCTGGCTCGCCTGAGCGGCGATCAGCTGCAATTGCAGCAACTGCGTTTCGACGGCGAGCAGGGCACGTTGCGGGTCGACGGCAGCGCCCGTCTGGTCGATGCACAGGCGTCGCGTGAACATGAACCTGATTGCCGACAAGTTGCGGCTGCTGTCGCGTCCCGACCGCCAGCTGGACTTGAGCGGGCAGAGCCATTTGTCGCTCGATAAAAACCGTTTGCAAGTCGACGGCAAGCTGCAGGTCGAGCGCGCGCAGGTTCGAACTGCGCGAGCAGGGCGGTCCCACCCGCAGCGACGACGTGGTGGTGCTGGGACGGGCCGACAAGCAAGCCGGCAAGGACAAGCCGCTGCCGTTCCGGATGGATCTCGACATCGATCTGGGGTCACAGTTTTATCTGAAGGGCCAGGGGCTGGATGCGCAACTGGGGGGCAACCTGCACCTGCGCTCGTCGGACGATCGCCTGCCGCGCGCCAGCGGCACCATCCGGGTGGTGCAAGGCAGTTATGCGGCGTACGGCCAGCGCCTGCAGATCGAGCGCGGCACCCTCAGTTTCGGCGGTCCGCTGGATAATCCCGGCCTGAATATCCTGGCCGTGCGCAAGGTGCCGGAGGCCGACGATGCGGTCGAGGCCGGGGTCGAGATACGCGGCACCGCACTGGCGCCGAGCGCCAAGCTGGTGTCCACGCCGAGCGTGCCGGATAGCGAGAAACTGTCATGGCTGGTGCTGGGGCGCGGCACCGAGGGCGCCGGCAGCCGGGAATTCGATGCGCTGGCGGCGGCCGCCAGCGCGCTGTTCGGTTCGAAGCAGGGCGCCTCGCTGCAGGCGCGGCTGGCCAATACCGTCGGCCTGGACCAGTTCGGCATCGCCCAGGCCAAGGGGCTGGAAAGCACCGTGCTGACGCTGGGCAAGCGGATTTCTTCGCGCGCCTATCTGAGCTACGAGCAGGGCGTCAGCGGCGCGACCAGCCTGGTCAAACTGCGCTATACGCTCAACAAGCGCCTGACGCTGGAGGCGCAGACCGGCACCAGCAGCGCGCTGGACCTGATGTACAACTGGTCGTTTGACTGAGATTTACCAATAAAACAACGGCAAACGGCATCTGCAATTTGTACATTCATCGCTGTTTTGCGTATCCTGTTCATGTATTTCACTGTTGCATGGTATTGCCCGCACAGAACAATTAAACCAAGAGATTCAGGATGACGAGTATGCGGGGTAAGTGGACTTCATTTTTTTTCTGGTTCAAGATCGTATTGGCATCTTTGCTGCTGATATTGCTGGTCGGCGGCGGGGTGTTGGCCGCCCGCGAGATGCGCAGTTCGGACTATCAGGCGCGGTTTTTTGCCGATCTGGCGCAGCAAGGCGAACTATACGGTCGGTGACGGGCCGAGTCCGGCCATCCGTTTTCCGCAGAGTGCGCCGTATGACGATCGGCTCGGCTATTCGCAGTTGCCGGTGTTTCTCGGCAAGCTCAAGCTGCGCGATTTCGAGATCGTCAAGCAGGCGCGGATTTCAAAGGGCATGGCCGATATCGTCGATCAGGGCTATTTCGCGCCCTATCCTGAAAAGACCCAGGCCGGCCTGCGCATCCTCGACTGTCACAACGACAGCCTGTTTCAGGAGCGTTACCCGAAACGGGTGTTCGAGCGCTTTGACGATATCGCGCCGATTCTGGTGCAGAGCCTGCTGTTCATCGAGAACCGTGAACTGCTCGATGCCAGCCATCCGAAGCGCAATCCGGCGGTCGAATGGGACCGGCTGGCCAATGCAGTGCTGATCAAGGCCAAAAGTGCGGTCACCGGCGATGCCAGAACGCCCGGCGGCAGCACGCTGGCGACCCAGATCGAAAAATACCGCCATTCTTCCGAAGGGCGCACTTCATCCATCAGGGAAAAGCTGCAGCAGATGGTGTCGGCCTCCTTGCGCGCCTATCAGCAGGGCGAGGATACCAGTGCGGTGCGACGCCAGATCGTGCTGAGCTACATGAACACGATGCCGCTGTCGGCCAAGGCCGGCTTTGGCGAAGTGCACGGCCTGGGCGACGGCCTGTGGGCCTGGTACGGGCGCGATTTCAATGAGGTCAACCGCATCCTGAAAAGCGCGGCCGCGCAAAATGGCGATTTCATCGAACAGGCGCAGCTGTACAAGCAGGCGCTGAGCCTGCTGATTTCACAGCGCCGCCCTTCGTATTATTTCGACGCCAATGAATCCGAACTGGAACAACTGACCGACAGCCATCTGCGCCTGCTGGGCAGCGCCGGCGTGATCACGCCGGCGCTGCGCGACGCGGCGCTGCAGGTCAAGCTGAACCGGCGCGCCGAGCAAGGTGCCGGCGGCAGCGGTTTCTTTCGTCTCGCAGAAGGCCGCCAATGCGGTGCGCACCCATCTGGCCGGCTTGCTCGGCGGCAGCCGCCTGTACGACCTGGACCGGCTCGATCTGAGCGTGGCCAGCACGCTCGATGCGCCGGTGCAGACGGCGGTGACCAGCCTGTTGCGCGAGTTGCGCGAACCGGCCAACGCCGAGGCGGCCGGACTCAACAGCAAGCAGCTGCTGGACCGCGGCGATCCGGCCAAGGTGGTCTACAGCTTCACGCTTGTACGAGCGCGGCGCCGGACACCAATTACCTGCGGGTGCAAACCGATAACTTCGACCAGCCGCTCAATATCAACGAAGGCACCAAGCTCGACCTCGGCTCGACCGCCAAGCTGCGCACGCTGGTCACCTATCTCGACATCATGGACAAGCTGCATCAGCGGCTGTCGGTGCTGGACGACAAGCAATTGCGCGCGCTCGAAGTCGACCGTCAGGACGTGCTGACGCGCTGGGCGGCCGATTATTTTCTGACGGCACAGGACAAGGGCCTGAGCGCGATGCTGGATGCGGCGCTGGAGCGGCGCTATTCGGCCAATAACGCGGAAGGTTTTTTCACCGGCGGCGGACTGCATCATTTCGACAATTTCAAGCGCGAAGACAATGGCCGCGTGATGTCGGTGCGCGACGGGCTGCGCAATTCGGTCAACCTGGTGTTCATCCGGCTGATGCGCGATATCGTGCACCACTACATGTTCCTGACCCCCGGCTCCTCGGCCAAGCTGCTGCAGGATGCCGACGATCCGCGCCGCGCCGAGTATCTGGCGCGCTTCGCCGACCGCGAAGGGCAGGTCTTCATGCGCCGCTTCCTGGTCAAGTACCAGGGCAAGACTGCGCAGGAGGCGCAAGACTTGCTGCTGGAGAACGTGCGTCCGACCGCGTCGCGGCTGGCGGCGATCTTCCGCACCATAGCGCCGGATGCGCCGCTGGATCAGTTTTCTGCGTTCGTGAAGGACAATCTGCCGGACGGCATCGATCCGGCCGAGCCGAAGCTGGCCAAACTCTACGAGCAATACGCGCCGCAACAGATGTCGCTGGCCGACCGCGGCTATGTGGCGAGCGTGCATCCGCTCGAGTTGTGGCTGGTCGGCTATCTGCGCAACCATCCGGGCGCGAGCCAGACGCAAGTGATGCAGGCCAGCGTCGCCGAGCGGCAGGCGGTGTATTCGTGGCTGTTTTCGACCCATCGCAAGCATGCGCAGGACAAGCGGATTCTGGGCTTGCTGGAAGGCGAAGGGTTTCTGGAAATCCACCGTCAGTGGGCGCACATGGGTTACCCGTTCGATTCGCTGGTGCCGTCGTATGCGACTTCGCTCGGGGCCTCGGCCGACCGTCCCGCCGCGCTGGCGGAACTGATGGGAATCCTGGTCAATGACGGCGTGCGCAAACCGAATACCCGCATCCAGTCGCTGCACTTCGCTGCCGCCACACCGTATGAAACCCTGCTGCAGAACAAGCCGGGCAAGGCGGAACGGGTGCTGGCGCCGGAAGTGGCGCAAGCGGTGCGCGGCGCGATCCGGCTGGTGGTCGAGGACGGCACCGCCAAACGCGTGAAGCTGGCGTTCGTGCGGCCGGACGGCAGCATCATCCCGGTCGGCGGCAAGACCGGCACCGGCGATCAGCGCTTCGATACCTACGGCGCGGGCGGCCGCCTGATCGAGTCGCGCGTGGTGAACCGTTCGGCGACGTTCGTGTTCAACATCGACGAGCGCTTCTTCGGCACCATCATCGCCTACGTGCCGGGGGCGCAGGCCGCCGCCTACGACTTCACCAGCGGCCTGCCGGTGCAATTGCTGAAGGTGCTGGCGCCCAAGCTGCTGCCGCTGATTAATGGTGCTGCCGGCGGTGCCGGTGCTGCCGGGCAGCCGGGCGCTTGCGTGAACTGAGCGAGGCCCCCTGCTTTCGATAAAAAGCAGGGGGTATGTTCAAGAATATGGCACTCGCCGCAATGAAACAAAGGGCTGTAAAAAATACAGGTGGCAGTATATTTTTATTGGCGGGGGCCTCTTGGTCAGCGCTGGTGAGCAGGTTTGCCGTTGGGAAACGCCGCCATCTGCGTTGAAATTGTCAGCAGCACACTGTTGAAAACAGCGTGCTGCGCGGCGGCTAACACTTGCTTCGGCGCTGCAGTGGTGCCCGCTAAAGCCGACGCTGCGGCGGGCCGCATCAGCTAGAGTTAGAACGAGTGCCGCACGCCGAGGTTGAATGCTTTATCGCCGGTGCCGGTGTCGGTGGCGTTGCCCACCTTGAAAGTCGCGCCATTGCTGTTGCTGATGTGCGCGTAAGACGAGTACAGATCGGTGCGCTTGGAGAGGCTGTAGATGTAGCCGATCGCCCACTGGTTCGCATCCTTGTTGGCCGCAGTCTTGTCGTTATGGCGGATGTAGGACGCCAGCACCTTGCTGGCGCCAAACGGCACGGTCACACCGGCAATCGCATCTTTGCTGTCCGCGCTGCCGGTGCCCTTGTTGACGGCATAGCCCAGACTCGCCTTGGCAACGCCGAAGTCATAACTGCCTGTCAGCAAGGTATTGCTGGTCTTGTCGGTGGCGGCCGCGTTATTCAGCTGATGATGCGCCAGCCTCACATCCAGCGCGCCTTTGGCGTAACCGATGGCGGCGCCGAGGTTGCGGCTCTTTGCGCTGTCGCCGGCAACTTCCCCGAAGCCATAGGCGGCATCCGCAGAAAACCCGCCCAGTTGCGGCGTCACGTATTCAATCATGTTGTCTACGCGGGTATTGCTCGCCATGAGGTTGCCCGCTTTCCCGGCCAGGCCGGCAGCGAACGGATCCGCCACGTCGCGCAGCACCTTGTAATAAGGGGAATACTGGCGGCCCAGGGTGACGCCGCCGAGATTGCCGGACAAGCCGACGTATGCCTGGCGGCCGAACAGCAAGCCGCTTTGCCCAGCGATGCCGGTGTCGGGATTGAAGCCGTTCTCGATCACGAAATTGGCAGACAGGCCGCCACCAAGATCCTCCTTGCCCTTGAACCCGAGGCGGGAGCCGGAGGCGATGCCGCCACTCAGATTGTTGACGCTGCCTGTGGCGCCGCCGCTTTCGTGCACCAGGCCGGCGTCGACGATGCCGTAGATGGTGAGGTTCGATTGCGCGAACGCGGCGCCGGAGGACATGGCTAGTAGCGCAAGGGCGATGGATGATTTTTTCATGTGATGTCTCTCTCTGCTAATACTCTTGAAAAATACAAAAGCAAGTCGGATGGTGCTTGTTTTTGGAGGGGGGGAACGGTCATTGCTGGCAAGCAGTAACCTGTCGCGGCCAGCATCAATGTCCGAAACGAATAGTATTGCCATGGGCTATGGCAATACTATTGTGGGAAGTGCGTATGTTGATGCGCGTGCCTACTGGTTCGGATCGAACCTATTGATTCGGCCCGGAAAAGGTTTGATTTTCCGGGCTGCTGTTCTCACCCTCTCCCTCTGGGAGAGGGCCGGGGTGAGGGGATCCGGTTCCAACACTATTCGTTCCGGATCTATAGTGTCGCGCATCAGAGGGGGCTGACGGTTTTTCGCAATGAAACAAAAGGAAGTGGGAAATGCCGGCGGCAGTGTTGATTGGCGGGGACGCTCGCCAGGCCGCTTCAGGGCGTTTTGCGGGTGATTTCCTGCAGTGATTGCTCGACGAAATCGCCGTCGTCATCGGTGAAGCGCAGGCGCACCGGATACCATTCCAGCGCCGGTGCGAGCCAGATGTCGAGTCGCTGGCTGCGCGAGTCCGGCGGCGGCGCCTTGCTCAGATGCAGCGTGTCCAGCTCGCCCAGCGCGGTGCGGATGGTTTCCCGTTGCAGCACCTTGAACGTCCAGCGTTCCGCATCGCGCCGCCCGGCCACGAAAAACACCCATTCCGCCCCCTTCCTGATCTTGCCCGGCGCCGCGCGCGCCACTGAAATCAGATGCCAGATGGCGCTGGTGCGGTCTTGCTCGCCGCCCTTGAGCGGGTAGCTGGCGCTCGATTCGCTGAAACGGATGGTCTGGCTGTCGCGGTCGAAGGTGGTGGTGCTGGGCGTCTTGCGAAAGCGCGTTTCGATCGCTTGCGCCGGTGCCAGCCCGTAGCCGTCGATGCTGCCGCTGCTGTCGGCTTGCAGAATTTTTCCGAACAGCATCGCGCGGGTTTCGGTCTTGATCGCATAACTGTCTTCGCCGGCGGACCATGACAGCAGTGCATTGCCGCTCAGGGTCAGCCCGCCCTGCCTGGCCTTGATCGCATAGTGCAAGTCGGCCGACGGCGGCAGCTTGAACGGGTGCCTGATGGCCGGATGGTCCGGGGCTTGCGCGGCGGCCAAGGTGCTGAGTGCCAGTAATGCTGCGGCCAGAGGTCGGTGCATGTGAATTCTCTTAGTTGCCGGGGTTGCCCGATTGGATTTCGGAGGCGGCCATGTCCAGGTAATCGCCATTGGTGTCGGTGTAGCGCAAGCGCAGCGGATACCATTCGCGCTGCGGCGCGAGCCAGATGTCGAGCTGCTGTTCATAGGAACCGGCGCGCGGCACCCGCACCAGATGCCAGGCAGCGGTTTCTCCGAGCGGCAGCGCGATGCTTTCCTGTCCCACGACCCGGATGCGCCAGGTTTCGGCATCGCGCACGCCGGCCACGAACAGATCGATTTCGGCGCCGGGCACAAACTTCGCGCTGTCGCCGCGGCCGATGCCGGCCAGCTGCCAGATCACGCTGGCGCGGTCCTGCTCGCCGCCATGGCGCGGATAGCTGGCGGTCGAGGCCGAGAAGCTGATGGCGTTGCGTTCGCGCTGGAAGTGGGTGTTGGTGGCTGCTTTGCGGAAGCGTTTTTCGGTGTACAGCAGCGGCGCCACGCCGTAGGGGTCGATCTGGCCTTCGCTGCTGAAATTGAGCACGGTGAAAAACAGCACCCCGGCTTCGCCGTCGACGCGGTAGCTGTTGCCGTCGGTTTGCCAGCGGATTTTGCCGTTGCCATACACTTTCTGGCCTGCGCGCAGCGCCTGCACATCGTATTTCAGCGCTGCGGGCGGCGGCGGGCTGACCGCATAGTGCACCGCCGCCAGCTGTTCGGCGCTTGCCGGCGCCGTGGCCGGCACTGCGGGCTGGGCCGGATGATCGGGGCCCGGGGCTGATGCCGGCGGCAGTTCGCTGGCAGCCTCGACGCTGGTGCCGGGCGCCTCCATCCCGGCCGGCGGCAGGGTTTCGGCGGCGGCCGGCGCGGCGGCTGGCGCCGCTGTTGGCGCTGCGGCGGGGATCGCGTGCGGTGTCGTCGGACGCGGTTTGGGGTGGCGCTGTGCCGGTGTTGGGGCTTGAACCGCCGGCGCCAGGGCGGCCTGCGGTGCCTGCAGTTGCGCGCTGATGGTGGCTTGATCCTGCGCGTGCCAGGACGGGATGCCGATGCGCGGTCCTGCCAGGTTCAGGATCAGCAGATGCAGCAGCAGCGACAGGGCAATGATGACAAGCCAGCGTTTTGACGGGAGTTGCACGGGAGCATGAGAGTTGGTCGCCATGCCGCTAGTTTATACGCAACCGCCGAAGCGGGCGCGATGCGGCCGCTGCGCTGGCATGTATGTGTTTGAATTTACAAGGATTTTTTGCCCTGCGTTGAGAAAAATCAAAACCGGCGGCGCAGACGCTGTTATTACTGAAAGCTGCAGTAGTGATTCGCCGCTGCCGGAGACGCCGGTTTGCGCGTCAAATCGATCGCTTAATCAATGTGACAGGTTGAACAAGATGAACCCTTACGACAAATATTCGGCATTGCAACTGCATCATCACGCCGGCGGTATCCTTGAAATCGTGATGGGGGCCAGGCCGGCGTTGAGCGGCCCGCAGTCGGCCTTCGATCACCGGCTGCATCGCGAACTGTCCGAAATCTGGCGCACGCTGGATGACGACGACAGCGTCAGGGTGGCGCTGATCCGCGGCGAGGGCAAGGGCTTTTCGGCCGGCGGCGAGCTGTCGCTGGTGGAGGATATGGCGCATAATTTCGCGCTGCGGGCGCGGGTCTGGCAAGAGTCGAAAGACCTGGTCTACAACATCATCAACTGCAGCAAGCCGATCGTCTCGCTGATGCACGGCCCGGCGATGGGCGCCGGCCTGGTGGCCGGCTTGCTGGCCGACATCTCGATTGCGGCCAAGTCGGCCTGCATCGTCGACGGCCATACCCGGATCGGCGTCGCGGCCGGCGACCATGCGGCGATCGTCTGGCCGTTGCTGTGCGGGATGGCCAAGGCCAAGTACCACCTGCTGCTGTGCGAAGAGGTCAGCGGCGAAGAGGCCGAGCGCATCGGCCTGGTGTCGCTGTGCTGCGAAGAGCATGATTTGAGCGAGAAGGCGTTCGAGATCGCGCACAAGCTGGCCGACGGTTCGCCGACCGCGATCCGCTGGACCAAATACGCGCTCAACAACTGGCTGCGCATGGCCGGCCCCAGTTTCGACGCCTCGCTGGCGCTGCAATTCATGGGCCTGTCCGGACCGGACGTGCGGGAAGGCGTGAGTTCGCTGTGCGAAAAACGCGCGCCCAAGTTTTAAGCCGGCGCCGCTTGCCGCAGTCTCCCGCGAAGCTCCTCAATATCGCATTGATTGTGGGGAGTATCAGGTAAAACCTAGTGCTTCCCGCACGGTATTCATTGACCTGTTAAAAATACAGGGCGCAGTATATTTTCACCGGAAAATGGCTTGGCGTCGGCTATGCAGGCGTCGTGCGATCTCGATTTAGCCGCCGGCTGGCTTATCGAACACATAACGCAGTCCGAGCCAGAACAACCTTGGCGCGCCAGGGGCGTAGAAGGTCGATTGCTGGACCGGAAAGCCGTCGGCGCTCGATCCCCCCAACGCTCTGGCGGCGAAATTACCGTTCGCATCAAAGCCGGTCGACCCCAGTTGGGCGGCGCTGCTGTACTGCGTGTCGAACACGTTATTGACTTGCGCCAGCAACTGCAACTGTGGCGTCACGCGGTAGTTGCCGCCCAAATTGAAAATCGCATAACCGGCGCTGCGGCCCGGGCCAAGATAATACTTGCCATCCGGCTGGTGACCATTGTTCTCGTTGCCACGCGCCAATGCACCCGACACCGCCACCATACTGCTGTTGAGGGTGAAGGATGGCGACACTGCATAATCGGCAGACAGTTTCAGCATTTGACGCGGGATCAGCGGAATGCGGTCGCCCGGACGAATGTTGATGGTGCCTTCCAGTCCAGGACTGCCGGCACTGGCCGCGTCATTGCTGCTGTTGCCGCTGCCATTGACGGTTTCGGCACTCTGGAAAGTCGCATCCAGCCAGGTGTATTGCGCGCCCAGATTGAGCTTGCCGAGCTTGCCGCTCAGACCCAGTTCCAGCCCCTGGCGCCGGGTTTTGCCGAAGTTCTTGAAATAGCCAAAACCGGACTGATTGTCGGCCACAAACAGGATGTCGTCCTTGTTTTCAGCGCTGAACAGGCCGGCATTCCATTGCAGATTGCCGGCTGCGGTGCCGCGCACGCCGGCCTCAAAGGTCCGTGTGACGACCTGCTGCAGCGGCGGATCGCCGGCCATCGCATTGGGCAGCTTGCAGGGCTGATCCGGATTGGCGCAACCCAGTTCGATCGCGGTCGGCGCGCGGCTGCTTTCACTGTAGCCGGCATAGGTGTTGAGCGCCCTGGTCGGGCTGTAAGTCAGGCCGATGGCAGGATTCAAGCGTGCAAAGCGGTGCTCGCCGCTGAGCGACGCGCTGTCGCCGTCGGCATGGATCTGGTCGCGATTCTTGATCGAGGTCGCGTTGTAGCGCCCCGATAGCGTCAGGTGCAAGTTGTCCCGGAGTGACAGGGTGTCGCTGGCAAACAGGCTCCAGGTCCGGATCCGGCCGGCAAGATCGACCCGCGTGTCATACGGCGCGCCATCCACATTGCCGCCGCTGACCCCATCGCCGAACGCATTGACGCCGCTGATGCTGCGGTCCGGATTCAGATAGCCGAGTTGCGAGGACTGCGTGAAACTGACGCGGCTGGCGTCATAGCCGGCGCCCGCCACCAGCTGGTTGCGCTTGCCGGCCAGATCGCCCAGCCAGGTCAGCTGGCCTGACAGTCCGTAATTCTGCTGCGAGGTCTGGGTGCGGTTGATCAAGCCATTGCATTTCTCGGCCGGCTCGTCGTTCTGCAGCGCTTGCGCGATGCAGCGCCAGAATGGAAAGGGCGTGTTCGAGGCATTGGCGCCGCTGGCCGGATAGCCGCTATAGCCGGCCGCCGCCAGCGCCGCTTTATCGGCCGCACTGGGCTGATACACCGACTGGTCCAGCGCCCCCTCGTTGATGTCGCCGTTGAGGGTCGCGCTGTTGATGTTGCGGTAATACGCATTGCCGGAGAACAGCAGCTCATCATTGAATGCATGGCTGGCCGCCAGATTGAGCAGCGTCGAACGGTTCTGCGTCAGATCCGGCTTGGTGTACACGCTGGTCCGGTCGCGCGCCAGCAAACCCTGCTCCTGCAGGCCATTGCCGGTCAGCTGATTGTCGGCATGGGCCAGCGTCAGCTTCAGGTCGGTGGCGCCGCTGCGCCAGCCCAGCTTGCTGAACAACTGGCGCACATCGGACGGCGAATCATTGCGCCAGCCATTCTCCCGGAACAGGTTGCCGCTGACATACCAGTCCAGTCCCTTGTCGTTGAAGCCGCCATGCTCGAACTCGAGCGCACGCCGCGCATTGCTGCCGACAGTGGTCTGCAGCGAGGTGCCCGGATCGCTGCGGCCGTTCTTGGTCTGCACCGACAGCGCGCCGCCCAGCGTGTTCAGGCCGAACAGCGGGTTCGAACCCGGCATCAGCGTCATCGACGAAATCGCCGCACGCGGAATCAGGTCCCAGCTCACCACATCGCCAAACGGCTGATTCATGCGCACGCCATCCATGTACACCGACAAGCCCTGCGGCGTGCCCAGCAGCGGCGACGCGGTATAGCCGCGATAGCTGACATCCATCTGGAATGGATTGCCCTGCATTTCGTTGACATGCACGCTGCCCAGCGTGCGGTTCATGAAGTCGCCCAGCTCCAGCGCACCGCTGCGCTCGATGTCGCGGCTTCTGGCAGTTTGCACCGGTGCCGCGATTTCGTTGCGCGGCTGGCCGATGCCGGGCAGCGGCGTGCTGCCGATGACCTCGACCGCCGGCAGTATTTTTTCCTGCTGCGCGTGGGCATGCGGGCTGAATGCGGCCGCCAGTGCCAGCACGATGGCGGTCCGGGGCCATGCCTGCGGCCCACGGTGAAGTATCTGATATTGCACAAGGTCTCCTGATTTGTTGTTTGCGTTGCCGGCGGTCGAACCAGGACTGCCGTAGTGTGCTCACTATATGGGGCGGCACTGCCGCAAGTCTCGGGATTTAGCCACGCAAAACCCGGGAAAAATTCCCGACATCCATGCACCACTCGGTACGAAACTTGCTGTACAAGATCATTACTTGGACATGGGGCAGGCGATGGATCTCAGACGACGCTTGGTCGGCTATCTCGGCGCAATGCTGCTAGGGTTGTTGCTGCTGACCGTACTGATCAGCCTGTACTCGCTGCGCAACGACGTCAGCGCCGAGGTCGTCGCCTCGGAGCAGTTGGTCAGGGTGCTGCTCGATGCCGGGCGGATCGAACGCGATCTGCCGCCGGCCGAGGCCGCGGCGCGTCTGGAGGCGATTTTGAATAGCGGTTCGCTACGCCATCTGACCGTCAGCAGCGGCGCTGCAGCGCCCGCTGACCACAGTGCTGCGGACGCCAACTGGCTGGCCGGCATGCTCGGCGTCGAACCGGCGACAGCTGCCACTCAACTGATCCGCGTCGGCGCTCAGACCCTGCGCATTGCGCCCAACCCGGCCTCGGAAATCGAGGAACGAATGGGCGACACTGTTCGACTTTGCATCACTCTGCTGCTCTTTTCTGGAGCAACCCTGCTGATCGCCTGGCGCTCGGCCGACCGCGCGCTGGCACCGTTCCGCGAGCTGGAGGCCGGCCTGCAGCGCCTGGCCAGGGGCGAAGCGGATGCCGCGCTGCCCGCTTTCGCGCTGCGCGAATTCAGTCAAGTCGCCGCTGCGATCAATCATCTCGCCGCCGCACTGTCGAGTTCGCACGCGGCGCAGCGCCAGCTGTCGCGCCAGCTGATCCGGGTGCAGGAAGATGAACGCCGCGCTCTGGCCAGGGAATTGCACGACGAGATGGGACAGACGCTGACCGCGATCGGCGTGACCGCCGCTTATCTCGAACGCAATGCGGAGCAGCTCGACGCCCGGCACATTGTCGAATGCGCGCAGGAACTGCGGCGCGATGTCCGCACCAGCGGCGAGCAGCTGCGTGCGATGCTCAAGCGCCTGCGGCCGCACGGCCTGGATGGGCCGGGGCTGGCCAGCGCCTTGCGTGAATTGCTGGCCAGCTGGCAGCAGCGCGCGTCCGGAATTAGTTTCCGGCTCGAGATGCCGGCCAAACTACCGTTGCTCGGCGAGGACGTCGGGCTGGTGCTGTATCGCGTCGCGCAGGAGGCACTGACCAATGTCGTGCGGCACAGCGGCGCAACCCACTGCCGGGTGCAGATAGCCGCGGATGCCGGGGTGCTGACGCTGCGGGTCGAGGATGACGGCTGCGGCCTGGCGCCGGACGGCCCGCAGCGCGGCGGCGGCCTGCTCGGGATCGAGGAAAGACTGGACATGGTGAACGGGTTCCTGGCGCTCGGGCCGGGGCCGGCGCACGGCCTGCAGCTGCAGATCAGCCTGCCGCTGACCGCAACAGAACAACAGGAGGCAGACATGATCCGCATTATTCTGGTCGACGACCACGCCATCGTAAGAACCGGCTATCGCCGCCTGCTCGACGCCGAGCCGGGCCTGCAGGTGGTGGGCGAAGCCGCCAGGGCCGATGAAGCCAATGCGCTGGTGCTGCGCACCGCGCCCGATGTGGCGCTGGTCGACCTCAGCCTCAGGGGCAGCAGCGGCATCGAAGCGATACGCGGCATGCTGGCGCGCCGCCCCGAACTGAAAGTGCTGGTCCTTTCGATGCACGAAGATGGGGGCCACATCACCCAGGCGCTGCGCAGCGGCGCCCTCGGCTATCTGACCAAACATTGCGAGCCGGAGGACGTGATCGACGGCATCCGGCGCATCGCCATCGGCAAGCGCGTGTTTTCGCCGGAAATCGCGCAGATTCTTGCCGAGGACGCCATCGACGGCGAGCGGCGCATTCGCCCATCTCACGCCAAGGGAATTCGAAGTGCTGCGCATGCATGTGCATGGCGAATCGGCAACCGGGATTGCCAGCTCGATGCAGCTCAGCCCGAAAACGGTCCTCAACTATCTGACGCTGATCCGGCAAAAGCTCGATGCCGACAATGATTTCAAACTGCTGCAGCTGGCCGCCCGCCACGGCCTGGTGACCATCCAGCAAACCGGAGCTTGAAGCCAAAGCCCGGGCCGCTACAGAAAATCGCTAGGCCAAGCTCCAGCCATTCGCGATGTCCGGTTCCCGCCTTTCTGGTGTTTTTCATTTTCCATTCATTTGATAATCGTCGTCATGCTCCGGGCGTTCCGGATCGTCTGTTTATCGTCTCTGTATCGGAAAGGATGTCGCCATGCCCAAGGAATCTACCGGAGTGAGCCTGGACGGCCAGGGCAAGCCGCTGTGGCTGGCGCTGGAATTGACTTACCGTTGTCCGCTGAAATGCTCGTGGTGCAGCAACCCGCTCGACTTCGAGGACTACGCTGCGCTCGAACTGTCGACCGACGAGTGGCGCCGCGTGATGCGCGAAGCGCGCGCGCTGGGGGCGCTGCAGGTCGGTTTCACCGGCGGCGAGCCCTTGCAGCGCAGGGATCTGGAAGAACTGGTCGCGTACGCGGAGGAAATCGGCCTGTACAGCAACCTGATCACGTCCGGCATCGGTCTCAGCGAAGAACGCCTGATCGCGCTGAAACAAGCGGGCCTGAAGCAAATCCAGCTGTCGATGCAGTCGACCGAGGCCGCGCTGACCGATGAACTGGTCGGCGCCAGGGCGCATCTGCTGAAGCTGGAGGCGGCGCGGCTGATCAAGGCGCACGGCTTCCCGATGGTGCTGAACATGCCGGTCGGACGCCAGAACATCACCCAGGTCGGCGCGATGATCGACTATGCGGCCGGGCTCGGTGCCGAATACCTGGAACTGGCCAATCTGCAGTACTACAACTGGGCGCTGATCAATCGCGAAGAGCTGATGCCGAGCCTGGAACAGGTGCGTGCGGCGGAAGCGGTGGTGCAGGACCGGCGTGCACTTCTGGGCAAGAAAATGGCGATCTACTACGTGATCCCCGATTATTACGAAGACCGCCCGAAGGCCTGCATGAACGGCTGGGGCGCGATCCACCTGACCGTCGCGCCGGACGGCGTGGCGATGCCGTGCCAGGAGTCGCGCATGATTCCCGGCCTGGAGTTCGTGTCGGTGCGCGACCAGCCGCTGGACTGGATCTGGCACGAGTCGCCGCTGTTCCGCAAATACCGCGGGCTGGACTGGCTGCCGGAAGCCTGCCGCAGCTGCGACGAGCGCGAGAAGGATTTCGGCGGCTGCCGCTGCCAGGCTTTCCTGCTGACCGGCGACGCCGGCAATACCGATCCGGCCTGCAGCAAATCGCCGCACCATCATCTGATCCAGGCCGCGGTGCAGGCCGCCGCGCAGCCGATCCGCTTTCATAAACCGCTGGTCAGGCGTGCCAACGGCGTGATGTCGACCGCCTTCATGGAGGAATGAATGCGCCATCCGTATGACACCGCGGCCGGCACTCTGATGTTGGGTGCGCTGCTGACGCTGGCGCTGCTGGCGCTGCTGCATTTCGTGATTCTGTGAGGCTGTGATGGATGCCGCGATGTTCGATCTGCTGCTGCGCTGGGTGCACTTCATGGCCGGGGTGATCTGGGTCGGCCATAACTATTCCAGCGTGGTGCAGCGCCCGACTTACCGGCCGCTGTGCGCGGAGGATCTGAGCAGCGACGACAGCCCGCGCTTCCAGGCGCTGCTCAATCGCGAGCATGGGGTGTTCCGCTGGGCGGCGGTGGTGACCTGGAGCGCCGGCCTGCTGATGCTGTGGCAGCGCGGCGCGCTGGGTGGTGCGCTGAGCCTGCACGGCGCATTCGCGCCGATCGGCATCGGCATGTATATCGGCACGCTGATGATGCTCAATGTCTGGTTCGTGCTGTGGCCGCACCAGCAGAAGGTGCTGGGACTGGTGCCGGCCACCATTCCCGAACGGCTGCGCTGCTCGCGCATCAGCCACCTGTCGTCGCGCACCAATACCATGCTGTCGCTGCCGCTGCTGTTCTTCATGGCGGCCGGCGCGCACGGCGGCGCGTTCCTGTTCAAATGACACAGCTTATAACTTTGCATCCGGCCCGGCCCGGCTGCCGGACGCGGTGCTGGCGCGCGCGCAGCAGGAGTTGCTGCTGCGCGGCGCCGACGGCGCCTGCGCTGCCGAGCGGCCGTTTACCGGCGCCGCGTTTCGCGCCACGCTGGCGCATGCGCGCCAGCGCCTGGCCGACACTGCTGGCGCTGCCCGACAACTACCGGATCCTGTTCCTGGCCGGCGGTGCGATGCACCAGTTCTCGATGGTGCCGCTCAATTTGCTGGGCGACTCGCGCCGCGCCGCGTATGCGGATTCCGGCTACTGGTCGCGGCGCGCGATGGCCGAGGCACGGCGCTACGCCGACGTGACGCTGGCCGCGCAATTTGCCGGCGACATGCCGCTGGCCGCGCCGCCGCTGCATGACTGGCGTCTGCCGGCCGACAGCGCGTATTGCCACATCACGCCCAATGAAACCGTCGACGGCGTCGCCTACCCGGCGTTGCCCGACTGCGGCAGCATCCCGCTGGTGGCGGACGCGACTTCGTGCCTGCTGACCGCGCCGCTGGACGTGTCGCGCTTCGGGCTGATCTACGCGGCAGCGCAGAAAAACATCGGGATCGCCGGCATGACGCGTGGTGATCGTGCGCGAGGATTTGCTGCAGCGCCCGGCGCCGCTGGTGCCGACCCCGTTTTCCTACCGGATCCAGGCCGAACAGCACAGTTGCGTGAACACGCCGCCGACCGTCGCGATCCATCTGGCCGGCATGGTGTTCGACTGGATTGCCGACAACGGCGGCCTGGCCGCGATGGGCGAGATCAACCGGCGCAAGGCGGCGCAGCTGTATGCGGCGATCGACGCCAGCGGCGGTTTTTATCGTGCGCCGGTGGCGCTCGGCCATCGCTCCACCAGCAATGTCCGCTTTCACCTGGCCGATGAAGCGCTGACCGAGACCTTCATCGCCGCGGCAGAACAGCGCGGCCTGCACCATTTGCGCGGCCACAGCCAGATCGGCGGCTTGCGCGCCAGCCTGTACAACGCGATGCCGGAAGCCGGCGTGGCGGCGCTGACGGCCTGCATGGCCGACTTTGCGCGGCGCTACGGATGAAGCACTTTGCTGCCGCGCTTGGGGCTGGCCGGCGGCATCGACCGCGACGGCAGCCGCGCCGCCGAATTGCTGGCGGCCGGTTTCGGCAGCGTCGAGTTCGGCACCGTCACGCCTGATGCGCAGCCGGGCCGCCATTCCAGCGTCGCGCTGCTGACGCAGCGTCTTGCCGCGCTCGATAGCAGCCTGCCGAATGGTAAGAACAGGGCGCTGATCGGCATCGGCCTGGGCTTGGGCCAGGGCGCAGCGCCGGCGGCTTTGGGCGCGCACTGGCTGGCCGGACTGCGGGCGGCAGCGCCGGTGGCCGACTATCTGAGTTTCAATTTGAGTGCGACGGCCAACCGGCCCTTGCTGGCACCGCAGCATGCGGCGCTGCTGGCTGATGCGCTGGCCGCCGTCGCCAACGAGCGCGAACGGCTGGCGGCCGGCGGCCGGCGCCGTGTGGCGCTGGCGCTCAAGCTGCCGCTGGATGCGCACCCACTGTCTCCGGCGGCGCAGATGGCGGTCGCGGCGGGTTTCGATGCGGTGATCGCGGTGCTGCCGCAGCGGCCTGAGCGGTTTGACTGGCTGCAGGCGTTGGCGCAGCGCATCGACGGTGCGGCGCAACTGGTGGCGGTCGGCGGCATCCGCAGCAGCGCCGACGTGCGGGCCGCGCTGGATGCCGGTGCGAGCGGGATTCAGGTGCACAGCGTGTTCGCCGAACAGGGCCGCGCCTGCCTGGCGCCGCTGCTGGCCGGGCTGGTGCTGGCGACGGGCAGGGTGAATCGCGGCTCATGATTTTCACGAGATAAATTTGGATAAAGCGCGCTGGAGAGAACGCCGCTCGAAAAGCGAATAATCGGTACAGGTGCAGCATATCGCCGCACCACAATCTAGGAGATACATAATGATCTGGGAAAACCCTGCTTACTGCGAAATCCGTCTCGGCTTTGAGGTGACTGCTTACGTTTATACGCGTTAAGCGTGTCTGGAAGCGGCAGTTTGCCGCTTCTGTTCTTTATCCTGACTCTGCGAGATCGAACCATGTCCCTGCCTGCCAACCCCGTGCCCCGGCTGTCGCCCCACTATGTATTCCGCTGGGAAGAAAGCCAGGCGGCCTACATCCTGCTGTATCCGGAAGGCCTGATCAAGCTCAATGGTTCGGCCGGTGAAATTCTCAAGCGTTGCGACGGGCAGCGCAGCGTTGCCGACATCGTTACCGATCTGCAGGCGGCCTTCCCCGGCAACAGCGAGGAAATCAGCCGCAGCACGCAGGCGTTCATCGACCTGGCGCAGGACAAGGGCTGGCTGCGAGCATAGAGCTTAGGGGCGAGTCCTCGCTCAGGCTTCAATAAAGCCGCTGCGCAGAGCGACCATCGTCATTTCGGCCGCGTTGTGGACATTGAGTTTCTGCTTGATGTGGTACAGATGGGTGCCGACGGTGCTCGGGCTGAGATGGAAGTCGTGTGCGACTTCATTGACCGAGCGGCCCTGCGCCAGTTGCAAGAACACCAGCAGCTCCTTGTCGGTCAGGGTGCCGGCCGGATCGGCGTCGCCGGTCAAGTGTGCGAGCGCCACCGATTGCGCCAGTTCCGGGTCGAGGTAACGCTGGTCGCGGCTGACCTGGTGCACCGCCTTGACCAGTTCGTCCGGCGGACAGCGCTTGCTCAGATAACCCAGCGCACCGGCTTTCAGCGCGCGCACCGGGGTAATCGCGTCGTGGTGAGCCGACAGCATCAGCACGCGCGCCGCCGGATGGTGGCTGCGCAGGCGCAGCAGCGCCGCCAGCCCGCCCATGCCGGGCATCGAAATATCCATCACCAGCACATCCGGTTGCGCCTCGTCATAGCGGCTGAGCGCCGCCTCGCCGCTGTCGGCTTCGATCACCTTGGCGGCGCCGGCGCCCTCCAGCAGCAGACGAAAACCCATGCGGACTAGCGCGTGATCGTCGGCCAGCAGGACGGTCAGATTGTTCAAAATAGTGTTCATCGCAAGTGCTCCATTGAAGAGGTGCAAAACATTTGTTTATTGACGGAGTGCCTGCTCGGCCGGTACCCGTTTCGCAGGCAGGCGCGCGCGCAAACATGTGCCGCCGCCCGCGATGCCGGCGACCGATAGTTCTCCGTGCAGCGCCGCGACCCGTTCGCGCATGCCGGTCAGGCCCAAGCCGCATCCTGCATTGCCGCTGGTTCCGGACAGGCCGCGCCCGTTGTCGGCCAGCGTCAGTTCCAGCCATTCGCCGTCAGCCAGTTGCAAGGTATGCAGCGTCAGCTGCACCTGCGCTGCGGCAGCGTGGCGCACCACGTTGGTCAAGCCTTCCTGAATGATGCGCAGCACGGCCAGCGCCAGTTCGTCGCCGACCTGCAGCGTGCCGGTACGGATGTCGGCATGCAGCGCCAGTTCCGGGTAATGCTGCTGCCAGAGTTCCAGATAGTGCTGCAGCGCCTGCTGCAGATCGGTGTGCGCATTGTCGCCGAGCGGACGCAGGCGCTGCAGGATGCGGCGTATCCCTTCCTGGATCTGGTCGGTGACCGCGATGATGCTCTGCGCGTGACCGTGTAAGGCCGGTTGATCGGTGGTGCGCTGCACGATCGCGCCGGACAGCGCACGCACTGCGGTGATGCCTTGCGCCAGCTCGTCGTGCAGTTCGCGGGCGATGCTGCGCCGTTCCGCTTCGAGGCGGGCCTGCAGCAGGCGCGCCAGTTCCCGTTCGCTGTCGAGCCGGACATTGTCGTTGACCGCTTCATTCAGGCGATCGGCCATGCCGTTGAAGGCCGTGGCCAGCCGGTTCAGGTCGCGGCTGGCGTAGAGTGGCAAGCGGGTATCGAAGCGGCCTCGGCCGGTGCGTTCGAGTGCGGCCTTGATCTGGTCGAGCGGGTGCAAGGCCCGGTTCAGCGCCCAGCGTGTCGCGATGAACAGGCTGGCCAGCAGCGCGCAGACCCAGGCGGTCATCGCAGACAGGCTGTCCCAGGCATCCAGGCTGGCGCGTGAAGGATCGGGGCTCAGGATCAGGGTCAGGCTGCCGGCGCTGATGCGGCGCGCTGCAAAAGCCGGTTCGGTGATCCGGGCAAACCAGGCCGGGGAAGCGCGGCCCGCCTTATAGCTTGGCTGCGGCGACAGGTACATGCGCTGCCCCGCGCCATCGATCACTTCGAGCGCATTGGCACGGATGCGTCCGACCGCCTTGATGTCGGCCAGCAGCCGTGCGCTGGCAGAGGCTGATGGCGCGGTGCGCAGCTCGCCGGCCAGCACGTTCAGCCATTGTTCGCAGACGCGGGTGGCGGCCTCGACTTCTTCATGAATGCTGTCGCGGGTATTGTGCAGCCACAGCCCGCCCAGCACCAGCATCAGGCTGGCCACCACGGCAGTCAGCAGCAGGCTGATGCGGGTATGCAGGCTCAGTCGTGCCCCCACCTCAGGCCGTGGTTCCGGCGCAGTACAGGATTCTGGCATCGCGTCCCCTTTAATGACTCTTCAACAGAGCACAGGAGAGGCAAGGAACGTACCCAGTTGCGGGCAGATGCGCCGAAAATCATGCAGAGCACGCAATATCACGCTGTGATACTGTGCGGCCAGCGCCGTTCAGGCTTCAGCGCAGCCTGAACGCCTGTGCCAGATTAGGACAGTTGATTATTTTTGATACATTTTTTGTACATCTATTGGACAGTGCGTCGTTTTACAGCAGGTGCATCTGCCTGGCCGCTGCGGTCAGTTCGGCGCGGAAATCCGGATGGGCAATCGCGATCATTTCCTGGGCACGCTGTTTCGCGGTCTTGCCGCGCAGTTGTGCGACGCCGAATTCGGTGACCACGTAGTTGATGTCGTTCTTGCCGGTGGTCACGTGGGTGCCGGGTGCAAGCGTCGGCACGATGCGCGTGATGCTGTCGTCTTTGGCGGTCGACGGCAATACGATGAAGGCCTTGCCGCCGCGCGAGCGGTTGGCGGCGCGCACGAAATCGACCTGGCCGCCGCTGCCGGAATACGGCAGATGGCCCAGGCTTTCGGAGCCGCACTGGCCCAGCAAGTCGATCTGCAGCGTGGCATTGATCGCGATCAGCTTGTCATTTTGCGCGGCGATGTAGGGGTCGTTGGTGAAGTCGACCGGATGGATTTCGAGCGCCGGGTTGCGCTCCATGAACTGGTACAGTTTTTTCGAGCCGAGCGCAAAGGTCGCGACCATCTTGCCCGGCATGAAGGTCTTTTTGCGGTTGGTGACGGCGCCGCTTTCGACCAGTGTCAGGATGCCGTCGCCGATCATCTCGGTATGGATGCCGAGGTCGTGCTTGCTGGTCAGTTGCATCACCACCGCATCCGGGATGCCGCCGTAGCCGATCTGCAGCGTCGAGCCGTCCTCGATCATGTCGGCCACATATTTGCCGATCGCCTGCTGCACCGGACCGATTTTCGGCAAGCCCACTTCCAGCACCGGCTCGCTGCTCTCGATCAGCGCCGTCACTTGCGAGATATGCACATGGCAATTGCCGTTGGCGAACGGCACGTTCGGATTGACTTCGAGCACCACCGCGCGCGCCTTGGCAATCGCCGCCATCGTGTAGTCGGCGCCCAGGCTGAGCGAAAAATAGCCGTGGCTGTCCATCGGCGACGCCATCGAAAACACCACGTCGGCCGGAATCTGGCCGCGTTCGATCATGCCCGGCATTTCCGAGAAATAGCTCGGGATGAAATCGATCCAGCCTTCCTGGCCGCCGGCACGCGAGGCGCCGCCGAAGAAAAATGCGACATGGCGCACATGCTCGACCGTTTCCGGGTCGATGTAGCCGTATTTGCGCACCGCCAGGATCTGCGCCACCTTCACGTCATTAAAGCGGCGCCGCTGTTCCGACAGCGCCGTCAGCAGGGTGGGCGGCTCGCCGACACCGGTCGGGACAATGATGAAGTCGCCGTTTTTTACCTGGCCGATCGCATCTTCTGCGGTGCCGCGTTTTTGCTGGTAGAGGTCCTGGACTGACATGATGCGCTGCGCTCCCTATCTGGTGGTGTGTGGATGTGCATCCGGTAACCGGTCATGGTAGTCGAAACAGGAGTGCGCGTGCAGTCGTGTTGATGACATTCTTCCCGCCGGTAGGGGCAGGGCAGGAATTTTTGCCGGGTTTATTTTGCAGCAAGATTTTGGCGGCGCAACAGGTGTTGCTGCCCTCCATTTTCTGCTACGCTAAGACCATCTGCCCACGGAGACTGAAGATGAAATCGACTATGCCCAATATGCCCGGTGCCGGCCCCATGACCGATACGCTTGAGTTCGTTAAAAAATTGTGGGGCGGCCTGAGCGTGCCCGGGATGGTGGCGCCCACGGTATCGACCGATGAGCTCGACAAGCAGATCACCGATCTGAAGACAGTCGAAACCTGGCTGACGATGAACATGAACATGCTGCGCGGCTCGATCCAGGCGCTGGAAGTGCAGCGCGCCACCATTGCGACGCTGAAATCGATGGGCGATGCCTTCAGTGCGGCAACCCAGACGGGAGCGCCTGAAACCAAGGAAACAGCTGCATTCGACCCGGCCGCATTCTGGTCCTCGCTGATGACAGCACCAGCCACGCCCGCCGCGCCCGCTGCCAAGGAAGCGGTTGCCAGCAAGCCGGCGGCCGAGCCAGCGCCGCCACCCGCCCCCGCAGCAGACAAGAGCGAGGCCGTCAAGCCGGATGCGCGCGCCGACATGGTCGGGCAGATGGTCAACCCGGCAGCATGGTGGAATGTGGTGCAGGACCAGTTCAAGCAGGCGGTCAGCACCGCAGTGGCCAGCGAGAAGGCGGAACAAGCAGAAGCGCCCAAGCGTCCGCGTCCCGCTGCCAAACCCGCCGCCAAGCCGGCTGCCGTCAAAGCAGCGCCGCGCAAACGTCCTGCTGCCAAGTAATATCGGCAAGACCATGTGACAACGCCGCCTGTAGGGCGGCGTTGTCGTTTCCAGGCTCAGCTTGCTAGCCGGCCACTTTCAGCCTGTGGGCGAGCCAGATGGCCAGCAGGCCGCAAGTCACCGCCAGATAACCGACCAGATTGTAATGCGCGATCTGGCCGCTGGCGGTGCGCGTGATGATCAGGCCGGCCAGCAGCGACGCCAGGCCCGACGAAAACATCTGCACCGACGACACCAGGCTCATGAAGGTGCCGCGCACTTGCGGATGCGCGGAGGCGCTGACCAGCGCCATGCCGGGAATCATGCGGCCCGGCACCAGGATGAAGAAGGCGGTCGAATTGATCAATACCACCCACCAGGGCACCGGCACCAGATGGGTGGTGATCAGCAGCGGTATGAAGGACGCCAGCGCGACCCACCTGAACAGCCTGATCTTGCCATGCCGGTCGGCCAGCGTCCCGATCGCGCGCGAAGTGAAAAAAGTGGCCGCGCCGCCGCACAGGTAGATGACGGTAATGAAACTTTCCGGCATCCCGACGTTGGCGGTGACGTACAGCGCGATATATGGAATCACCGTGAAGCCGGCCATCATCAGCAGCGCCACGAAGCCGAACGCCCGCAGATGGTTGGGCTCTTTCGCAACGCGGTAGATTTGCACGAAGATATTGCCTTGCGGCGGGCGTTCCAGATGGGCGACCAGGTTCGGCAGCAGGCGGTAGGCGATCGCCAGAAAACCGCAGGACAGCAGCACGATGAAGAAGAACGGCGCGCGCCATCCGAGCGCCGGAATGTGATTGGCCAGAAACAGGCCGAGCGGAATGCCGGCCACGGTCGACAGCGAAAACGCGGTCATCACGGTGCCCATCGCCTGTCCGCGCCGCTCGAACGGAATCACGTCGGCCACCATGGTCTGCACCATCGCGCCCAGCACGCCGCCGAATGCACCCGCCATCGCACGCGCGATCAGCAGCGTCGAATAATTCGACGCCAGCCCGCAGAACAGCGTGGCGAGGATGAACAGTACATACAGCGACAGCAGCAGCTTGCGGCGATCGAAGCGGTCGATATAGGTGGCCGCGAACAGGCCCGAAGCGGCCGCAGTGAAGGTGTAAGACGACAGCAACAGCCCGAATTCAGGCGTGCTCAGCCCCATGACCCGGATCAGTTGCGGCCCCAGCGGCATCATGATCATGAAGTCGAGGATGTGGGTGAACTGGATGCCGGCCAGCGTCAGCAGGAACCAGCGTTCGTTGATGACGCGGGGCGGTGTGGCGGATTGCTGCAGCGGATGGATGCATGGTGAGGTCGCGGGTGGCGACGGCCTTGATTAATTAGTGACTAGTCGGTCAGTAATTCTACTGCAGATTGGAAAAGTTCGCAGCAGCAAGAAAATGCGCGCCGGCAGGCTTCAATATACTCCGCCATGTATGTTTTTGATGGCCAATGAAATCCACCGGCGATGCAATGTTTTTTTAATATACCCCTTGAAAAACGTGGATAGTCAGAATGGAAAAAGGGGGCTGATCAGCCCCCTTTGGATAGTGTTGCCAACTTTCCTGCCGGCTGTTAAAACTCTTCCCAGTCGTCGGTGCCGGTGGCCTGGCTGGCTGTTGCCGACGGTTTGGCCGGTGGGCGTGGACTGGTTTTGATGGGCACGGGCATCGCCCTTGGTTTTGCCGCAGCAGGCTGAGGCGCCAGTGCGCCGGTCGCGTGCGCGCCGGTTTCGAGCTTGAACACGCTGACCGCCTGCGCCAGGGTGGCAGCCTGGTCTTGCAGGCTTTCGGCGGCGGCGGCGGCCTGTTCCACCAGCGCCGCATTCTGTTGCGTCATCTGGTCCATCTGGCCGATGGCCTGATTGACCTGGTCGATGCCCAGGCTTTGTTCCTGGCTGGCGGCGCTGATCTCGCTCATGATGTCGGTCACATGCCGGATGCTGGTGACGATCTCATCCATGGTCTTGCCGGCATCATCGACCAGCTGGCTGCCGCGATCGACCTTGGCCACCGAGTCGTCGATCAGTTCCTTGATCTCCTTGGCGGCGCCGGCGCTGCGTTGCGCCAGGTTGCGCACTTCGGACGCGACCACCGCGAAGCCGCGTCCCTGTTCGCCGGCGCGGGCCGCCTCAACCGCAGCGTTCAGCGCCAGGATATTGGTCTGGAACGCGATGCCGTCGATCACGCTGATGATGTCGGCGATCTTGTGCGAACTGGTCTTGATCGAGCCCATGGTGTCGACCACCTGGCCGACTACCTGGCCGCCCTTGACGGCGACCGTGGAGGCGGTGGCGGCCAGCTGGTTGGCCTGGCGCGCGTTGTCGGCATTCTGCTTGACGGTGGAAGTCAGTTCTTCCATCGAACTGGCGGTTTCTTCGAGCGAACTGGCCTGGGATTCGGTGCGGGAAGACAGGTCGGCATTGCCGGCGGCAATCTCGCGCGAGGCGACCGCGATGGTGTCGGTGCCGAGCCGGACATTGCCCACCACGTCGGCCAGGCCCTGGCTGATGCCGTTCATGGCGGCGGTCAACTGGCCGATTTCATCCCGGCTTTGCACTTTCAGGGAGGTGGTCAGGTCGCCTGCCGCGATCTGCTGCGCGGCCCGGATCGCATTCCCCAGCGGCCGGCTGACCATCTGCCGTATCACCAGAAACAACAGGCCTGCCATGATCAGGTTGAGGGTGGTGCCGATGACCGCGTAGCGATTGCGCAGCGAGGTCGTGGCTTTGGTGAGTTCATCGGTGTAGACGCCGCCGCCGACCACCCAGTCCCAGTTTTTGACGTAATCGTAGACGGCAATTTTTTCACGCGCCGACGACTCGTCCTGGTTCTTCCACTGGTAACTGATGGTGCCGTGCTTTTTCTCCAGCATTTCCTTGATGAAATACCGGCCGTCTGAATCCTTGGCTTCCAGGATATTCTGGCCTTCGATCTTCGGGTGCACCATCTGCATGCCGTAATCCGGCCCCGGTTTCGCATTCAGCGCGAAGAAGTAGCCGGTCTCGCCGATCTTGATGCTTTTGATCCGGCTTTTCAGCGCATTGAGCTCGTTGCTGATGTCGATGCCGACATACAGCAGGCCGATCACCTTGCCGCTGGCATCCTTGATCGGGTCGTAGTGGGTCATGAATTGCTTGCCGAACAGCGTCGCCGGGCCGATGTAGGATTCGCCCGCCAGCAGGCGTGCATAACCGGGATGGTTGCGCTCGAGCAGGGTGCCGATGGCGCGTTGCCCATCCTCTTTCTTGACCGAGGTCGAGACCCGGATGAAATCCTCGGCCGACTTGGCAAAAATCGTTGCAGTGGCGCCGGTTGCGCCGGAAAAGTTATCCAGAGCCGCAAAATCGAGGTCGAGCGTGGCATCGCCATTCTTCAGGGTCGGTGCCTGGCTGCCGCCGACATCGACCATGGCCGCCGTATCGAGCGCAAATTCGGCGGGAAAATAATTTTTCAGCAATTTTGCCGAGCGGTTGGCCTCGTTGCGGCTGGTGCTATCGAACACCTCGATCATCTCGATCACCATCCCGGTCTGGGCCTTGACCGCCGCGATCGATTTGGCCTCCATTAACTGCACGTTCTCGTAGCCGATCGCGATGGTGAAGGCCGTATACAGCGTGCCGACCAGCAGGAAGATGGTCAGCGCGAGTTTGGTGCCGACACCCCAGTTGCGAATGGTGCTGATGAGTTTGTCCATGATTGATCCGTCGTTTATTGATATGGTTTTCGCTCATGTTAACGGCAAAACCCGGCTCGGCTTGAGATATTTCCGCAAAAAAACATTTCCGGATCTTTAAATATACTGGTGCCAGTATATTTTGTGAGCATATGTGCAATATGGATATATTGGCAACTTGTGGCCGATACTCCCTGTAATGTTGCAAAAACAGGGATGCTGGACGAAGCGTTTCTGATTGCGGCTGCGGTGCAGCGATGCGCGTCGCCTCGCTTGCGACGGCCCTGAAACAGTTGTCGGATCGCTGCTAGAATGAAGCTAGTCGATAGGCAAACTACAAGGTGCGTATGCTGTATCCGGAACTATTCAAATCGCTCGAGCAAGTGCGCTGGAACATGGAAACGGATGTGCCGTGGGATCAGTACGACCCCGCGCTGCTCAGCGATGAGCAGGCGCAGACCATCAAGATGAATGCGATCACCGAATGGTCGGCGCTGCCGGCCACCGAGATGTTCCTGCGCGATAACCGCGGCGACAGCGATTTTTGCGCGTTCATGTCGGTCTGGTTCTTCGAGGAGCAGAAGCATTCGCTGGTGCTGATGGAATACCTGCGCCGCTTCCGCCCCGACTACCTGCCGACCGAAGCCGAGCTGGACAATGTGCGTTTCGAATTCGACCCGGCGCCGGCGCTGGAAACCCTGATGATGCATTTCTGCGGCGAAATCCGCCTCAACCACTGGTACCGCTGCGCGGCCGAATGGCATACCGAGCCGGTGATCCGGCAGATCTACAAGCTGATCAGCCAGGACGAGGCGCGCCACGGCGGCGCTTACCTGCGCTACATGAAAAAGGCGCTGGGCGAGAACGGCGATGTCGCGCGCGGCGCGTTCGCCCGCATCGGGGTGCTGATGGCCTCCGCCCGCCGCACCGAAAAGCCGCTGCACCCGACCAATCTGCACGTCAACCAGTCGCTGTTCCCGCACGATACCGTGCAGTCGCGGCTGCCCGACCCGGGCTGGCTGGAGCGCTGGCTGGACGGCCAGATCAGGTTCGACGGCGCATGGGAAAAGAAAGTGGTCGACCGCATCCTGCACAATATGTCGCTGCTGTTCGAGCGAACTTTCGAGTCGGTGCAGGATCTGAACCGCTACCGCAAGGAAATCGCGGCACGCCTGTCGGCGCCTGCGGCCGGAGTTTGACGGCGCTGCGGGCAGAAAATATACTGCACCCTGTATTTTTTAAATGGCGCTGAATATATGCGGGAGGCCATGGTTTTAATGCCATACTCCCCTGTTTTTCATTAAATTAAGAGAAGAGAAATGCCTGTGCAGCCGTCTTTCGAAGCAAAAATCTGTATCCCGGCGCAGCTGCAGGCGCGGGTTGCCGCACTGCCGCAGCCGGTGGTGCTGACCAACGGCGTATTCGACATCCTGCATCGCGGCCACGTGACCTATCTGGCGCAGGCCCGCGCGCTGGGCGCGTCGCTGGTGGTGGCGGTCAATACCGATGCCTCGGTCAGGCGCCTGGGCAAGGGCGATGACCGGCCGCTCAATGCCTGCGCCGACCGGATGGCGGTGCTGGCGGCGCTGGAGGCGGTCAGCCTGGTGGTGCCGTTCGAGCAAGACACCGCGCTGGAAGTGGTGCTGCAGGCGCGCCCCGGCATTTACGCCAAGGGCGGCGATTACGACATGACGGCGATTCCGGAAGGGCAGGCGGTGCTGGCCTATGGCGGGCAGGCGGTCGCGATCGACTTCGCGCATGACCGTTCGACCACCCAGTTGCTGCGCAAGGTGCGTTCCGGCAATTGACTGGCGCCGGATCAAGGCTGCAATGTCGTGCGCTGGCGCTTGACCCGAATTAAGGATTTCACTGCAGCGCAGGAATACAATCACCCGCGATGACAATCCGCCGTTGACATGCAAGGAGTTATGAATGAAGAGTCGTGTTTTGCGCCTGGGTGCTATTGCTATCTGCTGCGCGTCATTTGCCGGACTGGCGCTGGCGCACGGCGATCTGCATCGCGCCAAGCAGCCTGGCGCTGCCGCCAGTTTTGAACAGAAGTCATTCGGCATCGCTGCGCTGCCTGCCAACGCGCAGCGCACGATCACGGTTTCGATGGGCGATGACATGCGTTTCACGCCGGACATATTGACAGTCCGGCGCGGCGAGACCGTCAGGATCCGGATCAGGAACCAGGGCAAGGTCTTGCACGAAATGGTGCTGGGTTCGGCCGCCGAGCTGCGTGAACATGCTGAACTGATGAAAAAATTCCCGAACATGGAGCACGATGAGCCTTACATGGCGCACGTCCCGCCGGGCGCAACGGGCCAGATCGTCTGGACCTTCAATCGCGACGGCGATGTCAGCTTCGCCTGCCTGATTCCGGGCCACTCCGAAGCCGGGATGGTGGGGCGCATCAAGGTGCTGGGCCAGGGAAATTGAACCGATTCAACTTATCGTATGAAAGGCTTCAATATGAAGCGTCGCACCATGTTGCAGGGCATGCTGGCCAGCATGCTGGGAGTCCAGCTGCAGGCGCAGGCCGCATTGCCGGCGATTGAAGTCTACAAGACACCCAGTTGCGGCTGTTGCCATCTGTGGGTCGACCATCTGCGTGAAAATGGCTTTACCGTGAATACGCATGATGTCAGCAGCACCGACCGCTACCGCGAGAAATCCGGCGTACCGCAGGCGCTGGCATCGTGCCACACCGGCATGGTCGGCGGCTATGCGCTGGAAGGCCACGTTCCGGCTCGTGAAATCAAGCGCTTGCTGGCGCAGCGCCCGAAAGTGAAGGGACTGGCGGTGCCCGGCATGGTGCAGGGTTCGCCCGGCATGGAGGGCGCGCGCAGCGATCCTTATGATGTGCTGGCCTTCAGCGCGGATGGGCAATACACGGTGTACCAGCATTACGACGGCAGCAAATGATGAGAAAAAGCATGATGCACAGGATCGCGAAAATCGCGAATATCGGCTTAATGGCGGCGCTCGGGTGTGCGTTTGCAGGGTTTGCTGCGGCGGCAGAGCCGGCTACCACGGCAGTTTCCAGCGCGCATGCCGACCAGATATTGACCGACGGCGTCGTCAGGAAAATCGACAAGGGCAGCGGCAAGATCACGATCAAGCACGGCGAGATCAAAAACCTCGGGATGCCGCCGATGACGATGGTGTTTCGCGTCAAGGATGGCGCGCTGCTGGATCAGCTCAAGGAAGGCGATGCGATCCGGTTTCACGTCGAGGCGATCAATGGCATCAACACGGTGCTGCGCATCGAGCACGTCAAATAAGGACCGTTATTTTTTGCAGACAAATGGCTGACGGGCGCACAGTGATGCGCCCGTCGTCATGTCAGGGCTGGTGGTGCTGCATGGCGGCGCCATTTTTCATCACGCTATCTTCGACCCGGACCGATACCACCACTTTGCCGGCCTTCTCGAAGGTCAGCGTGAGCGGGAACTTGTCGCCGGCTTTCAGCGGCTGCACCAGCCCCTGCAGCATGATGTGATAGCCGGAACCCGGTTGCATCACGATCTTGTCGGCCGGCTTCAGTTCCAACTCCGGCACCGCGCGCATTTTCATCACATTGCCCTCCATCGACATCGTGTGCAGTTCGACATTTTTGGCCGCCGGAGAGGCCAGCGCAAGCAGTTTGTCGGCCGTCTTCCCGGTGTTTTCAAGCGTGAGATAGGCACCGGCCGCCGGTTGCATCGGCATGGTGGCGCGCGCGTAAGGGTGGTCAACGTGTATTTCGCCAGCCTTGTAATCGAACGCCAGGGCGGCAGAGCTGGTGATGAACGCCGTAACGAGCAGGGCAATGGAGCGGAAATTCATGGAATCCTTTTTGCTGTTAAGCAGGGAAGTTGTTGCAAACGAATAGCCTTGGCTTATGCGCCGCCGGCAAAACCATTTTGCCGCCATGCCTCATAAACCACCACCGCGACCGTGTTGGACAGGTTCAGGCTGCGGTTGTCGGGCCGCATCGGCAACCGGATGCGCTGCGCCGGCGGAAACGACTCGCGCAATTTGGGGTCCAGCCCCTTGGTTTCCGAACCGAACACGAACACGTCGCCGGGCTGGAAGGTGATGCCGGAAAAAGGCGCGGAGCCGTGCGTGGTCAGCGCAAACATGCGTGCCGGGTCGGGTGCGGTGCTGGCGATGAACGCGGCCCAGTCCGGATGCACCTTCATGGTCGCATAGTCGTGATAATCGAGGCCCGCGCGTTTCATTTTTGCATCATCCAGCGGAAAGCCGAGCGGCTCGATCAGATGCAGTTGCGCGCCCGTATTGGCACACAGGCGGATGATGTTGCCGGTATTCGGCGGGATTTCAGGTTCAACCAGTACGACGTGAAACAAAACATTCTCCTAAATAGTAAAGTGGCATTCAATGCGGTAGCGTGCGGGCAAAGACCAGATTGGTGACGCGGGTTGCGCCGAAGCGCTTCAGCGTGGCAGCCAGTTCGTTCAGTGTCTCGCCGGTGGTGATCACATCATCGATGATGCCGACATGCTGGCCGCGTAGGCGCTCGATGGCCTGCGGCGAAACGGTAAACGCGTTGCGAATGTTTTTGTGGCGCTCGTCGGGGTGCAGCATCGCCTGGGCCTGGGTGTTGCGCACGCGGCGCAGTGCATAGGCGTCAAGCGCGATTCCGAGCGTGCGCGACAGCGGCTTGGCAATCTCCAGCGCCTGATTGAAGCCGCGCTCCGCAAGGCGTTGCGGACTCAGCGGAACGGCGGCCAGCAGCGTCGGCAACGGGATGGCTTCCATCTGCGCTGCCAGCAGCGTGTCGCGCAACAAGCGTGCAAACAAGGGCGCAAGCGCCAGGCGATTGCCGAATTTCAGCGCCAGCACCAGCTGGTCCATCGGCGCTGCATAATCGGTGGCGACCAGTGTGGCATCGAAAGCCGGCGGGGATTTCAGGCAAGTCCCGCACCGCGGCGATGAGGCGCCGCCGGCCGCGACCGGTGTCGCGCATTGCGGGCAGCGCTCTTTTTGCCGGCTGAAGTAATGCTGATGGCAGTCCTGGCAAAGTGCTTCTGCGCTATCGGTGCCGCATAGCGCACAGCAAGTGGGCAGCAGCGCCGGGATGCGTGCGCGCAACAGTTGTGGCCAGTGAAGCAATCGGGAAGGCATGACGCAATACAGCTTTCAAGCGTGTAAACTAAGGCGAATTATCTCACTCATCCTGCAAGATTTCCCGTGTCCTCAATGACTTCTTCCTCCAATGCCAAATTCAGCGCGCCGATCGACCTGGGTCGCGTGCGTAAGCTATTCGCCTCGCCGCAGCGCGTTGCGGAGTCCAATTTTCTGCGGCGCGAGGTCGCTGTCAGGATGCATGAGCGCCTGCAACTGGTGAAAATTGATCCGTCCGCCGTGCTCGATGCGGGTTGCGGTGAAGGGGCCGACTTGAGCATGTTGCAAAATCAATATGGCAAGGCCTATGTGCTGGGCCTCGATGCCGCGCCGGCGATGCTGGCGCAGGCGCAGCGTCGGCATATGGCTGCGCTGTCATCAATGAACCGCCTGCTTGCCAAATGGTTGCCTGCCAGCTTGGGCGCGGGGCTGAGTGCCGGCCTGGTTGCCGCTGATTTTTCACAATTGCCCTTGCCGGCGCAGGCGGTGGAGCTGGTCTGGTCCAATCTCGCGCTGCACTGGCACCCGCAGCCGGATCGGGTTTTTGCCGAGTGGCGCCGGGTGTTGAAGGTGGATGGGCTGTTGATGTTTTCCTGCTTCGGTCCGGATACCTTCAAGGAATTGCGCGCAGCATTCGCCGGAATCGATGCGGCGGCGCATGCATTGCCGTTTGTCGACATGCATGATCTGGGCGATATGCTGGTCAACGCGGGATTTTCCACGCCGGTCATGGATATGGAGGTGATTACCGTCACTTATGCCACGCCAGAGAAACTGCTGGATGATGTGCGGGCATGGGGCGGGAATCCGTTGCTGACGCGCCGCACTGCGCTGATGGGACGGCGCTCCCGAGCGCGTGTCTGCCAGGCGCTGGAGGCAATGCGGCGGCCGGATGGGCTGATACCGCTGACTTTCGAGCTCATTTACGGTCATGCTTTCCGTCCGGAGTCCAGGGTGACTGCCGCGGGAGAAACCATAATTCGCATGGATCTGAAGGGGAAAAAAGAAGGGTGATTCTTACTTGTATCGGGCAATAACAGGTTCTGGAGTGAGTTGTTATTGCTTGGTGCGGATCATTCTGCTGCCTCTGAGCGGAGCAGGCAGGTCAGCCGCGGATAGCATCAAAGCCGGGAGAGATTCTCACTGCGCTTTCGGTGTTCTCCGCGGCTATTTTTTTATCGCGATGATGTTGGGTTTTTAGTCGGGTGGGTCTGCGACGGGCTAAAAGCCGATACCGGCAGGTGTTTATCAGGATAATTGCTTGATATCAAGGCGCTTTCCAAGTTACACTTATAAAGTTAGCAAACTTGTATCTTGTTATTTTGGTTGGAAAATAATTGCTATATTGGCATTGTTGATTGGTGGTGGTAATCAGACTCTGCCTGCGCATTCCGGTGATTTTTTGAGGCTGACTTTCCGATGAAATCTAATCGTGGTCGGGCAGATATTACAAAATTGAATTGCCGGTTTTCTGAGGTGGATCATGCTGGTGTGAAATAGTTGCGGAATGGAGGCGGCGTTAGTTTATATTGGCAATAAGTCAAAGGCTGGCGTCTGGTGGTTGGACGAATTCTTATTTTGGGCTGCTGGGGAAAACATGAAAGATGCGAAGCGACTTCAATCGTTGATGCTTGGTGCGTCGCTCCTGATGACGGGTATGCCGTCCTGGGCGGTCGTAGATAGTCCGGGCGGTCCTGCGGTACGTGAGATCAATCTGCAGCCGCCGGTGACGCAGATAGCACAGCAAATCTATTCTATTCATAATCTGATGCTGGTCATTTGCCTGGTGATCTTTGTCGCCGTATTCGGCGTGATGTTCTACTCGATTCTCAAGCATAGAAAATCGCTGGGCCATAAGCCGGCCACTTTCCATGAGAGCACGGCGGTAGAAATTGCATGGACTGTTGTTCCTTTCCTGATCGTCATCGGCATGGCTTTGCCTGCAACCAAGACTCTGGTCGCGATGAAAGATACCTCCAATGCCGATATCACCATCAAGGCAACCGGCATGCAGTGGAAGTGGGGTTACGACTACCTGAAGGGTGAGGGCGAAGGGATTTCTTTCCTCTCCAATCTAGCTACTCCACGTGAGCAAGTGACGGACCCAAGCAAGGTCAAGAATGAAAACTACCTGCTTGAAGTCGATAACATGGTGGTGGTGCCGGTAAATAAGAAAATCCGCATTATTACAACGGCAAATGATGTCATCCATTCGTGGACGATTCCTGCTTTTGGCGTCAAACAGGATGCGATACCCGGTTTTGTGCGCGATACCTGGTTCAAGGCGGAAAAAATTGGCACTTACCGCGGTCAATGCGTTGAGTTGTGCGGCAAGGAACATGCGTTCATGCCGATCGTCGTCAATGTCGTAACGGATGACGAATACACCAAATGGGTCAATGGCAAGAAGAAGGAGTTGGCTGCCAAAGCGGATGATCCGAACAAAACCTGGACTGTGGATGAGTTGAAGCAGCGCGGCGAAAAAGTCTATGCTGCCAATTGTGTTGCCTGTCATCAGGCAACAGGCAAGGGCGTCCCGGGCGCATTCCCTGCGCTGGACGGCTCTGTTGTGGTTGCCGGTGCCAAGGCGGATCAGATCAAGCTGGTCTTGACTGGCAAGAATGCCATGCCTTCCTGGAAAGCCTTGTCGGATACCGAAATCGCGGCAGTGATCACTTACACGCGCAACAACTGGTCCAACAAGTCGCAACAAAACATCGTCCAACCGGCTGAAGTTCTGGCTGCGCGCAAGTAATTGAAATTAGGATATTGAGATGAGCACAACCGCAATCGATCACGCAAACGATCATTCTCACGACCACGCGCACGACCATCCTCATGGCTGGCGCCGTTGGTTGTATGCAACCAACCACAAGGACATTGGGACGCTATACCTGTGGTTTTCCTTCGCGATGTTGATGTCGGGCGGCTTGCTGGCGATGTTGATTCGGGCCGAATTGTTTCAGCCGGGTTTGCAATTGTTTCAGCCGGAATTTTTTAATCAGTTGACGACGATGCATGGTCTGATGATGGTGTTCGGCGCGATCATGCCGGCCTTTGTGGGCTTTGCCAACTGGATGATTCCGCTGCAAATCGGCGCATCAGACATGGCTTTCGCCCGCATGAATAACTTCTCGTTCTGGTTGCTGCCGCCGGCAGCGATCCTGCTGGCAACGTCCTTTCTGGTGCCTGGCGGTGCGACTGCCGCCGGGTGGACCCTGTATGCGCCGCTGTCGACGCAAATGGGTCCAGGCATGGATATGGCGATTTTCGCGATTCACATCATGGGCGCATCGTCCATCATGGGTTCCATTAACATCATCACCACAATTCTGAACATGCGTGCGCCCAGGCATGACATTGATGAAGATGCCGATGTTCTGCTGGACCTGGCTGATTACAGCGTATCTGTTGATTGCCGTGATGCCGGTATTGGCTGGGGCGATCACCATGACGCTGACGGATCGTCATTTCGGCACGTCCTTTTTCAATGCGGCTGGCGGCGGTGATCCGGTGATGTATCAGCATATCTTCTGGTTCTTCGGGCATCCCGAGGTCTACATCATGATTTTGCCGGCATTCGGTATCGTGTCCCAGATTATTCCCGCGTTTGCGCGCAAGCCATTGTTCGGCTATGCATCGATGGTCTACGCGACAGCCTCGATTGCGATTCTGTCATTCATTGTCTGGGCGCATCACATGTTCACCACCGGCATGCCGGTGACTGCGCAGTTGTTCTTCATGTATGCGACGATGCTGATTTCGGTACCAACCGGCGTCAAGGTATTCAACTGGATTGCGACGATGTGGAAAGGCTCGATGACATTCGAGACCCCGATGCTGTTCGCGGTCGGCTTTATTTTTGTGTTCACCATTGGCGGCTTTACCGGCTTGATTCTGGCAGTAACGCCAATCGATATCCAGTTGCAGGATACCTACTATGTAGTGGCGCATTTCCATTATGTATTGGTGGCTGGCTCCCTGTTCGCGCTGTTTGCCGGTTACTACTACTGGAGTCCGAAATGGACCGGTTTCATGTACAACGAAACACGCGGCAAGATACATTTCTGGGGTTCGCTGGTCATGTTTAACGTCACGTTTTTCCCGATGCACTTCCTGGGGCTAGCAGGCATGCCGCGTCGTTATGCGGACTATCCGGCACAATTCACCGACTTCAACATGCTTGCCTCAATAGGCGGTTTTGGGTTTGGTCTGATGCAGGTGTACTTCCTGTTTGCCGTGGTCATTCCATCGATCAAGGGTGGCAAGAAGGCGGAGGACAAGCCATGGGATGGCGCCGAAGGTCTGGAGTGGACTGTTCCTAGTCCTGCACCATTCCATACGTTTGAAGTGCCTCCAACTGTTAAATGAATGGATCGCGGGCGCAAGCCCGCCAGATAATGCTTATGTCCGAGAAAATCCCCCCGAATAACCTGAAGACGGCATTGATACTGGCTTCTGTGGCGCTGGTGTTTTTCCTAGGTGTGTTTACCAAGCAGATCTGGTTCCGTTGAAATGAGCGGGCAGCATGAGCAGGTGCCTGGGCGGGCATTGAATAAACAGATGTTGGGTAAATTGCTGCTTATTGCCTGTCTGATGTTTGGTTTTGGCTATGCACTGGTGCCGATTTATAAAAAGATTTGTGAAATTACCGGCATCAATATCCTGACTACGCAAGACGTTACGGTGAAGGCGGTAACTAATACACAGATCGACAAGTCTCGGCTCATTACAGTTGAATTTGATGCCAACGTGCAAGGACCGTGGCGCTTTCGACCTACGGTCAACAGCCTGCAGGTCCATCCTGGTGAGATGGCGCAAGTGGTCTATGAGGTCGTGAATACGCAAGCGCGCAGTATCGATGCGCAAGCGATTCCCAGTTATGCGCCGCAACAGGTAGCGGCACATTTCAAGAAAGTGGAGTGCTTCTGTTTCAAGCAGCAGACTCTTGGCCCGAATGAGGCGAAGCAGATGCCGGTGGTTTTTTATATTGACCCCGCACTGCCGAAAAACATTAAGACCATTACCTTGTCCTACACGTTTTTTGAAGTTGGCGGACAATTGAAAAAAGCCAGTTGAAAAGGCTCATTGATGCAGGATTTGAAAAAAGCAGTACGACGCAAGACCTCTTTCCTTGCCACGATGAAGGCCGTTTTCTGGTCTTTTTTCGGGGTCAGGAAAAAGAGTGACTATGAACACGATGCAGCACAACTTAATCCTGTGCATGTGATTATTGCCGGCGTGATCGGCGCCTTGATTTTTATTGCAACGCTGGTGGTGATCGTCAAAATCGTCGTTGCTAAATAGTGTTTAAATTTGTATTGGGAGATCGAGATGAGTGCTCACCACGTTAAGGCGTCCTCTGGCGCACCGTATTATTTTGTGCCTGGTCCGTCAAAATGGCCGGTCTTTGCCGGTGCCTCACTACTGCTGACCATGATCGGCGCCTCGGCATGGGTGAATGGTCTGGTCTGGGGTTCCTATGTCAATATGATCGGCATCGCTCTGGTGATCGCTGTAATGTATAACTGGTTCGGCGATGCGATTGCCGAGTCTGAAAGCGGCCAATACAGCCAGCGCATCGATACCTCTTTCCGCTGGAGCATGAGCTGGTTCATTTTCTCGGAAGTGATGTTCTTCGCCGCGTTTTTCGGCGCCTTGTTTTATGCGCGCAGCATCACGATGCCCTGGCTGGGCGATCTGGATCACAAGATTCTATGGCCGGATTTCGGCGCGCAGTGGGGCAATGCCGGCCCTGCCGGCACGATTGAACAGTTCAAGACGATGGGACCGTTTCCGATCCCGACCCTCAACACCGCCTTGCTCTTGACTTCCGGCGTGACGCTGACGATTGCACATCACGCGATCCGTTCCGGCGAGCGTGCCAAGACAGCACTCTGGCTATTTGCGACGATTGTGCTGGGTGCGGTGTTCATGGGCTTCCAGGCATACGAATACATGCATGCGTATAGCGAACTGAACCTGAAGCTGACTTCCGGCATCTACGGCTCGACCTTTTTCATGCTGACCGGTTTCCATGGTTTCCATGTGACGATGGGCGCTATCATGTTGTCGGTGGTCCTATACCGTGTGATGAAGGGCCATTTCACGCCTGAGAACCATTTCGCGTTCGAAGGCGCCGCCTGGTACTGGCACTTTGTTGACGTTGTCTGGCTTGGTTTGTATGTTGTTGTCTACTGGTTGTAAGCAGACGGCTGTATCGCAAGGCATATAAAAAGCCGCACTTCGGTGCGGCTTTTTAATGTTGACTTGGTCAGTAAGAAATGTGGAGTTATTACTTCTAGCGGATTCCGGTCGGTTGGATCAGGCCGAAGTGATGTGCAATCAACAGTAGGATGAAGAGCGTGATCGAAAATCCGACACGCAACGCCAATGCCTTGACGGTACGGTTGGTCTTGCCTTTATCCTTCATCATGAAAATGAGTGCGGAAGCGAGGCTGACAATGATGAGGATGAAGGCAAACGCAACAAGAATTTTCATGGCGGGTATGGGCTGCAGGCAGGTTCAGGTAACTGAACTCCCGTTGCAAAAAATATAATGGTGAGGATAGCATTGTAATGCCTATCGTATTTCGGTTTCGCTGGGTGCCTTTCATTGCTGCATTGATTGCAGTGAGCGTCGGTTTGCTGCTGGGGCAATGGCAAACGCGGCGTGCGCTTGAGAAAGAGTCGATTGAGCAGAAACTGTTGACGCGTGCCAATGCTGCGCCCATTGTGTTGGATGCCAGGGCGGACAAACTGGACGAAATCGAGTATCGCCGGGTGAAGCTCAACGGTCAGTTTGTTAGCGCTTGGCCCATTTACCTTGATAACCGGCCGTATAAGGGGGGAGCTGGTTTTTATGTGCTGATGCCATTCAAATTAGCCAATTCACCTGTGCATGTGCTGATTGCGCGCGGTTGGATACCTCGTAATAATAATGAACGCAGCAAGTTGCCGATACTGCTGACGCCCGGCGGCACTGTCGAAGTGCAGGGCCTGGTTCGACGCAGTCCGGGCCGGTTGTTGCAATTGGGAGCGGAGGCGCCCTTGCTGCCTCATGCGATTGTGCAAAATCTGGATATAGCCACTGTTGCAGTGGCCAGCAAGCTTGAAATCAAGCCCTTTTTAATCGAGCAGCTCAATGATATGCAGGATGGGCTGATCCGAGATTGGCCCCGCCCCTCCAGCGGCGCTGAAAAGCACCGCGCTTATGCATTCCAGTGGTATGCGCTGGCGGCAATGGCATTCCTATTTTTTGTAGTGACAGGATTTCGACGTGGAACAAGATAAGCAAAAACAGACAGGTCGCCGCAAACTATTCATGGTGCTGGCGATTTGCGCTGCCCCATTGCTGGCTTCGTATTTCACCTATTACGTGATCAAGCCGCAAAGCCGGACCAACTACGGCACCTTGCTGGACCCGAGGGATTATCCGATGCCGGCGCTTGGCAGCACTGCTCTGGATGGCACCGCACTCTCGCTGGAAGCGTACAAGGGCAAGTGGCTGATGTTGCAGGTCAACGATGCTGATTGCGAGGAAATCTGCAAGAAAAAGCTTTACGACATGCGCCAGCTGCGTGCCGCGCAAGGCAAGGAGATGGAGCGCATTGAGCGGGTCTGGCTGATTACGGACGACAAGCCGCTCGATACCGTGCTGATGCGTGAGTATGACGGGATGCGGCATTTGCGCGTGACACAACAAGCGCTGCAGAAATGGCTGCCGGCAGAGGCTGGCAATGCATTGTCCGATCATATCTATCTGGTGGATCCCTTGGGCAACCTGATGATGCGTTATCCGAAAGATGCCGATCCGAACAAGATCAAGAAGGATCTGGTCAAGTTGTTGAAAGCCTCCAGCATAGGATGAAGTCCCGATGCTGATCCAACTTGCGATCACGGGCTTGCTGGCTGCGATGCTGCCGCTGGCCCTGGTCTGGGTATCGGGCGATGCGAACAAATACCGCAAACTGGCCTGGGTTGCCGTATTTTTGACCTTTGATCTGATCATGTTCGGTGCTTTTACGCGCCTGACCGATTCCGGTCTGGGGTGCCCGGACTGGCCGGGCTGCTACGGCCAGTCCAATCCCTTTCTGGCACACGCTGACATTCATGCGGCACAGACATTGATGCCGAACGGGCCTGTGTCGGTCGCGAAGGCATGGATAGAGATGATACATCGCTATCTGGCGATGGCGGTGGGTGTGCTGATCATCGCCCTGGTGGCCAGCGCATGGCGCAACTGGCACAAGAGCCGGACAGCGACAAACCGCCTTCAGTCCCTGCTTGCCGACCGGACTATTGCTCATGGTCTGCGTGCAGGGCGCATTCGGCGCATGGACCGTCACCCTGAAGTTGCAGCCGATTATCGTGACTATCCATTTGTTACTGGGAATGAGCCTGCTGGCGGTACTGGCGTGGCTGGCGGCGCGCCAAGGCCAGCATGCGCCGATGACGCTGCCGGCCGCGACCTTACGCACGCCGGCCGCGTTTGCATTGATCCTGCTGTTCATGCAAATTGCGCTGGGCGGCTGGGTAAGTACTAACTATGCGGCGCTGGCCTGCAGCGATTACCCGCTGTGTCATGGCGCGCTGTTGCCGCAGATGGACTTCGAACATGGTTTCAGCTTGTGGCGGCATCTTGGCCGGACCGCCGATGGGGAATTCCTGCCATTCCCGGCATTGACTGCGATTCATTGGATGCATCGCAGCTTTGCGCTGCTTGTGATTGCCTGCATAGGCTGGGTCGCATGGCGCGGCTTGAAGATGGACGGCCTGCGCAAGACGGCTGGCTGGCTGTTGATGGTCGCAGGCTTGCAGTTTCTCAGCGGCGTTTCGAGCATATTCCTGAAGTGGCCACTGGCGATTGCAGTGCTGCATAACGGTGGTGCGGCGCTGCTCGTGTTGTTGCTGGTCATGTTAAACTACAAAAGCAGAATTTCCTCGCAAGTAACGTCAAGTCTCACGAATTCGCCGTCATCACCACTTTAAAAACAGACAAATGACATCACTTGCCGCTAACTCCAATCGTTTTGCCCAATACCTGTCGCTGACCAAGCCGCGCGTGACGCAACTTGCCGTCTTTTGCGCGGTAATCGGCATGTTCCTGGCAACGCCTGAATTGCCCGACTGGCGCGTGGTGATTGCCGCCACCATCGGCATCTGGCTATTGGCGGGAGCGGCCTTTGCGGTCAATTGCCTGCTGGAGCGTGAAATCGATGCGCGCATGGCGCGTACAGCGCGCCGGCCGACCGTCGGCGGCGAGATCACTGTGCCGCAAACCTTGCTGTTTTCCGGGGTGATCGGTGGCGCCGGGATGCTGGTGTTGCATCAGCTGGTCAATCCGCTGACGATGTGGCTGACATTTGCCACCTTTGTCGGTTATGCGGTGATTTACACCTTGATCCTGAAGCCGGCCACCCCGCAAAACATCGTCATCGGAGGTTTGTCGGGCGCGATGCCGCCTGCTCTGGGCTGGGCCGCGATTGCCAATGACGTGCCGATGCAGGCGTGGTTGCTGGTGTTGATCATTTTCGTCTGGACCCCGCCGCATTTCTGGGCGCTGGCAATGTACCGGCGCGACGATTATGCTAAATCCGGTTTGCCGATGCTGCCGATTACGCATGGACTGGAATTCACCCGTTTCCACGTCTGGCTTTACACGATTGCGCTGGTCGCGACCACGACATTGCCGTATGCGGTGCAGATGAGCGGCCTGATTTATCTGATCAGTGCCTTGCTGCTGGGCGCGGTTTTCCTGTGGCATGCATGGCAGATTTATCGCCATTACAACGATCTTCTTGCCCGCAAGACATTCAACTTTTCTATCCTCTACCTGTCACTGCTGTTTGCCGCATTGCTGGTTGATCACTATTTCAAGTTCTAAATCCATGCGCCTATTTCCTGTACAACGCACGCTGGCTGCGGTCGTCGCCGCGGCACTCTGCCTGAGCGCCTGCGGTGATAAATCGCTGTCGGCAAGCATAGAAAGCCTGCTGTCGCCCGGCAAGGTGACTTTCCAAAACACCGATGTCACCGGACTGGATTACGCCAAAGACTTCACGCTGACCGACCATAACGGCAAAGTGCGTACCCTGGCCGACTTCAAGGGCAAGGCGGTTGTCATTTTCTTCGGCTATACCCAATGCCCGGATGTGTGCCCGACCACGATGGCGGAGATGGCGGCCGTGATGAAGGAGTTGGGACCCTTGGCCGACAAGGTGCAAGTGCTGTTTGTCAGCCTTGATCCGGAACGCGATACACCGCAGCTGCTGGCGCACTATGTGCCGGCCTTCGATGCCCGCTTCCTCGGTCTGGTGGGAGACAAGGCCGCGACCGACAGGATTGCCAAGGATTTCAAGGTTTTTTACCAGAAAGTGCCTGGTAAACAGGCCGGCAGCTATACGGTAGATCACACTGCAGGCAGCTATGTGTTTGACCCGCAGGGCCGGATTCGCCTTTTTATCCGCCATGGGCAGGGGGCGGCACCCATCGTTCACGATCTGAAACTATTGCTTTCCTGAAGCTTGAAACCATGAAAAATGGCCGCCCTCAGGGCGGCCATTTTTTTGGATATCACCGGGTCGGGCCAAAAACTTTATACATATTCGGCCAACGCGGTTTTCATCTTCTTCAGTGCCACCACTTCAATCTGGCGTATCCGTTCGGCCGACACGCCGAACTCTTCGGCCAGCGTGTGCAGGGTGGCGCCGGAGCCATCGTCGTTGGCCAGCCAGCGCGCTTCGACAATGCGGCGTGAGCGCGTATCGAGTTTGCTCAATGCGGTTTCCAGCCCTTCGGATTGCAGGCGGTCGCGTTGCTTGGCTTCCAATACCCTGGTCGGTTCACTGGTTTCGGAAGACAGGTAGGCGATCGGCGCAAATTTGTCGTCGTCATCGTCGGTCGGCGCTTCCAGCGCGATGTCGCGACCGGTCAGGCGGGTTTCCATCTCGATCACTTCTTCGCGCTTGACGTTCAGCGTCTGGGCCAGTGCATCGACCTGGGTCGGCGTCATCGCATCCAGGCCTTCCTTGTGGCTGCGCAGGTTGAAGAACAGCTTGCGCTGGGCCTTGGTGGTCGCCACCTTGACCAGACGCCAGTTTTTCAGGATGTATTCGTGCATCTCGGCTTTCACCCAGTGCATCGCATACGACACCAGGCGTACGCCCTGATCCGGGTCGAAGCGCTTGACCGCCTTCATCAGGCCGATATTGCCTTCCTGTATCAGGTCGGCATGCGGCAAGCCGTAGCCCAGATAGCCGCGCGCAATCGAGACCACCAGGCGCAAATGCGACATCACCAAGCCTTGTGCTGCGGCAAGATCGTTATTTTCACGCAGGCGACGGGCCAGTGACATTTCTTCTTCATGGGTCAGCATAGGCAGCCGGTTGACAGCCGAAATGTAGGCATCGATGTTACCCAGGCTGCCGGTAAACCCGAGCGCCAGGGCATTGTTGCCATTGACTGTCATGGTGGGCGTTGCTGATTGCGTGGACGTTGTTTTCATCATTTCTCCTGACATGCCGAGTGCAGAAACTGGCTTGATCAATGCTGCAAGACAATTTCTTCTGTCTATATTAGCACTCTCTGGCCTTGAGTGCTAACTGCTGACTTCAAAGTATGTAATAGTTTTTAACTATTGATAAGTATGATATCAATTGACTGTTAATTTCAGAGTTTAGAGCAAAATAAATCTTGAAAGTTGCGACATATCAAAAAAAGAACGTCAAAAGTGTCTTGTCGTGCTGTCCTGGTGCCGGATTTTAAGGCTTATATTGGGAGTATATTAAAAAATATAACACTTCCCGCACATAAACAGGGGGCTTTTAAAAATACATGGTGGAGTATATTTTACGCCCAGGGGCGGCGGAAGTGCCGGCGGTTCATGCCAGGCGGGCCAGGTGGCGCTTGACCGACAGCATCGCACCGGTCAACCCCAGTGCGGCGCTGATTGCCAGCAGCAGCGCCACGGTCTGCAGATTGAGCGGCATCAGCCTGAACTCGGAACCGTACAAGTGGGCGAAATCCGCGATTGCCTCGTTCAGCGGCAGCAGTGCCAGCGCAACTGCGGCCAGTGCCGCAGCGCCGGCACAGATGCCCAGCAGCGCACCGGTGTAATAGAACGGGCGATGGATGAAGCTGTCGGTGGCGCCGATCAGGCGCGATACCGAGATTTCTTCGCTCTGGGTCATCACTTGCAGCCGCACCGTGTTGAAGATGACGGCCACCACCACCACGCCCAGTGTGCCGGCCAGCAGCAGCAGGCATAGCTGCAGCACATGCAGCATCGCACCCAGGCGCTTGACCCAGGCCGAATCGACTTGCACCGTCTCTACGCCGGGCAGTGCCTGCAGCCGCGCCGCCAGCGCATCCACGCTGCCGGCATCGATATCGGACAGGCGCAACAGATAGCTGTCGGGCAGCGGGTTGGCGCCCAGCGTGGCCAGCGCATCGGTCAGGCCGCTCTTGTCCTTCAGCGTGTCGAGCGCTGTTTCGCGCGGGATGAAGGTGATTTTGGTTTTTTTGTTGCCCTCGCGTAGCGTATTGCGGATCGCCGAGGCCAGTGCCTGGGCTTGTTCGCGCGGTGTGTCCATCGCCAGGAACAGGCTGATTTCCGGCTCGACCGCGAGCTGTTCCGACAGCGGGCGGATATTTTCCAGCAAGGTCAGTCCGGCAAACGGCAGCGCCAGCGCAATCGCGACCACCAGCACATTGAACACGAAGCTGCCGGGCGCCTTGATCAGTTTTCGGAACGCTTCCGCCAATGCGAAGCCATGTTCCCTGAACCAGATTCTCATCGTGCTGCCTCCGCTGCTGAATTTTGCAAGACTTCGCGCCCGGCATCGACCAGTTGCCCCTGACGCAGATGGATCACGCGGCTGGCGCTGCCGATCACTTGTTCGTCGTGGGTCGAGATCAGGCAGGTGACGCCGGCCGCGTGGAAGGCCTTGAGCGCATCGAGCACCTTGTTGGCGCTGTCGCGGTCGAGATTGGCGGTCGGTTCGTCGGCCAGGATCAGTTGCGGCCGGTTGACGATCGCGCGCGCAATCGCGACCCGCTGCTGTTCGCCGCCGGACAGCGCCTGCGGCTCCGCTTTGGCGCGCGCCAGCAGCCCGACCTTGTCCAGCGCCGCCAGCGCCCGCGTTTCGGCTTCCTGGCGCGTTGCGCCGGTGACGATCAGCGGCAGCATCACGTTGGCCAGTACATTGCGGTCCTGCAGCAGGTGCTGCTCCTGGAAGATCAGGCCCAGATTGCGCCGCAGGTAAGGCAGGCCGGCGCGCTTCATCTTGCCGACATTCTGGCCGTTGAGCAGCACCGTGCCGGAGGACGGCCGCTCCATCACCGCAATCATCTTCAGCAGCGTCGATTTGCCCGCGCCGGACGGCCCGGCCAGAAATACCAGTTCGCCTTTGGCGACCGACAGCGTGATGCCGGACAGCGCAAGCGCATCGCCGGCATAGCGTTTGGAGACTTGCTGGAACTCGATCATGCAGAGCCTGAGTCAGTGATTATTGGAAATTAATGCACGCTAATGCATGACATCAGTCGAATATCGCATCGACGAATTCCTGCGCATTGAACGGTTGCAGATCCTCGATCTTCTCGCCGACGCCGATGAAATAGACCGGTATCGGGCGGGTCTTCGCGATGGCGGCGATCACGCCGCCCTTGGCGGTGCCGTCGAGCTTGGTCACCACCAGTCCGGTCAGCCCCAGCGCATCGTCGAAAGCCTTGACCTGCGTCAGCGCATTCTGGCCGGTGTTGCCGTCGATGATCAGCAGCACTTCGTGCGGCGCACCGTCCAGGCTCTTGCCGATCACGCGCTTGATCTTCTTCAGTTCTTCCATCAGGTGCAACTGGGTCGGCAGGCGCCCGGCGGTGTCCACCATCACGACATTGATGCCGCGCGCCTTGGCCGATTGCACCGCGTCGAAGGCGATGGCAGCCGGGTCGCCGGATTCCTGCGCAATCACCGTCACGTTGTTGCGTTCGCCCCATACCGTCAGCTGTTCGCGCGCCGCAGCGCGGAAGGTGTCGCCGGCGGCCAGCAGCACCGATTGCTGGTGCGCCTGCAGATGCTTGGCCAGCTTGCCGATGGTGGTGGTCTTGCCGGCGCCGTTGACGCCGGCGATCATCATCACCAGCGGCTGGTGGCGGCCCAGCTCGAACGGTTTCTGCAGCGGCGTCAGCAGCTCGATCATCAGGCTGCGCAGCGCCGTCTTGACTTGCGCGGCCTCGGTCAGTTTTTCATTCTTGACCCTCTTTTTCAGCGCATCGAGCAGGAACTGGGTCGCCTCCACGCCGGCGTCGGCCATCAGCAGCGCCGCTTCCAGTTCCTCGTACAAGTCGTCGTCGATTTTCGCGCCGATGAACAGGGTGGTCAGGTTGCTGGAGGTTTTCGACAGGCCGGCCTTGAGCTTGGCCAGCCAGGAGCGCTTTTCGTCGCTCGGCGCAGGCGTTGCCGCTACCGGTTCGGCATGGCTGGCGGTGGCGGGTGGTTCAATGACTGGTGGCGCAGCTGGCGCGATCTTCTGTGCTGGCAGCACTGGCGCTGCGATCGGCTCGGGTTTTGGTTTTTTCTTGAAGAAACTAAACATGGGGATAGTTGTCAGAAGCATTCGCTGCGGCGCGGCGAACTAGGGATACAATCACCCGCATTCTAACAGAGCACAGACTATGAAATTTCGTATTGGGACAATCATTTCAGCCGGCTTGCTGGCAATCGCGCCCGGATTGGCGCTGGCGGAAGCGGCGCAGGAGTTCATGTTGAAAAACGGCATGAAGATCATCGTCAAGGAAGACCATCGGGCGCCGACGGCGGCGCAGATGGTCTGGTACAAGGTCGGCTCGATGGATGAAGTCAACGGCAGCACCGGCGTTGCGCATGCGCTGGAGCACATGATGTTCAAGGGCACCAAGACCCTGAAGCCGGGCGAGTTCAGCAAGCGGGTGGCGGCGCTCGGCGGACGCGAGAACGCGTTTACCAGCAAGGATTACACCGCGTATTTCCAGCAGATCGAAAAAACCAGGCTGGAAGCGGTGATGGCGCTGGAAGCCGACCGGATGGCGAACCTGGTATTCGACCCCAATGAATTCGCGAAGGAAATCAAGGTCGTGATGGAAGAGCGCCGCTGGCGCACCGACGATCAGGCGATGGCGCTGGTGCATGAGGCACTGAGCGCGACTGCCTTTGTCGCCCACCCTTATCACCATCCGATCGTCGGCTGGATGGATGATATTCAGCACATGACGGTGCAGGACGCCAAGGCCTGGCACGACCGCTGGTATGCGCCGAATAATGCGACGCTGGTGGTGTCGGGCGATGTCGACGCCAAGCAGGTATATGCGCTGGCGCAGAAATATTTCGGCAAAATCCCGGCCAAGCCGCTGCCAGTCGAAAAGCCGCAGAACGAACCGCTGCAGCGCGGCATCAAGCGCGTGACCGTCAAGGCCCCGGCGGAAAATCCGTATGTGGCGCTGGCGTTCAAGGTGCCGACCCTGCGCGATGTCGAAAAAGACGATGACGTGCATGCGCTGGAGGTGCTGGCCGCAGTGCTGGACGGCTATGACAATGCGCGCCTGAACGCGCAACTGGTGCGCGCCGACAAGGTCGCCAACGAGGTCGGCGCAGGGTATTCCAGCACTGCGCGCGGGCCGGTACTGTTCATACTGGACGGCACGCCGGCGCAGGGCACCAGCACCGAACAACTGGAGCAGCGCCTGCGCGCCGAAGTTGACGCGCATCGCCAGGGACGGCGTGTCGGAGCAGGAACTGACGCGCGTGAAGGCGCAACTGATCGCCGGCCAGGTCTACAAGCGCGATTCGATCTTCGGCCAGGCGATGGAAATCGGCATGATGGAAATGAGCGGCGTGTCGCATAAGCAGCTCGACCGCATCCTGGAAAAACTGAAAGCGGTCACGCCGCAGCAGGTGCAGGCGGTCGCGCAAAAATACTTCGGCGACGATGCGCTGACCGTGGCGACGCTGGTGCCGCTGCCCTTGCCCAAGGAAAAAGCCGCGCCGCCGGCCGGATTGAAGCACTGAGGCTGCCGCGCCAGCTGCGCCGTTTGCTGCACATCACATACAAGAAACACGGATAAATCACCATGAAACGAATGTTCATCCCCTTGCTGGCGCTGCTGCTGGCATCCGGCGCCCAGGCCGCGCTCAAGATCGAGTCCTGGACGCTGGACAACGGCGCGCGCGTGCTGTTTGTCGAAAATCACACGATACCGCTGCTCGATCTGAGCGTCGAATTCGATGCCGGCGCACGGCGCGACCCAGAAGGCAAGTCCGGCACCGCCGCGCTGACCAATGCGATGCTGGCGCGCGGGATCCAGGCGGTGGCAGCGGAGCCGGCGCTGAACGAAGCGCAGATTTCCGATGCGTTTGCCGATACCGCAGCGCAGCGCGGCGGCAGTGCCGGCAGCGAGCGCGCCGGCATCAGCTTGCGCACGCTGTCGGCCAATCCGGAGCGCGATGCGGCGATTGCACTGGTGGCGCGCATTCTGGCGCAACCGGGCTTCCCGGCCGACATCCTGGCGCGCGACAAGGCGCGCACCATCGCCGCCCTGAAGGAAGACGAAACCAAGCCGGAGTCGATTGCCAACAAGGCGTTCTGGCATGCGCTGTATGGCGCGCATCCGTATGCGCAGGAAGCCACCGCCGCCTCGGTCGAGGCGATCACGCGCGACGACCTGCTGGCATTCCATCGCACCCATTACGTCGCCAACCGTGCGGTGATCGCGCTGATCGGCGATGTCACGCGGGCCAGGCCGATGCGATTGCGCAGCAACTGACCGCGCGCCTGGCGCAGTCCGGCACTGCGTTGCCGGCGCTGCCGCCGGTGCCCGCGCCGCAACAGAGCGAGCTGCGCATCGCGCATCCGGCCTCGCAGGCGCACATCCTGATCGGTGCGCCGGCATTGCAGCGCGGCGATCCGGATTATTTCACGCTGACGGTCGGCAATTACATCCTGGGCGGCGGCGGTTTCGTGTCGCGCCTGACCCGCGAAGTGCGCGAAAAGCGCGCTTTGTCCTATAGTGTTTACAGTTACTTCAGCCCGATGGCGCAGCCGGGGCCGTTCCAGATCGGCCTGCAGACCAAGAAGGAGCAGGCCGACGAGGCGCTCAAGGTGGTGCGCGCGACGCTGGCCGCCTATTTGCGCGACGGCCCCACGCCGCAGGAGCTGAAGGCGGCCAAGGACAACCTGATCGGCGGTTTTTCGCTGCGCATCGACAACAACCGCAAGATACTCGACAACATCGCCGCGATCGGCTATTACCAGTTGCCGCTGGATTACCTCGACACCTGGACCGCGCAGATCGCCAAGGTCACGGTGCCCGGCATCAAGGCCGCTTTTGCGCGCAAGGTCGCGCCCGACAAGCTGGCCACCGTCGTGGTCGGCGTCGATCATTGATCGTTGAGTGTTGGACGGTAATATATACTGCTGGATGTATATAAATCAGCCCCAATAAAATCGTGCGGCAATTACCCTGTTTTTAGTCATACTCCATCGAATTCAAGAAATTTCATGTCAAAAAAGATCTATCTGGGCAAGACCAAGCAAACCGCACCGGGCCGCGCCCGTACCGGTCCGGCACAGCAGGTGCGCATCATCGGCGGCCAGTGGAAGCGTTCGACGCTGCCGGTACTGGCGGCGGAGGGCTTGCGTCCGACCCCGGACCGGGTGCGCGAGACCGTATTCAACTGGCTCAATTTCCTGCTGGACGGGGCCTGGGGCCAAGTCGCCTGCCTCGATCTGTTCGCCGGCAGCGGTGCGCTCGGCTTCGAGGCGGCCAGCCGCGGCGCGGCGCGGGTGCTGATGGTCGAGGAAAACACGTCGGCCGTGCGCCAGCTGGAAGCGATCAAGGAAAAATTGCATGCAGACAATGTCACAGCGTTGCGCGGCGATGCGCTGACGGTCGCGCAGAACATGGCGTCGCGGGTGACCGGCAGCGCCAGCCAGTTCAAGCTGATTTTCCTCGACCCGCCTTATCATCAGGGCTGGCTGGAAAAAATGTTGCCTGTCTGTCAGCGTTTGCTGGCAGAAAAAGGCCTGATCTATGTCGAAGCGGAGCAGGCGCTGGACAGCGAAACACCGCCCGCCTGGATGGACGGCTGGGAAGTCGTGCGCGAGGGCCGGGCCGGGCTGGTGTTCTATCATTTGTTGCAGCGCAAGACAGAAATTTAAATCTGTACCGCTTCTCAGGCATAATGCGCGTTCTATATTGGTCAATTCCGCTCAGGAGCCGCGATGGTAATAGCTGTTTATCCGGGAACGTTCGATCCGCTCACGCGCGGTCACGAGGATCTGGTGCGTCGTGCATCGGGTCTGTTCGACAAATTGATCGTCGGTGTTGCTGACAGTAAAAACAAGAGGCCGTTCTTCTCGCTGGAAGATAGGCTGAAGATCGCCAACGAAGTGCTGGGCCATTATCCGAATGTGCAGGTCGAGAGCTTTTCCGGCCTGCTCAAGGATTTCGTGCGGCGTCATGATGCGCGCGTCATCGTGCGCGGCCTGCGCGCGGTGTCCGACTTCGAATACGAATTTCAGATGGCAGGAATGAACCGTTACCTGTTGCCTGATGTCGAAACCATGTTCCTGACGCCATCCGACCAGTACCAGTTCATCTCCGGCACCATCGTGCGCGAGATTGCGACGCTGGGCGGCGATGTCTCCAAGTTCGTTTTTCCATCGGTCGAGAAATGGCTGAAAACGAAGATCGAGTCGCTGGATTCGGAAGGATAAGTTAATTTGATTGTTTGCCGTGGCAGCAGGAGGGTTCCCGCAACACGGCAAGATGAGGTGTGTGATGGCTTTACTGATTACTGATGATTGCATCAACTGCGACGTGTGCGAGCCCGAGTGCCCGAACGAAGCGATCTACATGGGGCCGCAGATCTACGAGATCGACCCTGAAAAATGCACCGAGTGCGTCGGCCACTACAAGGAGCCGCAATGCCAGCAAGTGTGCCCGGTGAGCTGCATCCCGTTCAACCCGGAGCGGCGCGAGACCAAGGAGCAGTTGCAGGCCAAGTACGAGCGGCTGCAGGCGGAGTTGAAGGCAAGCTGAACACTTGCGCATCTGACATCAGGATTCGTTGTAAAAAAGGAGAGATCGAGAATCTCTCCTTTTTTCGTTTCCGTTCCGGATTGATGTAAAGCATGGCGGCGCTGCCTGTTTTGAAGGATTCTTAGCGATCTTGAAATAAGAGATGCTGAATTTCTTACCCATATTTACCCATATAGTTGTTTTCAAACAAATTTACTGAGCAGGCTGACAGCCACATCATGACCAAATCCTTATCGGCTGAAATTCCTTCAGAGATACTTTCTTCCGTCCTTGTCGCCAGCGAAATCACCACGGCTGATGATATTTTGCTGGGGCCTGTGAAGCCCGACCTGATCCGCAATGAAGTGCTGGCCGATCTGCTCGAGGCCACTGCAGCCCGCATCCCGCAACAGACCGCATTGATCTTCGGCGAGCAGAGCCTGAGCTACGGCGAGCTCGACGCGCGCGCCGATCTGGTGGCCTCAGCCCTGATTGCATTCGGCGTAGAGCCGGGCGATATCGTCGGACTCTGGCTGCCGCGCGGGATCGAGCTTCTCGTAATGCAGGCCGGCATCGCAAAAGCGGGCGCCGCCTGGCTGCCGTTCGATGCCGACGTGCCGGTGGAACGGATTGCAGTCTGCCTCGACGATGCGAATGCGGTCGGGATCGTCAGCTGCGAGCAATTTGCGCCGTATCTGAAGGATCTCGAGCGCCAAGTCTGGAGCGCGGAATCCCTGACCCAGGCAGCGTCGGGCCTGCTGCAACGCCGATCCGGCCTGTTGCCGAGCCATCCGGCCTATGTGATCTACACTTCCGGCTCGACCGGCAAGCCCAAGGGCATTGCGATCAATCAGGGCAGCATTTGCCATTTCCTGCGCAGTGAAAACCACATGCTCGGCGTGCAAGAATCCGATCGCGTCTACCAGGGATTTTCGGTCGCCTTCGACATGTCGTTCGAGGAAATCTGGATCAGCTATCTGGTCGGCGCGACGCTCTGGATCGCGCCGAAAGAGATCGCCGCCGATCCGGAAGCGCTGCCGCGCGCGCTGGCTGACAATCATGTCACGGTGCTGCATGCGGTGCCGACCCTGCTGGCGCTGTTCGCGCACGACGTGCCCGGGCTGCGGCTGATCAACCTCGGTGGCGAGATGTGTCCGCAAAGCATTGTGGAGCGCTGGGCGATCGCCGGGCGCCGGCTGTTCAATACTTACGGGCCGACCGAGGCCACGATCTCGGCCAGCCTGGCCGAGCTGCATCCGGGCGAGGCGGTGACGATCGGCCGTCCGCTGCCCAATTACGGGCTGCTGGTGATCGATCCGTCGACTGACAATGCGCTGACGCTGCTGGCGCGCGGCTCGGTCGGCGAGCTGTGCATCATCGGCCCGGGCGTATCCGATGGTTATCTGGGGCGGCCGGACCTGACGGCGGAAAAGTTTCTCGCCAATCCGTGGGCGGATCATGCGCACAATGCGCGCCTGTACCGGACCGGCGACCTGGCGCGCATCGATGCCGACGGCCGCGTGCAATGCCTGGGCCGCACCGACGATCAGGTAAAAATCCGCGGCTTTCGGGTCGAGCTGGGCGAAATCGAGGCGGCGCTTGCCAGGCAGCCTGGCGTCGGAACGGTCGCGGTCGTGCTGCGCCAGGAAGAGGGAATCGACCAGCTGATTGCATTCATCGTGCCGGAAGGCCGGGACGGCGTCTCGGCGGCCGCACTGCGCGCGGCGCTGAGCGAGATCCTGCCGTCCTACATGGTGCCCGGCGTGTTCGAGCCTATGGCCGAAATGCCGCGCCTCACTTCGGGGAAAATCGACCGGAAAGCGCTCAAGGCACGGCCATTGGCTGCGATTAGCGCCGAATCGACGGAATCGGATGTGGCGCAAAATCCGGCCGAGCAAGTGCTGTTTACCGCATTGGGCAAGCTGTTCCCCGGCCAGCCGATTCGCCGTACTGCCGATTTCTTTTCCGACCTGGGCGGGCATTCCTTGTTCGCCGCGCGGCTGGCATCGGCCTTGCGAGCCGATCCGCGCTTTGCGCACGTGACGGTGAGCGACATCTACAAGAACCGCGTGGTCGGCCGCATAGCGGAGGTGCTGTTGCAGAGCCACGCACCGGCAGCCAGCGCCGATCCCGACTGGACCCCGCCTTCCGCGTTCAAACGCTGGCGCTGCGGCGCGGCGCAGGCGCTGGCGGTGCCGGTGCTGGTGGCGATGCGCATGGCGCAATGGATGGCGCCGTTTTTCACCTACCATTTCTATACCGGCGATCCGGGCGATTCGATTCCGGGTGCGATTGCGATTTCCGTCGGCGTTTTCCTGCTGGCGACAGTTGCCGAGTTCGCTTTCGCGCTGGCCGGGAAATGGCTGATTGCCGGCAAGCTGCAGGCCGGCCGCTATCCGCTGTGGGGTATCACTTATTACCGCTGGTGGCTGGCGGATCGTCTGGTCGAGTCGGCGCCGGCCTATATGCTGACCGCTTCACCGCTGTATGTCTGGTGGCTGCGCGCGCTGGGAGCGAAGATCGGCAAGAATGTGGTGATCGGCTCGATCACATTCCGCTGCCCGGATTTGCTGACGATCGAAGACGGTGTCAGCATAGGCAACGCGGTCAGCTTCGAGAACGCGCGGGTCGAACATGGCGAATTGCGCCTGGGGCCGATCCATCTCGGGCGTGAAGCCTGCGTCGGTTCTTACACCGTTCTTGAAGGCAATACCGCGATCGCTGCCTTCGGCCATCTGGAAGGCCAGTCGGCACTGAGCGACGGCCAGCGCTTGCCGTCCATGCGCATCTGGAGCGGATCTCCTGCTGTCGATTTTGGCGCTTTCGATCCGGCAAGCAACCCGGCCCGTCCGGCAGCATCGCGCGCACGGCATATCGGCGAGGCGGTGTTTTTTGCGATGGGCGTACTGCTGATCGCCACGCTGTTCTTCATGCCGGTATTCCCCAGTTTCGTGCTGATCGACTGGCTCGACAATGTCGATCGGTTCCCGTGGCTGAGAAGCGGCGATGTCGAATTTCAACTGTTGAAATACCTGCTGCTGGCTTTTCCTGCCAGTGCGGTGCTGATCATCTGTACCGCGCTGGTTTCTTCCGGCATCCGTTACTGCCTGCCGCGCATGAAGCCGGGAACCTGGGCCGTGCATAGCAACACCTATTGCGCGAAATGGCTGGTCGGGCAAATCCAGGAATCGAGCCTGAATGTGCTGCACGGCGTGTACGCGACGCTGTTTGCCCCGGCCTGGTACCGGCTGCTGGGTGCGAAGGTCGGTCGCCATGCCGAAATCTCTTCCGCCATCGGTGTGGTGCCGGACCTGCTGACGCTCGGCGACGAAACCTTTATCGCCGATGCGGTGATGCTCGGCGACGACAAGATCGACGGCGGCTGGATGACGCTGCGGCCAACCGTGATTTCACGGCGCAGCTTTGTCGGCAACGGCGCCTACATTTCCGACGGCACCACGCTGCCGGAAAACGTGCTGATCGGCGTGCATTCGCGCGCGCCCGACAGCGAGCGCATCCGTGACGGCGATACCTGGCTTGGTTCGCCGCCGATCAATCTGCCCGCACGCGAACAGGTCTGCGGTTTCCCCGAGAGCCTGACGTTCCGGCCATCGATCCTGCGCCGCATCGGTCGCGCGCTGGTGGAAGCGTTCCGGATCATCGCGCCGCACGCGATCGTGACTGCAGTCGGCTATACCATCGTGCTCGATCTGATGCCTGCGGCCGGTGCCGGCCTGTGGGGGCAGGTGATCTGGAACCTGACCCTGATCGGGATGCTGTACGGCCTGGGCTGCTTTGTGTTCGTGCTGGCCTTGAAGTGGTTATTCCTGTCCCGTTACCAGACCTGCACCAAGCCGATGTGGACCCCTTTTGTCTGGGCTTCGGAAGCGGTCACCAACCTGTATGAAGGGGTCGCGGTGCCGAACTTCCTGCGCTACCTGCGCGGCACGCCGTGGCTGCCGGTCGCGATGAATGTGCTGGGTTGCCGCATCGGGCGCGGCGTCTATCTCGACACCACCGACATCACGGAATTCGATTGCGTGCGCATCGGCGACTACAGCGAGCTGAACGCGATGGCCTGCCCGCAGACCCACCTGTTCGAAGACCGGGTGATGAAGATCGATGTGGTCAGCATCGGCGCGCGCGTCTACATGGGGCCGCGCAGCACCGTGCTGTACAGCGCGGTGGTCGCCGATGGCGCGAAACTGGGCGCGCTGACGCTGGTCATGAAGGGTGAGCATATTCCGGCCGGCTCCAGCTGGCGCGGCTGCCCGGCAGCGCCGGCGCGTGGGTGAGTTTTAGCTTGCCTTTATCGGCAGCTCTGCCGCAAGGCGCGCGCCGCATCCAGTTGGCCGATGCTGCGGCAGCAGATCGGCTGCTGGTGCTCGGCATCGAGACGCCGCATTCGACGCTGCGGGACGCGGCGCGCGCCAAAGTCAGGAGCGTCGCGCGCCTGGCATTGGGCGCAATCCTCGCTTGCCGCCCCGAGGCAGTGCCGCTCCTGTCCAGTCCCGGACAGCCATTGCGCGTGGACTGGCCCGGCCGCCCGATCGGGCTGTCGGTCAGCCATGAAGCGGGCTTGTCGCTGCTGGCGATCAATCTGCACGGCGCGGTAGGGATAGACCTGATGCGGCTGGATGAACAGTTCGACTGGGCGTCGGACTGGCAGCCGGTCGCGCACGACTATCTCGGACAGGACGCCAGCACGGCCATCGCCAACGCGCCTGCAGCGCGGCGTCAGAAAATGTTTGCCGGGCAATGGACCGCGCTGGAAGCTGCGCTGAAATGCAATGGATTGCCTCTGGCCGAAGCGGTGCAGTGCGCGATCGAAGCCTGCGGCGATGCCGGACGGTCGCGCTTGAACTGCCGCAGAACATGGTCGGGGCGGTGGCGATATTCAAGGACAGATCGTGAGGGTCCGGCGGCAACCACGTAGATCCTATGATTTAAAGAAAGAGAGCCGGCAGCAAATCGATCCTTAAAATAAATGTGGGAACATCACTTAAGGAGAGCGAAATGCAACCGACTCAAGCAAAGGATTTTACGCTGGACACAGAAATTTTGGCGGTATCGCTGGATTGTCAAAGGGAGCTGGAAGGTGGCATTGCACGACGGCAGCGTGACACGCCGGCGATCCATAACGCCTCAAGCGAAGACGCGGCGCAGCGCCTGGCCGAAACAGTGGCGGTGATCGAAGCCCAGAAAGCGAAATGGCAGCTGCCGCCGGGTTGCCGGGTGGTCGTACTGTATGAAGCGGGTCAAGACGGGTTCTGGATCTGCCGAGCCTTATCGAAGCTGGGTTATGAAACGCTGGTGGTTGACCCCGCCAGCATCCCGGTGGAGCGGCATGCGCGGCGTGCCAAGACCGACCGGCTCGATGCCATCAAACTGGTCACCAGCCTGCGCGCGTGGCTGCGCGGCGAACGCGACCGGATGCACGTGATCCGGATACCAACGCCGGACGCCGAAGCGCAACGGCATCTGGCGCGCGACCGGGCGAATTGCAGAAAGAAACGGGGCAACACCGGGACCGGATCCGCAAATTACTGTGCACAGTCGGCTGTTGGGATCGCGTCGAAGGGGATTTTGCCAAGCGCCTGCAATGCGGCGCTATCCGATGCCATGACGGCGCGGCACTGCCGCAGGAACTCGTTCAGCGACTGCAGCGGGAATGTGAACGGCTGGCGCTGGCGCAACAGCAATTGGCGGGGCTGGAAAAAAACCTGGTCCGGCAGTTACCTGAGTCCGTGCAGGAACGCATCATGGCGCTGATGAAGCTCAAGGCCATAGGCCAGACTGGTGCAATGCGGCTGGTGCTGGAATTATTCTGGCGCGACTTTGGCAACCGGCGGCAAGTCGGTGCCTGTGTCGGGCTGGTGCCGCAACCCTACGACAGCGGCGAAAGCCGGATCGATCAAGGCATCAGCAAGCAAGGCAACCGGCGAGTGCGGGCGCTGTTGATCGAAATGGCGTGGCTGTGGCTGCGCTACCAGCCTGACAGCGGCCTGGCGCACTGGTTCGCGCAACGCACACAGGGGTGCGGGCCGAACAAGCGCGGCCGCAGGATCGCCATCGTCGCGGTGGCGCGGCGCCTGGTCATCGCCCTGTGGCGCTATCTGAAGGACGGCGTGGTACCGGAAGGTGCGGCGATGAAAGCGGCCTTGGCACCGTGAAACAAAGCATCAGCAACGAAGAGTGAAAGCAACAACAGGATTGCACGAAAACATTAAAGAAGGACGATCGGCGCGTCAAGCATAAAGAGTTGGAAGTGGACAGGCCCGTTACCCACCCTGGTTGCACAGGCAACCGACCTTAGTAGATGGGGCTTGTTCCAATCACGGTCACCTGAGCGAAGAGCGCATGCAGGATCAGGCTGGATCAAAAGCCAGCGGATAGAAGGTGGTGAGACGTCAGGTCTCACGAGACGATGACCGGGAGCTTCAAACAGCGTGCATGACACGACTGAGAGGACAGAAGGCAATGTATTGTGCAGCGCGCAGCAGACAGAGTAACCTCGCTGGCAGGTCGGCATGGCGCCAAGCCGAAGAGTGCGACTTGGCGCCATGCACCAGCGTCAGCCAGTGATTGCAATGCGGATTGGATTAATTTGCCAAAAGACTCTTGACTCGAATCATAGGTAGGGCGGGTGCAACCCGCCGATTCAGCTGATTGATCGGTATCCAAGTTTCAGCTCTGTTTCGCAGCGCGGGTTGCACCCGCCCTACTCGTTTGCCTCGTCAAAGAGCATCAAAACGCCAGCGCAATCTCGATCTCCTGCCCGAGCGTCACCGTCTGCGCCGTCACCTTTCAACAGGATCACGTTCATCCCGAACGCGATGCCGCCGTCCAGCCTGGGGTTGGCGCGGTAGCTGCGCAGGATGTCGAGCGGGTCGGGGCCGATGAGGCCGGTGGCCTGGTCGACCGACGGGATCGGGCAGCGCGCGCAGGGCTTGACCGGCTTCAGCAGCGCGCCGCCGAGGCCGAGGCTGTCGATGTAATCCTCTTCGAACGCGGCCACGCCGTCGATCACCAGATTCGGGCGGAAGCGGTTCATCGGCAGCGGATCGCGGCCGTGCGCCGCCAGTTTCTGGTTCAGGTCGTCCAGCGACGCCTGCGAAATCAGCAGGAACGGGTAGCCGTCCGAGAAGCGCGTCGGCACATCCGCATGCGCGGTCCAGTGGGTGTTGGTGATGCGGCTGGCCTGCGCCGGGAAGCGCACCAGGCGGCACGCGAGGCCCAGCGCCTGGCTGAACCAGTGCGCGGCCGCGTCGCCGCAGTCGTCGGCGTCGACCAGGTCGTCCCACACCCGCACCTGCAGTTGCGGCGCGCTGCCCGCTGCCGGCCGCGCCAGCGGCAGCGACAGCGGCGCTAATCCGAGCGCGGGCGCGTGCACTTGAGCATGCCGGCGCCGACGTTGAGATGGAGGCGTGATCAGCGCCATCGCCGGATGGCTGCGCTGGGTCAGGAACTCGCCCTGCGCATCGACCACCATCCATTCGCGGTCGTGCAGCTGCGCGTGCATCAGCCCGGCAGCGGTCAGTGTGGCCTGCTGCAGCGCGATGCCGGCGCAGGATTTGATCGGGTACAGCGTGAGTGCGGTCAGTGTCGCCATGATGTCGTCAGCTTGTCAGTGTAAAGCTGTTTCACCGTCTGGGGGTGAGGGATCAGTGGATAAATCGTTCGTTATTGTGCGGCCATGGACAGGAATTCCTCCAGCAGCGGCGCCATGCTGCGTTGCCGGTGGCGGATGCGCAGGAAGGTGCGCTGCAGCGGCGGCAGCGTCGATGTCAGCAACACCAGCTGTCCGTTCGACAGCATATCCGCAATCACCAGGCGCGACAGGATGCTGACGCCCACGCCTTGCGCGACCAGGCGCTTGATGCCTTCCGAGCTGCCCAGTTCCAGCGTCGATTGCAGCACGCCGACATGCGGCAGCAGCAACTCGTCGATCATCTGGCGCGTGCCGGAACCGGCTTCGCGCAGCACCCATTCCTGGCCGGCCAGCGCTTGCGCCGACAGCGCTTGTTGCGCGGCCGGATGCGATGCCGCCGCGAACAGCACCAGCTCATCGCTGCGCCACGGCGCGACGTCCAGCTCGCGCTGGGCGCAGCTGCCTTCGATCAGGCCGGCATCGACTTCGAGCCGGGCCACGCGGGCCACGACTTCATCGGTATTGAGCACCGCGATCTCGAAGCGGGTAGCGGGGTGGCGCGCGCGGAAGCGGGCGATCATGTCCGGCAGCACGTAGGCGCCGATGGTGGTGCTGGCGGCCAGCCTGAGCGTGGTGGTCGGCGCGGCGGCCAGGGTTTCGATCGCGCCGACCTGTTCCAGCACCGCGAACGCTTGCGGATACAGGCGTTCGCCGTGCGCATTCAGTACCAGCCGGCGGCCGATGCGGTCGAACAGCGGCGTGCCGAGCTGCGATTCGAGGTCGTTGAGCGCCATGCTGGCGGCCGATTGCGACAGCGCGATCTGCTGCGCGGCGGCGGCGGTGCTGCCGGCCCGCGTGATCGCGACGAAAATCTCCAGCTGGCGAAGGGTGATGCGCATGATGGCTTCATTTCATTCAATCAATAAAACTGTTCGATTATATGAGATTAATGTGTTTTTAAATTCATTCGGCCTTGCGTACCATCGCCGCATGAACCCACCAGCATCCTCGCTCGCGCTGCCGTCCGGCATCTCCGCTGCTGCCTTATTTGCCCGGCCTGCTGCTGGCCGGCCTGCTGGCGGCTGTCAGCCTCGCTACTGCGCAATGGCCGTGGCTGCAGCGGCACGGGCTGGGCGCGCTGACGGTGGCGGTGCTGCTCGGGATCGCGGCTCGGCAATCTGCTGCCGCCGCGGCTGCTGGCGCCGCTCGACCCCGGCATCGCGTTTTCGCGCCAGCGCCTGCTGCGGGCCGGCGTGATGCTGTACGGGTTCCGGATTTCGTTCCAGCAGATCGCCGATGTCGGCTGGCACGGCGTGGTTCTGGCGGCGGTGATGCTGGCGGCGACCTTCGCTTTTTCGTGGCTGGTCGGCACCCGCGTGCTGGGGCTGGAGCGGCGCACCGTGATCCTGGTCGGCGCCGGCAGTTCGATCTGCGGTGCGGCCGCGATCATGGCCGTGCAGCCGGTGGTGCGCGGCAAGCCGGGCGAAGTGACGGTTGCGGTCGCCACCGTGGTGCTGTTCGGCACGCTGGCGATGTTGTGCTATCCGTGGCTGTACCGGCTGAGCCAGACTGTCCCGGCGCTGCAGGTGTCGGCGGCGGCGTTCGGCCTGTTTACCGGCGCGACCGTGCATGAGGTCGCGCAAGTGATCGCGGTCGGCCACGCATTGGGGCCGGAGGTCGCGGCCAATGCGATCGTCGCCAAGATGATCCGCGTGATGCTGCTGGTGCCGTTTCTGTTTGCGCTGTCCGGCTGGCAGGCACGCGCAAGGCCATGAAGACGGCCGGCCCGCGCTGCAGAAGCGTGGTGCAGCAGTGCCGTGGTTCGCGCTGGGGTTCATCGCACTGGCGGGCGTCCATTCATCCGGGCTGCTGCCGCCATCCTGGGTGGCGGCCTTGCTGGACATCGATGGCGTGCTGCTGGCAATGGCGATGGCCGGACTCGGGATGCAGTCCAAACTGTCGGCGCTGCGCGCAGCCGGCCCCGGCGCGCTGCTGCTGGGCGGGCTGAATTTCGTGTTCCTGATGGCGGCCGGATTCGCTTTGCTGCTTTTCATGCGCTAAAAATACTGGGGTGGGTATTTTTTGTAGGGCTTTAAATCATTGCGGGAAGCGCATGGTTTATGCCTATACCCCGTCAAAAATGCGGTTTATCGTAGCTATTCAACGCGCTATGAAGCAGGCAGAAAAACATTCCCGGCAAAGGCATTGGCGAGGGCGCGATAGAGGCTGATGCGGTTCTTGTGGAGGGGGGCAGATAGGATCGGATGATGCAAAAAGCCGACATGCCGGAGTCGGAACAAAAGCAGCCAGACAGTGCTGCCAGTGAGGCGCAGCCCGGTTTCATCGACATGCACCAGCGCATGCCCGATCAGCGTCCGGGCGATCTGTGCCACTGCAGGCGCCAGCCGGCAGAAAGAGTGACGTCAAACAGTTCGCGCATGGAATCGACGCAAAAATCGTGCAATTTATACGCGTCGTTTACGCGCCAAGCTTTACTTTTTAGAAAATTTTTACATTCAAACTGCTAATCTGCATTTCATGATAACGACGAATATAGGTTTTATATGAATCGCTTGACCTTGACGCAGATGCAATCCTTGTCGCCATCACGAAACCACGCGCCTCGAATGAAATCGGTGGCGATGGCACTCATCTCTTCATTCAATTCCGGCGCTGTGAGCAACACGGTTTCATTGAAATCGCCAGCCTCAGATTCGTCCTTGCGCAGTCCTGATCGGATTAAAAAAACACTCCGCCAAGTTGCCGCGATCGCTGCCCCCAGTCTCCTGTCGGCAGCACAGAGAGTCATGATGCATATCACGATCGACGCAAGCTGCGTGACCCAGCTAAGGCATCTGGTAATGGATACGTGCGGTGATTTGCTGGCATTCATGCGCATACAGCCGTTTGCGCATGCGACCAAGATGAAGGTATGGCTCTGCTTGAGCAAGTCGGTAGCCGATCTCATCATGGATGCGGTGATGCGCAGCCTGCCGAGTGCCGAGTTCGGCCGCATCACTCCCGCGTGAACGACGTGCTATCCATCCAACCTAGAATTCTTGGTTCAATATGAAAAGAGAAAAAATAATGTCATCCTTTGAAGGCATCTGGGTTCCTGTCGTCACGCCATTTCGCAATGGTGCAGTCGATCTCGATGCGGCGCAACGTCTGGCCGTCGATCTTGTCGACAGCGGTGTGCATGGCCTTGTCGTCTGCGGCACCACCGGCGAAGCCGCAACCCTGGATGAAGATGAGCAAGCAGCGATGCTGTGTGCGGTGCATGAAGCGGTCGGTTCCCGTTGCCCGGTCGTGATGGGAATCGGCGGCAGCGATACCCGGGCAGTAGTTGAAAAAGTGGCGCGCTACAATCAATACGAGAGCGCCGGTCTTCTGATCTCGGCACCGGCTTATGTGCGTCCGTCCCAGCAAGGAATCCTGCTGCACTTCCAGGCGATTTCGGCGGTAACGGATCGTCCTATCATTCTCTACAACATCCCTGCCAGAACCGGCGTCAACATCGAGCAAGCCACGTTCGTGGCGCTGTCGGCTGATCCCAATTTCGTCGCTATCAAACAATGCGGCGGCGATATTTCGCTGATGTCGGATCTCGTCAATCACACTTCGTTGCAGGTTTTATGCGGCGATGACGCGTTGATCCTCGCCACGCTCTGTCTGGGCGGACATGGCGCGATCTCCGCTGCCGCGCATATCCGGCCTGATCTGTACGTTCACGTATTCGATCTGGTAAGAGCAGGACAGATCGAACAGGCGCGCGCGGTCTTCAATGCCCTTCTGCCGCTGATCCGGATACTGTTTGCCGAGCCGAATCCCGGCCCGGTAAAAGCGGCGCTCGCGTTGCAGGGGCGAATTCGCGAGGAACTGCGTTTGCCGATGACGCCGATTTCCCAGATCGGCAAGGAGAAACTTGCCGGCATTCTGGAGCAGGTGATGGCCTTGCCGATGCTGTCTGGCCAAGCCTGTTCGGACCGCCAATCCAGCCATCGCCCGCACACTGCACAAGGCGCCCCGAAATTTGCTGTGAACGGAGCACGCCGGGAGCAATCATGATCATTACCATTGCCAATGAAAAAGGCGGCACCGAAAAATCCATACTGGCCAATAATTTGGCGACACTGCGTGCAATGGACGGGCGCATTGTGCTGTTGGTCGATGCCGATCCACAAAAGTCCTCGTTGACCTGGAGTAGCGAACGAAGCGCTGCCGGCATCAAACCAAAAGTTCCCGCGCGTGCCATCAGCGGCAAAGGACTGCAACCGGAACTGGAGAATCTGACGCTACGCTACAACGATATCGTGATCGATACCGAAGGGCGTGATTCCATGGGAAGCAGGTCGGCGCTGATCGCGGCGCGGATTGTGATCATTCCGATACAGCCGGACCAAATGGACCCGGCAAGCGAGAAAAAGCTGATCATGCGCATCGACAAGGCGCGTCTTGTCAACCCGCGCCTGCGGGTGCTGTTTGTCATCGCTTGCGTGCAGGACGATCCTTCATTGCAGGAACTTGCGAGCGTTCGATCGCTGGTCGCGAAAGTCGCGGCGGCGACTCTTGCGAATACGGTCATTCACGAACAGGCGGCAATTCGCTGTGCTTTTGACGAAGGTCTGTCGATCTCGGAATACCAGCCGGCCGACAAACGTGCCAGTGCGGAAATGATGAATCTTTACCGCGAAGTATTCAGCAACTGAGACATGCATAGGTATCGAGGCGAAGATCGATGATCATCACCATTCTCAACCAGGTCGGAATTTCCAGCAGCGCCGGTCTCGCAAGTCATTTGGCAACGTTGCGAGCGCAGGCTGGACGCAATGTCTTGCTGATTTACCCCAATTCGCTGGCGCCCTCGCACGGGACGAAGAACCCTTGGGCGGCAGTCGAGATCAAGCTCGGCGCTGTCGCGCATGCCGTCATCGATAAAAGCCTCGACTCAAAACTACGGAATCTGGCTTCACGTTACAACGATATCGTGATCGATGCCGGAATACCTGACTCGGCGGGAAATCGACCGGCCCTGATGACCACAAACATGGCTATCGTTCCAATCCAGCCGCGACATTTCGGGGTGCAGGTTCAGCATAGGCTGACCAGGCGCATCGCAGCTGCGCGCGTTGTCAATCCGGCGTTGCGCGTGTTGCTTGTCATCATGGGCGCAGCGGAGGATATTTCCATCGGGGAGATCGAAGCGGCACGGACCTTCGTGGCGACGATTCGCTCGGCCGTATTGCTCAACATGCCGCTGTGCGACCAAACGGCCGTGCAAGAAAGGCCTTGGGACAGTGCACGCAAACCGTTAAACGGCGCGCGGGAAAATGCAGCAATGTCCCGCTTGTACCGCAGCGTATTCTTCGCAGATTAAGCGGTCCCGCGCTACCGCCACCCGGATCAGTTCGTCGGCTTTGTCATCGGAAAAACGCTGCCGTTGGATGCGTGTCCGATGCCCGCGTTCAAATAATAAATCGATAGCCGATGCCTGCTTCCGTAAGAATATGCCGGGGATGCGCGGTGTCGGACTCAAGCTTGCGCCGGAGGCCGCCGATATAGATGCGCAGATAATGGTTTTTTCCGGATTGTTCCGGACCCCATATTTCCGCCAATATCCGCCGGTGTGTAAGCACCTTGCGTTCGTTAAATATCAATAGCGTCAGCAAGCGGTACTCAATCGGTGTCAGCTTGACCGATACCCCGTCGCGTGTAACCAGCCGTTGAATGAAATCAACATGCACGGCGCCAAACATCACCTCACTTCGACTGTTGGCGCCAGCATTGGTATAACGGCGCAGATGCGATCGGGCGCGGGCAAGTAATTCACCCATGCCGAACGGCTTCATCAGATAATCGTCGGCGCCGGCATCGAGAACCTCAATCTTGCCGGTCTCCGTTGCATCTGCTGAAAGTACGATGATCGGAATCTCCGACCAATCGCGAACATTGCAAATGAAATCGATGCCGTCTCCTGCAGGCAAGTCGAGATCCAGAATGATCAGATCAGGTTTGCGGCGCGCCGTTTCCCGCAGTCCGCGCTGTGCGGTTTTCACGTCAAAAACCACAAGTCCATCGAACTCCAGCGCTGTCTTTACATGACATCGCGCCAGCTTCTGATCTTCAATCAGAACAGCGCTTCGGCCAGGCTCTACGGGACGGGTCACTTTGTGCATGGTCGGATGGTGCGTGATGTGGGGGGCACGTTCCTAAGCGGTTCCAGAAATTGATTTTTCGGTGACTTGCAGAGATCCATCGAGACCATCATCGCTCCTGCAGACAGCTTAGATGGTATCAGCGCGCACATAAAGAAATCGTAAAAAGAAGCGCCGTTGCCGTAAATTGTTCATAAAAATCCGACCACATAAACAGGTCGGGAGAGGCGCTCGGCAAATTGTTTGCGAGCATATCCTGCGCGCGCCAGATCCGATCGGATGGGCAATTTATCTTGAAACCGCGCTGCGAATTTGCGCGCAGCAGATCGCTGACGGAAACTTCTTCACAACGCTCAGGCAGCGCAATCTTTACGCATCATTTACGCATTGACGCTTTATTTTTAGGAAATTTTTACATTTGAACTGCTAATCTTCATTTCAAGGTAACCACAGATGGAGGCTCTCTATGAGTCACGAATCTTTGCAATATGGCAGTCATGTTCTTCAATATCGAAGTCCAGATCAAACATCTTCGAGTGCTTCCAATCGCGAAGCGCGCAGTTCATCAAACCTGCGGTCGATTGACCGCTCTCAGTGCAACACTCCCACATCCGAGATCACCGTAACGCCCGACACCGGGTCAGTGAAACCCGTTTGTCTTTCATCGACGCCTGTATTGCGCTATCAAGAACAGATTGATATTTCGCCAGTCGTACGACGTACCGGCTTTACGACGCCACGATCCAGGCCAACGGCAACAGGATGCATGATGGATATCACGATCAGCGCAGAATTCATGACGTCGCTGCGGGGCATTGCTATCGGAACTTTTGGCGAAATGGTCGCGTTCATGCGCATTCAACCGATCGATCACGCCACAAAAATGAAGATATGTCTGTGCCTGACAGGGCCAATCGCGAATCGCGTGATGGACGCAATCATGCATGCGTTGCCAGGCGCCGAATTTGGTCGCATCTCACCAGTTTAAGGATCCCATGATTACCTCGACAGTTAGCCACTTTGCCTACGACTGCCCTGCGCCAGTCGAATCGCGTGTCTCCCGCAACAGCCGGCGATCGATTGCGCGCGCAACGAGCTCCGCCTTGCAGCCCTTCGAAGGCATCTGGGTGCCCATCATCACGCCATTCCGTGACGGATGCGTGGATTTCGAGGCGCTGCAACGCCTGGCGTCCGATCTTGTAAATAGTGGCATCCACGGTCTGGTGGTATGTGGCACCACGGGTGAAGCCGCCCAGCTTGATGACAGAGAGCAGGCCGCAGTACTGAGCGCCGTGCTCGAAGCAGTCGGTCCCGGATACCCGGTAGTGATGGGGATCAGCGGCAGCGATACCCGCGCCGTCGCGCGCAAAGTAAGGGACTTCAGTGAACGCGATATCGCCGGATTCCTGATATCGGCCCCATGCTACGTGCGGCCGTCACAGGAGGATATCCTGCTGCATTTCCGCGCCTGTGCCAGTGCTACGGATCGACCTATCATCCTTTACAACGAGCCGGCCCGATCGGGCGTCCATATTGAGCTGTCGAGCGCCATCGCGCTGTCCGCCGATCCGCAGTTTGTGGCGGTGAAAGAATCGAGCGGCAACATCGCGCAATTGGAAGAGGTCATTCATCAGACCCCGCTCAAGGCGCTCAGCGGTGACGACACGCTGATTCTTGGCGGGTATGGCGTGATCTCCGCGGCGGCCCATATTCGTCCAGATCTTTACGTGCACCTGTACCAGCTGATACGTGCAGGGCAGCTGGAACAGGCGCGCGCTGTCTTCAAGCGCATGCTGCCACTGATCCGGCTGTTGTTTTCAGAGCCGAATCCAGCGCCCATCAAGGCGGTATTGGCGCTGCAGGGGCGAGTACGTGAAGAATTGCGTCTGCCATTGAGCGCGGTGTCAAAAATTTGTAAAGCAAAATTAGCAGTCGCTCTCGGCCAGGTGATGGCAATCCCTCCTGTCTGGCCCGTCACGTCCATCAGGGCGTTTCCTGAATCGAGAGCATTTTATGAATCGGAAGAATTTTCTGAATCGGGAGAGCGATGACCCGCCCCAGGCATGCCAAAACCGCCATTGTCTATAGCTATTCAGGGAACACACATGATCGTCGCCATCGCTAATGAACACGTTGGGTCGGGGAAATCCATCCTCGCGGATAACCTCGCTACGCTATGCGCGCTGGCAGGCCGGAATGTGCTTCTGGTTGACAATGCCGCGCAACGAAAATCGTTCCTGTGGAGCGTTGAGCGGCGCGCAGCCGGCATCGTGCCAAAAGTGCCGGTCCGTGCCATCAGCGGCAAAGGACTGCAACCCGAGTTGGAGAATCTATCCTTGCGCTACAAGGACATCGTGATCGATACCGAGGGGCGTGACTCGATGGGAAGTCGTTCGGCGCTGATCGCGGCACGGGTTGTAATTATTCCGATGCGTGCACGGAAAATTGATTTGGAACGGCAAGAAACATTGATCAAGCGTATCGAAGCGGCGCGCTTGATCAATCCGCATCTGCGCGTACTGGTTGTCATCTCTCGTGCGCAGCATGACATCCCGATCGCAGATATCAATGCCGTTAAGTTGTTTGTAGCAAGAATTCCGTCGGCCGTCCTGACCGAGACCATCATTCACGAGGCGGTCGCTCTAGGTGTCGCGTTTGACGAAGGCCGGTCGATTTCGGAATGCAGATCTGCCGACAATCCTGCCGTCGCCGAAATGCAGAGCATCTATCGAGAAGTGTTTGAAAGCGAAAAGAAACCCTCCAGGTATTCCTGCCGGATCTAGCGCCGGACTGCGTTGCTTGCGGGAGTATCGGCTTGCAAGCCGATACCGTTACGCTGGCGAGCGGCATGCCGCTCGAATTCCCGGCCTCACCGTTGCCGGACGCAAAAATCCATCGATTTCTATCCCGCCAATTCAACTTGACTGACGACCAGGTCCAATAAATATACTGCGTCCTGTATTTTTTAAATAGCTTGTATTCTGTGCGGGAAGTGCCGTGTTTTATCGCATACTCCCTGATAAGTCGTGGCCTTTGCAAGCGCCTGCACCCAGCCCTTACGCCAATACGCGCGATTTTTACACTTTCTTTACGCCGCCTCAATCAATCTTTACAAAATTTTTAGACCGTTCCCGCTAAGCTGAACATTATCAAAAACAAACCTGAATGAGGGTGATGATGGACATCGTGGATGTTGTATATATCGGCGCAATTGTTGCGTTTATTGTCGTGAGCTGCGCATTCGCCGCAGGCTGCGGCAAGCTGGGGGAACGGCAATGAACACGTTTTATATCGTCGGCGCCGTGGTGGCGGCCGGACTGCTGGTGTATCTGGTGGTCGCACTGCTGAAAGCGGAGGATCTGTGATGACTACCCAATCACTGCTGCTACTCGCGGCGTTTCTGGTCGTGCTGCTGGCACTGTCCTATCCGCTCGGTGCGTATCTGGCCAAGGTCGGCGAGGATAAGCCTATCCGCGGCCTGGGCTGGCTGGCAAAAATCGAACACCTGCTGTACCGCCTCGCCGGCGTCGCGCCGGGGTCGGGCATGGGCTGGAAAGGCTATGCGATTGCGCTGCTGGTGTTCAATGGCATCGGCGCGCTGTTCGTGTATGCAGTGCAGCGCCTGCAACTGTGGCTGCCGGGCAATCCGCAAGGCTTCGCCAATGTCAGCCCCGATTCCGCCTTCAACACGGCGGTCAGCTTCGTCAGCAATACCAACTGGCAGGGCTACGGCGGCGAATCGACGATGAGCTACCTGACCCAGATGCTGGCGCTGACCGGGCAGAATTTCTTCTCGGCGGCGACCGGCATCGCGGTCGTGTATGCATTGATCCGCGGCTTTTCATCGCGCTCATCGAAGTCGATCGGCAATTTCTGGGTCGACATCACGCGCAGCACGCTGTATGTGTTGCTGCCGCTGTCGGTACTGTTCGCGGTGTTCTTGATGGGGCAGGGCGTGATCCAGAATTTCTCCGCCTACAAGGAGGTGAATCTGATCGATCCGGTCACTTATTCGCAGCCGAAAGCCGGGCCTGACGGCCAGCCCTTGAAAGATGCTGCCGGCATGCCGGTGCTGGAAACCCTGACTGCCAAGACCCAGACGCTGGCGATGGGTCCGGTCGCCTCGCAGGAAGCGATCAAGATGCTCGGCACCAACGGCGGCGGCTTTTTCAATGCGAACTCGGCCCATCCTTATGAGAATCCGACGCCGCTGGCCAATTTCTTCCAGATGCTGTCGATATTCCTGATTCCGGCCGGCTTGTGCTTCGCGTTCGGCCGCATGGTGGGCGATATGCGGCAAGGCTGGGCGGTGCTGGGCGCGATGACGGCGATTTTCGTGGTGACGACGGTGGTGGTGCTGATCGCCGAACAGCACGCGCATCCGGCCTTGCAGGCGCTTGGCATCGATCAGGCCGCCAGCGCGCTGCAATCGGGCGGCAATATGGAAGGCAAGGAAACCCGTTTCGGCATCAGCGCCTCGGCGCTGTTTGCCGCGATCACCACCGCCGCCTCGTGCGGTGCGGTCAATGCGATGCATGACTCCTTCATGCCGCTGGGCGGCCTGGTGCCTTTGGTGTTGATGCAGTTCGGCGAAGTGGTCTTCGGCGGGGTCGGTTCCGGCTTGTACGGGATGCTGATTTTCGCGATCCTGGCAGTCTTCATCGCCGGCCTGATGATAGGGCGCACCCCGGAATACCTGGGCAAGAAGATCCAGTCATTCGATATCAAGATGGCGTCGATCGCGATCCTGGTGACGCCGACACTGGTGTTGGCCGGCACCGCAATCGCGGTGATGGTCGATCCGGGCCGTGCCGGCATCCTGAACCCCGGCGCGCACGGTTTTTCGGAAGTCCTGTATGCATTCAGTTCGGCCGCCAATAACAACGGTAGCGCGTTTGCCGGTCTGTCGGCCAACACGCCGTTCTACAACACCATGCTGGCGCTTGCGATGTGGTTCGGCCGCTTCGCGATGATCGTGCCGATCCTGGCGGTGGCCGGTTCTTTGGCAGCGAAAAAACGGCTGGAAGCGAATGCCGGCACGATGCCCACGCACGGCCCGCTGTTCGTCGCGCTGCTGGTCGGGGTGGTGGTGCTGGTCGGCGTGCTCAATTACGTGCCGGCGCTGGCGCTGGGTCCGGTGGTCGAACATCTCCAACTTTTTTCAAATTAAGAGGCAGCCAATATGCATATGTCAGAACCCAAGGCAGCCGGCATGTCACGCAAAAGCCTGACGCTGTTCGACTCGGCACTGATCGCCCCGGCCATCATCGATGCGTTCAAGAAGCTGGACCCGCGCACCCAATGGCGCAATCCGGTGATGTTCGTGGTGTATGTCGGCAGCATTATCACCACGCTGCTGTTCATTCAAGCGCTCAGGGGCGCCGGCGAAGCCAGCCCGGGCTTCATACTCGCCATTTCCTTATGGCTGTGGGTTACCGTGCTGTTTGCCAACTTCGCCGAGTCGCTGGCGGAAGGCCGCAGCAAGGCGCAGGCGGCTTCGCTGCGCGGCCTGAAGCAGGTCGTGATCGGCAAGAAGCTGCAGCAACCGCGCCACGGCAGCAGCTGGTTGCCGGCCAATGCCAACGACCTGCGCAAGGGCGATGTGATTCTGGTCGAAGCCCATGACGTGATCCCGATCGACGGCGAAGTGATCGAAGGCGTGGCCTCGGTCGACGAAAGCGCGATCACCGGCGAATCGGCGCCGGTGATCCGCGAATCGGGCGGCGATTTTTCCGCGGTTACCGGCGGCACCCGGATTGTGTCCGACTGGCTGGTGGTGCGGGTCACGGTCAATCCGGGCGAAGCCTTCATCGACCGCATGATCGCGATGGTCGAAGGCGCAAAACGGCAGAAGACGCCGAATGAAATTGCGCTGACGATCCTGCTGGTGGCGCTGACCATCATCTTCCTGCTGGTGACGGTCACGCTGCTGCCGTTCTCGCTGTTCTCGGTGGAGGCGGCCAAAGCGGGCACGCCGATCACGATGACGGTGCTGATCGCGCTGCTGGTGTGCCTGATTCCGACCACCATCGGCGGCCTGTTGTCGGCCATCGGCGTGGCCGGCATGAGCCGCATGATGCAGGCCAACGTGATCGCCACGTCCGGCCGCGCAGTGGAAGCCGCCGGCGACGTCGATGTGCTGTTGCTGGACAAGACCGGCACCATTACGCTCGGTAACCGGCAGGCATCCGCCTTCATACCGGCGCCCGGCGTGACCGAACAGCAATTGGCCGACGTCGCGCAACTGGCATCGCTGGCCGATGAAACGCCGGAGGGGCGCAGCATCGCCGTATTGGCGAAACAACGCTTCAACATCCGTGAACGCGCGATGGAAGTGATGCATCCGACCTTCGTGCCGTTTTCGGCGCAGACCCGCATGAGCGGCGTCGATATCGGCGAGCGTGCGATCCGCAAAGGGGCGGCCGATTCGATGAAGAGCTATGTTGAGGCTCTGGGTTATCCCTTATCCTGCCGAAGTCGGCAAGGCGGTGGACGATATTTCACGCCGCGGCAGCACGCCGCTGGTGGTGGTCGATGCCGGCCGCGTGATGGGCGCGGTCGAACTGAAGGACATCGTCAAGGGCGGCATCAAGGAGCGCTTTGCCGAACTGCGCCGGATGGGCATCAAGACCGTGATGATCACCGGCGACAACAAGCTGACCGCGGCGGCGATTGCGGCCGAAGCGGGGGTCGATGATTTCCTGGCCGAAGCCACGCCGGAGGACAAGCTGAAACTGATCCGCAGCTATCAGTCCGAAGGCCGGCTGGTGGCGATGACCGGCGACGGCACCAACGATGCGCCGGCGCTGGCCCAGGCCGATGTCGCGGTGGCGATGAACAGTGGCACCCAGGCCGCCAAGGAAGCCGGCAATATGGTCGATCTGGATTCGAATCCGACCAAGTTGCTGGAGATCGTCGAGATCGGCAAGCAGATGCTGATGACGCGCGGCTCGCTGACCACGTTCTCGATCGCCAACGACATCGCCAAGTATTTCGCGATCATTCCGGCCGCCTTCGTGACCACCTATCCGCAATTGAAGGCGCTCGACATCATGCATCTGGCCAGCCCGTCGTCGGCCATCATGTCGGCGGTGATTTTCAATGCGCTGGTGATCGTGGTCCTGATCCCGCTGGCATTGAAGGGGGTGCAATACCGCGCGATCGGCGCCGCCTCGCTGTTGCGCCGCAATCTGCTGATCTACGGTCTGGGCGGCATTCTGGTGCCGTTTGCCGGGATCAAGCTGATCGATCTGGCGCTGACCGTACTTCATCTCGTTTAAGAACACTTGCGGGACAGGGTTTATGCTGCGCCGTAGCGCGACAAATGTCTCTGTCCCCAACAAATTAGGAGTCCCTGTCATGAAATCCATTTTTCGTCCTGCGTTGGTGCTGTTTGCTGCGCTGACAGCTTATTTGCGGTGTGTTGTACCCGTTTGCGGTCAGCGGCATCGGGCAAGCGGCTTTTGCCGCTCAGGCCGGCGGCAGTCTGGTGCTCGCGCGATGGCCAGCCGGTCGGCTCTTCGCTGATCGGCCAGGCGTTTTCTTCGCCCCGCTATTTCTGGGGACGGCCATCGGCCACCGGCCCGATGCCGAATAATGCGACCGCATCCAGCGGCTCCAATCTCGGCCCGGCCAATCCGGCCCAGATCGATGCGGTGAAAGGCCGGATCGATGCATTGAAAGCTGCCGATCCAGCCAACGCAGCAGCGATTCCGGTTGATCTGGTGACGGCTTCCGGCAGCGGACTGGACCCGGAAATCAGCCTGGCTGGCGCCTACTACCAGGCCGCACGCATTGCGCGTGAACGCAAGTTGACTGTCGAGCAAGTGCGCAGCATGATTGCAGAACGCAGCCAGGCGCAGTATTTCGGCTTCTTCGGCGAACCGCGGGTGAATGTGCTGGCGCTCAATCTTGCGCTCGACCAGGGCCGTTAACTGTTAGGCATTGTCCACGAAAGGCACGAAAAACACGAAACGAACTCATAAGCCCATGCACTTCGTAAAAAATAGGGAGTATCGCCATTTTCATGGCATTGTCCGCACATATTTATTGGGCTTTAAAATATACTCCCGCCCATACTGGGCGTGTGCCCAACGCTTATTTCAGCGTGGGTAACTGTTCCTGCCACCCCCTATGGACATCCATTTTCGTGCCTTTCGTGTTTTTCGTGGACAGAGCCTCCCCACTTGATGGACATGCGTACATCAGCCGTTAATTTAACCAGCATTGTTATGACAGGGCTAACTTTAAATGAATGACCAACGCCCGGACCCGGATGCGCTGCTGGCGCAGGTGCAGGAGCAGGAACGGCGCGCCGCGCGTGGCAAGCTGCGGATCTATTTCGGCGCGTCGGCCGGCGTCGGCAAGACTTATGCGATGCTGGCTGCGGCCCGCAAGCTGCAGGCGGAAGGACGTCCGGTGCTGGTCGGCATTGTCGAGACGCATGGCCGCAGCGAGACCGCCGCGCTGCTGGACGGATTGACCGTGCTGCCGCTCAAGGAGATCGAGTATCGGGACAAGATTGTCAAGGAATTCGATCTGGATGCGGCGCTGGCGCTGCAACCGGCGCTGATCCTGATGGATGAACTCGCGCATTCGAATGCGCCCGGTTCGCGCCATCCGAAGCGCTGGCAAGATGTCGACGAATTGCTGGACGCCGGCATCGATGTGTATACGACGGTCAATGTGCAGCATCTGGAAAGCCTGAACGATGTGGTCGGCGGCATCACCGGGATCCGCGTCGCGGAAACCCTGCCCGATACCGTGTTCGATGAAGCCGATGAAGTGGTGCTGGTCGATCTTCCGGCCGATGAATTGTTGTCGCGGCTCAGGGCCGGCAAGGTGTATCAGGCGCAGCAGGCCGAGCGTGCGTCGAAGAATTTTTTCCGCAAAGGCAATCTGATCGCGTTGCGCGAACTGGCGCTGCGCCGCACCGCCGACCGGGTCGAGGATGACGTGCAGGCGTACCGGGTCGAAAAATCGATCGACGCGGTGTGGAAGACCGATGCGGCGCTGCTGGCCTGCATCGGGCCGCGTCCGGGGACCGAGCATGTGATCCGCAGCACCGCGCGGCTGGCCAGTCAGCTCAATGCCGACTGGCACGCGATCTATGTCGAAACGCCGCAATTGCAGCGGCTGCCGTCGGCGCAGCGCGAGCGCATCCTGAAGACGCTGAAACTGGCGCAGGATCTGGGCGCCACCACGGCGGTGCTGGCCGGCAACGATATTGCGCGCGCGATCGTCGACTATGCGCGCAGCCACAATTTTTCGAAAATCCTGCTCGGGCGAGGCCACCCGACCTGGCCCTGGCGCGCGCCGCACAGCAAGCGCATTGCCGCGTATGCAGCAGATATCGATTTGATCGAAATCGGCCGCGGCCATGCGGCACTGCCGGCGGCTGCCGAAGGGCGCAGCGCAGCTTGCCGCAGACAGTTCTTCGCAACGCGCTTCGTCCGGCCTGTGGCGCTATGCGTGGGCCGCCGCCGCCAGCCTGTTGACCGCGCTCGTGGCCACGCCGCTGCTGCCATACTTCGATCTGGCCAATATCGTGATGCTGTTCCTGCTGACCGTGGTGCTGGTTGCGGTGCGGTTCGGGCGCGGCCCCGCCGTGATGGCGACATTTTTCAGCGTCGCCGCATTCGATTTCTTTTTCGTGCCGCCGCGGTTTTCCTTCGCGGTCACCGATCTGCAATACCTGGTCACCTTTGCGGTGATGCTGGCGGTCGGATTGATTACCGGCCATCTGACTGCGGATCTGCGCTATCAGGCCAGTGTCGCCGCGCAGCGCGAATCGCGTTCGCGTGCGCTGTACGAGTTCGCGCGCGAGTTGTCGGGCGTGTTGCAGACCGAGCAGATTTTCGAGATCACGCGCACTTTCATTCAGCGCAGCTTCCGCGCCAGCGCGACGCTGCTGCTGCCGGACGATGGCGGCCGCTTGCAAGCGCCGGCGTCTGAGGACGCAGCCACCGCCGGCGGACTGGATCTGGGCATCGCGCAATGGGCATTCGACCATGCAGAACCGGCCGGGATCGGCACCGACACGCTGCCCGCCAGCAGCTTTTTTTATTTGCCGCTGGTGGCGCCGATGCGCACCCGCGGCCTGCTGGCGATCCTGCCCGAGAGCCGGCGCTGGATATTGATTCCGGAGCAGCGCCAGATGCTCGATACCTTCGCCGCACTGGCCGCGATTGCGCTGGAGCGGGTGCATTACATCGAGGTCGCGCAGGACGCGCTGCTGCATATGGAGTCCGAGCGGCTGCGCAATTCCTTGCTGGCGGCGCTGTCGCACGATTTGCGCACCCCGCTCACCGCGCTGGTCGGTTTGTCCGAGTCGCTGGCGATGTCCAGGCCGGCGCTGGCGCCGTCGCAACAGGAACTGGCCGAAGCCTTGCGCGAGGAAGCGCAGCGCATGAGCAAGCTGGTGTCGAACCTGCTGGATATGGCGCGCATCCAGAGCGGCGACGTCAAGCTGAACCTGCAATGGCAAGCGTTCGAGGAAGTCGTGGGCAGCGCGCTGCGTGCGAACCGCTCGCAACTCAACGCGCATCAGTTGCAAACCCGGCTCGCCGCTGATTTGCCTCTGGTGCGCTTCGATGCGGTGCTGGTCGAGCGCGTGCTGTGCAATCTGCTGGAAAATGCCGGCAAATACACGCCCCCAGGTTCAGTCATCACCCTCAGTGCCGACGCGAACAATCAGTATTTGCGGGTCGCCGTGTCCGATAACGGCCCGGGTCTGCCGTATGGCAGGGAAGAGGCGATTTTCGAGAAATTCACCCGCGGCGAACGCGAATCGGCCACGCCCGGCGTCGGTCTGGGGCTGGCGATTTGCCGCGCGATCGTCGAGGCGCACGGCGGCACGATTCACGCCGAAGCCGCGCCGGGCGGCGGCGCTTGCTTTTGTATTCACGCTGCCGCTCGGCACCCCGCCCGCACTGCCTGAAATCGACGACAATGTTGCCATCCACTCGCATAACCCGGATAAACCGTGAAATATGACTGAACCGATACCGATTGCCTTGCTGGTCGAGGATGAACCGCACATCCGCCGTTTCGTGCGTTCCGCAATGGAGGCCGAAGGCTGGCAAATCTTCGAGGCCGATACGCTGCAGCGCGGGCTGATCGATGCCGGCACCCGCAAGCCGGACCTGATCATCCTCGACCTCGGCCTGCCGGACGGCGACGGCGTCGATTTCATTCTCGACCTCAGGAAATGGTCGCCAATCCCGATCATCGTGCTGTCGGCGCGCGTCAACGAACAGGACAAGATCAGGGCGCTGGACGCCGGTGCCGACGACTATCTGAGCAAGCCGTTCGGCGTCGGCGAGCTGCTGGCGCGGGTCAGGGCCACGCTGCGCCGGCAACGCCAGCCGGCGGCGGACGCCGATGGCGCGATCCGGTTTGGCGATGTGACGGTGGACCTGAAAGCGCGCCTGGTCACCAAGGCGCAGCAGACTGTGCATCTGACGCCGATCGAATACCGGCTGCTGACGGTGCTGCTCAAGCACATCGGGCGCGTGGTCACCAATCCGCAGCTGCTGCGCGAAGTGTGGGGGCCATCGCATCTCGACAGTTCCCATTACCTGCGCATTTACATGGGGCATCTGCGGCAAAAGCTGGAGGACGACCCGGCCCAGCCCAAATATCTGCTGACCGAAACGGCGGTCGGCTACCGGCTGCTGGTGCCGGCATAGGCCCCGGCAGCGGTTTTGGCGCTTAAATATACTGGGTGTGGGTATTTTTTATAAGGCTTTAAATCATTGCGGCAGGCATGATGGTTTATGCCTATACCCCGTCAAAAACACCAATTCATGGACGCATTCGGAATGCCGGCGCGCTGCGCGAATTCAAAAGCAAGGCGCGGAGTGCAACGCGCGATCGCGCTTGATAAACTGTTCTGCTAACAGGTAGACATTGAAAGGAGTGCAGCATGAACCCATCAGCCAAAAACGCCGAGCGCGCCGCCGCCACGGTCAACGACCCGCGCTGGGCCGCGGTCGTGGCCCGCAACGCCGCGGCTGACGGCACGTTTTATTATTCGGTCAACAGCACCGGCGTGTATTGCCGCCCGTCGTGCGCGGCGCGGCTGGCGCGGCCGGAGAACGTGCGCTTCCACGCGAGCCGCGCGGAGGCCGAGCAGGCCGGATTCCGGCCCTGCAAGCGCTGCCAGCCGGACCGGCCTGCTTTGTCCGAGCAATACGCGGCCAAAGTCACCGCGGCCTGCCGCATCATCGAGGCCGCGGAGAGCGCGCCGGGCCTGGAGCAGCTGGCCAAAAGCGTCGGCGTCAGCCGCTATCACTTCCACCGGATGTTCAAGCAGGTCACCGGACTGACGCCCAGGCAATATGCGGCGGCGCAGCGCGAAACGCGGCTGCGCACTGCGCTGGCCGGCAGCGGCAGCGCATCAGCATCACGGAGGCGATCTACGACGCCGGCTACAACGCCAATTCCCGTTTCTATGAAAATGCGGATGCGGTGCTGGGCATGACGCCGGGCAATTACCGCGCCGGCGGCGCCAACAGCACAATCCGCTTCGCGATCGGCGCATGCGCGCTCGGCGCGATCCTGGTCGCGCAGAGCGAGCGCGGCATTTGCGCGATTCTGCTGGGCGACGATCCCGACGCGCTGGCGCGCGATCTGCAGGACCGCTTTCCGCGCGCCAGCCTGATCGGCGGCGACCGCGGATTCGAGCAACTGGTGGCCACGGTGGTCGGCTTTGTCGAAGCGCCGCGCATCGGGCTGGACCTGCCGCTGGATGTGCGCGGCACCGCATTCCAGCAGCGCGTCTGGCAGGCGCTGCGCGAGATTCCGGCCGGCCACACCGCAAGCTACACCGAGATCGCGCAGCGCATCGGCGCGCCGAAAGCGGTGCGGGCGGTGGCCGGCGCCTGCGCGGCGAACGCGCTGGCGGTGGCGATCCCGTGCCACCGGGTGGTGCGCAGCGATGGCGGCCTGTCCGGCTATCGCTGGGGCGTGGAGCGCAAGCGCGCGCTGCTCGACAACGAGGCGCGCGCGCTGCAGCGAAAGCAGTGCGCTGCCGACGAGATGAGGGCGAACGAATGACGCTGGATCTGTTCGGCAGACGAGGAGCAGGGCCGCAGCTGGCGTGAAGAACTGTGCCCCGGCGCGGTAGTGCTGCGCGGTTTCGCGCTGCCGGATGCGGCGGCGCTGTTCGCCGCGCTGGACGCAGATCACCAGCGCCGCGCCGTTGCGCCACATGGTCACGCCCGGCGGCTTGCGGATGTCGGTGGCGATGACGAACTGCGGCGCCTGCGGCTGGGTCAGCGATCGCAGCGGCTACCGCTACGACGCGCTGGACCCGGACCGCGGCCAGCCGTGGCCGCCGATGCCCGATGTATTCCTGCGGCTGGCGCAGCAGGCTGCGGCCAGCGCCGGCTTTCGGGGTTTCGCGCCGGATGCGTGCCTGATCAACCGCTACCAGCCCGGCGCACGGCTGTCCCTGCACCAGGACAAGGACGAACGCGATCTCGGGCAGCCGATCGTCTCGGTGTCGCTCGGCATTCCGGCCGTGTTCCTGTTCGGCGGCGCGCAACGCAACGACAAGCCGCTGCGGGTGCCGCTGATGCATGGCGATGTGGTGGTATGGGGCGGCCCGGCCCGGCTGCGCTACCACGGCGTGCTGCCGCTGAAAGAGGGCGATCATCCGCAGGCGGGCCGGCACCGGATCAACCTGACCTTGCGCAAGGCGGGTTGATAGCCGGTTTCAAAAACCAGAAAGCCCGGTCAATGCCGGGCTTTCCGCTATTTTTTGCCGGGTGACGCCTTGCTTAAGCCTTGGCTGCGCCGTCAGGATTTGCCAATTCCTGCGTGGCCCAGCTCGTGAGCGCCTGAATATCGTCTGGATTGGTGCGGCAGCAACCGCCGATCAGCCGGGCGCCTTGCTGGTACCAATCGCGCGCTTGCTCGGCAAAATGCGATCCCTGCGCGCAGCCATGCCACTGTTTTGCCGCGGCATCGTAATGCTCGCCGGAATTCGGATACACCAATAGCGGCTTGCCGGTGCGGTCCCGCATCTGGCGAATCAATGAAGAAATATGTTCGGGCGCAGTGCAATTGACACCGACGGCGGCCACTTGCGGATAGTCATTCAATTGCGCGACGCAATCGGCCAGCAACTCCCCCTGGCAATTGTGCTCCCCATCCTTGCAAGAGAAGCTGATCCAGGCCGAGACGCCGGGCAATTCCTGCAGCAGCCTTGCGATCGCCAACGCCTCCGCTGCGCAGGGAATCGTTTCACATGCGAGCAGATCGGCGCCGGCGCTAGCCAATACCTGCAGCCGTGGCCGATGGAATTCCATCAGTTGTTCGACGCTCAGGCCATAGTTGCCCCGGTATTCGGAGCCATCCGCCAGCATCGCGCCATAAGGCCCGACCGAGGCCGCGACCAGAGGCTTGATGCGGCCGATCCGATGCGACTCGACCGACCAGAATGCATCCCGCGCTGCGCACGCGAGTTCGACTGACGCACGCATCAGGTGTGCAGCTTCCGGCGCGCTGATGCCGCGCCGGCCGAATGCTTCGAAGGTGGCTTGATAACTGGCGGTGGTCGCGACGTCTGCGCCTGCGACAAAGTAATCGTAATGCACCTGGCGAATCAGCTCAGGTTGCTCTATCAGTATCTTGGCGGACCATAGCGGGTCATTCAGGTTGGCGCCGCGCCGCTCCAGTTCAGTCGCCAAGGCACCGTCCAGAATCATCAGCGGGCGAGTAGCAAGTAATGCGGCAATTGGATTGGAATAGTTGGACATAGTTGGCATCACATAGACTCGGGGAAAACCTCACTATGACTGCTGCCGGCGCAGAATTCAAGTGGCTTTGTGCAAAGTCGATTGCCGCAGCATCGATAGCGCCAACGCGGCAAGCCGGCATAACAATGTGTTCGGCAATCTCATCCAAACTGCAACATTTCGTGCGTTTCGAATGGGCATTCGTTTCCTTAAAATGTCTGCATCGGCAGCAGTAAAACTACAGGGGGAAATGAGATGAAATTCAATTTGGCATTGATTGGTTTTGGCGGCGTGAATCAGGGTTTGGTAGAAGTTCTGAAGCAGAAGCGGGAGCGGCTTGCCGCGCAATACGGGCTTGAAATCAATATCGTCGCGGTGACCGACATGCGCATCGGCATGGTCTGGGATCCGCTGGGGCTGGAGTTGGACGCGCTGCTGGCACTGCCGGAGAACGGATATGCAACGACGGTTTTTGCGAACAGCGGATCGGCTGAAATGCGCGCTACCGTCTCATTGGAACAAACGCTGCAACTTCTTTCTTCTGATTTCATTGACGTGGTGGTCGAAGCAACATTTACCGACCCCAATACCGGCCAGCCTGCGCTGGCGCACTGCACGACGGCGCTCTCGCATGGCAAGCATGTGATCACCACCAATAAAGGACCGATCGCATTGGCAGGAAATGCGTTGCAGGCGCTGGCAGATGAGAACAGCTGTTTCCTGAAATACGAAGGCGCGGTGATGAGCGGCACCCCGGTGTTGCGCCAACTCAGCAACGCACTGCGCGGCTGCGAGATCAATGGCTTTAGCGGCATCCTGAACGGCACCTCCAATTTCGTACTGGGTCAGGTGGCGTCCGGCGCGACGTTTGCTGATGCGATCAAACAGGCGCAGCAGCTGGGTTATGCGGAAGCCAATCCGGCCGCTGATATCGAAGGACATGACGTGCAGCTGAAAGTGACGATACTGGCCAATGCGCTGTGGGACGGCAAGCTGCGTCCGCACGACGTTCCGTGCCGGGGCATTAGCGCACTATCCGAAGCGGAGGTGAAACAGGCGGCCGAGCATGGCGGCGGCTGGAAATTGCTCGGGCAAGCCCGGCGCAATCAGGACGGTAGCGTAGAGGCATCCGTTGCGCCGCAGTTGCTGCCGGCCGGCCATCCCCTGCTCGCGGCATCGGGCGTCACCAACGCGATCGCATTCGATACCGATCTGCTGGGTTTGGTCACCATTTGCGGGCCGGGCGCCGGCCGCATCGAAACCGCATTCGCGATTCTGTCGGACCTGATCGAGCTGAACCAGCAAGTGGAAGATGAAAACCGGATGGTGGCTGTATGAACGTCAATCAGTCACTGCTGCGCGCCGTGGACGCCGCTTATCTCGACGTGACTTCTCCATACGATGGCGCTGTCGTCGGTCGCGTTGCACAGACGCACGCCGACCAGATTGACGGCATCGTCGAGCGCGCGTTGTGCGGCGCAAGCGAAGTCCCGCAAACTAGCGCGGCACCAGCGGGCAACGATGCTGTTCAAGGCGGCCGAGATGGTAGAGCTCGATGCCGATGCGTTCGCGCGCACCATTGCGATGGAAGCCGGCAAGGTGATCCGTCAAGCGCGGCGCGAGGTGGCGCGCTGCCTCAATACGCTGCGCTCGTCGGCGGAGGAAGCCAAGCGCATCAGCGGAGAAATCATCCCATTTGACGCCTTTCCCGGCGCCGAAAATCGGACCGGCCATTTCACCCTGGAGCCGCTGGGGGTGATTCTTGCCATCACGCCATTCAATGATCCGCTGAACCTGGTGGCGCATAAAATCGGGCCGGCGCTGGCAGCCGGGAATGCGGTCATTCTGAAGCCGTCGCCACTGGCGCCATTGTCCGCGCAGAGACTGGTCGACTGCCTGTGGGCCGCCGGCGTGTCCAAGAACATGCTGCAGATCGTGCATGGCGAGCCGCACCTGATCGGGCCGATCGTTGAGGATCGCCGGGTCCGGATGATTTCGTTTACCGGAGGCCCGGTTACCGCCGAATCGATTACGCGCAAAGCCGGCCTGAAAAAAATGGCAATGGATCTGGGCGGCAATGCGCCGGTCATCGTGATGAGTGATTGCGATCTGCAAGATGCGGTCGAGTCATGCGTGTCCGGTGCATTCTGGGCGGCCGGCCAAAACTGTATCGGCACCCAACGCATTCTGGTGGCCGAGCCGATTTATCAGCGCTTCACCGAATATTTTGTCGAAGTGACTAAAAAAATGGTGGTCGGCAATCCGCTGGATGAGCGTTCGGACATGGGGCCGATGATCAGCGAGCAGCAAGCGCAGCGCATTGAGCAATGGGTAGATGCCGCATGCGCTGCGGGCGCGACGGTACAGGCAGGGCACCGGCGCGAGGGCGCGATCTATTATCCAACCGTATTGACCGATGTGCCGCGGCACGCGCAAGTGTGGAAAGAGGAGGTTTTTGCGCCGGTGGTAACGATCGCGCCGTTTGGCAATTTGAAAGAAGCCATCGCTCTGGCCAATGATTCCGAGAGCAGCTTGCATGCCGGCTTATTTACGAACCATCTGGAAACGGCACTGGATGTTTCGGATGCGCTGGACGCGGGCGGCGTGATGATCAATGATTCTTCCGATTTCAGATTTGATGGCATGCCGTTTGGCGGGTCCAAATACGGCAGTCTGGGCAGAGAAGGCGTCAAATTCAGCATTGCAGAAATGTCGCAGCCCAAAGTGGTTTGTTTCAGAAGGTGATTGTCGGTAAGCGGCTTTATTCAGAAATGCCGGACCTGGTCATGCAATATTTAATTGCAAATGTTGTATATACAACTTGTGCCAATATTTCTTTATTCAATTAAAATAGATGCTAGAGGCGTTCAGTATCAAAACGCACCAGTGCCGTAGCGTGACGATGTCTCATCTTTGCAAGACGATGTCTCGCTGATGGTTTGATTATGCATTATTAGCTGTTTCAATAACGGTGGCTCTTAATCAGGATCGGATCGTAATCCGCGCAATATAAAAGTAGATAAAAATTCAAAAAACAAAATAATCTTAGGAGGAGAGAGCGGGTGAATACGCTAAAGTGTTTGATTGCGGCGATGGCAGATTTAAGCTCGTTGGGGTGCGGTAATCATTCGACTGGCACTACTGAAGACCGCTCCAAAACTGTGTCATTCGCCAATCCCTGTTGGCGCAACGGCGGCGCGATCGCCCCGGCGTTGTTGACAAGCTCTTGATGTATGCCATTAACATCACCGAGTTTTTCCGTGAAACCCAACAAGCCGCCTATCGCATCAAACATGAACTTCTGGAAAATTATTTATGTCAGCAGCTTAAGAGGCCAGTCGTCAGCATGTATTTTGCGCAAGTCCTGATCAGATCTTTTTTTTGCAGAGAAATTTGATGCGCTGGCAGGATCAATCCGCACAGTTTTAGAGACCGGCATATTTTCCCGTATGAAGCATGCGTTATTGCAGTTATTGCGATAGAGCCTACATTTTGTCCATTGCATAAGGAGGACATCCAAGTGAGTAGTACAGATTCCAATAGTCATGCCAAAGAGGTGTTGGTGGTTGAAGACCTGCACAAGTCCTTTGGCCAGAGCGAGATCCTCAAAGGCATCAGCCTCACCGCCAAACAGCATGACGTGATTGCCATTCTGGGTAGCAGTGGTTCAGGCAAAAGTACTTTTTTACGCTGCATCAACTTGCTGGAAACGCCGAATGCAGGCCGTGTTTATGTCAATGGCGAACTGATCAGGATGACCGCCGGCAAGGACGGCATTCTGCAGCCGGCCGACCCGCATCAGATTGTCTGCATCCGTCGCAAACTGGCCATGGTGTTCCAGCAATTCAATCTGTGGGCACATATGACCGTCTTGCAGAACGTGATGTTTGCACCGGTCAAGGTGTTGGGTATCGACAAGCGGGATGCGGAAGTTCAAGCCATTGCCTATCTGGAAAAAGTCGGTCTGGCAGAAAAACGGCATCACTATCCTAACCAGTTATCTGGCGGGCAGCAGCAACGTGTTGCGATTGCCCGTGCGCTGGCGATGGAGCCTGATGTGATGTTGTTTGACGAGCCGACATCCGCACTCGATCCGGAACTGGTGGGTGAGGTGCTGAAAGTGATGCGCGCCCTGGCTGAAGAGGGGCGCACCATGCTGGTGGTTACCCATGAAATGGGTTTTGCCAGGGATGTGGCCAGCCGCGTCGTGTTTTTCCATCAGGGAAAGATTGAAGAAGAAGGGCCGCCTGCCGAGCTGTTCACCAGCCAGAAGTCAGCCCGTTTCCAGAAGTTCCTGTCAAGTACGGCCCTCAAGTAGTTTTATCTTTCATTAGGAGAAAAAAATGAAGCGTTCCATTCTCAGCTCTATTATCGCTGGTAGTCTCCTTGTCGCTTTCAGTGCCCAGGCAGAACAAGTCGTCAAGATCGGCACCATTACCGATTACGCTCCGTTTGAGTACAAAGATGCCAGCGGCAAGTTGCAAGGCATGGAGATTGAACTTGGCAATGCCATGTGCAAGATCATGAAGGTCAAGTGCGAATACGTGACGATGGACTTCGACGCACTGATTCCGGCGCTGAAGGCCAAGAAAATCGACGCCGTGCTGGCCCAGATGTCGATCACCGACGAGCGCAAGAAAGTCGTTGATTTCACCGATCTGTTCACCCTGGCGCCGGTTCAGTATGTGGCAAAAGTTGGTGCCGGCATCACTAACGAACCCGCCACCATGAAAGGCAAAATCGTCGGCGTACAGAGTGGCACTACCCATGAAACCTATATGAAAACCCGTTTGCCAAAAGACAAATCCGGCATCGATCTGAAGATCTACCAGTCGTTGGATCAGTCCTGGCTGGATCTGGAGTCGGGGCGCGTGAATACGGTTCTTTCAGATACGACGGTGGCTTACGACTGGGTAAATAAAGTCGGCAAGAGCAAGGGTTTCTACTTTGTCGGCAAACCCATCAATGATGTCGAGATATTTGGCGAAGGAACCGGTATTGCCTTGCGCAAGGGCGATCCGCTGAAAGCCAGCTTCAACATGGCCATCAAAAAAGTGTTGAGCGACGGTACCTTTGTCGCCGAAAACAAGAAGGTCTTCCCGTTTAGCATTGCACCAAGCAAGTAATTGCGTTCATAGAGCCGGCCTGCCGAATGCGGCAGGCCGGCGTTGAACCTGCACACTAAACACGCATTAAGACCGTGTCCGAATAAGAAAGAGGAGTACGCATGAACATCCTGCTCAGTTACGGTGGCCAGCTTTTTCTCGGGGCCGCTGTAACGCTGCAACTGGCTTTTACCTCGCTGTTTTTTGGCTTGGTACTGGGCCTTGTGTTTGCAGCTTGCAAACTATCCGGCAATGCTTATCTGCGGCAGGCCGTGGCATTCCTCACCAACCTGTTGCGCGGCATACCGGAATTTCTGATTATCCTCATCTGTTATTTCGGATTGTCGAATCTGATCAACAATTATTTTGATGGCGCGTTCGAAATCAGCCCGTTCGTCGGCGGCGTTTTTGCGCTCTCCATCGTATTTTCTGCTTATGCCTCCGAGGTATTCCGCGGCGGCTTTGTGGCCATACCCCAAGGGCAGATCGAGGCAGCCAAGGCTTACGGTCTGTCACGCACCCAGATGTTTTTCTATATTCAGGTGCCGCAAGCCTGGCGGATTTCGCTGCCAAGCCTGGGCAATATGTGGCAATCGCTGCTGAAAGACACGTCGCTGGTGTCTGTGGTGGGGCTTGAGGATTTACTGAAAAAGGCCGATATGGCGGCCCAGTTCACCAAGCAACCCTTTATATTCTTTATGGCCGTTGCGGGGATTTACTTCCTGTTCCTGACCATTTCCAACCCGATTTTTGCCTATCTGGAACAGCAGGCAAACCGTGGTTATCACCAGCCGAGGTCATGATCATGTCTTTGTTTAATGATTACATTACCCTGCTGCTGGAAAGCGGCCCGGAAATCCTGGATGGCTTGATTGTTACGCTGAAGTTGCTGGCGGGTTCCTGTCTGGTCGGTTTTTTGCTGTCAGTGCCGCTGGCCGTTGCCCGTGTGTCCGACAACCGGGGAATCAGCCGTTTTGCCAGAACCTATTCCGCCATCTTTCGCGGTACGCCGCTGCTGGTGCAGATTTTCATCTTCTACTATGGCCTGAGCCAGTTCGAAGTGGTGAGAAATTCTCCTGCCTGGTTGCTGCTTAACGATTCATTTTATTGCGGACTGACGGTGCTGGCGCTGAATCTGACCGCCTACATGGCCGAAGATGTCCGTGCCGGCATCATGGCAGTGCCGGCCGGTGAAAAAGAGGCCGCGGTGGCGTATGGCCTGAGCAAATTCCAGCGTTATCGCTACATCATCATCCCGCGCGCGCTCAGCATCGTCACGCCGATGCTTGGCAACGAAGTGATTGCCCAGCTCAAGGCCACGGCGCTGGTCAGCACGATTACGGTTCTGGATATGACCGGTGTGGTGCGCCGCCTGTCCGCCCGATCCTATACCACGGATGCGCTGATCATTGCCGGTGCGATCTATGCGCTGATCACGCTGATCATTTCCTTGGTCGTGCGCTTTGCTGAACATCGCAATACGCGCCATTTGCGCCGTTAATCACCCCAACGGCGATCGCTCACGCTGTTCCTCAGATTGCCGGGAACAGCGTGAGCGAGGTGAGTCGTTCGGGCCTGATTCCCCTTTCATGCCATCAACATCCTGCTGGCCCATCTGAATGCTGGAGACCTTTGTATGACATACCATCTTGATACCCTGGCAGTACATGCCGACTACGGCGTGACCGACGATAAAACGGTGGCGCCTTCGATCCACTACTCTGCGGTCTTCAGGGCCGATAGCCCGGAAGAGTTTATCGAGATGTCGGAAGTGCCGCAGCACCCGCGCAATTACACCCGTTACGGCAATCCGGGGCATGAACGCATCAAGGCCATCCTGGCCGAGTTCGAAGGGACGGAAACGGCACTGGTCATGGGGTCCGGCATGGGGGCAATTTCAGCTTCCATCCTGAGCTTTGTCAAAGCGGGTGACCATGTGATCGGGCAAACCCGGCATTACATGAGCACCAGCCGCATCCTGGACGAAATGCTGCGCAATTTCGGGGTCGAAATCACGCTGGTGGAACAGGCGGATCCGCAGGCGTTTATTGATGCGATACGCCCGAATACCAGGCTGATTACGCTGGAAACGCCGTCCAACCCGATGCTGACCATTACCGATATCGCAGCGGTGACCAAGGTCGCGCGGGAGAGAGGCATTCTGACGCTGGCGGACAATACGCTGGCCACGCCATTCAACCAGCGGCCGCATGATCTCGGGGTCGATATCGTGGTGCAAAGTGCCACCAAATACCTGGGCGGACACCACGACCTGACCGCCGGTGTGGTCTGTACCAGCAAGGCGCTGGCGGCCAAAATCTGGAAAACCCACATCACGCTGGGTTCCGTCTTGTCGCCGATGGATGCCTGGTTGCTGCTGCGCGGTTTGCGCACCTTCCCGATGCGGATGAACCGCGTCAATCAGAATGCCTTGTCGCTGGCGCAAACCCTGGAAGCCCATCCGAAAGTGCAAAAAGTGCTGTATCCGGGGCTGCCTAGCCACCCGCAGCATGAACTCGCAAAACGCCAGATGAAAGGGTTTGGCGGGATCGTGTCGTTCATGATTGAAGGGGAGTATGCCGATGCCAGCCGTTTTGTCTCCTTGCTCAAGCTGCCTGTCAATGCGCCTAGTCTGGGCGGGGTCGACTCGCTGGTGATTCACGCGGCGGCCATGTGGGCAGGCACGCTGACGCCGGAGCAAATGAAAACCGCAGGCATTCCGACCAACCTGGTCCGCTACGCGATCGGGATCGAGCACAGCGACGATATCAATGCGGATATTCTGCAGGCACTGGAGCAACTGTAGACTTTATTTTTTGCACTTGGAAGCAAGACGGGTGACGAGGAAAGTTGCTGTGTTTTCGAATAATTGAAAGGTGCTTGCATGGATAATTCTGAGATAGATGCGCTTGATCGACGGATCATCGATGAACTACTGATCGATGCGCGGATACCGATTGCGACGCTGGCCTTGAAGGTCGGCCTGTCGCGCCAGGCGATGCGTCACCGGATTGATCGCCTGGAGTCCAAGCGGGTGATTTCAGGATATACGATCCGCTTGGGCCGCTCAGTGGACAACTTGGTCAATGCGGTAATCATGGTGTACCGCAAAGACCGCATGCGAGGCGCTGAAGTGATCAAGTTCATTTCCAAGATACCTGAAGTGCTTTACTGCGCGGTGTTGAGTGGCGAAATTGATCTGATCGTTCATTTGGAAGCAAAATCACATGAAAGAGTCTCGGAAATTTGGACTCAGATATCCAGTCTGCCGGGGGTAGGGGATACCCGGACCTGTTTTGTTCTTTCTCCTGTCATCAATCGCTGGCAAAGTTAAACGCAGCGCCGGCAGTCACGGATTGTCAATTTTCAATGCGCGCCAGATGCATGTTTTTTTGCGCTTAATGCGGCAAAACCATAATATCTATCCTTATTAACCATCATCCTACAGCGCCCGACCGGCTCCATGCCGCGCCTGTTTTACGCGTGCCCACAGGGTCCGGCCAGCCAACCACACTTATGCAATACGTCTCTACCCGCTCCGGCCGTGCCCAGTCTTCCGCCCCGCAATCCTTTTCCGACATCCTGCTCGGCGGCCTGGCCCCGGATGGCGGCCTGTACCTGCCGGCCGACTACCCGCAGGTCACAGGCGCCGAACTCAATGCCTGGCGCACGCTGTCGTATGCCGACCTGGCATTCGAAGTGCTGAAAAAATTCGCCACCGACATCCCGGACGCCGACCTGCATGCCATCACGCGCAAGACCTACACTGCCGAGGTGTACTGCAACGCGCGCGCAGGCGACGACGCCAGCCTGATCACGCCGTTGCACCTGCTGGAAGAAACCGTCGGCCGTGGCGGCGCCAGGACGCTGATGCTGCAGGCGCTGTCGAACGGCCCGACGCTGGCGTTCAAGGACATGGCGATGCAGCTGCTGGGCAACCTGTTCGAATACACGCTGGCCAAGCACGATGCCGAACTGAACATCTTCGGCGCGACCTCCGGCGACACCGGCAGCGCGGCCGAATACGCGATGCGCGGCAAGAAGGGCATCCGCGTCTTCATGCTGTCGCCGCACCAGAAGATGAGCGCATTCCAGAGCGCGCAGATGTTCAGCCTGCAAGACCCGAACATCTTCAATATCGCAATCGAAGGCGTGTTCGACGATTGCCAGGACATGGTCAAGGCAGTCTCCAACGACCTCGAATTCAAGGCGCGCCAGAAGATCGGCACCGTCAACTCGATCAACTGGGCCCGCGTGGTCGCGCAAGTGGTGTACTACTTCCGCGGCTACCTGCTGGCCACCACCAGCAACGAACAAAAGGTATCGTTCACGGTGCCGTCCGGCAACTTCGGCAACATCTGCGCCGGCCACATCGCGCGCATGATGGGCCTGCCGATCGACAAGCTGGTCGCCGCCACCAACGAGAACGACGTGCTGGACGAATTCTTCCGCACCGGCGTGTACCGGGTGCGCAAGTCGGCCGAGACTTACCACACCAGCAGCCCGTCGATGGATATCTCCAAGGCGTCGAATTTCGAGCGCTTCATCTACGATCTGCTGGGGCGCGACGGCGACCGCGTGCGCGCGCTGTTCCAGAAAGTCGAGAGCCACGGCGGCTTCGATCTGTCCGGCAAGCCCGGCAGCGACGGCGACGAATTCGCGAAGGTCGCGCAATACGGCTTCGTGTCCGGCAAATCGACCCATCAGGACCGGCTCGACACCATCCGCGACGTCGAAGATGAATACGGCATCACGATCGACACCCACACCGCCGACGGCGTCAAGGTCGCGCGCGAACACCTGACCCCGGGCGTGCCGATGATCGTGCTGGAAACCGCGCTGGCGGCCAAGTTCAACGAAACCATCCTGGAAGCGCTGGGCACCGACGCCGAACGTCCGGCCGGTTTCGAGAACATCGAAGCGCTTGCCGCAGCGCTTCGACGTGATGGCGGCCGATGTCGGACAGATGAAGGCGTTCATCGCCCAACACACCGGCCTGTAACTACTCAGGGGACTGCTCCCTTCTCCCGCGAGCGGGAGAAGGGCCGGGGATGAGGGCGTTGGCAGAATGTGCAGAATCAGCCTCTGCTGCACACCATTAATACACCCTGTAAATGGCAGTAAACAGGGGAGTATAGGTAGAAACAGGGCATTAGCCGCAGGTATTCATTGGGCTTTAATTTTTACTGGCGGCAGTATATGTAAAGCCCTGCACGAAAATCGCTGCTGCGGAAGCGAGGAAGAGCCGGCTTCGCTGCGCGCAGAGCAGCATTCGTTGCACGGGTGCTGTGAGTGGAATTCGAGGGGTTTTGGGGCAATATTCACCCGGGGGGCGGTCTGCGCCCCCAGTCATGCCCCCACATGATACGAGTCTCTGCGACTAAACGCGGTCAACGCCGAACGATGAAAACTTGTATTCATCGGCCGGCGAGCCTGTCGCTTATCAAAGTAAATCAGTAAGAGAGCTGCTTCTCGCTCAGACGTTGAACAGGAAATTCAGCACGTCGCCATCCTTGACCACGTATTCCTTGCCCTCGGCGCGCATCTTGCCTGCCTCTTTCGCGCCGGCTTCGCCCTTGAAGTGAATGAAGTCGTCGAACGCGATGGTCTGCGCGCGGATGAAGCCGCGTTCGAAGTCGGTGTGGATCACGCCGGCTGCCTGCGGCGCGGTGTCGCCGACGTGGATGGTCCAGGCGCGTACTTCCTTGACGCCGGCGGTGAAGTAAGTCTGCAGGCCGAGCAGCTTGTAGGCGGCGCGGATCAGGCGATCCAGACCCGGCTCTTCCATCCCCATGTCGGACAGGAAGGCGCTCTTGTCTTCATCATCGAGGTCGGCGATTTCGGATTCGATCGACGCGCAGATCGCGACGATCGGCGCGTTTTGTGATGCGGCATACGTAGTCAGCTGATCCAGCAGCGGGTTGTTGGTGAAGCCGGTATCGGACACGTTGGCGACGTACATCGCCGGTTTGGCGGTGATCAGGCACAGCGGCTTGATCAGCAGCATTTCTTCCGCATCCAGCCCCATTGCGCGCACCGGCTGGGCTTCGTTCAGATGCGGCATGATGCGTTCCAGCAATTCGACCAGTTTGGCCGCATCCTTGTCGCCGGAGCGGGCCTTCTTGTGTTCGCGATGGATCGCTTTTTCGACGGTGCCCATGTCGGCCAGCGCCAGTTCGGTCTGGATCACTTCGATGTCGTCCAGCGGGCTGATCTTGCCGGCGACGTGGATCACGTTGTCATCTTCGAAGCAGCGCACCACGTTGACGATCGCGTCGGTCTCGCGGATGTGCGCGAGGAACTGGTTGCCCAACCCTTCGCCCTTGGATGCACCCGCGACCAGACCGGCGATATCGACGAACTCGACAATCGCGTTCTGTATCCGTTCCGGCTTGACGATGGCCGACAGCGCAGCCAGGCGCGGATCAGGCACTTCGACCACGCCGACGTTCGGTTCGATGGTGCAAAACGGATAGTTCTCGGCGGGGATGCCGGCTTTCGTGAGCGCGTTGAAGAGTGTTGATTTGCCGACGTTAGGCAGGCCGACGATGCCGCATTGGAGACTCATGGTGTGTGCTTTGCAAGTATGTGGAATTAACCCGCTATTTTACCGGATGCGGGGTGGCGAATTGATTTATCGGCAAACAGGCGCTGGTTCAGATGGGCAATCGGGCATTCATTTTGCCGTATGCAGTTGCATGGTCGCCGCTTCGAACTTGCCTTCGCACAGGGCCGGGATGATGTCGAGGCTGTTCGCGAGCGCTTCATCGATCAGCGCCTGTTCTTCCTTGCGCGGCCGGTGCAGCACAAAGTCGGCCACCGCCTGCTGCGAATTGATATTGCGCGGATGGCCGATGCCGATCCGCAAGCGCCAGTAATCCTGGGTGCCGAGTGCGGCCGTGATGTCTTTCAGGCCATTATGGCCGCCTGAGGAGCCGCCTTTCTTGATTTTCGCCAGGCCGGGCGCGATGTCGAGTTCATCGTGCACCACCAGCACTTCATCCGGCGCGATCTTGTAGAAACGGGCCAGCGCACCGACCGACTGGCCGGAGCGGTTCATGAAGGTCTGCGGCTCCAGCAGCCAGACTTCCTGTCCGGCGATGCTGGTTTTTGCCAGCAGTGCGTTAAAGCGTGATTCGCGTTGCAGCCTGCAGTGCGCAAGCGAATTGACCAGGTTGTCGACCAGCCAGAAGCCGGCATTGTGGCGTGTTTGTTCGTATTCCGGCCCGGGATTGCCGAGGCCGACGATGAGGCGTATGGACATGGTGGTGTATCAGGGGAAAACAGCGATTATCATGGATGAAACGGCATGCCGTCCAATCTGCGCATAAAAAAACCCGCCACGAATGGCGGGTTTTGTATTTCTGGCTTGCAGCCAGAAGGCGCGACAGCTTACGCCTTTGGTGTTTCAGCTGCTGGCGCTGCGCCTGCAGGAACGGATGAAGTGACAATGGTCGGATCATCGCCATGTACGATCGCAGTCACGCCTTCAGGCAAAGTGACGGACGACAGGTGAACCGAGTTGCCGGCTTCCAGAGTTGACAGATCAACTGTGATGAATTCAGGCAGATTAGCCTGGCAGGCAAGCGACATCGATTTCAGTCACGACGTGGCTGATGATGGCGCCGGACAGTTTGACTGCTGGGGAGATATCGGCATTGATGAAGTGCAGGGGCACCTTGACGTGGATTTTGTGGCTTGCATCAACGCGCTGGAAGTCAACGTGCAGAACGAGTTGTTTGTAAGCGTGGACCTGGAAGTCGCGCAACAGGACTTTCTCTACTTTGCCGTCGATTTCGAGGTCGAGGATCGAAGCGTGAAACGCTTCTTTCTTCAATGCGTGATACAGCGCATTGTGATCCAGTGTGAGGTTGATTGCCGGCTCAGTGCCACCGTAGACGATACCAGGTGTTTGACCGGAAATACGCAGGCGGCGGCTCGCTCCGGTGCCCTGTAGTGTGCGTTTGAATGCGATAACTTTCATTTTGTAGCTCCAGATAATGCAAGACACTATGTCTTGCGTTGGAAATCCCCCGCGACCAGAGGATTTCGAGTGTGGGCACAGAAAACGCTGCGCCCGAATAAGATTTCTTAGTGGTCCTGATCCATGAACAGCGACATGACCGAATCGCCCTTGGTGATGCGGCGGAAGGTTTCGGCCAGCAAGTCAGCGCATGTCAGCTGGCGAATCTTGCCGCAGGCTTTGGCTGCATCGGACAGCGGGATGGTGTCGGTGACGACCAGTTCATCCAGCGGCGAATTGACGATGCGCTCAATCGCAGGGCCGGACAGCACTGCGTGCGTACAGTAAGCCAGCACCTTCTTGGCGCCGCGTTCCTTCAGGACTTCGGCAGCCTTGGTCAGCGTGCCTGCGGTGTCGACCATGTCATCCATGATCACGCAGTTGCGGCCTTCGACTTCGCCGATGATGTTCATCACTTCGGATACGTTGGCTTTCGGGCGGCGCTTGTCGATGATCGCCAGGTCGCAGCCGAGGCGTTTGGCCAGAGCGCGGGCACGGACTACGCCGCCGACGTCGGGCGAGACCACCAGCAGGTCGTCGTATTTTTTCTTTTGCAAGTCGCCCAGCAGAATCGGCGATGCATAGATATTGTCAACCGGGATATCGAAGAAGCCCTGGATCTGGTCAGCGTGCAGATCCATGATCAGCACGCGTTCGACGCCGGCTTCCTGCAGCATGTTGGCCACTACCTTGGCCGAGATCGCGACCCGTGCCGAGCGCGGACGTCGGTCCTGGCGGGCGTAGCCGAAATACGGGATGGCGGCAGTGATACGGCCGGCGGAGGCGCGTTTCAGCGCATCGACCATCAGGATCAGTTCCATCAGATTGTCATTGGTCGGCGCGCAGGTCGATTGCAGCACGAAGACATCCTTGCCGCGCACGTTCTCATTGATTTCGACCGTGATTTCACCATCGGAAAACTTGGTGACGTTGGCTTTGCCGAGCGGGATGCCGAGTTGTTTCACTACGCCGGCAGCGAGTTCCGGCGTGGCGTTGCCGGTAAATACCATCAAGTTTTCGAGTGCCATGGGATGCCTGAATACAGTCGTTAAAAGGTTCAAAAGCCGCCAACGCGTGACTTTTTCAGTCTGACGTTGGCGGCTTTTTATACTATCCGCGTATTGTTTTGCGTGACTTAATGGCAGGGGAAGAAGGATTCGAACCTTCGAATGCTGGAATCAAAATCCAGTGCCTTAACCGGCTTGGCGATTCCCCTACGCAACTTTTTGTCTTGCGTTACTAGCTTCAAAAAAACCAATAACACAAAACGAATTCTTTTACTTCTCGCCGATCAAATCCGCTAGAGGATGTTTCTCGATCGATTTTGCTTTCCATGCTTTCCAGTGCGCCGGTACGATATTCAGTACCGCGTCCGCTTGCTGCTCTTCCTCGAAAAAACAGAACACACAAGCACCTGAGCCAGTCATTCTAGCATCTCCGTAAATTTTTAGCCAGCTTATGACTTCAAAAACTTCCGGAAATAATTTGATCGCAACTGCTTGCAAATCATTTCTGCCAAAGCTTTTTGGTGCTCTGGAAAAGTTCGATATTTTGACGAGCTTTGTGTCCCTTGTCAATTCTTTTGCGGAAAATATTGCGGCGGTCGGGATCGATACATTCGGTTTGATGACGATATACCAGCCTTGCGGGGTGGCGACCGGCGTCAGCGCCTCGCCGATGCCTTGCACGAACGCGTTTTGTCCAAACAGGAAAAAAGGCACATCCGCACCCAATTGCAGTCCGAGTGCCATCAGTTCGCTGCGGCTCAGGCCGGTTTGCCACAGATGATTGAGCGCCATCAGTGTGGTGGCGGCATCCGATGAACCGCCGCCCAGTCCGCCGCCCATCGGCAGGCGCTTGTCAATCGCGATATCCACACCCGGCAGCGCTTTGCCGCTGGTTTTGGCTGCGCGGGCTTGCAGCAGGCGTGCGGCGCGCACGATCAGGTCGGACTCTTGCGGCACGCCTTCCAGTGCCGTGGTGCGGCAAATCGCATCATCATCGCGTAACTCAAAGTGCAGCGTATCGCCGAAATCAATCAGCTGGAATACGCTTTGCAGCAGATGGTAGCCGTCCGGACGGCGCCCGGTGACGTGCAGGAACAGGTTGAGTTTGGCGGGTGCCGGACAGTCTCTGAGGATGTGCTGCATTGGGGGGCTTAAGCAAGGAGGATTGAAAGTTGTAGCGGCAGAGTGCGCGGACAAAGCCTGGCAAATCTCTCTGTGCACTCTGTTGCCGGTTTTTATTGCGCCTGGCGAATTCGTCGCAAGTTCAGCGCGGTTGCCAGTTGTCGAGCACGATGCGAATCGCAATATCGCCGGCCTGCACGGTACTGCGTTCAAGGTCGATGCGTTTCGGGTGTATATCATTTGCCTGCAACTCACCTGCCTGCCAGGCCGGATAGAGGATGCGCCAGCCGTCGGCTGTCAGTACGGGGTCGGTTCCGCCGCTGGCGACCGGGCGTTGGTGATCATTGCCGGCGTAGCCTTGCAGCCAGTGGCGCAGGCCGGATACAGGCAGCGGCCAGCCGAGGGCGTCGGCGGTCAGCGTGTCGACGTCGGCTGCACTGCGTGGCGCCTGCCCGGCTTGCGTCAGCAGCGCGCCATCGGGCCGGACTTCAATGATGGCCAGCGTTTGCCCGAGCGGCGAGAGCAGGGTGAGGATGGCTTGTCCGGGAGTCTGGACCCAGGTGAAACTGCCGTGCAGCGCTGCGTCGCGACCATTTTGCTGGTAGCGCACGGATAGCCGTCCGCTGATATCGATGCTGTCGTGATAGCTGCGCATCGGCACCGATTGCGTTGCGCCTTGCGCGATCGAATTAGCCGCTGGCGTGACTGCGCAGCCACTGAGCAGCAGCGGCCAGGCCAGCAGGCACAGCAGAGCGCCAAGCCAGTTCCCGAGCCAGCCCTTTAAATTGATGGATTTGATGGGGTATATCTTAAAAAGTGGCATTTCCCGCGCATTCATAGGACAACATTAAAAATACAGGGCGGAGTATATATTTCATCCGGAGCGCTGCATCCGGAGTTCACGGGCTTACTTTGAGTCTTTGCAGGGTACTTTTCAGCGCCTCATTTTGCGGATCCAGGGCTTGTGCATCGCGCCATAATTGCAGCGCCTCGCTCTTGCGTCCGCTGGCCCAGAGTACTTCACCCAGATGCATCGCGATTTCCGGGTCGGCACGGATGCCGTAGGCGCGCCTGAGCAATTCTTCCGCTTCTGTCAGTTTTCCCTGGCGAAACTGGACCCAGCCCATGCTGTCGATAATGAACGGGTCTTCGGGCGTGATTTTCAAGGCTTTTTCGATCAGGCTGTGGGCTTCGCGCAGGCGTATATTGCGTTCTGCAAGAGAATAGCCGAGTGCATTGTAAGCGTGTTGTTTCTCCGGGGTGAGCGTGATGATGCGGCGCAGTGAGCGTTCCATGCTTTTCAGATCACCGATTTTTTCGGCTGCCATCGCGTAGTCATACAGCAAATCAGTGTTGTCAGGGAAGCGTTTCAACTCCCTGCCCAGCAAGGCGAATGCTTCATGTGACAGCTTGGCATCGCGCAGGATTTGGGCCTTGGCTTGAATGATCTGCACTTGTTCTGCGTCATTTTCAGCGCTGAAATCGTCGAGCAATTTGCGTGCACCCGGCAGATCGCCGAGTCTGGCGGTGATCTGCGCCCGTTTCAGCAAGGCAGTGAAATAGGCGGCATTCTGGGTTTCTGCCGGTTCTATCTTCTCCAGCCAGCGCAGTGCGGCACCATTGTTTTTTTGCTCTTCTGCGATCTGGGCCAGGATCAGCAGCGCCTGGGCCGGGTCGCGTTGCTCACCCGGTTTGGCTTTCAATACCTCGACATAAGCGCTCAGGTAGCGTTCTGCGCTAGTCGGGTCGTTCGCCTGTACGCCCAGGATGCCGAGTGCGTACAGGGCGCCGGGGTCGTTTGGCTGCGCTTTCAGCAAGGTTTCGAACTCGCTGCGGGCAGCGTTGAATTGTTTTTGTTCGAGCAGCATACGGGCATAGGCAATGCGCACTTCGCGCGAGTCCGGATGGGTACTGAGAAACCGTGCCAGACCGGCAGCGGCTTCGATTGGGTCCGGCGTTACCTGCGCCAGCGTCAGTGCCGCCAGTTCAGAGTCCGGCCTGGCGTCCAGTGCGGCGCGTGCTTCAGTGCCGGCGCGCACCGTATCACCGTTGGCGAACGCGGCCTGAGCCAGCGCCAGTGTTGCTTCCGGGGCGGTCCGGTAAGGCGCCAGCAGTTCGTCCAGCATCGAAAATGCCGCAGACTTGTCCTTGGCACGTGCCAGAATGCGCTGAATCTGGGATATCAGTGCGCCGCGTTCCTGCTTGCCGGTTTCTTTCAGTCGTTTCGCAAAAATCGGCTGTGCTTCGCTCAGCTTGTCACTGACGATAATGAAACCAAGGAAGTACTGATTGGCTTCTTCCGAGTCCGGAGCCAATTCGCGCCACAGGCGGATGGCTGCGAGGGCTTCGCCAGCCTGTTTTGCGTTCATCGCCATTTCGACTGCGCGGCGGGCGATGCGCGGATCGCGGGTTTGCTGTGCAACACCCAGCGTCGTGATGTAGGCGGCTTGCCATTGGCCGCGCTGGTAAGCGGTTTCCGCACTCAGCAGCTTGAATAGAATTTCGGGCGTCAGTTCCAGTGATGGTAATGCGGCCTCCGCATGCTGGGCATTCGCTGGCGCTGCGTGATGCGGACTCATGCCTTGCGCCGGTGTGCTGTTATTGGTGGAATCAGCTGCGCTGCTTGTGGTGTCCTCCACGACGGTAGTCCCTGGCTGGAATGACGCGCACGCCGAGAGCATGGCCGAGAGGGTTACAATGACGATGGCGTTTTTCAATGGAATTCCTGACAAGGCGGCAATTTTTCTAATTTTACGCCCAACCGGTGCACTATGTGGTGCCTGGGTGCTCATCGTGATTGCTTGATTCATCCTGTTTTATTTTTGATCATCTGCTGATCGTCTTTAGCCATGCCAGAATTGCCAGAAGTTGAAGTTACCCGGCGCGGTGTCGCGCCTTACCTTGAAAATCATGTTGTCAGCGCGGTTGTATTGCGCCGCAGCGGCCTGCGCTGGCCATTTCCGCCCGACTTGCCGGCCTTGTTGTCGGGGCGTACCGTGCGCGGCACCGGACGGCGCGGGAAATATCTGCTGATCCTGTTCGATCATGGCACGCTGATCATTCATTTGGGTATGTCCGGTCATTTACGGATCCTGCCGCTGGACAGCGCGCCGCAAAAACACGATCACTTCGATCTGGTGCTGGGATCCCGCCTGATGCGCATGACCGATCCGCGCCGTTTCGGCGCGGTGCTCTGGCATGGCTGTGAGGGAGGGGCTGTGGATGAGCATGTACTGCTGCGCGGTCTGGGTGTGGAGCCACTGGGCGAGCAGTTTTCGGCGCAAACCCTGTATCGGCAAACGCGCCAGCGTAGTGCTGCAATCAAGCAAGTGTTGTTGGCAGGCGACATTGTGGTCGGTGTCGGCAATATTTATGCGTCGGAGAGTTTGTTTCGTGCCGGCATCAATCCGAAAACACCCGCAAAGCGCATCAGTCTTGCCCGTTACGAGAAACTGGCGGCGGCCATTCGCGTCATTCTGGCGGCGGCAATCGAGCAGGGCGGCAGTACCCTGCGCGATTTTATCGGTGCTGATGGGCAATCCGGCTATTTCCAGCAGTCCTATTTCGTCTATGATCGGTCTGGCGAACCTTGCCGCGTCTGCGGGGCTGCGGTGCGTCAGATCAAACAGGGCCAGCGCTCGACGTTTTATTGCGTTGGTTGCCAAAAATGAGCCTGGGGCTTATTTCAAAAGCGACAGCGGCTTCCTGTCTCAGTGGGGAATGAGGCAGTTCGCAGCATTTTGACGCATCCTCTGAGGGATAAGGGAAAGATGAATTGGGGACAATATGAGTGATCTGATCCAAAAATTCCAGGCTTATAGCGACTGGCGCAGCGGCGTGGTGGCGGCGCTGGAGCGTTATCGTACGTGGGTCGGCGCCACGCAATCATTATCGGATGCCTCTGTGGAGCAACGATTGGCGCGCATACTCGGTCGTCTGGCAGACGACAAGCTGTCGATTGCCTTTGTCGCCGAGTTTTCCCGCGGTAAGTCGGAGCTGATCAATGCGATTTTTTTCGCAGACTACGGGCAGCGCATCCTGCCGTCTTCAGCCGGCCGCACCACGATGTGCCCGACTGAATTGTTATATGACGAAACCTTGCCGCCATCGATCCGTCTGTTGCCGATTGAAACACGGGCCCAGGCGCTTTCCACCAGCGACTTCAAGGGGCAGGGGCATGTCTGGACCGTATTGCCGCTGGATACTGCCTCTGGGGATGGCATGCTGGAAGCCTTCAAGCAGGTCAGCCTGACCAAGCGGGTGCCACTCGAAGAGGCGAAAACCTACGGCCTGTATGACGAGGCCGATCCGGATGCGGCGCTGACCGTCGATGATCAGGGTACAGTCGAGATTTCTCGCTGGCGCCATGCGATCGTCAACTTCCCGCATCCTCTGTTGAAAGAGGGCCTGATCATTGTCGATACGCCGGGCCTGAATGCGATCGGCACTGAGCCGGAACTGACCCTGAACCTGATTCCTAATGCCCATGCGGTGTTGTTCGTGCTGGCGGCCGATACCGGTGTCACCAAAAGCGATATCGATGTCTGGCGTAACCATATCGGCCATGGAGCGGGTCGCATGGTGGTACTCAATAAGATCGACAGCATGTGGGATGAGTTGCGTACGCCGGCCGAGGTTGAACAGCAAATCGAGCATCAGGTCGCCAGTGTCGCGCAGATGCTGGAATTGTCCGACAAGCAGGTGTTTCCGGTGTCGGCGCAAAAGGGCTTGGTAGGAAAAATCAATCATGATGCGGCGCTGTTAGCGAAAAGCCGCCTGCCGGCGCTGGAAAATGCGCTGTCCAATGAACTTATCCCAGCCAAGCAGCAGATCATCCGGGCCCAGTTGACGTCCGACATGCAGGCGCTGATCGGCTCCAGTCAATCGCTGCTGGCTACGCGCATGCGCAATGTGGCCGATCAGTTGTTCGAGCTGAAGAGCTTGCGCGGCAAGAACCAGAAAATCATCGAACACATGATCAGCCGGCTTGACTTGGAAAAAGTGGAATTCGATGGCAGCCTGTTGAAGCTGCAGGGTACGCGCTCGGTGTTTACCCGCTTATCGATGGAGGTCTTCACCAGTCTGGGCATGGATATCCTGAAAAATGATATCAACATGACACGCGATGCGATGGAGAAGAGTAATTTTTCTACCGGCCTGCGTCAGGCGGTCAAGGTGTTTTTCACTAAAATCAAGCAGCATCTGTCGCTGTCCGGGAAAAAAACCGATGAGCTCGCCGAAATGATGACGGTGATGTACCGTAAATTCTCGACCGAACATGGACTAGCAGTTTCCACTCCGATGCCTTTCACGCTGGATAAATACCTGTATGAAATCGAGATAATCGAGGGCATCTATCAAAAGCAGTTTGGTACAGCAGCGATCATGACGACACCGCAGGTGGTCCTGATGCAGAAGTTTTTTGATTCGATTGCCTCCCGTGTGAAGCACAGCTTTCTGCAGGCAAATCGCGATGTGGAGGCCTGGCTGAAGGTCATCATGTCGCCGCTTGAAGCGCAAATTCGTGAGCATAAAGGGCAGTTGAAGCGGCGCATGCAATCGATGCAGCGAATTCATCTGGCGACCGACAGCCTTGAAGAAAAAATTCTTGCGATTGAAAACGTGCAACTGGAATTGCAGGGACAGAAAAATAAATTGCTCATGCTGGATGCCGACTTGGGCAAGGCGATCGGAGCAGATTTGATGCAAGCAAAAGCGTCATCCTGAATGAAGCGTGTTATTGAGCGCCAGGTAGTTACCGAAGAGCTGGCAGATTACATCGATCCTGGCTTTTCCGAGGCGGTTATCGGATGGCAAAAACAGCACGGCCGGCATGCGCTTCCCTGGCAAAATACGCGCGATGCCTATCGTATCTGGCTTTCCGAAATCATGCTGCAGCAGACCCAGGTGGCAGCGGTGATCCCGTATTACCAGCGGTTTTTGCTGCGTTTTCCAGATGTATTTGCACTCGCGCAGGCACCTGTGGAGGCGGTAATGGCGCACTGGAGCGGCCTGGGTTATTACACCCGCGCCCGTAATCTGCATCAATGCGCGCAGCGTGTGGTGGCCGAATATGGCGGCCAGTTTCCGCGCGATCCGGCGCTGTTGGCGGACTTGCCCGGCATCGGACGTTCGACAGCGGCGGCGATAAGCGCTTTTGCCTATGGCACGCGTGCCGCAATTCTTGACGGCAATGTCAAGCGCGTGTTTGCAAGGGTATTCGGGGTGGATGCTTATCCCGGCGCCAAGCCGGTCGAAGACCTGTTGTGGCAAAGGGCGCAGGCGCTGTTGCCGGCGCAGGGCGTGGAGGCCTATACCCAGGGTTTGATGGATTTGGGCGCAACCTTATGTACGCGCAGCAAGCCAAACTGCATGGGCTGCCCCTTGCTGTCGCGTTGCGTGGCGCATGCCAGTGACCGGGTGCAGGAGTTGCCTGTCAGGAAGCCGAAGAAAACCGTCCCTGAAAAACATGCGGTGATGCTGGTCATCACCGATCGCAAGCAGGTATTGCTGCAGCAGCGGCCGGATTCCGGCATATGGGGCGGCTTGCTGTCTTTGCCTGAAGTCGATGGTCACCGTAGCGTCAGTGTGGCTGGCGGGCAGCATGAAGCGGTATCCGAGCATGCGCTTGCACGGACGGTAATGCCGTTTGGCAGTATTGCATCTTGCGTGCGTTTGCAGCCTTTTTCACATGGATTCACCCATTTCAAGCTGCATATAGCCCCGTACCAGGTCACGTTGGCGTATCGGCTGGAGATGGCTGCCCAGTCGAACCATGTCTGGTATGCAGTCGATAGCCTGGCGGATGCGCCGCTGCCGGCACCGGTCAAGAAACTCCTATTGTCCTTATTGCAGCAGGAAGATTTGTTGTCCGGCCTGAGATAGACGGATCAGCTCAATTCACGGTGGCGATGCACCACCCGTTCCGATGCCTGAAAGTATTTCGCCAACTGTTCCACCATATATACCGAGCGGTGCTGACCGCCGGTGCAACCTATTGCGACAGTCAGATAGCTGCGGTTATTCTTTTTGAATGCAGGCAGCCATTTTTCGACAAAACTCCTGATGTCGTTGAGCAGGTCTACTGCATCCGGTTCGGCGTCCAGAAATTCAATGACAGGCGCATCTATACCGGTCAAGGGGCGCAGGTTGAGATTGTAATAGGGGTTGGGCAGAGTGCGTACGTCAAACACCATGTCGGCATCCAGCGGGACACCGAACTTGAAGGCGAACGATTCGAACAGGAGCGTCAATGACGCATGCTTGATCTCGACAAAGTCGGTAACCCAGGCGCGCAATTTGCTGGCGCTCATGCCGGAAGTGTCAATTACATGGCCGCAACCTTCTATCGCAACCAGCTTTTCCCGTTCTTCGGTAATGCATTCCGACAGGGTGCGGGTGCGCCGATCGGCAGATTGGGTGCCGAAATGATGCGATAGCGGGTGGCTGCGGCGCGTTTCGGAGAAGCGGGCGATCAGGGCTTCCGTTTTGGCGGTTAAGAACAACACCTTGACGTCATGACCTTCCTGCTTCAATTGGCTGATATCGGCCGGCAAACTGGCAAGGGAACTGGCGCTGCGGGCATCCACCGCGACGGCAACTTTTTCAGTGCCCTGTTCAATCAAGGTCGCAACCAGGTTGCGCAACAGCGTAGGCGGTAAGTTGTCGACGCAATAATAAGCAGCGTCTTCAAGGACGTTCAAGGCGACAGATTTGCCGGAGCCGGAGATGCCAGTAATGAGAATTATGCGCATAATTAGGAATGATACCGCAAGCCAAGAGCTGATGTATTCAACTTACAGCTGACAAGATCAATCGCCGCTCATCGCCCTGCGCTGGCGCTCCATGAACTCCTGCAACGTGTCGATCCCGCGCAACTGCAGGATGGTGTTGCGTACTGCAGCTTCCAGCAATACCGCGATGTTGCGGCCCGCAGCAACCGGAATGACGACCTTGCGTACCGCCAGTCCCAGCACGTCTTCGGTTTGGGCGTCGAATGGCAATCGATCCATATGTTCTTCCAGCGTGCTGCGGCGAACCAGATGTACGATCAGTTTCAGGCGCATCTTGCGGCGTACCGCGGTCTCGCCAAATATCGTCTTGATATCGAGCAGGCCCAGACCACGCACTTCCAGCAGGTTCTGCAGCAGTGCCGGGCAGCGGCCTTCGATCATGTTGGGTGCGATGCGCGAGAACTCGACCGCATCGTCGGCAACCAGGCCGTGGCTGCGTGAAATTAATTCCAGCCCCAGTTCGCTTTTGCCAAGACCGGACTCGCCGGTAATCAGCACGCCAACGCCAAGCACATCCATGAATACACCATGCATTGTGATGCTTTGTGCGAGTTTTTTCGACAGATAGACCCGCAGGTAGTCGATCACCTGTGCTGCCGGCAATGGGGTGGAGAACAACGGGATATTTTTTTCGTCGCAGGCTGCCAGAATGTCGGCTGGCGTTTCCAGTCCCTGCGCAATGATCAGTGCCGGTGGTTCGCCTGCCATCAGTTCATGCGTGTGATAGCCGCGTGATTGTGCCCTGAGCTTTTGGTAATACTCGATTTCCTGATGCCCGAATACCTGTATCCGTCCGGGATGGATCAGATTCAGATGCCCGACCTGATCGGCGGCCGATGCGGCGTCGCCCGATATCAGGCGTTCACTGCCTGAGAAGCCGGCAAACCATCCCAGTTCAAGGGATTCGCGGTTGTCGTCATACAGTTGCTGGATACTCAGTGGGGTCGATAAAGGCATGGTAGTGGTTTAAGGTCAGTGAAGGTGTTCATCAATCAGGCCTTTAATCGGACATCAGCTGATGTGTTGACTCGGGCGCCACGAGGTGATTCTGTCATACACAGAAGCCGGATCCGGGTCGGTGGCAAGCAGTGTGCGCATTGTTTCGTCAGAAAACATTTCAGCAATTTCCGACAGTGTTTCAAGATGCTGTTGCGTGACATGATCAGGGATCAACAGGAAGATCAACAGTTTTACAGGCTGGCTGTCGGGGGATTCAAAGGGGATCGGTTCAGCCAGTCGCAAGAATGCAGCCAGCGGCGCTTTCAGACCCTTGATTCTGCCATGCGGAACTGCGACGCCATGTCCCAATCCAGTTGAGCCCAAGCGTTCGCGCGCGAACAGGTTTTCCGACACGGTGGAGCGTGCGATGCCGCAGTTGTTTTCAAAGATGAGGCCGGCCTGTTCGAATGCCCGTTTTTTACTGGAGACCTCAAGGTCGAGAGCAACATTGTCCGGCGACAGGATTTTAGCGAAATTCGTCATGATACGAGAAATGGTGCAGTGCACAATGTTGTCATGTGAGCAGAATTATAGGCCTCTTTATGCGTTGTGCAATGCAAAAATCGTCAGGGCTGACGCTAGTTTGCTCATGAGGCGCGGCATTGATTGCAGTTGCTGATGTTAAATCTTCTCATTTCCTTCTGCGGTTAATTACTCCGGCCTTAATTTGTCTGCGTCGGTGTTGATTTGCTTGAATCTGGAGCAGGCATGATTAGACATGCGTCAGCCGCACCGTCCGGGTACGGCCGTAAAGATACACGGTTAGTCGGTGCCATCTTCCACTGCAGCACCAGCATTGGTCTTGACGGAAGCAATGCCGTTTTCCATTGATGCAAGCGAGGAATACATTTCGCTCTTGCCGATGATTTGCCCGTTGTCGGTTTTCAGAACGAAATAAGGCTCGTCTGCAGACGATTTTTTGCGTTCAAAGCGGGCATCATCTGTGCCATTTTTCTTGCACGATTCGATGCCATTGAGGGCGGCCTCTTTTGTCTCATATATGTCCGAAGCCGTCATCACGACCTGGTTGTTCCCCGCGAGTAAGCTAAAGGTAAATTTGCCGTTTTTGGAATTTTTCAGCAGATATTTTGCAGCCATGATGCCTCCTTGAACGATAGTGAGTGAAGAATCGGGGTAGCTCTTTTTCCAAGCTAGTGCGTAGTTGTTGTTGTGTCAATGTATTCGGGCAGCGATTTCGCTACTTCATGCGAACAGTCAATGGCTTAACTGCTTACTGGCGCGCATTGCGCCGGTTCGATGGCGGTTGCGTGCTGCTGAAATTGCTGCGCCAGGGGTTGATGTCGAGTCCGCCGCGCCGGGTGTAGCGGGCATAGACCGCGAGTTTTTGCGGTTTGCACTGGCGCAGTACATCCATGAAAATCCGCTCCACGCATTGCTCGTGGAACTCGTTGTGGTCGCGGAAGCTGATCAGGTATTGCAGCAAGCCTTCCTGGTCGATCGGCGCGCCCAGGTAGCGGATCTGCACGCTGCCCCAGTCCGGCTGGCCGGTGACCAGGCAGTTGGATTTCAGCAGGTGCGACACCAGCGTCTCTTCCACCGCTGGTTGCGAGTGATCGGCTTTCAGCAGCAATGGGTTCGGACTGTATTGCGTGACCTCGATGTCCAGCCGGTCGAGCAATAAGCCTTCCAGTTCGCCCATTTCCTGTCGTGCAAAAACATTCTGTGTCGCCAGCGTCACATGCACCGTGGTGCCGGCAGCGGCGGATAAATCCGTTCGCAACAGCGTCAGCAGCGAGTCGGCGTCGGCCAGCCTGGTCTGGTTGAAGGAATTCAGATACAGCTTGAAGGACTTCGATTCGATGATGTTCGGCGAATCGGCGGGCACCATGATGGTTGCAATCGCCACCTGCGGCTTGCCGCGCGGATTGAGCCAGGAAACCTCATAGGCATTCCATAGGTCGACGCCGAAAAACGGCAACGTGCCGCTGACGCCGATCTCATCGCGTTTTTCCTGGCGCGGAATCGGAAACAGCAGGCTGGCGTCGTATTCGGCCTTATAGGCAGCGGGTTTGCCCAGCAGCGAGTCGTCGGGCGTGTTGTGCGTGGTCATAGTGATGGTTCACGTTAAAAAATGCCCCGCCCGTTTTTGGCGAGGGCGAGCGGGCGTTTATCCCAGGAATAGCTTGTATACCGGATTGTTGCTTTCGTCCCAATGAGGATAGCCCACGTTGGTCAGAAACTCGCGGAAGGATTTCATTTCCTTTTTCGGCACTTGCAGGCCGACCAGAATCCGGCCGTAATCCGCACCGTGGTTGCGATAATGGAACAGGCTGATGTTCCAGTTCGGCGCCATGCTCGACAGGAAACGGGTCAGTGCGCCTGGCCGCTCGGGGAATTCGAAGCGGTACAGCAGTTCTTCCTGCGCCAGCGGGCTTTTGCCGCCGACCAGGTGGCGAATATGCAGCTTGCCGAGTTCATCATCGGTCAGATCCAGCGTCTTGAAGCCATGCTTCTCGAAGTTTTTGGCGATCTTGCCGGCTTCGTCGCGATTCGCGATCTGAACTCCGACGAAGATGTGCGCTTCCTTCTCGCCGCTGATGCGGTAGTTGAATTCGGTCACATTGCGCGGCCCGACCAGTTCGCAGAAACGCTTGAAGCTGCCGCGCTCTTCGGGCAGCGTGACGGCGAACAACGCTTCGCGCGCTTCGCCGACTTCGGCCCGTTCGGCAACGAAGCGCAGGCGGTCGAAATTCATGTTGGCACCGCAGGCGATGGTCACCAGGGTTTCGTTCTTGAGCGGCTTCTTGTCTGCCTTGGCGCGTTCGACATAGGCTTTCGCGCCTGCGACCGCCAGTGCGCCGGCAGGTTCCAGAATGCTGCGGGTGTCCTGGAACACGTCCTTGATCGCGGCGCAGATAGCGTCGGTATCGACCAGGATCACTTCGTCGACGTATTGCTTGGCGAGGCGGAAGGTCTCTTCGCCAACCAGTTTGACCGCGGTGCCGTCGGAAAACAGGCCGACATCGGGCAGCGTGATGCGTTTGCCCGCTTGCAGGCTGCGCGCCATCGCGTCGGAATCAGTGGTCTGGACGCCGATGATCTTGATGTCGGGGCGGATCTGCTTGACATACGCAGCCACCCCGGCGATCAGGCCGCCGCCGCCGATGGCGACGAAAATCGCATGGATCGGGTCCGCATGCTGGCGCAGGATTTCCATGCCGATGGTGCCTTGGCCGGCGATCACGAAGGGGTCGTCAAACGGGTGGACGAAGGTCAGCTTGTGTTTTTTTTCCAGCGTCAGTGCATGGTTGTAGGCATCGGTGAAGGAATCGCCGAACAGCACCACCTCGCCGCCGCGCGCCCTGACCGCGTCGACCTTGACCGGCGGCGTGGTGGTTGGCATCACGATCATCGCCTTGCAGCCGAGCTTGGCAGCCGACAGCGCGACGCCTTGCGCGTGGTTGCCGGCCGACGCGCAGATCACGCCGCGCTTGAGTTGTGCCGGCGTCAGGTGCGCCATCTTGTTGTAGGCGCCGCGCAGCTTGAAGCTGAATACGCTTTGCATGTCTTCGCGCTTGAAATAAATCTTGTTGCCCATGCGCTCGGACAGCGTGGGCGCGAATTCCAGCGGGGTTTCGAAAGCGACGTCATAGACGCGGGCGGTCAGAATTTTCTTTAGATAGTCGGTATTCATTATGGTCTGGTGGCATCGGTATGGGGCGGCATCATCTCGTTCTCAATCCGGTTCGAGCATGGCTGGTGGCCGGTCGGTTGAGTCGGCCTCAACGCGGATAGGCGCTTGGCCATGACAAGGATGTGAAAAATGCCAAGTGGTCATTTATTATAATGGACGTTTTTTACATGAGCGTCCGAAGCCTCACATGATTGAATCTGCAATTTACTGGCTGTTGGGGGTTTTGGCGCTGCCGCAAGTCGGGCTGAGTTCGGTTTTCCTGATTGCTTTCATCGCGGCAACCCTGATACCGCTGGGTTCGGAGCCGCTGGTGTTTGCGGTGATCAAGGCCAACCAGAGCCTGTTCTGGCCGGCGATTCTGGTGGCAACATTCGGCAATACGCTGGGTGGCGCGGTCAATTACTGGATCGGCTATGGCGCCAAGCTGGCGTTTGCCAAAGAGCGCGAGAGCCGCTGGTTCGGCTGGTTGCAGCGTTATGGCGCGAAGACGATGCTGCTGGCCTGGGTGCCCGCGATCGGCGACCCGATCTGTACCCTGGGCGGCTGGCTCAAATTGCCGTTTTGGCCCAGCGTGCTGTATATGGCGATCGGCAAGTTCTTGCGTTACGTGACGATCACATGGTTGTTGCTGCATGTATCAGACGGCATCTGGCGACAACTGGCGCAATGGATGGGATAGCTGCCGAATAATAATATACTGGTGGCAGTATAAAATATCGGGCTTATGAATATTGCGGCAGGCACCATGTTTGCCAATATACCCCGTTAAAAATCGTGTATTTGCAAAAAATGGCCGGAACTGTGCGGTTGCACTCAGGAAATCATTGCAGCCGACGTGACCGGCTAACACTTGTGAAGCGTAAGGGTGTTCCCGCGTGGTGCAGCGCAATACGCTAGAATGGCTCTTTAGGGTCAGTCTAATTTACCAAGCCGATGAACGCCCCCGCACAAATCCAAACTCTCCTTTCCGAAGCGCCGCATGGCGCTGCGCCGACCCGTCTGCGCGAAATTCCATACAACTACACTTCGTTTTCCGACCGTGAGATCGTGATCCGCCTGCTGGGCGAGGACGCCTGGAAACAGCTGGATACCCTGCGCGGTGCGCGCCAGACCGGTCGCTCCGCGCGCATGTTGTACGAAGTGCTGGGCGATATCTGGGTGGTAAGGCGCAATCCTTACCTGCAGGACGACATGCTCGACAATCCGAAGCGCCGTCAGGACCTGATCGATGCGCTGAATCACCGCTTGGCGGAAGTCGAGCGGCGCCGGGTCAGCACCGATCTGGCCGATGCCGGCGATGCCGCCGCGATGGCGCGCAGCATCAGCGTCGAATCCCTGCTGCATGCGGCGCGCAAGGCAGTCGCCGATTTTGCCGAAGAGTTCCGCCAGACCTACGATCTGCGCAAGCGCGCCAACAAGGTGCTGGGCCGCTACACCGAAAAGGACAACATCAAGTTCGACGGCCTGTCGCGCGTATCGCACGTGACCGACGCCACCGACTGGCGCGTCGAATACCCATTCGTGGTGCTGACGCCGGATACCGAAGACGAGATGGCGGGGCTGGTCAAAGCCTGTATCGAGCTAGGACTCACCATCATCCCGCGCGGCGGCGGCACTGGTTACACCGGCGGCGCGATTCCGCTCACGCCCTTGTCGGCCGTGATCAATACCGAAAAGCTGGAACAGCTGGGCGCGGTCGAAATGACCATGCTGCCGGGCGTGGATCGCGAATATGCGACCATCTTTTCCGGCGCCGGCGTGGTGACCAAGCGCGTGTCGGATGCGGCCGAGAAGGCCGGTTTCGTGTTCGCGGTCGATCCGACCTCGGCCGAAGCGTCCTGCATCGGCGGCAATGTCGCGATGAACGCCGGCGGCAAGAAAGCCGTATTGTGGGGCACTGCACTCGATAATCTGGCTTCCTGGCGCATGGTCGACCCGAACGGCGACTGGCTGGAAGTCACGCGCATCGAGCACAACCTGGGCAAGATCCACGATACGCCGCTGGCCAAATTCAAGCTCGAATGGACCCATCCGGCCGAAAAAGGACGCAGCAATACGCCGTTCAAGACCGAGATGCTGGAAATCCCGGGCCGCAAGTTCCGCAAGGAAGGCCTGGGCAAGGACGTTACCGACAAATTCCTGGCCGGTTTGCCCGGCGTGCAGAAAGAAGGTTGCGACGGCCTGATTACGTCGGCGCGCTGGATTCTGCACAAGATGCCGAAATTCGCGCGCACCGTCTGCCTCGAATTTTTCGGCCAGGCGCGCGATGCGATCCCGTCCATCGTCGAAATCAAGGATTACCTCGACAATCTGCCGAAAACCGGCGGCGCCGACTATGCGTCGATCCGCCTGGCCGGTCTGGAGCATCTGGACGAGCGTTATCTGCGCGCAGTCGGCTATGCGACCAAATCCAAGCGCGGCGTGCTGCCGAAGATGGCCTTGTTCGGCGACATCGTCGGCGACGACGAGAACGCGGTCGCGCAGGCGGCCTCCGAAGTGGTGCGCATCGCCAACACCCGCGTCGGCGAAGGCTTCGTTGCGGTATCGCCGGAAGCGCGCAAGAAGTTCTGGCTCGACCGGGCGCGCACTGCCGCCATTTCCAAGCATACCAATGCGTTCAAGATCAACGAAGACGTAGTGATTCCGCTCGACCGCATGGGCGAATATACCGACGGTATCGAGCACATCAATATCGAACTGTCGATCAGGAACAAGCTGCAGCTGCTCGACGAGTTGCGCGATTTCTTTGCCGCCGGCAATCTGCCGGTCGGCAAGAGCGAAGACGCCGAAGGCGACGACATTCCCGATGCCGAGATGCTGGAAGACCGCGTGGCGCAGGCCAGCCAGTTGCTCGATGCCAGTCCATGCGCGCTGGAGCTATCTGCTGGAACACATCGACCAGCCGCTGGTTCAGGCCAAGGATGCGCTGATCGCGCTGGGCCTGGAAAAACTGGCGGCCGTGTTTGACGAACGCCTGGGCAGGCAGCCCGATGCGCAGGTGTTCCATCTGTTGCAGGATAGGACCGTGCGCGTGTCGTGGAAGCAGGAAGTGCGCGCCAGCTTGCGCCAGATTTTCAATGGCGGCGCCTTCAAGCTGATCCTGGAAGAATGCACGGCGATCCACAAGCGCGTGCTGCGCGGCCGCGTGTTCGTCGCGCTGCACATGCATGCGGGCGACGGCAATGTGCATACCAACCTGCCGGTCAACTCCGACCATTACCAGATGCTGCAGGATGCGCACGCCGCGGTGGACCGCATCATGGCGCTGGCGCGTTCGCTGAATGGCGTGATTTCGGGCGAACACGGGATCGGCATCACCAAGATCGAATACCTGACCGCAGACGAAATCAGCGAATTCCGCGATTACAAGCAGCGCATCGATCCGGAAGGCCGCTTCAACAAGGGCAAGTTGCTGGCCGGCGCCGACCTGCGCAATGCCTACACGCCATCGTTCGGCCTGATGGGGCACGAGTCGCTGATCATGCAGCAAAGCGACATCGGCGCGATCGCCAACAGCGTCAAGGACTGCCTGCGCTGCGGCAAGTGCAAGCCGGTCTGCTCGACCCATGTGCCGCGCGCCAATCTGCTGTATTCGCCGCGCAACAAAATTCTTGCAACTTCGCTGCTGGTCGAGGCCTTCCTGTATGAAGAACAGACCCGGCGCGGCATTTCGATCAAGCACTGGGACGAGTTTTCCGACGTGGCCGACCACTGCACGGTATGCCACAAGTGCGTCACGCCATGCCCGGTCGACATCGATTTCGGCGACGTATCGATGAACATGCGCAACCTGCTGCGCAAGATGGGACAGAAGAAGTTCAATCCAGGCACCGCCGCCTCGATGTTCTTCCTGAACGCGACCGACCCTGCGACCATCAACGCGACGCGCACCGCGATGATAGGCTGGGGTTACAAGGCGCAGCGTTTCGGCCACGACATCCTGAAGAAGTTCGCGAAGAAGCAGACCAAGGCGCCGCCGGCCACCGTCGGCAAGCCGGCCATCAAAGAGCAGGTGATCCACTTCATCAACAAGAAGATGCCGGGCAATCTGCCGAAGAAAACCGCGCGCGCGCTGCTCGATATCGAAGACGACAAGATCGTGCCGATCATCCGCGATCCGCAAACCACGACTGCCGACACCGAAGCGGTGTTCTACTTCCCCGGTTGCGGTTCGGAACGCCTGTTCTCGCAAGTCGGGCTGGCGACGCAGGCGATGCTGTGGCAGGTCGGCGTGCAAACCGTGCTGCCGCCGGGCTACCTGTGCTGCGGTTATCCGCAACGCGGTGCCGGACAGTTCGACAAGGCCGAGAAGATGATGACCGACAACCGCGTGCTGTTCCATCGCATGGCCAATACGCTGAACTATCTCGACATCAAGACCGTCGTGGTGTCCTGCGGCACCTGCTACGACCAGCTGGCGACCTATGAATTCGACAAGATATTCCCTGGCAGCCGCATCATCGACATCCATGAATTCCTGCTCGAGAAGGGCATGAAGCTGGAGGGCGTCAACGGTACCCGCTATATGTACCATGAGCCTTGCCACAATCCGATGAAGCTGCAGGAGTCGGGCAAGACCATCAATGCGCTGATCAGCACCGTCGATCATGTCAAGATCGAGAAAAACGAGCGTTGCTGCGGCGAGTCCGGCACGCTGGCGGTCAGCCGTCCCGACATCTCGACCCAGGTCCGTTTCCGCAAGGAAGAGGAAATGATCAAAGGTGCGGACAAGCTGCGGGCCGACGGCTTTAGCGGCGATGTGAAAATCCTGACTTCGTGCCCGTCCTGCCTGCAAGGCTTGTCGCGTTACAACGATGACTCCGATACCACCGCCGATTACATCGTCATCGAGATGGCCAGGCATATTCTGGGCGAGAACTGGTTGCCGGAATATGTGGCGCGCGCCAATGCCGGCGGCATCGAGCGGGTACTGGTCTGAGGCCGATAATGACTTGTGAATTATGCGAGCAGGACGGCGGCGAGATCATTCATCGCGGCGCGCAATGGCGGGTGGTGCTGGTCGATGATCCCGACTATCCGGGCTTTTGCCGGGTGATCTGGGACAGCCATGTGCAGGAAATGACGGACTTGCCTGCCGCCGAGCGCAACGGCTTGATGGATGCGGTCTGGCAGGTCGAGTCCGCGGTGCGCGAGGTGATGCGCCCGGACAAGATCAATCTGGCCAGTTTCGGCAATATGGTGCCGCATCTGCACTGGCACATTATCCCGCGCTATGTGCAGGATAAGCATTTCCCCGCTCCGGTATGGGCCGCGGCCCAGCGGGTGGCGCGCAGCGCGATGAGTCTGGCGCAGCGCAGGGCGCTGTTGCCGGCCTTGCGCGACGCGATTGCGTTGCGCCTGGCGCACCGGAATTAAAACAAATTTGGAAAGCATCATCATGGCCGGATCAAAACAAAGCGCACCAAGCCCTGTCCCGACCGCACTCACGGTGCGCAAGCAATCGCGCGTGCTGGAAATCGCGTTTGCCGATGGCGCGGCGTTCGTGCTGCCGTTCGAGTTGCTGCGGGTCTATTCGCCATCGGCCGAAGTGCGCGGCCACGGCCCGGGACAGGAAGTCCTGCAGACCGGCAAGCGTGAGGTCGAATTGACTGCGCTGGAGCCGGTCGGCAACTACGCGGTGCAGCCGCACTTCAACGATGGCCACAATACCGGGATCTATACCTGGGATTACCTGTACTGGCTGGGCGAGAACCAGGCCGGCCTGTGGCAGGATTACCTGCAACGCCTGGTCGCTGCCGGATTTGCCGGTGAAAGCGGGCGCGACGCCTCGATGACCGCCAAGGACGCGGGCGGCCACGGCTGCGGACATAGTCATTGAAATGGTGCGTGCCAAACCCGCACTGGGTATAATGCGACACACTTTTGCCTGCTTGCAATCATGACAAACACGACACATTTCGGTTATACAACCGTCTCCGAAGACGAAAAAGTACATAAGGTCGCCGAGGTCTTTCACTCCGTCGCCGCCAAATACGACGTGATGAATGACCTGATGTCGGCCGGTTTGCATCGGATCTGGAAGGCGTTCACCATCGCCCAGGCCGGCGTGCGGCCAGGTTTCAAGGTGCTCGACATCGCCGGCGGCACCGGCGACCTGTCCAAGGTATTCGCAAAACAGGCCGGTGCGTCGCGGCGAAGTCTGGCTGACCGACATCAATGAATCGATGCTGCGCGTCGGCCGCGACCGGCTGCTGAACCAGGGCTTGTCGACGCCGACCATGTTGTGCGACGCGGAGAAGCTGCCGTTTCCGGATAATTATTTCGACCGCGTGACGGTCGCGTTCGGCCTGCGCAACATGACGCACAAGGATGTGGCGCTGTCGGAAATGCGGCGGGTCTTGAAGCCGGGCGGAAAATTGCTGGTGCTGGAATTCTCCAAGGTCTGCGAACTGCTGCAAAAACCGTATGACGTGTATTCGTTCTCGGTGTTGCCGTGGCTGGGCAAGAAAATCGCGAATGATTCCGACAGCTACCGTTATCTGGCCGAATCGATCCGCATGCATCCGGATCAGGAATCCTTGAAAACGATGATGCAGGAAGCCGGCCTGGAACGCGTCGAGTATTTCAATTTGACGGCAGGTGTTGCAGCGCTTCACACCGGAATTAAATTTTAGGAGTCACCATGAAAAAATTCCTGCTCAGTCTGATGCTGGTCATCAGCGCCTTGTCGATGGTGGTCAGCGATGCCGACGCCAGGCGCCTCGGCGGTGGCCGCAGCTTTGGCCGTCAATCGCAGAATGTGACACAGAAAGCAGCGCCGGCACCGGCGCCAGCGAGCAATCAGGCCAAACCGGCAGCGCCTGCTGCCGCGCCGGCACCGGGCGCGATACCGCCCAAGCCCAGCCCGTGGAAGGGCATTCTGGGCGGCGCGCTGCTCGGCCTGGGCTTAGGCGCCTTGCTGTCGCATTTCGGCATGGGCGGCGCCCTCGGCAGCATGCTCGGCACCTTGTTGATGGTTGGACTGCTGGCGTTTGCGGTGATGTTCGTCATCCGCATGTTGCGCCGCAAGGATGCGAGATAACGGCAACGTCCACCGCATGTCGCCGTCCTATCCGGGTGCGGCGTCATCGGCTTATACGCCGGAAATCGGCTCGCGCATCGAACCGACCCCGATGCCGCAACAACCTGCAGCACTTCAGGCCGAACCCGCGGCAATTGGTGCAGCCAACGCCGCGACCTGGAGCGTGCCGGCCGATTTCGACGCGCCGGGTTTCCTGCGCCATGCGAAAACCCATTTCATCCGCCTGCAGGCAGCCTGGGACAAGGCCGATATCGACGATATCCGCGAATTCACGACCCCGGAAATGTATGCGGAGCTGAAGCTGGACCTGCAGGAGCGCGGCAGCGCGATCAACAATACCGATGTGGTGTCGATCAACGCCGAATTGCTGGGCATTGAAACGGTGGGCGGCAATTACCTGGCCAGCGTCAAGTTCGACGGCATGATCAAGGAAGATGCGAAATCTGCGGCCGAACCCTTTGCCGAAGTCTGGAACCTGTCCAAGCCGCTGGCAGGGCAGGGCGGCTGGCTGCTGGCCGGTATCCAGCAGCTGTCCTGAAGCCGGCAGGGCTGAACCGGCACACTGCTCAACCCGAAGCCGCCCGTGAACCGTCACGGGCGGTTTTCTTTTTGTAACGATGAACTTTGTAAAATTATGCTTCCTTCCGTTTTCCCCGCCGCGATCAACCACTTGCTGGCACAGGAGCCATGGGCGCGCGACAAGCTCGCGATCCATGCCGGCAAAGTGGCCTGCATGGATGCCGGCATTTTTGCCGTCCGGCTCAAGGTGGCGCGCGATGGCATGCTCGAATCGGTGGCGCCGGATGAACCGTCGAGCGTGACGATCCGCGTCAAGCTGGCCGATTTGCCGTTGATCCTGCAAAACCGCGAACGGGCATTTTCCTATGTGACGATCGAGGGTGATGCCGATTTCGCGAATACGATTTCGCAGCTGAGCCAGACCCTGCGCTGGGAGGTCGAGGCCGACCTGGGCCGGGTGGTGGGCGATATCGCGGCGGTGCGCATCGTTGGCGCTGCCAAAGCAGTGTTTGCGAATGCCGCTTCGACCCCGCACAAGCTGCTGGAAAACGCCGCGGAATATTTTTTGGAAGAAAATCCGACCCTGCTGCGGCCGCAGGTGGTCGCCGATTTTTCCAGTGAAGTGAGCCGCCTGCGCGATGATGTGGATCGCATCGGCAAACGGATTGAAAAACTGGAAGGGCGCAGCCAATGATCATGAAATTCCTGCGGCTGTTCAAGATCGCGCGCGTCGCGATCCGTTACGGCCTGGACGAGATCGCGATCTCCGGCCTGGCGATCCCGCGTACTGCGAAGCTGATCGACACGCTGATTTTCTGGCGCGACATTTCCGCGCCGCGCGGCGAGCGGCTGCGCCGTGCGCTGGAAGACCTGGGACCGATCTTCGTCAAGTTCGGCCAGGTGCTGTCGACCCGGCGCGACCTGATGCCGCCCGATATCGCCGACGAACTGGCCCGATTGCAGGATCGGGTGCCGCCTTTCGATTCCGACCTGGCGATTGCGCAAATCGAAAAATCGCTGGGCGCGCATCCGCATGATCTGTTCGCCGATTTCGAGCGGGTACCGGTGGCCTCGGCATCGATCGCGCAGGTCCATTTCGCGACCCTGAAAGACGGCAAGAAAGTGGCGGTCAAGGTGCTGCGCCCCGGCATGAAGAATTCGATCGACAAGGATGTCGCGCTGATGCATATCGCGGCCGACCTGATCGAACGGCTGTGGGCCGACGGCAAACGCCTGAAGCCGAAGGAAGTCGTCGCCGAATTCGACAAATACCTGCACGACGAGCTGGACCTGATGCGCGAAGCGGCCAACGGCAGCCAGCTGCGGCGCAACTTTGCCGATTCGGATCTGCTGGTGGTGCCCGAGATGTTCTGGGATTACTGTTCATCCTCGGTGATCGTGATGGAGCGCATGAACGGGATACCGATTTCCCAGCTCGACCGGCTGGCGGCCGCCGGCATCGACATGAAGAAGCTGTCGCGCGATGGCGTCGAGATTTTCTTCACCCAGGTGTTCCGGGACGGTTTTTTCCATGCCGACATGCATCCCGGCAATATCCTGGTATCGACCGACCCGGCTACCTTCGGGCGCTACATCGCGCTCGATTTCGGCATCGTCGGCACCCTGAACGACTTCGACAAGGATTACCTGTCGCAAAACTTCCTGGCCTTCTTCCGGCGCGACTACAAGCGGGTGGCGGAAGCGCACATCGAATCGGGCTGGGCGCCGAAAGAAACCCGGGTCGATGAGCTGGAATCGGCGGTGCGCGCCTGCTGCGAGCCGATCTTCGACCGCCCGCTGAAAGACATTTCGTTCGGACAAGTCCTGCTGCGCCTGTTCCAGACTTCGCGCCGCTTCAATGTCGAGGTGCAGCCGCAACTGGTGCTGCTGCAAAAGACCTTGCTCAACATCGAAGGCCTGGGCCGTCAGCTCGACCCCGAACTCGATTTGTGGAAAACCGCCAAGCCGTATCTGGAGCGCTGGATGAGCGACCAGATCGGCTGGCGCGGCCTGCTCGAACGGCTCAAGGCGGAGGCGCCGCGCTATAGCCAGCTGTTGCCGCAATTGCCGCGCCTCGCGCATCACGCGCTGAGCATCGCCGGCCAGCCGCAGCAGCAAAATACCGAGTTGCTGAAAAATCTGCTGGACGAGCAAAAGCGCACCAATCGCCTGCTGAGCACCGCGATCTATTTCGGCAGCGGCTTGCTGGTCGGGGTGATCCTGACCCAGCTGCTGCTGCGGTTTTATTATTACTAGCGCTGCATTTCTGTAAAACATTATTTTATCGGGGGTATGGTATGAAAACTGTGCTCTCCCGCAGGTAAACAAAGGGCTGTTAAAAATACAGGGTGCAGTATGTAATTGCGCTCGGTGCGCATGACACGCACTATTTTGTTCGCCGAATGTTGTGAAAGACCTGATTGCCATGACCAGTGCCGCTGACAAGCAACGCCAGATGCCGACCTTCCAGAGCCGCGATCCGTCCGCTCAGGCGTTCTGGAACGAACGCTTCGAACAACATTTCATGCCATGGGATAAGGGCGGGGTGCCTGCTGCATTGCAGGACTTCGTGGCGCGCTCGGCGCGCAACGCGGTCGCGCTGATCCCCGGCTGCGGCCATGCTTACGAAGTCGCTTACCTGTCCGAGGCCGGATGGGAGGTGACCGCAATCGATTTCTCCGCGGCCGCCGTGGCCGCCGCACAGGCGCTGCTGGGGCCGTGGGCGGCGCGGGTGGAGGAAGCCGATTTCTTCACTTTCACGCCAAAAAAACCGCTCGACCTGATCTATGAACGGGCTTTCCTGTGCGCGTTGCCACGCCCTATGCGCGCCGGCATCGCCGCGCGCTGGGCGGCATTGCTGCCGGCCGGCGGCCTGCTGGCCGGCTTTTTCTACTTCGACGACGCGCCCAAAGGCCCGCCGTTCGGGATCGCGCCGGATGAATTGGATGCACTGCTGACGCCGTATTTCGAACGCATCGAAGACCAGCCTGTGACCGATTCGATCCCCGCTTTCGAAGGCAAGGAGCGCTGGCAGGTGTGGCGCCGACTGCCGGTGTGATACGGGTTTTGCTGCCCGCTTGGCGCCATCCGGCACAGTTGCCGCTACGGCGGCTTGCGAGCCATTGCGTGATAAAGCGATGAAAACCTTTATAATGTCCGGTTTTGGATGATTTTTCCGGGATTTACCATGCCGATCTATGCTTACCGTTGTGAAGACTGTGGCTTTGCCAAAGATGTATTGCAGAAAATGTCCGACGCACCCCTGTCCGAGTGCCCGTCGTGCGGCAAGTCCAGCTTTAAAAAACAGGTAACTGCTGCCGGTTTCCAGCTGAAGGGTTCCGGCTGGTATGTGACTGATTTCCGCGGCGGTTCCGGCGGCACCAGTGCGGCGCCAACCTCGCCAACGACTGCGGCGGGCTCCGAGTCCGGCGCTGCAGCCACTGCCGCGTCTGCACCGGCTGCGTCGGGCGACTCTGCCGGTAGCGCAAGCAGTGTTCCAGCAGCGAAGTGACGGCACCTTAATCGAAGTCCAGGATGTCGGCCGTGGTGCAGGAATGGCCAGATGGTTGACGATAAAGAGAGCCATGCGTAAATATTTCATCACTGGTCTGCTGATACTGGTTCCTCTGGCGATTACGCTGTGGGTGCTGAACCTGATCATCGGCACCATGGACCAGTCCTTGCTGTTGCTGCCCGAGCGCTGGCGTCCGGAGACCCTGGTCGGCTTCCATATCCCCGGCCTGGGCACCATCCTGACGCTGCTGATCGTCTTCATCACCGGCTTGCTGACGCAGAACTTCGTCGGCAATTACGTGGTCATCGTGTGGGAGGCGCTGCTGAAACGGATTCCGGTCGTCAATTCGATCTATTCCAGCGTCAAGCAGGTGTCCGACACCCTGTTTTCGTCGTCCGGCAACGCGTTCCGCAAGGCCTTGCTGGTGCAATACCCGCGCGAAGGGTGCTGGACCATCGCTTTCCTGACCGGCACGCCGGGCGGCGACGTGAAGAACCACCTGCATGGCGATTATGTCAGCGTGTATGTGCCGACCACGCCGAATCCGACTTCCGGTTTCTTCTTGATGATGCCGCGCTCGGATGTGGTGGAACTGGACATGAGCGTCGATGCGGCACTGAAGTACATCGTGTCGATGGGCGTGGTGGCGCCGGAAAAAATTGCTGCGGTACTGAAAAAGAATGCTTGAAGCTGGCGCAGCCCAAGCCGCAGCAGAGCGGCCTGATCACTGCCAGATAACCGAATAACCGAACACCGAATTTTGATACAGACAGGGTAAGACTATGTCCTCCATGCGAACCAATTACTGCGGCCTCACCACTGAGGCACTGCTCGGCCAAACCGTCAGCCTGTGCGGCTGGGTGCATCGTCGCCGCGATCACGGCGGCGTCATCTTCATCGACTTGCGCGACCGCGAGGGTCTGGTGCAGATCGTCTGCAATCCTGAACAGGCCGAGGTCTTCAAGGCGGCCGAACACGTGCGCAACGAGTTCTGCCTGCGCGTCACCGGCACCGTGCGCAACCGCCCGGATGGCACCGTCAACAACAACCTCAATTCCGGCAAGATCGAAGTGGTGTGCGACGTGCTGGAAGTGCTGAATCCTTCGGTGACCCCGCCGTTCCAGCTGGATGACGACAACCTGTCGGAAACCACCCGCCTGACGCACCGCGTGCTGGATCTGCGCCGCCCGCAAATGCAGAACAATCTGCGCCTGCGCTACAAGGTCACGATGGAAGTGCGCAAGTTCCTCGACGAACTCGGCTTCATCGACATCGAAACCCCGATGCTGACCAAATCCACGCCGGAAGGCGCGCGCGATTACCTGGTGCCGTCGCGCGTGAATGCCGGCGAATTCTTCGCGCTGCCGCAATCGCCGCAACTGTTCAAGCAGTTGCTGATGGTGGCCAATTTCGACCGCTATTACCAGATCACCAAATGCTTCCGCGACGAAGATCTGCGCGCCGACCGCCAGCCTGAATTTACCCAGATCGACTGCGAGACCTCGTTCCTGAACGAGCAGGAAATCCGCGACATGTTCGAAGGCATGATCCGCCTGGTGTTCAAGAACTGTCTGAATGTCGAGTTGCCCAACCCGTTCCCGGTGATGGATTACGCCACCGCGATGGGCCTGTACGGCTCCGACAAGCCGGACATGCGCGTCAAGCTGGCATTCACCGACCTGACCGCGGTGATGAAGGATGTCGATTTCAAGGTGTTTTCCGGCGCGGCCAACATGGAAGGCGGCCGCGTGGTCGGCTTGCGCGTACCGGGCGGGGCCGCAATGCCGCGTTCCGAGATCGATGCCTACACCCAGTTCGTCGCGATCTATGGCGCCAAGGGCCTGGCCTACATCAAGGTCAATGAAAAGGCACTGGGGCGCGACGGCCTGCAATCGCCGATCGTGAAAAACCTGCACGATGTCGCGCTGGCGCAGATCGTCGAGCAAACCGGCGCCCAGGACGGCGACCTGATCTTCTTCGGCGCCGACAAGGCGAAAGTCGTCAATGACGCGATCGGCGCCTTGCGCGTGAAGATCGGCCACTCCGACTTCGGCAAGAAAGTCGGCCTGTTCGATGACGCATGGCGTCCGCTGTGGGTGGTCGACTTCCCGATGTTCGAATTCGACGAAGACGGCAATCGCTGGAATGCCTGCCATCACCCGTTCACCGCGCCCAAAGACGGCCACGAAGACTATCTCGAAACCGATCCGGGCAAGTGCATCGCGAAAGCCTACGACATGGTGCTGAACGGCTGGGAACTGGGCGGCGGCTCGATCCGTATCCACCGCGCCGAGGTGCAGAGCAAGGTGTTCCGCGCGCTGAACATCGGCGCCGAAGAAGCGCAGCTGAAGTTCGGCTTCCTGCTCGATGCGCTGCAATACGGCGCGCCACCGCACGGCGGGCTGGCGTTCGGCCTGGATCGCCTGGTGACGATGATGACCGGTTCCGACTCGATCCGCGACGTGATCGCGTTCCCGAAAACCCAGCGCGCGCAGTGTCTGCTGACCCAGGCGCCGTCGGAAGTCGACGAGAAGCAGCTGAAGGAATTGCATATCCGCTTGCGCAACGTGGAGCCGGCGGTCAAGGCGTAACATCCGGTGCAGTGCGGGACAGAGTTGAGCGTAGCGGTACTCTGTCCCCAGCATCTATTCAGGGCATAATCAAAGGCGCGGATTTCCGCGCCTTTTTTCTAATCGCGCAATCAAAGTGTTTGCAAGAATCTCATCGCTGCTCGACATGACTTACAAAATTCCCGAATCCGTGCTGGTCGTGATCCATACCGCCAATCTCGAGGTGCTGCTGATCGAACGCGCCGACCATCCCGGTTACTGGCAGTCGGTGACCGGCTCCCGCGATTTTCCGGACGAGCCGCTGGCGCTGACTGCGGCGCGCGAAGTGGCGGAAGAGACCGGGATTCTGGTGGCCGCGGATGGCGCGCTGGCGGGCGGGTCGGCCGTGCCGCTAAGCCATCTGCGCGACTGGCAGCTGTCGAATATCTATGAGATCTATCCGGTCTGGCGCCATCGCTATGCGCCGGGGGTGACGCAGAATACCGAGCATGTGTTCGGCCTGCTGGTGCCGCGCGAGATCCCGATCACGCTGGCGCCGCGCGAGCATCTGCAGTACCGCTGGCTGCCGTACCGCGCGGCGGCCGACCAGTGCTTTTCACCGTCGAATGCGGAGGCGATCCTGCAGTTGCCGGCCCATCTGGGCTGAATCGCCTTCGCAGCAGCCCTTTTGGAGCGGTTTATATACTGCACGTAGTATTTTTTAACCATCAATGAATGCGTGCGGCAATGCCCATGTTTTCTGCCATACTCCCCTATATTTTGTGTTTTATGGAGCCTGTTCGGGAGGCGCTGCGGCGGTATCTGCGGATGGCCGCGAGCGGCGGGCGGGCAGGCGGTAGAATACTTGCATGAAACTACGTATCGCGACCTATAACATCCATAAAGGGGTGTCGGCTTTCGGCAGCCGTCCGCGCATTCTGGCGCTGAAACAGGCGATCGATGCGCTGGGAGCGGAGCTGGTGTTCCTGCAGGAAGTGCAGGGCCGGCACGACCTGCATGCGGCGCGTCACGCGCACTGGCCGAGCCAGGCGCAGCACGACTTCCTGGCCGGCGCGTCGCACCATTCAGCCTACGGCATGAATGCGGTGTACGACCACGGCCATCATGGCAATGCGCTGCTCAGCCGCTTTCCTATCATGGCCTCGAACAACACCGATGTGTCCGATCACGCGTACGAGCAGCGCGGCATCCTGCATTGCGTGGTGCCGACGCCCAAGGCCGCGGTGCACTGCTATGTGGTGCATCTGGGCCTGTTTGCGGCCGGGCGGCGGCGCCAGGCCGAGGGCCTGATCGCGACCATCGAAGCCTCGGCGCCGCGCGATGCGCCTATCATCATCGCCGGCGACTTCAACGACTGGCGCAACCATTTGAGCGCGGCGCTGTGCAGCCGGCTGGGCGTGCGCGAGGTGTTCGACGATGCGTCGCCCAAGCCGCGTCTGGGCGATTACTTGCGCAGCCTGGCGGGGCGCGGGCCGAAATCGATGCCGGCGCGGACTTTTCCGGCCGGCCTGCCTTTCTTGCGGCTGGACCGGATTTACGTGCGCGGCTTTACGGTCGAATCGGCCGAGGTGCTGCACGGCGCGCTGTGGGCCAGGTTGTCGGACCATGCGCCTATCGTTGCGAACCTGCGATTGACGTAATCTGGCCATGCGCTCGGTGAATTTCACTTCCCGAAATACCGTGACCTTGCTGTACTGCGGCGCAGAATTCTTTCCGGCGCTGATTGCCGCGATCGACGCCGCGGTGCTCGAAATTTACCTGGAAACCTATATTTTTGCAGGCGATGAGACCGGTCTGGCGGTCAAGGCCGCGCTGCAGCGGGCGGCGGCGCGCGGCGTGGCGGTGAATGTGATCACCGACTGGATCGGCACCGGCCGGCTGCAGGTCAACGCGCTGCAGCAGGAATTGGCGGCGGCCCAGGTCAACCTGCGCGTCTTCAACCCCTGGTTCCGGCGCGGCGTGGCGCGTTCGCACCGCAAGATGTGCGTGGTGGACCGGCATCTGGCGTTCGTCGGCGGCCTCAATCTGAATGACGACCTGTTCGACGACAACGACGGCCAGCTGCGCTTGCCGGCGCCGCGCTGGGATTTTGCGGTGCAGGTGCGCGGGCCGCTGGTCGACACGATTCATGAGGAGGCGCAGGTGCAATGGATGCGGCTGGGCAAGTTGACGCTGATTTCACGACTGGAATTATTCCAGGAGCTGCGTTCCACACTGACGGTGGTGGCCGGCACGCCGGCGCTGGCCGGGCTGGTGGTGCGCGACAATCTGCGCAACCGTCGCACCATCCAGCGCGCCTACCTGCAGGCGCTGGGAAACGCGCGCAAGAGCGCCTTGCTGGCCAACCCTTATTTCGCGCCCGGCCACAAGTTCCGCCGGGCGCTGGCGGCGGCCGCTGCGCGCGGGGTGGAGGTGACGCTGCTGATCGGGGTCGGCCAGTTCCGCCTGCAGGATTCGGTCGCGCATTCGTTCTATCCGAAGTTGCTGAAAAGCGGCGTCAGGGTGGTCGAATACCGCAAGACCCAGCTGCACGGCAAGGTCGCGGTGGTCGATGACGACTGGGCCACGGTCGGCTCCAGCAATTGCGACGGCCTGAGCCTGTTCATCAACCAGGAGGCCAACGTGGTGGTCAAGGATGGCGCATTCGCCAGAACGCTGCGGCGCCATATCGAGGACGGGATTGCCGATGGCGTGATGATCAAGCTGGAGGATTTCGCCAATATTCCGTGGTACAAGCGGGCCTGGTATGGCTTCACGTATCTGGTGTATCGGGGATTGATGCACATCGTCACGCTGGGCGGCTATTACTGACAGGCGATGTTGCTGCAACCCTGTTCATAAAAATTCTTGACGGCAACTTTGTCAATGTTGTTGCCGGCTGTACACTTGCGGACATTAAACAAGAAGATGCTTAGGGGATGCGATGGGCCGGTCATTTTTTTTAGCGAATGTTTTCCTGCTGTTTTCAGGGCTGCTATTTGCTTCGGTCCGGGTTTGTGCCGCCGAGACCACCTATTTCGGGGTCGTGAATCAGCGCTCGATCACCCTGACTGCCGAATTGTGGAATCCGATCTTGCGCTATGTCAGCGCCAGGAGCGGCGTGCCATTGCGCTTGAAGATGGGCAAGACTGCCCAGGAAACGACGCAGATGACGCTGCGCGGCGAGTTTGATTTCGTGTACTCCAACCATCTGTTTACGCCGGAGCGCGACCAGCTCGGTTATCGTGCCATCGCCCGCTTCAATACGCCGGGGATCCGGGGCCAGGTCGTGGTGCCGGACCATTCGCCGATCAAGACTTTGAGCGATTTGCAGGGCCAGGAAATCGCTTTTCCGACACCGGACGGGTTTGCCGGGTACTCGCTGCCGATGGACGGCTTGCTGCGGGCGGGCGTGCAGGTCAAACCCTTGTTTGTCGGCAATCAGGAGTCGGGCATGGCGCGCCTGGCGCTGGGCGCGGTGATCGCTGCTGGAGTGAATAATCAGGTGATGGAGAGTTATGCGCAGCGCGAGGGATTCAAGTATCGTGTGCTGTACAGTTCCGAGCCCTATCTCGATGTGCCGTTGATGGCGCATCCCCGCGTTGCCTTGGATAAAGTCGAGCGGGTCCGGCAAGCGCTGCTGGGAATGGGGGGCGATAGCGAGGGACGGCAGATTCTGCAGGCCGCAGCCGATCGTCTGAAGAGCCGGCAGTTGCCGGAATTCGTCAGCGCCGACAATGCTGACTATGAAAATTACCGCCGCTTTTACCGGACCACCAGGGTGGGGAACTAGTGTCGTATCTGATGCAAAAATTAATGCAGGTATGGCGCAATACCGGCTTGTATGCGCGGTTGTTGTTGCCCATTCTATTGCTGATCCTGTCGATGAATGTAGTCCAGGGCTACTGGATGCTGGCGGATGCGAAATCCGATGCGCAACTGCGCTACCGGGAAGAGTTGCACGAACTGCAGCGCTATCTGACGCCGGCACTGGCCGAGCAAGCGGTGATGGGAGACTTGGCCGCGATCAGGCAGTTGCTGCAATTGCAAGTCAAGGAGCGCAGTGATTTCGAATGGATTCAGTGGCAGTACCGGTTGAATGTGCTGGAAGTGATCGATACGGATGATGCCGCCACGCTTGCACCGGCCTGGTTTGTCGACCTGCTGTCGATTCCTGCATTTGAAACTGCGACGCCGATCATTCTGGGCGGCGAGCATTACGGCATCCTGCGCTTGCGCACCACGCCGGTCCCGGTCATCAACAAGATATGGGGCCGATTCCTGGATCGGGGCAAGATTTTCAGCGTCTTTGTTTTGGCGATATTCGTACTGGTCAATCTGATCCTGCGCGGCAATCTTGCTGCGCTCGGGCAACTTACTGCCGCAGTAAAACGCTTTAAATCAGGCAATTACAGCGTGCGCGTGCCGGCCAGCAGCGGCTACGAGACGCGCGCCATGGCCAGCGCTTTCAATGACATGGCGGCCGAACTGGAGGCCTTGCTGCAGTCCCTCGAAGAAAGCCACAGAACCCAAAGCGAGCAACTGCATTTCAACCTGCAGTTGCTGGCGGCGTTGCCGATTCCGATTTATTTCAAGGATACCGATGGGCTGTGCCTCGGTGTGAATGCCGCCTGGGAAAATCTGTACGGCTTCTCTGCGGCCGAGATTGTCGGCCGTACTGCACAGGACATGTTTTCCGATGTGCCGGAGTTTATTACCTATCACACGAAAAAGGATGCCGAGTTATTGCTGCACCCGGGCCGGCAGACCTATGAAATCACCATTCCGACCGCGCATGGCGCGTTGCGCGATGTGATTTATTACAAGGCGACCTTTACCAACGTCGATGGCAGCGTGGCCGGTTTGATCGGGGCGATTGTCGACATCACCGAGCGCAAACAGGCGCAAGCCGCACTGCATGCCGAAAAGGAGCGGGTCGAGGTGACGCTGGCGTCGATTGGCGACGCGGTGATCACCACCGACCTGGAGGGCCGGATCGAAACGCTCAACAGCGTCGCGCAGCAACTGACCGGATGGACTCTCGATGCGGCGCAAGGACGTCCGCTGGAGGCTGTGTTCAGCGTGCTGGATGAAACCAGCAGGCAGCCTTGCGCCGACTTCATAGCGTCAGTCAAATCCGGGACAGCCAGTACCCAACTGGCCAACATGATATTGCTGAGCAGGCAAGAAAAAGAGTGTTCGATCGAATGTTCGGTGGCGCCGATCCGCAATGCCGGGGGCACGCTGTTCGGCTGCGTACTGGTGTTTCGCGATGTCAGCGAGAAGCGCCATTTGCTGAGCCAGATTACCTGGCAAGCCAGTCATGATGCGCTGACCGGGCTGCCCAACCGGGTCTTGCTGGCCGATCGCTTCAAGCAGGCGATCGCCAGCGCGCAACGCCGCCAGCAGCTGCTGGCGGTTTGCCTGCTGGATCTGGATGGATTCAAGCCGGTCAATGATTATTACGGCCATGACCTCGGCGATCGTTTGCTGATAGAGCTGGCGGACCGCTTGTCTGGCACGCTCAGGGGCGAGGATACCGTGGCCCGTCTGGGCGGCGACGAGTTCGTGCTGCTGCTCAGCGGCTTGAACGATGTCAATGAAATCGGACTGGCGATGCAGCGGATTCTGGCGAAAGTGGCCGAGCCTTATCTGCTCGATGGGCAATCGGTCGAGGTGTCTGCCAGCATCGGGGTGGCGGCCTATCCGCAGGATGACGTCGATCCGGATACGCTGCTGCGGCATGCCGATCAGGCCATGTATCAGGCCAAGCAGGCCGGGCGCAACCGCTATCATCTGTTTGACATCAAGCAAGATCATCAGGCGCAAAGCCAGCAGCATCAGCTGGAACGGATTCGCCAGGCGCTGTCGCAGGGCGAGTTGCGTTTGTACTATCAGCCCAAGGTCAATATGCGCAGCGGCCAGGTGGTCGGCATGGAGGCGCTGCTGCGCTGGCAGCATCCTGAAAAAGGCGTGGTCGGGCCGCTCGATTTCCTGCCGCTGGTCGAGCATACCGATCTGATCGTCGACATCGGCGAGTGGGTACTGCACGAAGCGCTGCGGCAAATGGCATTGTGGTCGGACATCGGGGCGGATTGGGTCGTCAGCGTCAACATAGCGGCGCGGCATTTCGAACGTCCGGATTTCCTGGCGCGGCTCAAGAGCCTTCTGGCCGAGCATCCGACTGTCGCGCCGCGTCAGCTGGAACTGGAAATCCTGGAGTCGGCGGCGCTGGGCGATGTCCCTTACGTGCGCAATCTGATTGCCGCCTGCCATGCGCTGGGCGTGACTTTTGCGCTGGATGATTTCGGCACCGGCTATTCATCGCTGACCTATCTGAAGCGCTTGCCGGCCGATGTGCTGAAAATCGATCAAAGCTTTGTGCGCGACATGCTCGATGATCAGGAAGATCTGGCATTGGTCAAGGCGGTCATCAGTCTGGCAGCGGTATTCAATCGCAGCGTCATTGCGGAAGGGGTGGAAACCGCCGAACATGGGGTGTTGCTGATGCAGCTGGGCTGCGATCTGGCGCAAGGTTATGGGATTGCCCGTCCGATGCCGGCAGCCGATGTGCTGGCCTGGTCAAGGCAATACCGTCCGGCACCGCATTGGGCCGAATGGGCCGATACCAAATGGGATGATCATGATTTTCCGCTGCTGGTGGCGCACCATGATCACCAGCGCTGGGTCAAACAGGTGCTGGATTCGAGCGACGGGCAATTTGGGCAGGGCCTTTTGCGACTCGATGATCATCATTGCTGCCGTTTCGGCCTGTGGTATGACGGTCATGGCCGGACCAATTACGGTCATCTGACGGAATTTTCTGCGCTGGAAGCGCCGCATGCCAGGGTGCACCAGATCGGGCTGGAAATCGTGCGCTTGAATCACGCAGGCCAGCTTGCCGCCGCCAGCGCATTGCAGCCGGACTTGCTGGCGATGCAGGAGCAGATGCAGTTGCAATTGGAAAATTTGCAGCGGGCAGTGGCCGAACAGTACTCATGTCTGCCGCATGGAATGCACTGCGAGGATGCTGATGCCTGACCAAGTGCGGATCGACAAATGGCTGTGGGCGGCGCGCTTTTTCAAGACGCGCTCGCTGGCCGCCGATGCCGTCGACAACGGCAAGGTGCGCTGCAACGGCGAGCGCGTCAAGCCGGCGCGCAATCTCAAGCCCGGCGACTTGCTGGCGATCAATAACGGCGCGACCGAATGGGAAGTCGAGGTCGTCGCCTTGTCGGATGTGCGCGGTTCCGCCCCGCAGGCGCAGCTGCTGTATGCAGAAACCCCGAACAGCAGCGCCAAACGCCAGCACGAGGCCGAGCAGCGGCGCCTGTTCCGTGAACCGACCAGCGCGCTCAAGGGCCGGCCGACCAAGCGCGACCGCCGCTTGCTGGACAAATCCAATACATAAGACTTGCGCAATACGAGTCGTGCAGGCCTGCACGACTGTCTTACCCATCAATAAGCTCCCGCAGCACCAAATAGAACGCCGGCTCTAAACTTCCCATTTGACATTTGCAGTGCTCGGCATAAAATAGAACGAGCGTTCATATTTAGATTGTGCGAGACTTCTGTCTATCGATCATTACCATTTGGATAACCTTGAACATTATTAATACGACATCGAAATCCATGCGAAAAGGCGAGCTTACCCGCGTTGCCATTCTCGATGTGGCGCTCAATCTGGCGAGCCGGGACGGACTGGAAGGCCTGACCATCGGCTTGCTGGCCGACAAGATGAACATGAGCAAGTCCGGCGTGTTCGCGCATTTCGGCTCGCGCGAGGATCTGCAGATCGACGTGCTGAAGCTGTACCACAGCCATTTCGAGCAGGAAGTGTTTTATCCCAGCATGCAGGAGCCGCGCGGCTTGCCGCGGCTGCAGGCGATGTTTGCGCGCTGGATCAAGCGGGTCACGGTCGAGATCGCATCCGGCTGCATCTACATCAGCGGCGCGGTCGAATACGACGACCGGCCCGGCGCGATCCGCGATGAACTGGTGGGCATGGTGCGCGCGTGGCAGGAAGCGCTGCTGCGCTGCGTGCAGCAGGCGGTCGAAATGGGCCATCTGCGCGCCGGGATCAATCCGCAGCAAGTGGTGTTCGAGATTTACGGATTGATTCTTGCGTTGCACCACGATGCCCGTTTCTTGCGGGTGCCGGGCAGCGTGGAGCGCGCGCAAGCCGGTTTTGAACGTTTGATCGACAGTTATCGCAACCGAGTACGGTGTAGAATAAATAAAACCATTCCGCTGCTGAATCAGCAGTCCAATCAAAAAAGTTGTCAGGAGAAAATAATGGGTCAATACGTCGCTCCCTTGCGTGATATGCAATTCGTGCTGCATGAATTGCTGCATGTCGAAGATACGCTCAAGCAGTTGCCGAAACATGCGGAGATCGATGCCGATATCATCAATCAGGTGCTGGAAGAGGGCGGCAAGTTCACCTCGGAAGTGTTGTTCCCGTTAAACCACTCCGGCGACCGCGAAGGCTGCCATCACGACAAGGCGACCCATAGCGTGACCACGCCGAAGGGCTACAAGGAAGCGTACCAGCAATATATCGCTGCCGGCTGGCCGGCCCTGTCGTGCGACCCGGAATACGGCGGCCAGGGCTTGCCGCTGGTGCTCAACAATTCGTTCTACGAGATGATGAACTCGGCCAACCAGGCCTGGACCATGTATCCCGGCCTGTCGCACGGCGCCTACGAATGCCTGCTCGAACACGGCACGCCGGAGCAAAAGACGCTGTACCTGCCGAAGCTGGTGTCCGGCGAATGGACCGGCACCATGTGCCTGACCGAATCGCATTGCGGCACCGATCTGGGCCTGCTGCGCTCGAAAGCCGAGCCGCAGGATGACGGTTCCTACAAGATCAGCGGCAGCAAGATCTTCATTTCGGCCGGCGAACACGACGTCGCGCCGAACATCCTGCATCTGGTGCTGGCACGCCTGCCGGGCGCGCCGGAAGGCTCGAAAGGCATTTCGCTGTTCCTGGTGCCGAAGTTCCTGCCGAATGCCGACGGCACGCTGGGTGCGCGCAACCCGATTTTTTGCGGCGCGATCGAAGAAAAAATGGGCATCCACGGCAATTCGACCTGCCAGATGAACCTGGACGGCGCCACCGGCTGGATCATCGGCGAGCCGCACAAGGGCCTGAATGCGATGTTCGTGTTCATGAACGCCGCGCGTCTGGGGGTCGGCATGCAGGGCCTGGGCCTGACCGAAGTCGCGTACCAGAATGCGCTGGTGTACGCGAAGGACCGGATCCAGATGCGCAGCCTGTCGGGCATCAAGGCGCCGGACCAGCCGGCCGACCCGATCATCGTGCATCCCGATGTGCGCCGCATGCTGCTGACCGCGAAAGCCTATGCCGAAGGCGCGCGCGCTTTCTGCTCGTATGTCGCGCTGCAGATCGACAAGGAACTGAATCACCCGGATGAAGAAGTGCGCAAGGACGCGGCCGACCAGGTCGCGCTGCTGACGCCGATCGTCAAGGCCTTCATCACCGACAACGCGTGGACTGCGACCTCGGAATGCCTGCAGGTGTACGGCGGCCACGGCTTCATCGCCGAATGGGGCATGGAGCAGTATGTGCGCGACGCCCGCATCAACATGATTTACGAAGGCACCAACACGATCCAGTCGCTCGATTTGCTGGGGCGCAAGATCCTGATGGACAACGGCGCCAAGTTGCGCAAGTTCGGCGCGCAAGTGCAGGCGTTCGTCGAAGCCAACGGCACCGACGAGGCGCTGTCCGAATTCATCACGCCGCTGGCCGAGCTGGGCGACAAGGTCACCAAGCTGACGATGGAAATCGGCATGAAGGCATTCCAGAATCCGGACGAAGTCGGCGCCGCCGCGGTGCCCTACCTGCGGGTGGCCGGGCATCTGGTGTATGCGTACTTCTTCGCGCAGATGGCCAAGATCGCGCTGGAAAAGCAGGGCTCCGGCGATCCCTTCTACACCGCCAAGCTGGCCACCGCGCGCTTCTATTTCGCCCGCCTGCTGCCGGAAACCGCGATGCTGATCCGTCAGGCGCGCTCCGGTTCGGCCAGCCTGATGGCGCTCGATGCCGCCTTGTTCTGAAAATATACTGCCCTGTGTATTTTTAATGTCGCAATAAACATATGCGGGAATGGCACTGTTTATGCACATACCCCGTCAATAATGAAAAATGATGGGGTGCTGTGCACCAAAGATGGCTGTAATTGAGAGGATTAAATGATGTCTAATTTCATTGTTAAAAAAGTTGCGGTACTCGGCGCCGGCGTGATGGGTGCGCAAATCGCCGCCCATTGCGTCAATGCCAGGGTGCCGGTGGTGCTGTTCGACCTGCCGGCCAAGGAAGGTGCGAAGAACGGCATCGTGCTGCGCGCGATCGACAACCTGAAAAAGCTCAGCCCGGCGCCGTTCGGCAACAAGGATGACGCCGCCTACATCGAAGTCGCGAACTACGAAGACGATCTGGAGCTGCTGAAAGGCTGCGACCTGATCATCGAGGCGATTGCCGAACGGATGGACTGGAAGCACGACCTGTACCAGAAGGTCGCGCCGTACATCGCGCCGCAGGCGATTTTCGCGTCGAACACCTCGGGCCTGTCGATCACCGCCTTGTCCGAAGGCTTCAGCGCGGAGCTGAAGGAGCGCTTCTGCGGCGTGCATTTCTTCAACCCGCCGCGCTACATGCATCTGGTCGAACTGATCCCGACCGTCGCCACCCGTCCTGAGATCATCGACCAGCTCGAAGGCTTCCTGACCACCACGCTGGGCAAGGGCGTGGTGCGCGCCAAGGATACGCCGAACTTCATCGCCAACCGGGTCGGCGTGTTCGGCATGCTGGCGACCATGCATGAGGCGCAGAAATTCGGCCTGACGGTCGACGTGGTCGATGACCTGACCGGCAAGAAACTGGGCCGCGCTTCGTCCGGCACCTTCCGTACCGCCGACGTGGTCGGGCTCGACACGATGGGCCATGTGATCAAGACCATGCAGGACAACCTGGCCGACAGACCCGTTCTTTGCGGTCTACAAGACGCCGGAAGTGCTGGCCACGCTGGTGGCGGCCGGCGCACTGGGCCAGAAGAGCGGCGCCGGTTTCTACAAGAAAGTCGGCAAGGACATCCTGCGGCTGGATTTCGCCAGCGGCGAATACGTGGCCGGCGGCGCCAAGGCCGACGAGCTGGTGGCGCGCATCCTGAAGGAAAAGGATCCGGTCAAGCGCATGCAGGCGCTGCGCGCATCGAGCAACCCGCAAGCGCAATTCCTGTGGGCGATTTTCCGCGACGTGTTCCATTACATCGCGCTCCATCTGGACAGCGTGGCCGACAATGCGCGCGATATCGATTTCGCGATGCGCTGGGGTTTCGGCTGGGAAGTCGGCCCGTTCGAGACCTGGCAAGCGTCCGGCTGGCAGCAGGTCGCCGCCTGGGTCAAGGACGACATCGACGCCGGCCATGCGCTGTGCAATGCGGCGCTGCCGGCCTGGGTGTTCGACGGCCGTGCGAACATGCGGGCGTGCATAGCGCCGACGGTTCGTATTCGGTCGCTCAGCAACAGCTTCGTGCCGCGTTCCACGCTGCCGGTGTATGCGCGCCAGGCATTTCGCGCACCGCTGGTGGGCGAGGCTGCAGCCGACGGCAAGACTGCCGGCGTGACCGTGCATGAAGACGATTCGGTACGGATCTGGCACCAGAACGACGACGTGCTGATCATCTCGCTCAAGACCAAGATGCACGTGATCGGCGAAGGCGTGGTCAACGGCCTGCAGCGCGCGCTGGCGGAAGCCGAGCAGAACTACAAGGGGCTGGTGATCTGGAATACCGATGCCGCCGCCGGCGGCGCATTCTCGGCCGGCGCCGATCTGCAAGAGGCATTGCCGCTTATTCATGAAGGGCGGCGCGAAGGCGATGGAGCCGGGCATCGCCTTGCTGCAGGACACCTTCATGGCGCTGAAATACGCGAGCGTACCGGTAGTGGCGGCAGTCGCCGGCCTGGCGCTCGGCGGCGGTTGCGAAATGGCGCTGCATGCGGCCAAGCGGGTGGCGTCGATCGAGTCCTACATCGGCCTGGTCGAAGTCGGCGTCGGCCTGATTCCGGCCGGCGGCGGCTTGAAAGAAGCGGCAGTGCGCGCGGCAGCCAGCGCCCAGGGCAACGACCTGCTGCAATTCCTGAAAGCTGTCGTTCACCAATGCGGCCACCGCCAACGTCTCCAAATCGGCGCTGGAAGCGCGCAAGATGGGTTATCTGTCGGCCGATGACGTGATCGTGTTCAACCCTTACGAGCTGCTGCATGTGGCCAAGGTCGAAGCGCGCGCGATGTTCGATGCCGGCTACCGTCCGCCGTTGAAAGCACAGGTGCCGGTCGCCGGCCGTTACGGCATGGCAACCATCATGGCGCAGCTGGTCAATATGCGCGATGGCGGCTTCATCTCGGCCCACGATTACAAGCTGGGCGCGATGATTGCCGAGATCGTCTCCGGCGGCGATGTCGATCAGGGCAGCGTGGTCAATGAACAATGGTTCCTCGACCGCGAGCGCCGTGCGTTCCTGGAATTGCTGAGCCACCCGAAAACGCAAGAGCGGATCATGGGCATGATGCAGACCGGCAAGCCAGTACGTAACTAACAACATCACTCCTGTTGGATCAGGAGTGGCCGATTTTGCTCGCTCTGCTTGAAGCGGAGCGCGTTGAAACAAGGAGCACCACAATGAGCAAACAACTTCAAGACGCCTACATCGTTGCTGCAACCCGGACCCCGATCGGCAAGGCGCCGCGCGGCATGTTCAGGAATACCCGTCCGGACGACCTGCTGGTGCGCGCGCTGCAAAGCGCGGTGTCGCAGGTGCCGAATCTCGACCCGGCGCTGATCGAAGATGCGATCGTCGGCTGTTCTTTCCCGGAAGCAGAGCAGGGCCTGAACGTGGCGCGCATGGCAGTGCTGCTGGCCGGGCTGCCGAAAAGCATAGGCGGCGTCACCGTCAACCGTTATTGCGCGTCCGGCATTACCGCGATTGCGATGGCGGCCGACCGCATCCGTGTCGGTCAGGCCGATGTGATGATCGCCGCCGGCATGGAGTCGATGTCGATGGTGCCGATGATGGGCCACCATCCGTCGATGAACATGAACATCTTCAAGGACGAGAACATCGGCATGGCCTACGGCATGGGCCTGACTGCGGAGAAAGTCGCGCAGCAATGGAAGATCTCGCGTGAAGCGCAGGATCAGTTCTCGGTCGATTCGCACCGCAAGGCGATTGCCGCGCAGCAGGCCGGCTACTTCAACGATGAAATGACCTCGGTCGAGATCATCGAGCGGGTGCCGAACCTGGCCACCGGCCAGATCGACATCCGGACCCGCAGCGTCAGCCAGGATGAAGGCGCGCGCGCCGATTCCACGCTCGAATCGCTGGGTCGCCTGAAGCCGGTATTTGCTGCCAAGGGTAGTGTTACTGCCGCCAACAGCTCGCAAATGTCGGATGGCGCCGGTGCGCTGATCCTGGTCAGCGAGAAAATCCTGAAACAGTTCAACCTGACCCCGCTGGCACGTTTCGCGTCGTTCGCGGTCAAGGGCGTGCCGCCGGAAATCATGGGCATCGGTCCGAAATTTGCGATTCCCGCCGCCTGCCAGGCGGCCGGCATCACGCAGGACCAGATCGACTGGTTCGAGCTGAACGAAGCGTTCGCCGCGCAATCGCTGGCCGTGATCCAGGATCTCGGCCTCGATCCGTCCAAGGTCAACCCGATGGGCGGCGCGATTGCGCTCGGCCATCCGCTGGGTGCCACCGGTGCGATCCGCGCCGCCACCACGATCCATGCACTGCGCCGCAACAACTTGAAATACGGGATGGTGACCATGTGCGTCGGCACCGGCATGGGCGCGGCAGGAATTTTCGAACGGGTATAGTCGCTTGCCTGACTGACTCAATCAGCGCGTCAGCTTATGCTGGCGCGCTTTTTCAATTTTTGGGAGACAAGATGGATATTTTGACCAGCAAGAACGCGGGCATCCTGACGATAGAATTCAATCGCCCGGACAAGAAGAATGCGATCACCGCCGCGATGTATCAAAGCATGGCCGATGCGCTTGCAGGATGCCGAAACGGACAGCGCGGTGCGCGCGATCCTGTTCATCGGCAAGCCGGCGATTTTTACCGCCGGCAATGACCTGAGCGATTTCATCGCCAATCCGCCGAGCACCGAAAGCAGCCCGGTGTTCCAGTTCCTGCGCCAGATCAGCCATGCCAGCAAGCCGGTCGTGGCGGCGGTGTCCGGCGCGGCGGTCGGGATCGGCACCACCATGCTGATGCATTGCGACCTGGTGTATGCGGCCGATAACGCCCGCTTTTCGATGCCGTTCTCGCAACTGGGACTGTGCCCGGAAGCCGCTTCCAGCCTGCTGTTGCCGCAGATTGCCGGCTATCAGCGCGCCGCCGAGAAATTGCTGCTGGGAGAAGCGTTTTCTGCCGAAGAGGCGTTCGACATGGGGCTGGTGAACCGCGTGCTGCCGGTCGACGAGTTGCTGGAAATCGCGTTGCAGCAGACCGCCAAGCTGGTGGCGCTGCCGGCGGCGTCGATCCGCCTGACCAAGCGCCTGATGAAGGGCAATCAGCTGGCTGCGATAGAAGCGCAGATGGCCGACGAAGGGCAGCATTTCCGCGCGATGCTGTCGGCGCCGGAAGCGAAGGAGGCATTCAGCGCATTTTTCCAGAAGCGCAAACCGGACTTTGCGCAGTTTTCCTGATCAGTCCATGCATTGCCGGACGCAGATTCAGTGGCGTCCGGTCATTCCAGCCATTCACACATATTGCATCTCGTGCCCGATTTTCTTATGGGCATGGTTTTGTTCGTCGAGCGACAGAAACTGGGTGCCTATCGAGAACCACTCTTCACTTGGCAGCACTCGTCTGGCGAGCGCAAATATGGCGTCTTCTTGTTCCAGCTTCTTCAGCAGGACCTGGCAGTGCAGTTCCATCAGGCAGCACAGTTCCTTGAGCTTGACCATCCATTGATCGGCGCTCAGCGACAGCAGCGCTTTCAGGGACGTGAGTATGCTGTCATCTTGCGCATTCAGCGATTCCAGTTCGGCAAACAGCGGGTCTGCCTCGCGGGTTGCGTTGCGGATCGCCGGAATCACATGCATTTCGACTTTACGCCGATGGCCGGATTCGTCAAATTGCGTGAGTTGCCTGGCAACCGATTTCAGGTCCGGCAGATTAATGTCCTTCAGGCCTGTTGAGCAGTGACGGCAGAATTGCTGAATTTTTGAAATCAGTGTACGCGAATGTTCCTGTTCGACTGACAGGTTGAGTATTGCGTAAGTGGCAGTAAGCATGTCTCCTCCATGAAGAATTGTTATCTTTCCGGATGTTGTTGCGGATGCGACTGAGAAAAATTGAAGTCAGCTAACGCTGGATGTGACCTGTCCAGACGGTATTAGTTCATTTGGTGTCGGCTGGTCTGACGTTGGGTAGCAGGATATGCGCATTCCCATCGCATTGTCACTAACAGAAAATGATGAGTGTGCTTGAAGCCGCGGCACAGCGCTATCGCCGATAGCGGATTGGTCTTGTAGGGAATCCCCGAGCGGTTCATGTAGGGGAAGCCCTACGCAGCGCTGCCGGGTACGGTTTTTATTGGCCAGCGCGGCCGGGCTCTTGCCCGTTCGCCGGGCTTTGCAGCGGCATCTGCAAGGCCACCCTGGTCCCGTGCGAAGTATCGGTAATCCGGATATCGCCGCCGAAATAGCGCGCGCGCTCGACCATGCCGGCGATGCCCCACGATTTGTGCTTGAGCACGCGTTCCGAGTCGATGCCTTTGCCGTCGTCTTCCACCGTAATCCGGATTGCATTGTTGTCGCACATCACCTGGATCTCGACCTGGGTTGCGTGTGCGTGGCGTACCACATTGGTAAGCGTCTCCTGCACGATGCGAAACAGCGCGGTGCTGCGTTCGGGGTCGATGTCGGTTGCCGCCGCCTGCCCGTCTACCGTGATCCGGCACTTGAGCCCGCTGTAGGCTTCCGTCTGCTCTGCCTGCCACTCCAGCGCAGTCCACAGCCCCAGTTGATCCAGCACGCTGGGACGCAGGTCTGCGATCACTCTGCGCATCGTATCGACCGCCGCATCGACTTGCGAGGACGCATCGATCAGGCGCTGGCTGGGTATGTCGCCGGTGCGCTCAGCCTGGTCCATCGCAACATAGATATTGGCCTTGATGCCGGTCAGCAAGCTCCCCAGCTCGTCGTGGATTTCTTGCGCGATGCGGGTGCGTTCGTTTTCCTTGATGGTGAGCTGATGGCCGGCCAGCTGGCGCAGCTCCTGCTGCGACTGTTGCAGTGCCAGCTCGGCCCGCATGCGCTCGGCAATTTCGGACTTCAGCAGCGCGTTGGCCTGCATCAGTTCGGCGGTCCGTATTTGCACTTTGGCTTCCAGTTCGGCATGTACCCTGTGCAGTTCTTCGGTCATCGTTTTGCGCTCGCTGACGTCCACCATCACTGCGCGGCAAGTTCGTGCTGAAGCATCGGCATTGGCGCTGATATGTACATGCAAGCAGTGATGGTCCGCTGTCAGCAGCGCCAGGTCGCAGCTTTGTTTGGCGGAACTGGAAAAAACCCGGATCAGGAAAGCCTGCAGCTCGGGCTTGGAAGCCGCCAGCACGAAAGTCGAAAAACGTTGCCCGATCAGCTCGAACGGGCCAGTCCCAGCAGCTTGGCGCCGGTCAGGTTGATCTCGCTGAGCGTGCCGTTGCGATCGAGCGTGAAGTAGCCGACCGGGGCGAAGTCATACAGGTCGGTGTAGCGCGCCAGTCCTGCCTCGATCTCCATTTTGGCCTGCTGCAGTTCGGTCAGCGCGCAGTTCTGCATTTCCAGCTCGATCTGGCTGACCTGCAGTTCGTGCAGCTGCTTGCGTACATCGGCGTCGCTGCGCGGCACCTTCGTCGTGGCCGGTTTTTTTTTGAGGGATGCCTCTGCACCGCTGCGCAACGCGGCGGCATCCGGTCTTGCCTCAGGATTTTTTTTCATTTTTCCGCCTCGTTTTCGGTGCTGCTGTACTGCCTGTTGCGCAGTTCGGCTTCCAGCGTCTTGGCTTCGGTGATGTCGGTGAAGGTGATCACCACGCCGTCGATCACGTTCTCCAGCGTGCGGTAAGGCATGATGCGCACCTTGAACCAGCGTCCGTCGCGGGTGGCGATCTGTTTTTCGGAAAAGACCAGGGTCCGCAGCACTTCCTGCGCATCGGCCTGCAGTTCCGGGTAGTGCAGGTCGGTGACGATGTCGGTGATCGGCCGCCCGACGTCGCCCGGGATCAGCTTGAAGAGTTGGGTGGCCTGGGTGGTGAAGCGGCGCACGTTGAGGGCGTTGTCCAGGAACACGGTGGCGATGTCCGTGCTGTTCAGCAGGTTCTTCATGTCGTTGTTCATCGAGGACAGCTCGTCCACCTTGGACTGCAGCTCGGCGTTGACGGTCTGCAGCTCTTCGTTCAGCGACTGCATCTCTTCCTTGGAGGTGGTCAGTTCCTCGTTGGTCGACTGCAGCTCCTCGTTGGTGGACTGCAATTCCTCGTTGGTGGAGGTCAGTTCTTCCTGCGAGGTCTGCATCTCTTCGCGCAGGATGCGAATCTCTTCCAGCGCGCGCTTCAGTTCGGTGTTCTTGTTCGCTGCCGTGCGCTGCGCGGCGGTGTGGCGCATGGTCCTTGCTGGTCGGCGGCGACGTCGGTGAACACGATCATCACCATGCCGTGCAGCGCCTCCGGCTGCTCGATCGCTGCACGGTGATATCGACGCGCTGCATCTCGCTCTGGTCTTCGGTGTTCGACAGCGGCAGGTTCTGGAGCGTGATCGTGCTTTGTTGCCGCAGCGCTTTCTTCAGCGCGCTTGCCAGTTCGTAGCGCAAGCCCTCGCGGGCCATGGCGAAGATGTTCCAGTTGGCCTTGCCGGCAGCCGGTTCCAGGTATTTGCCGGTGCGCCCGCTGATGTAGAGGATGTCGCCCTTGTCATTGACCAGCACCGCCGGCGGGCAGAAATTACTGCAGGAGCAATTGATCCGCCAGGGACTGGAGATTGATGGCCTGGTTGCCTGTCTTCGGCTCATCCGGCATGCCCGGTGTGGCCGGGAAGAATTTGGACGGGAAATCGACCGCTTGCGGCGACGGGTTTTCGAGACGCCGGTAGAGCCGCGCCTTGCTGTCCAGCGGGCGCAAACAGGTTGGTAAAGCTGCCGATGGTCTCCGCGCTGCCCAGAAACAGGATGCCGCCGCGGTTCAGGCGTAGTGAAACAGCGGCATCAGTTTGTTCTGCAGTTCGGGGTCGAGGTAGATCAGCAGGTTGCGGCAGGTCAGGATGTCGAGCTTGGTGAAGGGCGGGTCCATGATGATGTTCTGCGGCGCAAAGATCACCATCTCGCGGATCTCCTTGCTGACCCGGTAGCCGTTCTCATCTTCAATGAAAAACCGGTTCAGGCGCTCCGGCGACACGTCGGCCGCAATATTGGCCGGATAGACGCCCTGGCGCGCCTTGTCGATCGCATCCTGGTCCAGGTCGGTGGCGAAGATCTGCAGCGTAAACCGTCCTTGCGGCTTGAGCTGCTCCAGCGCTTCCTTGAATACGATGGCCAGCGAATAGGCCTCCTCCCCGGTGGAGCAGGCCGGCACCCACGCCCGCAATACCTTGCCGGCCGGGTGATTCTGCCAGCAGCGCCGGGAGCGCCTCGTTTTTCAGCTACTCCCAGGCCGCCGGATCGCGGAAAAAATTCGTCACGCCGATCAGCAGTTCCTTGAACAGCAGATCCAGTTCCTGCGGATTCTCGTGCAGATAGCGGACATAGGTCGCCAGCCTGTCGATCTGGTGCAGGCCCATGCGGCGCTCGATGCGGCGGTAGATGGTGTTCTTCTTGTAGAGCGAAAAGTCGTGGCCGGTGCGTTCCCGCAGCAGGATCATGACCTTCTCCAGGCCGCTCTGGGACTTGTCGTCAGCATCGGTTCGGGTTGGCCGACCGGGTGGATGCTGTGCAGATAACTGATGATCTTTGCCGGCAATTCCTCCGCCGGGGCGACGATGTCGGCCAGCCCGGCATCGATCGCGCTGCGCGGCATGCCGTCGAACTTGGCCGAGGCCGGCTCCTGCACCAGCGCCAGGCCGGCTTTCTCCTTGATGGCGCGCAGGCCCAGCGTGCCGTCCGAGCCCATGCCCGACAGGATCACGCCGATCGCCGTTCTCGCTGGTCTTGCGCCAGCGAGCGGAGGAAGAAATCAATCGGCAGGCGCAGTCCGCGCGGCGCCGCCGGATCCAGCAGGTGCAGCACGCCGTGCAGGATCGACATGTCCTTGTTCGGCGGGATCACATAGACGCAGTCCGGCTTGACCTTCATGCGGTTGCCGGCCTGGACCACCGGCATCGGCGTTGGCGCTGCAGCAGTTCGGGCAGCATGCCTTTGTGGGTCGGGTCCAGATGCTGGACGATGACAAACGCCATGCCGCTGCCATCCGGCACGTTGTCCAGGAAATGCTCCAGCGCCTCCAGTCCGCCGGCCGAGGCGCCGATGCCGACGATCGGCGGCGTCGGGCGACCGGCGCGGCACAGGTTTTGACTCGGCCTTGACGGGCCCCTGCTTGCTCACCGCAGCTTTGGCTGGCTTCACCATTGTTTGAAATCCCTCGATTTTTCGTGAAAATGCATGTTGCGCCATTATGAGGCGCTGTCGTCCAATGGCGCACCATAGAGTGTCGCTGCAGTCACTTCAATCTAGCAGACGCGATGTCCATCCGGCAATGGCAGCAGCGCCGTTGCCACGCGACGGTCTCGTCGGAGGGGGGCACAAGTTGCGATGCAAAACGCAGGGAGGTGGCTTGCGCTGGTGCTGCGCAGGCCTCTCTGCAGCGCCAGAAATAAGCGGAATATTGGGGAGTATGGCGGGAAACATGGCGTTTCCCGCATGATTTTGTTGGGCTTTAAAATATACAGGGGTCAGTATATTTTTAGGCCCTTAAGCCGTATTTTTCCTCTGCAGCGCGCTTTGGCGGATCGCTTCGAGCGTCGCATTCGGTGTCAGCAGGTTGCTGTCGTAGCGCAATTCGATCAGCGCCGGCAGTCCGGTCTGCTCGATATGCTGTAGCGCCTGCTGCAGCGCCGCATCGAAGCCGGCATTGCTGTCGACCGCTGCGCCGTACGCACCGTAGGCCACCGCCAGCGCCGCGAAATCCGGGTTGTGCAGTTCGGTGCCCGACACCCGGCCCGGGTATTCGCGTTCCTGGTGCATGCGGATGGTGCCGTACATGCCGTTGTTGAACACGATGAACAGTACGCCGGCCCGGTATTGCACGGCGGTTGCCAGTTCCTGCCCGTTCATCATGAAATCGCCGTCGCCGGCGAAGTTGAGCGCGATGCGCTTTCTGCCGTGATGCTGTTCGATGATGCTGGCCGCGACCGCTGCCGGCACGCCGTAACCCATCGCGCCCGAAGTCGGCGCCAGCTGGGTGCGCAGCCCGTTCGACTGGTCGCCGTAGTGCCAGAAGCGGTGCGCCCAGGTCGCGTAATTGCCGGCGCCGTTGGTCAGGATGGTGTCGGCCGGCAGCGTCGCTTGCAGCGTCTGCACCACTTGCCACAGGTTCAGCCTGGCTTGCCCGTCCCGGAAAATCGGCGGCTCCATCTGCCATGCGGCCAGCTCAGTGCGGGCTGCCGCGACTGATTCTTGCCAGGCGCCGGCATCGACTGGTGTCATTTCTGCCAGCGCGGCGGCGATCTGCGGCATGCCGCTGTTGATCATCAGGTCGGCCTGATACACGCTGCCCAGTTCCTCGGCGCTGCCGTGGATGTGGATCAGTCGCTGCCGCGGGCAGGGCGCTTCGATCAGGCTGTAGCCGCTGGTCGTCATCTCGCCCAGGCGCGGACCGATCGCCAGGATCAGGTCGGCGCTCTGGATGCGCGCCGCCAGCGCCGGATTGATGCCGATGCCGACGTCGCCGATGTACTGCGGATGGCGGTTGTCGATCAGATCCTGGAAGCGGAACGCGCACGCCACCGGCAGCTGGTTGGCCTCGATGAAGCGCCGGATGTCGCCGCACGCAGCCTGATCCCAGCCGCCGCCGCCGAGCAGCACCAGCGGCCGCTGCGCCTGCGCCAGCTTGTCGCGCAACTGCGTGATCTGCAGCGCCGACGGCGCCGCCTGGACCGGATGGTAGCAGCCGGTGTCGGCCACGCTGGCCAGTGTGGTCAGCATGTCTTCCGGCAGCGCCAGCACTACCGGGCCGGGCCGGCCGCTGGTGGCGACCTGGAACGCGCGCGCGATGTATTCCGGAATCCGGGCCGCATCGTCGATCTGCGCGACCCATTTCGCCATCTGGCCGAACATGCGGCGGTAATCGATTTCCTGGAACGCCTCGCGGTCGGCGAAGTCATGCCCGACTTGCCCGATGAACAGGATCATCGGCGTCGAATCCTGGAACGCGGTATGCACGCCGATGGCGGCATTGGTGGCGCCGGGGCCGCGGGTGACGAAGCAGATGCCGGGCTTGCCAGTCATCTTGCCATAGGCTTCCGCCATGAAAGCGGCGCCGCCTTCCTGGCGATTGATGATGAAGCGGATGCGGGAGTCATGCAGTGCATCGAGCACATCGAGATAGCTTTCACCGGGGACGCCGAAAGTGATGTCGACACCGTGAATGGTGAGTGCATCCACCAGAATTTGCCCGCCTGTACGTGTTTTTAACATGGGTATCGTTATGGATTTTGATGAGGTGCCGAGATCCCGGCAAAGATGCAATCCTGATGATGCAGGGTTGCATTATTCATATTAAAAATAGTGTTGCCAACTCTGCTGTGATTGTAGGCAGGCTATTTTCACTATTCTTTTGAAATAGCGACAGCGAATTTCACAAATCAGTTTGGCAATGGAAAAGGCCGCTGTGGAACGATCATTGCCCGTGGGATTTCTGCGGCGCGGTCAAGTCGCGTACAATACGCCCGTGAAGCAGGCCAGGCAGTCGCTGGTTGTCGTCACAGCTTCGGCTGAGCATGGCGATGACGGGAGGAAGGTCCGGACTCCATAGAGCAGGGTGACGGTTAACGGCCGTCCGCCGAAAGCCGCAAGGTATAAGGCGAGGAATAGGGCCACAGAGACGAGCGTATTAAGTTACGGTGAAACGCGGTAACCTCCACTCGGAGCAATTCCAAATAGGCACGCGTTGATGTTGCTCGCGGAGCGTGCGGGTAGGAAGCTTGAGCGCTGGAGTAATTCAGCGCCTAGAGGAATGGCTGTCATAGCGCCCGGTTGCAAGATCGGGTGCCGTAACAAAATCCGGCCTATCGGCCTGCTTCACTTTTATTGATTTTTGGCAATATCCCCTGCGCCTGAGGTGAATATATGCATGCCTGTATATATTTCTTGTGCATGGGGAATGTGCATTCCCAGCTAATTCTCCCCACCCTTTGATTTCCCTCTGACGCATACGCGACAGTCTGTCAGCCTGCCTGATAGGAAATTTGCCTGGGCGAACCATGCCCGCAAGTTTGGCCGATGCTGGAGCAGGCTATTTTGTTGCCTTTAAGAAATCAATTGTCCCCTGCAAGCCACATCTTGAGCATGTGTTTTGTGTCCGATGCAATATTGATGATCTTATTTTTATCTGAGGTATGACTTTCATAAACTCGTATAAGTCTCTAATTTATCTGGTTTTTTGTAAAAATATATTTCACTCAGGACAATCTAAGTCATTGACTTAATTCATAAAAATTCACTTTTTCCCATTTGAAACAGCTTGACCGGTCTGGGGGCATCCTCTACAGTGGGTGCTAGTGTCGAAAAGTGTATTTTTGTGGGGTTTTTCGAAAATATTCAGCAAGCTCTTTGTTCAAGGGCGCCGGCAAAAACGCAAAAAAAAGAGGGTTGTAACCGTGTTTCAAGGCGCGTCCGCATTAAATCTCGATGCCAAAGGCCGGATGTCAATTCCAGCCAGGCATCGCGACGCACTGTCTGTTCAGTGCGAAGGGCGGGTTACGCTTACACGGCATCCTCATGGTTGCCTGTTGTTTTTTCCGCGTCCGGTATGGGAAGCGCATCGCGAGCAGATTGCCGCCTGGCCGATGTCAGCCCGTGCCTGGCAGCGCATTTTTCTGGGCAACGCATCCGATGTAGAGATGGATTCCGCAGGGCGCATCCTGGTTGCGCCCGAGTTGCGCAATGCGGTCGGCTTGACGCGCGATGTGATGCTGCTGGGCATGGGTAGTCATTTTGAATTATGGGATGCCGCCAGACTCGCGCAAGACGAATCGCAGGCCGTGGCAGCGGGCATGCCTGAAGTACTTACCAATTTTTCCTTTTAAAGGCACACGATGAAGATTCAACCGGTGCCGGATTACCAGCACCGCACAGTATTGTTGGGTGAGGCCATTGACGCTCTGGCGATTGAAGGCGCTCGTGCCGACGGCGTGTATGTCGATGGCACGTTTGGCCGTGGCGGCCACAGCATGCAGCTGTTGGCGCGACTGGGGGCGCAAGGTCGCCTGATTGCGTTCGACAAGGACCCGCAGGCGATTGCCACTGCACAAGGCGTGGCTGATGCGCGCTTTTCGATTGTGCATGACAGCTTTGCCACCATGGATCAGGCACTCGCAGAGCGCGGCATCACGCAGGTCGATGGGGTGCTGCTCGATTTGGGCATTTCGTCGCCCCAGGTCGATGATGCGACGCGCGGCTTCAGCTTCCGTAATGACGGCCCGCTCGACATGCGCATGGACAGTACGCGCGGGCAGTCGGCAGCTGAATGGCTGGCGACGGAAACAGAACAGAAAATTGAGAAGGTCATACGCGAATATGGAGAAGAACGGTTTGCTTTTCAGATTGCAAAGGCGATTGTTGCTCGCCGGACAGTCGAACCAATTTCAAGCACACGACAGCTTGCCGCGCTCGTGGCAAACGCCGTCAAAACTCGGGAGAAGGGCAAGGATCCGGCCACTCGCACCTTTCAGGCTATACGGATTCACATCAATCAAGAGCTTGAAGAACTCGAAATCGGACTGAATCATGCATTTCAGCATCTGGCGCCGCATGGCCGCATGGTGGTGATCAGCTTCCATTCGCTGGAAGACCGTATCGTGAAGCGCTTTATGGCATCCAAAGCGAATGTGCCGCAACCGGCGCGTCGCCTGCCGATACGCGCGGTGGATTTGCCGCAGCCTGAAATGAAGTTGCTGTCGAAAATGAAGCCGTCTGACGCGGAAGTCGCTGCGAATCCGCGCGCGCGTTCCGCCATCATGCGTGTCTGCGAGCGCCTGCCCGGGCCTGCATCCGGAGGCGCCCGATGAGCGGTCGCATCAGCAGCGTTCTCGCCATTTTTCTGGTGTCGTGTGCCTTGTCGCTGGTCAATGCGCAATACCAGGCGCGCCGGCTCTTCGTTGAGTTGGAGCGGGCACAGTCGCAGACGCGGCAACTCGATATCCAGTGGACCCAGTTGCAGCTTGACCAGTCAACCTTGGGCAAGCACGCCCGCATCGAGATGAATGCGCAGCGCGACCTGAATATGGTTGCACTGTCCCCTGCACGCACCCAGTATTTGACGGTGGGGGGCAAGTGAAACGTCCGTCGACACGCACCGCTGCGGCAAAAGGCGTGCCCTTTTCCAAAAGCCCGGTACTGCAGGTAAAACTGTCGTCCTGGCGTTCGCGTTTTGTGTTGTTTGTACTGTTTGCCGCATTCTTGACCTTGGCTGGGCGTGCGCTCTGGCTGCAAGGCATCTCGACGGAATTCCTGCAGAAGCAGGGTGCATCACGCTATGCGCGCACGTTGGAGTTGCCGGCGACACGCGGGAAAATTACCGACCGCAACGGCCAGGTTTTGGCATCCAGCGTGCCAGTCAAGGCATTCTGGGCGATCCCGGAGGACGTGCTGGAGTCATCCAAGGAACAACTGCGCAGCCTGGCATCGCTATTGGGAATGAGCGAGGGCGATTTGCGCGAGAAGCTCGATTCCGACCGTACTTTTGTCTATTTGAAGCGGCAAGTCGAGCAGGAAACCGCTGATAAAATCGTTAAACTGGGCATTAATGGCCTAGATACCCGCAAGGAGTACAAGCGCTTCTACCCGGAGGGGGAGGTGATGGCGCACGTAGTCGGCTTCACCAATGTCGAGGATGTCGGGCAAGACGGCATGGAGCTGGCAGCGCAGAAAACGCTGGTTGGCAAGACCGGCAGCCGGCGCGTGATCAAGGACAGGCTGGGCCGCATTGTCGAGGATATCGGTGCTATCCGCGAACCGCATGATGGTCGGGACCTGGCCTTGTCAATCGACAGGAAAATCCAGTACATCGCCTTTTCGCAGTTAAAGGAGATGGTCGACAAAACCAAGGCAAAGGCAGGTGGTGTTGTCGTGCTCGATGTCAAAACGGGAGAGGTCCTGGCGCTTGCCAATCTGCCGACTTACAATCCAAACGATCGTTCGGTACTGACCGGAGCCCAGTTGCGTAATCGCGTAATGACGGATACCTTCGAGCCAGGTTCGACCCTCAAACCGTTCACGATTGCCCTTGCGCTGGAGACCAAGCGCGTCACCCCGAACACCGTGTTTCAGACCTCGCCGGGCAAGATGACGATCGGCACTGCAACTATCAGTGATTCGCACGCTCATGGCCCGCTTACCGTGGCCCAGATCATCCAGAAGTCATCCAATATCGGTACTGCAAAAATCGCGTTGCAGATGCCGGCACAGGAGATGTGGGAGACATTTACCACGGTTGGATTCGGCCAGCAGCCGAAATTCGGTTTCCCCGGCGCAGTTGCCGGGCGGGTTCGTCCTTACAAATCATGGCGGCCGATTGAGCAGGCCACGATGAGCTACGGTCACGGTATTTCGGTATCGCTGATCCAGTTGGCGCGCTCCTACATGATTTTCGCCCGGGATGGCGAGATGATCCCGCTGACCTTCCAGAAGTCACTTGAGGCGCCAGTTGCACAGCGTGTCATTTCAGCGCAGACCGCGCGCCAGATGCGCGCAATGCTGGAAACCGTCGTCAGTCCCGAAGGCACGGCTCCAAAAGCGCAAGTGCCGGGTTATCGGGTAGGCGGCAAGACAGGTACCGCTTACAAGATCGTCGGCGGCAAATACGTGCGTAAATATGTGGCTTCATTTGTCGGCTTTGCACCGGCATCCAATCCGCGCATCATCATTGCTGTGATGGTTGATGAACCCAGCAATGGTCAGCATTATGGCGGTGAAGTGGCTGCTCCGGTATTCTCTGCCGTGGCCGTCAATGCCTTGCGTGCATTGAATGTAACGCCTGACTCTGAAGTAACCAATATCATCATCCCAACGGATGGTGCCAAAGAAAGTATGTGAGACACGCCATGCCCTCTTCACTGACCGATATTCTGACATGGTTGCAAGATATCGCCCCCGGGGCGCAACTGTCTTCCAACTCCCGCGCGCTTGCGGCCGGAGATATATTTTTCGCTTATCCTGGCGATGGCGCCGATGGGCGCAACTATATTGCGCATGCGATCGAAAAAGGGGCGAAAGCGGTTGTTTTCGAATCCGATGGATTTGAGTGGAATGACGCATGGCCATTGCCGCATTTGGCCATTGCTGATTTGAAGAAGACGGCAGGCTTGATTGCCAATGCATATTACGACCGTCCTGATGCTGACATGTTCGCGGTTGCCGTGACCGGCACCAATGGCAAGACCTCCTGTAGCCAATGGTTGGGCAGCACCCTGTCCCGACTGGGTGAGCCGAGCGCGGTGATCGGCACCCTGGGAGCCGGCCTGTTTCGGCGTGGCGAGTGCAGCACATTCAATGTGACCGGCTATACGACGCCTGATGCGGTATTGCTGCAGCGTGAGTTGGCAGTCTTGCGTGATGCGGGCGCAAAGACGCTGGCGATCGAGGCATCTTCGATCGGCCTTGATCAGGGGCGTTTGAATGGTTTGCACTTCGATGTCGCGCTATTTACCAATTTCACCCGAGATCATCTCGATTACCACGGCGATATGGTGTCTTACGAGGCCGCCAAGACCAGCTTGTTTGACTGGAACGGCCTGCGGCACGCAGTCATCAACCTCGACGATGGAATGGGATTACGCCTTGCACAGCGTTTGCAAGTCAGTCAGCCGGCGACAGCTGTGATCGGTTATACCTTATCGGATGTCGCACTGGAGGGGATTGCAACTTTGCGTGCTACGGATATCCGTGCTCACCATATCGGCACGGCGTTTCATGTGGAATCACCATTCGGCAGCGGGCAGGTAAAGACACAACTGATCGGCGCATTTAATGTCAGTAATGTGCTGGGTCTGCTGGGCGTGTTGCTGGCGAAAGGCATTGCCTGGCGTGCTGCGGTACATGCGATTGAAGCACTGACCTCGGTGCCGGGACGCATGCAGCAACTTGGCGGTCATGAAGCGCCATTGATCGTGATCGATTATGCACATACCCCGGATGCTCTGGAAAAGACATTGTCAACCTTGCGCCAGGTGAGTGAAGAGCGTCATGGGCAGTTATGGTGCGTGTTCGGCTGCGGCGGTGATCGCGATCCGGGCAAGCGTCCTCAAATGGGGGCGATTTCGGCCTTGGCTGACCATGTAGTCATTACCAGCGACAATCCGCGTACTGAAAATCCGGCAGCCATCATTGCCCAGGTTATGGCTGGCCTGGACGCCGAGAAAACGGCATCGCACATTACTGAAGACCGCGCCGCGGCGATTTTGTGGGCGGTCAAGCATGCAGCAAAGCGCGATGTCATTCTATTGGCAGGCAAAGGACATGAGACTTATCAGGAAATCATGGGTAAAAAACTGCCATTTTCAGACGCAGATCATGCAGCTTTGGCTCTGGCCGCACGTGCAACGATGAAGGGATTGCTCTGATGAAATCATCTTTGCTTGAATTGCAACCATGGGTTTCCGGCGCCAGCGTGACTACGGACACAGTCTTCACCGGAGTGACGACTGACAGTCGCAGCGTATCGCCGGGCTCGCTGTTTATTGCCTTGCGTGGCGAACATTTCGATGCACATGATTTTATTGCCGATGTGGTTGCCAAAGGTGTGGCCGCAGTAGTGGTTGAGCATCTGCCGCAAGACGTGAATGTGCCGGCATTGCTGGTGCCGGATACCCGCGTCGCATTAGGTGAAATCGCACGCCATTGGCGTCGTCAGTTTTCAATGCCTGTGATCGGTGTTGCCGGCAGCAATGGCAAGACCACTGTCAAGGAGATGATCGCATCGATTCTGGCAGCGATGGTAGGTGAGGAGCATTGCCTGGCAACGCGCGGCAATTTCAATAACGACATTGGCGTGCCACTCACGGTATTGCGCATGGATGCGATACATCGTGCGGCAGTCGTTGAACTGGGGATGAATCATCCGGGTGAAATAGCGCTGCTGGCTTCGATTGCACAGCCGACGCTGGGTCTGGTCAATAACGCGCAGCGAGAACATCAGGAATTTATGGCCAGTGTAGAGGCTGTTGCACAAGAAAATGGTGCGGTCATCAGCACTTTGCCGGCAAACGGTATTGCGGTGTTTCCTGCGGATGATCCGTATGCGCCACTGTGGCGTGAGTACGCGGCGCAGTCCGGGCAGCGCAAGATCATGACTTTCGGGCTTTCTGCCGATGCGGATGTGACATGTACCTATCAGCCAAATGAGTTCGGCAGCGATTTGTCGGTCAGCGCTGGAGAGCATCATTTTTCAATCCGGCTTGCGGCAGCCGGCATTCACAATGTGCGCAATGCATTGGCGGCAGTGGCTTGTTCTTTGGCCATCGGCATTAATCCTGAGGCCATCATCCTCGGCCTGGAGTCATTCTTGCCCGTGAGCGGCCGGCTGCAACGTAAAACTGCACGCAATGGTGCAATTGTCATTGATGACACCTATAATGCCAACCCGGATTCAGTCAGGGCTGCGATCGATGTGCTGGCGCAAGCGCCATCTCCGCGCGTATTGATTCTGGGTGATATGGGTGAAGTCGGTAACGAAGGGCGTCAGTTCCATGAGGAAATCGGCATCTATGCGCGTGCTCGCGGGATTGAGGATGTCTGGACACTGGGTGCATTGGCTTGCCATACAGCGAATGTATTCGGTGCGCGGGCGAAACACTTCGAAGATATCGCTGCATTGAATGATGCAGTTGACGAGTTCGTCGCTGACAATGCGACGGTGCTGGTGAAAGGATCTCGTTTCATGCGAATGGAACGTACGGTCCAGCACCTTGTAAATGAACAATTAAGGGAGTCTCACTGATATGCTGTTTTGGTTGGCGGAATATTTCAAACAGGATATAGGCATATTGCGTGTATTCGGCTTCATCACGTTTCGTGCAGTTTTCGCGACTTTGACGGCACTTGCCATCGGATTGATCGCCGGACCTGGCGTGATACGCATGCTGACGCGCTTGAAGGTGGGGCAGGCGGTGCGTACCGACGGTCCGAAGACGCATTTGATCAAGTCCGGTACGCCGACCATGGGCGGCGTACTGATTCTGATTGCGATCGGTATTTCCACCTTGTTGTGGGCCGATCTCAGCAATCGTTTTATCTGGGTGGTGCTGGTAGTTACGCTCGGCTACGGTGCGGTAGGTTGGGTTGATGATTACCGTAAGGTTGTCTATAAAGACCCGAAAGGCATGGCATCGAAAGAAAAATATTTTTGGCAATCATTGATTGGGATCGTGGCCGCTTTGTATCTGGCATTCTCCGTGTCGGCGCCGACCAATACCAAAGTATGGGAATTGTTTCTGGCCTGGGTGCAATCCGGCTTCAATATCGATCTGCCACCCAAAGCAGATTTAATTGTTCCTTTTTTCAAGACCATCAGTTATCCGCTGGGAGTGTGGGGCTTCATTGCGCTGACTTATTTCGTGATTGTCGGCACCAGCAATGCGGTTAATCTGACCGATGGCCTGGATGGGCTGGCTATCATGCCGACTGTCATGGTAGGTAGCGCTTTGGGGATATTCGCTTATCTGACCGGTAGTGCGACGTATTCTAAATACCTGTTCATCCCGCATATCCCCGGCGCCGGCGAGTTGCTCATATTCTGTGGCGCGATGGCGGGTGCCGGTTTGGCGTTCCTCTGGTTTAATGCGCATCCGGCGCAGGTATTCATGGGCGATGTCGGCGCATTGGCGCTGGGCGGTGCGCTGGGAACGGTCGCGGTTATTGTCAGGCAGGAAATCGTATTGTTCATCATGGGGGGGATCTTCGTTATTGAAACCTTGTCAGTGATGATGCAAGTCGCCTATTTCAAATTCACCAAAAAAAGATATGGCGCTGGTCGCCGAATATTGCTGATGGCGCCACTGCATCATCATTTTGAGCAAAAAGGCTGGAAAGAAACCCAGGTAGTGGTGCGGTTCTGGATCATTTCCATGATGCTGGTGTTGTTCGGCTTATCTACTTTGAAGCTACGCTGATGAATTACGAAGGGCAACAGGTACTGGTGCTTGGGCTGGGGGAGTCCGGTCTGGCGATGGCGCAATGGCTGGCCCGTTGCGGTGCATTGCTGCGCATCGCCGATACACGTGAAGCACCGGAGCGACTCGCTGCCTTGTGTGCATTGTTGCCGCAGGCTGAATTTTTCGGCGGCCCGTTTTCTGTCAGTTTGCTCGATGGAATCGATTTTGTAGCACTCAGCCCGGGCCTGATGCCGGAGCGGGAGTTGGCTACCATCATACCGGCGGCACATGAACGGAATATTCCGCTGTGGGGCGAGATTGAAATCTTTGCGCAAGCGCTGGCACACCTGCGCTCCGAGCGCAACTATGCGCCCAAATTGATTGCCATTACCGGCACCAATGGAAAAACGACCGTTACCAGTATGGTTGGCTTGTTGTGCCAGCGTGCCGGAGCAAGCGTGCAACTGGCCGGTAATATCAGTCCGGCAGCACTGGATGTACTGCGTGATGTGCTGGAGCGCGATGTATTGCCGCAAATATGGGTGCTTGAATTGTCCAGTTTTCAGCTGCATACAACCTTTAGTTTGCAGGCGGATGCCGCAACGGTGCTGAATGTCACGCAGGATCATCTGGACTGGCACGGCAGCATGGATGCCTATGTTGCCGATAAAGCCAGGATATTCGGCGCAAACACGACTCGTGTTCTGAATCGTGATGATGCCATGGTCATGCAACTGGCATCGCCGCTGGCTAGGGTGCTTACTTTCGGCACCGATGAGCCTAAGCAGGTCAACAGCTTTGGTCTGCTCAATGAGCGTGGCATGCAATGGCTTGCGATGGCAGTGCTCGCCGAAGAGGGGGAAAAACAGGGCGAGAAGCGACGCAAGAAAAAAGAGGTGCCCGAGTTGCCTGCCATCATCAGTCGCCTGATGCCGACGGATGCGCTGCAGATTCGCGGCCAGCATAATGCAATGAACGCATTGGCGGCATTGGCCTTGTGCCGTGCGATCAACCTGCCGCTGGCATCCTTGCTGCATGGTTTGCGTGAATATCATGGTGAGCCACACCGGGTGGAGCTGGTAACTACCATCGGTGGCGTTGAGTATTATGACGATAGCAAAGGAACCAATGTCGGGGCGACCGTCGCCGCGTTGAACGGTTTGGGATTGAGCCAGTGCCGCGGCGACAATCGCCTGGTATTGATCGCCGGTGGCGATGGCAAAGGACAGGATTTCAGCCCTTTGGCTGAGCCGGTCGCGCGCTATGTGCGTACTGTGTTCCTGATCGGCAAGGATGCAGCAGCGATCCGATCTGCAATCACGAGCGCCGGAGTTGATCTGGTGGATTGCGTGACGCTGGATGAGGCGGTGCTGCGCGCGTCCGAGATTGCGCGTGCAGGGGATGCGGTGCTGCTGTCACCCGCATGTGCCAGTCTCGATATGTTCAGGAATTATGCGCACCGTGCACAAGTATTCGTTGATGCGGTAAGGGAAATCGGCTTGTCGCGTGGCGAGGTGGTCGCTTGAAATCCGTCTTGCCATCATTTTTTGCGACCATGTCGGCACAAAAGCCGATTGAGCGCTTGCCGCAACGGTCCAAGATGATGGAGTACGACCAGCCTCTGGTATGGGTGGTCTTGCTGTTGATGTTGCTTGGCATGGTGATGGTGTATTCCGCCTCCATTGCATTGCCGGATTCGCCGAAGTATGCGAGCTACAAGAATACCCATTTCCTGATGCGTCAGGCCACGTTCATCATCATTTCCTTGATTGCTGGTCTGCTGGCATTCCGGGTCCGGGTTGAGACTTGGCAGCGCTGGGCACCCTATTTATTTGTCGCCACTCTGGTGTTGCTGTTGCTGGTGCTGATTCCTGGCATAGGCAAGGGGGTGAATGGTGCCAAGCGCTGGTTATCGTTCAAGGTGTTTAACCTGCAACCCTCGGAATTGATGAAATTGTTCATTGTGCTGTATGCCGCCGACTATACCGTGCGCAAGCAACAGGTGATGCATAAATTGACCAAAGGATTCTTGCCCATGACTGTTGCGGTCGGCATGGTTGGTTTGCTGCTGTTGCTGGAGCCAGACTTGGGCGCCTTTGGTGTGATTGTCTGCATTGCGATGGGCATCCTGTTTTTAGGCGGCATCAATGGCGTCTGGTTTGGCGGTATCGGCGCGACACTGGTGGGCATTTTCAGTCTGGTGATCGTATTGTCGCCATGGCGACGGGAACGGATTTTTGCGTATTTGAATCCTTGGCAGGAGGAGAATGCGTTAGGCAAAGCGTATCAGTTATCGCACTCGCTGATTGCATTCGGTCGTGGCGAGATTTTCGGTGTTGGTTTGGGTGGCAGTGTGGAGAAACTGCATTACTTGCCGGAGGCACATACCGATTTCTTGCTGGCAGTGATAGGCGAAGAACTGGGCTTTGTCGGTGTACTGGTGGTTGTGATGATGTTTTATTGGGTCATCAAACGCTCGTTCGAAATCGGGCGCCAGGCGATTGCACTTGATTTGACTTTTGCCGGCTTGACCGCAAAGGGAGTTGGAATCTGGATCGGGGTGCAAACATTTATCAATATGGGTGTGAATTTGGGTTTGCTGCCAACTAAGGGGTTGACATTGCCGCTGATGAGCTATGGCGGATCGGGCGTTTTGATTAATTGTGTCGGCTTGGCGATTTTGTTGCGTATCGACTATGAAAATCGGGTTTTGATGCGCGGAGGCCGTGTATGACGCAGAGCAAACATGGGAAGCGCTTGGTCATCATGGCTGCAGGTACCGGCGGCCATATTTTCCCTGGCCTGGCTATTGCCGAGACGATGCAGGCGCGAGGCTGGAAAGTTTCCTGGCTGGGAACGCAGCATGGCATGGAGCAGGATATCGTACCAAAATATGGCATTGAAATGGATGCCATTGATTTTGCAGGATTACGCGGCAAGGGTGTGATGCATACCTTGCGTGGTGCATATAAATTAGCAGCGGCTTTTGTTAGTTGTTACCGGCTGCTTGGCTGGCGCAAACCTGATGTGGTACTGGGCATGGGGGGTTACGTGACGGTGCCGGGTGGTGTAATGGCCGCGTTGCGCCGGATTCCTCTGGTGCTGGTGAATGCTGATGCAGCTTTGCTGCTGTCGAACAAGACGCTGGCGCCATTAGCCAGACGAGTCTTGTTTGGCTTTCCGGCAGATTTTGGCAATGCCGCCAGCAAGGCACTGGTAACCGGAAATCCTGTACGCAAGGAAATAGTGGCATTGCCTCCGCCATCTGAGCGCTATGGGCAGCGCACCGGACCTCTGCGCATATTGGTGGTGGGCGGCAGTTTGGGTGCGAAAGCACTGAACGATTGTTTGCCTGCGGCCCTGGCAGGCATTCCGCCAGCTTTGCGCCCGCTGGTGACACACCAGTCAGGAAAAAAGCATATAGACGCATTGCATGATGCCTATGCGGCTGCACAAGTGCCAGCTGAAGTGCTTGATTTTATCGACGATATGCCACGTCGCTATGCTGATGCTGATCTGGTGATTTGCCGTGCCGGCGCCATTACGGTATCTGAACTCACGGCTGCGGGAGTCGCCAGTGTGCTGGTACCGCTGGTGGCATCGACCACTTCGCACCAGCGCAATAACGCGCAGTGGATGGCCGGACAGCATGCGGCTCTGCATCAGCCGCAAAGCGAGTTGACTGCAGCCAGCCTGGCAACGTTGTTGCAGTCCCTGACGCGTTCGCAATGTCAGGCGATGGCAGAGGCGGCTTACACCATTGGACAACGTGATGCGAATCAAGTAATCGCAAATGTATTGGAAGAATTAGCGGATCGGACCATCAAGCATGAAACATAAAGTAAAAAATATTCATTTCGTGGGCATCGGCGGCAGCGGCATGAGCGGTATTGCCGAAGTATTGCTGAATCTGGGATACATCGTATCCGGCTCCGATCTAAGTAGTAATGCCGCGACGCAAAGGTTGGCGCATTTGGGCGCAAAAGTCATGCTGGGACATGCTGCGGAAAATGTGAATGAGGCAGATGCCATTGTCACCTCGACAGCGGTCAAGGCAGATAATCCGGAAGTCATGGCGGCGCGCAGCAAGCATATCCCGATAGTGCCGCGCGCAATGATGCTGGCGGAGCTGATGCGTCTGAAACGCGGCATCGCGATTGCCGGCACACACGGCAAAACCACCACCACCAGCCTGGTCGCCAGCGTACTGGCGGAAGGCGGATTAGATCCAACTTTCGTCATCGGCGGTCGCTTGACCAGTGCCGGTGCAAACGCAAAACTGGGGGCGGGCGATTTCATCGTGGCAGAAGCAGATGAGTCGGATGCGTCTTTCCTGAATTTATTGCCGGTAATTGAAGTCATTACCAATATCGACGCCGATCACATGGAGACATACGGCCACGATTTCGCCAGACTCAAGCAGGCATTTGTCGAGTTCACGCAGCGCCTGCCCTTCTACGGTGTTGCAGTGTTGTGCATGGATGACCCGCATGTACGGGAAATCATGCCCTTCATTTCCAAGCCGATCGTCACTTACGGTTTTCACCCAGAGGCGCAAGTGCGCGCGATTGACGCAAAAGCCGTCGGCGGGCATATGCAATTCACCGTGATTCAGGACGGTTATGCACCCATGGCGGTGAGTCTGAATCAGCCTGGCATGCACAATATCCAGAATGCTTGCGCCGCCGTCGTGATTGCGCGTGAGCTGGGTGTGGCTGATAGCGCGACCCAGAAAGCATTGTCGGAATTTAATGGTGTTGGTCGCCGCTTTACGCGCTATGGCGAGATCCCGTTGCCAGCAGTAGAAGGTCAGGCCGCTGGCTCTTTCGCACTGGTGGATGACTATGGCCATCATCCGGTCGAAATGGCCGCAACACTTGCAGCGGCGCGCGGTGCTTATCCTGGCCGTCGTCTGGTGTTGGCATTCCAGCCGCATCGCTACACACGCACCCGCGACTTGTTCGAAGACTTCGTGAAAGTGTTGTCGACCACCGACGCGCTGATATTGGCCGAAGTGTATGCCGCCGGTGAGCAAGCGATTGTCGCGGCCGATGGTCGTGCGCTGGCACGCGCAGTACGGGTGGCGGGCAAGGTGGAGCCGGTCTTCGTCGAGCAGATGGCGGACATGCCGGAAAGCATACTGAGTTTCGTCAAAGATGGCGATGTGGTAATTCTGATGGGTGCCGGTTCAATCGGTTCGGTGCCAGCCAAGTTGGCGCACAGTTCAGTGCAGGGTGAATCATGAGCGAGAAAATGATGAAGAATAAGTTTGGCAAGGTCGGTGTGTTGTTCGGCGGGCGCTCCGCTGAACGTGAAGTGTCGATGATGTCCGGCAGCGGCGTGCTGAAAGCTTTGCAAAATCAGGGCATTGATGCACATGCATTCGATCCCGCTGAGCGTAGCCTGGCAGAACTGGCTGCGGAAAAATTCGATCGTGTATTCATCGCTTTGCATGGCCGTTATGGCGAGGATGGCACGCTGCAAGGCGCACTGGAGCAACTGGGTATTCCGTATACCGGCCCGGGTGTTCTGGCATCGTCGATAGCGATGGACAAGGCGATGACCAAACGACTCTGGATAGCCAGTGATCTGCCGACGCCGAAATTCGAGATGCTGACAGCGGCGAGCGACTGGAATGCCGTTGCTGCCACGCTGGGTTTGCCTTTGATTGTCAAACCGGCGCACGAAGGCTCGACGCTTGGATTGACCAAAGTCACGCAAGCAGATCAGTTGCCTGCTGCTTATGCGCTTGCAGCCAGGTTTGATAGTGCCGTGATGGCGGAAGAATTCATTTCCGGCATGGAGTTGACTTGTCCGATCCTGGGCTATGGCGATCAGGCCAAAGCCTTGCCGGTGATCCGCATCATCGCGCCGGATGCCAATTACGATTACCAGAATAAATACTTTACCAGCGATACCCAATACCTCTGCCCATGCGGTTTGTCCGTTGAGCAGGAGCTGGAGATTCAGGCGCTGGTAGTGGCAAGTTACCGTGCACTCGGCTGTCGCGGCTGGAGTCGCGCCGATGTGATGTTGCGTGCTTCGGATAACAAGCCGTTCTTGCTTGAAATTAATACCTCGCCAGGGATGACCGGTCACTCGTTGGTGCCGATGTCAGCTAAGGTTGCGGGGCTGGGTTATGAAGAGCTGTGTGTCGAGATTCTGGCATCGGCCAAGCTTGATTTGATGCCGTCGAAAGACTGGACTCCCGATTAATCTGCATCAGTTAAGAGTGCGATAGCGATCATGTGGCAAGACATCAAAATGCTCAACACAACAGCCAATGCCTTATTTGGCTTGTTTGTGCTGGCATTGTTCGCTGCCGGTTTGTGGTGGCTGGCACAGCGTCCGATGTTCACGCTGAAGACGATACACGTAGTCAGTACCGAGTCCAGCAAGTTGCATCATGTGAATCGCTTGACGATAAGAGATACGGCTATACCGCGCATCAAGGGTAATTTTTTTACTGCCAATTTGGATGCGGTACGTGCCGCTTTTGAGACAGTGCCATGGGTGCGCAAGGCGACGGTGCGGCGCGAGTGGCCGAATAGCTTGATTGTTGCGGTCGAGGAGCATGAGGCGCTTGGCACTTGGGGCGATAACGGTCGTTTGCTGTCCGTGAAGGGGGATGTTTTCACTGCGAATCTGGCAGAGGCAGAGGATGACCATGAGTTGGTGGAGTTGATGGGGCCGGAAGGTAGTGAGAAAGAAGTGTTGGCCCGCTACCTCGCACTACGGACATGGTTTGCCCCGATCAAGCTGGTGCCGGAGGCGGTGCAGTTATCCAGCCGTTATGCATGGTCAGTCAAATTGAGCAATGGCATGGCGTTGGAATTAGGCCGTGAGCAGAATGCTGCAACTCTCAAGGAGAGGGTTGATCGATTGATCGGGATTTATCCGCAGTTGGTTGACAAACTGCAGGATCGGATTGAAAGCGTGGATATGCGTTACCCGAATGGTATGGCTCTGAGGGCGCACGGGCAAATCATCGGTTTGGATGGCAAACAAAAGTAAGCGAAACGACATGACAAAAGACGCAAAAAACCTGATCGTCGGCCTCGATATCGGCACCTCTAAAGTGGTGGCGGTGGTAGCCGAGGTGATGCCGGATGGACGGCACGAGGTGATCGGCCTTGGTCAGCATGAGTCCAAAGGTTTGAAAAAAGGGGTGGTTGTCAATATCGAGGCGACAGTCGAGTCGATCCAGCGCGCGTTGGAAGAGGCAGAATTGATGGCCGACTGCAAAATAAAAAATGTTTATGCAGGCATTGCCGGCAACCATATCCGCAGCTTCAATTCCAGAGGCATGGTAGCAATCAAGGATAAGGAAGTCACGGCAACAGACGTTTCGCGAGCTATTGAGACGGCCAAAGCGGTCAATATTCCGACCGATCAGCAGTTATTGCATACCGTGCCGCAGGAGTTCATTGTCGATAATCAGGAAGACGTGCGCGAACCGATCGGGATGAGCGGCATCCGGCTGGAAGTCAAGGTGCATATAGTGACCGGTGCGGTATCTGCAGTGCAAAACATCGTCAAGTGTATCCGGCGCTGCGGACTTGAAGTGTCCGACCTGATATTGCAGCCGATGGCTTCCGCCGATGCGGTACTGACCGCCGATGAGAAAGAGTTGGGCGTAGTGTTGATCGACATCGGTGGCGGTACCACCGATGTTGCTATTTTTACTGAAGGCGCGATTCGTCACACCTCGGTGATACCGATCGCCGGTGATCAGATTACCAGCGATATTGCGATGGCCTTGCGCACACCGACACCGGATGCGGAAGAAATCAAATTGCGCTATGGCGTTGCCAAGCAGGCGTTGGCAGATCCGGGTGAGACGCTGGAAGTGCCCGGATTGGGCGATCGCAGTCCGCGCACCTTGTCACGGCAGGCTCTGGCCGCCGTCATTGAACCACGGGTTGAGGAACTGTTCGCTCTGGTGCATCAAGTTGTGCGTGAATCGGGCTATGAGGAAGTGCTGTCAAGCGGCATCGTGATTACCGGTGGATCAGGCATGATTCCCGGCATGGTGGAACTGGCGGAAGATATTTTCCTGAAGCCGACGCGCATGGGTATTCCTGTCTATAACGGGCAGCTCGCCGACGTGGTGCGTAGCCCGCGTTATTCAACTGTTCTCGGTTTATTGTTGGAGGCAAAAAGGCAGTATCACCGCGGCCATGTCGTCACGCAACAGGATGGTACGGTCAAGGCAGTCTGGCAGCGCATGAAAGAATGGTTTTTAGGTAATTTTTGATGGTTTGACAATGGTTTTGTTTTGATCTTGCAGCGCAACGTGATATTTTGTTTAAATGATAGTTATCAATCGCCAGTCATCATTCTGCATGATGACTCCCGACTGATAACTGCACACTGATATAGGGGAGCATCATGGAATTTGATATGGTCGATCATGCTACGCAAGGTACTGTGATCAAGGTTGTCGGCGTCGGTGGTGCGGGTGGTAATGCAGTCCAGCACATGATCAATAAAGGCGTGTCCGGGGTCGAGTTCATTTGCGCCAATACCGATGCACAGGCGCTTTTGCAATCCAAGGCGCATAACGTGATCCAGATTGGCGAGACCGGACTGGGTGCCGGCATGAAGCCAGAAGTCGGGCGCCAATTGGCGGAAGAGTCGCGTGCCCGTATCGAAGATGCATTGCGCGGCGCGCACATGGTCTTCATTGCGGCAGGCATGGGTGGTGGCACCGGTACCGGTGCGGCGCCTATTGTCGCTCAAATTGCGAAAGAACTAGGGGCGCTGACGGTCGCGGTGGTCTCCAAGCCATTTTCGTATGAGGGGCAAAAGTGCATGGATATCGCTGACGATGGGCTCGATGCCTTGTCCCAGCATGTCGATTCGCTGATCATCATCCTGAACGCAAAGCTGGAAGAAATTTACGAAGATGACAGCATGATCGAATGGCTGCAACACGCCGATGACGTGCTCAACAATGCCGTCGCGGGGATTGCCGAGATCATCAATGTGCCGGGTCATATCAACGTCGATTTCAATGACGTCAAGACCATCATGGGCGAGCAGGGCAAGGCGATGATGGGTACGGCAACCGCCTCTGGCATAGATCGTGCGCGTATTGCAGCAGAACAAGCCGTCGCTTCGCCTTTACTGGATGGTATCGATCTGTCAGGTGCCCGTGGCGTACTGGTTAATGTCACTGCCAGCCGCGGTCTCAAGGGTAAGGAAATCAAGGAAGTCATGGCTGCAGTGCGTGCCTTTGCGGCTCCCGACGCATCGATTGCCCAGGGTATTGCCTATGATGATGCAATGGGCGATGACATTCGTGTGACAGTCGTTGCAACCGGTCTCGGTCGTGCCAAGAAAGCGATGCAGTTGGTGCAGACGCCTATGTTGCGCACCGGAACGCACAACGAGCCGATGATGGGCGCAACGTCTGCCGCTGGTGCGATGCAGCATGGCATGGCATCAACACCGTCATTTGATAGTCTCAAGACGCCATCCGTATGGCGCAGCCAGTCCGCGTCAGAGACTGTGCGCGCGTTGGAGAAGAACGGGATGGAAACTTACGACATCCCTGCTTTCCTGCGCAAGCAAGCGGATTGAGTTTGCTGGCATGGCTGGCATCTGAGTTGCCGGCCTGTTAGCCACTTGGAATAGAGTTCGCTGCTCCTGCAGAAAAAAACAGACTCAGGCATACTGCAGTCTGCACGCCGCGTTAAGGTTTGCGCGGCGTTTTTCATTCCAGAACACATCCATAGGAGTCCAGCATGACTATTAAAATCGGCGACCGTTTGCCTGAAGGCGCATTGGCAGAATTCATCGAATCGGCAACAGAAGGCTGTGCGCTTGGCCCAAATACGTTCAATGTGAGCGACTTGGCAAAAGGGAAAAAGATCGCGATTTTTGGCCTGCCTGGTGCTTACACACCGACCTGCTCGGCACAACATGTGCCGGGCTATGTCAAGCACGCCGCTGAGCTCAAGGCCAAGGGCGTAGATGAAATCTGGTGCATCTCGGTCAACGACGCATTCGTGATGGGAGCCTGGGGCCGCGATCAGAAAGCGACCGGCGTGGTGCGCATGATGGCAGACGGCAATGCCGCTTACAGCAAGGCGCTTGGCCTGGATGCCGATTTCTCTAAATTCGGTATGGGCACCCGTTCCCAGCGTTATTCGATGCTGGTCGAGGACGGCGTTGTGACGCAACTCAATGTTGAACAAGGTGGCGCATTCGAGGTGTCGAACGCGGAAACTTTGCTGGCACAATTGGGATAAGCCATTGTTTGGATGAAAAACGGCGCTTCAGGCGCCGTTTTTCATTTTCCGAGGCGATCAGGCTGCATGCACTGACTGGTGGTGACGGCGGTGGGCGTCGTTTTTGTCCCACAATGCCCGCTCAAGCGATTACTGACTGCCCGGTTGGTAGTTATAATGCCGGTATGCTGAAACAAAGAACCGTCAAAAATCTCGTCAAGACAATTGGTGTCGGACTTCACTCCGGTACAAAAGTCGAACTGACCTTGCGGCCTGCCGCGCCGGATACCGGGATCGTATTTCGCCGCGTCGATTTGAATCCGGTCGTGGATTTCCCGGTTTCCGCCGCCAGTGTCGGGGATACCCGCATGGCATCGACGCTGATCAAAGATGGCGCCAGGGTCTCCACGGTAGAGCACCTGATGTCGGCCTGTGCCGGGCTGGGGATCGATAACCTGTATATCGATGTCAGTGCAGAAGAAATCCCGATCATGGATGGCTCAGCATCCTCATTCGTGTATCTGTTGCAACAAGCTGGATTGCAAGAACAGAATGCCGCGAAAAAATTTATCCGGGTAAAGAAGTCAGTCGAAATCCGCGAAGGCCAGGGCGCTGCCGAGAAGTGGGCGCGATTAGATCCGTTCGACGGCTTCAAATTGAATTTTTTCATTGAATTCAACCACCCGGCGGTAGATGGCACCAGTCAGCGCGCAGAAGTCGATTTCAGCCAGGTTTCCTACGTCAAGGATGTGGCGCGTGCGCGCACCTTCGGCTTCATGCAGGATGTCGAGACGCTGCGCGGCCTGGGTCTGGCGCGCGGTGGGTCGCTGGAAAATGCGATCGTGATGGATGAATACCGGATTTTGAACAAGGACGGCCTGCGCTATGACGACGAATTCGTGCGTCACAAGATACTCGATGCGATCGGCGATTTGTATCTGGTTGGGCATCCTTTGCTGGCCAGTTATACCGCGCACAAGTCCGGACATGGTTTGAACAACCAGTTGCTGCGGGTGTTGCTGGCACAACCGGACGCGTATGAAATCGTCAGTTTCGATACGCTGGAATCTGCGCCGCGCGCTTATGCCGACCAGACACGCCAGGAATGGGTTCGAAACTGAGGCAGCACCACCGGGAATGTACGGCGACCCGCTTTCGAGCGGGTTTTTTTATACTGAAAAGTAGATGGGCGGAATTTGTTGGGGGGTATCAATCAAAATGCATGGCCTGCCGCTTGATTTTAAAGGGCATTAAAATATACTCATAGGGGTATATTTGAGTGCCAGATTTTCCCATTGGCTGGTTTCAGCGCTTGTCAGCCGTCGCGATGACGTTGCACCATGGCCTTGATGGCGGCTTTCAGCGCTTCATTGCGGGGCGAAGTTTCCAGCGTGTCGGCCAGTACCGCGAGTGCGGACATCGCCTGTTGCGGCAGCGTCAGTTGCTTGCAAGGGATTGATTTTTCAAGGATTTTCGTCACTTGTACTTTGAGCCGTATTGCGTTAACCTGCCATCCTCGCTGCTGTAAAGCGTCCTGCAGTTTCGGTAGCTGCTGCTTCAGTTTTGCTGCGATTGCCGCATTCGGCGTCGACAGCACCAGTTGACCGGATTCAAATTGCAGGATGGCGCAGGCTTCGAACATCGCAGGCAGTGTCTCGGCACAATCTTTTTGCAAGGCAGCCATGCGCATGACCGCCGGCATGATGGCTGCCATCTTGTCGTTTGCACGCAGAAAATCGGCCGCGCCGGTTGCGCTGAGGGGCGATTTGGTCGGGCGAGTACTGCGTTGGTAAGGGGTGTAAGAGGGTGTTCGCATCATCTTTGAACCTTATCACACCTGCTGCAGGATGGTTGAGCCAGAGGAGTCGAGATGCAAATAATTCTGTTGCACCCCCGTTTCACGCAGGCCAAATCCATCACGCTGACGCACCGGCATCTGGCGTGGCTGCTGCTGGCCATGCTGGCATTGGTGATGGCGGGGGCGCTCATGCTGCATGGGTTGACGCTGCGCTTTGCGGCCGATATCCAATCCCCTTTCCTGCGTGACCTGCTCGGTACTGCGGCGCCGCCAGAGAGCGGCAATAAAGACCGCTATCTGAAGGAAAATCTGGCCGTGATGGCGAGCAAGCTGGGTGAAATGCAGGCGCAACTGGTGCGGCTGGATGCGCTGGGCGAGCGGGTGCAGGGTTTGGCCGGCGTGAAGCCGGAAGCATTCAACTTCAGGGAGCGTCCCGGCCGCGGTGGCGCCGCGCCCTTTCTGCAGGCCGGACCGGACGCACCAGATTTGAGTCTGACCGAGTTCCAGAAACTGCTGGACGCGCTGGCGCAAGATATCGAGCATCGCACCGATTACATGAACGTGGTCGAAACCACGCTGATGACGGACAAGATCAAGTCGAAGTTGTTGCCGACGATTCAGCCGGTCAACGTGAATTACGTGGCTTCGGGTTTTGGCATGCGTTTCGATCCGTTTACCGGCCGCAGCACTTTTCACGAGGGCATCGATTTCCCGGCGCCGCGCGGTACGCCGATCGTCGCGGCCGCGGGCGGCGTCGTGATCGCAGCGGAGTTTCATTATCAGTTCGGTAATATGCTGGAGATCGACCATGGCAATGGCATCATCACCCGTTACGCACATGCGTCCAGATTGCTGGTGAAGGTAGGCGATATCGTCGGGCGTGCCGAGCATGTGGCGGATATCGGCTCGACCGGGCGTTCGACCGGGGCCCATCTGCATTTCGAGGTGCGCGTCAAAGGCGTGCCGCAAGATCCGAACAAGTTCTTGCTGGCCGGTGCCGACCAGGCAAAAATGGCCGCTCTGATGAACAAATAAAATACACGGCTCTCTGCTGCATGCGTCACTATCTGCGCAATGACGTCACTTGAGCCTTGTTTACCTCTGTGTTACCCCAATCTGGCATGGGTCGCATGATAAAATTTACTTTTTTTGCCATAGTCCGGCTCCTTGCGTTGTTTGCGCAATACGCATCGAGTCTTTTTCCCGGCGCCTTTTCTAGAATTCGAGTATGTCATTACTGACCCAGATTTTCGGTAGCCGCAATCAGCGACTGCTCAAGCAATACAAAAAGACCGTGCAAGTGATCAATGCACTTGAGCCGAAGATGGAAGCGCTTTCCGACGCCGAGTTGCAAGCGATGACACCGGCTTTCAAGCAGCGTATCGCGAATGGCGAAAAACTCGACGATCTGCTGCCTGAGGCGTTCGCTGTCTGCCGCGAGGCCAGCAAGCGGGTGCTGAAGATGCGCCATTTCGACGTGCAGCTAATCGGCGGCATGGTATTGCATTACGGAAAAATCGCTGAAATGGGAACCGGCGAAGGCAAGACCCTGATGGCGACGCTGGCCGCCTATCTGAATGCGCTGCCCGGCAACGGCGTGCACGTGGTGACCGTCAATGATTACCTGGCGCAGCGCGATGCGGAAGGGATGGGGCGCCTGTATGGCTGGCTCGGCCTGACTACCGGCGTGAACCTGTCGCAGATGGAGCACGACGACAAGCAGGTCGCCTACAATTCGGACATCACCTACGGCACCAACAATGAATTCGGTTTCGATTATCTGCGCGACAACATGGTGTTCGAAGCCGCTGACCGGGTACAGCGCAGCCTGAATTTCGCGATCGTCGATGAGGTCGATTCGATCCTGATCGATGAGGCGCGCACGCCGCTGATCATCTCCGGCCAGGCTGAAAACCACACCGACCTGTATTACAAAATGAATGAAGTGCCGATGCTGCTGACCTTGCAGATCGGTGAAGAAACGCCGGACGGCAAAGGCAAGGTCGAGGTGCCGGGCGATTACACCAAGGACGAGAAGTCACATCAGGTCTTGCTGACCGAGGCCGGACATGAGCGGGCCGAGCAGATCCTGACCGAAATGGGTCTGCTGGCCGAAGGCGGCTCGCTGTATGACGCCACCCACATCACGCTGGTGCACCATCTGTATGCGGCGCTGCGCGCGCATGCCTTGTTCTTCAAGGATCAGCATTATGTGGTGCAGAACAATGAAGTCGTGATCGTCGATGAATTCACCGGCCGCCTGATGACGGGACGGCGCTGGTCGGACGGCTTGCACCAGGCGGTCGAAGCCAAGGAAGGCGTCAAGATCCAGAACGAGAACCAGACGCTGGCGTCGATCACGTTCCAGAATTACTTCCGCATGTACGGCAAGCTGTCCGGCATGACCGGCACTGCCGATACTGAAGCCTACGAGTTCCAGGAAATTTACGGACTGGAAACCGTGGTGATTCCGCAGAACAAGCCGAATCAGCGCAAGGATCGCCAGGATCAGGTCTACAAGACCGCGCAGGAAAAGTATCAGGCGATGCTGGTCGATATCCAGGATTGCTACCAGCGCGGCC
>CAWIOX010000032.1:0-135260 GCA_963837775.1 uncultured beta proteobacterium | reverse complement strand
CGACATGACAAAAGACGCAAAAAATCTGATCGTCGGGCTTGATATCGGCACATCCAAGGTTGTGGCTATTGTAGCCGAGGTAATGCCGGAAGGCCGGCATGAAGTTATCGGCCTGGGCAGCATGAGTCCAAAGGCTTGAAAAAAGGGGTTGTCGTCAATATCGAGGCGACCGTCGAGTCGATCCAGCGCGCGTTGGAAGAGGCTGAATTGATGGCCGACTGCAAAATAAGAAATGTTTATGCTGGCATCGCCGGCAACCATATCCGCAGTTTCAATTCCAGAGGATGGTGGCAATCAAGGATAAGGAAGTCACTGCAACTGATGTTTCGCGTGCCATTGAGACCGCTAAAGCAGTCAATATTCCGACCGATCAGCAGTTGTTGCATACCGTGCCGCAGGAGTTCATCGTCGATAATCAGGAAGACGTGCGCGAACCGATCGGCATGAGCGGCATCCGGCTGGAAGTCAAGGTGCATATCGTGACCGGCGCGGTATCTGCAGTGCAGAACATCGTCAAGTGCATCCGGCGCTGCGGACTTGAAGTGTCCGACCTGATATTGCAGCCGATGGCTTCCGCCGATGCGGTGCTGACCGCCGATGAGAAAGAGTTGGGCGTAGTGTTGATCGATATCGGCGGCGGTACCACCGATGTCGCGATTTTCACTGAAGGCGCGATTCGTCACACCTCGGTGATACCGATCGCCGGTGATCAGATTACCAGCGATATTGCGATGGCCTTGCGCACACCGACACCGGATGCCGAAGAAATCAAATTGCGCTATGGCGTTGCCAAGCAGGCGTTGGCAGATCCGGGCGAGACGCTGGAAGTGCCCGGATTGGGCGATCGCAGTCCGCGCACCTTGTCACGGCAGGCTCTGGCCGCCGTTATCGAACCACGGGTTGAGGAACTGTTCGCTCTGGTGCATCAAGTTGTGCGTGAGTCGGGCTATGAGGAAGTGCTGTCAAGCGGCATCGTGATTACCGGTGGATCAGGCATGATTCCCGGCATGGTGGAGCTGGCGGAAGATATTTTCCTGAAGCCGACGCGCATGGGTATTCCTGTCTATAACGGGCAGCTCGCCGACGTGGTGCGTAGCCCGCGTTATTCAACTGTTCTCGGTTTATTGTTGGAGGCAAAAAGGCAGTATCACCGCGGCCATGTCGTCACGCAACAGGATGGTACGGTCAAGGCAGTCTGGCAGCGCATGAAAGAATGGTTTTTAGGTAATTTTTGATGGTTTGACAATGGTTTTGTTTTGATCTTGCAGCGCAACGTGATATTTTGTTTAAATGATAGTTATCAATCGCCAGTCATCATTCTGCATGATGACTCCCGACTGATAACTGCACACTGATATAGGGGAGCATCATGGAATTTGATATGGTCGATCATGCTACGCAAGGTACTGTGATCAAGGTTGTCGGCGTCGGTGGTGCGGGTGGTAATGCAGTCCAGCACATGATCAATAAAGGCGTGTCCGGGGTCGAGTTCATTTGCGCCAATACCGATGCACAGGCGCTTTTGCAATCCAAGGCGCATAACGTGATCCAGATTGGCGAGACCGGACTGGGTGCCGGCATGAAGCCAGAAGTCGGGCGCCAATTGGCGGAAGAGTCGCGTGCCCGTATCGAAGATGCATTGCGCGGCGCGCACATGGTCTTCATTGCGGCAGGCATGGGTGGTGGCACCGGTACCGGTGCGGCGCCTATCGTTGCTCAAATTGCGAAAGAACTAGGGGCGCTGACGGTCGCGGTGGTCTCCAAGCCATTTTCGTATGAGGGGCAAAAGTGCATGGATATCGCTGATGATGGGCTCGATGCCTTGTCCCAGCATGTCGATTCGCTGATCATCATCCTGAACGCAAAGCTGGAAGAAATTTACGAAGATGACAGCATGATCGAATGGCTGCAACACGCCGATGACGTGCTCAACAATGCCGTCGCGGGGATTGCCGAGATCATCAATGTGCCGGGTCATATCAACGTCGATTTCAATGACGTCAAGACCATCATGGGCGAGCAGGGCAAGGCGATGATGGGTACGGCAACCGCCTCTGGCATAGATCGTGCGCGTATTGCAGCAGAACAAGCCGTCGCTTCGCCTTTACTGGATGGTATCGATTTGTCCGGTGCCCGTGGCGTACTGGTTAATGTCACTGCCAGCCGCGGTCTCAAGGGTAAGGAAATCAAGGAAGTCATGGCTGCAGTGCGTGCCTTTGCTGCTCCCGACGCATCGATTGCCCAGGGTATTGCCTATGATGACGCAATGGGCGATGACATTCGTGTGACAGTCGTTGCAACCGGTCTCGGTCGTGCCAAGAAAGCGATGCAGTTGGTGCAGACGCCTATGTTGCGTACCGGAACGCACAACGAGCCGATGATGGGCGCAACGTCTGCCGCTGGTTCGATGCAGCATGGCATGGCATCAACACCGTCGTTTGATAGCCTCAAGACGCCAGCCGTATGGCGCAGCCAGTCCGCATCAGAGACTGTGCGCGCGTTGGAGAAGAACGGGATGGAAACTTACGACATCCCTGCTTTCCTGCGCAAGCAAGCGGACTGAGTTTGCTGGCATGGCTGGCATCTAGTTGCCGGCCTGTTAGTCACTTGGAATAGAGTTCGCTCTTCTGCAGAAAAAAACAGACTCAGGCATACTGCAGTCTGCACGCCGCGCTAAGGTTTGCGCGGCGTTTTTCATTCCAGAACACATTCATAGGAGTCCAGCATGACTATTAAAATCGGCGACCGTTTGCCTGAAGGCGCATTGGCAGAATTCATCGAATCGGCAACAGAAGGCTGTGCGCTTGGCCCAAATACATTCAATGTGAGCGACTTGGCAAAAGGGAAAAAAATCGCGATTTTCGGCCTGCCTGGTGCTTACACACCGACCTGCTCGGCACAACATGTGCCAGGCTATGTCAAGCATGCTGCTGAGCTCAAGGCCAAGGGCGTAGATGAAATCTGGTGCATCTCGGTCAACGACGCATTCGTGATGGGAGCCTGGGGCCGCGATCAGAAAGCGACCGGCGTGGTGCGCATGATGGCAGACGGCAATGCCGCTTACAGCAAGGCGCTTGGCCTGGATGCTGATTTCTCCAAATTCGGCATGGGCACCCGTTCCCAGCGTTATTCGATGCTGGTCGAGGATGGCGTTGTGACGCAACTCAATGTTGAACAAGGCGGCGCATTCGAAGTGTCGAACGCGGAAACTTTGCTGGCACAGTTGGGCTAAGCCATTGTTTGAATGAAAAACGGCGCTTCAGGCGCCGTTTTTCATTTTCCGAGGCAATCAGGCTGCATGCATTGACTGGTGGTGACGGCGGCTGGGCGTCGTTTTTGTCCCACAATGCCCGCTCAAGCGATTACTGACTGTCCGGTTGGTAGTTATAATGCCAGTATGCTGAAACAAAGAACCGTCAAAAATCTCGTCAAGACAATTGGTGTCGGACTTCACTCCGGCACAAAAGTTGAACTGACCTTGCGGCCTGCCGCGCCGGATACCGGGATCGTATTTCGCCGCGTCGATTTGAATCCGGTCGTGGATTTTCCGGTTTCTGCCGCCAGTGTCGGGGATACCCGCATGGCATCGACGCTGATCAAAGATGGCGCCAGGGTCTCCACGGTAGAGCATCTGATGTCGGCCTGTGCCGGACTGGGGATCGATAACCTGTATATCGATGTCAGTGCAGAAGAAATCCCGATCATGGATGGCTCGGCATCCTCATTCGTGTATCTGTTGCAACAAGCTGGATTGCAAGAACAGAATGCCGCGAAAAAATTTATCCGGGTAAAAAAATCAGTCGAAATCCGCGAAGGCCAGGGCGCTGCCGAGAAATGGGCGCGACTAGATCCGTTCGACGGCTTCAAATTGAATTTTTTCATTGAATTCAATCACCCGGCGGTAGATGGCACCAGCCAGCGCGCAGAAGTCGATTTCAGCCAGGTTTCCTACGTCAAGGATGTGGCGCGTGCGCGCACCTTCGGCTTCATGCAGGATGTCGAGACGCTGCGCGGCCTGGGTCTGGCGCGCGGTGGGTCGCTGGAAAATGCGATCGTGATGGATGAATACCGGATCCTGAACAAGGACGGCCTGCGCTATGACGACGAATTCGTGCGTCACAAGATACTGGATGCGATCGGCGATTTGTATCTGGTCGGACATCCGTTGCTGGCCAGTTATACCGCGCACAAGTCCGGACATGGCTTGAACAACCAGTTGCTGCGGGTGTTGCTGGCACAACCGGACGCGTATGAAATCGTCAGTTTCGATACGCTGGAATCCGCGCCGCGCGCTTATGCCGACCAAGCACGCCAGGAATGGGCGCGGAACTGAGGCAGCACCACCGGGAATGTACCGCGACCCGCTTTCGAGCGGGTTTTTTTATACTGAAAAGTTAGATGGGCGGAATTTGTTGGGGGGTATCAATCAAAATGCATGGCCTGCCGCTTGATTTTAAAGGGCATTAAAATATACTCGATAGGGGTATATTTGAGTGCCAGATTTTCTCATTGGCTGGCTTTCAGCGCTTGTCAGCCGTCGCGATGACGTTGCACCATGGCCTTGATGGCGGCTTTCAGCGCTTCATTGCGGGGCGAAGTTTCCAGCGTGTCGGCCAGTACCGCGAGTGCGGACATCGCCTGTTGCGGCAGCGTCAGTTGCTTGCAAGGGATTGATTTTTCAAGGATTTTCGTCACTTGCACTTTGAGCCGTATTGCGTTAACCTGCCATCCTCGCTGCTGTAAAGCGTCCTGCAGTTTCGGTAGCTGCTGCTTCAGTTTTGCTGCGATTGCCGCATTCGGCGTCGACAGCACCAGTTGGCCGGATTCAAATTGCAGGATGGCGCAGGCTTCGAACATCGCAGGCAGTGTCTCGGCACAATCTTTTTGCAAGGCAGCCATGCGCATGACCGCCGGCATGATGGCTGCCATCTTGTCGTTTGCACGCAGAAAATCGGCCGCGCCGGTTGCGCTGAGGGGCGATTTGGTCGGGCGAGTACTGCGTTGGTAAGGGGTGTAAGAGGGTGTTCGCATCATCTTTGAACCTTATCACACCTGCTGCAGGATGGTTGAGCCAGAGGAGTCGAGATGCAAATAATTCTGTTGCACCCCCGTTTCACGCAGGCCAAATCCATCACGCTGACACACCGGCATCTGGCGTGGCTGCTGCTGGCCATGCTGGCATTGGTGATGGCGGGGGCGCTCATGCTGCATGGGTTGACGCTGCGCTTTGCGGCCGATATCCAATCCCCTTTCCTGCGTGACCTGCTCGGTACTGCGGCGCCGCCAGAGAGCGGCAATAAAGACCGCTATCTGAAGGAAAATCTGGCCGTGATGGCGAGCAAGCTGGGTGAAATGCAGGCGCAACTGGTGCGGCTGGATGCGCTGGGCGAGCGGGTGCAGGGTTTGGCCGGCGTGAAGCCGGAAGCATTCAACTTCAGGGAGCGTCCCGGCCGCGGTGGCGCCGCGCCCTTTCTGCAGGCCGGACCGGACGCACCAGATTTGAGTCTGACCGAGTTCCAGAAACTGCTGGACGCGCTGGCGCAAGATATCGAGCATCGCACCGATTACATGAACGTGGTCGAAACCACGCTGATGACGGACAAGATCAAGTCGAAGTTGTTGCCGACGATTCAGCCGGTCAACGTGAATTACGTGGCTTCGGGTTTTGGCATGCGTTTCGATCCGTTTACCGGCCGCAGCACTTTTCACGAGGGCATCGATTTCCCGGCGCCGCGCGGTACGCCGATCGTCGCGGCCGCGGGCGGCGTCGTGATCGCAGCGGAGTTTCATTATCAGTTCGGTAATATGCTGGAGATCGACCATGGCAATGGCATCATCACCCGTTACGCGCATGCGTCCAGATTGCTGGTGAAGGTAGGCGATATCGTCGGGCGTGCCGAGCATGTGGCGGATATCGGCTCGACCGGGCGTTCGACCGGGGCCCATCTGCATTTCGAGGTGCGCGTCAAAGGCGTGCCGCAAGATCCGAACAAGTTCTTGCTGGCCGGTGCCGACCAGGCAAAAATGGCCGCTCTGATGAACAAATAAAATACACGGCTCTCTGCTGCATGCGTCACTATCTGCGCAATGACGTCACTTGAGCCTTGTTTACCTCTGTGTTACCCCAATCTGGCATGGGTCGCATGATAAAATTTACTTTTTTTGCCATAGTCCGGCTCCTTGCGTTGTTTGCGCAATACGCATCGAGTCTTTTTCCCGGCGCCTTTTCTAGAATTCGAGTATGTCATTACTGACCCAGATTTTCGGTAGCCGCAATCAGCGACTGCTCAAGCAATACAAAAAGACCGTGCAAGTGATCAATGCGCTTGAGCCGAAGATGGAAGCGCTTTCCGACGCCGAGTTGCAAGCGATGACACCGGCTTTCAAGCAGCGTATCGCGAATGGCGAAAAACTCGACGATCTGCTGCCTGAGGCGTTCGCTGTGTGCCGCGAGGCCAGCAAGCGGGTGCTGAAGATGCGCCATTTCGACGTGCAGCTAATCGGCGGCATGGTATTGCATTACGGAAAAATCGCTGAAATGGGAACCGGCGAAGGCAAGACCCTGATGGCGACGCTGGCCGCCTATCTGAATGCGCTGCCCGGCAACGGCGTGCACGTGGTGACCGTCAATGATTACCTGGCGCAGCGCGATGCGGAAGGGATGGGGCGCCTGTATGGCTGGCTCGGCCTGACTACCGGCGTGAACCTGTCGCAGATGGAGCACGACGACAAGCAGGTCGCCTACAATTCGGACATCACCTACGGCACCAACAATGAATTCGGTTTCGATTATCTGCGCGACAACATGGTGTTCGAAGCCGCTGACCGGGTGCAGCGCAGCCTGAATTTCGCGATCGTCGATGAGGTCGATTCGATCCTGATCGATGAGGCGCGCACGCCGCTGATCATCTCCGGCCAGGCTGAAAACCACACCGACCTGTATTACAAAATGAATGAAGTGCCGATGCTGCTGACCTTGCAGATCGGTGAAGAAACGCCGGACGGCAAAGGCAAGGTCGAGGTGCCGGGCGATTACACCAAGGACGAGAAGTCGCATCAGGTCTTGCTGACCGAAGCCGGACATGAGAGGGCCGAGCAGATCCTGACCGAAATGGGCCTGCTGGCCGAAGGCGGCTCGCTGTATGACGCCACCCACATCACGCTGGTGCACCATCTGTACGCAGCGCTGCGCGCGCATGCCTTGTTCTTCAAGGATCAGCATTATGTGGTGCAGAACAATGAAGTCGTGATCGTCGATGAATTCACCGGCCGCCTGATGACCGGACGGCGCTGGTCGGATGGCTTGCACCAGGCGGTCGAAGCCAAGGAAGGCGTCAAGATCCAGAACGAGAACCAGACGCTGGCGTCGATCACGTTCCAGAATTACTTCCGCATGTACGGCAAGCTGTCCGGCATGACCGGCACTGCCGATACCGAAGCCTACGAGTTCCAGGAAATTTACGGACTGGAAACCGTGGTGATTCCGCAGAACAAGCCGAATCAGCGCAAGGATCGCCAGGATCAGGTCTACAAGACCGCGCAGGAAAAGTATCAGGCGATGCTGGTCGATATCCAGGATTGCTACCAGCGCGGCCAGCCGGTGCTGGTCGGCACCACCTCGATTGAAAACTCCGAATTGTTGTCGGGCATTCTCGACCAAGCCAAGCTGCCGCACAACGTGCTCAATGCGAAGCAGCATGCGCGCGAGGCGGAAATCATTGCCCAGGCCGGCAGCCCGGAAGCGATCACGATTGCGACCAATATGGCCGGTCGCGGTACCGATATCGTGTTGGGCGGCAACGTCGAGAAACAGATCCAGATGGCCGAGGCCGATGACGCCTTGTCCGATGCGGAAAAGCAAGCCAGGGCGCACCAGTTGCGCGACGGCTGGCAGGCGCTGCATGAACAGGTCGTTGCAGCCGGCGGCCTGCACATCATCGGTACCGAGCGCCATGAGTCGCGCCGGGTCGACAACCAGTTGCGCGGCCGCTCCGGTCGTCAGGGCGACCCGGGTTCGTCGCGTTTCTATCTGTCGCTGGACGACGCCTTGCTGCGCATCTTTGCCGGCGACCGCGTGCGCGCCATCATGGATCGCCTGAAGATGCCGGAAGGCGAGCCGATCGAGGCCGGCATCGTGTCGCGTTCGATCGAATCCGCCCAGCGCAAGGTGGAAGCACGCAACTTCGACATCCGCAAGCAGTTGCTCGAATACGACGATGTGGCCAATGACCAGCGCAAAGTGATTTACCAGCAGCGCAATGAATTGCTGGAGTCGCAAGACGTGTCGGAGTTGATCGCCTCCCTGCGCCATGGCGTGTTTACCGAATTGTTCCGCACTTACGTGCCGGAAGAGTCGCTGGAAGAACAATGGGACATCAAGTCGCTGGATGCGATCCTGGCCAATGAGTGGCAGCTGGATCTGTCCTTGGCACAGTTGCTGACGGCGGAGCCGAACCTGACTGAAGACGATCTGCTGCAGCGCGTGCTGAAGGCGGCCGACGATGCTTATCAAGCCAAGATCGAGATCGTCGGCAAGGAATCGTTTGCCGGTTTCGAGCGCAGCGTGATGCTGCAAAGCGTCGATTCGCACTGGCGCGAACATCTGGCGGCGCTCGATCATCTGCGTCAGGGTATCCATCTGCGCGGCTATGCGCAGAAAAATCCGAAGCAGGAATACAAGCGCGAAGCGTTTGAATTGTTCGGTCAGATGCTCGACATGATCCGGGATGATGTGGTCAAGATCGTGATGACGGTCAAGATCCAGTCGCGCGAGGAAATCGATGCAGCAGAGGAAGAATTGTCGCAATCGCATGTCGAGAATGTGCATTACCAGCATGCCGACTTCGATGCCAATGCGGCGCCGGAGGAGTTGCTGGCGCCGACTGCCATTGCCTCTGGATCGGCTCAGAATCAGGAGTTCAAAGCCGGACGCAACGATCCTTGCCCTTGCGGCAGCGGCAAGAAGTTCAAGCAGTGCCACGGGAAACTGGCGTAAGTTTTTCGAGTAGTCGCGATTTAAAAGACGGGCGTTGCCCGTCTTTTTTTATTTTGAGGAACTGATATTGCGCATCTCGCTCATCGGAGGCGCGCTGACGGTGACAGGCCCGAAAAGCGTAGCGCAGGAACCGGTGTCCGGGCTCAAGTGCGGTTTGAGTGCCTGCTATATACGGACGGGGGTATATTTTATATCGCTAATAAATATGTGCGGGAAGTGCCATGAAAATGACGATACTCCCTGTTTTTTACAAAATTATCGGGCTGTGAAGCGGTTTCGAATGGAATCGGCGGTAGGTCGCTTCAGCCATTGAAAAAGCCGCCTCAGCCGGCCTGCAGCTCCCGGTCCCAGTAAGGATTGTCGCCGAACTGTTCGACCAGATAGTCGACGAAGGTGCGCACTTTGGCCGACAGGTGCTGGCGGCTCGGATAGACCGCATACATATGCGTCATCGCAGCCGTATAGCCTGGCAGCAGCGGAATCAGTTTCTTGCTGCGCAGATCGTCACCGACGATAAATGACGGTTGCAGGATGATGCCCATCCCGGCCAGTGCCGCTGCGCGCAACAGGTCGCCGTTGTTGGCATGCATCGGCCCCTTGATGCGCACCGCATGGGTTTTCCCTTCATGCTCGAATTGCCATTCGTCCGGTGTCGCCGCATAACTGTAGCTCAGGCAATGGTGCTGTTTCAGGTCGTCCGGCACCACGGGCGTGCCGTGCCGCTCCAGATAGGCCGGTGCCGCGCACAGCACAATCCTGATCGGTGCGATCTTGCGCGCCACCAGGCTGGAGTCCTGGATGCGCCCGATGCGGATTGCCAGGTCGTAACCCTCTTCCACCAGATTCACCACCCGGTCCGACAGCGACACGTCCAGGCTGATCTTCGGATAGCGCTCGGAATAATGCGGCAGCACGCGGGCCAGATGGCTGACCGCAAACGAGATCGGCGCGTTGATCCTTAAGATGCCGCCCGGACTGGCAGTGCTGGAGTTGGCGGCCGACGTCGCCTCTTCCAGATCGGACAGCAGCTGCTTGCTGCGTTCCAGAAACACGGCGCCGGTTTCCGTCAGGCTCAGGCGCCGCGTGCTGCGATTGAACAGGCGCGCTCCCAGATGGCCTTCCAGGTCGGCCAGATGGCGGGTTACCGACGGGTTCGAGATGTCCAGCGCGACGGCGGCGGCCGTCAGGCTGCCGCTTTCCGCGACCTTGACGAAGACGCTGATCGCTTTGAATAAGTCCATGCCAGCACACAATCTGTTTGAAATTCGGAACAATCATTTTCCCACTCTTGTATTTTTCTTTCAAACGGAAATATTCATAATTGACCCGTAGCCAATCATTTGACGGAGCGGCACCCACTTCAACGGTTTCAACGTCAGTTTGGCGTATTGATCAGTCCTTGCCGCAATCAGCTTCCCGGGTGCGGACGGCTTTTATCGTATGCACATGCGTTGCCTCGCCAATGCCGGCATAACGATTACAATACGTTTTTCGTCTATCGCTAGAGTGATCACAACATGGCCGTCAATTCTCCTCTCCCTGTCGCCGCACAACTCAAGCCCGTCGCGGGCATCCAGCTAGGCCATGCCGAAGCGGGCATCAAAAAACCGAATCGCAAGGATTTGCTGGTGCTGCGTCTGGCTGACAGCGCCACCGTGGCCGGCGTGTTCACCACCAACCGTTTTTGCGCGGCGCCGGTGCAGGTGTCGAAGGCGCATCTGGCCGCGGTGCAGCAATCCGGCAAGGGCATCCGCGCGCTGGTCGTCAATACCGGCAATGCCAATGCCGGTACCGGCGAGTCCGGTCTGGCCGACGCCAATGCGACCTGCGCCGCGCTGGCCGACTTGCTCGGCTGCGATGCGGAGCAGATCCTGCCGTTCTCTACCGGCGTGATCCTGGAGCCGTTGCCGCTCGACCGCGTCGTCGCCGGCCTGCCGCAGGCGATTGCGAACCTGACCGAAGACAACTGGTTCAATGCGGCCGAAGCGATCATGACCACCGACACCCAGCCCAAGGCGGCGTCGCGCAGCGTCGTCATCAACGGCGTCAGCATCACCATGACCGGCATCAGCAAGGGCGCCGGCATGATCAAGCCGAACATGGCGACCATGCTGGGCTTTCTGGCCTTCGATGCGAAAGTCTCGCAGGCAGTGCTCGATCATCTGGTCAAGGTGACTGCGAACAAGTCCTTCAATTGCATCACCATCGACGGCGATACCTCGACCAACGATTCCTTCATGCTGATCGCCACCGGCACTGCCGCGCTGGAAATCAACGATATCGGCTCGGCCGACTATGCGGCGCTGGAAGCGGCGGTGATCGCTCACGCGCAGCAGCTGGCGCAGATGATCATCCGCGATGGCGAGGGCGCGACCAAGTTCATGACGATCACGGTGGAGCAGGGCAAGAGCGAAGAGGAATGCCGCAAGATCGCGTATTCGATCGCCCATTCGCCGCTGGTGAAAACCGCTTTCTTCGCTTCCGATCCGAACCTGGGCCGGATTCTGGCCGCGATCGGTTATGCCGGCGTCGACGATCTCGACGTCAGCAAGCTGAACCTGTATCTGGACGATGTCTGGGTCGCCAAAAACGGCGGGCGCAATCCGGATTACCGCGAACAGGACGGCCAGCGCGTGATGCAGCAAAGCGAAATCACCACCCGCGTGACGCTGGCGCGCGGGACTGCAGCGGCCACCGTCTGGACCTGCGATCTGTCGCATGAGTATGTGACCATCAACGCCGATTACCGCTCTTAAGCCGTCGCTGCATCGCCCTTGATGCACCTGCATCAGGGGTCAGCTTGAATTTCTCCTCCTTCGCCATGACACAACTCGATCAATTTCTCCTCCGTGCCGAAGCGCTGCTGGCGCGCCTCGAATCCATCCTGCCGCCGCCGGCGCATGCAACCGACTGGCAGCGCGCCACCGCTTTCCGCTGGCGCAAGCGCGGCGGTCAAAGCACCGGATTCCTGCAGCCGGTGGCACATATCGCGCACATCCGTTTGGATGATTTGCACAATATCGCGGCGCAAAAGCAGCAGATAGAGCAGAATACGCAGCAGTTCGTGCAGGGCCGGCCGGCCAACAACGTGCTGCTGACCGGCGCCCGCGGCACCGGCAAGTCTTCGCTGATCAAGGCTTGCCTGAACCAGTATGCGGCGCAAGGCCTGCGCCTGATCGAGGTCGACAAGGGCGACCTGGCCGATTTGGCCGATATCGTCGACCTGGTCGCCGGGCGGCCGGAGCGCTTCATCATCTTTTGCGATGACCTGAGTTTCGAGGAGGGCGAGGGCGGCTACAAGGCGCTGAAAGTCGCGCTCGACGGCAGCATCGCCGCGCAGTCGGACAATGTGCTGATTTACGCCACCTCCAACCGCCGCCACCTGTTGCCGGAGACGATTGTCCGACAACGAGAGCTACAAGCGCAGCGACGATGGCGACCTGCATCCGGGCGAGACGGTCGAGGAAAAAATCTCCCTGTCCGAGCGTTTCGGCCTGTGGGTATCGTTTTATCCGTTCAAGCAGGACGATTATCTGGATATCGTCGCGCACTGGCTGGGCTCGTTCGGTTGCGATGCCGGGCAAATCGAGTCGGCCCGCGCCGATGCGCTGCGCTGGGCCTTGCAGCGCGGTTCGCGCTCCGGCCGCGTGGCCTGGCAGTTCGCCAAGGATCATGCCGGGAAAATGCAGGATTAGTGGGGGGTATGTTGAAAAATATATGTGTTCGCCGCAATGATTCATTGCGGTATATTTTAATACTGGCAGCAGTATTTATTTGCCCCTGAAACCCTTGTTGGAAGCCCTTGTGATGCCAGATTCGAATAACACACCGATTGCAGTCGCAGTCGGCATCCTGATGCAGCCGAACGGCGATGTGCTGCTGGCGCAGCGTCCGGCGGGCAAGCCTTATGCCGGTTATTGGGAATTCCCGGGCGGCAAGGTGGAGCCGGGCGAGGCGATCCTGGATGCGTTGAAGCGCGAGTTCGTCGAAGAGCTGGGAGTCGAAATCGTCAGCGCCGAGCCATGGTGCGGCGTCGAGCATGTCTATCCGCATGCGCATGTGCGGCTGCATTTCTACATCAGCCGCGAATGGCGCGGCGAGCCGCAGAGCCTGGAAGGGCAGGCATTCGCGTGGCAGGGCAGCGTCGGTGTCGCGCCGCTGCTGCCGGCAACCATTCCGCTGCTCGCATGGCTGGACCAGCTGCGCTATCCGGCGGCCTAGTTATAAATTCAGATCAGATACGGGATCAGTGCCTTGGTTCGCAAGCGATAGGCGGCGTAGTCTTCGAAGCGTGCCAGCAGCAATCGTTCTTCCCGCCGGATCTTCGCAATCAGCACGCCGGCCAGCAATGCCAGCAGGCCCCATTTGAGAGCGGACCCATACGCCAGACAGGCAGCCAATCCGCATAGCAGCACCGCCAGGTACATCGGATGGCGGACATGGCGGTAGATGCCGCGCGTCACCAGTTCGCCCTCGCGGGTCGGTTCCGGCATCACGCTGAAACTGCGCGAAGGCATCGCCGTGATCGGCGGCAACCCCGACCATCAAGCCCAAGGCGAACAGGCCGATATTCAGTGCGCTCAATTGCGCAATGTGGAACGGGAATGCGATCAGGACAATGAGCAACAGTTGTGCCGATACCAGCAAGCGCGACATGCGGACTCCTTGTGTAGGCGAATTATCCGGCGCTTATCCGATCAAGACGGCAATTGGCCGTCATCATCGCTATCCTCGGCCGGATTGACGGCGGGGATCGTATATTTTTCTTCGGCCCAGGCGCCGAGATCGATCTGTTTGCATCGTTCGGAGCAAAACGGACGGAACTTGTTTTCTTCCTTCCATTCGACCTTGCAGTGGCAGGTTGGGCAATCGACAAAAGTGGCCATTGTGTGACATATTCAGAAATTACAGAGGGTGAGTTCGAACGGGACATCGCCCTCAAAGGATTTCGGCTTCATGTTGCCGTCCTGCGAGGTGAAACGTACCCAGAGCATGTATTTGTTGGCGGAAATTTCGGGAATGTAGCCGAGCGTCTCATCGATATTCAGGCGCAACATCAGATAGATTTTGCCCTGCAGCATCTGCTGGTAGCTGCCGGACTGTGCAATGATTTTGGAGGTGCTGCCGGACTCCCTGAGCAAGCGCAATACCAGGCTGAGCGCCTCGAATAACGGCGTCAGTGGCGCAAACCATTGGAAATATCGTCAAAGCGTTGTCGGGCCGGGCGCTGCTGCCATGCATAGTACGAGGGCAAGTCGAATTCACAAGCGCCGCCCGGGATGATGGTGCGGCCGCGGATGCTCATCAGCCACTCATTGTCACGTATATTCTGGCCGGTCTTTCCTTGCGCTGCAATCAATGCGCTGCTGACCCGATCCAGTTCGCGCAGAATTTCGTCCAGCCGTTCGGCCTGCACATTAGGATTTGCTTTAAAGCCGAGTAAAGTTTGTCTTTGGCGCTCAAGTTCTTGCAATAGATCGGATTTCAAGTCGGCACGACCCGCCACCTCGAGCATCTCGAAAATGGTGGAAAGTGCGACATGGTGCTGCAGCGCATGTTCCTGATGTAAAAAGAAGGTGAACTTCTCATACAGGTCTTCCAGCCGCAACAACGTGCGAATACGCTCGTTGAAAGGGTATTCGTAGACAATCAAAGTAGGGTCCCGGAAATAGGCATTATGGTGTGATTCTGAACGATGCTGCGTCAAATTACAAACGTTACTACGGTTTGCCGGACCTGCCGCCAGCCAAGGCAGCATATAAATGGTGCAAGCGATCGACTTGTGGCGCCAGCGTTGCGGCATCGCCGTCATTGGTAATGACATCATCGGCGGCGGCTAATCGGTCTGCACGCGATGCCTGTTGCAGCATGATGGCACGGACTTGTGTTTCGACCAAACCATTGCGTGCCATCACGCGTTCAATCTGGAGCGATTCGGGGCAATCGATTACCAGCACGCGGGATACGCGTTGTATCCAGTTGCCCGATTCAATCAGCAGCGGTACCACGAATATCGTGTAAATGCCCTGTGCCTGCCGCGCAGCGCGCTCGGTTTCAGCGCGTATCAACGGATGCAGGATGGATTCCAGCCGTTTCTTTTCAGCGGGATCGGCAAATACATGTTCCCGCATCCTGGCCCGATCCATCGCCCCTTCAGGAGTAATGAAGGAGGCGCCGAATTGCGCGCGGATATCCGGGATTGCCGCCCCTCCCGAGGCACACAATTGATGTGCGATCAGGTCGGTGTCGATGATGGCGGCACCACGCGCGGCAAACATATTGGCTACCGTGGTCTTGCCGCTGCCGATGCCACCGGTCAGGCCTACCGAAAATTGTTCAGTGGAAATCATCTGAACTTAAATTAAAAAACCTAGCGCATGGTGCGCAATGGGTTTGCCATACAGCAGCGCGATCATGCCGGCAGCTGCCAGGTAGGGGCCGAAAGGGATCGGGTTGTCGCGTCCACGCTTGTTAAAGACAATCAGGCAAATCCCGACGATGGCGCCGACTACCGAAGACAGCAACAGGATGAGGGCAGTATGCTCCAGCCCAGCCATGCACCTAGCGCCGCCAACAGCTTGAAATCACCATAACCCATCCCTTCCTTGCCTGTGACGAGCTTGAAGAGCCAGTAAATCGACCATAAGGAGAGATAGCCAGCCGCCGCACCAATGACCGCGTCTGATAATGGCACGAAAGTGGCCTGCAGGTTGACCAATAAGCCGAGCCATAACAGCGGCAAGGTCAGGTCGTCAGGCAACAGCTGTGTGTCTGCGTCGATGAAGGTCATCGCGATCAGCAGATAGGCGAATATCAATGTGGCGAGACCGGCCAGTCCACTGCCGAAACGCCATATCAGAAAGGCGGACAAGGTCCCTGTCAGCAGTTCGATGATCGGGTAACGCACAGAAATCGGTGTTTTACATCCGGAGCATTTGCCGCGCAAGACGAGATAGCTGACAACCGGAATGTTCTCCAGCGCAGTGATCTGGTGCCCGCACTGCGGGCAGGCAGAGCGTGGCAGCATCAGGTTGAAGGGTTCGGTATGCGGTAGTGGCTTAGCCGCTTTCATGGGCAACATAATTGTCTGATTCCTGCTGCATCATCTTTGGCATGCGATGAATGACCACGTTCAGAAAGCTGCCGATCAACAGGCCAAACAGGCCTGCCAATGCAGCGCTCGGCAGGTCGCCGGGCGCTGCAAAAAAGAAAATATCCAGCATCAGACCACCGACCCCAATTTGAAGATAGGCAAGTACATGGCGATCACCAGACCGCCAATCAGTACGCCCAAAATCACCATGATGAGCGGCTCCATCAGGCTCGACATCGCATCCACTGCATCATCGACTTCGGCTTCATAAAAATCGGCAACCTTGCCCAGCATCTGATCCAGCGCGCCGGATTCTTCGCCGATCGAGACCATCTGCGTCACCATGTTCGGGAAAAACATCGGCATTCTGCATGGCGACGGTCAGGCTGGTGCCGGTACTGACTTCGGCTCTGGATTTTCCTGGTGGCATCGAGATAGACGAATTGCCGGCGGCGCCGCCGACCGAATCAAGCGACTCAACCAGCGGCACGCCGGCGGCGAACATGGTGGCCAGCGTTCTGGTCCAGCGGGCGATGGTGGCCTTGCGTATCACTTCACCGAAAATGGGCGCCTTGAGCAAGGCGGTATCCATGAATCGCTGCACCTTTGGCGAACGCTTGCCAGGCCTGGAAGAAAAATACAGGCCGACGAAAATGACGCCGAAAATGATGTACCAATATTTAACGAAAAAATCGGAAATCGCCATCACGAACAGAGTCGGCGCCGGCAGGTCCGCACCAAAGCTCTTGAATACATCCTTGAATGCGGGCACCACCCAGATCATGATCACGGCCGTAACGACAAAGGCGACCACCAGGATGGAGACCGGATAAAACATCGCCGATTTGATCTTGCCCTTGATGGCGATGGTTTTTTCCTTGTAGACCGCCAGCCGCGTCAGCAAGTCTTCCAGAATACCGGCCTGTTCGCCGGCGCCAACCAGATTGCAGAACAGCGGGTCGAAATACAGCGGGAATTTTCGGAAGGCCTGATTCAGGCTGGATACCGGTTTCGACGTCGGCGCGGATATCCTGGATCAGTTTGGATACGGACGGATTGGCATTGCCCCTTGGCCACGATGTCGAACGATTGCAGCAGCGGGACGCCGGCTTTCATCATGGTGGCCAATTGACGGGTGAATAGCGAGATGTCCTTTTCGGTATTTTCTTGCCGCTGCGGAAGGTTTTTTTCTTGATCTTTGTGACCAGGATGCCCTGGCGCCGCAATGTCACGTTGACGACCGCTTCGCCGCCGGCACGCATTTCGCCGCGGACCGATTTTTCCCGTCTTGTCCTTGCCTTCCCAGGCAAAGATCGACTCTTTCACTGGCGCGCGCTTGCGGCTTTGCGTGATGCGGTTGCCATGCTTTGTCTCCTTGTTTATTCGTTGGTGCAGCCGAGAATTTCTTCCAGGCTGGTCAGTCCCTGCCTGACCTTCATCAGGCCTGACTCGCGCAAAGATCTTACCCCTTCCAGCTTGGCTTGCCGTTCGATTTCCGGCGCGCTGCCGTTGGCAAGAATGATGCGTTCGATTTCTTCCGTAATCGGCATGATCTGATAAATGCCGACCCGGCCCTTGTAGCCGCTGCCGTTGCAGCGTTCGCAGCCGACCGGCTTGTAGGGCTGCCAGCTGCCGTCCAGCTCGTCTTCCTTGAAGCCGGCCTAATCAATACGGCATCGAGAATTTCGGTCGGCTGTTTGCAGTTGCATAGGCGCCGTGCCAGCCGCTGCGCGGTAATCAGGATGACCGAGGATGCAATGTTGAAAGGCGCCACGCCCATGTTCATCAGGCGCGTCAATGTCGACGGCGCGTCGTTGGTGTGCAGCGTGGAAAACACCATGTGGCCGGTTTGCGCCGCCTTGATGGCGATGTCAGCGGTTTCCAGGTCACGGATCTCGCCGACCATGATGATGTCCGGATCCTGGCGCAGGAATGACTTCAGCGCAACTGCAAAGGTCAGGCCGGCCTTGTCGTTGACATTGACCTGGTTCACGCCGGGCAAGTTGATCTCGGCCGGATCTTCTGCAGTCGAGATGTTGATGCCGGGCTTGTTGAGGACATTCAGGCAGGTATACAGTGAAACGGTCTTGCCCGAACCGGTCGGGCCGGTCACCAGCACCATGCCGTAAGGACGCTGGATGGCGTTCATCAGGATTTCTTTTTGGTCAGGCTCGTAACCCAGCGCATCGATGCCCATCTGTGCTTGGGTCGCATCCAGGATACGCATGACGATTTTTTCGCCAAACAGGGTCGGCAGGGTGCTGACCCGGAAATCGATCGCGCGGGTCTTCGACAGCACCAGTTTCATGCGGCCATCCTGCGGCACGCGCTTTTCGGAAATGTCGAGCCTGGAAATGACCTTGATGCGCGAAGCCAGCTTTTCCTTGATCGCCAGCGGCGGCTGGGCTACTTCGCGCAATATGCCGTCGACCCGGAAACGGATGTGGTAATACTTCTCAAACGGTTCGAAATGCACGTCGGACGCGCCCATATTGATGGCGTCGAGCAAGATTTTTTGCAGGAATTGCACCACCGGCGCGTCATCGATGTCGGTGCTGGCGGCATCGGCTGGCGCCGCAGTATCGGCTTCCATGAAGTCGATGTCGAGATCGTCGCCGATCAATTCGTTCAGATTTTGCTCGGCGCTCTGGCCTAGTTTTTCTATTAGTTGCAGGAGCAGATCATGGTGGACGATCACCGGTTCGACCGTCGATTTCGGTCTGGAACTTGATCTGGTCCAGCGCCTGGGTATTGGTCGGGTCCGAGATCGCGACCGATACCTTGTTGCCGCGCTTGGCCAACGCCATCACGCGCTGGCTCTGCATCAGCTTGGCATCTATGGCCTTTTCAGGCAGGATTGATGTTGAACGCGGAAAAATCCATCATCGGATAACCGAAAGTCTCAGAGCAGAAGACGGCCAGCGCGCGGGTGTCGATGGCCTTTGCAGCAGCGCATCGATCAACGGGATTTTTTCGCTGGCCGCTTTCTTGCTGAGCTTTCCGCCTGTGCGGTCGCAGGCGGCCGCTTGCAAGAGTGAACGCGCCAGTCCGGACATCGGCATGCTTGAGGCCGTATTGGGGGAGGTCGCCGCCATAGATATTCAGCTGCAAGTAACGCTAATCGCACAGGAAATGGCTTCAGATCATGCCTCTAGGCATCTGATTTGTAAAGGAATTGTCGTCTGCAGTTCTGAATAGGGCGTTTGGCGATACTTTATTTTGCAAAACATCACTTTTTGATGTTGGTTTTCTTGTGCCGTTGGACGAATCAACTTCACAACCTTGATTGCCTGATTCTGCACTTGGACGATCTCGATGACGCAATTGGCAATCTTCACGCTGACATTCGCTTCCGGGATGTCCTGCAGCAATTCCAGTAGCAAGCCGTTCAACGTTTTCGGGCCATCGAGCGGGAAATGTAAGCCGAGGCGCTTGTTGATTTCGCGCATGTGTGGTGCCTTCAAGCATGCACTCACCCTGGCATCCCAGCCGAAGCTGTCGGCTCGCGCGGCGCCCGGGGTCGAGGTCGTGAATTCACCGATCATTTCCTCGATGATGTCGTCCAGCGTCACCAGACCCTGCACTTCACCGTATTCATCGACGATGATGCCGAGTCGCTCATGGTTTTCCTGGAAATACTGCATCTGGGTGAATACGCCGGTATCTTGCGGGATGAAATAAGGTGGTGTCAGCAATGCGCGGAAATGCTCGACCGTCAGTTCCTCCTCCTGGTTGAGCAGGCGATCGCCTTGCGCATATGCAGGATGCCGGCAATTTTATTGATCTCGCCTTCATACACCGGCAGTTTGTTGTGATAGCAGGTCGCGAGTTGATGTTTGATTTCTTCAACTGGCACGGACAGATTCAGGCTTCGATCTGCGCGCGCGGCGTCATCACATCTTCGACCGAAATTGTTTCCAGGTCAAACAGGTTGAGCAAGATGCTCTTGTGCTTTTGCGGGATGAAATTGCCGCCTTCCAGCACGATGGAGCGCAACTCTTCCGGCGACAGTCGCTGCTCGTCGCGTGCTGCCAGTCTTGATGCGGAACATCCTTAATAGCGCCGATACGAACAGGTTGACAAACCAGATAGCAGGTTTCGCAATGTCATCAGCGGTTTCAGCACAAAGCTCGCCGGCAATATGATGCGTTCCGGATAGGTTGCGCCGATCACCTTGGGGAAGATTTCCGCAAACACGATCAGCAGGAAGGCGACGGCGCCGGTGGCGATCGTGAGCACCTTTTCCTCATTGCCGAACGTGGTAATGGCGATCGCGGTCACCAGCGCGGTGGCCAGCGCATTGATCAGCGTATTGCCGATCAGGATCAGTGACAATACTTTGTCGGTGCGTTCAGCAGCCATAACGTGGTAACGGCGCGCTTGCTGCCGCGTTTGCCAGATGGCGCAGCCGATGGCGGTTGGCGGCCATCAGGGCCGTTTCGGTCATTGAGAAAAACGCGGAAAGAGTATCAGGACAGCGAGCGCAAGCAGTTGCGCCCATAAGGGGACGGCATCCAAGGAGGTGAGAGATCAGCGTAAAGTAATTGCATAAGCAAGATTGGTCGGGGTGAGAGGATTCGAACCTCCGGCCTCTACGTCCCGAACGTAGCGCTCTACCAGGCTAAGCTACACCCCGATGTGCGATATGATGACTTGAGATATCACGCGTTGTCAATGATTGCGGTCGACTGCAAAGCGCATAATTGTAGCAAAGAATTTTTGAATCGCCTATCGGCAGAGACGCAATTGCTGCCTGCGCTTTGCGCCGCTTGCTGCGGCCTTGCTGCCGGGTGTATTGCAGCGCGCCGGACGTGGTGACTGCTTCCAACATGGCGTCGAAATGCTGTTCGTCGCCATTTTCTATGCAGGTGCGCACCAGTTCGCGCTGTTCCGGCGTGCCGTGCTGCATCAGGTAAATCAGCGGCAACGTCGGCTTGCCTTCGCGCAGGTCGTCGCCGACGTTCTTGCCGATGTCCGCCGCATTGCCGGAATAATCCAGCACGTCGTCGATCAGCTGGAAGGCGGTGCCCAGCGAGCGGCCGTATTCGGCGGCGGCTTCGATCTCGTCGTCGATGGCGCCGGCGATCAGCGCGCCCAGTTGCGCCGCCGCCTCAAACAGCTTGGCGGTTTTGGAGCGAATCACTTGCAGGTAGCGTTCTTCGGTGACGTCCGGGTCATGCATATTCAGCAATTGCAGCACTTCGCCTTCGGCAATGACATTGGTCGCATCGGCCAGGATCTGCATGACGCGCATGTCGTCGACCGCGACCATCATCTGGAATGCGCGCGAATACAGGAAATCGCCGACCAGCACCGAGGCTGCATTGCCGAACAGCGCATTGGCGGTCTTGCGCCACGCCGCAGCGAGGATTCGTCCACCACGTCGTCATGCAGCAGCGTCGCGGTATGGATGAATTCGACCACGGCGGCCAGTTCATGATGGTGCGTGCCGCGATAGCCGTACGCATTGGCAAACAGCAACACCAGTTGCGGCCGGATGCGCTTGCCGCCGGCGCTGATGATGTATTCGCGCGATCTGGTTGACCAGCGGGACTCGGAATGCAGTCGCGCCGGATGACCGCGATTGACAGCATCCATGTCGGCGCTAATCGTGTAGCGAGCTGTGTTGAGCGAGTGGTCGGTTGCGGTAGACAAGGTGAAACCTGTAAAAATCTTCAATTGACCGGATTATACGATGACAATATCGGTTGCGATGAGATCGTAGTCAAGATGCGGTGGCAATTTCGTTGTGGATGCTATCGTCCAGTTTTCTGATGTGGCGATCCATTGCTGTTGACGTTAATATCATGGAGTATGGTGAATTTCGATTATGCCTACCCGTTTTCGATATATTGCAGCATACTTGAAATACATGCGGCACTGTAGAGATTGCGCCGATGGGGCGCGGCTATCTGTCGCGATTTTTGCTGGTAATTGCTTTGACTGATTTTGACCGTTAGCCCAAGTCCATGTATAATTCGCGGTTTTCCCGATTCAGCAGGCGTTTTAAAGTGCATTGCGGCGGGGAAAAAGTCCTTTAATCAATTGATGAGGTTTCACATGTACGCGGTCATAAAAACCGGTGGCAAACAATATAAAGTTGTCGCTGGCGAAAAATTCAAAGTAGAACAGATACCGGCAGACATTGGATCCGAAATCACGCTTAGATCAAGTGCTCGCAGTGGGCGCAGGCGACACCATCAAGTTTGGTGCGCCCTTGGTCGAAGGTGCTACGGTCCTGGCTACGGTTTTGGCGCATGGTCGCCACGATAAGGTGAAGATTTTCAAGATGCGGCGCCGCAAGCATTACCAGAAGCATCAAGGCCATCGTCAAAACTACACCGAATTGCAAATCGTCTCGATCAACGCTTAATTAGCGTTGAACGAGCTAACCAGATACCAAGGAGTCTGAAATGGCACATAAAAAAGGCGGCGGCACTACGCGTAACGGTCGTGATTCCGAGTCAAAACGACTTGGCGTCAAAGTATACGGCGGCCAAGCAATCAATGCCGGCGGCATCATCATTCGTCAACGCGGCACCAAGTGCACCCGGGCGAAAATGTCGGCATGGGCAAGGATCACACCCTGTTCGCGCTGGTCGACGGCAACGTGAAGTTCGCAATCAAAGGCGCGCTGCAGCGTCACTTTGTGACCGTAGTACCTGCGTAAGCATCGTTTAATAACGTATTCAGCACGCAATGTAAGGCGCAAGCCTTCAATCGAAAGGCTCTGCCAGGTAGAGCCTTTTTAGTTTTTTGGCGGCACAAACATGAAGTTTATCGACGAAGCAAAAATTGAAGTCATTGCTGGCGATGGCGGCAACGGCGTCGCCTCTTTTTGCCGTGAAAAATTCAGGCCGTTCGGCGGCCCTGATGGCGGCGATGGCGGCAAGGGCGGCAGCATCTATGCCGTGGCGGACCGCAACATCAATACGCTGGTCGACTTTCGCTTTTCCAAGCTGCACAAGGCGCATGACGGCGAAAACGGCCGCGGCGCCGACTGCTACGGCAAGGGCGCGGACGACATCATGCTGCGCATGCCGGTCGGCACCCTGATTATCGATCATAACAACGGCGAAGTCGATCGCCGATCTGACCGAACATGGCCAGCAGGTCTTGCTGGCCAAAGGCGGCGAAGGCGGCTGGGGCAATATCCATTTTAAATCTTCGACCAACCGTGCGCCACGTCAAAAAGGCGATGGCAAAGAAGGCGAGCGGCGCGAATTGCGGCTGGAGCTGAAAGTGCTGGCCGATGTCGGTTTGCTGGGCATGCCGAATGCCGGTAAATCGACCTTCATTACGGCGGTGTCCAATGCGCGGCCGAAAATTGCCGATTATCCGTTCACCACGCTGCACCCGAATCTGGGCGTGGTGCGCGTTAGCCACGAGAAAAGTTTCGTGATTGCCGACATTCCCGGCCTGATCGAAGGCGCGGCAGAAGGCGCCGGTCTGGGACATCAGTTTCTGCGGCATTTGCAGCGCACCGGTTTGTTGCTGCATATCGTGGATCTGGCGCCATTCGACGACCGTCGATCCGGTCAAGGAAGCGAAGGCGATGGTCAAGGAATTGAAGAAGTACGATGAATCGCTGGTACGACAAGCCACGCTGGCTGGTGTTGAACAAGCTCGATATGGTGCCGGAAGACGAGCGTAAGAAACGCGTTAAGGATTTCGTCAAGCGCTTTGGCTGGAAGGGCCCGGTATTTGAAATTTCCGCGCTGAATCGCGAAGGTTGCGAGGAGCTGGTCAATGCGATTTACATGCATCTGGAAGAGAAGCGCCAGGCAGAGTACCGCGCGGAAGAGACGCAGATGACCGAGGAAGCGCGCGGCATTGCCTCGATCGATCCGGACGATCCGCGTTTCAAGATCATCGATTAAGCTACAGTTTTAGACGCATCGGAATGACAGCGGGGACGCATGTGCCGCAGCCGCCGTTATTCGCTGTTATCAGATCGCTCAGGCCATGCATGCTGCATGTCCAACTCTTATCTATACACATCATATTGCACTGGTCGTCACCAATACAAGCATGAATTCCGTCATTCAAAAAGCCAAACGCCTGATCATTAAAGTCGGTTCATCCCTTGTCACCAATGATGGCAAGGGGCTGGATCATGCCGCCATTGCCAAATGGGCCGCGCAAATTGCGCAGTTGCGACGCTGGGCAAGAAGTGGTGCTGGTCAGTTCCGGCGCCATTGCCGAAGGCATGCAGCGCTCTGGGCTTTGAGAAGCGCCCGACCGGCATTCATGAGTTGCAGGCATGCGCTGCAGTCGGGCAAATGGGGCTGGCGCAAATTTACGAAACCAGTTTTCGCGCGCATCACTTGCGCACCGCACAAGTCTTGCTGACGCATGCCGATCTGGCGGACCGTGAGCGCTATCTGAATGCGCGTTCGACCCTGTTTACCTTGTTGCGTCTCGGCGTGGTCCGATCATCAATGAAAACGATACGGTCGTCACCGATGAAATCAAGTTCGGCGATAACGATACCCTGGGTGCCCTGGTGGCCAATCTGATCGAGGCCGATGCGCTGATCATCTTGACCGACCAGAGCGGCTTGTACACTGCCGACCCGCGCAAGGATCCGATGCGCTGTTCGTACACGAAGCGAAAGCCGGCGATCTGGCGCTGGAGGCAATGGCCGGCGGTGCCGGCAGCAGTATCGGGCGTGGCGGCATGCTGACCAAGATACTGGCGGCCAAACGTGCCGCAACTTCCGGCGCGCATACGGTCATTGCCTGGGGCCGCGAAGAAAATGTTTTGATCCGCCTGGCCGCTGGCGAAGCCATCGGTACCCAGCTTACCGCCCAGACCGGGCAACTGACGGCACGCAAGCAATGGATGGCCGATCATTTGCAGACTGCTGGTCATGTCATGCTGGATGATGGCGCGGTCAGAAGCTGACGACAGAAGGTAAATCACTGTTGCCGATCGGGGTGTTGCAGGTCTGCGGGCGATTTCGGCCGTGGCGATGTGATTACCTGTAGCGATGAAGCAGGACGTGCGATTGCGCGCGGCATAACCAATTATCGGCAGTTCGGAGGCGCGCCGCATCATGCGCCGCCCGTCCGTCAGAAATCGAGTCGATCCTGGGCTTTGTCGAGGGTCCCGAACTGATTCACCGCGACAATATGGTGTTGCTCTAAGTTTTCTGATTGTTGCAATTGCGCAATCAGGGTATTGCGCGGTATGTCGATGTCGATTGCACTGATGTTTAACCATCTGACAGGACCGAGTCCGGCTCATGTGTTTGATACTGTCGTCTGCTGATCATTGGTCAGCAGACGTTTCCTTTTGATCCGATCCAGGATGGCCGCAGCATCGCCTGCGCGGTTTTATTTTGGCAAAAATAATCTTGCGCTAATGCCACATGGGCCCGATTGATGGCGCTCCCCGTGATTGGCTCCCATTGGTCACGCCGAGAAAGTGACCAGCTGCCATCTTTGTGTCCGAACGAATACAATTTCTTTTCAAATGTCTGGCAGCGTATCCCTTCATAGCTGATGCTTTTCGCGCCGGACTGGCTCTGTGCTACCAGTGTGTAACGGATCACGCCATCGCGTCTGATGGTGAGCGACTTCGCATCGATCGCAAAGACTTGCGTCACTGTGGTGGCAACTTCAAATGGCAGCAGGTCTGTCGTCTGAGGTGCAGCCGGCAATAATATGGCAGTTTCCTGCCATGATTTTTTCTGATTTTCAGTATCTTCTTCAAGGCTTGATTGCGCCTGTATCGTCGTTGCGGAACTGGAAAGCAACAGCAGACCGGTCAGCGATCCGTGCTATTTTTTGTGGTTTCTTATATCTCTCGATGTTTATGCAGTATGAACGCATGTGTGTATTTACTTGTCTTTTGGTTTTGCTGTCAATTGGAGCGTGATTGTCTTCCTGCTCCCTGGCGGATGGACTGGCGTAAATAGCGCGAAACATGGCGGTGAGGTGCATGCTGTTCCGGCCGGACCAGAAAGCGCGACAACTCGTGCAGCGCCCGCTGATACACGTCGCGTTTGAACTCTATGACGACGTCTAGTGGTACCCAGTAATCATGCCAGCGCCAAGCATCAAATTCAGGGTGTTCGGTCAGGCGCAGGTTGACATCGCAGTCGCGACCAACCATGCGCAGCAAGAACCAGATTTGCTTTTGCCCACGATAATGCCCGCGAATTTCGCGTTTGATGAAATGGTCAGGCACCTCGTAGCGCAACCAGTCACGGGTGCGGCCTATGACCCTGACGTGTTCACGCCGCAAGCCGATTTCTTCTTCCAGCTCCCTGAACATGGCTTGCTCCGGCGTCTCGCCGTATTTGATTCCGCCTTGCGGAAACTGCCAGGAGTGCTCGCGCACCCGTTTTCCCCACCACACCTCATTCTGGGTGTTAAGCAGGATGATGCCGACGTTGGGGCGGAACCCTTCACGGTCTAGCATGTTGTACCTCGAAACTTTCTGTTGCTAGGTGCGTCTCAACACGGATTCTGCACATTTTAAGTGTGGCCCAACACAAGTCAGCGACAGGTCGCGGGCCGGTTCGTGAATCAATTGTGTGAAGAGGTGGTGCATCAGGCAGCGAATACTTTAAAATTGAGTTGATTATAACTCTCTCTTATAAAGAATCTATCGCATGCGTGCTTCCCGTTTTTTCATATCTACTCTTAAAGAAGCCCCGTCAGACGCGGAAATCATCAGTCATAAGCTGATGATGCGTGCGGGCATGATCAAACGCCTCGGTTCCGGCATTTATTCTTATATGCCGATGGGCTTGCGGGTGATCCGCAAAGTGGAGGCGATTGTGCGTGAAGAGATGAACCGTTCCGGCGCGGTCGAATTGCTCATGCCTCTGGTGCAGCCGGCAGAACTGTGGCAGGAAACCGGTCGCTGGGACAAAATGGGTGCGGAATTGATGCGCGTCAAGGATCGTCATGGCCGCGATTATGCGATCCAGCCGACCTCGGAAGAGGTCATTACCGATATCGTGCGCAGCGATATCAAGTCTTACCGCCAGTTGCCGATCAATTTTTACCATATCCAGACCAAATTCCGCGATGAACGCCGGCCGCGCTTCGGCCTGATGCGTGGTCGTGAATTCACGATGAAGGATGCCTACTCCTTCGATCGTGACCTGGATGGGCATGAAGCAGTCATACCAGCTGATGTACGACGCCTATGTGCGTATCTTCAATCGCTTTGGCTTGCAGTTCCGTGCGGTGGCAGCCGATAACGGCGCGATTGGTGGTTCCGGCTCGCATGAATTCCATGTGATCGCCGATACCGGCGAAGATGCCATCGTGTATTGCCCGACGTCAGATTATGCGGCCAATATGGAGGCAGCCGAGGCTTTGCCGCTGACGGCGGTGCGCGGCACTGCAAGCGAAGCGCTGCTGATGACTGCGACGCCAGGCAAGGCGAAATGCGAGGATGTGGCCGAATTTCTGGCTATCCCGCTCGAGAAAACGATCAAATCGATTGTATTGACGGTCGAAAAGCCGGAAGGCAAGGAAGTCTGGTTGCTGATGTTGCGTGGCGACCATAGCCTGAATGAAGTCAAAACCAACAAGATCCCCGGCATTGCCGGCTATCGTTTTTCGACCGAAGAAGAAATCGTCGAATGGTTCGGCACCAAACCCGGCTACCTTGGGCCGATCAATACCAAGAAGCCGGTCCAAGTCGTGGCCGACCGCACGGTCGCCAATATGAGCAACTTCGTGTGCGGTGCAAATCAGGAAGATTTCCACTATACCGGCGCCAATTGGGGGCGTGATCTGCCGGAGCCGCTGGTGCTGGATTTGCGCAATGTGGTCGAAGGCGATCCTTCACCGGACGGCAAGGGTGTGCTGGCAATTCAGCGCGGCATTGAGATTGGCCATGTGTTCCAGTTGGGAACCAATTATTCTGAATCGATGAAGGCGACTTTCCTGGACGAAAATGGAAAGCCGCAGTTGCTGCAGATGGGTTGTTATGGCATCGGCATTACCCGCATCCTGGGTGCGGCGATTGAGCAGAATTTCGACGACAGGGGCATCATCTGGCCCGCATCGCTGGCGCCGTTCGAGGTCGTGCTGTGTCCTATGGGCTACGATCGCAGCGAAAGTGTGAAGTTTGAGACCGATAAGCTCTACAGCGCACTGCAAGAAGCGGGTGTGGACGTGGTGCTGGATGACCGCGGTGAACGTCCGGGCGCGATGTTTGCAGATTGGGAGTTGATCGGTGTGCCGCATCGCATCGTGATCGGCGACCGCGGCTTGAAAGACGGCAATCTGGAATATCAGGGGCGCCGCGACGCTGCTGCGACCGTGGTAGCCTGGCGGAGATGCTGGCCTTTATTCAGGCCCGATTGGCAGCCTGATATCTTGTATATGGGAACCGGGAGTATATTTAAAGCCACGCTGAAATATTGCGGATACTGTATTAATAATCGATATACTCCCTGTTTTTCTTGCATTTCACCAGCGCAGTTGCCGATGTTTTTCCATTGTTTGTTGATGGCGCTGCTGCTGTCTATAATTGCTCCAGCCAAAGCGGGCAATCAAAAGGAGGAGGCACTGGCCAATTCGGTGCGCCTGGCCTTGTCCAATGCCATCGCAGACACGCGGCCCCCCAAGCCGCAGATTGCTGACATCAGTGAGAGGATCAAATATCTGCATTGGCTGGGGGAAATGTCGACCCGGCTCAGGAAAAAAATCCCTGACGATCAATTGCGGCGCGAGTTCCTGGAGGCGACATGGTATGAGGCGACGCGTGCCGGTTTGAATCCATCCATGGTGCTGGGACTGATTCAGGTCGAATCCGCTTTTCGCAAATATGCGATGTCCATCGTCGGTGCGCGCGGTTACATGCAAGTGATGCCGTTCTGGACCCGTGTTATCGGCGATAACGACCGCAGCAAATTATTCCATATGCAATCCAATTTGCGTTATGGTTGTTCGATCTTGCGGATGTATATCGATATGGAGGGCGGTAACCTATATCTGGCGCTTGGTCGTTATAACGGTAGCCGGGGCCGGCCGGAATATCCGAATTCTGTTTTGGCAGCATGGAAGCGTTGGGAGTATTGATCGCCTAATGCAGCTCACTGAAACAAAAACGCCCACATGGCACTGCCGTGTGGGCGTTTTTGTTTAACACCCGGAGGCGTTAAAGCAGAAATCGATTATTTCAAGTGACCGGAGATCAGTTTGGTCATTTCGAACATCGATACTTGTTCCTTGCCGTCGAATACTGCCTTCAGATTGGCATCTGCATTAATCATGCGTTTGTTGGCAGGATCCTGCAGGTCGAGTTTTTTGATGTATTCCCATACCTTTTTGGTTACTTCGGTACGTGGCAGAGGTGCTGCACCGACGACTTTGGCCAGAACGGCGGAAGGCGTCATAGGTTTCATGAATGCCGCGTTGGGCTTGCGCGTTGCTGCCTCTGCCGTTTTTTCTGGAGCAGCTTTCTTGGTCGGCGCTACTTTGGTTGCCGCAGGCTTCTTGGCTTCGGGTTTTTTCGCTGTTGCCATATTCAGGCCTCCTTCATAAAACTGTTGATAAATTGCGCTTTCTTACGCAGCGTTAATATTGGTGCGGTTTGTAGAGTGACGCAAGTGTTTTCTGTCCATTTTCCTGCGAATCTCCGTTCTGGCTGCCGGTAATGGGGACTCAGTGGGCTTTTTGCTGGTTTTTACGGTTTATAGGTAGCCGTCAGCGTCAGCGCATGCCGGGCATCATGCCCTTCATGCTGCGCATCATTTTCATCATGCCGCCGCCTTTGAGTTTCTTCATCATCGATTGCATTTGCTCGAATTGCGCCAGCATGCGATTGACTTCCTGCACCTGCACACCGGCACCGGTGGCGATGCGACGTTTGCGCGAGGCTTTGATCAATTCGGGTTTGGCACGTTCCAGCGGCGTCATCGAATTGATGATGCCTTCCATGCGTTTTACTTGTTTCTCGGCCTGATCCATGTTGGCGCCATTGGCGGCTTGCTGTAGTTGTGCCGGCAGTTTGTCCATCAGGTTCGACAGTCCGCCCATTTTCTTCATTTGCGCTAGTTGCGCCTTGAAGTCATTGAGGTCGAATTTGCCGCCGACCTTGAGTTTTTGCGCCAGATCTTGCGCAGCCTTGACGTCTACGCCTTTTTTGGCTTCTTCGACCAGCGCCAGAATGTCGCCCATGCCCAGAATGCGGTTCGCCATCCGGGTCGGATCGAAAGCTTCCAGACCGTCGAGTTTTTCGGACACGCCGGCAAACTTGATTGGCTTGCCGGTGATGTGACGTACCGAGAGTGCCGCACCGCCGCGCGAATCGCCGTCAAGTTTGGTTAGAATGATGCCGGTCAACGGCAGCGCGTCATTAAAGGCTTTTGCGGTGTTGATTGCATCCTGTCCCAACATCGCATCGACCACGAACAGCGTCTCGATCGGTTTGACGGCGGCATGCAGTGCTGCAATCTCCTGCATCATCGCTTCATCGATACCCAGTCGGCCGGCAGTATCGATGATCAGTACGTCATGGTAGTGCCGTTTGGCATAATCCTGTGCCGCCAGTACGATATCGACCGGCTTGTCTGAAGCCTGGGACGGAAAGAAGTCAGCGCCGACCTGGTTCGTGACTGCTTGCAACTGTGCAATCGCTGCCGGACGGTAAACGTCGGCCGAGACAGTCAGTACTTTCTTCTTTTTCTCTTCAATCAGGTATTTGGCCAACTTGCCGACGGTAGTGGTCTTGCCGACGCCTTGCAGACCGGCCATCAGAATGATCGCAGGCGGCTGGGTTGCGAAACTCAGTTGGGATGCTTCCGGCCCCAGATCGGCGCCGATCAGGGAGGCCAGTTCACGCTGCACCACGCCGACCAGTGCCTGGCCGGGCGTCAGCGAGGAGATGACTTCTTCGCCCATGGCTTTTTCTTTGACGCGAGCGATGAACTCGCGCACCGCAGGCAAGGCGACGTCGGCCTCAAGCAAGGCCATGCGTACTTCGCGCAGCATTTCGGCCGTATTGGATTCGGTCAGGCGCGCCTCGCCGCGCATGGTTTTAACGACTTTGGCGAGACGTTGGGTAAGGTTATCGAGCATGGCTATGGCATTTCAGGTGTGGACGACAAGTCGATGTGCGCTAGAAAACAATCATGTCTGCGCGCATTGGGATCATTGGGATATAACTGTCCATTTTAACCGATGCAGTATTAGTTCTACCGATGAGATTGCCGGTACTGATGTATGCATGGAGGGGAAGCAGTTGTATATCCCAATATCTTTGCATCGGGAGCAGATGCTGCACTTGGTGTAAACTTACAGTATGCAAACATACCTTATTATTGCGGCGGCAATGTTGTATCTGGTGAGCGCCTTCTTGCCTGCGCGCCAGCATACAACGATCGCATCAGTGACTGCCGGTGCCTGGCTGCTCCACGGTGGTGCATTATCGACCGACATCATCGCACCGGATGCGCTGCGTCTTGGGTTTTCAATCATGTTATCGGCCACCTTGTGGGTCTCGGTGGCAGCTTATTGGCTCGAAAATCGTAACTTCGCACTGGACGGCTTGCGTGTGCTGGTGCTGCCTTGTACAGCGGTGGCGGTTATTTTGCCACTTATTTTTCCGGGAAGCGTGGTGCCGCTGGAGGGTAAGTCGGCCGTGTTTCCTTGGCATATTGCGATTGCAATGCTGGCTTATGGGGCGCTGACGATTGCCGCATTCCATGCCGTGTTGATGGCGGTGCAGGAGTCCAGGCTGCATACGCATCCCGGTTCCGCGCAAAACAACTGGTTCTTTACCCTGATAGATCGCCTTCCGGCCTTGCTGACAATGGAAAAACTCCTGTTTCGCCTGATTACATTCGGCTTTATATTGCTGACGCTGACAGTCTTGTCCGGTATCGTGTTTTCCGAGGAGTTATTCGGCAAGGCATTCAAATGGGATCACAAAACGATATTCACCATGTTGTCATGGGTAATGTTCGGCTTGTTGCTGGCAGGACGTAAATGGCAGGGGTGGCGCGGTAAAACGGCACTCAGTTTTACCTTGTCCGGTTTTGCGACGCTATTGCTGGCATATGTCGGCAGTCGTTTCGTGCTTGAGGTGGTGTTACATCGGGGTGGAGTATGAAGCTGTTGGCGTGGCTGTTGCTTGTCATCCTGGTGATCTGGGCCTTGCGCAGCAAAAAGTCCGGCGTGACAGATAAGATGCCAGAAAAGCAACATTTGGGTGCGCCGGAACTGATGGTGAAATGCGCGCACTGCGGAGTGTATCTTCCTGCTTCAGAAGCAATTACGCAATCAGGCGAGCTTTTTTGCAGCGAAGAGCATCGTCATCTGCATTTATCCTCTTGATGCATGACAAGCAACGAACAGGTTTTTTCGCTTGAACCGAGGGTAACATTCTGGCGCTCACTGCAGACGCTGAGCATCGCGCGCATTGTTATTTCGCTGGTATTGCTGGCTTATCTTGGGTGGGGCAGCAATAAAGGGCTTCGGCTGCTTGCACAATCCTTCTTTCTGCAAATCAGCATTGCTTATTTGTTGCTGGCTTTGTCTATTTGCCATTCTGGCAGTCTATTGCCGCCGTCGTTTTTTGCTGCAGTTGTCATCGCAAATCGGTCATTGATATCGTAGTCATCTCGCTGTTGTATGTTATTTCCGGCGGCGCAAAAAGCGGTTTGTCCATCCTGTATCTGTTCCCCTTGGCTGGAGCTGCGATTCTGGCGCCATTGGTGCCGGCCTTGTTTTTCGTATCGGTCGTGGCGCTGTTCTTGCTGGCAGAAAGCGGATATCAGGTGCTCAAGTCCGAGAGCGATGCCTCCATCATGCAAGCTGGCCTGTATGGTGCTGCTTTCTTCGTGGTGATCTTTGTTGTCAATCGCCTCGCCGCCAAACTGATACGACAAGAGAGCCTGGCCAGACAGCGCGGGCAGGATTTGCAGATTCAGCAAGCGATCAACCGGCTCATCATCGCAGATATGGGCGACGGTATTCTGGTGGTGAATCGCGACGGCACCCTGTTGATGGGAAATCCGGCAGCGGAGCAGATGCTGGGCCTTGCCGGCACATACGGCCGGCCGCATTGTCGCCTGGCGGATATCGCCTCATTGGCGCCGATTACAGATGCTTTCTTTACCTGGTCAGAACAATTTTCCGATCGGCATCAGGCTGATGATGCCGCCATATTCGTTTTCATCAAACCTGGCGTCGATGTGACTTTGTCTACCGGAAGCACGATTTGGGGCGGGCGTCGTGAACTGGCTTCGCATCTGAAATGTCGTTTTGCTGCGGTTGATACGGTTGGTCTGGCTGAGGATCGGTACATTATTTTCTTGCGTGATGTGACGGAAATTGAGAATCAGGCGCAGCAATTGAAGCTGGCATCAATGGGACGCTTGACGGCAAGCATTGCGCATGAAGTACGTAATCCGCTGTCGGCGATTGCGCATGCGGCAGCCTTGCTGGAGGAGGATGTGGTGTCGCCCCCGGAGATTCGTTTGCTGAAAATCGTCAGCGATAATGTGGCACGCGTGAATCGCATGATCGAGGATATCCTCAACCTCTCGCGCAAAGCGCAACTGCATGGCGAGCCTTTGTTTTTGCGGCAGGTTCTGGCGGATATCCTGGCTGAGTTTAGTGAAATACATGCATTGCCAGAAAGTATTTTCAAACTGACCGGGATTGATGTGCATCGGGTGCAATTTGACCCACTGCATTTGCGTGAGGTCGTCATCAACCTGCTGACCAATGCGGTGCGCTATGCCAGTGGCAGGAATGGCAGCATTCGCCTGCAAATGGTATCGGATGGGGCCAATCGGCTGGAGTTGCATGTACAGGATGATGGGCCGGGTATTAGTCCCGAGGTTCGTGCCCATCTGTTCGAGCCGTTTTATACGACCTCCAGCAAGGGCTCGGGTCTGGGGCTCTATCTGGCGCGAGAATTATGCCTGAACAATGGCGCAATACTTGATTATGAATACCGGGTGGGTGGCGTTCATGACGGTCTGGATGAGGCTGCAGGACGGTTTGTGATCACTTTCGCCTTATCTGATTCGCTTTGATTCTTTGTATAAAACATAAAAAAAGACCTTCGCTATGAGCTCTCCCCGCATTCTGATTGTTGATGATGAAGCCGATTTGCGCGAGCTGTTGGAGATAACGCTCATCAGGATGGGGCTGGATGTCGATAGCGCCGACTGTGTTGCCGCAGCGCGCGCACATTTGGCGCAAACGGCATATGCATTGGTATTGACGGATATGCGTTTGCCGGATGGTTTGGGGATTGAACTGGTGCGTGAGGTGGCTGCCAGCCATAAAAATACCCCGATTGCTGTCATCACCGCTTTTGGTAGCGCCGATAATGCGGTGTCGGCACTCAAGGCTGGCGCCTTTGACTATGTTTCGAAGCCGGTCGCACTCGATCAATTGCGCCAGATGGTGCAATCCGCATTGCGTCTTGGCGATACGATTGTCCGTAGTGAAAAGCCATCCAAGATACAGGAGTCCATATCCACCCGCCTGATAGGGCAGTCGTGCGCAATGCAGGAGCTGCGTGCGCAGATTGCACGCCTGGCACGCAGCATGGCGCCGGTTGCGATTACGGGCGAGTCGGGCAGCGGCAAGGAACTTGCTGCCCGTGAGATTCATGCCTGCAGCGCCCGCGCCGATAAACCATTCATTGCCGTAAACTGCGGCGCCATTCCGGAAGCCTTGATGGAGGCTGAGTTTTTCGGTTACCGCAAAGGGGCATTTACCGGAGCGACTGATGAGCGCGACGGCTTTTTTCAGGCAGCCAATGGCGGTACCCTGATGCTCGATGAGGTGGCCGATTTGCCTTTGGCGATGCAGGTCAAGCTGCTGCGCGCAATCCAGGAGCGCCGCGTGCGCAAGATCGGTGCGACCGCTGAGGAGGCGGTCGATGTGCGCATCATCAGTGCAACCCATCAGAATCTCACGGAGTGCATGGAAAGCGGGCGCTTCCGTCAGGACTTATACTATCGGCTGAATGTGATTGAATTGCATTTGCCGCCGCTGCGCGAGCGTCTGGACGATATTGGTTTGCTGGCAGAGGTAATTCTGGAACGACATGCAATGCCGGGAAACAAAGTGGTTCTGGCTCCGCAGGCGTTGCAGGCGCTGTGCGCTTATGCGTTTCCCGGCAATGTGCGCGAACTGGAAAATATCCTGGAACGGGCACTGGCATTTGCGCATGATGGTGTGATTGAAGTGGCCGATATGGCTTTGAGAGCGCCCAAGCCGGTGGTGGAGCCAGTGACAGCACCTGCAGTGCTTGAGATTGTGTCAGCTCAGGAACGGAATCCGGACCCCGGCTTGATACTGATGCCGGTCCCGCCGCTTGCTGAATTGCCGAACTGCCTGCCGGAATATCTGAATGACATCGAGCGCGATATCATCCAGCGTGCGCTAGTGCAAACCCGATTCAACCGCACCCAGGCTGCCGAATTGCTGGGCATTAGCTTTCGCCAGCTGCGTTACCAGATGCAGAAACTGAATATCAATGAGCCAAAGTAGCATGCGAGCAGATACGGTGAAATTCGAGATCGCGGCCGATGGCTGGAGCAATTCGGTGACGCGAATCGCATCCCCGAATTGTGATGCGCGTCCTGCCGGAACCGACATCAGCTTGCTGGTGATTCATAACATCAGTCTGCCGCCGGGGCAATTCGGTGGCGGGTATATTGCGGATTTGTTTACCAATCAACTGAATTGCGACGCTCACCCTTATTTCGAACAATTGCGGCCGTTACGGGTGTCAGCCCATTTCTTGATCAGGCGCGGTGGCGCGGTGATGCAGTTTGTTTCCGCCAATCAGCGCGCCTGGCATGCGGGCGTATCCTCGTTTGGCGGGCGCGAGCGCTGCAATGATTTTTCCATCGGCATCGAGATGGAAGGAACGGATTTCGAGCCGTATACCGCATTGCAATATAGCTCGCTGCTTGGGTTGACCACTGCATTGCAAGCCCGTTATCCCTTGCTGGACGTGGTCGGGCATGAGCATATTGCAGCAGGCAGGAAAACCGATCCGGGGCCGTTTTTTGACTGGCAATATTACCACCAAGAATTAAACCGGCAGTCATTGTTAGTGGCTACTATCAGTGTACTTCGCTTCCCGTATCTGACCTGAAAAGTCAACCTGAATAGTTGCCATTTATGGCTAAAAAAATATTGCGGCCCCTTCTTTCAATCACTACAATTAGTAGCATATGAAAATTAATACACTATATGTAGTAACTAAATAACTTCTTTCAAAACCTTTCCAGGCAGTTCGTCAACACAAAAATGGTGTGCTTTTTATGTTGCATGGGGCCTGTGGACAGCCCTCATTTTTGCAGCATCGTGCTGGTTTTTGGCGTCATTTGTATTGTGGGCGCAGCAGGCACGAAACAATCTCGTTGTGAACCTCGGTACCATCGGGCGTTCTAATTAATAACCATCTGGCCGCAGCAAGCATGCTGTCGGCAATGCCCGTCTCAGGAGGCGAAGTGCACTCTACGCAAGAAATTTCTGTCAATACTTCTACCGAATTCGGTACCCATACTTCTGCCAGTGAGCAGACTCCGGCGGCCATCATCGCCTCGGCACAAAGTGGCGAATATCGTATCTTGCGTCGTAACGGCGCCGTGGTCGCGTTCGAACCATCGAAAATCGCGATTGCGGTGACCAAGGCCTTTTTGGCGGTGAATGGCGGTCAGGGCGCTGCTTCAGCACGCGTGCGCGAACTGGTCGAGCAATTGACCGCCAACGTGGTGGCTGCGTTGATGCGGCGCCAGCCGACCGGTGGCACCTTCCATATCGAAGATGTGCAAGATCAGGTCGAACTGTCCTTGATGCGCTCCGGCGAACATGACGTCGCACGCGCTTACGTGCTGTACCGCGCCAAACGCATGGAGCAGCGCGCACAATTGAAGGCTTCCAGGCCTGCCATCGCGGTGCCGCAACTGCATGTGACCGAAAATGGCCAGCAGCGTCTGCTGGACATGGAGCAAGTGCGCGATCTGATCAGCGCTGCCTGCCAGGGGCTGGAAAAGCATGTGGATGCCGATGCGATTCTGGCCGAAACCGTCAAGAACCTGTACGACGGCGTGCCGGTCGAAGAGCTGCACAAGTCCGCCATTCTGGCCGCCCGCGCACTGATGGAAAAAGATCCGGCCTACAGCCAGGTCACCGCGCGCCTGCTGATGCACACGATCCGCAAGGAAGTGTTCGGCCAGGAAGTCGCGCAACGCGATGCGCAGGCAAATTACCTGGTGTATTTCCCGCAGTTCATCAAGAAAGGCATCGAAGCCGGTTTGCTGGACCCCAAACTGCAGGAATTCGATCTGGAGAAATTGAGCAAGGCGCTGGTCACCGATCGCGATCTGCAATTCGGTTACCTTGGCCTGCAAACCCTGTACGACCGCTATTTCCTGCACATCCGCGATATCCGCATCGAAATGCCGCAGGCATTCTACATGCGCGTCGCGATGGGGCTGGCGCTGAACGAAGCCAAACGCGAAGAGCGCGCGATCGAGTTCTACCACCTGCTGTCGAGCTTCGATTTCATGAGTTCGACGCCGACGCTGTTCAACTCCGGCACGCAACGCTCGCAACTGTCGTCCTGCTACCTGACGACCGTGTCGGACGACCTGGAAGGCATTTTCGACGCGATCAAGGACAACGCATTGCTGGCCAAATATGCCGGCGGCCTGGGCAATGACTGGACCCCGGTACGTTCGCTGGGCGCGCATATCAAGGGCACCAACGGCAAATCGCAAGGCATCGTGCCGTTCCTGAAAGTGGTCAACGATACCGCTGTTGCGGTAAATCAAGGCGGCAAGCGCAAGGGGGCTGTGTGCGCCTACCTTGAAACCTGGCACATGGACATCGAGGAATTCCTCGAACTGCGCAAGAATACCGGCGATGACCGCCGCCGCACCCACGACATGAACACCGCGAACTGGATTCCCGACCTGTTCATGAAGCGCGTGATGGAAAAAGGCGAGTGGACGCTGTTCTCCCCGAGCGATACGCCCGACCTGCACGACAAGTTCGGCCGCGCGTTCGAACAAGCCTATACCGCTTATGAAGCCAAAGCGGCGCGCGGCGAGATCGGCCTGTCCAAAAAAGTCCACGCGCTCGACCTGTGGCGCAAGATGCTGTCGATGCTGTTTGAAACCGGCCATCCATGGATCACATTCAAGGACCCGTGCAATATCCGTTCGCCGCAGCAACACGTCGGCGTCGTGCACTCGTCCAACCTGTGCACCGAGATCACGCTCAATACCAACGAAGCTGAAATCGCGGTCTGCAACCTCGGCTCGGTGAACCTGCCGGCGCACATGAAAGACGGCAAACTGGATCACGTCAAGCTGCAAAAGACGGTCCGCACCGCGATGCGCATGCTCGATAACGTGATCGACATCAACTATTACGCAGTGGAGAAGGCGCGCAACTCGAATATGCGGCATCGTCCGGTCGGCATGGGCATCATGGGTTTCCAGGATTGCCTGCACATGATGCGCGTGCCGTATGCGTCGAATGAAGCAGTCGAATTCGCCGATCGCTCGATGGAAGCGGTGTGCTACTACGCCTACTGGGCTTCGACCGACCTGGCCGAAGAGCGCGGTCGTTACGGCTCGTACGAAGGTTCGCTGTGGGATCGCGGCATCCTGCCGCAAGACTCGTTGAAACTGCTGGGTGAAGAGCGCGGCGGTTATCTGGAAACCGATCTTTCCGAAAGCCATGGACTGGGCGCCGTTGCGCGCACGCATCAAGCAGCACGGGATGCGCAATTCGAATTGCGTGGCGATTGCGCCGACCGCGACCATCTCCAACATCATCGGCGTGTCGGCCTGCATCGAACCGACGTACCAGAACCTGTACGTCAAGTCGAACCTGTCCGGCGAATTTACCGAAATCAACGAGTACCTGGTGCGCGACCTGAAGGCGCGCGACCTGTGGGATGAAGTGATGATTGCCGATCTCAAGTATTTCGACGGCAGCCTGGCGAAAATCGACCGCATCCCGCAAGACCTGCGTGCGATCTACGCCACCGCATTCGAAGTCGAGCCTTCATGGCTGGTCGAGGCCGCTGCGCGGCGCCAGAAATGGATCGACCAGGCGCAATCGCTGAACATCTACATGGCAGGGGCGTCCGGCAAGAAGCTGGATGAAACCTACAAACTGGCATGGCTGCGCGGCCTGAAAACCACTTACTACCTGCGCACCATCGGCGCCACTCATACCGAGAAGTCGACTACCAAAGCCGGTGCCTTGAATGCGGTATCGGTCGATGGCGCAAGTTCTGCCGGCGGCTATTCGATGGCGCCTGGCGCGGCAGCATCTGCAGCGCAGACGATGTCGCCGGTCCGGCCTGCATGATGCGTCCGGGCGATGCCGGCTTTGAAGAGTGCGAAGCTTGCCAGTAATTGTATAAAAACGGGGAGTATCGGTGTAAATGCCGGTATTCCCGCACGTATTTGCTGGGCTTTAAAAAATACTACGTAGTGTATATATTTGCAGAATAAGGTGTCGAAAATGTTAAGTTGGGATGAAGAGGTGGCGGCGGTGCCGGCCTCAAACACAGTGCAGCCACCAGCTGCAACGGTTTCACAGCTCGCCGGTGCAGCGGTCAACACCGACATGTTCGCGGCATCGAGCGTGACGGCAGCCGCGAATGCGGCAGCGAATGTGGCAGATACGTCGCGCCGCGTGAATGCAGCCGACAAGCGCATCATCAACGGCCACACCGATGTGAACCAGCTGGTGCCGTTCAAGTACAAATGGGCGTGGGACAAGTATCTGGCCGGTTGCGCCAATCACTGGATGCCGCAAGAGATCAACATGCAGCGCGATATCGAGCTGTGGAAGAATCCGAACGGCCTGACCGATGACGAGCGTCGCCTGGTCAAGCGCAATCTCGGCTTCTTCGTCACCGCCGATTCGCTGGCCGCCAACAATATCGTGCTCGGCACCTATCGCCACATCACCGCGCCGGAATGCCGCCAGTACCTGCTGCGCCAGGCGTTCGAAGAAGCGATCCACACCCACGCTTACCAATATATCGTCGAGTCGCTGGGGCTGGACGAGGGCGAGATTTTCAACGCCTATAACGAGGTGAAATCGATTCGCGACAAGGATGAATTCCTGATCCCGTTCATCAATGTGCTGACCGATCCGCAATTCACCACCGGCACCATGGAAAACGACCAGAAATTGCTGAAGTCGCTGATCGTCTTCGCCTGCCTGATGGAAGGCCTGTTCTTCTATGTCGGCTTCACCCAAATCCTGGCGCTGGGCCGCCAGAACAAGATGATGGGCGCAGCCGAACAGTACCAGTACATCCTGCGCGATGAGTCGATGCACTGCAACTTCGGGATCGACCTGATCAACACCATCAAGATGGAAAATCCGCAGTTGTGGACAGCTGAATTCCGCGAAGAGATCAAAGCCTTGTTTTTGCACGCGGTAGAGTTGGAGTATCGCTACGCAGAGGATACAATGCCGCGTGGCGTGCTCGGTTTGAATGCGCCGATGTTCAAAGGTTATTTACGCTTCATCGCGAATCGCCGCGCACAGCAGATCGGGCTTGATCCGATGTTTGCGCAGGAAGAAAATCCGTTCCCGTGGATGAGCGAAATGATCGACCTGAAGAAGGAACGCAATTTCTTCGAGACGCGCGTCATCGAGTATCAGACTGGCGGCGCCCTTAACTGGGAATAAGCATACCTTTCAAAGGCAGTATTCAGACGCCGGCGTTGTTGCTGGCGTTTTTTTTTAGCGGGACCGCAGTTCTCTGTTGAACATTAGTGATATGTTCGCCTCTGCCGCAGTCGTTATTTGACGGTGGCTTGTCGCTCAATAGTAGACAGTAGAGGAGAGCATCGATGATGGCTGAAGTGCTGCATGAATGAGGGGATGCAGCAGTTCGGCTGGTGTCGGATTCATTAGCGTAAACAGAAATTGCTTGCGCCCATGAATAATTCGCCTAGCCTGAGATCAGGGGTAGGCGGATTTACATTTTAAAGATTGATTTTCCATCTCACGTGAAGGAGAAACAAATGGCAACAGCCGTCAAGAAACCCGCAACAAAGAAGCCGGCCGCAAAAGCGGCTGCTCCGGTAAAAGCAGCACCGGCAGCAGCCAAAAAGCCCGTCGCTAAACAAGCAGTTGCCGTTAAGCCGGTAGCGAAAGCTGCAGTGAAGGCAGCAGTGAAAGCAGTAGCGCCTAAGAAAGCCGTCGCCGCCAAGAAGCCGGCAGCAAAAGCCGTGGTAGCGAAAAAAGCAGTGGCCGCCAAACCTGTAGCGAAAGCTGCAGTGAAGGCAAGCAGTGAAAGCAGTCGCGCCAAGAAAGCCGTCGCCGCCAAGAAGCCGGCAGCAAAAGCCGTGGTGGCGAAAAAAGCAGTGGCTGCCAAGCCGGTAGCGAAAGCTGCAGTGAAGGCAGTTGCGAAAGCGGTAGCGCCTAAGAAAGCCGTCGCCGCCAAGAAGCCGGCAGCAAAAGCCGTGGTAGCGAAAAAAGCAGTGGCTGCCAAGCCGGTAGCGAAAGCTGCAGTGAAGGCAGTTGCGAAAGCGGTAGCGCCTAAGAAAGCCGTCGCCGCCAAGAAGCCGGCAGCAAAAGCCGTGGTAGCGAAAAAAGCAGTGGCCGCCAAGCCGGTAGCGAAAGCTGCAGTGAAGGCAGTTGCGAAAGCGGTAGCGCCTAAGAAAGCCGTCGCAGCCAAGAAGCCGGCAGCAAAAGCCGTGGTAGCGAAAAAAGCAGTGGCCGCCAAGCCGGTAGCGAAAGCAGCGTTGCAGCCAAGCCGGTAGAGAAAAAAACTGGCAGCGGCACCTAAAAAAGCAGCAGCCAAGAAGCCGGCAGTGAAAGCCGCAGCGCCAAAAAAGGCAGCGACAAAACCTGAAGTGCAAACGGTGCTCAATCCGGCAGCAGCCTGGCCATTTCCAACCGGCAGCCGTCCGTAATATCAGTGCTTACTTGGTGGCCCGAATGATTTCGGGCACAATGCCCGCTGACTGACTTCATGTCATGCAGCGGGTTTTTTATTTGGAGAGACTATCGTGCTACACGGCATTTTTACGCTGATTGTTGATACCGTTGCCGGTTTCCTGGCCGGGGTATTGTTGTTGCGATTCTGGATGCAGGCAGTCCGGATCAGAGCGCCGGCATCCATCGCGCAGTTCATTTTTACCTTGTCCGACTGGCTGGTACTGCCTTTGCGGCGTTTATTGCCGGGCATCGGCGGCCTCGATTGGGCCAGCATGGTCGGCGCATTTCTGATTGCGCTGGTATCGACAGCGATTGAAATGCTGCTCTTGTCAACATTCCCTTTGCAGATAGTTTTGTTGTCGGCCGTGCTGCAACTGGTGCAGTGGATATTTTATGGTTTCATGGGCCTGCTGATCATTGAGGCCATTTTCAGCTGGGTTAATCCAAACGCACCTCTGGCACCTTTTGTCCGGGCGTTGAATGATCCGCTGATGCGCCCGCTGCGTCGGGTGATACCGCCGATAGCGAACATAGATTTGACGCCAATCATTGCGCTGATAGCGCTGCAGGTCGCACTGCAGTTGGTGAGAGTGTTCATTGCTGCACTGGTATGAATCCTGGATTCCTCAGCTGATCGCTCATCGCCTTCGATAACACCATGATTAATTTGACGTTTTGTCTATTAATTCGCTCACCATTGAGGTGGCTACGCTACAGATGCGATTGCACGTTTTTCCGGCTCCCTGGCGTTGTTGTTCCTCCTAGCAGAATGCAGTCTGCGTCGTCGTCACGCCTAGCCAGGAAGCCGGAAAAACGCACATTCACACCTGTCCAACTGAGGAATCCAGGATGAGCAAAAGCTGGTGCTCGGATCTGCCGGGTGGTGTGCGCCTGGCAGTGCAAATCTCCCCGAATGCGAAACGCAGCGAAGTCATCGGCATTCTTGAGGATGTGCTGAAAATACGGCTGCAGGCTCAGCCGATCGAGGGCAAGGCGAATGAAGCGCTGGTGCGCTTCATTGCCGAGTCGCTTGACGTCCCCAGAAGTGCGGTCGTCATCACGCACGGCCTTAGCAGCAAACGGAAACTGCTGGAAGTCAGCATGCGTCATTTGACGGCAGAAGTCGTAATGAAAATGCTGACGCCATCCGTTTAACAACGTCGCTGATGCCTGTTATTCATGCGTGATGCGGATATTCCCTCTGTGCGAAGTGACTTTTACCCGCTCCCCGGGCTGGAAGATCTGGCCCGGTTCGATGTTGAAGCTGTGGGTTGTGCCATCATCAAAACGCAGGCTCAGTTCTATGGCGCCTTGAGTGGCGCCGGTCCGTTGATCCGGAACCGGCCGCTCTCGCACCGCAGTAACGGACGCCATCTGTACCAAAGTCGTGCCCCGCGTTGATGAGTATGGGGCCGGGGGCTGTCCGGACTGGGTCGTACAGCCTGCCGATGATGTGGCCAGCAGCAAGGATGTCCAGAGTGGTAATGTAGTCCGCATATTGCCTCCTTGAACTCAGCAGCCAGCCGCTTGTCCTTCGCTTATCGGTCTGATTTATAGCCGATAACCGAATGCGCGCAGGAAGCGCTCATCAATTTCTGCACGGGATGGCGTATGGTTCTGGCCGCCCTGATGCGCAATCTTGATGGAACCCATCAGACTGGCGAGCCGGCCCGTAGTCGCCCAATCCAGGCCATTGGTCAAGCCGAACAGCATCCCGGCGCGGAACGCATCGCCACAGCCGGTGGGGTCGATAATGCGGTCTGGCGCTACGCAAGGAATATCGATGCGCTGGCCGTCGGTGAAAATTTCTGCACCGAGTTCGCCGCGCGTCACCACCAGCGCCGATACCTGCCTGGCGATCTGATCCAGCGTCAAGCCGGTGCGTTCCGTCAATAACTCTGCTTCATAATCGTTGACCGCGACATAGGTGGCGAGTTCAATGAAATGGCGCAGTTCGGCACCGTCGAACATCGGCAGGCCTTGGCCGGGATCGAAGATGAACGGAACGTCCAGCGCCACGCAATCGGCCGCATGCTGCAGCATGCCGTCGCGCCCGTCAGGGGCGATGATGGCCAGTTTCACTTCGCCGGCATCGGCAATCCTGTTTTCATGGGAAAACATCATCGCACCCGGATGGAAGGCCGTGATCTGGTTGTTGTTTGCGTCGGTCGTGATGAATGCCTGCGCGGTATAGGCGGCCGGAATCAGCTTGATATTGCGCTGTGAAATTCCCAGTTGCGTCAGGCGCTCCAGATACGGTTGACTGTCCTGTCCGATGGTGGCCATGATGCGCGGTTCTCCGCCCAGCAACTGCAGGTTATAGGCGATATTGCCGGCACAGCCGCCAAATTCCTTGCGGATGTCGGGTACCAGGAAGGCGACGTTGATCTTGTGCAGTTGGTCGGCGAGGATGGCTTCCGAAAAGCGGCCTCCGAACGACATGATGGTATCAAAGGCGATAGAGCCGCAAATAAGGGAGGTCATAGTTGATGGTCGAGTGCTTCAATAGTTGAAAATGGAGAACGATGGCAAAGGAATGCGATACGGGCTTGTCGGTTGCCGGTCTATGGATAAAACAGATAGACGCGGTACCCAGATGCTTTCAGTTGCGCCAGTGTGAAAAATATTTTTACGGATTGCTCGGTATTGCTGGCAAACCCCTGCTCCATCTCTGCCGCAGACCCCAGATATTCACCCGGTGTGAAAATCCGGCGCGCAACCGACCGTTCGTTTTCATCATTGAGCGTTAACTGAATGCTGGGCCAGGCCTCGGTGGTGCTGCCGTGATTGCGCAACAGCAGCGTCAGCGAAAAGGCGCTGCTGTTGTTGGGCAATGCCTGCAGTTCGGATGCTTCGATGGCCAGTACATCGATTTGTTTGGGCCATGCGATTTTGCAGCCGACTATCGAGCAAGCTGCGGAGAGCAGGGGCTTGGTCTGGGGCAGCCGTGCTGCAATCTGGTCGCGGAAGGTGTAGGTCGCTTGTGCGATTGCGCCGATGAGCAGCAGCAATGCGCCGATCCCGAATAGCAGCTGCCGTGGCCGTTTGTAGCGTAGTTGCCGCCTTCCGCGCTTCACGAAATCCGGCTCTTCATTAGCGAAAATATGTTCTGCTTCGTCAGGCACATCCGCTGGCGATGCCGATACGGCGTCGATTGCAAGCGATGGATGCGGCCGGTGATCCTCTATACCCGCGAGCATGAAGTCAGGGATGGCAGTTTCTTCTGCAGCCGACAAATTCGGCTGCAGTATTTCCGCCCTGAGCGGCGCTTTGTCCTCAGCCATTTCCATTTTAAATGGCGCCAGCTCAGCGCCGCTCGGTTTCAGCGGAATGTCTTCCCAAGGCTGTTCGGCCTCCATGAAATGCTTTTGCGTCATCTGCTCCAGCGCTGCATACTCCGCCTGATCCAGATTCAGATCGATGCCGTGTGATGGCATTGGCTCGGATGGAAGGGGGGCTGGTGGTTCGGAGGATATTTCAGGTGCCGGCTTGGCAGGTGTGTCTGTGACAATCGGCTGGAATGGCTTGAATGTCATGTCGCCATCATGCTGACTGTCATGGCCTTTCGTGACGGCAGTCGCAGGGTCTTGCGGCATGCCGGCAGACGAAATTACATCCGGCGGCAATAAATGCTCTACACCATTGAATATCTGTTTGCAGTTCCCGCAGCGCACAATGCCGGCGCGTAACTTCAGTTGGTCATGCGCGACGCGAAACGTCGTGTGGCAGTGTGGGCATTGGGTGGCGAGCGCCATTGCTATCGTGTTGCTTGGTCAGGCTGCGTTACACGCCTGCCGGAAAGGGCAACCCAGCCTTCCTGTTCAGCCCATACCGTCAGCGCGATGAAGGGAGCATAGGCAGCGAGGACTGCTTCTGCTTGCTCTGCCAGTACGCCGGACAATACCAAGGCGCCGCCCGGGGCGACGCGACCGGACAACATGGCTGCCATCTGCTGCAAGGGGCCGGACAGGATGTTGGCGACCACGATATCGAATGACTGCTGCTGCACGGCCTGATCAAATTTTTCCGGTAGGTAATACTTGATCTCGCAGTGATTGCGGCTGGAGTTGTCATTCGCAGATTCAATTGCCTGCGGGTCGATATCGACCCCGATAACTTCAGCCGCGCCCAATTTTTTGGCGACCATGGCGAGTATGCCGGAACCGCAGCCGTAATCCAGCACCGACAAGCCTTGCGGTGCATGCGCCTCCAGCCATTCCATGCAGAGTCGGGTGGTCGGGTGGCTGCCGGTGCCGAAAGCCAGGCCCGGATCGAGTTCCAGAATCAGGCCGTTCGGGTCGGGCGCATCGTGCCAGCTTGGTACGACCCAGATATTCTTGCCGATATGGATAGGTTCGAACTGGGATTGGGTCAGACGCACCCAGTCCTGATCGGCGACATCGCGCAGCGTATAGGCCGGCGTCGGCGTCAGCCGCACCTTGGCAGCGGCTTGGGCAACGATGGCGGCATAGTCATCACCGACAGAGGCCAGTGCGACTACGCGGCTGCGCTCCCATGCCGCCTGCTCCGGTTCCATGCCGGGTTCACCGAATAAGGGCTGTTCGGCATCGGTGCCTTCATCGGCGTCTTCGACCGATACCGAGAGTGCACCTGCATCCATTAGGGCATCGGATAAGGCTTCCGCATGAATGCGCGCAACTTCAATGACGATTTCAGTCCAGCTCATGTGCAGCCTTATTTCTTGGTAGGTTTTTGCGGGGTTTTCGGGAGATCCGGTTTTTCCGCCAACTTGTGCTCCAGATAATGGATGCTGGTGCCGCCTTCAATGAAGCGCGCATCGACCATTAATTCCCGGTGCAGCGGAATGTTGGTCTGGATGCCCTCCACCACCATTTCGGACAGGGCGATTTGCATGCGCCTGATTGCCTGTTCGCGGGTCGTGCCGTAAGCGATGACCTTGCCGACCATCGAATCATAATGGGGCGGCACGTAATAACCGGCATAGGCATGTGAATCGACACGGATGCCGGGTCCGCCCGGAGCGTGCCAGGCGATGATCTTGCCCGGTGATGGCGTAAATTTGAACGGATCTTCCGCATTGATGCGGCACTCGACTGCATGGCCGGTGAAGGTGACGTCGCGCTGGCGGAAGCGCAGTTTCTCGCCGGCTGCGATGCGGATCTGTTCTTGCACGATATCAATGCCGGTGATCATTTCCGTGACAGGATGCTCAACCTGGACCCGGGTGTTCATTTCGATGAAATAGAATTCGCCATTCTCATACAGGAATTCGAAGGTGCCGGCGCCGCGATAGCCGATTTTGCGGCAGGCTTCGGCGCAACGCTCACCGATTCTTTCGATGACTCTGCGTGGGATGCCCGGTGCCGGCGCTTCTTCGATCACTTTCTGGTGGCGGCGTTGCATCGAGCAATCGCGTTCGCCGAGCCAGATCGCATTCTTGAATTCGTCGGCCAGAATCTGGATTTCCACGTGACGCGGATTTTCCAGAAATTTTTCCATATAGACTTCAGGATTGCCGAAAGCGGCGCCGGCTTCGGTCTTGGTCATAGCCACTGCATTGAGCAGTGCAGCTTCGGTGTGCACGACGCGCATGCCGCGGCCGCCGCCGCCGCCAGCGGCCTTGATGATGACCGGATAGCCGACCTTGCGTGCGGTCTGGATGATGATTTTCGGATCATCCGGCAATGCGCCTTCCGAGCCTGGTACACACGGCACGCCGGCCTTGATCATGGTTTGCTTGGCAGAAACCTTGTCGCCCATCAGACGGATCGAGTCCGAGCGCGGACCGATGAAGACGAAGCCGGACTGTTCCACGCGTTCGGCAAAATCGGCATTTTCAGACAGGAAGCCGTAGCCCGGATGGATCGCTTCGGCGTCCGTCACTTCGGCGGCGCTGATGATGGCCGGCATGCTCAGATAGCTCAGCGCGGATGGCGCAGGACCGATACAGACCGATTCGTCGGCCAGTTTCACGTATTTGGCTTCGCGGTCGGCTTCCGAATGGACGACTACGGTTTTGATGCCCATTTCGCGGCAGGCGCGCTGGATACGCAGCGCGATTTCACCACGATTGGCGATGAGGATTTTTTCAAACATAGTGATGTGGCTTGTGAGGCGTTGAATGTTAAACGCTAAGCGTCAAGAAGCAGCTTGGTGCCTGCTGCTGCAGGCACCGTATGCGGCGTTGCTTAACCGATCACAAATAAGGGTTGACCGTACTCGACCGGCTGGCCGTTCTCGACCAGGATCTGTTTGATGACGCCGGAAGCATCGGCTTCGATTTCGTTGAGCAGTTTCATCGCTTCGATGATGCACAGCGTTTCGCCTTCTTGTACGCTGGAGCCGATGTTGATGAACGGTGCCGAGCCAGGGGCTGATGAACGGTAGAAGGTGCCGACCATTGGCGACTTGACGATGTGGCCTTCCGGTTCGGCCGGGATTGCTGCAGCGGCTGGGGCTGCTGGCAACGGCGCAGCAGTGGCAGCAGGTGCATGCATTGGATACTGATGCATTTGCGGCATCATCATGCCTTGATTTTGCGGGAAAGCGGAGGATTTGACGATGCGGACTTTGTCTTCGCCTTCGGAGACTTCCAGTTCGGAAATATCTGATTCAGCTACCAGGTCGATCAAAGTTTTGAGTTTTCGTAGATCCATGTGAAATCCCTTGGAATTGTTTGTTATGTTGGTGTAAATCGCCGCAATTGTAAGTCATTTGCGGGATGATAATGAAAATTAAAGATTTTTGAGCGAAAAATCAATGGCGGCGCGGTAACCGTCGGTGCCCAGTCCGCAAATCACGCCGCGGGCGATGCCTGACAGATAGGAAAAATGACGGAATGCCTCGCGCTGATGAATATTCGAGATATGTATTTCGACAAACGGGATGGCAACACCGGCCAGCGCATCGCGCAAGGCGACGCTGGTATGCGTCAGGCCGCCGGGATTGATCACGATGGCGTCCACGCCTTCCAGCCTGGCCGCATGAATGCGATCGATCAACGCGCCTTCATGGTTGCTTTGGAAGCAGCTTAATTCGGCACCGGCCGTATTGGCTTGCGCGATGGCAGCTTGCTCTACATCGGCAAGCGTGCTGGATCCATAGACTTCCGGCTCTCTTGTGCCAAGCAGGTTCAAGTTTGGGCCATTGATCAGGAGGATGTTTTTTGCCATGAACTTATTAGCTTAATTGCCGACGATGGCCGCATTTTGCCGCCAAATGGCGTTGATTGGCAAGAGAAAACTAGTTGCCTGAATTACATTAATGCCAAATCCGCCCTTAATTCCTGCATTTTCAGACGTCCCAGATAGGTCTTTTTCACTTGCCCGTCACGCCCGATCAGTACCGTGAAAGGCAGTCCTCCGGCTTGATTGCCAAATGCGCGCGACAGGTCGGTGCCATCGATTCCCGCAACGTAGAGCGGATAGCTGATTTTATATTTTGATGAGAATTCTGCAATGTTGGCGGCAGAATCAATGCCGATGCCAATTAACTGTATGCCTTTGGGCTTCAGTTCGGTTTGCAGCGCGGATAACTCGGGCATTTCCTGGACGCAAGGCGAACACCAGGTCGCCCAAAAATTGACGATCAGCGGTTTATTTTCCCATTGGGAAAGCTTTTGCGGTGTGCCGCGGGCATCAGGCCAAGTCTGTGCCAGCAGGCCGGCGCTTGCTGTTGCTTGTGGTGTGGCAGGCGCGATTCGATTGACGCCAAAGTAGAGGCCGAGGACAGCGAATAACAGGCCGACGGCGATAAATAGCGGGAGCTTACGCTGCATTGTTTGTGCTTTCCGTGATCAGGGCCTGTACGGCAATGCTGTTGGCGCGTTCCAGCCGTGCACCGGTTTTTAGTCTTGATGGCGCCGCGCAGATCATCCGGCTGGTAGACCGTCAGATGGACGCCTTCCTTGTGCCACAGGAAACTCAGGGTTTCTACCGGCGCATGATTGCTTCTTGAAGTGCCTGGTTTCGGAGACTTCGAAGTTGATATTCTTATTCAGGAGAAATATTTCGACATCCTTGGCGCTTTCTGTGAATAGCTGCAGATGGATATCCGAATGTTCTCCGGCGGTGCCGTTCAATACCGCGCCGGTCAGGTAAGGCTGGAACTGCGCCAGATCATCCATCAGGCGCAATGCAAGCTTGCGCAGATGCAATAGCCGTGCCGGTTGTGTATCGTCAAAAAAAAGTTCGTTATACAACCGGACTTCATTTTCGATTTGTGCGTTGTCAGGCAGCACATCGCCGCGCACCTTGGCATCGCCCAGGATTTGTCTGGCTGCCTTGCGTTTCGCATTACCGTAGTCGGCACCGTCTTCGGCAATCATGCGGGCGGCAGCGGCGGCAATTTCGGCGCGCAGCAATTCGGCGTCGCTGGGGTAATTGATGTCCATATGGGAATGATACTACTTCACGCAAAGTGGCACATGCAACTGCAGCTTCCGATTTGCGACAGGGCGGCAATCCCCGGCAATTGGCAGGGATTGCCGCGATTTGTGCCTTCGTGGCCGAAACAGGCTGCCAAGTGATGCGCTGGCAGCTTGGCGCTCAGGTAAAATCTAGGTATTCCATTACGAAATTGCACCATGCACATTCATATTCTCGGCATTTGCGGCACCTTCATGGGCGGCCTGGCGGTTCTGGCAAAAGAGGCCGGACATCAGGTTACCGGCTGCGATGCCAACGTCTATCCGCCGATGAGCAGCCAGCTCGAAGCGCAGGGCATCGAGCTGATCCAGGGTTTCGGCCCGGAACAGGTGGCGCTGCAGCCGGACCTGTTCGTGATCGGCAATGTGGTGTCGCGCGGCAACCCGCTGATGGAGGAAATCCTCAATCGCGGCCTGCCTTACACTTCCGGTCCGCAGTGGATTGGCGAGCACATCCTGCAGGATAAATGGGTGCTGGCGGTGGCCGGTACCCACGGCAAGACCACGACCTCCGCGATGCTGGCGTGGATACTCCAAGATGCAGGCTATGCGCCGGGCTTCCTGATCGGCGGCGTGCCGCTCAATTTCGGCATTTCGGCGCGCCTGTCGGAACCCGGCGAGACCTCGGATTTCTTCGTGATCGAGGCCGATGAATACGACACCGCGTTTTTCGACAAGCGCAGCAAGTTCGTCCATTACCATGCGAAGACCGCGATCCTGAACAATCTGGAGTACGACCACGCCGACATCTTTCCGGACCTGGCCGCGATCGAAACCCAGTTCCACCATCTGGTGCGCACCGTGCCCGGCCTCGGGCGGCTGATCGTCAACGGCCGCGAGGCCTCGATGCAGCGCGTGCTGGAACGCGGTTGCTGGAGCGAGCAGGAATTTTTCGGCGTCGGCGCAGGGCAGGGCTGGGCCTTGCGCGAGCACGATGACGGCAGTTTCGACGTGATGTTCAACGGCGCAGCCCAGGGCACCGTGTGCTGGTCGCTGACCGGCGAGCATAACCGCCTGAATGCGCTGGCGGCGATTGCCGCGGCGCGTCATGTCGGCGTGCTGCCGGCGCAGGCGATCGAGGCGCTGGCCAGGTTCGAGAACGTCAAGCGCCGCATGGAGGTGCGCGGCGAGGTCGGCGGCATCACGCTGTATGACGATTTCGCCCATCATCCGACCGCGATTGCGACCACCGTCGCCGGCCTGCGCAAGAAAGTCGGCGCGGCGCGGATACTGGCGGTGCTGGAGCCGCGCTCGAACACGATGAAGCTGGGCACCATGAAGCAGGCGCTGGCCGGCAGCCTGAGCGATGCCGATCTGGTATTCGGCTACGGCGCCAGCGTCGACAACGGTGCATCGGCCAAGGAGGCGCTGGGCTGGGATCTGGCCGGGGCGCTGGCGCCGCTGGGAGAAAAAGCCCGTGCCTTCGATACGCTGGACGCGCTGGTGCAGGCGGTGGCGCAGGCAGCGCAGGCCGGTGACCAGATTCTGGTGATGAGCAACGGCGGCTTCGGCGGCGTGCATCAAAAAATCCTGGACGCACTGTCATGATCCTGTATCTGCACGGCTTCCGCTCCTCGCCGCAATCGTTCAAGGCGCGCCTGCTGGCCGAGCGGATGCAGGCGCTCGGGCGTGCGGACGAATACCTTTGTCCGCAATTGCCGGCCTCGCCCAAGGAGGCGATCGCGCTGGCGCTGCAACTGGTGCAATCCTGCGCGCCGGCCGAGCTGACCATCATCGGCTCGTCGCTCGGCGGTTATTACGCGACCTGGCTGGCAGAGCGGCTGGGCTGCCGCGCGGTGTTGCTCAATCCTGCGGTGCAGCCGCCGCGCGATCTGGAGCAATACGTCGGCGTCAGCACCGCCTATCATTCCGATGCACCGTTCGAATTCAAGCGCGAATACATAGCGCAATTGCAGGCGCTGGCGCTGACCGAAATCAGCCGTCCCGAGCGTTATTTCCTGATTGCGGCCACCGGCGACGAGGTGCTGGACTGGCAAGAGATGGTCGCGCATTATCCGTGCGCGCGGCATCGGGTGATCAATGGCAGCGACCACGGCTTGTCCGATTTCGCGCATCTGGCCGACGAGGTGCTGGCATTTTGCGGCATCAGCAGCGTTAAACCGGACGCCGTGCATTGATGGCGTACCCGGTGGCGCATTCGACCGCAGCTGGCGCGCTGGACTGCGCATGTCAACGGCGTCAATCCGCCTGCCGTGCTGCGCGACTGGCTGACCGACCGCGCCTCGCTGACGGCCAAGCTGACCGCACGCGCGACGCGTTTTCGCGTGCAGCGCCTGCATCAGCGGCGCGGCATCTGCCTGGCCGATGAAGCCGCGCTGATCGGTCTGGCGCGGCCGCGCCAGGCGATCGAGCGCGATGTGTTGCTGCTGTGCGACGGCCGGCCGCTGGTCTACGCCCATACGGTGGTGCCGCTGGCGGCGACCGCCAGCCAGTGGCCGCTGTTCGGCGCCTTGGGCGAGCGTTCGCTGGGCACCACGCTGTTCGGCGATCCGTGCGTGGTGCGCGGCGCATTGCACTATGCGCGTTTGCGCGCCGGCCACCCGCTGCTGCAGCGCGCGCGCGCTGCGGCTGGAATCGACGCGGCGGACGGCGCGCTGTTTGCGCGGCGCTGCCTGTACCGGCGCAAAGGCGGCTTGCTGCTGGTGACCGAAGTGTTCTTGCCGCACATCGCGATGCTGAATTTGCCTGAAAAAAGCCCCTCGGAGATGTGATTTTTAGGGGGTATGTTGCAAAAACAGGCAGTAGCCGGAATGAATCCGGGCTAAAAATAAAATACAGTGGGCAGTATATTTTTGCATGAAAATTGCCTGCAAAGTCCTTGTGTGGCATCTATGGGCAAGCGCGCGTGCGCTTGCAATGAAGAATTTCCTTTAGAAGTGTTGAATGAATCTATTTTTCGAAGAATCCGGCGATTTCAAGGCCGGCGCCGTGCTGTCCCACGCCGGCGAGTCCTATCAAGTCGAATTGCCGAGCGGCAAACGCTCGAAGGTGCGCGCCAAGGATGTGCTGCTGCAATTCGAGGCGCCGACTGCTGCCGAACTGCTGCAGGATGCGCAAGCGCTGGCGGCCGAACTCGACCTCGATTTTCTGTGGGAAGTGGCGGGCCAGGAAGAATTCGGCTTTGCCGAGCTGGGCGCCGAATATTTCGGCCATGCGCCGCGGCCGAATGAGGCGGCCGGCTTGCTGATGAGGCTGCATGCGGCGCCGATCTACTTCTACAAGAAGGGCAAGGGCCGCTACAAGGCCGCGCCGGAAGCCGCGCTGAAAGCGGCGCTGGCCGGCGTCGAGAAGAAAAAGCAGCAGTTGCTGGTGCAGGCGCAGTATGTCGAGGAGCTGAAGGCGCACCGCTTGCCGGAGTCGATGCGGGCGATGGTGCGCCAGCTGTTGTTCAAGCCGGACAAGAACACCATCGAATACAAGGCGCTGGAGGCCGCATGCGATGAACTGCATACCAATCCGCAACGCCTGATGCTGGCCTGCGGCGGCATCCAATCGGCCAAAGAACTGCACATGGGCAAGTTCTTGCTGGAAAATTTCCCGAAAGGCACCGGCTTCCCGGCGCTCGCGATACCGGCGATGCCGACGCTGCCGGTGGCCGAGGTGCAGGCGTTCTCGATCGACGACGTGACCACCACCGAAATCGACGATGCGTTCTCGGTCGTGACCCTGGCCGACGGCAATGTGCGGGTCGGCATCCATATCGCCGCACCGGCGCTGGGGATCCGCCCGCAAGACGCGATCGACAACATCGCACGCCAGCGCATGTCGACCGTCTACATGCCGGGCGACAAGATCACGATGCTGCCCGACGAACTGGTCGAGGCGTTCACGCTCGGCGCCGGCCAGACCCGTCCGGCATTGTCGCTGTACGCGACCCTGAATCCGGCCGACTGGTCGGTGATCAGCACCGAGACCCGCGCCGAAGCGGTGCCGATGGCATCCAACCTGCGCCATAACGAGCTCGATGCGCTGGTCACCGAAGAAACCCTGGCCAGCGGCGAGGGCGAGTATCCGCACAAGGCCGAACTGGCGCTGATCTGGCAATGGGCGCAGGTGCTGGAACAAGGCCGCATGGCCAAGCGCGAGAGCTTCGGCCTGAAGCCGGAGCAGAACAACCGCGTCGATTTCAACTTCTATGTCGAGGATGACGTGGTCAGCGTGGTGCGCCGCAAGCGCGGCGCGCCGCTCGACAAGATCGTCGCCGAACTGATGATCTTTGCCAACAGCACCTGGGGCAAGTTCATGTTCGACCATGTGGTGCCGGGGATTTACCGCGCGCAGGGCGGCGGCTCCGGCAACAGCTGGGCCGCCAAGATGCAGGTGCGCATGGTCACCCACGCGGCGCCGCATCAGGGGCTGGGCGTCGATCAATATGCATGGAGCACCTCGCCGCTGCGCCGGTATACCGATCTGGTCAATCAGTGGCAGATCCTGGCCTGCGTCCAGCATGGGGTTGCGGCGCCGATGGCGGCGCCGTTCAAGCAGCGCGATGCCAACCTGTTCGCGATCGTATCCGCGTTCGACGCCGCCTATGCGGCTTACGGCGATTTCCAGTCGAACATGGAACGCTACTGGTGCCTGCGCTGGCTGGCGCAGGAAAACGCCAGGCAGGTCGAGGCGGTGGTGCTGAAAGACGAGATTTTCCGCCTGGTCGATATTCCGCTGGTGATCAAGTTGCCGGGCACGCCGTCGATGGCGCGCGGCGCGCAGGTCAAGCTGGACCTGATCGGCTGGGACGAGGTCGATCTGACGGTGGAAGCGCGCGTGCTGGAAGTGCTGTCGGCGCCGGGCTCGGAACTGGCCGCTGAAGTGGAAGCGGAAGAAGAAATGTCCGACACCGAGGCCGAAACCGATGTCGCCAGCGGCGAGCAGGCGGCAGCGCATGAGGTCGAACTGGCGCAAGAAGCGGAAATCGAAGCGACGACTGACGACGGCAGCGATGTCGAGGCGGTGCTGCGCACGGATGCGGTGACGGAGTGATCTCGCGCTGGAATGCTGCGCTGGCCGACGCTTGTCAAAAAGCGTCAGCCGGGAGCGCCGTTTGCCGTAAAATCCCTGCACTCTGTCGATCTATTGCGTCTTATTCGTGAAGTTCCTCCAACAATTGTCCCCGCTCTCCATCGCCGTCACCGTTTCGGTGCTGGTGCATGGCGCCTTGCTCGGCGTGCATTTTGCCGCGCCGCAGGCGTTCCGCTTTGCGCCGGCCGACCCGGGGCTGGAGGTGGTGCTGGTCAATGCCAAGCACGACAAGAAACCGCTCAAGGCCGAGGCGCTGGCGCAGGCCAATCTGGACGGCGGCGGCAATGCCGATGCCGGGCGCGCCAAATCGCCGTTGCCGGACATGCACAAGAGCGAGAGCGGCGAGAGCATCAAGGCGGCCCAACGGCGGGTCGCCGAACTGGAAGAAAAGCAGAAAAAACTGCTGGACCAGCTCAAGAAAAAGACGGCTTTTGCGATGCCGCAGGTAAAAAATCCGGACCTGACGAAAGAGACGCCGCGGCCGGACGCGGCCGACCTGCTCGACAGCGCGAAGGCGATGGCGCGGATGGAAGCCGAAATCGCCAAGAACGTCGAGGACTACAACAAGCGCCCGAAAAAGACGCAAATCACGCCCAGCACGCGCGCGGTCGGTTATGCGATGTATTACAAGTCGCTGCAAGGACGGATCGAAAAGATCGGCACCCTGAATTTCCCGCAAAAGAACGACAAGAAACTGTACGGCGAATTGATCGTGTCGATCCCGATTTTTCAGGATGGCAGCATTTACGAAAAAGACGGCGGCCCGCGGGTCGAGCGCAGTTCCGGCAACCCCGACCTGGATCATGCGGCGCTGCGCATCGTGCGGCGCGCCGCGCCGTTCGGCCGCTTCCCCGAGAATATGCGCTCGGCCGACAAGGATGACCTGTGGGAAGTCATCACCCGTTTCAAATTCACCCGCGAAGAAGCGCTGGAAACGGTGCTGACCGGGCCGGCGAACTGAACCTAGAAGAACCTCTATGACCGACCGTTACGCGGTGATCGGCAATCCGATCGCGCACAGCAAATCGCCTGAAATCCACGCCCAATTTGCCGCCCAGACCGGGCAAGACATGTCGTACGAGCGGCTGCTGGCGCCGCTGGATGGCTTTGCAGCCAGCGTGCAGACGTTCATCGCGCAGGGTGGCAAGGGCGCCAATGTCACCGTGCCGTTCAAGCTGGAAGCCTATGCGCTGGCAACCCAGCTGAGCGACCGCGCGCAGGCGGCTGGCGCGGTCAATACGTTGCGCTTCGATGGCGGGCAGATCCTGGGCGACAATACCGACGGCATCGGTCTGGTGGCCGACATCGTGCGCAATGCCGGCGTGTCCGTGCGTGGCAAGCGGGTGCTGCTGCTGGGCGCGGGCGGCGCGGCGCGCGGCGTGATCCTGCCGCTGCTGCTGGAGCATCCGGCGCAACTGGTGATCGCCAACCGTACCGCTGAAAAAGCCGCAGCGCTGGCGCAGCAGTTCGCCGCCCACGGCAATCTTGTGGCCAGCGATTTTGCCGCGCTGGACGGCCAGTTCGACCTCATCATCAATGCGACTTCGGCCAGCCTGGCGGCCGAGCTGCCGCCGATTTCCGGCTGCGCTGTTTGGCCGCGATACGCTGGCCTACGACATGATGTACGGTAAGTTGCCGACGCTGTTCATGCAGTTTGCCGCCGCGCAGGGCGCGTGCGTGCGCGATGGGCTGGGCATGCTGGTCGAGCAGGCGGCGGAAGCCTTTCTGGTCTGGCGCGGCGTGCGCCCGGACACCGCGCCGGTGTTTGCCGCACTCCGTGCGACTCTTCAAGCAGCGCAATGAACGCGCTGCGCAAGCTGCTGCTGTGGCTGACCCTGGCATCGCTGGCGCTGCTGCTGCTGTTCCAGCTGTATTACTTCGTGCAGATCGGGCTATGGGTGCACTTCAATCCGTCCAGCACCAGCTTCATGCGGCAGCAGGAATCGGTGTTGCTGGACAAGAATCCGAAAGCGCAATTGCAGCATCAGTGGGTGCCTTACAGCCGGATCTCGAATAACCTCAAGCGCGCGATCATCGCGTCGGAAGATTCGCATTTTTCCGAGCATGAAGGGGTCGACTGGGTCGCGCTGCAGGTCGCGTACGAAAAGAACAGCCGCAAAGGCAAGGTGGTGGCCGGCGGCTCGACCATCACGCAGCAGCTGGCGAAGAACCTGTTCCTGTCCGGCCAGCGCAGTTATTTCCGCAAGGCGCAGGAATTCGTGATCGCCTACATGCTCGAATTCTGGATGGACAAGGAGCGCATTTTCGAGATTTACCTGAACGTGGTCGAGTGGGGCAATGGCGTGTTCGGCGCCGAGGCCGCCGCCCGCCATTACTACGGGGTGTCGGCCGCCAGCCTGGGCCAGAGCCAGGCCGCCAAACTGGCGGTGATGCTGCCCAATCCGCGCTTTTACGACAAGAATCGCGGCTCCTCCTATCTGTCACGGCGTACCGGCCTGATATTGCGCCGCATGGGCTCGGCCGAGTTGCCTTGAGGTGAAGCCACTGACGCAACAACGCGGCGCGCTCAGCCTGCTGTGGTGCGCAATCCTGATCGCGCTGCTGACCGTGGGCGCGCTGCTCGCCTTGTTCTCGCTGCGCTATGAGCGCAATCTGCCGGCCGAACTGTGGTCGCGCGTCAAGCAGGCCGGTCCGGTGGCGGACGCGCTGCACAAGGCGCAGGCTGCTGCCGGCGCTGCGGAGTCGGCGCCGGTGCGGCGCTGCACGGTGGACGGCAAGGTGCTGTATTCGAATCTCGACTGCGACCCGAAAAAATCCGGCGGCAAGGCAGTCAGGCTGCACCTGACGCAAGGCGTCGAGGCGCCGAAAGTGCCGCCTGCGGCTGCGGCGCCAGAGCGTTTCGACGATAATCTTGCCGGGCGAGCGCCAGCGCTGCCGCTGCAAGCGCGTTGATGCTTGCCTGCTGATATCGATGAAAGTACACTTGCGCTGTTTACATGCGCGGTGGTCGGTGTTGTCATTGGCTGGTCATGCTGCCGGCGCATACTGCAGCAAGTAGCGTCTTTCGCCACCGCATGCGGGAAGGCGCGTTCCTGACTAGCTTGTCACGCTGCGCCCCCCTTTATAGAGACCCTGAGTAGCAGATGTTCCTGCTCATCCTGTGCGCTTGCGCCGATGGGATCGTGGACATGGCTGGGAGAAAAAATTGATTAATGCTTTCGTCTTGCAAAACGGGCGCCTGAACCAGGTCTATATCAGCAATCGTGCCGATCTGGTGAATATCGAGCCGGTCTGGATCGACCTGACCGATACCAATGATGAGGAACGGGCCTGGATCAAGGGCATGTATGAAGTCACGTTGCCGGGCGAGGACGAGGTCAAGGATATCGAAGCTTCGGCGCGGTATTACGAGGCGGAGAACGGCGACCTGCATCTGCGCACCGATTTCCTGGTCGAGGAAGAGGACGGCCCTTCGCGCAGCGTGACGGTGGCGTTCATCCTGACCAAAAGCATGCTGTTTTCCGTGCATACCGACGATTTGCCGGTGTTTCGGCTGGTGCGCATGCGCGCCCGTTCGCGGCCCGGCTCGATCGAGGATTTCAAGGACGTGCTGCTCGACCTGTATGCGACCGATGCCGAATACTCGGCCGATGCGCTGGAAGGGATCTACCAGAACCTGGAAGAGGTCAGCCGCAGCGTGCTGCAGAAGGAATTCACCGATCAGGATGCGGCGGCGGCGCTGAACGCGATCGCGCAAGAGGAAGATCTGAACGGCCGTATCCGCCGCAACATGATGGATACCCGGCGCGCGGTGAGCTTTCTGATGCGCGGCCGGCTGCTCAATGCGGACCAGTTCGAGGAGGCGCGCCAGATTTTGCGCGATATCGAATCGCTCGACGGCCATACCTCTTTCCTGTTCGACAAGATCAACTTCCTGATGGACGCCACCGTCGGTTTCATCAACATCAACCAGAATAACATCATCAAAATCTTCTCGGTCGCCAGCGTCGCGTTCCTGCCGCCGACCCTGATCGCCAGCATTTACGGCATGAACTTCCGGATATTGCCGGAGCTGCAGTGGGATTTCGGCTATCCGCTGGCGATAGGGCTGATGCTGGCCTCCGCGCTGACGCCGTTCTGGTACTTCAAGCGGCGCGGCTGGCTGAAATGATGCTGGCTGGGAGGCACTCAAAAACAGGTTTCATGATGTGCTTTTCAATTCTGCAGCCTGTTTGAATACTGCCGTAGGTATGTTCGTACAGCCCTTTATTCTTGTGCGGGTAGCCAATTGTTTTCACGCATACCCCCGTTATTTTCCTGACATTCTAGGTATTTTCGGGGGTTTCGGATGACTCGATTACACTTCGTATTCATCAACAACGCGGCGCAATCATGGACATCGACCCCCTGGACACCATCGAATCATTGAAGGACGATAGCAGCACCGACCGCGCATCGATGCGGCTCAACATGCTGGTCGCGATTACGGTGGCGATGCTGGCCACCTTCATGGGCATCTGCAAGGTCAAGGATGACAATATCGTGCAGGGCATGCAGCAGGCGCAGGCCAACAAGCTCGACCACTGGGCGTTTTATCAGGCGCGCAATATCCGCGAAGAAGTCGCCAAATCGACGCTGGTGCAGCTGCGGCTGGCGGCGGCCGGGCGCCCGCTGACGGAGCAGGCCGGGTATGCGGAAGCGATCCGGAGCTACGAAAAGATCGCGGCGGAACAGGCCAAGAAGAAAGCGGAGCTGCAGCAGCAAGCCGAGCAGGACCAGAAGGATTACGACGCCGCCAACTTCCATGACGACCAGTTCGACCTGTCGGACGCGTTGCTGGCGATTGCGATTTCCCTGTTGGCGGTCACCGCGCTGACGCACCAGCGCTGGCTGTATTTTGCGGCGCTGGTGCCGACCGGTTTCGGCATTCTGATGGGACTGTCCGGCCTGCTGGGCTGGTCGATCCATCCAACTGCGCTGGTGCAGTTGTTGTCATAACTACCGAGCGAGCCAGTCAATGTACGGTGCTCGGTAGATTGACAGGCTCCGGGCAGTTACATCGTCACGAACATCATTACCACCGCCAGCAGCATCACGCCGACCCCGAGCCAGCCGATCACGGTATGCCGCCTGGATAGCGTGAATCTGCCCATGATGGCCGGTTCGCGCGCCAGCAGCATCATCACCGCCATGATCGGCACCGCAATCACGCCGTTGATCAGCGCCGACCAGAACAGCGCCTTGATCGGGTCGATCGGCGCGAAATTGAGCAGCATGCCGCCGATGGTGGCCAGCGAGATGATCGCGTAGAACTCGCGCGCCTGCAGCATCTTCAGATCCAGGCCGTTGCGCCAGCGGAAACTCTCGGTCACCGCGTAGGCCGATGCGCCGGCCAGCACCGGCACCGCCAGCAGGCCGGTGCCGATGATCCCCATCGCAAACAATATGAATGCAAACTCGCCGGCCAGCGGGCGCAGCGCTTCGGCCGCCTGGGCCGAGGTCTGGATATTGGTGATGCCGTGCGTCGCCAGCGTGGTGGCGGTGGTCAGGATGATCGAGAATGCGACCAGGTTCGAGAACCCCATGCCGATGATGGTGTCGGTTTTCATGCGTTTCAGGTGCGACTCGGCATCTTCCGGCTGCTTGCGCAATGCCTGTACGGCATCGTCGGCACGGATTTCCTCGACTTCCTGCGAGGCTTGCCAAAAGAACAGGTAGGGGCTGATGGTGGTGCCGAATACCGCCACGATCAGCGTGATCGAGTCGTTGTTCCAGCTAAACGTCGGCCACAGCGTGCGCAACGCCACTGTGCTCCATGGCACATGCACCGTCAGCACGGTCGCGACATAGGCCAGCAGGCCGAGGGTCAGCCATTTCAGGTAGTGCACATAGGTGCGGTAGGGCAGGAAAATTTGCAGCGACAGGCACAGGAAACCGAAGCCGAGCGAGTAATAGTGGGCAGAACCGCCTCCCACCATGAGCCGCATCGCCTCCCCCATCGCCGCGATGTCGGCGGCGATATTGATCACATTGGCCGCCAGCAGCAAGGCCACGATCGCGTACAGCAGCCAGGGCGAATAGGCGCGCCGGATGTTGGCCGCCAGGCCTTTGCCGGTGACGCGGCCGATGCGCGCCGAGACCAGCTGGATGCCGACCATCAGCGGGAAGGTGAGCACCACGGTCCACAGCATGTTGAAGCCGAATTGCGCGCCGGCCTGCGAATAGGTGGCGATGCCGGACGGGTCGTCGTCCGCCGCGCCGGTAATCAGTCCGGGGCCGAGCGCCTTGACCGTGTCGTGGTCTTTGATGCGGGAATACAGTTGTTTGACCATGCGGCCTCCGCAAAGCATCTGCGGCAGACTCCTGGTGTGCCGCGATTATGGTAAATCGGGTGGGTTGTGTGGGTTCATTTCGGGCGCAAGTTTAACAGCTTTATTTATCCCGGATATGCCAATGATGTTGGTGCATGTAAAAAGCTGCGGCAGCCGTCATGAATCGCCTGAATGCGCTCTGGATATCTCAAATATAGATGGGTATGCATTAAAAAGTAGTGGTTTGCGCACGTATTCATTGGGCACTATAACAATACACCTGCCAGTATAAATTTGCGTATGAGATCTCTGCCAGGACGCTTCCGGGCTGGCCGGAACTGCCGGAATCGGCGTGAGCCGGTGACTTTGACGTGCTTTTCGCCGGCACGATTCAGGCGATAGGGCCACAATTTTATGCAAACTTTCTGTAGAATAAGTTTTTTATGGGAAATTTTTAGAAAGCAGCGTAACGCAGCAAATCCCGGGGATGCCGACCGGCTCGGAAATCGTGCGCTTGATCAATGTGCGCCAGGCATGTATTTTTTCGACCCATGCCTGGCGCTCGCGTTTGACTGGCATATGGCATCACCGTAGTTCACTATTGATTTCTTGCAATTATTAGATTGGCCACAGGCCCTGGACATGCGCAATATGTACAAATATGCTTTCGGTTTGCTCAAGACGCTCAGGGGCTTTGTATTCACAGCCACTGTCGGCGTTGCCGCACTGGTCTTTCTCGGTGCGACTCTGGCGTCTTCGCTGCTGTATGAAAAACTGCTGGAAGAGCGCAGCCTGGAGACCTCGAAGGAAATCGCGCAGCAAAATTTCAATACCATTTATCAGGCCTTGCGCCAGGGCAGTTCGCACCAGCAGGTCGAGGAACTGGCGGCCGACAGCATCAGCGCTTTTTCCAGCACGCTGGATCAGATCGAGGTCTATCCGGGCAAGGCCGTGGAAGCCCGCTACGGCCGCTGGCAGCAGGCCGCGCTGGTTGCCGACGTACAGCAGGCGATGGCCGACGGCAAGCAGGCCGCGCTCAAGACCGGTAGTCATCTGCGCTATCTGTATCCGGTCGGCGCACAGCAGGCCTGCCTGAAGTGCCACGCCGATGCAAAAACGGGCGACGTGCTGGGTGTCATTGCAATTACGCACAAGCTGCCGACGGTCAGGGCCACCGCACGCATCTATTATGTCGCGCTGTTCCTGATCCTGGGCTTGTTGGTACTTGCTGGTGGCCGCAGCCCTGACCACCTTTGTGGCCAGAAAACTCAATCGTTCGGTCGATCTGTTTCGCAGCAAGGTCGATTCGTTCAACAGCATCAAGGATTTCGACCAGCTCCAGATCAGCAAGGTCGATTTCGGCTTCGATGAATTCAACCAGACATTCGACAATGTCGCCTTGCTGGTAGAGAAGATAAAGGGCGTTGCGGTCGACAAGGGCGTGCTCGAATTCGAGATCAGGCTGCTCGAGAAATTCATCATCACCTCGAACGTGGTGCGCGACTGGCGCGAGTTCATTAAAACGCTGCTGCTCGACATCAACCAGATCATCGATGCCTACGCGCTGGTCACGATTTTCCGGGTCGAGGAAGAGGCGTATGAGTGCGAGATTTTCTGGCGCAATCCGCCTACAGCCGAGACCACGCAGTTATTCGAGAAAATCCTGCGCAAGCAGTTGCACGATCATCCGTTTTTCCATGGTTCCACGCTGGTGCAGATTGCCCACAACATCGCCGACGAGGAAGGTGCGCTGCCAGAGCTGAGCATCGAGGACATCGAACTGCAAACCAAGACCCTGCTGCTGGAAACGCCGAGAATCGGCGGCATCGTCGGGATCGGCGTGCAATCGATGATGGCGCAGGACAACGTGCGTCACATGGTCATCGGCAGCATCCTGACCACGCTGCTCAATCTGGTGGGGTCGGTCAAGGCGATCTACAAATACACCAAGGACCTGGAACATTACGCGACCCGCGATCCGTTGACCGACCTGTATAACCAGCGCATGTTCTGGGAACTGCTCGGCTATGAGGTGGGCCGCGCGAAACGGCACAAGCAGCAGTTTGCGGTGTTGATGCTGGATCTGGATAACTTCAAGACCATCAACGACCGCTTTGGCCACCATGTGGGCGATGCGTTTTTGCAGGCCTTCGCCCGACTGCTGCATACCGCGGTCCGGGATGGCGACTTGCTGGCGCGCTACGGCGGCGACGAATTCTGCATCATCCTGCCGGAAGCGGCCGACACCCAGGCGCACATGGTCGCGCAACGGATCACGGAACTGCTCGAAAATTTCTCGATGGAGACGCCGGACGGCCACAAGCTGAAAGCCACCACCTCGATCGGCATCGCGATCAGTCCGAATCACGGCGATAACCCGAAAGACCTGTTCCTGGTCGCCGACAACATGATGTACAAGGCCAAGAAATCGGGCAAGAACGCGATCGCGATACCAAGCGAAGATGAAATGGCGGAAGTGTTCAGGCAGGCTGGTGAAAAGAGCATCATGATCCAGAATGCGCTGGACCAGGGCAGCATCGTGCCTTACTTCCAGCCGATCTGCAGCGCCGCCAGCGGCGAGATCGTGATTCATGAACTGCTGATGCGGATCCAGCTCGGCGACCAGATCGTGGCCGCCAACGATTTCATCGAGCAGGCCGAGAGCATGGGCATCGCCCACAAGATGGATTACCAGCTGATCGAGAAGGCCTTCATCCAGATCCGGGAGCAGGGCTATGCCGGCATGCTGTTCGTCAACCTGTCGCCCAAGGCGCTGATCGTCGGGGAATTCGTGGCGCGGGTCAGCCATCTGGCGCACGAATTCGGGATCGCGCCGAGCCGCATCGTGTTTGAAATTACCGAGCGCGAAACCGTCAGCAACCTGAGCCTGCTGGAAAAATTCGTGCTCGACGTCAAGCTGCAGGGATTCAGCTTCGCAATCGACGATTTCGGTTCCGGCTATTCATCGTTCCAGTACATCAAGCGCTTCCCGGTCGATTACATCAAGATCGAAGGCGAATTCATCCGCAACATGCTGCACGACGAGGTCTATCTGGCGTTCGTCAAGAGTATCGTGACGCTGGCCAAGGAACTGAAAATCAAGACCATCGCCGAGTTTGTCGAAGACGCCGAAATTCTGGCCGCGGTCAGCGCGCTGGGCATCGATTACGCGCAGGGCTACCATATCAGCCGTCCGGCGGCTGCGATGCATGTGGTCGGCAGCGCTGCGGCAGATGAGCGGGAAATGTTGCTGGAGGAATGAATTCCTGCAATTGCAGTCCGCTCCCTGTATTGGGATTTAATGGGGAGTATATGTAAAAATACTAGTGTTCCCGCATATATTCATTGGGGTGAATATTTATACACGGGTGAGTATTTTTTAATGCCAAACAGCCTGGGTTGACGCTTGGCGAGCATCAACCCAGGCTGCAGAAGCGCTGATCAGCGCTTGTGCACGTTCCTTAGACGAGCTTGGCAAAGGCGTGGCGCGCGGCGGCGATGGTGGCGTCGATGATCGCGTCATCGTGCTGGGCCGAGACGAATCCGGCTTCGAACGCGGCCGGAGCGAAATACACGCCTTCATCCAGCATTGCGTGGAAGAAGATGTTGAATTTCAGTTTGTCGCCCGCCATCATTTCTGCATAAGTGGCCGGTACGGTCTCCGAGAAATACAGGCCGAACATGCCGCCGACGGAATCGGCGCAGAAAGTGACGCCGGCCTCCTTGGCTGCCGCCGCCAAACCCTGCACCAGCTTGGTGGTTTGTGCGCCGAGCGACTCGTAGAAGCCGGGGGCCTGGATCAGTTTCAGCGTGGTCATGCCGGCCGCCACTGCGACCGGGTTGCCCGACAGGGTGCCGGCCTGATACACCGCACCGATCGGCGCCATCTGCTGCATCAGATCGGCGCGACCGCCGAAAGCGGCAACCGGCAAGCCGCCGCCGATGACTTTGCCCAGCGCGGTCAGATCCGGCGTGATGCCATGCAGCGCTTGCGCGCCGCCGAGCGCGACGCGGAAGCCGCACATCACTTCATCAAAAATCAGCACGGTGCCGTATTCGGTGCACAGGCGGCGCAGCGTGTGCAGGAATTCGGAGGTGGCGCGCACCAGATTCATGTTGCCTGCGACCGGCTCGATAATCACGCAGGCGATCTGATGGCCGATCGACTTGAAGGTGTCTTCCAGTTGCTGCGTATTGTTGTAGTCCAGCACCAGCGTGTGCTTGACGAAATCTTCCGGCACGCCGGCCGAGGTCGGGTTGCCGAAGGTCAGCAAGCCGCTGCCGGCCTTGACCAGCAAGGAGTCGGCGTGACCGTGATAACAGCCCTCGAACTTGACGATCTTGTCGCGTCCGGTGGCGCCGCGTGCCAGGCGCAAGGCGCTCATGGTGGCTTCGGTGCCGCTCGATACCAGCCGCACTTGCTCGATGGACGGCACCAGGCGGCAGATTTCTTCCGCCATGTCGATCTCGCCTTCGGTCGGCGCGCCGAACGAGAGGCCGCGCGCGGCTGCTTCCTGCACCGCCTTGACCACTTCCGGATGGGCATGGCCGACGATGGCCGGACCCCAGGAACCGATGTAGTCGATATAGCGCTTGTCGTCCGCATCCCAGAAATAAGGGCCTGCGGCGCGGGTGATGAAGCGCGGCGTGCCGCCGACCGAGCGGAACGCGCGTACCGGCGAGTTGACGCCGCCGGGGGTGGTGCGTTGGGCGCGGGAAAACAGAATGTCGTTGTTGGAAGTCATGGTGGAATCAGGCTCGGATCAAGGGAAAATGGTTGTGGGTCAATGATGTGGATCTGGCTCGCGGGCCCAGAAATAGCGGTCCGGCACCAGCTTGCCCATGCCGAAGCGCTGCGCATGGGACAGTGCTGCCATGGTGAATTCCTGCGCCTCCAGCGACGCTTCCGGCACGTCCAGTCCGGTGGCGAGCATCGCTGCGATTGCGGCCGACAGCGTCGCGCCGGCACCGGAAAAGGTACCCGGCAGGCGCTGCCAGATGTCATTGCGTATCACGCCGGAGCCGTTATAGAGCGTATTGGCGACATCCTGCAGCTCGCAGCGGGTGCCGGTCACGAACACGTATTCGCAGCCGAGATCGATGATTTCACTGACATCGTCGGCCAGCACATCGTCGCTCGAAGGCTCGCGCCATACTTCAGCCTGGCGTGCCACTTCGACGCCGGATGCCAGGAACAGCGTGGCCTGCGGCAGCAGCAATTCGCGCATTGCGATCAGGATGTCTTCGCTATCCATGCCCTGATCCGGCAAGGACGATACGAACGGATCGAGAATCAGCGGGATATCCGGATAGTCCGAGATGATTTCCGCGATGACGGTCACATTCTCGATGCTGCCCAGTGCGCCGACCTTGAAGGCTGCAATCGGCATGTCTTCCAGCACCATGCGGGCCTGATCGGCAACCCAGTCGGCATCCATCGGCTGCATTTCTTCAATGCGCGCGGTGTCGCTGACCAGTAGGCCGGTGAGAACGGAGATGCCGTGACATCCCATCGCGGCGAAAGTAGCCAGATCGGCCTGGATGCCGATGGCGCCAACCGGGTCCGAGACCCCGAAAGTCAGAATGAGTGGAGAAGTTTGGTTTTGCACGGCGGGTAGATTAATATGCTGAATCTGCATTTTACTTGATTGAAGGGCCGTCGACTGTGAGCAACAAAGAAGAATTCAAGACGTGGATGTGTCTGATTTGTGGTTGGGTATACAGCGAAGCGGAAGGTTTGCCGGAGGAGGGAATCCCGGCCGGAACACGCTGGGACGAGGTGCCGATGAACTGGACCTGTCCCGAGTGCGGTGCGCGCAAGGATGATTTCGAGATGGTCGCACTCTGACTCCCGCATTGCCCGATAGCTTGCCTGCTCGATAACGAATCGCTGGGCCAAGTGGAAATTAAATTTTTGCATTGTTCTATAGCACGGTTTTTTTTGTTACAGTTGTCCGCTAATTTGAGCGGAGATTGCCGGGATGACGTCATGACAACATTGCCTGATAATGCCAGTCTTAAAATAATGGTGATTGATGACAGCAGTACCATTCGCCGTTCCGCAGAGATTTTTCTGGGGCAGGCCGGTTATCAGGTCATTCTTGCCAACGATGGTTTCGATGCGCTGTCCAAAATCAGTGATCATCAGCCCGCCCTGATTTTTTGCGACATCCTGATGCCCCGGCTGGACGGTTATCAAACCTGTGCGCTGATCAAGAAAAGCGCAAAATTCCATACCACGCCGGTCATCATGCTGTCGTCGAAAGATGGCCTGTTCGATCGTGCCCGCGGGGCCATGGTGGGTTCTGCCGAATATCTGACCAAGCCATTTACGAAAGACAGCCTGCTCAAGACGGTGCGTACCCATACCGTGCAACTGTCGTCCGCTAATATTTGAATTTGAAGCAAAGGATTGAAGATGGCCATACAAAAAATTCTCATCGTCGATGATTCCCCGACCGAGCGTTACGTTCTGACCGATATCCTGGTCAAGAACGGATTTTCTGTTTCAACGGCGGAAAATGGCGAAGATGCGCTGCTCAAGATCAAGGCGGATAAGCCGCAACTGATTTTGATGGATGTGGTCATGCCCGGCCAGAATGGTTTCCAGATGACGCGCTCGATTGCCCGTGATCCGGAAATGCAGAATGTTCCGATCATCATCTGCACCAGCAAGAACCAGGAAACGGATCGCATCTGGGGCTTGCGTCAGGGTGCACGCGATTACCTGGTCAAGCCCATCAATGCACAAGAGCTGTTGGCCAAAATCGCTGCGCTAGGTTGAGTGGCCGACCATGAGTCCATCCGCTGAGGATCGCATGCCCTATAAACCTGTTGCCCGACCGGACACGGCCATGCGTCGCACCCGCTTGCGCGAGTTTCAGGCGCAATTGGCTGATCGCATGCAGGCAGCGCGTGACAGTACGCAGACAAGGGCCAATCATTTGGGGGTGTTGATTGGCGACATGCACTGCCTGCTCGACTTGCAGGAAGCCAGTGAGATCATTTCGGTGAGTGCGATCACGGCCGTACCACTGACCCAGGACTGGTATCTTGGTTTGTCGAATATCCGTGGCAACCTGTTCAGCGTGATTGATTTTGCCCGCTTCCAGGGGCAAGCGCCGACAGCGATCACTTCGGACTGCCGCATCATCGCATTTGCGCCGGCACTGTCATTCAACAGTGCGTTGCTGGTGTCGCGGGTACTGGGTTTGCGTAATGTTGCCGAGATGAATGCCGAAGTATCCGCTGCCCCGCAGCCGGAGCGCGCTGGCTGGATCGCGCAGCGTTATCGCGATGCCGAGTCCCAGGTCTGGACTCAGCTCAAATTGTCCTTGATTGTGCAGGATCCACGATTTTTACATGTCGGTTTATAAGCTGGCGGGATATGCCGTGCCAGCCTTTTTATTGGCGCATTGATATTGGCTTTAGGAGATGAAGTAATGGCGTTCAGACTACCGTTTTTTTCCAAGGGTAATAAGGAAGAATTTTCTGCGGAAGGCCTATCCATTGCGGACCACTCCGTTATCGGCGAGGAGCCGTACCACCCGGTTCACAGTCCTGAGATCGAAAATAAGAAATTTGCTGCAGTTATGGAGGGTTTGCAGGGCAAAGACATCAAGTTGCCCGTGATCGGCGACATGCCTTTGCAGCGGCAGGTGCGTTTTCTGCTGATATTGCTGGGTTCTGCGATTTTTCTGAGCGTCTTGTTTGCATGGCTGAATGCAAAATATTCAACACTGACATCGACCCAGGCCCAGATTGCCGGTGATGCACTGATGCATTCGCAACGTCTCGGTAAAGCGGCGCCGAACGCGATTCAGGGTAATGCGGAAGCGTTCAAGCAGCTCGACGATAGCCGCCGCGAATTCAACAAGGATCTGACCGTGCTGGCCAAGGGCGGCGTCTATCAGGGGCGTACGATCGAAACCTGCGGAAGCGGCATTGCAACCGGTGATCAAGGATGTTCAGAAAACCTGGACCAATTCGGACAAGGCCGCCGAGACCATCCTCGGCATGAAAAAAGAGTTGAGCGGTTTCGGTGCGACATTGCAGAAGCTCAATACGCTGTCACCGGTATTGCTGGAACTGACCGAACAAATTTCCACCCTCAAGGTGCAGAGCGGCGCCACACCGCGCGAGATTTCTGCTGCTGGCCAACTGGTGATGCTGACGCAGCGGCTCGGACGTAGTGCGAATGAGTTTCTGACTTCCGAAGGCGTGAACCCGGAAACTGCATTCCTGCTGGGCAAAGACACCAATACCTTTCGCGACATTACCGAGGGCTTCCTGAACGGTAGCGACATGCTGCGTCTGAGCGCCACCAAAGAACAGGATACCCGCGACAAATTGGTCGAGTTGCAAAAAACATTTGCCGAATATCAGGAATCGGTGTCGTCGATTCTGGGGAATTTGCAGAACTTCATCGTTGCCAAGCAGGCTGAACAGTTGCTGTTTAACGAGAACGAAACCCTGAAACAGCGCATCACCACGCTGCAAAAGAACTATCGGGCGGAGCAGGATGGCTTCAGCTGGAGCTTCTGGGCGATGCTGCTGAGCGCGCTGCTGGCTTTGCTGACCGCGGCTGCAGTTGCGCTGGTCTTTTTGCAGGATAGCCGTAGCCGCACCAGGGAAGCGGAGATGCGTCGTCAAGAGGCCGAATCGCAGCGGCTGCAAGCGCAGCAACAGGAAGAAGAAGCCAAGAGTTCGAACGATCAGAATCAGGCCGCGATTTTGCGCCTGATGAATGAATTGCAGGAAGTGGCGGATGGCGATTTGACGGTGCAGGCGACGGTGTCCGAGGATATCACCGGCGCGATTGCCGATTCGGTCAATTACACCGTGGAGGAGTTGCGCGGGCTGGTCGGCCGCGTGACGAATACGGCGGAGCAAGTGACTTCAGCATCGAATCAGGCGCAAAACATTTCGACCGATCTGCTTGCTGTATCGCAACAGCAATCGCGTGAAATCGAGGCCGCCGGCGAATCGGTGCTGAGGATGGCGGAACAGATTACCGACGTCTCCAAATCGGCCAATGAATCGGCCGATGTGGCGCGGCAGTCGGTGGCGGCGGCGGAGCAGGGTTCGAAGGCGGTGGAAAATGCGATCAAGGGTATGAACGAGATTCGCGAACAGATCCAGGAAACCTCGAAGCGGATCAAGCGCTTGGGTGAGTCGTCACAGGAAATTGGTGAAATTACCGAGCTGATTTCCGATATTACCGAACAGACCAACGTGCTGGCGCTCAATGCTGCAATCCAGGCCGCATCCGCCGGTGAAGCAGGGCGCGGATTCTCGGTGGTGGCGGAGGAGGTGCAGCGGCTGGCGGAACGTTCCGGCGAGGCGACCAAGCAGATCGGTGCGCTGGTGCGCACCATTCAGACTGATACGCACGATGCCGTTGCGGCGATGGAGAAATCGACGCAAGGGGTGGTTGAGGGGGCGAAGTTGTCTGATGCGGCAGGTACCGCGTTGTCCGATATCAGCCGCGTTTCAAACCGTCTGGCGGAACTGATTCAGGGTATTTCCTACGAAACGGAACAGCAGGCGACTGCCGCCAACAGCGTGGCACATAATATTCAGCACATCCTGACGGTGACCGAGCAGACCAAGGACGGTACGCAACAAACGGCACAATCGATCCGCGAGTTGTCGCATCTGGCCCAGGAGCTCAAGAATTCCGTGGCTCGATTCCGCGTCACCGCCTGATTCGATGGCGCCAGTTGGTGAGCCATTAGTGAAGCGTTGCAGCAGACCGTCTTGCGGCCTGTCGCATTTTGACCTGCCGAGGCAATCATGAGCACCCATTTTTCCGTTGTGCCGCAAGGTAGTCGCGATAGCATTGATACCGGATCCTTATCGTGGGTGATGGGTGAAATCCGTGAAGCACTGTCACGCTCCAATGCCGCTTTACATGATGCCGCCGTGCAGGATGCAGAATCGCGGACGACCTCGCTGTATCACGCCAAAACCCATTTGCATCAGGCGCATGGCGCATTGCAAATCGTCGATATCGATGGCGTTGCCCTCGTTACCGAAATTTTGGAGCAATTGCTGGAACGCATCGCTTCAGAACAGATGGCACTCACGCCGGAAACCATGCAGGTGATCGACAGCGCCTGTCAGGCGGTAGTCGAGTATCTGGAAGAACTGTTGTCAGGCGCGCCGCATCAGGCGGTGCGTTTGTTCCCCTATTACAAGGCGGTGCAGGAGTTGCTGGGGGCTGAGCGCATCCATCCGGCTGACTTGTTTTTCCCAGCGCTGGTGACTGCGCCGGCGTTGCCGCCGGCGGGGCAATCTGCGCCGCCAGCGGCCCCGGCTGCACTGGCCGGCCTGCGCCAGCGTTTCGAGCGGGCTTTGTTGCCGTTGCTCAAGCATGCCGGCCCAGTTGCCAGTTGCGACAGCACGGCGCTCATGCGCGATGTCATCGGCGATATCGCGCAGATACAGACTGATCCGCAAACTTACGGCGCCTGGTGGGTATTGCATGGTTTTGCCGAGGCGGCCGCTGCGGGGCAAATCCAGAGCGACCGTCATGTGAAGCAACTGTTCGCCCTGATCAACCTGCAGATTCGGCGTCTGGCCCAGGGCGCTTCCAGTCTGTCGGATCGGGTATTGCGCGATGCGCTGTTCTTCATCGCGCAAGCCGAAAAGCCATCGCCGCTGGTGCGCCAGATTCGTGATGCGTATGCGCTGGAGGGGCAAGTTCCTGAGGATTACGAGAGAAAGCGCTACGGGCAGATTGATGCCGATGCGTTGCGCAGCGCCAAAGAACATCTGGCTCAGGCCAAAGGCGTGTGGAACCGTATTTCGGCCGGGGAAACCAATCTGGCGGAATCTTTCGAGCGGGAAATGCAGGGTTTGCGTCAGGCCGGCGAACAACTGCATTCGGTTTCACTGCTCAAGTTGCTGCGTGAATTGAATGGCTTGGCCCGTCATGCCGCTCATTCGAATCCGGGCGACAGCATTTGCCTTGAAATGGCAACCAGCCTGCTGTTCGTGGAGAACGCACTGGATCACATCAACCGCCTGTCGGATGATTTTTCTGCGCGTGCCGATGCGCTGACGGCCAGATTGTTGTCGATTGTCGCCGGCGAGAACCCGGCCGTAGCGGCGCAATGGCTGGATGAGCTGTCGGAACAGGCGCAGCAACGCCAGACCATGGCGGTGTTGGCGGCCGAAATGCAGGCCAACTTGCGTCAGGTTGAAAAAACGCTGGATGACTATTTTTACAATCCGGAAAAATACGCGGAACTGACCCAGATCGAGCCAATTCTGCACCAGATCGGCGGTGTCCTGGCGATGCTGGACCAGGATGATGCGATGCGTGCAGTACAGCACACGCAACAGATAGTGCAGCGCTTTGCGCAGGGCGGCGCTGAAAACGGGCAGGAGCAGGGCGCGCTGAAGGACGTCGCGCAAAATATCGGCGCCTTGGGTTTTTTCATCGAAATGTTGCCGACCCATCCGGAAACAGCGAAAAACCATTTTTCCTTCAATGAAGAGCAAGGTCTTTTCCATGCCCGCCTGTTCGAAAAAAATACCCCATACCAGCCGTTAGCGGTGCCGGAAGAGGCTGATCAGGCAGCCTCTTCCGAGGATTTGTCCGGCAGTGAGAACGGATCGGTTCAGCCTCAACCTGACTCTGCTGAGACGTCTGAAATAGCGCTGCCGGAAACGGATCAGCCGATGTTGCCGGAGCAGCAAGAAGCATCAGAGATCGCACCGGAGCAAGTCTTGTCGGCACCTGCTGCGGATGCTGAACCTCCGCAAGCAGCGCCTGCCATGGCGGAGCAGCACCAGTTGCAGGAGGTATCGCAAACGGCGGCAGTTGATGGCGCCAGCACCTTGGCGTTGCCCGAGACGGAAGAGGCGATGGATGCCGAACTGCGCGATATATTCATCTCCGAAGCCGAAGAGGTGCTGGCCTGTGTCAGCGAGACGGTGCCGCAGTCGCGTATCGTGCCGCACAATCAGGAACATCTGCTGACCTTGCGCAGGTCTTTCCATACCCTCAAGGGCAGTGGTCGCATGGTGGGCTTGGGCGCGTTTGGCGATGCAGCCTGGGCTGTCGAGCAGGTATTGAACCTGTGGCTTGCCGAGGCCCGCAGCGGAACTGCCGACCTGTATGCGCTGCTGGAAATGGCACATGAACAACTCGATGCATGGGTTGCGGAGATCAAGGCGGATGGCTATTCGGCCCGTACGCCGCAAGCGCTGGCCAGTGCTGCCGAGCGCGTAAAAATGGGTGAGCCGCTCGAAGCTGAAGTTGTCGCAGTCGTCAAGCGATGCACCTGCCGAAGAAATCATCGTGTCCGCGGCAATCATGATGATGCCGAGCCGGCATTGTCCGGGCAGGATGATGGGCCATCTGCGGATGATGTCGCTGCGCGCAACGGAAATCAGCGCGACAACTGGTGCCGATATTGCAACAGCTGCGGAAGTGGCTCCGGAGCCGCCGCCTTCCAAAGTCATCGAATTCCCGGGCATGACGGCCGGTACGCTGAAGAATGACGACAGCGTCAAGCGCATCGGCAATATCGAGATCAGTGTGCCCTTGCACAATATCTACCTGGCCGAAACCGATGAGATCGTCCGCTTGTTATCTCAGGATTTCTCGGAATGGCGTCATGAGTCCTATCGTGCGGTCACCCAGCAGGCGCTCAATGCCGCGCATTCCCTGGCGGGCAGTTCCGCCACGGTAGGCTTCGCTTATCTGCACGATATAGCGCATACGCTGGAAATGCTGTTGCAGCAACTGGCGCGACAACCGGTGACCCTGCTCGACAGCGAGTACGACACGCTGGAGCAGTGCGTACAACGCTGCAAGCTGATGCTGCAAAAGTTTGCGCTGGCAGAAATGCCGGCAGCGGAACCGGAACAAGTCAGGGTATTGGAGCGGATGCGCATGGCAGTATTGCGTCGTGCCGAGAGCAAGCCTGTCGAGACAGTGATACCGACCTTCGATGCCGAAATCAGCCTGGATTTTGGTCCGGATCTGGAACTTGATCTTGATTTTGGTCTGGATGATGATGCTGCTGCCATTGAGGCCAGCGCCGGAACCGGAGCAGATTCCAGCTGACGTTGTTGAGGCAGTGCCGGAGCCGGAGCAGATTCCAGCTGACGTTGTCGAGGCAGTGCCGGAGCCGGAGCAGATCCCAGCTGACGTTGTCGAGCCAGCGCCGGAGCCGGAGCAGATTCCGGCTGGCGTTGTCGAGGCAGTGCCGGAGGACGCCACCGCCGTTGATGATGCCGCATTCATACTCAGGGATGAACTGGATGCCGATTTGTTGCCCGTCTTTATCGAGGAAGGACGCGACCTGTTTCCGCAAATCGGGCAGGACTTGCGCGACTGGCAGAAAACGCCTCAGGATGCTGCTGCACCGCATGCATTGTTGCGATCGCTGCATACCGTCAAAGGCAGTGCGCGGATGGCGGGAGCGATGATTCTTGGCCAGCACGTGCATGGGATGGAATCGCAGATTGAAAACCTGATGCATGGCGGTTCACCGTCTGCTGCGGCACTCGATGAGATGCTGGCGCAGCATGACTATAGCCTGACCTTGTTCGAGCAGTTGCAGCAAGCACCGGCGACGCCGGCGGTAACGACTGCAGTAGCGTCAGATAATGCTGCCGACATCGAGGCGGAAGCATTCGAGGCGGTACCGCTGCTGTCAGGCACACAGTTGTCGGCAATGAACAAGGCCGCCAGCGCACCGCTGGTGCGGGTGCGTGCCGACATCATCGATCGCATGGTGAATCAGGCCGGCGAGGTCTCCATTTCCCGTTCCAAACTGGAAACCGAAGTCGGCGCGATGCGCTTGTCGCTGTCGGAGTTGACCGAGAACGTGGCCCGCCTGCGCAGTCAGTTGCGTGAAATCGAGATGCAGGCCGAGACCCAGATCATGTCGCTGATGCCGCAGTCGGGCGATCGTGAGTTCGACCCGCTGGAGTTCGACCGCTTCACCCGCTTGCAGGAACTGACGCGGATGATGGCGGAGAGCGTGGATGACGTTGCCACGGTGCAGCAGAGCCTGAATCGCACGATTGATGCTGCGACCACGGATTTGTCGAGCCAGGCACGCCTGACCCGCGATCTGCAGCAGGATTTGATGCGGGTGCGGATGGTGCCGTTTGCCAGCATTGCCGAGCGCCTGTACCGGGTGACGCGCCAGACCGCCAAGGAGGTCGATAAAAGGGTGAATCTGGATATTCATGGCGCCACGGTCGAGCTGGATCGGGGCGTGCTGGAGAAAATGGCCGAACCGCTCGGGCATTTGCTGCGCAACGCGATCGTGCATGGGATCGAATCCCGTGAGCAGCGACGTGCGGCAGGCAAGAGCGAAACCGGCGAGTTGCGGCTGGAAATCAAGCAGGAGGGCAACGAAGTTGTGCTGCGCTTTTCCGATGACGGACAAGGCCTGAATCTGGCGCGCATCCGCGAAAAGGCCAAAATGACCGGCTTGCTCACGCATGACCAGGTGGTGTCGGATGTCGAGGCGGTCGATCTGATTTTCCGTCCCGGGTTCACGACGGCGGCGGAAATCACCGAGTTGGCAGGGCGTGGCGTCGGCATGGATGTGGTGCATTCGGAAGTCGCGGCACTCGGCGGCCGGATTGCGATTGAGTCCGACACCGGATTGGGAGCCTGCTTCATCATCCATTTGCCGCTGACGCTGGCGGTCACCCAGGTCGTGTTGCTGTCGACCGGCGGCAGCACGTATGCAGTTCCTTCGGCCCTGGTCGAGCAAGTCCAGCAATTGAAAAGCAATGCACTGGCCGCCGCCTATAACGATGGCGCAATTGCATGGCAGGGCAAGCGCGTGATGCTGCATTATTTGCCGACCCTGTTGGGCGATGCGGTGACAGCGCCGGTGGCGCAGCAATACTCACCCATCATCATCCTGAAAAGCGGCAACGACCGGGTTGCGATCCACGTCGATGAGGTGATCGGCAACCGCGAGGTGGTGGTCAAGAATATCGGCCCGCAACTGGCGCGCATGATCGGTATCGCCGGCGCTACCGTGCTCGGCTCCGGCGAGATCATCCTGATCCTGAATCCGGTGCCGCTGGCGCTGCGCGTGCCAAGGGCAAATACCACGGATGCGCAGCAGGATATAGGGGCGGTGGCCGAAATGTCTGCTGCCGCGATCGATGCCGGCGATGCCGGGGGCAGCCAGCCGATACAGGGCTTGCGCACCCAGAACATCGTGATGGTGGTTGATGATTCGCTCACGGTGCGGCGGGTCACGCAGCGTTTGCTGGCGCGTGAGGGCTATCGGGTGGTGCTCGCCAAAGATGGCGTCGATGCACTGCAGCAATTGCAGACCATCACGCCCGATGTGATGCTGGTGGATATTGAAATGCCGCGGATGGATGGCTTCGACCTGACGCGCAATGTGCGCAGCGATGAGCGCACGCGTCATATCCCGATCATCATGATCACCTCCAGGACGGCCGACAAGCACCGCAACTATGCGAAAGAACTGGGCGTGAATGCCTATTTCGGCAAACCCTACCAGGAAACGGCATTGCTGGAATCGATTGCCGGCTTCATCGGGAAAGCGGTCGCCGTGGCTTGATCCGTATTGCCGCAGCAAGAACCCGCATCAAACGCCGCCGTTTGATGCGGGTTTTTTATTGGCCGAGGTTGCGCACGGTGATTAGCTGTTCGCGAAAAACATGAAAAAAGATGGCGATGGGCAGCGCTCGATGTATTTCATATACAGGTAGGGGTATATTTTCAATGCCAATAAACACGTGCGGCTGATGCCATGAAAATGGTAATACTCCCTGTTTTTTATGAAATTGCAGGCGCTGCGAATGCGTGTCGGGCCGGTCGTGGGCAGCACGCGCTAAAGCAGCGGCAGCAGCAGGCGCGCCTGTTCGCGCAGGGTTTTCCTGGCCAGCGCATGGTCGGGGTAGATCGACTGCACCGTGGCCCAGAAGCGCGGGCTGTGGTTCATCTCGCGCAGGTGCGACAGTTCATGCGCAACCACGTAGTCGATCAGCGTCAACGGAAAATGGATCAGACGCCAGTTGAGGCGGATCTTGCGTTGCGCGGTGCAGGAGCCCCACTGCGTTTTGGCCGAAGTCAGTGCAAACGACTGATAGCTGACCCCCAGCCGGTTCGCGTAGTGCGGCAGGCGTTCTGCAAACAGCCGTTTTGCCGCCAGTTGCAGCCATGTGTGCACCTCTTGCTTCAGTTGTGACCCGGAGGCACCGGGCGGCAGGCTGACATGCAGCTCGGCGGCTGCCGCATCGTGCATGATGGCGCTCTCGGCCGCGACGCGCAGCCGCAGCGTCAGGTGGCCGCCGAGATACGGCAGGCGGCTGCCGTCGGACCATTCCGGCGCTGATTTTTGTTGCTGGATCGCGCGTTCATGGCGCTGCGCCAGCTTGCTGAAAATCCAGCCTTGCTTGTCATGCAGCGCGCTTTCGATGGCGGCCAGGGTGACCCATTTCGGCGCGCTGACGCGCAAGCCATGCTCGTTGATCATGAAGCCGATCGAACGCCGCGTCGAGCGGCGCAGCGTGTAGTCGAGGATTTTGCCGTTGATCAGGGCGCGCCGCAGGGTGCCGGCTGCGACGGGAGGTCGCGGCGCTGCACCGGATGACTCCGGCGACATGAACGGCAAGCCGAGCTGGCCCTGTTCAGTCGGTTTCATGCTGCGGCGCAGGCTTATTTCCGGGCATAGACAGCGGGCGAGATCACCCGCATTTCGGACTCGATCCAGGCTTCGACCTGATCCATCAAGTCATCCGGGCGCCGTCCTTCGGGGCTGATCGGCTGGCCGATCGAGACGGTCACCAGTCCCGGTTTCTTGATGAACGAATTTTTCGGCCAGCATTCGCCCGAGTTCACTGCGATCGGAACGATCAGCGCCTTGGTCTGGATCGCCAGCCGCACGCCGCCGCTCTTGTACTGGCCTTTTTCGCCGACCGGGATGCGCGTGCCTTCCGGAAACATGATGATCCATTGGCCATCGGCCAGCCGTTTCTTGCCATGCATGACCATGTTCTTGAAGGCATTTTTTCCGCTGCTGCGATCGATCGGGATCATGCGCAGCAGCGCCAGCGCCCAGCCGAAGAACGGCACGTACATCAGTTCTTTTTTAAATACGAACACCAGCGGTCGCGGCATGTTGCAGAGCAGGAAAATGGTTTCCCATGCCGACTGGTGCTTGCACAGCAGGATCACCGGTGCATCGGGCAGGTTTTCGGCGCCCTTGATTTGATGACGGACGCCGCAGATGACTTTGGCGGCCCAGATGACGAACACATTCCAGCGCGAAGTCACGTAGAAACGCTGGTTGTAGGGCAGCGGCGCAGCCAGAAAGCATATACAAGCCCAAATCGGGGTTATGACCAGCATCACTAACGCTAACAGCAGGGAACGCAGGAACAGCATTGAATCTCCAGAGGGACTTAGGTGCTTTTTATGATTTAAGAGTGGTTTCCCAGCAGGCTGTCGACCACCGCTGCCAGGTTGGGATGAATGGTCGTGCCCGGCGGCAGGCCGCCGCTTTTCTGGGTCTTCTCGCCTTTGCCGGTCATCACCAGGTAGGGTACGCAACCGCTGATGAAGCCGGCCTGCAGGTCGCGCAAGGAATCGCCGACCGTCGGCACGCCTTTCAGGCTGACATCGAAGCGCTTCGCAATCTCGTGCAGCATGCCCGGCTTCGGCTTGCGGCAATCGCAGTTTTCATCCGACATATGCGGGCAGTAGAACACGGTGTCGATTTCCGCGCCGACCGCCTGGGTCGCCGCATGCATCTTTTGATGGATCGCATTCAGTGTCGCCATATCGAACAGGCGGCGCGCAATGCCGGACTGGTTGGTCGCCACCACCACGCGATAGCCGGCCTGGTTCAGGCGGGCAATCGCTTCCAGCGAACCGGGAATCGGAATCCATTCGTCCGGTGACTTGATGAAGGCGTCGGAGTCCTGATTGATGACGCCGTCGCGGTCCAGAATGATGAGTTTCATTGCGTCGCCTTTCTTATCTCAGCTTGCTTATTGACTGTCAGGCCGCCAGTTTGGAAATGTCCGCGACCTGGTTCATCATCCCGTGCAGTTCGGACAGCAGCGCGATGCGGTTGTTGCGCAGCGCGACATCTTCGGCATTGACCATCACCTCGTTGAAGAAGGCATCCACCTGGTCGCGCAACGCGGCCAGGGTCTTCAGCGCTGCGCTGAAATCGCCCTGCGCAAATGCCGCATCGACTTGCGGCTTGACCTCGGTCATCGCCGCATGCAAACCCTGTTCGGCGGCTTCTTGCAGCAAGCCGGCTTGCACCGTCGCGGCAGCGCCGGCTTCGGACTTTTTCAAGATGTTGGTGATGCGCTTGTTGGCGGCCGCCAGCGAAGCGGATTCCGGCAATGCGGCAAAGGCTTGCACTGCCTCCAGCCGCTCGATGATGTTGTCCAGCGTGTCCGGCTGTTGCGCGACCACCGCTTCGATCTCGTTCGGCGAGAAGCCGCGTTCGCGCAGCACGCCGCGCAGGCGCTCCAGGATGAAGGTGGTGATGTCGGCGCCCGGGTCCTTGAACTGGGGATTGCCGGCGAACAGCGCAGTCGCTGCCGTCAATAATGCGTGCAGCGACAGCGGCAGGCGTTTTTCGATCAGCATGCGCAGCACGCCGAGCGCGTGGCGGCGCAGCGCGAACGGGTCCTTGTCGCCGGTCGGTTGCAGGCCGATGCCCCAGATCCCGACCAGGGTTTCGAGCTTGTCGGCCAGCGCCACCGCGGTGCCGGTCTGGGTCGACGGCAACGCGTCGCCGGCAAAGCGCGGCTGGTAATGCTCGGACGCGGTCAGCGCGACTTCCTCGTGCTCGCCGTCAAAGCGCGCATAGTAAGTGCCCATGATGCCTTGCAGCTCGGGGAATTCGCCCACCATGTCGGTCAGCAGATCGGCCTTGGCCAGCATCGCGCCGCGTGCGGCCAGCGCCGCATCGGCGCCCAGCATGCCGGCGATGGTGGCTGCCAGCGCCTTGACGCGCTCCATGCGCTGCGCCTGGGTGCCCAGCTTGTTGTGATACACCACATTGGCCAGCCCCGGCAGGCGCTCGGCCAGGGTTTTTTTCTTGTCCTGCTCGAAGAAAAACTTGGCGTCGGACAGGCGCGGGCGCACCACGCGCTCGTTGCCGCCGATGATGTGCTGCGGGTCGCTGGTTTCGATGTTGGAGACGATCAGAAAGCGCGAGCGCAGCTTGCCGTGGCGGTCGGTCAGCGCAAAATATTTCTGGTTGGTCTGCATCGTCAGGATCAGGCATTCCTGCGGCACCGACAGGAATTCGTGCTCGAAATGGCATTCATACACTACCGGCCATTCGACCAGCGCCGACACTTCATCCAGCAGCGATTCCGGCATCAGCACCTGATCGTCGCCGGCCTTGTCGAGCAGCGCGGCGCGGATTTTTTCCTTGCGGGCGCTGACGCTGGCGATCACCTTGCCGTGCGCTTCGAGCGTGCTGGCATACGCGTCGGCGTGGGTGATCGCGATTTCTTCGCCCGGGTTGGCCAGGAAACGGTGGCCGAGCGTGGTCAGGCCGGCGGCCAGGCCGAGGATCGCGACCGGGACCACCGCCTCGCCATGCATCGCCAGCAATTTTTTTGCCGGGCGCACGAATTGCACGGTGGTGCCGTCCGGGCGCTGATAGCTCATCAGCTTGGGGATCGGCAGTTTGGCGCTGGTTTCTTCCAGCGCGGCCTGCAGGCCGCTGTGCAAGGCCGAACCCGGCGCGGTGTAGGTGGTGAAAAAGCTTTCCGCCTTGCCGTCCTGCGCCCGTTCCAGATCGCTCACGCGCAGGTCGGGAAAGCCCATCGCGGCCAGTTTCTTGGCCAGCGGCGCGGTCGGATTGCCGTCGGCGTCGAGCGCGACCGATACCGGCAGCACTTTTTCGCGGATCGCCTTGTCCGGCGAGCTTGCGCGCACATGGCTGATCGTGACTGCGAGCCGGCGTGGCGACGCGAAGGCGGTGACGACGGAATCGGCTTCGAGGAAATCGCGCGTTTTGAGTCCGTTGGCGATGCCGGCGGCGAAGGCGTCGCCCAGCTTGGCCAGCGCTTTCGGCGGCAGTTCTTCGGTCAGGAGTTCGACTAATAGTGTCTGGTTCATTTTTTTGCCATCATCCCGGCACAGGCGGGAAGCGAGTATTTATAGGGTGTTCGGAATTGCAGGGCGCGCAGCGCGTCACCCTGCAAGTTGATGCGACGGTATCAGGCCGCCTTGCGCCCATCGCCGCACATCGGGAAGCCGAGCCGCTCGCGCGAGTCGTAATAGGCTTGCGCGACGCCGCGCGACAGGTTGCGGATGCGGCCCATGTAGGCGGCCCGCTCGGTGACCGAAATCGCGCCGCGCGCATCGAGCATGTTGAAGCTGTGCGCCGCTTTCAGCACCATTTCATACGCGGGCAGGGTCAGCGGGACTTCCATCAGGCGCTTGGCTTCGGCTTCGTAGTTGTTAAACAGCGAGAACAGGAACTCGGTATTCGCGTGTTCGAAGTTGAAGGTCGATTGTTCCACCTCGTTCTGGTGGAACACGTCGCCGTAGCTCAGCTTTTTCTGGATGCCGTTTTCTTCCCATTCGGTCCAGACCAGGTCGTAGACGTTTTCGACGCCCTGCAGATACATCGCCAGCCGTTCGATGCCGTAGGTGATCTCGCCCAGCACCGGCTTGCAGTCGAGGCCGCCGACTTGCTGGAAATAGGTGAATTGCGTGACTTCCATGCCGTTGAGCCAGACTTCCCAGCCCAGGCCCCAGGCGCCCAGCGTCGGGTTTTCCCAGTCATCCTCGACGAAACGCACGTCGTTTTGCTGCAGGTTCAGTCCCAGCGCTTCCAGTGAGCCGAGGTACAGCTCGATGATATTTTCCGGCGCCGGCTTCAGCACCACCTGGTACTGGTAATAGTGCTGCAGGCGGTTCGGGTTCTCGCCGTAGCGGCCGTCCTTCGGGCGGCGCGACGGCTGCACATAGGCAGCGCGCCACGGCTCCGGACCGATCGCGCGCAGGAAGGTGGCGGTGTGCGACGTGCCGGCGCCGACTTCCATGTCGTACGGTTGCAGCAGCGCGCAGCCTTGCGCGTCCCAGTAGTCTTGCAGCTTGAGGATGATTTGTTGGAATGTGAGCATTTTTTGTTTCCCTCTTGATTCGATGCAACGCCAGGGCGAGGGTGAGTGAGTTTGCTGAAACCTTGGATTTTAGCGGGTTTTTCCTGCGGCATGCGATTTGCGGCGGTTTTTGCGCGTCAATAGCCATGCCAGGCCCAGCAGCAGCCCGGCCAGCAGCACGATTGCCGTATTGCCCACCAAAATATACGGGGTGATCCCCTGATAGCCCTGGACCGATGCCGCCAGCGTGGCCACGGTGTAAGGCGGCAATTGGGCCGTCACCCGGCCCTTGGGGTCGATCACCGCGGTGCTGCCGGTATTGGTGGCGCGCAGCATCGGGCGCCCGGTTTCCAGTGCGCGCATCTGCGATATCTGCAGATGCTGCGGCAGCGCCAGCGAATCGCCGAACCACGCGATGTTGGAGACGTTGAGCAAGATTGTCGCCGGCGGCGTGCCGGCGAAGTGGCTGGCCGCCAGCTGATCGGCGATTTCTTCGCCGAACAGATCTTCGTAGCAGATATTCGGCAGCAGCCACTGGTCCTTGACCGCAAACGGCGCCTGCAGCGCCGCGCCGCGGGTGAAATCGCCGAGCGGGATATGCATCAGGTCGACGAACCAGCGGAAACCGGACGGGATGAATTCGCCGAACGGCACCAGATGGTGCTTGTCGTAGCGATAGGCCAGCGCGGCGTCACTCGGCGGAATGCCGATTACGCTGTTCGCATAGCGCAGTGGGCCGTCGCTGAGCGGGATGCCGATCGCCAGCGCGCTGCCCGACTGGCGGGCAAAATCGGCCAGCCGCGGCAGATAATCCGGCGGCAACTGTTGCGCCAGCAGCGGGATCGCGGTCTCCGGCGTGGCGATCAGGTCGGCCGGCTGGGCGCGGATCATGTCGTGGTACAGCGACAGCGACGTATTCAGTTGTTCGGCATCGAACTTCATTTCCTGCGGCACATTGCCTTGCAATAACCTGACCGAAATCGGCTGGCCGTGCGGACTGGTCCAGTTGATCGTATTCAGCCCCAGGCCGGCCCCCAGCAGCGCGGCGGCCAGCAGCAGCGGCGATTTGCGCGACGGCAGCAGCGCCAGGCAGCCGGCCAGCAACGCGGCAAGCCAGGCCAGTCCGTACACGCCGATCAGGGGCGCATAGCCGGCCAGCGGGCTGGCGGTATGCGCGTAGCCGGAGGACGCCCACGGCAGGCCGGTGAAAATCCAGCCGCGCAGCCACTCCGCCAGTGCCCACAGCGCCGGGAAAATCAGCAGCGCCGCGCATCGGGTGCCGGGGCCGACCAGCGTTGCCGCAGCCGTATCCCGGCAGCGATCGCCAGCGCCGGGAACACGCCCAGCAACAGCGCCAGCAAGGCCACCGCCAGCGCGGCGACGACGGAAGGCAGGCCGCCGAAGCGATGCATGCTGATGTACAGCCAGTAGACGCCGCACACCGACCAGCCGAAACCGAAGGCCCACGCCACCAGCATGCTGCGCCGCAGGCTGGATTGCCGTTGCGCCAGCAGATAGGCCAGCGCCAGCGCCGCGATCTGCAGCGGCCACCAGCCGAACGGCGCGAACGCAAGGATATTCAGTGCGCCGGCCAGCAGCGCCAGCGGCAGTGCCAGAAAAAATGGGGTCTGAGGGTGAGTCACGCGAGGGTGTTCCTGTAAATAGTGCCTGGTTTTATGCCGCCAAAGCAGTCCTGGGGCGAAATATATACTGGTGGCTGTATGTAAAAATCCCCGCAGTAACTGTGCGGGGATGGCAGTGTTTTGATGGATACCCCCATCTTAATCCGGTTTAATCGTGATCTTCGAGGTCCGGTTCCGGGAGTTTTTCGACCAGCAGCGCATGCACCTGGCGCGCATCGGCGCGCAGCACTTCGAAGCGCAGCCGCTCGATGTCGAACACATCGCCCTTGCGCGGCATGCGGCCCAGATGGTTGGCGACCAGTCCGCCGATGGTGTCGACGTCGTCATCGGTGAGCTTGACGTCCAGCGTCTGGTTGAACTGCTCGATCTCGGTCAGCGCCTTGATGCGCCAGCGCGGTCCGAACACGCCTTCCTTGATCGCGAGGATATTGTCTTCTTCCTCGTCGAAATCGTATTCGTCCTCGATGTCGCCGACGATTTGCTCCAGCACATCCTCGATCGTGATCAGGCCGGCCACGCCGCTGTATTCATCGACCACGATCGCCATGTGATTGCGGTTGGCGCGGAAGTCGCGCAGCAACACGTTCAGGCGCTTCGATTCCGGAATGAAGATCGCCGGACGCAGCATGTCGCGCACGTCGAATGATTCCTCGGCGTAATAACGCAGCAAATCCTTGGCCAGCAGGATGCCGACCACCTTGTCGCGCTCGCCCTCGATCGCGGGGAAGCGCGAGTGCGCGGTCGACAGCACATGCGGCATCCATTCCTCGATCGGCTTGCTGATGTCGATCACATCCATTTGCGAGCGGGGAATCATGATGTCGCGCGCCGACAGGTCGGAGACCTGGAACACGCCTTCGATCATCGACAGCGCATCGGCATCGATCAGGCTGCGTTCATGCGCGTCATGCAGGATTTCCAGCAGTTCGGCGCGGTTCTCGGGTTCAGGGGAAATCAGTGCGGTCAGGCGTTCAAACAATGACCGGTGGGGCTTGGCGTCAGACTTGACGCCACTAGGTTGATCTTGCATAGGGGGCATTTAGCCGTTGTTGCGATGAGGCATAGGATACAACACTTGTGCCCTGAGACCAAAAAAGCCGCAATTCCTTTTGTCTATGATTGATGCAGATCAGTTCTCGGCATACGGGTTGGGCAATCCCAGCGTGGCCAGGATCTCGGCCTCGATGCCTTCCATTTCTTCGGCTTCCTCATCGGTCTCGTGGTCGTAGCCCTGCGCATGCAGCACGCCATGCACGATCAGATGGGTGGCATGCGCTTCGACCGATTTTTGCTGCGCCGCCGCTTCCTGTTCCAGCACATCGGTGCACAGGATGATGTCGGCTTGCGTGACTTCCGCGTCCTCGTCTTCGGTATAGGCGAAGGTCAGCACATTGGTCGCATAATCCTTGCCGCGATAGTCGCGGTTGAGCGTGCGGCCTTCTTCGGCCGCGACGAAGCGGATCGTCAGTTCGGCCGGTGCGAACAGCGCGGCCTGCACCCAGCGCCGCAGCTTGGGGCGGGTGAGCGTGGCTTGCAGGCGCGGGTCGGGGTACTGGACCGACAGGGAGAGTTTATTTTCTACGGGCATGTCTATGACTGGGGGCTAAGGTGTTGGCAGCTTCGACCGCCATGCTGCTGGCGGCTTCATACGCATCGACGATGCGCGCCACCAGCGGGTGACGCACCACATCGCTGCTGCTGAAATGGGTGAACGCGATGCCGCGCACATTCTTCATGACGGCAATCGCATCGTTCAGGCCGCTCTTCTGGCCGCGTTGCAGGTCGACCTGCGTGATGTCGCCGGTGACCACCGCCTTGCTGCCGAAGCCGATGCGGGTCAGGAACATCTTCATCTGCTCCGGCGTGGTGTTTTGCGCTTCGTCGAGGATGATGAACGCATGGTTCAGCGTGCGGCCGCGCATATAGGCCAGCGGCGCGATTTCGATCACCTGCTTTTCGAACAGCTTCTGGGTCTTGTCAAAGCCCATCAGGTCATACAGCGCGTCATACAGCGGACGCAGGTAGGGATCGACCTTCTGCGCCAGATCGCCGGGCAGAAAGCCGAGCCGTTCGCCGGCTTCGACCGCCGGGCGCGTCAGCACGATGCGCTTGACCGCATCGCGTTCCAGCGCATCGACCGCGCACGCGACCGCCAGATAAGTCTTGCCGGTGCCGGCCGGGCCGACGCCGAAGGTGATGTCGTGTTCCAGCACCGATTTCAGGTACTGGATCTGATGCGGGGTGCGCCCGCGCAAATCGCTGCGACGGGTCTTCAGGATCGGACTTTCCAGCTCGGCAGAGGCGATTTCGGCAGGCGGCAGTTCCGCCGCCAGGATCGCCGGCACCGCTGCATGCGCTGCTACGCGCTGCTCGACCAATGCCAGCTGGATGTCGTCGATCGAGACGATCTTGTTGGCAATCTCATAAAACTGCTCGAGTATCTGCAGCGCACGTGCGGCATTGTGGCCGCTGACGATGAATTTGTCGCCGCGCCGGAAAATCGTCACGTCGAGCGCATTCGAAATCTGGCGCAGGTTCTCATCCAGCGGCCCGCACAGGTGCGCCAGCCGCGAATTATCGAGCGGTTCCGGGAGGAAGTGCAGGGACGGAACGGGGGTCTTGGTTTTCAAATGGTTTTCAGGCCTCGGTTGCTTGCGCAGCGACGCATGTTGCCGCGCAGGGAATAAGTATAGCTCTCGGTGATCTCGATATCGACCATCTGGCCGACCAGGCGCGCGCCGTTCGGGCCGCAGGCGAAATTGACCACCCGGTTGTTTTCCGAGCGGCCCTGGAATTCCTCGGGATTCTTGGCCGAAGGCCCTTCGACCAGGATGCGCTGCACGGTGCCGATCATGTCCTGGCTGTATTTCTTGGTGTTGGCGCTGATCACCGCCTGCAGCCGTTGCAGGCGCGCCAGCTTGACTTCGTACGGCGTATCGTCTTCCAGATTGGCGGCCGGGGTGCCGGGACGCGCGCTGAAGACGAAGCTGAAGCTGTTGTCGTAGCCGATATCGGCGATCAGTTTCATCAGCGCCTCGAAATCGGCATCGGTCTCGCCCGGGAATCCGACGATGAAGTCGCTGGAGATCGCGATGTTCGGGCGCACCTCGCGCAAGCGCCGCACCACCGACTTGTATTCGAGCGCGGTGTAGCCGCGCTTCATCGCCGCCAGGATGCGGTCGGAACCGTGCTGCGCCGGCAGGTACAGGTGGTCGGCCAGCTTCGGCACCTTGGCGTAGGTGTCGATCAGGCGCTGGGTGAATTCTTTCGGGTGGCTGGTGACGAAGCGGATGCGCTCCAGCTCGGGGAATTCCGCGATGTATTCGATCAGCAGCGCAAAATCGGCGATCTCGCCGTCGGCCATCACGCCGCGATAGGCATTGACGTTCTGCCCCAGCAGCGTGATCTCTTTCACGCCTTGCGCGACCAGACCGGCGATCTCGCTCAGCACATCCTCGAAGCGGCGCGAGACTTCTTCGCCGCGGGTGTAAGGCACCACGCAGTAGCTGCAATACTTGCTGCAGCCTTCCATGATCGAGACGAAGGCAGTCGCGCCATCGACCTTGGCCGGCGGCAAATGATCGAATTTCTCGATTTCAGGGAAGCTGATATCGACCTGCGGGCGGCCTGATGCGCGGCGCTGGTTGATCATGTCCGGCAAGCGGTGCAGGGTTTGCGGCCCGAACACCACGTCGACATACGGCGCGCGCTTGATGATGGTTTCGCCTTCCTGCGAGGCAACGCAACCGCCGACGCCGATCACCAGATCGGGCCTGGCAAGCTTCAGTTCGCGGATGCGGCCGAGGTCGGAAAACACTTTTTCCTGTGCTTTTTCGCGCACCGAGCAGGTGTTGAGCAAGATCACGTCGGCGTCTTCGATGATGTCGGTCTTGATGATGCCGTCGGAGGCGTTCAGTACATCTGCCATCTTGTCCGAGTCGTACTCGTTCATCTGGCAGCCGAAGGTCTTGATGAATACTTTTTTCTGCATGGTGTTATTGGGTATTGAGTCGTGCTGGTGAATCGATTGTCGGTGTGCAGATTCAGCGCTTTTGACTGGCTTCATCCGCAGTCAGGATCCAGACGCGATCGATATCGCCCTGGCTGTCTTCGGTGTAATTGACTTTGAAAGCCGCTGCCGCGCAAGGCAGCCGGCATTTCAATCAGATTCTCGGTATTCCAGATGCGTGCGGCGGCAGTCAGGTTGCGCAGCTTGCCATCGATGACGATTTGCGGGTGATTGGCCGGCGCCATCGTGCCGCGCTTGGCGATCGACGGAAACGGCCGCTCGAACGCGGCGGCGGACAACGCCAGTGCGGACAGCAATAAACCCATCAGAAAGCGTGTAACCCGCATAGTGACTCCGGTGCGTTGCAAACGAGTGAATCAGGGCAGCAAACATGCTGCAGTCTTGCTGCAGAAGAACTGATACGCATCTTGCCGCGATAGATAAGGAAAAGCGATGAAAAATCAGCAGTTTAGCGTACTTGAGCAATGAGAGGCAAAGTGCCGCTCGTATTGTGCGGCGTTTGTCACCGGCCGCGATGTTGCAGATGCACCGAGCAGAAACGGCCACGGAAATAAAAAAAGGCACGCATTTTTGCGCCCGGTGATCACCCTGACAACGCGCTGCGCCTGCCAGTCAGGAACCAGGTATGCAGCGCGCCGATGCCCTTGGCCTCGATGATGCCGCGCTCCTCGAACAGGAACGGCGCACCCAGCCGCTGCCGGGTCGCATCCGTCACCTGCACGTAGCCGGCCACGCCGTGCGATTCCATCCGGCTGGCGGTGTTGACCGCGTCGCCCCACAAGTCGTAGATGAACTTGCGCTTGCCGATCACGCCGGCCACCACCGCACCGCTGTTGATGCCGATGCGCAGCTGCAAGTGGTAGCCGTTGCGCGCATTGAAGCGCTCCAGCGCATCCATCATGTCGAGCGCCATGTGCGCGGCCCGCACCGCATGATCGGGGGCCGGCACCGGCAGTCCTGCGGCAGCCATGTAGGCGTCGCCGATGGTCTTGATCTTCTCCAGGCCGCGATTGTCGGCAATGCCGTCGAAGTCGGTGAAGATCTCATTGAGCATCGCCACCAGCCGCTGCGGGCTCATGCCGGCAGAAAAACGGGTGAATTCGACGATGTCGGCGAACAATACGGTGGCTTCCTGAAAACTGTCGGCGATGACTTCGGGGTGCGCCTTCAGTCGCTCGGCGATCGGATACGGCAACACGTTGAGCAGCAGCCGCTCCGACACCTGTTGCTCGGCGACGATCTTGTCATACAGGTCCTTGAGCTCGTCCCTCTGGCGCCGGATCAGTTCGCGGCTGGTCTCCAGCGCCTGTTCGGCTTGCCGGCGCTCGACGATCTCCTGCTGCAGCTGCGCGTTTTGCGCTTCCAGTCTGCTGCTGCATCGCATGCAGGTTCAGGTGCGTGCTGACCCGCGCCATCACTTCGTCGATCTGCAAGGGTTTGGTCACATAGTCGACCCCGCCGGCCGTGAACGCGGTGATCTTGTGCTCGGTCTCGGTCAGCGAAGTCATGAAGATCACCGGGATCTCGCGGGTGCTGGCCAGCGCCTTCAGGCGGCGGCAGACTTCAAAGCCGTCCAGCCCCGGCATCATCACGTCGAGCAGGATCAGGTCCGGCTGCACGAAGTCGGCCCGTTGCAGCCCTTCTTCGCCGTCCTGCGCGACGACCACCCGAAAGCCGCGGTCTTCCAGGCTTTCGACGATCACGCCCAGGTTGGCCGGGGTGTCATCCACGATCAGGATCTTGTGGGGGACAACTGCGGGTGCCGAGTTCGCGCTCATGGCGCCGGACTCCGTTCCATGTGCTGCTCGACCAGGTTCAGGATCGCCTTCGACTGGTAGCCTTTGGCCAGCAGCTGCAGTTGCTCGGCAAACGGACGATAGCGCTCGTCGAGTTCGGCCAGGTGCGCGGCGCGCTGCACGATGTCGCGCATATTGCCCTCGCGCGCCAGACGGTGCAGGATGGCCATCTCCTGCGCCGGCGGCGCCAGCAGCGGTCCGGGCGCTGCGTGTTCCTCGGCGCCCGCCGGCGGCGCTGCGTAAGTCCAGTCGAGCTGCAGCAGGCTGGCGATCTGCGCCAGCAGCAGGTCGAAGTCGATCGGTTTGGGCTGGAACGCGTTCATGCCGGCGGCCAGGCTGCTTTCCTGGTCGCCACCGGAGGTGCTGGCGGACACCGCGATGATCGGCACCTCCTTCTGGGCCGGCAGCTGGCGCAGGCGGCGCGCGGCTTCCAGCCCGCCCATCTCCGGCATCACGATGTCCATCAGGATCAGGTCCGGCCGCAGGGCTTGCGCCTGTTCCAGTCCCTCGCTGCCGCTTGCCGCCTCGGCCATCTGAAAGCCGATCTGGCCCAGCATGTCGACCACCACCGCCCGGTTCTCGGCCACATCATCGACGATCAACACCTTCTTGCGCGGTCCCTGATAGCCGCTCACGATCCCGGCGGCAGACGGCGGCGCGATCTCGACTGCCACCACCGGCAGTTCCAGCTCGAACCAGAAGCTGCTGCCGTGGCCGATCCGGCTCTCGACTTTGATCTCGCCCCCCATCAGGCGCACGAAGCGCTGGCTGATGGCCAGGCCCAGGCCGCTGCCGCCGAGCCGGCGCTGCGCTTCGCCGCCTTGCTCGAAAGGCTGGAAGATCGATTCCAATTGCTCCTCGCGGATGCCGATGCCGGTGTCCTGCACCTCGAAGCGCAGCCGGCTGGGCGGAAAGAAACGCACCCGCAGCGTGACCTGGCCTTGGTCGGTGAACTTGACCGCATTGGCCAGCAGGTTGAGCAGCGCCTGGCGCAGCCGCTTCTCGTCGGCGCGTATGCCGCCGGGCAAGTCCGGCGCGCTGTCGCAGATGAAGGCCAGGCCCTTCTGCTCGGCCTTGACGCTGATGATCTCGGCGATGATGCGCAGGAACCTGGCCAGCGGGATGTCGGTCAGGCTGAGTTCCTGCTTGCCGGCTTCGATCTTGGCGAAATCGAGCACATCGTTGATCAGCGTCAGCAGTTGCTCGCCGCTTTGCTGGATCACGCGCAGCCCGGTGACCTGCCGCTCGCCCAGCGTCGCGTCGCGTAGCAAGATCTGTGCGTAGCCCAGGATGCCGTTGAGCGGGGTGCGCAGTTCGTGGCTCATGTTGGCCAGGAAATCCGATTTCGCGCGGTTGGCGCTTTCGGCCGCGGCCTGTGCCTGCTTTTGGTCCTCGATGTCGGTACTGGTCCCAACCCATTTGACGATATGGCCATTCACGTCTTTAAGCGGCGAAATGCGATGAAGATGCCATCGATAAACGCCATCGGAAGCTCTTTTCAAGCGATATTCGACTTCAAAAGCCTCACCGCTCTCTAATGCGTTCGTCCAGCGATCGATGAAAGGTTGCAAATCGTTCGGGTGTATTGCCAGACGCCAATACCCCAATTGGGTTTGCTTCAAAGTGAGTCCGGTATAGGTGATCCACCGTTGATTGAAGTAGTCGAGCCTGCCATCCGGCCTGGCGGTCCAGACTATTTGGGGGATCGCATCTGCAAGCGATCGAAAGAGTCGTTCGCCCTGATCAATTTTGCGCTCTGAGGAAGGCAATTTTTCCGGGGTATTGGTATGTCGTTTTCGCATGTTCGCCTACCTGGATAAGCATAAATACACCTTTTTTGGCGCGCTTTCCGGGTTGAGGCCCACCGACCAAGGTCGTTGCCCAGCTTCCACCAACCTGCGCTGGTTCTGTTGCGTTAAATGTCGTGGGCAGGATTGGCTACACACGTGTCTAATCTCAAGTGTGCATTCGTTAAATGGGTCAGTATTAGATGCAGATCAAGGGAATGACGGCAGTTGCTACAAGCCAAACTGAAATTGGACAAATCGTAGGCAAATTCGTTGCCCAATTGCAGCACTTCATCCAGTTTGTGTTATCGAAGGTCAGTCCTGATCCGCTGCTGGGATCATGTGCTTGTCAATGGAGCGACTATGCATGCATCAGGCATTTAACGCTCAACCGAATTTCTGGTCAGTGAACAGCAGCGCAGCATGGTAGCAAAACAAAAATGGCCTAGCTCGAAGTGAGCTAGGCCATTGATGTTGTGGACTATTCTTTGGTGGGATAGGTGGATTTGAACCACCGACCTCAGCATTATGAGTTCTATAGTGAACGGGAGATGTGGCATTAGGGTTATGTAATTCTCTGCCAACCGAGAAATCATGTATTCAATGAGCCGCTTCTTGCGTCCGACCCGTCATGAGCAGTAAAAAAAGCCGCAAGCAACGGCGGCTTTTGACTCTATAGTCAACATGAAACTTTTGACTCAACTTGGCCTCACTTGAATGGACAAAGTCGGGCTTAGAAAAGAATCAGAGTCGAGTACCCCTAACGACTTGATCCTCTGACACCATTCACAACCTGATCCAACCCATATTTTTTAAGCTTAATGTACAGGGTGCTTTTTGCAATGCCAAGATGCTTGGCCACTAAAGTAAGATTGCCTCGGTCCGCTTCCAGAGTTTCGCGAATAAATTCCAGCTCAGCGTCTTCCAGCTTCCCCGTGGCTGCGGGAGATCGCACGTTAATTTTCCTGTTGTCGGAAACCAGTGGTAATCCGATTTCAGGTGGCAGATCATCTAAACTCAACGATTCACCATTGGCCATCAAAAACATGCTTTCGACCACGTTGCGCAGCTCACGCACGTTCCCAGGCCAAGCGTGGTTTTCCAGCGCAGTAATAACTTCGGGCTTGATCTGCTTAGGGATGGCGCCGTACTGTTCGGAAAATTTGCAGAGAAAATGCTCCACCAGCGGCCGGATGTCCTCTCTACGTTCCCGCAGCGGCGGAATGCGGATACTGGTTACCGATACCCGGTAAAAGAGGTCCATGCGGAACCGCCCCTCAGCAACCTCCTCCCGAAGATCCCTGTTGGTTGCCGTGATCAGTTTGAAGCATATTTTTCGTGGCGTAGTTTCTCCGATACGATAAATTTCCCCTTCTTCTAGAACCCGCAAGAAGTGCGGTTGCAATTCTAGTGGCATTTCGCCGAGCTCATCGAGAAACAGCGTGCCACCATTCGCCGCCTCGACCTTGCCGACCATGCCACCGCGACGCGATCCAGTAAAAGCCCCCTCGCAATAGCCAAAGAGTTCGCTTGCCAAGAGATCCTTGGAAAGTCCACCGCAGTTGAGCGTAACAAATGGACGTTCCCCTGTATGTCCGGAGCAGTGGATCCCTTGCGCAAAGTTTTCCTTGCCTACTCCTGTTTCGCCGAGCAACAGCACCGGCACATTGGTTTTGGCCAGCAGCCTCGCCTTTTGCACCGCTTGGGCCAAGGCGTCGCTGCCTCCAACAATACCCGCGAATCCCCTGATGCTCGTAGTCATCGCAACTTTCTCTGTTTTTTCCTTTCTGGCAACGTGCAAAGATATGCTGGTCTGCGGTAACCCTGGAATTGTCAACAGAGTTCCGATCTGTTCCCCCGCATTGATAATTGGCTCGACCCAGTCCGCACGGAGCCATTCTGGAGCCTCGAGGTGGGTAGGGGGCGCAAATGCCCCCATACTCAAGGTCGGGATCTGGGTCGTGTTTTTGAGATCGAAGTCTATGCCCCTCGCGAGCAGAGCAGATGCTGCCTGCTCGTTTACCTTGATAGGATACCCGCGACGGTCGCAGATAATTATGCCGTCTGTCTGACTGGACATTTTCGCCATGCCTCGTTCCAGCAATTGATATCGAAAGTCCATCTCCAGCTTGGCCAGTTGGCTTTCGATTCTGCTGGCAGTGGTGACGGCCAAAGCCAGGCTATAAGGGCTGAATGTCTTGCCCAGGCCGGAAACATCGACGGCGCCCAGGATCTTTCCGTCGTAGGGATCACGGATGACGGTCGCTGAACATGTCCACTGTTTGATCCCTGCACAAAAATGCTCTGCTGCATGGATCTGCACTGGCTGGCCGATTGACAGGGCGGTGCCGATCGCATTGGTCCCACAAATCAGCTCGTTCCAACTGCTTCCGGGAATAAGGTGAATGTTCTCAGCCGCCCCCAATGCGCGGGGATCCCCCTCAACGCCCAGTATCATCCCGTTCGGATCGGTCAGGATCATGATCGTCTCGGTTTCTGCTAAGAAATCCTTTGCCATCGCCATGACCTGCTTTCCGGCGGTCAACAACTCACGATGCTGGTGCTGCAAAGAACTGAGTGTGGCCTCATTGACAGGGGATAGTGCCTGCTGTCGGGCCGGATCCACCTGCACCTCCAGACAGCGCCGCCATGAATCATCGATTAGGCAACGTAATGCATTGGTCTGTGGAGCTTGGCCGCTCAGAAACCCTTCCCAGGCGGCCATGACCTTCTGGTTATTTTGAGGATTGGAAAGCCGCTGGTTTGGCTCGTTTGCAATCATGTTGTCTCCTACTGGCTATGCGCCTTATTTCCGCAGGGTCCGACTTCTCCCCTCAGCCCCACTTTGCTGGCAGGCTTTTCTTGAAAAATTTATTAACTTTTTCTGTGACTATACACCTCTTCATAACGCTGATTTAACGTGGAAGTGCAACGCCGTTTAAGAATGGCTTTGCATAAGGTCCTCATTTTGGCTTGCTTAATCACGAATCTGAATTCCTAAAAATTTGATTCACTCTCCCAGCAAAACACAGGCTGTCATTTCATGATGATCACTTCGGCGTATGGATCTTCACACACGTACGCAATCCGAGTTCCAATTTCCCTGTTAAAGCTAAATAGCGTTCGATTTCCGGTCGTATTCAACATGTCCGTCCGAAAAACAAACGTTCGAAATAGACGTATTTTTATTCTAAAAACTGCTAATTTTTTCTGCCTCTCATAGGGAGAAATGGTTTTTTTCAAGCCATCCAAAGTACTGGCACGCTCTTTGCGATACCTGGTGTGCGGTCTAATTAAATTTCATCGCCATATATGCAGCCACCAACTGTTGAGGACGGTCGGTGGCTGGATTTGAAAAACCACATCCATTGAGGAGACACACATGCAAGCTCAACACTCGCCAGTACAGGTGATGGGCATCGATGCCGGCGGCACGATGACTGACACCTTCTTTGTAAGGGAGGACGGATCATTCGTCGTCGGTAAAGCACAGAGTAATCCTGGAGATGAATCACAAGCTATTTACGAATCGTCTGTTGACGCTCTCGTTGAATGGCAGCGCAATGTTGATGATGTTTTCCCGGAACTTTTGACCTGCGTCTATTCCGGCACTGCCATGTTAAACCGGGTGGTTCAGCGTAAAGGCCTTGATGTGGGTCTGATGTGTAATCGGGGTTTTGAGGATATCCATTCAATGGGTCGTGCGGCTCAGAGCTACCTCGGGTATGCGCTGGAAGAACGTATCCATTTGAACTGCCACCGTTACGATGAACCCTTGGTGCCGCTGTCCCGCACCCGTGGCGTTACCGAGCGTACCGATGTCCAGGGTCAGGTTGTGATCCCATTGCGTGAAGAAGAAGTTCGCGTTGCAACCCGCGAGTTGGTGGCGCGTGGTTCAAAGGCGATCGTTATCAGTCTGTTGCAATCGCACAAAAACGAAAAAAGCGAACTTCGGGCACGTGATATCTGCCGCGAAGAATTGAAGGCCCTTGGTGTGGACATTCCGGTCTTCGCAACCGTGGATTATTATCCTTCACGCAAAGAAAGTCACCGCACCAACACGACCATTCTGGAAGCTTACGCGGCAGAGCCATCACGCGCAACGCTAAAAAAAGTAAGTGATCGCTTCAAAAAGCATGGCGCCAAGTTCGATCTGCGCGTAATGGCAACTCACGGCGGCACCATCGGTTGGAAAGCCAAGGAACTTGCCCGTACCATCGTCTCCGGTCCCATCGGCGGCGTGATCGGTTCAAAATTCCTGGGCGAGAAACTAGGTTACGACAATATTGCCTGCAGCGATATCGGCGGCACCAGCTTTGACATGGCCATCATCACCAAGGGCAACTTCGCCATCCAATCCGATCCGGACATGGCTCGCTTGTTACTTTCGTTGCCACTCGTCGCAATGGATTCAGTTGGTGCTGGCGCAGGTAGCCATATCCGCATTGATCCGTACAGCAAAGCGATCAAACTCGGCCCGGACAGCGCAGGTTATCGCGTTGGTATGTGCTGGGCAGACAGCGGTCTGGACACCGTGTCAGTTTCAGATTGTCACGTTGTGCTGGGATATCTTAATCCGGACAATTTCCTTGGCGGTGCCATCAAGCTCGACGTCGACCGTGCGCGCAAATACCTGAAGGAACAAATTGCCGATCCGCTCGGACTGTCAGTCGAAGATGCTGCCGCAGGCGTTATCGAACTGCTGGATTTAAACCTGCGTGAATACATGCGCTCCGTCATCAGCGCCAAGGGCTACAACCCGGCTGACTTCGTTTGCTTCTCATACGGCGGTGCAGGCCCGGTCCATACCTACGGCTACACCGAAGGTCTGGGCTTCAAGGACGTGATTGTGCCGGCATGGGCCGCTGGTTTCTCCGCATTCGGCTGTGCCTGCGCCGAGTACGAATACCGCTATGACAAGAGCGTCGATATCGGTGTTGGACCAAATGCCACAGACGCGGAGAAAGAACTGGCCTGCAAAACTGTGACGGAAGCATGGGCTGAACTGAGCGAAAAGGTTATTGAAGAATTCATCATTAACGGCTTCAAGCCGGAGGATGTATTGCTGCGCCCTGGCTATCGGATGCAGTTCATGGGACAACTGAACGATCTCGAAATCAGTTCCCCCATCACCAGCGCTTCCAGCGTTGCGGACTGGGAAAAGATGGTGCATGCATTTGACGAGACTTATGCACGCGTTTATGCATCTTCCGCTAGTTCCCCGGAGTTGGGTTTTGGTGTAACGGGCGCCATCATGCGCGGCAGTGTTATTTCTTCCAAGCCTGAACTGCCTGAAGAGCCGGATGCTGGCCCGATTCCTCCAAAAGAAGCGCACATCGGCAGCCGTCCTTTTTATCGCCATAAAAAATGGCAGGATGCCCAAATCTGGTCGATGGAAGCGCTGAAGGCAGGTAACCGTGTGGTGGGTCCGGCCATTGTCGAATCACCTTCGACAACGTTCATCGTGCCTTTAGGCTTCGAAACCTATTGCGACACGCATCGCTTATTTCATCTTAAAGAAGTTAAATAAGGAGACAAATCATGAATAAAATGTCAAGACTGGAAATGGGCTTACCCGACTTGCTGGGTAACGGCAAGACCCTCAAAGAGCATCGCGATGAAGTATTGGCGCGCACCAAGGAGACAGGTTTCTACAACGGCCTCGAAAAGCTTGAGTTCAAGGAATCAGATCCAATTACCTATGAGAAATTATTTTCCAGAATTCGCGGCGGCCTGGTGCATGCCCGTGAGACTGCGAAGAAAATTGCGGCATCGCCTATCGTTGAGCAAGAAGGGGAGCTGTGTTTCACGCTGTATAACGCATCAGGCGACTGCATCCTGACGTCCACCGGCATCATCATTCACGTCGGCACCATGGGCGCAGCGATCAAGTACATGATCGAAAATGCCTGGGAAGTCAATCCGGGTATCAACCCCGGTGACATGTTCACCAACAACGATTGCTCTATTGGCAATGTACATCCCTGCGATATCGCCACCATCGTGCCGATTTTCTGGGAAGGTAAGTTGGTTGGTTGGGTCGGTGGTGTAACCCACGTCATTGATCTTGGCGCGATGACACCGGGTTCGATGTCAACTGGTCAAGTCTCCCGCTTTGGCGACGGCTTGCAGGTGACCTGCCGCAAGACAGGCGTTAACGACACCCCGTTGCGTGACTGGCTGCACGAGAGCCAGCGCAGTGTACGTACCACCAAATACTGGATTCTGGACGAACGTACCCGTATTGCCGGTTGTCACATGATTCGCACGCTGGTAGAGGAAGTTCTTGCTGCAGAAGGGCTTGAGAATTACATGAAGTTTGCCCACGAGATCATTGAAGAGGGGCGGCGCGGCCTGCAGGCACGGCTCAAGGCAATGACCGTTCCCGGTGTCTACCGCAGGGTCGCATTTGTCGACATTCCTTATGATCATGAGGACATGTGCCTGGCGTCAGAGTTTGGCAAGATGAACAGCATCATGCATGCGCCGTGCGAAATGACGATCAACCCGGATGCGACCTGGAAACTCAATTTTGAAGGCGCAAGCCGTTGGGGTTGGCATAGCTTCAATGCCAATCAGGTGGCATTCACCAGTGGCATCTGGGTCATGTTGACACAGACTCTGGTTCCAACAGCGCGCATCAACGATGGTGCGTACTACGCGACGCAATTCAAACTGCCAAAAGGCACCTGGATGAATCCGGATGACCGTCGTACAGCGCATGCTTACGCATGGCACTTCCTGGTATCCGGCTGGAGCGGAATCTGGCGCGGGATGAGCCAATCGTACTTTGCACGCGGTTATCTCGAGGAGGTCAATGCTGGCAATGCCAACACTTCCAACTGGCTGCAGGGTGGCGGTATCAATCAGGATGGCGAAGCACATGCGGTCAACAGCTTTGAGCCTGCCGCATGCGGAACAGGCGCTTGTGCAATCAAGGATGGCCTCAACCACGCTGCTGCTGTGTGGAATCCGGAAGGCGACATGGGCGATATCGAGATTTGGGAAATGGCGGAGCCGCTGCTGTACATGGGCCGGAACGTCAAGACCAACTCCGGTGGTTATGGCAAATTCCGTGGCGGCTGTGGTTTCGAGACCCTGCGCATGGTATGGAAAGCGCAAGACTGGAGCATGTACTTCATGGGCAATGGCTACATGAACAGTGACTGGGGTCTGATGGGCGGTTACCCATCAGCTACTGGTTATCGTTTCGAAGCGCACAAAACAGATCTTGAAGCACGTATCAGGGATGGTTTGTCGCTGCCATTGGGAGCTGATCGGAATCCCGAAAATACCGAATACGAGCGTCACATTAGCGCGACCGCCAAGGTCAAGCGCGATCAGCAGTGCACTACCACCGAGGCCATTTTCGAAAACCATGACCTGTATTTGAACTACATGCGTGGTGGTCCAGGCTTTGGTGATCCGCTGGATCGTGATTGCGCTTCAGTCGAAAATGATCTCAACAGCCGCTTCGTGTTGCCGGAGTTCGCTGAAAAGGTGTACGGCGTCGTGATCTCGCAAGACAAGGATCAGGTTTGGACAGTCAACGTCGCCAAGACCGCAGCCCGCCGCAAAGCAGTCCGCAAGGAGCGTATCGCAAGAGCCGTTCCAACACGCGAATGGATGAAGGAGGAGCGCGCACGGATCATGACCAAACATGCATCGGTTCAGGTGCGTCACATGTTTGCGACCAGCTTCGATCTCAGCGCCAAGTTCAAGGATGAGTTCAAGACATTCTGGGACCTCCCCGCTGATTGGGAATTGCCAGAGTCCGAGCTGGGCGTTCCTTCATTCGGTTCCAAATATCGGATGGATCTGTCGAAGTTGCCTGATGTCCGCACTGTGACATTGGTTGAAGAGTGATTTGAAGTCGGGGCCTGGCCCCGGCCGACCACCATTATTGGAGATATAAAATGTCAGTTTATACACAAGAGCAAGTGAACTATTTGGTTGAAGGCAAGCTGGACTGGGAAACCACCATGCGTATGCTTTCCATGCCGAAAGACCATGATCGCTTCCGTATGTATTTGAATGCGCTTCAGTCCAAGTTGCCATGGGATGACAAGATCATCCTTCCGATCAGCTTGCATCTGTACATCGCTCAAAACAAAAAAACCAAGGAGTGGGTCACCAAATGTAGTTGCGGTCACGAGTTTGGTGATTACCGTAAAAACTGGAAACTTGAGGCTTTGGTTTACGTTCGCGATACGCCGGAAGCCATGCATGAAGTCTATCCGACGCTGATGGCGCCGGATACTAACTGGCAGGTTTACCGTGAGTACTATTGTCCTGAGTGCGGCACCATGCATGACGTCGAAGCGCCAACTCCATGGTACCCGGTGATTCACGAATTTGAGCCAAATATCGAAGCTTTCTACAATGATTGGGTGCACCTGCCATTGCCGGAAAAAGCTAACTAAATCCTGCCTTGGGCCAGGTGCTTCACCTGGCCCATTGTGATCAAGATCGATCTTGTCAGCATCAACTCCCTTATCGGCTGGCCGATTTTTGAGACAAATGCTTGATAGTCGATAAAAAGGAAAGCCAGCACATGTTTCACTATTTCACGTTTTGTTTTGAGGAACGTTACTGGTTCATGACCGTGTTTCTGGAGCTGTTGCCTTCAGATCTGATCGACGACGAACTGTAATCGATGGTTTCCCCAGCCAGATATGAATGATTAATGTGGTTTGATAACGGCAGGATCGCATGAGAAAGTCAGTATGAATATTGCGGCATTACTCGAAAAATCGGCTATTCAGCACGGCGACCGACCCGCGCTGACCGTCCACGACCAAGTCCATGCAAATTATCGTCTGTTCGGCCAGCGTGTCAGAGCGATGGCGTTTAGTTTGCGACATCGTCTAGGATTGAAGACTGGCGACCGGGTTGCCATAGCGATGAGCAATAGACCCGAGTTTTACGAAACCTTATTTGCAATATGGCATGCAGGATTGATCGGCGTTCCAATCAACCCCAAATTGCATAGCAAGGAACTCGAATACATTCTTTCCAATTCCCAGGCGCGAGTCTGTTTCGTTAGCCCCGATTTGTTCGAGAGCATCGCGTGTCTGCCCTATGAAGTAGAAGAGCTGGAGTTGGTTATTGCCACTGATAGCGCTGACTACCGTGCGCTGATCGGCGATGATGTCATCGATATGGTTGAGGTCCAGCCGACTGCCCCAGCGTGGTTGTTTTACACCAGTGGCACTACCGGTCGGCCTAAGGGGGCCACGCTGACTCACCGTAATCTGTTGGCCATGACGTTGAGCTATTTTGCCGACATCGACAAAATCGGTCCCGGCGATACGATTATCCATGCTGCGCCGATGTCGCACGGCTCCGGATTGTATGGTTTGCCGCATATCGCGAAGGCGGCCAACAATGTGGTGCCTGCCAGTCCCCATTTTGACCCGGCAGAAATCTGGCTGCTGGTCGAAATGCACCGGGGCGTGAGTTTTTTTGCAGCGCCGACCATGATCAAGCGGTTGACGGAAAGCGCTTCACTGGCCACCTCCGACAACCTGAAGACGATCATTTATGGCGGCGCCCCAATGTACCGCGCCGACCTTGAGCGGGCGCTTGATGTCATCGGCCCTCGCCTGGTTCAGATTTATGGACAGGGCGAAAGCCCGATGACGATTGCCGCTCTTTCCAAGCAAGCCCACGCCGACCGCAACCATCCCCGTTATCGGGATGTGCTTGGATCGGTGGGATTTCCGCGAACCGACGTCGAGGTGCGCATCGTTGACCAGGACGGCATGCCGCTCGCGCCGGGTGAGGTGGGGGAAATAACGGTACGGGGCGACGTGGTGATGGCCGGCTATTGGTATAACCCGCAAGCCACTCGGCTTGCCATTCGCGATGGCTGGCTTTACACCGGAGATGTCGGATGCTTCGATCCGGATGGGTTTTTGACCCTGATCGATCGGTCAAAGGATTTGATTATCAGCGGCGGTAGCAATATTTATCCGCGCGAGATCGAAGAAATCCTGCTGCGCCATCCAGGCGTCATGCAAGTCTCTGTAGTAGGAGCCCCGGATCCTGAATGGGGCGAGGAAGTCGTGGCACTGGTGGTGCCGGCGCCGGGCGTTTCCGTTTGCGCCGAGTCGCTCGATGCCTTGTGCCTGGAAAATATTGCGCGCTTCAAAAGACCAAAGCGCTACCACTTCATCGATACGCTACCCACGAATAATTACGGCAAAGTATTGAAAACAGAGTTACGCAATTTGATCAGCACTCTGGATGCTGAAGCCCAATGCAGGGTCGCTGGGAAATAAGATTTTTATTCGCAAGGTTTACATTTTATCTCCTTTGGCTACTACGCAATTTTTTATTGATTCAATTTTTTCTGGGCAGTGATGCCGTCTGTTTTTAACTTTAACGAAAGCGCTTCATGTCTGACGAAAATCTGCAACCCATATTCCAAATTCAACGCGTGTATCTGAAGGGCTTGTCGCTGGAGCAGCCGAATTCTCCGGCAATTTTTCTTGAGCAAGAGGCGCCCAATATCGAAGTTGCCGTTTCTACGATTGCCGAGAAGCAGGACGAAAACATTTTTGAAACCACTGTGACCATTACCGTCACGGCAAAGATCAATGACAAGGTTGCCTTTCTCGTTGAAGGAAAGCAATCAGGCATCTTTGAAGTTCGGAATATCCCGCCAGCACAACTTGATCCACTTCTCGGTATCGGCTGCCCTAACATCGTGTATCCATACCTGCGTGCCAATATTGCGGACACTATTACCCGTGCGGGATTCCCTCCGGTGCATTTGTCCGAAATCAATTTTGAAGTGTTCTACCAACAACGCATTGAGTCGATGACGAAGCAGCAAGTGCAAAAAGACAAAGGCATTGTGATTCCTGACAGTTTGACTGCGATTCATTAAATGAAACAATAAGTTTATTATTGAGTTTGGAGTCTGCTACGCTCCGATGACACCATCCGATGAAGACGTTGAAGCGCGCGGTGATCACTCTGACAACGCACTGCACCTGCCGGTCAGGAACCAGGTATGAAGTGAGCCGATGCCCTTGGCTTCGATGAGGCCGCGCTCCTCGAACAGGAACGGCGCCCCCAGCCGTTGCGCGCATTGAAGCGGGCCAGCGCGTCCATCATGTCCAGCGCCATGTGCGCCGCCCGCACTGCATGATTCGGGGGCCGGCACCGGCAGTCCTGCGGCAGCCATGTAGGCGTCGCCGATGGTCTTGATCTTCTCCAGTCCGCGATTGTCGGCAATGCCGTCGAAGTCGGTGAAGATCTCATTGAGCATCGCCACCAGCCGCTGGGGACTCATGCCGGCAGAAAAGCGGGTGAATTCGACGATGTCGGCGAACAGTACGGTGGCTTCCTGAAAACTGTCGGCGATCACTTCGGGGTGCGCCTTCAGTCGCTCGGCGATCGGATACGGCAACACGTTGAGCAGCAGCCGCTCCGACACCTGTTGCTCGGCGACGATCTTGTCATACAGGTCCTTGAGCTCGTCCCTCTGGCGCCGGATCAGTTCGCGGCTGGTCTCCAGCGCCTGTTCGGCTTGCCTGCGCTCGACGATCTCCTGCTGCAGCTGCGCGTTTTGCGCTTCCAGCTGCTGCTGCATCGCATGCAGGTTCAGGTGCGTGCTGACCCGCGCCATCACTTCGTCGATCTGCAAGGGTTTGGTCACATAGTCGACCCCGCCCGCCTTGAACGCGGTGATCTTGTGCTCGGTCTCGGTCAGCGAAGTCATGAAGATCACCGGGATCTCGCGCGTGCTGGCCAGCGCCTTCAGGCGGCGGCAGACTTCAAAGCCGTCCAGCCCCGGCATCATCACGTCGAGCAGGATCAGGTCCGGCTGCACGAAGTCGGCCCGTTGCAGCCCTTCTTCGCCGTCCTGCGCGACGACCACCCGAAAGCCGCGGTCCTCCAGGCTTTCGACGATCACGCCCAGGTTGGCCGGGGTGTCATCCACGATCAGGATCTTGTGGGGGACAACTGCGGGTGCCGAGTTCGCGGTCATGGCGCCGGACTCCGTTCCATGTGCTGCTCGACCAGGTTCAGGATCGCCTTCGACTGGTAGCCTTTGGCCAGCAGCTGCAGTTGCTCGGCAAACGGACGGTAGCGCTCGTCGAGCTCGGCCAGGTGCGCGGCGTGCTGCACGATGTCGCGCATATTGCCCTCGCGCGCCAGACGATGCAGGATCGCCATCTCCTGCGCCGGCGGCGCCAGCAGCGGTCCGGGCGCTGCATGTTCCTCGGCGCCCGCCGGCGGCGCTGCGTAAGTCCAGTCGAGCTGCAGCAGGCTGGCGATCTGCGCCAGCAGCAGGCCGAAGTCGATCGGTTTGGGCTGGAACGCGTTCATTCCGGCCGCCAGGCTGCTTTCCTGGTCGCCGCCGGAGGTGCTGGCGGACACCGCGATGATCGGCACCTCCTTCTGGCCGGCAGCTGGCGCAGGCGGCGCGCGGCTTCCAGCCCGCCCATCTCCGGCATCACGATGTCCATCAGGATCAGGTCCGGCTGCAGGGCTTGCGCCTGTTCCAGTCCCTCGCCCCCGCTTGCCGCCTCGGCCATCTGAAAGCCGATCTGGCCCAGCATGTCGACCACCACCGCCCGGTTCTCGGCCACATCATCGACCACCAGCACCGTCTTGCGCGGTCCCTGATAGCCGGTCACGATCCCGGCGGCAGACGGCGGCGCGATCTCGACTCCACCACCGGCAGTTCCAGCTCGAACCAGAAGCTGCTGCCGTGGCCGATCCGGCTCTCGACCTTGATCTCGCCCCCCATCAGGCGCACGAAGCGCTGGCTGATGGCCAGGCCCAGGCCGCTGCCGCCGAGCCGGCGCTGCGCCTCGCCGCCCTGCTCGAAAGGATGGAAGATCGATTCCAGCTGGTCCTCGCGGATGCCGATGCCGGTGTCCTGCACCTCGAAGCGCAGCCGGCTGGGCGGAAAGAAACGCACCCGCAGCGTGACCTGGCCTTGGTCGGTGAACTTGACCGCATTGGCCAGCAGGTTGAGCAGCGCCTGGCGCAGCCGCTTCTCGTCGGCGCGTATGCCGCCGGGCAAGTCCGGCGCGCTGTCGCAGATAAAGGCCAGGCCCTTCTGCTCGGCCTTGACGCTGATGATCTCGGCGATGATGCGCAGGAACCTGGCCAGCGGGATGTCGGTGAGGCTGAGCTCCTGCTTGCCGGCTTCGATCTTGGCGAAATCGAGCACATCGTTGATCAGCGTCAGCAGTTGCTCGCCGCTTTGCTGGATCACGCGCAGCCCGGCGACCTGCCGCTCGCCCAGCGTCGCGTCGCGCAGCAAGATCTGCGCGTAGCCCAGGATGCCGTTGAGCGGGGTGCGCAGTTCGTGGCTCATGTTGGCCAGGAAGTCCGATTTCGCGCGGTTGGCGCTTTCGGCCGCGGCCTGTGCCTGCTTTTGGTCCTCGATGTCGGTACTGGTCCCAACCCATTTGACGATATGGCCATTCTCGTCTCTTAAGCGGTAAACCGCGGGCAAGATGCCATCGATAAACGCCATCGGAGGCTCTTTTCCAGCGGTATTCAACTTCATAATTTTTACCGCTCTCTAAGGAGCTCGTCCAGCGATCGATGGTAGGTTGCAAATCATTCGGGTGGAGTGCTTGAGTCCAGCCCCATCCTTGGAGTTGCTCAAAAGAAAGCCCAGTATAGGCGATCCACCGTTCGTTGCTATAGTCGATCCAGCCATCCGGCATGGCTGTCCACACTATTTGGGGCAGTGCATCTGCAAGAAATCGAAAGCGTCGTTCGCCCTCATCAATTTCGCCCTCTGAAGAAGGCAATTTTCCCGGGGTATTGGTACGTTGTTTTCGCATATTCGCCTACCTGGATAAGCATAAATACTAATTTACGGCACGCTTTCCTGATCGAGGCTCACCGACCAATGCATCGACCAGTTCCACCAACCCGGACTGGATCTGTCACGAAAAATGTCTTGGGCAGGGTTCGGCGGCCCTTCCAGCCAAATCTCAACTGTGCATTCTTGGAGAATCTTCCGATTTGCCTATTTCCCTGTGAACACGCCGGGTAATGAAGGTAGACACGCCTGCTATGCCGAGGAGTGCCTATTCGAACACGGTCATTTATGCTTCGTTGTTTTGCTTCATTTGTAGGTGCCCGCCAGCGATGCAAAATAGTGTCGGCATATCTATGCGCAATTTTTAAAACTTAGCTGGGTGATGTCTATTTTTTATGATAGTTGATACCTTCGTTCATGCAATAGTGAATCGCCTCGCATTCACTAAACGGTGCAAGGCCTTATACAGTACCGCTTTTCATAATTGACTGGCGAGAGGTGATTGTTGTAGCAGTGCCATCATTTTGTGTTGCAGAACACATCAATGTGGTTACGGACTCATTTGCAGATGTGATCATGGAGTCTTTGGATATCCTGCCAACCTTGATGGTATTGAAGGCACCAAATCGGATAACGTGCTGCAAATCCGCTGCAACGACGGTGGCGCACTGCTGCAATTTTGCTGCAACTCCAGCTCTTTCTATACACAAAACTGCACAACATGGCCTAGAATAGAAACAAAAATGGCCTAGCTCGAAGTGAGCTAAGCCATTGATGTTGTGGACTATTCTTTGGTGGTGATAGGTGGATTTGAACCACCGACCCCAGCATTATGAGTGCTGTGCTCTAACCAACTGAGCTATATCACCAAACAGCCCTGAATTATGATCAGTTCGATCGGATCGTGTCAAGCCAAAACTGTTTTCAGCTAAAAATGTTTTCTGTCGCCATGTTCTTTTTCGCCGCAGCAATCTGTTCCAGGATGGCGGCTGCCGGCGCGCTGCCCAGGCAATCGATGCTGATGCGCTGCGGCATCGAGCGCAGCCAGGTGAGTTGCCGTTTGGCCAGCTGGCGGGTGGCGATGATGCCTTTTTCGCGCAGCGTCGGCAGGTCGTAGTCGCCGTCCAGGTATTCCCACGCCTGGCGGTAACCGACGCAGCGCATCGAGGGCAGGCCCAGATGCAGGTCGCCGCGTTTGCGCAGGGTGTCGACTTCATCGATCAGGTTGCGGCCCGGGCCGCCGTGCAGCATCGCATCGAAGCGGGTGACGATGCGCTGATGCAGCACGCTGCGCTCGGACGGCTCCAGCGCAATCGGCAGCAGTGCAAACGGCAACACCGTTTTCGGGCGCTGCGCCAGCAGTTGCGACATCTTTTGTCCGGTCAGTTCGATGATTTCGAGTGCGCGCTGCACCCGTTGCGCGTCGTTCGGTTTCAGGCGGGCTGCGGTTTCCGGATCCAGTGTCGCCAGCCTCGCGTGCAGGCCGGGGGTGCCGATGGCGGCGGCCTCTAGATCGAGTCGCGCCCGGATCGCCGGATCGGCCACCGGCAATTCGTCCAGTCCGTCCATCAGGGATTTGAAATACATCATGGTGCCGCCGACCAGCAGCGGCAATTTGCCGCGGGCGCTGATCTCGGCCACCAGCCGCAGCGTGTCCTGGCAGAACTGGGCGGCGGAATAGGCTTGGCTCGGGTCGATGATGTCGATCAGATGATGCGGTACCGCGGCCAGTTCATCCGGCGTCGGCTTGGCGGTGCCGATGTCCATGCCGCGATACACCAGCGCCGAATCGACCGAGATGATTTCGGACGGGATGTGGCGCGCGATTTCCAGCGCGGCGGCGGTCTTGCCCGATGCGGTCGGGCCCATGATGGCGACGACGAGCGGTTTTGCTTGGTTTGGCATGAGGTGGTTATCAATCTGGCGGCGGGTTGATGTCACTGGCCGCGTAAAAACAGCTTGTCGAGTTCGGCGATGCTGAGCGGCACCCAGGTCGGCCGGCCGTGGTTGCACTGGTCGGCCCGTTCGGTGGCTTCCATCTGGCGCAGCAAGGCATTCATTTCCGGCAGCGTCAGCGCCCGGTTGGCGCGCACCGCGCTGTGGCAGGCCAGCGTGCCGAGCAGCGCATTGCGGCGTTCGATCAGCACCCGCGAGCCGCCGAATTCGCGCACGTCGCGCAGCACGTCGCGCGCCAGCGCCTGCGCATCGGCATTTTTCAGCAGCGCCGGCACCGAGCGCAGCGCCAGCGTGGTGGGCGACACCGGGCTGAGGTCGAAGCCGAGCGCCTGCAGCAGCGGCTGGTTTTCTTCGGCGGTGCCGATGTCGATCGCATCGGCATAGAAAGTGACCGGGATCAGCAGCGACTGGACCGGCATCGCATCCTCGTCCAGCGCGTTTTTCAGCTGTTCGTACAGGATGCGTTCATGCGCGGCGTGCATGTCGACCAGCACCAGTCCCTTGGCGTTCTGCGCCAGGATGTAAATGCCGTGCAATTGCGCGAGCGCGAAACCCAGCGCATATTCGATTTCCTCCGGCGCGGCGTTCGCATTGCTCGGCGTCGTTTCGAATCGATCGGCCTGTGTTGCGCCGGCAGCGGATTCGAAGCCGGCGCGGCGCGCCGGCATCGCGGCAAACAGCGCGCCGTAATCGGGCGTGCTCTGGCGCACGCCGAATTCGGTGCGGCGGCCTGAATTGCGCGCTGAAGGTCGCTTGCAGCTGTTCCCGCTGCGGTTCGGGTGCCGGCTGCTCGCGCACCCACGGCAGCGCGCCGGACGCGGCCGCAGTCGGTGCCGGCACCGTGCCGGCGGCGGTGGCCGAGGTCTGCGCCAGCGCGCGGCTGACCGCATGGAACACGAATTGATGCACTGCGCGGCCATCGCGAAAGCGCACCTCGATCTTGGACGGATGGACGTTGACGTCGACCAGCGCCGGATTCAGCTGCAGCTCCAGCACGTAGGACGGATAGCGGTCGCCGTGCAGCACGTCCTGATAGGCGGCGCGCACCGCATGGGTCAGCAGCTTGTCGCGCACGAAGCGGCCGTTGACGTAGAAATACTGCGCATCGGCGCGCGCCTTGGAGGCGGTCGGCAGGCCGACGAAGCCGTGCAGGCGCAAGCCGCTGAGCTCGTCGCCGGCGGCCTCGTCCAGCGCCAGCCGGGCGGCGGCGAAGTTGTCGCCCAGGATGTGGGCGCTGCGCTTGGCGATTTCAGTCACGTTCCAGTGATCGACGGTCCTGCCGTTGTGGCTCAGCGAAAACGACACGTCCGGCCGCGCCAGCGCGATGCGGCGCACCACTTCGGCGCAATGGCCGAATTCGGTCTGTTCGGTCTTCAGGAACTTGCGCCGGGCCGGGGTGTTGAAATACAGGTCCTGCACGTCGATGGTGGTGCCGGGCGCGCCGGACGAGGGCGCCACCGTGCCGCTTGAGGAGCCGGTGATCTCCCACGCATGGGCGGCATCGGCGGTGCGCGAAGTCAGCGTCAGCTGCGCCACCGACGCGATCGAGGCCAGCGCCTCGCCGCGGAAACCCAGCGTGCCGACGTTTTCCAGGTCGGACAGCGAGGCGATCTTGGAGGTCGCATGGCGCGCCAGCGCCAGCGGCAATTGTTCCTGCGCAATGCCGCGCCCGTTGTCGGTGATCGCGATGCGCTTCACGCCGCCTTCGTCGAGCCGCACGGTGATCTGCGTGGCGCCGGCGTCGAGCGCGTTTTCGAGCAATTCCTTGACCACCGCCGACGGCCGTTCGACCACCTCGCCGGCGGCGATTTGGGAAATCAGTTGGTCGGGCAGGGCCTGGATCGGGCGGGGTGTTTTATGGTCGGCTGTCATGGGCGGGATTATAACGCCCGGCTGTCTGACAGGTGCGGCGGCGGTTTTTGACGGTTTTATATACTGGGGCGGGTATTTTTTAAGAGGCAATGAAACCGTGCGGGAAGCGGGGGTATTTTGATGATACCCCCTCAGAATTTACTTTATGGCAGGCGAATGCAGGCGCGATCGGATGCGCCGACGTCCTTATTTGAACTTGGAAAAAAGATTGGTGATGCTGTGTTTCATGTCATCCCAGGTCTTGTCGGCCGATTCCTTGAGCTTGTCCCAGGCCTCGATGCTGGCATTGTCCAGTTCTTTCATCTTGTCGACCGCCTCATGCTGGGTGGCGCGCAGTTTCTCGAGTTCTTGCGCATACTTCAGCTTCGCGTCGGCTCCGGCGCTTTCCATCTTCGCCGCCAGCAGCTTGACTTGGGCGTCCCATTCTTTCAGTTGCGCCTCCATTTTTTGCTTGTAGGCATCCTTGGTTTCCATGTGCTATCTCTTTCTGAATAAGATGCAAGCGCGGCGCTTGAATCGCCGCGTTCACCTTTGATGGATACATCGAATCACTTCACGCGCATGTCGTTCTTGACGGAGGTTACGCCCTTGACGCTGCGCGTCACTTCGACCGCTTTCTTGATGCTGGCTTCAGAGCTGACGAAACCGCTCAATTGCACCACACCCTTGTAGGTTTCGACATTGATTTCAGTGCTCTTGAGCATCGGCTCATTGAAAATCGCTGCTTTCACCTTGGTCGTGATGACGGTGTCGTCTACGTACTCGCCGGTGCCTTCCTGCTTGGCCGTAGAGGCACATCCGAGCATGGAAAACAGCACGATGGCGAGGAAAATGGCGCTGATGCGTTTGTATATTGTCATGGCTGCTCCAGATGAAGGATTCATGGGGAATTTCATGGCCCGATCGTATAAGTCCGGCACCGTTTTACACCGCACTCTTTAATAAAGATATTGTGTATTTGCCTACGTCATATTGATTCCGGATAAACATTGCAATCAAACGGCAGCGGGGAGTTGTCGGCTTCCGCTCGGCGGCATTGCTGCGTGCTGGTGTATGATTTCGCCGCAAACAAGGAGAGTTATGGATTTCATGCAATTTTTCGACATGATTCTGCATGTCGACAAGACGCTGGGCGTCTTTATCGAGCAATACGGCACGCTGGTGTACATCGTGCTGTTTGCGATCGTTTTTGCCGAAACCGGGCTGGTGGTGTTTCCGTTTCTGCCGGGCGATACCCTGCTCTTCATCGGCGGCGCGTTTTGCGCGACCGGCGACATGAATGTGCTGCTCCTGATCGGCTTGTTGCTGGTGGCGGCGATTGGCGGCAATACGCTCAATTACTGGATTGGTTCGCTGATCGGGCACAAGGTGTTTACGCACGATTACAAATGGCTGGACAAGGCGGCGCTGCACCGGACCCACCTGTTTTTTGAAAAGCATGGCGGCAAGACCATCATCCTGTGCCGTTTCGTCCCTATCGTGCGTACTTTTGCGCCGTTCGTGGCCGGCGTGTCGGAGATGACCTGGTCCAAATTCCAGTTATACAACGTGAGCGGCGCGCTGCTGTGGGTGACCGGCCTGGTCTCCGCAGGTTATTTTTTCGGCAACATTCCGGTGATCCGCGATCATCTCAACACCATCGTGCTGATCGGCGTGGCCGCTGCGGTGGTGCCCCTGATGCTGGGCGGCCTGTGGAAGTTTTACAAGAAAATGAGGGGCAAGTCGCTGGCCTGACTGTCCTGATGTATCGCAGCCCCGCAGCCAGCGCTGCGGGGCTTTTTTTTCGCCCTTACATTTTGCTCTTGCGCAGACGCAAGGCATTGCCGATGACCGATACCGAACTGAAGCTCATTGCCGCACTGGCGAGCATCGGGCTGAGCACGATGCCCAGCCACGGGTACAGCACGCCTGCCGCAATCGGCACCCCGACGAAGTTGTAGATGAACGCGAAGAACAGGTTTTGCCGGATGTTGCGCATGGTGTTGCGGCTCAGCAGGCGCGCCTTGGCGATGCCGCGCAGATCGCCCTTGACCAGCACCACGCGCGCGCTGTTCATCGCGACATCGGTGCCGCTGCCCATCGCGATGCCGACATCGGCTTGCGCCAGCGCCGGCGCGTCATTGACGCCATCGCCGGCCATCGCGACGACGTGGCCCTGCTGCTGCAGTGCCTGGATGTGGCGGAATTTGTCTTCCGGCAATACTTCCGCCTTGACTTCATCGATCCCGAGGCGCAGGCCGACCGCTGCGGCGGTGGCGGCATTGTCGCCGGTCAGCATCACGATGCGCAGCCCGGACGCGTGCAGCAGCCGGATCGCTTCCGGCGTGCTGGCCTTGATCGGGTCGGCGACGCTGATCAGGCCGGCCAGTTGCTGGCCGATGGCCAGGAACATCACGGTCTGCCCCTGTTCGCGCAGGGTTTGCGCCTCGCTCTGCAGCAGCCCCATGTCGATGCCGGCCTCCTGCATCAGGCGCAGGTTGCCGAACGCCACCGCGGCGCCGCCGATCTGCCCCTGCACGCCCTTGCCGGTGATCGAATTGAAATGGCTGACCTCTTTTGCCGGCGCGCCGTTTTCCTGCGCATGGCGGACGATGGCCTGGGCCAGCGGGTGTTCACTCATGCGCTCCAGCGCGGCGGCATAGGCCAGCACATCGGTCTTGCGGAAGCCGCTGGCCGCGCTCAGCTGCTGCACGCTGGGCTTGCCTTCGGTCAGGGTGCCGGTCTTGTCGACCACCAGCGTATCGACTTTTTCCAGCCGCTCCAGCGCTTCGGCATCCTTGATCAGGATCCCTTCGCGCGCGCCGCGCCCGATGCCGACCATGATCGAGATCGGCGTCGCCAGCCCCAGCGCGCACGGGCAGGCGATGATCAGCACCGAGACCGCCGCCACCAGTCCGTTGGCCAGCGCCGGCGTCGGCCCGAACCAGGCCCACATCAGGAAGGTGATGACGGCCGCCGCCATCACCCCCGGCACGAACCAGCCGGCCACCTTGTCGGCCAGTTTCTGGATCGGCGCGCGCGAGCGGCTGGCCTCATTGACCATCTGCACGATATGCGCGAGCAGGGTATCGGCGCCGACTTTCTCGGCGCGCAGCACAAAGGAGCCGGTCTGGTTGACCGTGCCCGCGCTGGCCTTGCTGCCGGCACGTTTTTCGACCGGCATCGGTTCGCCGCTGAGCATCGATTCATCGACATTCGAACGGCCATCGGTCAGCGTGCCGTCGACCGGGATCTTGTCGCCCGGCTTCACGCGCAGCAGATCGCCGACCTGCACCTGATCCAGATGCACGGTTTCCTCGCTGCCATCGGGCTTGACCCGGACTGCGGTATTGGGCGCCAGTGCCAGCAGCGCCCTGATCGCGCCGTTGGTTTGCGAACGCGCGCGCAATTCCAGCACCTGCCCCAGCAATACCAGCGTGATGATGACTGCCGATGCCTCGAAATACAGCGGCACCATGCCGTTCATCTTGAACGCATCCGGCAGCAGCGCCGGGAACAGCAGCGCCACCACGCTGAACAGGAAGGCGGCTGCGGTGCCGATCCCGATCAGGCTGAACATGTTCAGGTTCCAGCTGCGGAAGGACGCGATCGCACGTTCAAAGAATGGCCGTCCGCCCCACAGCACGACCGGGAAAGCCAGCGCCGCCTGCAGCCAGTTGAAGGTGTTCATGCCGATGCGGTGAGCAATGTCTGCGCCGGGGATCATGTCGCCCATCGCCATCAGCAGCAGCGGCAGCGACAGTACGGCGCACACCTGCAGGCGGCGCCGCATGTCGTCCAGTTCGGTGGTGTCTTCTTCGGCGCTGGCATCCATCGGTTCCAGCGCCATCCCGCACTTGGGGCAGATGCCGGGGCCGATCTGCTGCACTTCCGGGTCCATCGGGCAGGTGTAGATCGCGTCTGCCGCGGCCGGCTTGCTGCGGCTGCGGGGCTGCATCGGTTGCGGCGGGTGGTCGAGGATCTGCTGCGGATTGGCGCGGAACTTGGCGGCGCAGCCCGTGCTGCAGAAATAATAGGTGGTGCCCTGGTATTCGGCCGATTTTTCCGGGTTGGCCGCCGCCTTCATCCCGCATACCGGGTCGGTGTACGGCTTGTCGTCGGCTGTCGTTGCAACTGCCGGTGACGCGTCGCAGCATGAACTGCTTGCGGATGCCGCCGCCGGAGCGGGGTGCAGGTAGGCTGCGGGATTGGCCTTGAATTTCGCCACGCACGACAGGCAGCAGAAATAGTAGGTGGCGCCCTGGTATTCGGCTGATTTTTCCGGATTGGCCGCCGCCTTCATCCCGCATACCGGGTCGATGTGCGGCTTGTCGCTGCCGTCGCCCGAGGCGGCCTGGGAGGCGCTTTCCATCGCGGCGGCGATCACCGGCACGTTGATCAGTTTGCGTTTCTTCACATAGGCTTGCGGGTCGGTGCGGAACTTGGTCCTGCAACCGGTGCTGCAAAAATAATAGGCCTGGCCTTCATGCACCACTTTCTTGTCCGGATCGGCGGCGACCCGCATCCCGCATACCGGGTCGGTGTAGCGTTTCTCGGAGGGCGGAACCGGCACGCTTTCTTTGGCTGCCGGATGGCAGCCGCAGCCCTGGTGGTTCGGATGTTCGCCGGCAGGATTGCCGTGCCGGTGTGGGGGTTTGTGCATTGCTGACCTCGTCAAGAGCCTTGTCATGAAACTACTTTAATCATAGTATAGACTCTGTACCTGACAACAGGGTCAAGGATTTTTTGAGGCATATCATGACCAGCACGAATCAATTGACGATAGGAAAACTGGCGAGTGCCGCCGGGGTCGGGGTCGAGACGGTGCGTTATTACCAGCGCCGCAATCTGTTGCCGACGCCCGCTTCGCCGGATGGCGCGTTCCGTACCTATCTGCCGGAACTGGCCGACCGCATCCGTTTCATCAAGCGCTCGCAGGAACTGGGCTTCTCGCTGGAACAGATCGCCACCTTGCTGCAGCTGGAAGACGGCTCCGATCGCCAGGCGGTCAGGCAACTGGCGGCCGACAAACTGGCGCATATCCGCGCCAAGATCGCCGATCTGGCCAAGATGGAGACGGTGCTGGCGCATCTGATTCATGAATGCGAGGCGACCGGCCAAGCCAGGCCGTGCCCGATCATTGCTGCGCTGGCCGGGGTTGCCGCAACGACATGTCGCCCATGAGATGCCGTTGATCAGCATGGAAGGAAGGGCTGCGGCTCAAGTTTTCGGCATTTCTTGCCGTAGAGCAGCGTACTGACCTCATTCCATCCGGAGCACCATGCGTAATTTGATCGTTCTGTCTGCCTGCGTTTTCACTCTTGCCGGGGCAATGGCAAACACCGACCATGAGGCGCCGGTCAGGAAATCTGCTGAGGCGGCCTCGTCCAGAACCGAAAGCATCAAACCGGAACTTCCCAAGATACCGACCAAGGACGCCTACAAGGCGGCAGCCAGGCGCGCTGCGCCGGTCGATACCCAATACATGCAGGAGGCCGATGTGCTGTCGGCCAAGATTGCCAGCCGGCTGGCCGCCCTGAAGGAACGGAATGCCGCCAAGCTCGCGCTGCGCCGTAAAAAAACCGTCGTCGCTGATAAATCATCGGCCGAGCGTGAAAGCATGGCGTCGGGCGGACACGGGCCGAGCAGCCATGCAGCGGCGCACTGGAGCTATGAAGGCGAGGGCGCGCCGATCCGCTGGGGCAAACTCAATGCCGACTGGGCCAAGTGCGATCTCGGCACGCGCCAGTCGCCGATCGACATCCGCGACGGCATCAGGGTCGAGCTGGAACCGATCGTGTTCGACTACAAGCCGGCCCGCTTCAATGTGCTCGACAACGGCCATACGGTGCAGGTCAATCTGGGCGGCGGCAACCATATTGCCGTGATGGGGAAAATGTACGAACTGGTGCAATTCCACTTCCATCGACCGTCCGAAGAGCGCATCAACGGCAGAGCCTCCGACATGGTCGCGCATCTGGTGCACAAGGATGTCGACGGCAAGCTGGCGGTGGTCGCGGTGCTGCTCAATGGCGGCAATCCGAATGGCCTGGTGCAGACGATATGGAACAACCTGCCGCTGGAAAGAAATGACCCGGTCATCCCGACCAGCCTGATCGACATGAATCAGCTGCTGCCGGAACGGCGCGAATACTATACCTACATGGGTTCGCTCACCACGCCGCCGTGCAGCGAGGGCGTGTTGTGGATGGTGATGAAGCAGCCGGTGCAGCTGTCGCCCGACCAGATCGGGATTTTCGGGCGCCTGTATCCGATGAATGCGCGGCCGATACAAGCCGGCTCCGGCCGCCTGATCAAGGAGTCGAACTAGGTTCCAGTTTCAGGCGCTCTGCAGCTGGTGGCATCCCAGCCATTCCTGCCCCGGCTCCAGCCGGCAGGGATCGATCAGCGCCGGTTCGACGCAGATGAAATGGCGGAATTCGTCGTCGGCCAGATCGGACAGCGCCGCCGCGTCGGCTGCGCCCGGATTCCAGACCACCGCATCGCCGAAACCCTGCTGCTGCCAGTGCAGCGTGCCGGACCCGGTCCAGAGCGCCAGATCGCCCGGAATCGCATGGTAAAGACGATCCAGCTGGTCCGGGCAGCGCAATAGCGCTTCGCTTTGGCGCCCGCCCTGCGGCGGCTTGCAGGCCTGGTCGGAGTACAGCGTGCCCTCCAGCCCGTCGATGCTGACGGCGGCCAGATCATCGACCTTGAAATAGGTGTGCAGCGCGGCGGCAAACGAAAACGCAGCGCTGCCGCTATTGCGCACGCGCAAGGCCAGTTGCACAGTGTCCGCCTTTAGCGAAACCCGGAACCGCAATTCAAAACCGTGCGGCCACTCTGCAGCCAGCGGGTCGGCCGAGCTGAGCGCGAACTCGGCAAAGGCGGCATCGTGCTCGACGCCGCTGGCGGCCAGGCGCCAGTTGCTGACGCGCGCGAAGCCGTGGCGCATGCCGTCGCCGCGGGCCGCGAATTGCGGAAATATCAGCGGCACCCCGCCGCGGATCGCCTTGCTGCCGTCCAGCGCCGAGCGCGTGCTGCAAAACAGGCGTTCGCTGCCGCCGGCCGGCACCCACGACACCAGATGCGCGCCGAACAGCGTGATGGTCGCTTGCGCGCCGTCGGGCGCCTGCAGGCAAACCGCAGGCAATTGCCCGAATTGAACCGATGTCACTGCATCCATGTCTGTCGCCTTGAAAAATTGAATTGGAACAGGATCGCAACGGGCTGTTTTGGCGCTGCCGATGCCTGCATGCTTTTCTGAAAAATAGGGAGTATCTGTTGTACCCGCAATGACTGATTGCGGCAATGCAGTAGTTTCAAGTCATACACGGCGCAGTATGATGTCATGCCAGCAGGCCGAACAGCGCGCCGGCCACGATCAGCCACAGCGGATTCCAGCGGCTGCGCAGCAGCAGCACCGCCACCGTGAGGGCGGTCAGGAGCACGCTGGACCAGCGGATATCGGCCGCCCGCGCCAGCAGGAAGCCGCTGCTCAGCACCAGGCCGACCGTGATCGGTGCCATGCCGCGGCGGAACGCGTTGAGCCAGCGGGTATGGGCGAACAGGTCGGCCCAGCCGACCGCGTGATACGCGAGCAGCGACGACGGTGCGAACATGCCGAAGGTCGCGCCGAACGCACCGGGCAGGCCGGCCATCTGCAGCCCGAACAGCGTGATGAACAGCGCATTCGGTCCGGGCGCCGCCTGCGACAGCGCGAACAGCGCGGCAAACTGCTCGCTGTTCATCCAGCCCTGCGCCTCCACCACATAGCGGTGGATGTCGGGCAAGACTGCAGTGACGCCGCCGACCGACACCAGCGACAGCATTGCCATGTGCAGGCTCATGGCGATCAGCTCGGACGGACTCATCGCTGCCTCCAGGCCACGGCAATCGCAACCGGCGCCAGCACCAGCATGGTCAGCACCAGCGGCAGGTGCAGCAAGGTGACGGCGATGAAGGTCAGCGCCACGAACAGCGCGGTATGCAGCGAGCGCGGCAGGCTGGCGACCAGCTTGATCGAGGTCGCGAGCACCAGTCCGGCCGACACCGGTTTCACGCCGTCCAGGATGTGCTGCACCAGCGGCTGCTGGCCATACGACTGGTACAGGTAGCCCAGCACCAGGATGATGCACATCGGGAAAAAATACAGTCCCATCACGGCGGCGCAAGCGCCCTTCAGTCCGAAGTAGCGCCGCCCCAGCATCACCGCGAAATTCGATACGCTGGGGCCGGGCACCAGCTGCCCCATGCTGAGCAGTTCGGTGAACTCGGCCGGCGTCATCCATTTCTTCTGCTCGACCAGCACCCGCCGCACCCACGGCAGCACGCCGCCGAAGCCGGACAGCCCGACCCAGGCGAAGGTCCAGAACAAGATGCGCCAGGAGGCCGGCGCAGGTTTGGTTGTTGACGCGGGGGCGGCCGGGGCGGATGCGGGGGAGGTGGACATTGTTTGCTTGTGGTGCAGTAGTAGGATGGGTGCAACCCATCATGTCTGTTGCTTGGAGCTACATGATGGGTTGCACCCATCCTACGAAGCGGTGCGGCGTCAGGTCATGCGGTTCTTCGACAATGGCGGATTCTTCGCGAAGTATTTCTTGATGCCGGACAGCACCGCGTCGGCCATCTGGTCTTGGTACGCGTCGTCGGTCAGCTTGGCTTCTTCTTCCGGGTTCGAGATGAAGGCGGTCTCGATCAGGATCGACGGGATGTCCGGCGCCTTCAGCACCGCGAAACCGGCCTGTTCGACCGAACCCTTGTGCAGCCGGTTGATGCCGCCGATCTCGCCCAGCACCGCCTTGCCGAGCTTCATGCTGTCATTGATTTGCGCGGTGGTCGACAGGTCGAGCAGCACGCTGGCCAGTTGCCGGTCGTGGCTCTTGATGTTGACGCCGCCGATCAGATCGGCCGCATTTTCCTTGTTGGCCAGCCAGCGCGCAGCGGTCGAGGTCGCGCCTTTTTCCGACAGCACGAACACCGAGGAGCCGCGCGCGGTCGATTCGACGAAGGCGTCGGCGTGGATCGACATGAACAGGTCGGCCTGCACCTTGCGCGCTTTTTGCACCCGCACATGCAGCGGCACGAAGTAATCGGCGTCGCGGGTCAGCATCACGCGCATGTTCGGCTGCTGTTCGATGCGGGCTTTCAGGCGCTTGGCGATCGCCAGCACCACGTCTTTTTCGCGGCTGCCGGATTTGCCGACCGCGCCCGGATCTTCGCCGCCGTGGCCGGGGTCGAGCGCGATGGTGATCATGCGCGTGATCTGCGGCGCCTTATCGGCCTTGGCTTCGGGTTTCGGCTCGGCTTTGGGTTCGGCCCTGGCCGGCGGCGTTTCCGGCTTGGTCTCTGGCTTGCTTTCCGGCTTGCTTTCTGCGGCTGGCACAGCCTCTTGCGGCGCGCGGTCCTGCGGCCGCTGGCCGGATTCGAGCAAGGCCAGAATCGGGTCGACTTCCTTCAGCGGATACAGGTCGAACACCAGCCGGTGCTGGTAGTTGCCGGCCGGCGCCAGCGTGAATACCTGCGGGTTGATCTCGGCCTTCAGGTCGAACACCAGCCGCACCACGTTCGGGCGGTTCTGGCCGACCCGGACCTGGCTGATGTAAGGGTCGTTGGCCTTGACCTTGGCGATCAGTTCCTTCAGCGTCGGATTCAGTTCCAGCCCTTCGATGTCGACCACCAGCCGGTTCGGGTCCTTGACCAGAAAATGGGTGGCTTTCAGGTTGCTGTCGTTTTCCAGCGTGACGCGGGTGTATTCTTCCGACGGCCAGACCCGCACCGCGAGGATTTGCGCGGCAAACGAGGGCGCCGGGGCGATCAGCGACAGCAGCAGCGTGCCGCCGGCTTTGAGCACGGTGCGGCGGGTGGCGCCGGTGGTTCGGTTATTCATAGATTCGGGGCGAAGTGCAGGCGGTCGAGGCATTGTGACCCTTTGTCGGACAGTGCGCGCAATTCTACATCACGACCCTCGCCGGCCACAGTCAGGAATAGCTCGATGTCAGGCGGCGGCAGCACGCCGGCGGCCTGTTCCGGCCATTCGACGATGCAGATGTTGCTGTCGTTAAAGTCTTCGCGGAATCCGGCGTCGAGGAACTCTTCCGGGCTGGCCATCCGGTACAGGTCGAAATGGATCACATCGGTCGGGCGGCCGTCGATCGTCACCGTGTACGGTTCGGCCAGCGTGTAGGTCGGGCTCTTGACGTGGCCGTCGTGGCCGGCCGCGTGCAGCAGCGCCCGGGTCAGCGCGGTCTTGCCGGCGCCGAGGTCGCCGTGCAGGTAGATCGTCAGGCCGGGCGCCAGCGCGCGCGACAGCGCGGCGCCCAGTGCGGCAGTGCCGGCTTCGTCATGGAGGTGGGTGCTGTAGTGCTGCATCTCGTAAAATGGTTGTTCTTGATGTTTGTTGCGCTGTGCTGCAGCGCCGGATTTTGCAGTTATTGATGCGGCAAAACTAAGTACGAAGCCGCATCCCCTCACCCCGGCCCTCTCCCGCAAGCGGGAGAGGGTGAGAACGGGACGCGATGACAGTCAAAACTTCATCGCATCGTATCAATAGGATAATGGATTGATGGCCGCAACTGATAACACTGACAATTTACTCGCACTGGCGCTGACGATCAAGGCGTGGGGGCGGGAACTCGGCTTTTCCGAAGTCTGCATCACCGACGCCAACCTGTCGTATACGGAAGCCGGGCTGCAGGACTGGCTGGATAAGAATTACCACGGCGAGATGGGCTACATGGCCGCGCACGGCCTGAAGCGCGCCCGTCCGGCCGAGCTGGTGCCGGGCACGATACGGGTGATCACCGCGCGCATGCCGTATCTGCCGCAGACGGCGGGCGAGGACTGGCGCAGCGCGGAACTGGCGCGGCTGGAACAGCCGGCGGCGGCGAATATCTCGATCTATGCGCGCGGCCGCGACTATCACAAGGTGTTGCGCGCGCGCCTGCAGCAGCTGGCGGACCGCATCCGCGGCGAGGTCGGCGACTTCGGCTATCGGGTGTTTACCGATTCGGCGCCGGTGATGGAAGTGGCGCTGGCGCAGAAATCCGGCCTGGGCTGGCGCGGCAAGCATACGCTGCTGCTGAGCCGCGAGGCCGGCTCGCTATTTTTCCTGGGGGAAATGCTGACCGATCTGCCGCTGCCGGTGGACGAGCCGATCAGCGCGCACTGCGGCCAGTGCAGCGCCTGCATCGACATCTGCCCGACCAAGGCGATCGTCGCGCCGTACCGGCTCGATGCGCGGCGCTGCATCTCTTACCTGACCATCGAGCTCAGGGGCAGCATCCCGGTCGAGCTGCGGGCGCTGATCGGCAACCGCGTGTACGGCTGCGACGATTGCCAGCTGGTGTGTCCGTGGAACAAGTTCGCGCAGACTGCCGCGCTGAATGATTTCGACGTGCGCAACGGCCTCGACGGCGCGATGCTGGTCGACCTGTTCGCGTGGGACGAGGCGCAATTCAACCGCAATCTGGAAGGCAGCCCGATCCGCCGCATCGGCCATGAGTGCTGGCTGCGCAACCTGGCGGTGGGGCTGGGCAACGCCGCCGGCGCGATGCCGGGCGCGCCCGAAATCGTCGCCGCACTGCGCGCGCGGCTGGCGCATCCGTCCGAGATGGTGCGCGAACACGTGCTGTGGGCGCTCGCGCAGCATGCTGGAGCCTGATTAATACTCCACCCTGTATATTTAAAAGCCCGCTGAATGATTGCGGCAACGGCATGATTTTGATGCATACCCCATCAATTATCTTTACATTCGGGCCGTTCCGGATAAAAACTTGGCAATGAACCGCGCTTGTTCCTACACTGAACTGAATCCGATAGTGAATCCATCAACCTCACAGGAGTTCAGATCATGCAGGGTAAAGACGCAGTGTTGAAACGGGTCCAGGCCGCTTTCGAGTATGAATCGGGCATCAACTTGCAGAACCATCCGATCGCGATGCATTTCATCGACGGTGTGCTGGTGCTGGCCGGGGAGGTGCCGGATATTGCATGCAAGAAAAAAGCGCTTGCGTTGGCGCGCTCGATCAGCGGCGGCAATGGCCTGCTCGATCAGTTGCGGGTGGCCGCCGGTGAGCACGCCGGCGACGGCGCAGTGCGCGATGCGGTGTGCGGGCAAATCCTGCAGCATGTGGATTTCCAGAACTGCACCGTGCGCACCTGGGTCAAGGACCAGGTCGAAACGCTGAGGGAAGCGGCCGGCGATGCCAGCGGCGCACTGCTGATCTCGGTCGAGGATGGCATCGTCACCCTGAGCGGGCAGGTGATCAGCCTGTCGCATAAGCGGCTGGCCGGCGTGCTCGCCTGGTGGGCGCGCGGCTGCCGCGACGTCGTCAACGAACTGGCGGTGGTGCCGCAGGAAGACGACAGCGATTACGAACTGATCGATGCGCTGCGCCTGGTGCTGGAGACCGATCCGTTCGTGCATGCGGATCAGATCGGGATCAACTGCGAAAAACGGATCGTCACGCTGCAGGGCGTGGTTTCGACCGCGGCCGAAAGCGCCCGCGCCGAGCAGGACGCCTGGTATCTGCATGCGGTCGACGGCGTGATCAACCGGCTCGAAGTGCGCAAGTAGGCAGTTTGGCAGCGCGGGTTTCCTGGCCCGCTCACGGCAACCGCAGCGGCCGGGCGAAGCTCAGTTCATGGCCGTCGGGGTCGATGATGTGGAAATAGCGTTCGCCCCATTCGGCGTCGCGCGGCGGCGCTTGCGGGTGCAGGTGCTGCGCGAGCGCCTGCGCGTACAGCGCATCCACGTCCGACACGTAAAAGATGATGCGGCCCCACCACGACCACTGGCGCTTTCGCCGGCGCGGCGATCAGGTTCAGATAGCAGGAGCCGACGCCGAAGGTGCTGAACTCGCACTCCGGGCCGCCGTGGCGCAGCATGAAGCCGAGCGTGCGGTAAAACTCGACCGCGCGCGCCATGTCGTGGGTCGCCAGCGTCACCGCGCTGAACGAACTGATCACCGGTATCGTGGCCGAAGCTGATGCCTGCTTGTCCTGCCCGCTATCCATGCGCATTCTCCCGAGATTGCAACGGCGGCTTGCCAGATGAAATCCATGCGCCAAATCATGCAGGGTGGGGCGGCGCAGGGGCTTCATTTAAGGGTAGGGGATAAGTCCATTATTTTCCAGATGGATTCCTGCCGCGCCAATGTCAGGGCGGCACGTACCCTGTTTCAGCTGCCGTGCCTGTGCAGCAGGCACGCCCAATTCGGCCGCACCCTTATTTGGGGCGCGGCCGCTCCAAGCCGGCATCCGGTGTCGAGAAACTTCCTGCTCTTATTTCGGCCACCGCATTCACGACGGCGCTGGCAACATTGCGCACCTCCTGCTGCAGCGCCAGGTCGCGATCCAGCGCCGCATGGCTTTCTGCATAGGATTCGTAATAGCCGATATACCTGTCCAGTCGCGACAAGGCGCCGGCATCGAGCAGGCCCATCCAGTCCAGCCAATCCGACAATCCGCGGCGCACGCTTTCTATGCCGGCGACATCGCCATGCACCACCAGGCCATAGGCGCGCCCGGCCAGATGCTTGGGGTAGGGCCAGCCCTTGAGCTCCAGTTCCTTCGCTTTTTTCGCGTTCTTGCCCGAGGTGGTGGTCGGATCGGGATTGCCGCCGTCGGCACAAACCAGCCGGTCTATCATCTGCTTCAAGACCCCGGGCGTCTGGTACCAGTACACCGGCGTCATGATGATCACCGCATGCGCGGCGACCCATTTTTCATAGATCTCGGCCATCCAGTCATTGGTCTGGCGCTGGCCATGATTCGGGTAGCAACTGCAAGGCCAATGACATAGCGGCATCGCGGTGGAGACGCAGCCCTTGCAGGGGTAGATGTGCTTGTCGTAGGCCGAAGTGAGCAGGCTGAGATCCAGCAGATCGACTTCGATCTCGGCGGCTTGCAGTGTTTCGGCCGCGATGTTAACCAGGCGGAAGGTCTTGGAGATTTCGCCGGGGCAAGTGCCGTCATTGCGCGCAGAGCCGCAGATCAGCAACACCCTGGATTGGGTGGCGGGGTCTGTTTGCCTGGCTTGCGCCGCAATCAATTTGTCGCGGGTAGCCCGCCATTCGACCGACAGCTCATAGTCAGGATCGGCAAACTCCGGCCCTGCCTTGGCGGTGATTGGCGCCTTGTTGCCGTTGATGTAATTTTCCCAGGCCACCTGTTCCACTTTGGCGATTTCCGCCTGCACCGCATCAAACGTGGGATCGACGAAAGAGCGACGGAATTCAAGGTGAAATTCATCTCTCTTCAGCACTGCCGGGGCCTGCCCTGTGCGCGGTTCCGTCACGTTCATCTCCTGATGCGATTTGGGGCGCTGCTACCAGCGATTAGCCCAGATTCGAGCGGGTATACTCCATTTCCCGGCCGTACTTCTTGTCTGCCGACCAGAGTCGATCGGCCTTGCCGGATGCCAGCAGCGCTGCCGATCCGGGCGCAATTGCATCCACCCCGGGCAAAGAGCGTTGCCGCTTGCCTCTTTGCGTAGACGACGGCAGCATTTCAGCTTGGTAGCCCCGGCTCCCGTTCCTGACCAGGTCCTTGTCAGAACCCCGCAGCAGCACCTTGATGCGATCGATGAATGGCATTCTTAGCGGAACATTTTTCAGCTTGTGAACCCGAATCCCGGTCGGGGCAGCCGCCTTCAACAATTCCGTCTCAGGCCTTTGGTGTCGATTGTCCTGGTAGGCGCCATAGGTGTTGCTTTTATCGTAGGTCATTTCGTGTCCTCATGAAGCATTGGCAGTCGATTCGAAATGGTTCCCGGAGATCGAAGTGCAACTGGCCGAGCTGTTTCTTCCGATGGCTTGATCAAGCAAGCACATTAACTAGTTAGCTGGAAATGAGTGCAAATCCCGGAGCAGCAGCAATCCTGCTGCAGCCGCTCCTAAAGTCCGGCTAGTTCACAGTTTGGACTCAAGGTCGTGACCGGTCTGTGCGGCGCCGTACAGAACCTTGAGTTTTGCTGAGGCCGGCTGAACTTGGCTGAACGCAAAGCGGATGATGTCCATTTAAAACACGCCAGAGTTCCTCTGGGCCCAAGCAGCGCCGCTTGCCATCCGGAGACGGTACGCGCCAGACGGCTGCATCCGGGCTTGACAATCGGCGTTTCAATTCTATAATAACATCCATATGGATGGTAATTAGATGGTATATGGATGTTAAATGGATGATGGAGGATAGCCATGAGTGTGCATGAAATTCGTTCGAAGGTAAGCGAAACCGAGAAAATCACGATCAATCTGGGACTCGTCGATCTCGGCCAAATCGACCTGCTGGTACAGGAAGGTTTTTATTCAAACCGCACCGACCTGATCCGCACCGCGATTCGCAACCAGCTGAGCACGCATGCGGAAGTGGTGCGCCAGACGGTCGCCCGCAAGAGCCTGGTGCTCGGATTGCAGCACTATTCGCGTGCCGATCTGGAAGCGGTGCAGGCCGCGGGACAGACGCTGCAAATCCAGGTGTTGGGCCTGGCCAGCATCGACGCCGATGTGTCGCCGGAACTGGCCCTTGCCACCATCGAATCGCTGCATGTTCTCGGCGCGCTGCATGCCAGCCCCGCCGTCAAAAGCGCCCTGGCCGGGCGCATACGCTAACGCCAATTAACCCAACTCGGGAAATACGCAATGAAACTCAATGAAAAGATGTTCGCGCTCATGCGCGAAGCGGCCAGCTTGCTGCAAAAAGACGGTGCCGGCGCCGCTACCGTCAAAATTCAGCAGGCGCTGCAGGGCCTGATGCCGGCAGGCGGGTGGCCCGGCAACGCGGCCGCGCCGCGCACCATGCATGACATCAATCCGGCGCCGAACGCGAAAGCCGGCAATGCCGGCGCGGCCGGCGGGTTTGTGCCGGACTTGCTGGCCGGGCTGGGCATTCAGGCGCCAGTCGATGGCGGCCGATTCAAGCTGCCGGCATTCACGCCCCGATTCGATGTGCAACAGGACGTCGACCCGCTCGCGCCGGGAAAATTCCTGGCCGGCGCCTTCACCAATCATGCCGGCACCCGCGCTTACAAGTTGTACGTGCCGAGCGCCTATCACGGCCAGGCGCTGCCGCTGGTGGTCATGCTGCACGGCTGCACGCAGAATCCGGATGACTTTGCCGCCGGCACCCGCTTGAATGCGATCGCCGAGGAAAAGCCCTGCCTGGTCCTGTATCCGGCGCAGGCACAGTCGGCCAACGGATCGAAGTGCTGGAACTGGTTCAACGCCGTCGATCAGCAGCGCGGCCAAGGCGAGCCATCCATCATCGCAGGGATGACGCAGGACATCATCGACAGCTATCACGTTGATCCGGCGCAGGTCTATATCGCCGGCCTGTCGGCCGGCGGTGCGATGGCCGTCATCATGGGCACCGCCTATCCCGAGCTGTACGCGGCGGTCGGCATCCACTCCGGCTTGCCGTATGCAGCGGCGACCGACTTGCCGTCAGCCCTGGCGGCGATGAAAGGCAGCGGCGCACCGGCCGCAGCCGCCCGCCTGCAAGCGATGCCGATCATCGTGTTCCACGGCGACCGCGACCAGACCGTCCATCCGCGCAACGGCGACCACATCATCGCGCAAACCGTGCCACGGCAGGCCGCGGCCGAAGTGGAACAGGGGCAGGCACGGGGCGGCCACGCGTATACGCGCACGGTGCACGAAGATGTCGACGGCAAGGTAGTCGGCGAGCAGTGGCTGGTGCATGGTGCGGGTCATGCCTGGTCCGGCGGCAGCAGCCGCGGCAGTTATACCGATGGCAAGGGGCCCGACGCTTCGCAAGAAATGATGCGTTTTTTTGCGACCCAATTGAAGCCGGCGAATTGACGGGCTGCCGCCCGCAGTCAGCGTGACAGCGCCAGCCAGAACGGCAGCGTCACGGCCGACAGCAGGGTGCCGGTCGAGATGGTGAGCGCGACGCATGGCCCGTTGCCGCCTTGAGCATCAAAAATTTCATGAATTCATGGGCTTCATTTGCCAGAGTGCCGCTGCACCAGGCATGTTGCGGGCCGATTTATACCCCGCCGTGTATATTTGAAAGCCCTTTAAATGATTGCGGCAACGGCATGATTTTGATGCATACCCCCGATTTTTTTGTAAATTCGTTGGCATCGTAGCGTGGGTGAAACCCACGGCGTGGCGCGATTGAAGCCGACAGCGCGGGTTGCGCCCGCTCTGGCTGTCAAGCGTGATGTCCGCATAAGAACTACTTGAATGGCCGGTGTCCGACCCATTGCTGACCTTCGGCAGGTCGCCTGCTGAAGGGCAGGTAACAAAGTGGGGCAGCCGTTCCTGACGACTGCTCACTGGGAAGTCCTCGGCCTTTGTGGTCATTGGCCTCTCCCGCCTTGAATGGCCGGTGTCCGTTACTTACCGGACAGTTTTCAGGTCATTGTTTGGGATGGCACCTCACCAAGACACCAAGGGAGGAAATTATATGTTTGCCGCAGTTGACAGACAGACTTGGTGCACATATTATATCTACCTACTAGTTGGTAGGCAGGTTTTTTAACCATGAATAGGAAACGTAATGATGCAAGCCAAGAACTTTGAAGGTCGCAAACTCCTGGTCGTTGGCGGGACCAGCGGCATCGGTCTGGAAACCGCCATGATGGTTGCCCATGAAGGTGGCGCGGTCGTTGTCGTTGGAAACCGGAAGGAGAAGGCCGAAGCGGCTCGCCAGCAACTGGCGGCCATTGCAGGCGAAGACAAGGCATTCGCCCTCACCGCCGATTTGTCGGACTTCGCCAGCGTACGCACGCTCATCGACAAACTGGCGCGCGAACACAGCGACATCGATCTGCTGGTGAATTCCGCTGGAATCTTTTACCCCAAGGCCTTTCTTGAGCATTCGCCTGAGGACTATGACAATTTCCTCAACTTGAACCGCGCGATCTTCTTCATCACCCAGCAGGTTGCCAGCACTCTAGTCGCGCAGAAAAGGCCTGGCTCGATCGTCAATGTCACAGCCGTTGCCGCCCGGCAGGCCATCGAAACCGTTCACGCCTCGGCCTATTCGATGGCGAAAATCGGACTGGAAGCCATGACGAAGCATGTGGCGGCAGAACTTGCGGGAAACGGCATCCGTATCAATTCAGTCGCCCCAGGGATGGTGGAAACCCGGATCTTCGAGCGCTTCATTCCCGGCGAGCAACTGGATAGCGCATTGAAGGATTTCAATGACTTCCATCCGCTTGGCCGCAACGGCACGCCGCGCGATGTCGCGGAGAGCATCGTCTTCCTACTCTCCGATAAGGCCTCCTGGGTGACCGGCGCGGTCTGGGATGTGGATGGTGGCGTGATGGCTTCCCGCAAGCTGGGAAAGTAAGAACCAATAGACAAAGCACAAAGGAAACTCAAAATGGAAACTAAATGGACCAACAAATTGACGGCACTGATCAAGCGTGTCGGAGGTTTTTCAAAGGCGAATGCACCGGTTGCCAGCGCATTCCATAAACTCGAAACAGCGACACGGGAAGGCAATGTCCTGGATGCCAAAACGCACGAGCTGATTTCCTTGGCCGTGGCAGTCACGACCCGCTGCGATGGTTGCATCGCAGCCCATGCTGCCGCTGCAAAGAAAGCAGGTGCCAGCAAGGAAGAGGTTGCAGCGGCCTTGGGTACGGCAATCGCTCTGAACGCCGGCGCGGCGTACGTCTACTCGGCTCGCGCGTTCGAGGCATATGAAGAGCTGTAAGTCCTGTATCTGCTGCCCGAGTCTCCCCTGCGATGCCTCCATCGGGCGCATGGGGATTCGACACCCTCTTAGGGCTTGACTGGCTACCAACTAGTAGTCAGTCTTCTGCTTATGCCAAATATGGCGCTCTTTCTGGCTGAGCGCAGACAATTAGGAGGATGTATGGCAATCGGAACACGGGACGCATTAGTGCACGCAGCAGAGAGCCTGATGCGCACCAAGGGATACGCCGCGTTTAGCTACGCGGACTTGGCCGAAGTGGTCGGGATCAGGAAGGCAAGCATTCATCATCACTTCCCCACGAAGGAAGCGTTGGGAGTAGCCATTGTCGAAGACTATATCGCGAGAGTGCGTGGCGACTTTGAGCGCATTGAGAGGGAGCATCAAGATTTGCTAGGGCGCCTGGAGGCATTCTTCCGACTCTTTCGCGCCAGCAGCGAAGGCAGTTTGTTACCTCTCTGCGGTGCACTGGCTGCTGAGATGGCCGCACTTCCATCCGGATTGCAAGAGCTCACGCATCGTTTTTTTAATGTGCAATTGACATGGTTGACGGCGATTCTGGACAAGGGGGTGGCTGATGGAGAGATTCCACCTGGTCGCGGAACCCGGCAGAAAGCCTTCCTGCTGTTGAGCGTTCTGGAAGGGGCCAGCTTTATCAACTGGGCGACGAAAGAAGACGACTTGATCGACGACAACATTATTGGGCTCATTATTGAAAAGACTTAGCTAGCAGCCCACGCCAAAGTTGACGGATGTCGCTTTGGCTGAATTCTCAGGAACCATCGTCCGAGTCGGCATGGTTCCTTTATTTGGCCCCTGATAACAACCTACTAGTAGGGTTGTTTTAGGGGTGAATTAGGTATCACAAAGGTCGTTCAGGCGACCCTTCACATGACAAGGAACGAACCATGAAGAGAGTCAACGTAGAGATTTGGTCAGATTTTGCCTGCCCATGGTGTTGGATCGCCAAGCGGCGTTTTGAAAAGGCAGTATTGGGATTGGCGGGACAACTCGAAGTCATCGTCACGCCCAAGGCCTATCGCCTTGGCAAGGGCATGGCACCAGCCGACTTCCAGAAGGTGCTTCATCAAAAATTCGGCAGTGTGAGCGCAGCGGAACGGATGATGGCCGCGGTCGCCGAGAGCGGTGCTATGGAGGGCCTGACGTACAACTTCGGCAGCATGCGCTTTGGTGATACGAGTGACGCACACGCACTGGTCAAGAGTATCGGAGCACCAGAGGACAGGCAGCGAATCATCGAGCGGATCTATCAGGCCTATACCACCGATGGAATCGATATCTTCGACAGAGAAGTGCTTGTCTCTCTCGCAAGAGAGATGGGGCTTTCTGAGGGCTCGTTAGATTTCGACTCCCCCCAAATTGCGTCCGAAATCGCCTGCGATGAACAGGAGGCGAACAAGATCGCCAATGGCGTGCCTTTGTTCGTGTTCAACGACAAGTTTCATTTGTCAGGTGCCCGCGAAGTTGCAGCGTTTGAAAAAACGCTGCTCGAAGCGGCGATTGATGTGCCGGAGCCACTCGATGATGGCGCTGGGGCGAGCTGCAGCATCAATGGATGTGCGATCTGACCCGCAGCGGCATCACGGATCGACAGGTGGGCCAGTAATCGGCCCCAGTATCCCGCTTTAGCGAAGAAGCCATGAGCGAATTTGCTAGAGCTATTTCGTGCGCGACAGCGCCTTCATGTAGAGGAGTAATCAGATGAGCAACAAACTAAATGGTATTGACGTAGCGGCTTTGCAGGAGTTTGCACAGGGCGTAGCCGAAACCACGGATGCGTCGAAGCGCAGCGCCCGATTCAATGTCAAGACCAAATGGGAACACCAGACTCGATCCGTGGCGACCGTGAGTCGGTATTCCCTGTGTGGAGTGGAGTACCAGCGGCACTTTGAAATTGCGGCGGATGAGCCGACTGAATTTCTTGGTCAGAACTCCGCGCCAAATCCCCAAGAACTGCTTATGGCTGCGCTCAACGCCTGCCTGTCGGTGGGCTACGCCGTCAACGCCGCAGCAATGGGCATTACCGTCCATAGCCTGGAGATTGAGACTGATGGAGAGCTCGATCTGCGCGGAGTCCTTGGTCTGGATGAGAGCGTCAATCCGGGTTACGACCAAGTGAGCTACGTTGTTCGGCTGCACACTGATGCCCCGCGTGAAAAGGTCGAAGAACTGCACAAGATCGTTACCAAGACCTCGGCGAACCTGGCCAATTTCTCCAGGGCCATCCGCATGGTGCCGAAGCTGGAGATTCACGGGGCGTAATCCCGGGTCACTCTCCCAAAACTATTCAGCTTGAAATCAAGCAGCGCGTTCAGCGCTGCGTCCCACTATTTGAGGTACACAATGAGCAATTTATTCACCCCCTACGATCTGTCTGGCGTCTCACTGGCCAATCGGATCGTTATGGCCCCGATGACCCGCACCAGGGCACTGGATAATGTTCCGGATGAACTGACCGCTCTCTATTACGCGCAACGGGCCTCTGCTGGCCTGATCGTTTCTGAGGGCTTGCCGATCTCCGATGAAGGTCGCGGTTACCTATATACCCCCGGGTTGTACACCGATGAGCAAACACAGGCCTGGCGGAAGGTCACGGATGCTGTACATGCGAAAGGAGGGAAGATCTTCGCGCAGCTTTGGCATGTCGGCAGAATGTCGCATATCTCCCTTCAGCCCGACAATGCAGCGCCGGTGTCCTCCGGCGAAGTGCCTGCGACCAACACAAGCGTCTATGCGTGGTTGGAACCAGGCAAGGCCGGCCCCGTGGCACCGAGCATCCCCAGAGCACTGAGCACCGAGGAGGTCCGGCGAGTCACGAGGGACTTCGTTGCGTCCGCGCTGCGAGCCATCGAAGCAGGATTCGATGGAATTGAACTCATGGCCGCCAATGCCTTCCTGTTCGACCAGTTCCTTAGCAGTGAGCTGAACACGCGCACGGATGAATACGGCGGATCTATCGCCAATCGCCAGCGTTTCCTCCTTGAAACCGTCGATGCCATCGCTGACGCAATTGGTGGAGCACGCGTTGGCGTCCGCGTATCCCCCTTCGGGCGCCTGTACGACTTGCGTCCATACGCAGACGAGGAGGAAACCTGGATGAGCGTCGCAGCGGCACTCAATGACAGGGAGCTGGCCTATGTACACCTGAACTATCAGCCCACCATCACCGCCGCTGAGGTTCCAGCTGGTTTTGGTGCGCGCTTCCGGCAGGCCTATAAGGGCACGCTGATGGCGGCGGGAGGTTTCGATCGTGAGCTTGCCCGAGCGGAACTGGAGAAGGGCGATCTCGACCTTTTCGCATTCGGAACTTCGTATATCGCCAACCCTGACCTTGTCGAAAGAATGCACAACGGATGGCCGCTTGCAGAAAGCGACCGTTCGACGTTCTACGGCGTTATCGGCTCCAAGGGGTACACAGACTATCCGGAATACGAGGGTGAGGTGGCGATTGAAGCGGTAGAAAGCGCTAACTAATGAAGGTGAATGCCCCTGGCTCGTTCTAATCACCTGTGTTTTCAAACCGTACTCGCGTACTGCAGTTAACACAACGGAATCAAATCCAAGGGTAAAGCTTTTAGGAGGCGTGGTTGCATTAACTGCCACTATGCTTCGTAAGCTTGCTGCTGGGCCAGGGTATTCGACCTCCGACAAATCGCAGTTCAATAGCGTGCAAATTTAATAAGGAAATCAATGTACGATTTTGATGAAATCATCGACCGGAGTCGATCCAATTCAATGAAATGGGCCCAAGCGCGAATTCTGCTCACACCTGAACAGTACGCGGCTGATCCACTTCCTATGTGGGTCGCGGACATGGACTTTCGTGTAGCCCCTCCCATCGTGGAGGCGCTACAGCGCGAAATTTCGTTGGGCGTACTGGGTTATGGTGGCACACCAGATTCGTACCGCGAGGCGGCGGTTGGATGGCAAGCGCGGCGATTCGGCTGGCAGGCAAAGCCGGAATGGCTAACGCAGTCACCCGGGGTTATCAGTGCGCTCAATATTGCAATCCAAGCTTTCACGCAACCTGGTGATCACGTCCTTGTGCAGACGCCGGTTTATCATCATTTTATTAACGACGTAATAGCCAATGGACGACGTTTGGCGCAAGCGCCGCTAATGCTCGATGACGGCAGATATCGATTTGACGCACCCGCCTTTGAAGCGGCAATACGTCCTGGAACAAAGCTATTCATCCTTTGCAATCCACACAATCCCACGGGCAACGTGTGGACGAGGGATGAACTGCTGACCATGGCATCGATCTGTGATCGGCACGGTATCTTGGTAATCTCAGACGAAGTTCATCAGGATCTGGTCTTCGGGGAGGGGCAACAGCATGTGCCGTTCGCTATGCTGGACGACTCCATTGCTCAGAACTCCATAGTCTGTACAGCGCCGAGCAAGACTTTCAATATCGCCGGCTTGTCCTGTGCCAACATCTTTATCCCGAACGAGCGGCTACGCCAGGCGTACCGAGCACAGAGCGAGAGGAACGGCACCTTCTTCGTCAATACGCTGGGAACCGCCGCGTGCGAGGCAGCATATCGAGACGGAGAGCCATGGGCAAACGCCATGCTCGACTATGTTCGTGGAAATCAAGTGCACTTTGCTCGACGTGTCAGCGAACTCAAGTTGCCACTCACGGTCACGCCGACGGGGTCGCTGTATTTGGCATGGATTGATTGCCGCCGCCTTGGCATGTCGCCTGCGGAACTTCACGACTTCTTGCTACGTAGAGCACGATTGTGGCTCGATCAGGGGGCCAAGTTTGGCTCAGACGGAGAAGGCTTCATGCGCATCAACCTGGCGTGCCCTCGGCAGCGTGTCGATGAGGCATTGAGCCGTCTCGCATCAGCCTTGCGTTGATGCCTCTGCTAGTAATTTTCAAACAACGCTTTATCAAACAGGAGCAAAACTATGTACGTCACTCATGTCACATTTAACCTCAGCGGAATTGATGAGAACGCCTACAGTGAGGCAGTGAAGTCTCTCGCCCCAGGCTATGCGCAAGTACCAGGATTGGTATCCAAGGTCTGGATCAAACAAAGCCAGATTGGCGCTTACGGTGGTATGTATTTTTGGGCGTCAAAGGGCGACTATGAAAATTACCTAAAATCAGATTTGTATAAAGCGGTTAGTACTCATCCCAATTTGGTAAATTTCAATACAGTTTGTTATGAAGATATGCCGGAAGGCACGTCAGTAACAGCAGGTGTTTGCCGCTTCTAATTGGGGCAGTTCGCAATACTAAGTCCACGCTACGAATTACCGGAGCGTGGATAAATCACCGCATTTATGAAAGGTAAAGGTCGTGCACAAGACCTTGTTAAAGTGATCTGATGAATTTCCTGGCACATGCCGTTCTTGCTGAAAGAACCCCTGCTTTGATGGTCGGTGGCGTTATTGGGGACTGGATCAAAGGGATCCTACCCGGTTGCTTGCCAACGGACTTGGCCCAAGGCGTCGCGTTGCACCGTGCAATCGACGGATTTGTTGAAACCCATCCCGCTTTTCGTTGTAGTCGCTCGCGGATATCGCAAGAGCGTCGGAGATATGCGGGGGTGTTGGTGGACATTTTTTACGATCATGTCCTGGCGCGCGATTGGCCGAAATTTCACTCGGACATGCTCCCGTTGTATTGCCAGTCGGTCTATCGTCAGATTGAGGCGCGCCTGGACGAACTGCCTGAGTCCACCGGTTTTGCGATGCGCTTGATGGCACAGGAAAATTGGTTGCAGAGCTATGCGGAATTGGACGGGATAGCAGATGTTTTAAGCCGCATGTCTCAGCGAGTACGGCGTCCGAATCCTCTCGTTGGGGGAGAGGCGGAGTTTCTTGCAGACGCCTCTGGATTCGCGAAGGATTTTGAATGGTTGTTGGCTGATGCAAGAGTGTTTGTAGATCAATGGCTACTTAGCCGCTAGCCGCTTACGTATCGCGTACGAGCGCGCAGAGTGCTTCCGTCGAACCCCAGAAGCAGGTTTGGGCCGTGAGTCCGCATCGCCAGACCGGGAAGCTGCCGTTCAGCCCAATTCGCCAGCGAGAGGCGGCTTACCGATGCATTGCTGACCAATTGACCCAGCCCGTCGAACGGCGGCTCTGGCCAATTAGTTCGCGTAGGCCATCTGACTGCTTTCAGAGTGGAGGAGTCGTTCAAATTGCTGCATTTTCGATGCGTCGAATTTCTGCTTCTGGCCGAGAACACCCGGTCAGCCAAGAGCTACACAGCGGCCATAGCAAAAACTTGCTGACGCGGTGACAGGTCGCTTACGGGCTCGACGGCGAATTCACACTTCCGGCCAAAAGCGGACATGTGACTACATTAAAAGGCGACTACCTGGTCGCCTTTTTCTAGTTTCATATGGCGCATTAGTTGCGGGACCGACATGTCTGATAATTTTCCTCTGTGAGGTGTTGCGAATACAAAACTCGAGGGGGCAGCGATCTGTACTCGACGCCATCCCGGCTGGGCTTTAATATGTGGCAACCGTATTCTGAGGGGATGGTCCCGTAAGGCTGAAACCTGGGGTGCTCCCAAGCGATCTGCAGCGCGCAAAAATTCCACCTGATCAACGATTAACCTTGGAAGTATCGACGTCTCACAATCCCTCTCAACGCTACGAGGGCGGCCGAGGGGCAATTTTGACGGTAAAAGTGACGATAAGAACCGGTCAATCACAAGCAAACCCTTTAATCATGCGGGCTCCAGAACCTGTCAATGACCGAATGGGAATGGACTTCCCAATAGGAAACATTCTTCGCTAGTTGATTGACTATTAAACACCTGTTTTACAGGGCTTTATAATTTGGATTGTCGCTTGGCAGTTCTC
>CAWIOX010000031.1:0-4639 GCA_963837775.1 uncultured beta proteobacterium | reverse complement strand
CCTGATACGGAAAAAAACCAGGCTGCTGCAACAAACATCAAGCCCGGTTCAGTCAAGGAAGAAAGCATCCGCATCGATGCGGTCAAACTGGATGCGCTGCTTGAAGTCGCCGGCGAATCGGTGCAGGCTGCCAATCAGGCCAGCGCCTTGCTGGAAAAACTGGCGCAATTCAAATTCCGAGGATGCTGCAGCGACCCTGTTCGCGACCCTGTTCGCGACCCTGTCCGAAACCCTGGACCGGGCCTCGCGCTATTCTGCCGAACTGCAAAGGGCAACGCTGGCTACGCGCATGCAGCCGGTGGGCCGTCTGTTCCAGAAGTTTCCGCGCCTGGTGCAACTGGCCAAGGATTTGGGCAAGGACGTTGAACTCGCGATCGAAGGGGCGGAAACTGAGGTCGACCGGGTCGTGGTCGACAGCCTGTATGACCCGCTGGTACACATGTTGCGCAATGCGCTGGATCACGCCATAGAAAGTCCGGAAGAACGGCTGGCATCCGGCAAGCCGGTCAAGGCGACCATTTCGCTCAAGGCCTGGCAGGAAGCCAACAGCGTCATGATCGAAGTGTCGGACGACGGCAAAGGCATGGATCCGCAACAGCCGCGTGAAAAGGCGCTGTCCAAGGGCCTGATTCAGGAGTCTGCCGCGCAAACGGCGGAAGAAGCTTTCCAGCTGGTGTTCCTGCCCGGCTTTTCGACCAAGGAAGTCGCCTCCAGCGTTTCCGGACGCGGGGTCGGCATGGACGTGGTACGCACCGCAGTCGAAAAACATCGCGGCACGATCCGTATCGATTCTCCACTCGGAAGCCGGCACCCGTTTCTCGATCAAGTTGCCGATTGAACTCTCGATCGTGCCGACCCTTCTGGTACGCACTTCGGGCGCCTCGCTGGCAATCCCGATGGGCGCGTCGAACGCGTTGTGGTATTGCCCGAAACCTTTGCCGAAGTTGCGGCGCCCCGATGTTGCGTGATATGGGCCGGCCGCTGCTGGTCGCTCTCTGGCCAGCGCACTGTGCTATGACCCTTGCGTCGAGCGTGTCGGCATCGTCATCGCCGCACCGAAACCGTATGTGCTCGCGCTGGAGTCGATTGATGGCACTGCGGATCTGGTCATCAAACCGATGACCTGCCTTGCCGTGGACGGCATTACCGGCACTGCCCGCTCTGCCGAGGGCGAATTGGTGCTGGTGATCGATCTCAGCTACCTGCTCGCCGGTTGCCGCACCAGCGAGCGAATGGTCGCCTAGCGCCTGGGATAAAACAGAGTTCGCCAGCAAATACTGGCGAACTCTGGCAGTTTCGCTGACACCGCTCGCCGCAATCTGCCGGCATCGCTTACACTCCATCCCTGTCCCCAATTAGTTAAAATCGCACCATGAATTACGACTCATCCCCCATTGCGGCGATTGCCACGGCGCCCGGCCGCGGCGGCATCGGCGTAGTACGCGTTTCCGGCAAGAATCTAGCGCCACTGCTGCAGACACTTGGCCTCCAGCTGCAGCCGCGGCAAGCCACCTATTTGCCGTTCAAGCAGGCGGATGGCAGCGTCATCGATCGCGGCATTGCGTTGCATTTCAAGGCGCCGCATTCGTATACCGGCGAAGACGTGCTGGAATTGCAGGGCCACGGCGGGCCGGTGGTATTGCAGATGCTGCTGGCGCGCTGCCTGGAAGCAGGCAAGGAAAGTGGTCTGCGACTGGCGCAGCCGGGTGAATTCACGCATCGTGCATTCCTCAACGACAAGCTCGATCTGGCGCAAGCGGAAGCGGTCGCCGACCTGATCGAAGCCTCGACCGAAGCGGCCGCCAAATCGGCATCGCAATCGCTGTCAGGCGTATTTTCCAAAGTGATCCACCAGTTGGCCGATGAAGTCATTCACCTGCGCATGCTGGTGGAAGCGACGCTCGACTTCCCGGAAGAGGAAATCGACTTCCTCGAAAAATCGAATGCGCGCGGACAGTTGCAAGGCATCCAGCAAACCCTGCATCAGGTGCTGCTGCAGGCGCAGCAGGGCGCATTGTTGCGCGAAGGCCTGAACGTGGTGCTGGCCGGCCAGCCGAATGTCGGCAAATCGTCGCTGCTCAATGCGCTGGCAGGCGCCGAAGTCGCAATCGTCACCGCCATCGCCGGCACCACCCGCGACAAAGTCACAGAAACCATCCAGATCGAAGGGATACCGCTCAACATCATCGACACCGCCGGCATCCGCGATGCCGACGACGCCAATGACGAAGTCGAACGGATCGGCATCGAACGCACCTGGGCCGAAGTCGGCAAAGCCGATGTGATCTTGCACCTGCTCGATGCCGGCCGCGGTCCGACCAGGGCCGATGAAGCAATCGTCGCCCGTTTTCCGGCCAACGTGCCGGTAGTGCGGGTCTGGAACAAGATCGACCTGTCCGGCCATAAGGCGGCGATCGACACCATGCTGGACGCCACTCATCTTTACCTGTCGGCCCGTGACGGCCTCGGCATCGACCTGCTGCGGGAAGAGTTGCTGCGCATCGCCGGCTGGCAGCAGACCGGCGAATCGCTGTATCTGGCGCGGGAGCGGCATCTGGTGGCGCTGAAAGCGGCACGCGACCATCTCGAGACAGCCGCCCTGCACGCGGCGCAGAACGACCAGTCGCTCGACCTGTTCGCCGAAGAGTTACGGCTGGCGCAGGAACAACTCAACAGCATCACCGGCGAGTTCACGCCGGATGATTTGCTAGGGGTGATTTTCAGCCGCTTCTGTATCGGAAAATAAGCCGCCGTCCTGAACGGGATACCGGCTTGTGGACATGCCCGTTACCTGGTCGTGAATGACCAGGCCCGGTCCACCGGCAGGCCATCGACCTGCCCGATGAAGCGCACATCATAGGTAGTGGCCGGCGTCAGCGGCGCATATGGAATGATGGCGGCGGTTGAGTAGTCGCTGTTCGGATCGGTCGCCTGAGTCAAAAGACGCGCCGGCAAGGCGGTTCCGTTCTGGCTCACGGTGAAGGTCGAGACGCCGACGGTCGACGTGATGTTGGCGTGGACACTGATCGGATAACCGACATTCACCCCGCTGTATTGCACTTCCGGCAAGGGATCAGGCTCTTCGGTGCCGTGATCGAATGAGGTCGGTAGTTGCTGCTGGTTGGGATAAGGGTAGACCGCCACCTTGCCGCTTTGCCACGCCCCGCGCCAAAACCGTTGGTGGTGCCGAAATCGGTCGTGAAATAGGTATGACCGCTCGCAACACTGGCCGCACCGACCCCCGCATCGCGGAACATCGGCTCGAAAATCACGAAGCGGTGATAAATTGCGGTGAGCAATGCTTCTGCCGCAGCAAATCCGGAAGCATCGCTCATGGCGGAAATCACTTCGCCGCAGGCGTAAGGCGTCGTGACGACATAGCCGGCTCTCTGCAAGCGCGACTCCGACGCGGGATAGCTGATCCGGACAGCCTTCGCGCCCGGTGAAACCCGGTTTTAACGGGTCTTGATCGTGTGTGATGACATTATTGACGGCCCGATAATGGAATGTCCCTGCGCGGCATTATCAATTTGCGGGCTTCTGGCAACAGCGGCCAGACCCATCTGCTGGCGCCGGAAATTGAACCAGTTGAAACCATCGCTTGCGGTATTGCCGCTGAATTGCGGTGCGCCGGGCTCCCGCATCAATTGCTGTGTGGCAGCTGACGGTGCCGAGCTTAATGAACTACTATCAGTGCTACCACCGCCGCAAGCGGCAGTATCAGGGACAGCGATGTGGCAGCAAGCAGCTGAAGCAACGTTTGGATTTGGTCATCACAAGCGATCAGGAAAGTAAGTGCACGAAGAGATAACAATATGCGAATCTTAAAGCCTGATGGCGAGCGCCGTTTATGACATCGTGTTTTGCATTCAGTTGCATATGATTTCATCAAACTTGCGTAATTCAGCATGACGCCCGATTGCGCAGGCGCGGAGATATCAGCTTACGCGCATTTGTTGAGCATTTCCGACAGGTGCAGCGCACGCTCGGCCGCTTCTTCGGTGCTGCTCGCGCCGGCGGTGTGGGTGACCATCGAGCTGGTCAGCAGGGTCACGAATGAGCGATCCAGCGCCTTGCGGGCGGCGGCCATCTGTTGCGCCACGCCATCGCAATCGGCCGGCACCGCTGCCTTGGCCAGCAATTTCTGCACCCCGCGCAACTGCCCTTCCATACGCGCCAGACGATGCAGCAGGTCTTTCTTCTGGAGCTCGGTCAGGGCCGTGCCGCTGATGATTTTAAGAGGGGTATCGCTCATACTCGTTCTCCTGTCGCAAGTAATCCGGTGATAAAAAATAATATATACGGAGTATCCTAGCACTGATTCATCCGGTGCGTCACGCTGTCATTACGCGCCCAACGCGGCCGGAAACCGCACCACAACCCGCAAGCCGCGGCCATGCTCGCCGTCCAGCAGGACCAGCTCTGCACCATGCAATGCGGCAATGTCGCGCACGATGGCCAGACCGAGTCCGGCGCCGCCCGGATTGCTGTCGAGCGCAGTGGGCGAGAGGTAAAACGGCGCAAACACCCGGCTGCGTTCGGTGGCCGGAATGCCGACGCCGCTATCGGCCATTCCAGCGTCGGGGATGCGCCGGTACTGACGGCAGTCGTCACGCCTGCCGGTGGCGTGAGCGGATCG
>CAWIOX010000030.1:0-480334 GCA_963837775.1 uncultured beta proteobacterium | reverse complement strand
TTGCCGGGACTGAAATTAGTGCTCTTGCCAGCAATCCAGGGCAGGCTCGCCCGCCACAACACGGCCGGCGCCAAGGCACAACGCCCGCCCAGACGGTCCCGGCGGAATACCGTGTACAGCGACCTTATCACGATTTCAAGCAAAACCAGGTTCATGTGGAGTACACCGCGCTATCCTTGACTTGTTGCCATCCCGAGTATTGCCTGAGCCAGTCGCAGACAGCGTCAAGCTCTCAGTGGCGCGAAGGGCTGAACTTGATTGGCATGGTGGGCAAGCGGTGACTGCCAACTTGTTGCGACAGTCGGTGGAACTGGGTCGTCGTACACAATTGTTTTGCGGTAACGCGGCCAGTCCGCGCGAGGTCGTGATGGGATTTGATTTCGGAACGTCCAGTGCAAAGGTTGTGGTAGGCGACAGGGATCTGAAACAGGCCTACGCAGTGCCTTTTCGAGATGCGCTTGGGATTGACGCCTTCCTGCTGCCGGCCAGGCTGTATGAGAACGATGGCAGCTATAGCCTGCATGGTGGTGCGCGGATCTTGAACGATCTCAAACTGTCGGTGATGGCCAACCCCAAGAACCATACACTGCAGGCACATGTAGTAGCCTACTTGGCGCTGGCAATCCGAGAAGCGCGTGGCTGGTTGTTCACTACCCACGCCGAGAGCTATGCCAAGACGGAGATCGTCTGGACGCTGACGCTTGGCCAACCAGCCGATCAAGCGATCAAGGGTGCGCTGACACAACTCTTCAAACGACTGGGTATGGCGGATGGGCAGTGGCGAGCACCCCGTTGGATGTCACGGCAGGTCTTTGCTTGAAGGCCTTGCAGGATGCAGACACGGCACCGGCTGACCCAGAACTTGAGGTTACCGTTACTCCAGAGATCGCGGCGCAGATATACGGCTTTGTTAACTCGAACCAGTTCGACGCGAAGGGCCGCACTCTTCCTCATTGTCGATGTTGGTGCAGGTACGGTGGATTCATGCCTGTTTCGTGTTGTTCGCGGGGAAGGCGGCAGTTGGTTGTTTGAGGTCTATACGGCAGCAGTCGAGCCAACTGGTGTGATGAATCTGCACCGCCACCGTGTCGCCTGGTGGCAGCGGCAACTTGCGCTGAAACCGGGTGGCGTCGAATTAAGCAGCAATCGGAAGGTATCAAGCTCGCCACCGAGCATCAGGCGAATATTCCGGATTCTTACCTGAATGAGATCGAAAGGCGTCACAGTCGAGTTCTTCGGCACGATGGTGGGGCCTGACGAAGAGTTTTTTGATACTCCACTTCTTGGCAGGTGCGTGGTCGGACCTTGTATAAAGCTTTCAAGGAGCGACTGTTGCAGCAGAATGATCTCAGCGAAGTCCCCTTTTTTCTGTGTGGCGGCGGCTCCCGCCTTGGTTTCTATCGCGACTTACGCGACGCCCTGCGCCAATTTGAAGGCTGCACCTGGCTGGCGGCGCAGAGTCGTGAGTTGGCGATACCGGTGATCTGCGTGCCGAAGGACTGAAACCGTCAGACTATGACCGGCTCTCGGTAGCCTATGGGCTAAGCATGCTCAACCTGGGTAATGTGGAAGCGGCGGAGCAGATCCCGAATTAATGCCTGAGCCGTCGGACCAATGGCGGATGCACTATGTTGACAAGGACCAATGCTGATGAGCTATGGTGAATCACTGCCTTGGTCGCATTACTCAATAGACCTATATTTCGTCATGTATTTTTTCCGACGGAAATTTGGAACGCACTGAGCACGCCAGCATCGCTGGCATCAGCTTGCTGGGTGGTGACGACAAGCGCGTGCTCGACTCCGGAGGTTTTCGCGACGGCGTATAAACAGGGTGTACTGTCAATCGTGGACACTCTTGTTTTAAGCTGCCAGCGCTTGTTTGAAGGTTTCTGCAAATAGTGCCGGCGATATGTAGCCAAGGCGTGAGTGACGCCGCTGGCGGTTGTAAAAAATCTCGATATATTCCTGGATTGCCGCCCTTGCATTGGCACGCGTCTGATAGCGATGGTGATGCGTCAGTTCATTCTTCAGGCTGCCCCAGAAACTTTCCATCGGCGCGTCATAGCAGTTGCTCTTGCAGGACATGGAAGCCTTCATGCCGAACTGGTCAAGCAGCTTGCGGTAGTCATGCGCGCAATACTGGCTACCGCGGTCGGAATGATGGATCAATCCCGCCTGCGGACGCTTATTGCGCACGGCACGGCCACAGCGCCTGCGCCGTCAAGGCTTGTGTCATCCGCTCCCCCATTGCATAGCCCACGATCTCACACGTGAACACGTCCTTGACGCCAGCCAGATAAAGCCATCCTTCGCTGGTCGGGATATAGGTAATATCGACCACCCAGGCTTCGTTCGGCGCGATGGGCAAGAAGCGCTGTTCCAGCAGGTTGGGTGCCACTGGCAAGTCATGCTTCGAATTGGTCGTCGCCTTGAATCTGCGCTTCTGCTTGCACCGCAAGCCCAGCACATGCCGCAGGCGTGCAATGCGGTCGCGGCCGGCGACAAACCCTGTGCCGTCAGTTCCGGCTGCAATCGGCGCACGCCATAGGTTTCGCGGCTCTGCCGATGCACAGCCTTGATCGCCACCTTGAGCCGCTCGTCATCTTTCTGACGCTCCGAAGGCTTGCGCTCCAGCCATGCATAGAACCCGCTGCGCGAGACGCCAAAAACGCGACACAGCAGCGCAACCGGATAGTCGAGTCGCATCGTTTTTATTTGCGCGTACCGGGCAGCGACTCCCGAGCAAAGTACGCCGCAGCTTTTTTTATCACGTCTCGCTCCATACATGCTTCGGCGAGACTCTTGCGCAGCTTCGCCACTTCGGCTTCCAACTCCGCTACGGTGCGGCTGCCTGGTGCTGTTACTGCAGGCATGCCACGCTTTGCAGCGGCCACCCAATTGGCCAACGTGCCCTTTGGGAACCGCAAGACGTCGACCGGCTTCTTCCAGTGACAAGCCCTGCGCCAATATCGTCTTTACGGCTTCCTCCCGAAACTCGGGTGTGTAACTTCTTAAATTCGCTTTTGCCATGATTTCTCCTGTTGGTGAGTTTATCAAACAGGAGTGTCCGAAAAAGTCAGGCTACCTCATCCGTCCATTGTTGCAAACAGCTCTGCCGGATGCAATTGACATGAGTCAATTGCATCCGGCAGACACTTATCTACACTGACGCCCCATCAGCGTGAACTCAGTTTGGCATTAATGAATAAAACTACAAGCCTGCGTCAATACTTGACCTGACACTTATCTTGGCTCCCCTCCCAGGACCGCAATAAGCTCGTGGAGATTATGCTGCCAAACGTCACCAGTCACTGGAGCGCCAATTTTTCGCGCATTAGCCTACCGACAACAGGCCAATCACATACATGCAGCGACTCCACTTTTACCGCAGTGCAATATTTATATTAAATTCACCGAAATGTTGCTATTATGCAATTCATTCAACATGGCATATCCCGCGATAAATCGTCCACGTAAAGCACAGTCAATGTTTTAAAAACCAAGTTAGGTGCCCTACACGTTTCCGACGTCTGTTACATCACTAAAATGATTAGCTCCACTCAAATGGGGCGTTTTACAAAAGGCTCAATGAAAAACATAATTTCACCTGCGCTGCCGACCGAATGGCAACGCGACGTTGCCAAGTCGATCGATAACGCATTTCGTACGCAATTAGCCAAGAACAACCTAGGCTTGTCGCCGATTTCACTAGTTCTGGCCTATACGGACTGGGCGCTGCATCTGGCCGTATCCCCTGGCCGGCAGATGTTGCTTGCGCAACGTGCCGTTGCACTTTCACAGCAGGCAATGAGTCCGTGGCAGCACGAGCCTGCAGTCAATGACGATGGCGAATCCGTGCGCGAAAATGATCCCCGTTTCAGCGACCCAAGCTGGAACCAATGGCCCTTCAATGCCCTGAAGGAAGGATTCAAAGCCAGTGATGCCTGGTGGCGCGAGTCAACCCAAGTGGATGGCGTTTCCAGTCACCATCATCACATGGTGAATTTCTTCACCCGCCAAGGACTGGATGCTCTGTCGCCATCCAACTGGGCAGTCACCAACCCGGAAGTGCTCAAGAAGGGACGGGATTCAATGGGTCAGAGCTGGCTCAAGGGTTACCAGAGCTACGCCAAAGACCTGCTGGAATATCAGAATGCCCGTGCAAACTCGGATGCCGGCATGCTCCGGCCGCTGGATTTCGAGGTGGGCAAGGATGTGGCACTGACCCCGGGCAAAGTGGTGTTTCGCAACCATCTGATCGAGCTTATCCAGTACACACCCACCACTGAAACAGTGTACCCAGAGCCGCTGCTGATTGTGCCGTCATGCATCATGAAATATTACATTCTCGATCTGTCGCCCCATAATTCGATGGTGCGCTATCTGGTAGGACAGGGACACACGGTGTTCATCATGTCGTGGCGCAACCCGGATGCGTCTGATCGTGATCTGGGCATGCAGGACTACCTGCAGACGGGCGTGATGGAAGCCATGGCCGCAGTGAAATTGCACACTGGCGCACCCCGTATTCATGCCATTGGGCTACTGTCTGGGCGGCACTTTTTTGTCCATCGTGGCTGCAGCGTTGAGTCGTTGTAACCGGCAATCTCAGATTACAGGCTCCGCAGGCGTCGGCACGAAGACGCAGCATGCCTGGATAACCTGCCCGAACTGGCCACCATCACGCTGCTGGCAGCACAAACAGAATTCAGCGAACCTGGCCAACTGGGCGTATTCATTGACGACGACCAGCTCAAGACGCTACGTGAAGCAATGGCTCGCACGGGCTACCTGTCAGGTCGGCAGATGGCTGGCTCGTTTCAGTTCTTGAATTCGCGGGACCTGATCTGGTCACGCAACACGAGCCGTTACCTGCTGGGCCAGGACGAGGTGGGCAATGACATGATGAGCTGGAACGCCGACCTCACGCGCCTGCCAGAGCGCATGCACTCGGAATACCTGTCATCGCTGTTTCTCAACAACGCGTTGGCTACAGGCCACTATCGCGTCGCTAATGCGGGGGTGGCCCTGATGGACATCAAGACACCAATGCTGGTGGTAGGTACCGTGCGCGACCACGTTTCACCTTGGCGCTCTGTCTACAAGATACATCTGCTCACTGATACCCACACCACGTTCATTCTGGCTGCGGGCGGCCACAACGCGGGCATCGTGTCCGAGCCGGGACACCGCAACCGTAGCTACCAAATGGATAGCGCCGAGCAAGGCCAGGGTTGGATCGAACCCGACGCATGGGCGGCCAAAGCGCCGATGCTACGAAGGCTCGTGGTGGGAAGCCATGCACGCCTGGCTGCATGAGCGCTCGGGCACACCGGTGCCACCTCCGACAATGGACCCGGCCAGTGTGCTGGGCGATGCCCCCGGCAACTACGTGATGGTGCGCTATGCAGACTGACCACCCCCTCGGAGATGATCCGCAGGCCCAGCGCCTGCACCGCATGGAGTCGTCGATCGAAGCACTCAATGCCCGCATTGCCCGCCTGGCGATTGCGCTGGACGTGTCCCTCAAGAATGATGACGATGTGGCTCGCGTGATGAACCGGCATCTGGTGCCGGCCGTACCGCATGAGAGCCAGGTTACCTCAGACCATCACGTAGCCTACAAGTGGGAAGAATTACGCGGCCTGCTGGTGCTGCGTTACGGCGTCGAAACCCACTACGTGGACCAGGTGGGTGTCATTGCCACACGTCAAATATTGATCGAGGCCGAAGAGCACCTGGTGCGCGAGGGTTTTAATCCCGGCGACGATGGCATCGATCTTGACCGTCTACTTAAAGAAATCTGACAGATTTTTGTCAATACCCACCTACTATTTTCACGATCACATGACAACACAACTTATGACGCCATCCAGCGCCCCATTTTCTCTCGCCGGCAAGCGCGGTCTGATACTTGGTCTTGCCAACGAGCACAGCATCGCCTATGGCTGCGCGCAAGCAGCACATGTGCAGGGTGCTGCACTGGTGCTATCTTGCGTCAATGACAAGGCGCTGCCATTCGCGGCACCGATGGCTGCAGCACTGGCCGTGCCGCTGATCCCCTGCAATGTCGAACAGGAAGGTGCACTGGAACGACTGGTGAGTGAGGCTGTCGCCCTGCTGGGCGGACTGGATTTCGTCATTCACTCGATCGCTTGGGCCCCGATGGAAGATCTGCACGGCCGCGTCATCGACAGCTCCAGCAGCGGATTTTCAAGGGCGATGAACATCTCCTGCCATTCCTTCGCCCAACTGGCAAAATTGTGCGAACCGCACATGAGCTCCGGCGGCAGCATGATTACAATGAGTTATCTCGGCGCCGATGAAGCAGTGCCGCATTACGGTCTGATGGGGCCGGTCAAGGCTGCGCTGGAATCGCTGGTACGCTATATGGCGACTGAACTCGGCCCACGCAACATCCGTGTCCACGCCGTATCGCCCGGGTCCGATTCCAACCCGTGCTGCCTCCGGCCTGGAGGGTTTTGATGGCCTGATGCAACGCGCGCGGGAACAATCGCCGTTGCAACGCCTGGTCACGCTGCCGGAAATCGGTCAGCTTGCAGCATTTCTGGCCAGCGATGCCGCCTCCGGCATGACCGGCCAGACCATTTATATCGATGCCGGCTATCACATCATTGGCTAACCATGACAAATCACACAGAAATAGAAATGCAGATGAGCGAAGACACCCAAGAAATTTCGCAGGAAACCATCGAGAACATCACTTACGATGAGCTCACGATCGGACAAACGGCCAGGCAAACCCGCACCCTGACCAAAGAGGACATCGACGCCTTTGCCGCCGTATCAGGCGATGTCAATCCGGCCCATATCGATCCCGACTACGCTGACAAAACCCTGTTTCATGGCGTCATCGCGCATGGCATGTGGGGTGCGGCGCTGATTTCCAAGTTGCTCGGCACCTGTCTGCCGGGACCAGGAACGATTTATCTGGAACAAACACTGCACTTCCTCAAACCCGTCAGAATCGGCGACACGCTGCGCATCACTGCCACCGTGATCTCGAAAGAAGACCTCAAAAAACGCGTCCAGCTCGACTGCCAGATCAAAAACCAGACCGGTGCGCTGGTATTGTCCGGCATCGCCACGGTGATCGCCCCGAGCGAGAAGGTCAAGCGACTACGCGCCCTGATTCCGGAATTGCACCTGTTCGATCCGCAGATACGTTTTGGTGCACTGTTCGACAGCGTGCGCGGCCTGCCGGCAGTACGCTGCGCGGTAGTCCACCCATGCGACAAGGAATCACTCAAAGGTGCGCTCGATGCCGCCAAGCATGGCCTGATCATCCCGGTGCTGATTGCCCCCGCCTCCAAATTGCACACGGTCGCAGCCGAATCCGGCCTGTCGCTCGACGGCGTTGAGATCATCGATGTCCCGCACAGCCACGCCGCCGCCGAACGCGCCGCCAGCATGGCCGCCGCCGGCGAGGTCGAGATCCTGATGAAGGGCAGCCTGCACACCGACGAGATGATGCAGGCCATCGTATCGATGCCAGCACTGCGGACCAAGCGGCGACTGTCGCATGTATTCCGCTTCGATGTGCCGATGTATGACAAGGTGCTGCTGATTTCGGACGCCGCATTGAATATCCAGCCAACGCTGCTGGAAAAAGCCGACATCGTGCAAAATGCGATCGATCTGGCACATGCGCTCGGCACACCGGAACCCAAGGTCGCGATCCTGTCCGCAGTGGAAACCGTGACGCCGAAGATCGCCTCCACCATAGATGCGGCCGCCCTGTGCAAGATGGCCGATCGCGGCCAGATCAAGGGTGCGCTGCTGGACGGCCCGCTGGCTTTCGACAACGCCATCTCAGCTGCCTCGGCCCGCATCAAGGGCATCAAATCCGTAGTTGCCGGCCATGCCGACATCCTGATCGTGCCCGACCTCGAATCCGGCAACATGCTGGCCAAGCAGCTGGAATATCTGGCTGGCGCATCCACCTGTGGCGTGGTGCTGGGCGCAACGGTACCGATTGCACTGACCAGCCGCGCCGATGACGCCAGCTCCAGGGTGGCCTCGGCAGCGCTGGCGCTGCTGTTGGCGCACCGCTATCGGCAGGAACGCCCATGAGCACAGTGCAAAACGCCGTGCTGGCAGTCAATGCCGGCTCTTCCTCGCTGAAATTCGCGCTCTATCCACAGCACGCGCACACTGTCGATGCTGCCCGCCTGACCGGCATCGTCGAGGGGCTGGAGCCGGGAGGCACGCCCTGCATCTGCGTGCGGGACGACGCTGGCGAATCAAAACAGATGCTGCCGCCTGCCGCGGGCGACAGCTTCGACCATGCGCTTGCCGCCTTGCGTGAAATCCTTGATCAGCACGCCGACAGCTTGCGCATCGTCGCCATCGCGCATCGTATCGTACATGGCGGCGAGCGCTATGCCGCCTCGACCATCCTCGACGACGAAGCCATAAGCTATCTGGAAAACCTGTCATCTCTCGCCCCGTTGCACCAACCGCACAATCTGGATGGCGTCCATGCGTTCCGTCGCGCCTATCCGGCGCTGCCGCAGGTCGGCTGCTTCGACACCGCCTTCCACGCGACCATTCCGCTAGTAGAACAACTGTTCGCATTGCCGCAAGCACTGCGCCAATCCGGCATCCGGCGTTACGGCTTTCATGGATTGTCCTACCGCTATGTCGCCGGCCGTCTCGCAGAACGCTACAGCACAAGCCGGGAAAAAAGTTCTTATCGCCCATCTCGGCAACGGCGCCAGCGCCTGCGCGCTGTCCGAAGGCAAGAGCATCGCCACCAGCATGGGCTTCTCGGCACTCGACGGCCTGATGATGGGCACCCGCAGCGGCGCAGTCGATCCCGGCGTATTGTTGCACCTGCTGCGTCAGGGCTGGGATCTGGCAAAAATCGAGCGCACGCTGTACCGTGAATCAGGCTTGTGTGGCGTCTCCGGCATCTCGGCCGACATGCGCACCTTGCGTGCCAGCGACCATCCCGACGCCGCGCTGGCCATCGAATTGTTCACTCACCGTCTGGTCAAGGAATCCGGCGCACTGACAGCCTGTCTTGGCGGCCTGGATCTGATCGCCTTCACCGGCGGCATCGGCGAACATGACGCCGCATTGCGCCTGGCCAGTTGCGAGCGATTACGCTATCTGGGCGTAAGAATTGACGCGAAACGGAATCTGGCGGCGACCGGCGACCAAACCCTATCCATCCATGCGCAAGACAGCCGCGTCGAAGTATGGGTAGTGCCAACCGACGAGGGCCGTGTCGCGGCCAGCGATGCGGCTGAACTATGCCGGATTGATTGACGCCAACCGCTCGGACACGGGTGCCGGCATAAAAAAACCTCGCATGTTGCGAGGTTTTTTTGTCAGCAGTTGCAGCGATGTTCCACTGCAGCAACCGTTGATACGAACAAACTTATTTCAAGGCCTTGCCCATGTTGAAGCGAGCGAACGATTGCTCTGCAACATTGAACCACTGGCCCTGATTGTTGCGGAAGTTTTTCCAATCGTCATAGACTTTCTTGAACTTCGGATTCTTCGCAGCTTCTTCAGTGAAAGTCTCTTGCGCCGCCTTGAAGCAAGCATCCATCACAGCTGGCGGGAATGGCTTGAGTGAAATCTTGTTTTGCAACAAGCGACCGAGTGCAGCCGGATTCTTTGCATCGTACTTGGCCTGCATATCGACATGGGCTTCCAGTGAGGCGACTTCAATTGCAGCCTTATACTGTTTCGGCAGCTTGTCCCATTCTTTCTTGCCGACGTAGAACGACAGCTGGGCGCCGCCTTCCCACCAGCCCGGGTAGTGATAAACATTAGCGACTTTGTAGAAGCCGAGTTTTTCATCATCGTAAGGGCCTACCCATTCGGCGGCGTCAATCGTGCCTTTTTCCAGTGCTGGATAGATGTCGCCGCCGGCGATTTGCTGCGGCACGGTGCCAAGCTTGGTCATCACACGACCGGCAAAACCGCCGACGCGGAATTTCAAGCCTTTCAGATCCTCAACCGTTTTGATTTCCTTGCGGAACCAGCCACCCATTTGGGTACCGGTATTGCCACCCAGGAAGTTCACCACATTGTATTCAGCAAACAGTTCGCGCATCAGCTTCATGCCGTTGCCGTGCATCATCCAGGCAGTTTGCTGGCGCGATGTCATGCCGAACGGGACTGCCGTATCAAACGCGAATGTCGGATCCTTGCCGAAATAATAGTAAGAAGCAGTATGTCCAATTTCAACCGTGCCGCTTTGCACCGCATCCAGCACCTGTGGGCCGGGAACGATTTCACCACCCGCAAAAACGCGGATATTGAATTTACCGTCTGTCAATTCCTTGACCCTGGCAGCAAAAGTTTCAGCGGCGCCATAAATCGTGTCCAGGCTTTTGGGAAAGCTGGAAGCCAGACGCCAGTTAATTGTTGGCGTAGATTCCGCCAATGCCGGGACTGCGACCGCACCCACTGCCGCACCGACTGCTGCTTTCTTGAGGAATGAACGTCGTTCCATTTTGTCTCCTAAGGATTAAACACCGGGAAAATCCACTGATCGCGACCTCATCTTCCGACAGGGTGATGTCAGCTTTTTTGTTTCACAAATTGTATGGGCTGAATTGACTAGGCGCAATACAAAATCATATGGCAACACAACAACTTATACGTACGCAAAACTACTTACATGAAATAATTTCAAGCACCGGCCACAATCATGCTTTCAATCAGCAGGGAACCGGTTCTTTTAGAACCGCGCTCCAGGGTATCAGCGCCAACGGCAACGATCTGACGGAGCATATCTTTCATGTTGCCGGCAATCGTTATTTCCTCTACCGGATACTGGATCACGCCATTCTCAACCCAAAATCCAGAAGCGCCGCGCGAATAGTCACCCGTCACGTAATTCGTGCCCTGCCCCATCAATTCGGTCACCAGCAAACCGGTATCGAGTTTTTTCAGCATCGCCTTGAAATTATCGGTGCGCTTGGTCAGCGACGATGTGAGCGACAGATTATGCGCGCCGCCTGCATTGCCGGTGGTTTGCATGCCCAGCTTGCGGGCCGAATAAGTGGAAAGGAAATAACCCTGCACCACACCATCCGTGACCACGTCGCGCCGTTGCGTCCGGACACCCTCATCATCGAACGGTGACGAGCCGACGCCACCGACGAGGTGCGGATCTTCGGTAATCTGTATATGCGACGGAAACACCTGCGTACCGAGCGAGTCAAGCAGGAAGGTCGATTTGCGATACAAGGCGCCACCCGACACCGCCTGCACGAACGCACCCAGCAAGCCTGACGCCAGCGGCGCCTCGAACAGCACAGGGCATTTGCGGGTATCGAGCTTGCGCGCATTCAGGCGCGCCAGTGCGCGTTCTGCCGCATAACGGCCGATGTCTTCCGGTTTCGCCAGTTTTTTCGGATTGCGCATCGACGAATACCAGTCGTCGCGCTGCATCTTCGAGCCTTTGCCGGCAATCGGCGCGACCGAAATGCTGTGACGGGAAAACGGATAGCCACCGATAAACCCGCGACTATTGGCCGACACGAAATGCGATTGCTGCGCATACACGCTGGCACCCTCGCTATTGGTGATGCGCTTGTCCACCGCAAATGCCGCAGCTTCAGTGCGCTTGGCCAGTTCCACCGCTTCTTCGGCAGAAATCAGCCACGGATGGCACAGGCGCAAATCCTGCGGATGCATTTCCAGCATGTCGGCATCCGGCAGCCCCGCGCAATCGTCTTCCGCCGTGAAGCGGGCAATATTGTAGGCCGCCTCGACGGTTGCCCTGAGCGCTGTTTCGGAAAAATCGGAAGTGCTGGCATTGCCGCGCTGCTGACCGATATACACGGTCACGCCCATGCCCTTGTCCTTGTTCTGCTCGATCGTCTCGATCTTGCCCTTGCGCACGGACACGGACAAACCACTCCCCTCGCTGAAATCGACAGAGGCATCCGACGCCCCTTGTTCTTTGGCAAAACGCAAAACATCTTGCGCAAGTTGCGTCAACTGGTCCTGGCTATGGATGAATACGGAGTCGCTCATGAGCTTGTTTTCTTCGGATGATCACTAAAGGAGTTATCATAGCAGTCGTTTACAGAATGGCTCACTGCCACCCTCAATTCATTATGCCAAATCCTAACCGAGGCGCTTGCGGCTTCCAGACCAACGAATTCGAACAAGAATACGATCGCCCGTCCAAGTCGCAACTCAAGCGCGAAATGACCGCCCTGCAAAAGCTGGGCCAGGAACTGATCGACCAGCCGCGCGACCGCGTCAAGCGCGTGCCGATGCCGGAAGATGTCAAGGATGCGATCCTTGAATGCCAACTGATCAAGGATCACGAAGGCCGCCGCCGCCAGCTGCAATATGTCGGCAAGAAAATGCGCACACTCAACGAAGAAGAACTCGCCGTCATCCAGCGTGCGATGGACAGCTGGAAAGGCTTGTCCAAGGCCGACACCAGCGCGATGCATGCACTGGAACGCCATCGCGACCGCCTGCTCAAGGATGATGCGGCGCTGACGCTGTTGCTGCAGCAGCATCCGGAACTCGAGGTGCAGCACCTGCGCACCCTGATCCGCAATGCGCGCAAGGAACAGGCCGAGAACAAGCCGCCCAAGGCCTACCGCGAGATTTTCCAGATACTGAAACAACTGCAAACCAAGACCTCCGGGTCAGACGATCAGGACGATCAGAATGACGACAGCGAAGAAGAGTAATCCCGACCAGTTGCGCATCGGACTGGTCTCGATCTCCGACCGCGCCTCCAGCGGCGTTTACGAAGACCAGGGCATCCCGGCGCTGCGCGACTGGTTTTCTGCCGCGCTGACCAGCCCGTGGGAAATGGAAACCCGGCTGATCCCGGACGAACGGGCAGCGATTGAACAAGCGCTGATCGAACTGGTCGACGTGTTGCGCTGCGACCTGGTGCTGACCACCGGCGGCACCGGCCCGGCGCGGCGCGATGTGACGCCGGAGGCAACGCTGGCGGTCGCCACCAAGGAAATGCCCGGCTTCGGCGAACAGATGCGCCAGATCAGCCTGCAGTTCGTGCCGACCGCGATCCTGTCGCGGCAAGTCACGGTGATCCGCGAAACCGCCGACCATGCGGCGCTGATCATGAACCTGCCGGGCCAGCCGAAATCGATCAAGGAAACGCTGGAAGGCCTGAAAGACGCCGACGGCAAGCAGCTGATCGCCGGCATCTTCGCGGCGGTGCCCTACTGCATCGACCTGATGGGCGGGCCCTACATCGAAACCGATGAAACCGTCTGCAAGGCATTTCGCCCGAAATCCGCGATCCGCACCAAAACACCCGCCGCATAAATCGCATCCATCGCCAGGATTCCCGCACTCACGGGAGTCCTGCGCGTGACAGCCGGATTCGCGCCTGAACGGGAAAGCGACGGTTGTTACGCACCCACTCCATTGTGACCACCAAGAAGGTTCCCACCATGACACTAGAAACCATCGAAATCGAAACCGGCCCCAACCCGACCGTCTCCGTCATCTGGCTGCACGGCCTGGGTGCCGACGGCAATGACTTCGTGCCGATCGTCAACGAACTGGATCTGGCAGGCTGCCCGCCGATCCGCTTCGTGTTCCCGCATGCCACCGCGATACCGGTAACCATCAACGGCGGCTACGTGATGCGCGCCTGGTATGACATCCTGGGTGCCGACATCGCCAAGCGCGAAGACGAAGCCGGCCTGCGCAAGTCGCAGATCTCGGTCGAAAAACTGATCGCCAAGGAAATCGCGCGCGGCACGCCGGCCAATCGCATCATCCTCGCCGGTTTTTCCCAAGGCTGCGCGATGACCCTGCAAACCGGCTTGCGCCATCCGCAACAACTGGCCGGCCTGCTGTGCCTGTCGGGCTATGTGCCGCTTGAGCGACGTCACCGCCGCAGAACGCCATCCGGCCAACCAGCAGACGCCGATCTTCATGGCGCACGGCCGCGGCGATGCGGTGATCCCGATCCAGCGCGCCGAACAATCGCGCGACCTGCTGAGCTCGCTCGGCTATGACGTCGAGTGGCATGAGTACATGATGCAGCACTCGGTGTGCGCCGAAGAACTCGACGACATCGGCGCCTGGTTCAAGCGCGTTCTGGCCTGATCTGCCAATACAAAAAGTGCGCTGCAGGACATTTTCACGCGCTGCAGCGCACTTTACATACCCCGCCCTGTATTATTAAAGCCCCAATGAATCCGTGCGGGAATAGCACTGTTTCAGTGATATGGAATCGTTTCAACGGCTGGAAATTGAGCTCGAAGCACTGACCCCAGCACAGCAGGAAGCCGTGCTGGCCCGTATGCACGATATGGCGCAGCGTGACAATAACCAACGAGTGATAGAAGAACGGCTCGGCAAACAGGTGCATTGCCCCCACTGCAGCACGGATAAGGTGGTGAAGTTTGGCCAAACCACCGGCCAGCAGCGCTATCGTTGCAAAAGCTGCCGGCGCACCTTCATCGCGTTGACGGGAACGCCGTTCGTGTATTTGCACGACAAGGACAAGTTGCTGGCGCATGCGGGCTGTATGGCAGAAGGACTCACCATTCGTAAATCAGCACAACGCGTGGGGTTGACCGTGGATCGGGCATTCCGCTGGCGGCACACCTTCCTGGCCTATTTGCAGCAGCAAAAGCCGACCGGGTTGACCGGTGTGGTGGAGGCCGATGAAACCTTCTTCCGGCGCAGCTTCAAGGGACAGCGCAAAGCGCTGCCGCGTACGCACATACCCCCACAAAAACATTATCTAGCGGGCAGCGGCCGGGGCCTTGAAGGTTTCCAGGTCGATCTGCACCGTCTGATCCCCGCCCGTCATCCAGATCTGCCCGTCCTGTATCGTGCACTGCAGCTGCATATTGCGCTGCGCGAGTTTTTCCAGCGCCTGGCTGGTGGCGCTCGGCAGGTTGAACACGGTCAGGTTCTTGGCGCGCTCCAGGCGGCTGCCGATCTGGCTCCACCAGATGCTGCTGTTGCTGGCATAGCTGTAGACCACCACTTGCTCGGCACGGCCGCAGGCTTTCAGCAGGCGCTTGTCATCCGGCTGGCCGACCTCGATCCAGAGCTCGATCGCGCCAGTCAGGTCTTTTTGCCATAAATCCGGCTCTTCGGTATCGAACAGGCCCTTGGTGAAGGTCAGCGCCTCGTGTGCATGGCGGGCGAAGGCCAGCACCCGCACCATCATGCGCTCGTCGGTCTCGGACGGATGGCGGGCGATGGTCAGGCTTTGCGTTTCGTAAAAATTGCGGTCCATATCCGCAATTTGCAGATCGGCTTTGTAGATTGTTGCTTTGAGGGCCATCGTGTCGCTTTAGTGTGATGCCGTTTCGCACAAGGAGACTCCCCGATCTGAAGATCGGATGACGCAAGCGAAACGGGTAGTTGAATTGACTGGATTGAATTTACTTGAATACCACGGTCTTGTGACCGTTGAGCAGGATACGGTGCTCGACGAACCATTTCACCGCGCGCGCCAGCACCACGCATTCGACATCGCGCCCGATCGACGTCAGGCTATCGGCGTTCATCGCATGATCGACGCGCTCCACATCCTGCTCGATGATCGGGCCTTCGTCGAGGTCGCCGGTGACGAAGTGCGCAGTTGCGCCGATCAGCTTCACGCCGCGCTCATGGGCCTGATGATACGGCTTGCCGCCCTTGAAGCTGGGCAGGAAGGAATGATGGATATTGATGGCCCGGCCGGTGAGCGCAGTGCACATCGCCGGCGACAGGATCTGCATGTAGCGCGCCAGCACCACCAGATCGATCTGCTGGCCGTGCATGATTTCCATCACGCGCGACTCCTGCAGCTGCTTGGCCTCGTCCGACGCGCCCGCCGCCAGCGGCAGGTAGTGGAACGGGATGTTGTAACTGGCCGCCAGTTGGTAGAACTCCATGTGATTCGACACGATGGCCGGAATCTCCACCGGCAGCAGGCCGCTCTTGTAGCGGAACAGCAGGTCGTTCAGGCAGTGGCCGATCTTCGACACCATCAGCATCATGCGCGGCTTGTGGCGCGCGTCGTGCAACTGTGCATTCATCTGCATGGTGGCCGCCAGCGTCGCAAAATCGGCGCGCAAGGTGGCGTCCGCAATGCGCTCATCCTCGGCGGCGAAATGGACCCGCATGAAGAACAGCTGCGACTGCGCATCGCCGTACTGCGCGGAATCGATGATGTTGCACCCGTAATCGGCCAGAAAGCCGGAGACACGTCGGACGATACCCCGCTGATCGGGACAAGACAGGGTGAGGATATATTCTGGATGCATCATATTTTAATTGGCAAATTCGCATCATCAATGCGCGCAACAAAAGAGACGTCATTGTCGCATGTCCGGCTTCGCAAATGAAAACACGGGCCTGCAAGCCCGTGTTTTTCCATCGTCAATGTAATTTATGCCGGTTCAGACCGGCTTGAGTGCACGCCCATACAGGCCGGTCAGGTTGTCCATCACTTCCAGCAGGCGTTCACTGCTGGTGGCGACGTTCCTGATGTTGCCGTTCAGGTCGCCCTTGCCTTGCAGCGCCAGCTCAAAGAACGTCCATTGATTCCTGGCCAGCGCCAACTCACGCTTGATCTCGACTGAAGTCAGGGGCGCCGTGTCGAGCATCTGCAGCGCATTCCGGAATTCCGCCAGCGCCTTGTCTGCATCAAACTTGCTGTTGTTGAGTACGGCCGCGAAATACAGGCGCGCCATGCGTTGCGACAACATTCGCTGACGGCCGGACAGATTGATGATTTTTGCCGATGGCGCCGCCGATTGCGCCTGGAACGCCAGCGTCAGCTTGTCGGCCGCCTCGACCAGTGACTCGGTGATGCGATGTGCGGCGGCCACATTGTCCTTGCTGGCCGGTTTGGCCAAGGCCTTGACGTAGCTCGCGTACTGGGTCGTCACAGCCTCCAGAGCGGACTTCAGGTCAGCACTGTCCGCACTCTTGCGCAGCAGAGCAAGGTTTTGCTCGAAACGCTTTTGCGATTGCAGAATCTGTTCATGTGCTTTTTCGGGCAAAACACTCAGCGCAATTTGCGCGTAAGACTTTCCCATGCGCTCTGTCAGCATGCGCAGGCGGCCCGATTCATTGATCAGGTCAGCGGATTCGGCCGCCGGATGCTGCTGCGTTGCCGCCGCCGCAGCAGCATCCGGCACCACCAGTGCCGGCACCGAAAAACTCAGAGTAAATACAAGACTGGCCAGAACTGAAATATTGCGTCGCGACATACATACTTTACGATCAGAAGAACCGATGATGGATAGCAAACCGGCAATTCCGCCAGTCAGACTGCCTCCCTATGCCGCATGAAAAAACTCGGCAAGGGGCTGGCAAAAATACTATCTCAAGATGCGCCCCGAAACAAGACAAAACAGCATTAAAAATACTTCTTATTGAATTTCTCTGCTGCATCGCAATAATTTCCGATCAACATCATCGACCAGGCTTGCGCAAAAAAAATCGCCAGATCCCTTTCCGGGACAGGCGATTTTTGTCGGGCATGGAATGAATTACCCCAGCATTTTCACCGTAGCGACGACTTGGGCGTCGCTCACGCCAGCGGCACGCACATCGCCGCTCAGCTGACCGCCCTCTTCGATCACGATCTTGCCGTAGCGGATCTTGCCCGACACCTTACCGGTCGCATATATCACCAGTTTGTCGCGCGCGGTCAACTCGCCATCGAACTCGCCGCGAATTTCAGCGATATCGATGCCGGCTGCGCCCTTGAAAGCGCCATGCTCGGCAATCTGGATCACGCGCGAATCCATGGTCGCCTCGACCCGCCCTTCGACCACCAGCGTGTCGCAATCGGTGATTTCAACGCCCTTGAGCTTGATATTCGGGCCGACGATCAGCTTGCTGCCGACTTCATTGGTGCTGGACATTGCGGTGACTGCTGAAATGGTCGTTGCAGCAACAGGCTCTGACACTGGATTATTCGATTTCGTGATATTCGCTCCTGCGCTGGGCGCAAGCCCGCTGGTAGCTGTGAAAGGAGCATTGGGTGATGCTGGTGTTGGTCGCTTGCCAAAAAGCGTTTCGGATCGAAGCATGGTACCTCCTTGAGTGACAGACGGAACGGGATCATCGCATCGCAGGCGGAGCGATGTGCATGGTGTTGTTTATTTGCTGCTTACTCAGCGCCTACAGATTTCCGGCGCTGCCCTGCTGCAAAAAAGAGGCCACCCTCTACGCCACAGCAGATTAATAAGACGCCTGTTTTTGTCACTACATCAAGGACATTAGTTCCATCGAATTTGTAACCAAAGTGTAACCGGCAGGAAATAACGCGAGCGCCTCGCGTTCAATGAAAGAACAGGTACGCAACCAGCACCGCCGCCACCACGCCGGCAAAATCGGCCAGCAGGCCGAACGAAATCGCATAGCGCGTTTTCCGGATGCCGACCGAGCCGAAATACAGCGCGACGATGTAAAAAGTGGTATCGGCCGAGCCCTGGAACACGCAAGCCAGACGGCCGACGAAGGAATCGACGCCATAGGTTTTCATCGCATCGACCATCATCGCTTTCGAACCGCTGCCGCTGAGCGGTTTCATCAGCGCGGTCGGCAGCGAAGGCGTGAAGTCGGTATTGACGCCGAGCTGGGTGAAGCCCCAGTTGAAACCCTCCACCACGAAACCCAGCACGCCGGAATTGCGCAGCACGCCGATCGCCACCAGCATCCCGACCAGATACGGGATGATGGTCAGCGAGGTCTGGATGCCGCCCTTGGCGCCCTCGATGAACGCCTCATACACATTCACCCGCTTGCGCAGCGCGCCGAGGATGAAGGCGACGATGATGCTCAGCAGCACCAGATTGCTGCTGACCTTGGAAAACACCTCGATCTCGGCCCGGCTCAGGTAATGGCTCAGGTAATAGACCAGGCCGCCGATGAACGCGGTGATCCCGCCCAGCCAGGCCAGCACCACGCTGTTGAACAGGTCGATGCGCTGCTTGAACGCGACGCCCAGCAGGCCGACCACGGTGGCGACATAGGTGGCGATCATGCACGGGATGAAGATGTCGGATGGGTCGCGCGCGCCCAGCACCGCGCGCTGCGCCATGATCGACAGCGGGATCAGCGTCAGGCCGGAAGTATGCAGCACCAGGAACATGATCTGCGCATTGCTGGCAGTGTCCTTGTCGGGATTGAGGCTTTGCAGGCTCTCCATCGCCTTCAGCCCGAACGGGGTCGCGGCATTGTCCAGTCCCAGCAGATTGGCCGAGAAATTCATCACCATGTGGCCGGTGGCCGGATGATCTTTCGGCACTTCGGGAAAGATGCGCGAGAAAAACGGCGCGATGATGCGCGCAATGAAATTGACCGCGCCCGCCTTCTCACCGATGTTCAGTATCCCCAGCCACAGCGTCATCACCCCCGCCAGCGGCAAGGCGATCTCCATCACGCCGGTCTTGGCCGAGTCGAAGGTGCCGTCGACGATGCGCTTGAACACCTCCGCATCCCCGAAAAACAGCCACTGCACCAGCGCCGCGGCAAAACCGACCAGGAAAAAGCCGCACCAGATGTAATTGAGTACCATGTGTTTGAGAAGTTGTCAGGGGGAGGCGGCCTGAAGCAGGCTTGCGACTGAATGCCAATGTCGGTGAGTATATCCAGAAGCCCAATGAATTAGAGCGCAAGCAGCATCATTATTGGTGATACCCCCTCTTTTTTCATGATTAACTGGCAACCAGAAAAACCCTTGCGATTATTACAGCAGCAATAGAGTTGAGGTTTTTTTGATGCAGGGTGCCATCGCAATGCAGCAAGCGCAGCTTCAAACAGAACTACCGCCGGATGGATTTTTCAAGAAATATGAGGGAGAGGCGCTCGCAACCATGCGCTGGCCTCAACGCGAAAAGCCGGAGTCGCCCCGAAGAAAATGCTCGGCTTTTGAAGAGTGAGGATATTAGGCGCCGGCAATAGACGGCCAGGCTGGAGCTCCGCCACTTGCCGGACGCCACGCTCAACCAGCAGATGCGGCGGCTACTTCTTGCTGCCGATGAGCACCAGCAGGCCACCCATCACGATCGCCCCCACGCCGGCCCAAACCGGAATGTTGACCGTCTGTTCTTCCTTCACCGACAGCTGGAGCGGTCCCAGCGTGGCCTCATGGGTCGCCTTGGTGTAGGTGAAGCCGCCATACGCCAACCCCAGGACGCCGGCGATGATCAATACGATTCCCGCCATTTTGACTGTGTTCATTTGGCCTCCACCTTTAAAAATACATCTTGAATATTCAGTATAGACAGCGTGCCAGGGCCATGCCGATCAACACCCGGACCAGCCGGAAGATGCTGACCGCGGCCGGCAGGACCGTTGACTGCGCTGCGCCTCTTCGGCGGCGAACCCCTCGATACCAAGCCAGGGTTCGCCGCAGGGGCATTTTAGCGAGCCGGCACAATCACGACGGTTTCCCCGCTTGTGCTTCCTTTTGCTCCCGCCTTACCGGTTGCCCCGGTGCTGCCGGTCGCGCCGGTCCCGCCTGTTGCGCCGGTGTACCCAGTCGCGCCGGTGTCACCGGTTGCGCCTGTTGCACCAGTGCCGCCGGCCGCACCGGTGCCGCCGGTTGCGCCCGTGTATCCGGTTGCGCCGGTGTGTCCTGTAGCGCCGGTATATCCGGTTGCGCCGGTGTCACCGGTTGCGCCGGTACCCCCGGTCGCGCCTTGCGGTCCGGCCGGACCTGCGGGAAGGGTAAAACATCCCGCCAACGCGAGCGCAGCCAAGGCTGCGACCAACTGTTTTGAATACATCATGATGATTTCCTTCATTTGGCTAATGAGAACTGTGCACGCTATCGTGAGCAGTCACCCAGATTTGATCAGCTTCTGGCGACAAGGATGAGCTTAGGCGGATCAGGCCATCGCAAGGTCGCATCCGCAGCCGCCCTGCACGCATAAGCCCGGGCGCACATCCTGACGACGCGTTACGATTAGCGACTAGGCTACGCAAGCTGCCCGGACAAGTCAGTTCGCTGGCGCACATAGCGGGGACTGCCTCATGGGCATTGCAGCGCTGACGGCGAACGTGGCCAGACGCCCTCGCCCGTGATCGCTGACAACGGTCGGCCTCAGCCGGATCGTCTCGCCCCGCCACAGCCATGTCCGGTACGGGGCACTCGGCGCACCATGTATAGTATGGCACCCCGACAATATAATTTTTTCATGGAAAACATCCTGCTGGTGCTGGCTGCGCTGATTCTGGTCGCGCTCAATGGCTTCTTTGTGGCGGCAGAATTCAGTCTGGTGAAACTGCGGCCGACCCGGATTCGCGCCATTGCCAAGAAACATGGCCTGCCCGGGCGCATTCTGGCCAAGGTGCACACCCAGCTCGACGCCTATCTGTCGGCCTGCCAGCTCGGCATTACGCTGGCCTCGCTCGGCCTGGGCTGGATCGGCGAACCCGCATTTGCCGGCTTGCTGGTGCCGCTGTTCGATCTGGCCGGCGTCAGCTCGCCGGAAATCATCCACGGCATCTCGTTTGCATTCGCCTTCTTCGTGATCTCGTTCTTGCATATCGTGGTCGGCGAACTGGCGCCGAAATCGATGGCGATCCGCAGCCCCGACCAGATCGGCCTGTGGAGTGCGCTGCCGCTGTATGGTTTTTACTGGCTGATGTATCCGGCGATCTGGGTGCTCAATGCCAGCGCCAACTGGGTGCTGCGCCTGGCAGGGCTGAACAATGCCCATGCGCATGATGCGCACTACTCGGCCGATGAACTCAAGCTGATCCTGCGCTCCAGCCGCCCGAGCGGCAAATTCAGCCATGATGAATGGAACGTGCTGGCGCAAACGCTCGATTTCAGCGAACTGGAAGTGGCGGACCTGATGCGCCCGCTGCATGAAGTTGCCGCCCTGGATCGCTCGAAATCCTTGCAGGACAACATGCAAACGGTGGCGCGCAGCCGCTTCAGCCGTTATCCCTATTTCGATGGCAAGCAAGTGCTGGGCATCATCCATCTGAAGGATTTGTTTCTGGCACAGCAGGAAGGCAAATCGATCGATAACTGGAACGACTATCTGCGTCCGGTGCAACACGTTGCTCCGCGCATGCCGGCGCTCGAACTGTTCCGCCGCTTCCGTGCGGGCGCACCGCACTTCGTGATCGTCGGCGAAGCAGGGAAAAAGCCGGAGGGCTTCCTGACGCTGGACAATCTGCTGAGCGCGCTGGTCGGCGAAATTCGCGACGAATTCAGGCAAAGCGATAATGACTGGACCCGGCTCGACGACGGCACGCTGATCGGCAAAGGCAGCCTGCCGATTTACACGCTGGAACGCAACTTGGGCATCGATATCGAAAATGAAGAATTCGACCTCGAAGGCGCCGCCTCGGTGGGCGGCCTGATCATGGTGAAACTGGGCGAAATTCCGAAGGAAGGCCAAAGAATCGCATTCGCGCAGTTCGACATTGCGATCAAGAAAATGAACGGCCCGCGCATCGTGCTGGTCCAGGTCTATCCGAAGCAAAAGGCGGCCTGAACGCACTTTCCCGCCGAAAAAATTACTCCCCGGTGTATTTTATGAAGCCCGCTGAATCAGTGCGGCAGCATCACCATTATTGGTGATACCCCCCTTTTTTTATTGTTTTCACGGCAATTGCCGAGGACCCTGCCGGCACAGATTCCGGCAATCCTGGCAAGCCGCTCATCCCGAACAGGCCAGCGGGCACCTGCTCCGCCGGCCATCCGTCATCAGCTGCGGTACGACCTGCAATCGGCTTGAAAAACTTTCAGCAAGACAAGCATCGCGAACGGATATGCTAAAGTCAGTTGTGCCCGATTACAGATGCTCTCAGACGCAATTTAACTGCTGGCCATTTTTCTGCTCGGTATCTGGTCGCTGGCAATTTACGCCAGCCGCATGCTGCGCGAGGATATGCAGCAACTGGTGAGCGAACAGCAGTTCTCGGCTGCCTCCCTGATTGCCACCGAGCTCAATCAAGAACTGAATGACCGGCTGAGCGCAGCGGCGCCAGCCACATGGATATTGATGCGCTAGCGGCCGCGCTCAAGCAGGGAAATCATCGTTCAGCCAGCCTGCCATGGGCGAAAAACAGTTGGTGCCGGTGTTCGGCATCGCGACGCCGATCCGCGATGCCCGGGGCCGACCTGCCACGCTGGGCTGCGGCCTGGCAACCGGATCCTGCCTGGCGCGACCGGCCTGCTGTGAACCGCAATGATTTGCCGCTGCTGTTCGCCAGCGTCGAGCACCGCGCCTGGATTGTTGCGATGGAAAGCCACCTCAACGGAGAGCGTGAAATCCCGCCGCCGATGGATCACCGCCATTGCCGCTTCGGCACCTGGCTCAAGGCCGAAGGGCTGGCCCGCTATGGTGCGCAACCGGCCTTCCAGTCGATTGAGGCGCTGCACCGCCAGGTGCATGCGCTGGCGATGGCCATGCTGGAGTCCGCCGCCAGAGCGCAGAAACCGGCGCCGCTGGCCAGACTGGGTGAACTCCATGCGCTGCGGGACGCCCTGCTAGAGCAGCTAAAGACACTGGTGCAGGAAAACCGCCAGGCATGACAACGCAGGAAACGGCAGCCGGAAAAGCATGCAAATATGCCTGCCAAAATGGCGCTTACCGCATTCTTCAGCGCTGACGACGCCGTCGCAGAATTACGAAGCAACAAAATCCACCGGCTCCACCGGATCTGTGCGATGCCGCAAACTGCCCATGTGCAGCGCATATTGGCGCGTGAACTCGGCGCCCAGAAAGAAAATTTGCGCGGAGTAATACACCCACAGCAATAGTGCGATCATCGATCCGGCGGCGCCAAAGCTACTGGCGACGCCGCTATTGCCGATGTACAGGCCGATCGCATACTTCCCCAGCTCGAATAAGCCCGCGGTGCCCAGTGCGCCTATCGCCACGTCATGCCAGGACAGACGCACGCGCGGCAGCATCTTGTAAATGACGGCAAACAGGGTGGCGATCACGCTAAAGCCGATCAATCCCGACAGCGAAGCCAGCCAGAAGGCCGCATCTTTCCAGATGCCGCCCCAGTAGCGCTCCAACACCACCAGGGCGGCGCTGACCACCAGCGATACCATCATCAGAAATGTCAGCACCAGGATCAGGCCAAACGACAACAGCCGAGTGTGTAACAAATCCCACAGACCGGTTTCACGCGTGTTGGGCATTTGCCATATTTCGTCCAGACTGGCTTTCAATTCAGCGAACACGCTGGTGGCGCCGAACAAGAGCAAGGCGCTGGCGACCAGCGTGGCGAGGCGCCCCTGCTCGTGGTTGCTGGCACCGGCCAGTACCAGCTGGATCGCTTCCGCACCATGCGTTCCCACCAGCCCCCGTAATTGGCTCAAAATTTCTCTCTGCGCGGCTGCGGTGCCGTAAAAAAAACCGGCAATCGCGATCACCAGCACGAGTATCGGCGCCATCGAAAACAAGGTGTAAAAAGCCAGTGCTGCGCCCTTGCTGGCGGCACGGTGATTGATCCAATCGGTAATGGCACCATGGATCACCCGGCGTATCTGCCGGATAAAAACGGGCAGGCAGGCCGGTTTCATGATCAGTTGTATCCGACGGCAAGCTGCCGGACTGGCGGCCCCGCATCACGCGCGCGCAAGGGCTTGTTGATGCGCCGATGACGCGCAAAAAATGTCAGCATCATCTTGCTGGCATCTGGCCCCGACTGAGAGTTGAATGCCAGGCTGCCGTCGCCGCCACTCCAGGCATGCTCCAGACGGGTAATCTGGGCGACCCTTAACATCAGCTTTTTGCCAAGATAAAAATCACCAGTTTCATACGCCCTGCCCGGATTGCGACTGCCAACCCGCCCGGCCGGCTTGATCACAACGGGCACCGCGCACTCTGCCGCCATCCGGTTCAGCAGCAGACACTGTTGCACCAGCTGGGCCTGGTTGATCGGGCGCACGATTTTATCGCCCTGGCCTTGAATCAAAATGGTCGGCATCCCGGGAAACCCCGGGGCTTTGTGCAAAACTTCAGCGATGGCGCTGGCGACACGATTACTGGCTCCATGCTGCATGACGCCATAGGCACCCATCATGCTATGCCCGGCGCCAAACATCGGCCCCGAATGAATTCCGAGCGCCGCAATCAGATGCGGATGATTCAGCGCCACAATATCAGCCATTGCGGCACCGGCCGATATGCCGCAAATATAGATGCGCGTCATGTCAATCGGGTATTTTTCAGCGACTTTCTCTATCATCCCCACGATTATTTTGACGTCGCCACCACCGTCTTGCGTGGCTTTGTCATACCACTTCCAACAGCGGTTCGGATGCGAGCGCAAGGATTGCTCCGGATACAGCACTGCATACTTTTTTTGTTCGGCCAACTGATTCATGCGCGTGCCTTGCGAAAATTGCGTCGCCGTCTGTTCGCAGCCATGCAGCATCACGATCAGCGGCAATGTTCTTTCTTCCTGGCTGCCACGCGCCGACTGCACTGGAGATGGATCGGGAAGGTACAAGTAATAGCGCATCCGTCGCGCCGCCAGCATCCCGCCATCAGCCAATGAGGAATAATAGGACGCCAGCCATTGACCAGCCAAGCGGGGCGATCCGGCATCCGCTTTCACATTGGCTTGCACTGCCGGAACGCGGGCTTTGCCCGCGACCCTCACACTGGCAAGCTGTGTGCCGGGCCGCTTGACTGGCCTGATTCCGGGCTTGGCTTGGGCTTGATCTTCGGTTTCGGCTTGGCGAGCAGGCTCTTGATCAATTTCGTGGCTTGCTTCTGTTGCGCCTTTCCCGCGCGCACCAGGCCGCGCACCCAAAGTCGGCTCAAACCCTTCAACATCGCAGGTTCACTCCGGATCCACGGCACAAGGTCGCAGGCAAGCATAGTGCGAGTTCAATATTGGTACTCCCAGGCAGAAAAATCATCGTCACACCCTCCATTTGTTGCAAACAATACCAGCAAAGGCAACGCGTTTCAGTGCGCTTGCGCACAGATCGGCAAGCGACAGAAGATGTTTCCAAATGACATTAATGCCTGCGTGTTGGTACGATTGATGAATCCGGCTTCCGGTTTCCTATGTTCGGAACCGAACAGACTCGTTCTGTTTACAGGCGCACCTTGATGCTTTCAATCAGGAGAAACAGCATGAACAAAGACCAGATTAAAGGCACTGCAAAAGAAATCGTCGGCAAAGTGCAGGAAGAAGCAGGTAAATTGCTTGGAAGTGAAAAGCAGCAGATCAAGGGACTGGAAAAGCAAGTCACCGGAAAAGTGCAGAAAGCGGTGGGCGACGTGGAAGAACTCATCGACACCAAAGTACGCAAGACCTAAACTGAACAGTAGTTGAACGGCGTCATCTCCGGATGGAAATCAGCAAAACTGGCGCCGCAAAACCCAGCGCATCGAATCAAGAAGATTTCCAAGCTTGTTGCACTTTCATAAAGATATTTCAACAGCGCCAAAGGAAAATAAAATGAACTTAATAATCAGTTTGATTGTGTACCTGGTCGTCTTTGGATTGATATGGTGGTTAATCGGCATGTTGCCGTTGCCGGCACCGGTTGGACGCATCGTGCGCGTGCTTTTCATCATTCTATTGATCCTGATCATACTGTCGGTGGCGGGCATTCTGCCTGGGGTATCCTTACCGCAAATACGCTGGTAAATGAATTAACATTTTTTGCGCGTCTATTTACATCGATTAACGGACCGAATTATCCTGCCGGCTTGATAAGGCAGGATAATTTAACAACACGGCCGAGATCCTCTCGGAACGTGTCAGGCACTGCTGATTGAAATTCCTCCACTCTTGAAAAAATGAACATCACCGGCATTCATCACGTCGCCATCATCGCGGCCGATTACGCGCGCTCCAGGCATTTTTATACCGAAGTGCTTGGCCTGGCGGTCGTCGCGGAGGTCTACCGGCAGCAGCGGGATTCCTGGAAGCTCGATCTGCGCACGCCCGACGGCGTGCAAATCGAGCTGTTTTCCTTTCCGTCCCCGCCGCCGCGCCCCAGCCGGCCGGAAGCCTGCGGCTTGCGGCATCTGGCGTTTCGCGTGCCTGACCTGAGCGCAGCGGTGCAGCATTTGCAGGATCACGCAATCGACGTGGAAGCGATCCGGATCGACGAATATACCGGCAAGAAATTCACTTTCTTTGCCGATCCCGACGGCCTGCCGCTGGAACTGTATGAAGTCTGAGGCCGGCAACATGGGCATGAACGACGCCGCTTTTTGTGTCGCGATCGAACCGAAAGGCTGGACCTTCGACGCGCCCGGCTCGATGACATTGCTGGCATCGGCGCAACTGGCCGGCGTGCGCCTGCCCAGCTCGTGCCGCAACGGCACCTGCCGTACCTGCATCTGCCGCCTGCGCAGCGGGCGCGTGAGCTACCGCATCGAGTGGCCCGGCTTGAGCGCAGACGAAAAGAAGGACGGCTACATCCTGCCCTGCGTCGCCCATCCGGAATCCGATCTCGTGCTCGATGTGCCCGCTGCCGCCCGCCCCGCCTGATGCCATTCATCACCACATACTCCCTCCGTGTACACATCAAAACAAGGCACTTGCCGCACGTATTCATTGCGCAATAAAAAATACTCCCTCACTTGCCCGAAATTGAATTAGTACCAATAATCGCGGTCTATTGGTAGTGATTGTTGCAAAATCCTTTTGTGCATGAAGGGAGTTGCCATGAAAGCCCTGCTGCCGGTTTTTATCGCCTTCGCTTGCGGGCTGCTGGCCGCTCCCGCGTATGCCGACACGCCGCAGCAGGAAGCGGACACGGTGGTCGCGCAGGTCGATCAGCGACGGCGTGCAGCGTGCGGCCATCGTCGGCGGCAATTATTTCTTCAAGCCGCGCCATCTGGTGCTCAAGGCCAATCTGCCGGTCGAACTCTCGCTCAGCCGGGAGGCCGGCATCGTGCCGCATACACTGGTGATCAAGGCGCCCGAAGCGGGAATCGTGCTGGATCAGGTGCTGGACACCGAGGTCAAGACAGTCAGGTTCACCCCTACCGCCACCGGGACTTATCCCTTCTTCTGCCGCAACAAGCTGCTGTTTTTCAAGAGCCACCGGGAACAGGGGATGGAAGGCGTGCTGGAAGTGGTGCCGTAAGCGATCCGCGCGATGAAACCCCTTTTCGCTCTTATTCTGCTGCTCATGAGCCAGCCACCTGTTTTTGCCCAGGCACCGCAAGATGCGGACAGCATCGAAGTTTCGGTCAGCCGCATGCAGCAGGATGAGCAGCGCTTTTTCGAAATGCACGCCAGCGGCTTTGTGCGCCGCTCGCAGAAAAAGGCATGGCAGGTGCTGACCGATTATGAGCGACTGCATGAGTTCGTGCCGAATCTGCTGTCATCGAAACTGCTGGAGCGCAACGATACGCAAGCGACGATCGAGCAGAAAGGCCGGGTCGGTTTCTTCATCATGACGCGCACCATCCATCTGGTGCTGCGGGTGACCGAACAACCATGCTCCGCGCTCGACATTGTGCTGGTCACGGGCGACATGAAGCACTATGTCACGCGCTGGGAACTGGCGCCATCCATCCGCAATGGTGTAAGCGGCACCAGTATCAGTTATTCCGGAATGGTGGAGCCGAATTTTTTCGTGCCCTCGCTGCTCGGCACGGCGCTGCTGCGCACAGACCTGAAACGGATGCTGGAAGCGGTCATTGCCGAGATTGACAAGGCGCCTTGAGCCCGGCTAGCCGGCAACGGAGGGAATGCATCCATGTCTGCAACGCGCTTCAAAAAGCTGCTTCGGGTGCCTGCAGCCGTTCGCGAAATGGCCGGCAGCCTGCGGGCGCATCTGCTCCTGCTGGTGCTGCTGGCCGTGCTGCCGACGCTGCTGCTGATCCTCGCCACCAACCTTGAAGAGCGGCATGCGGCGGTGCAGCGGGTTCAGCAGGATACGGTGCGCCTGCTGCACCTGACGACCAGCCAGCATGAGCGCTTCATCGAGGGTGCGCGGCAATTGCTGGTCGCCTTAGCGCAACTGCCGGTGGTGCGCGATCGCAACGAGTCGGCATGCAGCACCCTGTTCGGCGACTTCCTCGAACAGTACCCGTTCTATGCCAATCTGGGTGCGGCGAACCTGGACGGCAATGTGTTCTGCAGCGGGCTGCGCCTGGCCAAACCGTTGAGTCTCGCCGACCACGCCTTTTTCCAGCGCACGCTGCAGAACCGCGGCCTGGCGATCGGTGACTACCAGATCGGCAGCGTCACCAGCAAGGCCAGCCTGGACTTCGGCTATCCGATCCCCGATGAAACCGGCTATCCGAAAGGCGTGGTGTTCGCCGCGCTCGATCTGAGCTGGCTTGGGCAGCTGGCCAGCGAGGCACGCCTGCCGCCCGATGCCACGCTCATCATGCTCGACCGCAACGGCACCGTGCTGTTCCACTATCCGCATTGGCAACGCTGGATCGGGATTGCCGAGGCAGGAAACCCGCTGGTCGAAACCATACTCGCCGGCCAGGAGGAAGGCGCGGTTGAACTCCCCAACCTGGAAGGCGTGATGAGCCTGTTCGCGTTCGGGCCGATACGCAGCACGCGCGGGGTGGTCGTCACCAATGAGGCGTACCTGGCGATCGGGATCCCGACCTCGCTCGCATTTGCGGAGGTGAACCGCGCCTTTGCCTACCGCCTGCTGTTCTTCGGCGCAATCACCATTCTCGCGCTGGCCACTGCCTGGTGGTTTGGCGCGGTCTTCGTCCTGCATCCGGCGCGCGCGCTGCTCACGGCCACCGAACGCCTGCAGGCGGGCGACCTCAAGGCGCGCACCGGGCTGGCGCCCGGACAAGGGGAATTGCGTCAACTGGCCGGCGCCTTCGACCGCATGGCCGGACGCATGCAGGAGCACGAAAATCAATTGCGTCGTTCGCTGGCCGAGACTACGGCCGTGAAGAATCTGCTCGACAATGTGTTTTCCTCGATCGTCAGCGGGGTGATCACCACCGATCTGCAGGGCAAGATCACGCTGTGCAACCTGGCCGCCTTGCACATCCTCGGCTATCGGGATGCCGCCGAGCTGATCGGGCGCAATATCGTCGAACTGCAGCCGCCGCTGGGGATGGCGCTGCTGCCGCATGTGTTGAACACTGCCCGGGCGGACAAGCCGTTGATCGGTCTCGAACTGAACCCCACTATTGCCCAGCGCGGCGCCATCCATCTGCGCTTCAACCTCTCGATCCTCAGAGGCTCCGAGCAGACGCAGGGCATCGCGATCGTGCTGGACGACGTAACGGAAAAGAGGCAGATGGAAGCGCAGCGCAAGCTGCTGCAATACATGGTGTCGCCGGCGATCCTGGCCCAGATCGATGCCGAGCACTTGCAGTTGGGAGGCCGGCGCACCGAGATCACCATCCTGTTCGCCGATATCCACGGCTTCACCAGCATCGGCGAGCAACTGAACCCGGACGATCTGGTCGGCTTGCTCAACCGCTATCTGGGCGCGATGACGGACGCCGTGCTGGCGCAGGAAGGGACGATCGACAAATTCCTCGGGGATGCGGTGATGGCCTGGTTCAATGCGCCGCTGCCCCAGCCCGACCATGTGCTGCGCGCGGTCCACGCCGCGCTCGGCATCCGCGATGCGATCCGGGCCTTGTGCGTGGAGATCTCGCCGCTGTTTCGCCTCTCTGTCGGTATCGGCCTGCACGTCGGCGAGGCGGTGCTGGGGCTGGTCGGCAGCAAGCAACGCATGGAGTACACCGCGATCGGCGACGATGTGAACATCGCCAAGCGCATCCAGGAGCATGCCGGCATCGACCAGATCCTGATCAGCGCCGCCGTCTATGCCCGCGTGCAGGATCAGGTCATGGTGCGTGCGGCGACCGTGATCCAGGTGAAAGGCCGGCAGAAACCGCTGGAAGTGTATGAACTGCTCGGCTTGAAGTAAGCCCGCAAGACTCGCACCAAACCGTTGCGTCGCCACCCGCCTCGTCGCCCCGCCATCCCTGAACTGCTCGCTCTGCGAGCCCTGATTTTTACCGGTTCTGTCGTGATTCGAAAGCAACCTGATCAAGGCGGAACTTGAATTCCGCTCAAGGAGGCCGTACTCCGCAAACGACAGGGTTACCGGGATCGCGACTCCATTCACACCACCCGCCGTCATACACGCTGATGCGCTCCCAGTTCATTAACCAGACATAGAAAAAGGGAGTGAGGCGCGCCAGCCGGTACCCCAGTAAAACGCCGTCTGCTGGCTGCACTGAAAGCCATCTTCCATCCAGAAACCGCAAATTTCGTCGGGCGGCTTCATCGTACCGTCCGCGTTATGAAACTCGCTCATGCTGTTGCCAGCATCGTCATTGCCGGGGCGTCTCCAATGTGCTCCCGGGATATCGCCTATGGCTTCGATGTAGCTATAGCCTGATGTCTTGCCGACAAATTCATTCCAGGTGTGGATGCTCACCAAAACGCCATCTGGCTGCTGCGACAATTTCCTGGCTTGGTGTGATAGCCTCAAGCTGATGCTCATGTCGACTCATAAATGAAAAGTCTATTTAATCCGGGGCCGCCAGCCAGTTGCGTACCTGCCGTACGACCCAAGGTCCATCATCCAGGGGAAGGTCGTGGCCTGCACTGGGGTGCATGACCAAGGGGGCGTTCCATTGGCTGGCCAAGCGCTGAGAGCAGCGCGAGTTCACCAGTTGGTCCATCATACTGGCCAGCATCAGCATTGGCGGTGCCGGCTTGCGCGCAGGAGCACGATATCGCCCGGCCGCGATCAGTTGGCTCAGTGCATTGTTACGCGAGACCGGATATTCCTGCTTGTAAGCGACCCAGGCGGCCAGCGTATTTGTTTGGGATTCGCCATTGCTGCTGGTCAGGCGCAAGATCAGCTGTTCTTGCTTGACGGGATCAGACGGTCGCAAGGCCAAACCGAATAAATTCGTGTAATTGCGCGGACGCAGACGCTGGTAGAACGGGCTGAACGGACGCAGGCTGGTGTTGATCAGCACGCAGCCAGTGAGCTCTTCCGGATAGCGCGCGCCCCACGCGACGGCCACCATCGCACCCAAGGACAAGGCGAGCACTTGATAAGGCGGCGCGATGCCGCGCGCCTGCAGGTCGCGCCGGCAATGCTCCACCATGTCTTCCACCCGCAGCGGGCTTGGCATCTGGTGCAAGCGGCCATTGCCGGGTAGGTCGAGCAGAATGACGTCGGCCCCGGCAATTCCGTTACTGAAAACGGCCGGAAAATTTCCCCAATGGCGCGTCTCTCGCATCAACCCGCGCAAGAAGATCCAGGTACTCATTGTGTTTGGTCTCGGTACCAACGGTTAACAGCCCGCTGCTGTTGCTGCGCCCGCGCTGCGCCAACCGGCAGCCAACGCTGATGACCACATGCAGCTCGCGTCAGAAAATCCAGCCAGACCAAATGGCTGCGCAACACCCGCTGCAGACGGTGAGTGGGTTGGGGGTTGAAGATGCCCTGGCGAGAAAAGAGTTGCAGCGGATTTTTCTTGACCCATAGCCAGGACCCCATTTCCAGAGTTAAAGGCAAGAAAATGCGCTGGTCGTTTCCAGCCGCCCGCAGGTACAGGTAATCCCACAGATCGCCGTGGGTCAGATATTGTCGACTTTGTGGCTCGAACAGGTAGTTGTGATTGGGGTAGGTCTGCTCGAACAGCTGTTCCAGAGCAGACACTTCCGGTAGATGCTGGATAGGCACCGCAGTGTGCGCATGGGGAAACCATATCCGGTCGCGCAGGCCGAATCCGGAATGGCAGTCCAGGGCGAGACTGAAGGCGCGCGGGAACAGCTCATCCTGCACAACGCGGCAAAGCGCCTGGCTTTCGATTTCCATCGGTGCGCCGGCGACACCGCGAAACCAGGGTAGGCGTGTGCTGATGCGCTGTCCGCCGAGCAGAAAAGGAACCTTGTCCGCGGCTTCGAGCGGGGCATTGCGCATCAAGTCCACGCCTTGAGGGTTGCTGCGCGTGCATTCCCACATGCCGCCAGGGTTCACTAGCGGCATGAAAATCAGGCGAACCGAGTTCAACTGGCGCTGCAGCACGCTGTCCCAGCGTAGACGTGTCAGCAAGCTGTGCAAAAAAACCAGCAATACTTGAGTGCCTATGCGCTCCAGGCCGTGGATGCCGCCAAAAAACCCGACTGCAGGTGCCTCAGGATCTTGACTCCCTAGCGCTAACGCATAAATGGGGAAGCGAACTCCGTCCGCTGCGACTTCGGCGACATTCCGCACCTCAAGATGCGGCCGCACCTTCTGTGATGATGCGCTCCAACTCGACCAGTTCGGGTAGCCTGCATGGCGTCATGATGCTTCATTGTTTCATTATTTAGATGGCAATATGATTGAGGATAGGCAGGCCGTTTCGTCCAACCTTCCATATACCACTGTATGCGCGGCAATCATCAAGCTATTGATCCAGTACGATTAACCCTTGAATATTTTTTTAAATTAGCTTTATCGCACACTGAGGTGGAAACAATTGGACGCTGTTTGACTTCACCATTTCAGCATCCTGTTGCGGCCCGTTTATCGCACAATCGGCGTCGCACTGCAACAGTCCCCATGTCATCAAGACGTCACCATCCAATAGTATCTTTCCATCTGTCCGAGGACAATTTCGTATGAAACGTCATAGTTTTTATGAATAACATATTCTTATTTTTTTACGCAGCCCAATAGCACCGAACAGCAAGATAGCCGTTATGTGTCCGTTGGCCAGTAAATGAACAGAGAAGTCTGCTATGCGTGATTCCTCTTGGCACAGGTGTGAGTGTGATTGGAGGTGTCCAATAATTTCAACGTTCTTCGAAAACAATCCCGGACATCGTTAAGTCTTCCAGTAGAGCACAAATTGTTCTCCACGGCATTTTTCCGGCGACCGCCATTAGCCATCCATTCAATCCTGAGGAGCACTACATGTTTTCTAATTCAGAACAATTTACATCCGCGTCCAAAGCCCTGTTTGAATCTCAAATCGCAGCCTTTCATGCGCTGAGCAGCAAGACTATTGAAGGTGTAGAAAAGACTATTGCACTGAACATCGGTGCTACCAAAGCGTCCGTGGAAAACTCCATTGCGGTAGTAAAACAATTATCTTCCGCCAAGCGTCCGCAGGAATTTTTCTCGCTAGCCGCCGCACAAACGAAGCCGACTGCGGAAATAATCGCATCGTATAGACGTGACTTGACCGATATCGCCACTGGCCTCCAGATTGAGTTCACGAAAGCCGCTGAAGCCCAATTGGCTGACAGCAAAAGCAAAATAACTGCGCTAGTGGATAACATCACCAAAAGCGCACCGACTGGTTCCGAACAGGCGGTTGCGATACTGAAATCGGCCATCGATAATGCCCATGCCGGCTACGAGCAGTTGACTGCAGCCACCAAGCAAGCCGTTGAAACGGTTGAACCGCAGGTTGTCAACGCAACGGAGCAGTTTTCAGAAACGACAGAAGACGCTGCCCCTAAAGCTGCCAAAATAAGCGATAGTTGTGCAGGATTTTGACGGGCCGCTCTTGCGGCCCGTTGTCATTTTCCGCTGCCTGCTTTTGGCATGGTGAAATTTGGCGCGAACCACCAACGATGCTGTCCGCCTGCGAAAGTATTCGAATGACCAATTGGATAAATTGCCTTAGCTAAAGAAGCGCAGATAGTGAACGTGCTCGCGCCTTCTTCGATGGCCGGCGTCGCAGCATCTCTTGCAGACGAGAGATGATTGGCAATCACTGGGAAATATTTCTGTTTTCCTCTTCAACAAGGAGGAGCAACGAATGGCAGCGGGCCACGGCCATTAATCGACTGCCGAAAAGCGTGCAATCGCTTGCCGTTGTATCGCGTTCCTCTACCCAATATGCTGATGTTTAGCGCGAACCATGAATTATCCGCAATTTGCTGTATGACACCGACTGCCGGATCACCTCTGAGCTAATTTAATTTTTTGAAGAGCAACTTCACTCTTTTTGATGCAAATATTACAAGATAGTCTTGGATTCTGGCTTGTTCTTTTAGATGCATCAGGACATCTTCATACACAGCGTAATTTCTTGTACTGGCCGATTTAATTCTTCGCAAGTAATTCAATGTATCGGAGCTGCCTCAATTCATTTTGGGTATCGAAATACGATGACTTATCAAGCATTCAAAATCTCCTAAGTAAGATTTCCCCCTGTTATTTGTTATCCTATTAATGATGCGCCATGTACCAACGACTCCTAATATCTTATATGGTCAGACAAAGTATTAATTGCACATTAACAAAAATATGTAAATTCAATAAACAAAATCAATACTAATGAACAGCATTTCATTGCAAAATTAGTCACAATTTTTTACACCACCGATTTGAAACTACGAGATGAGGTAGATTTGACCGCCTATCAGACAAGTTCCAGCAAGACCGGTTGGTGGTCGGATGCATCACTGGCGCAATCCACCTGCAAATCCCGCACGCGGGGTACCAAATCCTCGCTAACGAATACAAAATCGAAGGTGAACGGCGGCCCGAGCCATTGCACCTTGTCATATAGGCCGACCGTCGGCGCATGCGCTCACCGGGATGGACGATTTCCCACGCGTCACAATATGGCGGGTCGCTTCGTCTATCGGGGCGCACAAACGCGTTCGCTCCAGCGCTTCTGGCCTGAAGTCGCAGTCACCGGTCAGGATCGCTACCGCAGCCCGTGGCACGCTGCAAAAGAGCCATCGGATGCGTCGCCTGGTCGTGCCGTGCGCGCTTGGCCAACAGCTTCCCAATGCAACTCGCGTAACCGCTCCACCTGTGCTGCCCGCTGTAGTGCGTAATAGTATTCGAGATGGTCGTAGTCACACGCACCAGTCCGAGCGGCGTTTCAAGCGTCGCTTCAAGCGCAAGCCGCTGCATACTCAAGACCCCATGCTCGGCTGGCCACGGCAGTAAGTGGCGGAATACCTGCAAGACCGGCAGGCGCGAAAAGATCATGTTGCCGAAGCTGCGCCGCTTGCCAGAGGAATGGGGAGTGTCCGTGGCCACGCCGGCGACAGCGGTATAACCGGGCAGGCAGTCCGTAATGCCTTGAAATTGATCGCTGCCATCGCAGCCAGCCAACTCGGGGTAAGCGGCAGACACTTCCTGCAGGCACAGGACATCGAAATCTCCAAGCCAGCGAGCATTTGCGACGATTCTATCGAGGTCCACGCGGCCATCAGCGCCGCACCCCCATTGGATGTTCCAGGTGATTAGTTTCATGATCAACGAAACGGTTAAATCCCAGACGTGGCGTAAATTAGTGTTCAAGTAAGTCTCACATACACCACTCAGGTCGGACTCACTTTTCTTTATAGGCCCCAAGGGCTCGAATTTCCAGCACCAAGTTATCTGGGTCGCTGCGCAATATCGCCTGTCAGATCGTTCGGAACATGCCAATCTTAAGTCGTCGCTCGCATCATATTTTGTGATGCATAATTTACGATCACACCCAATAAGCACGAGAATGATATAAATGTTTTGATGCATTATTCGCACGGCAATTTACACAAGGCATCCACCCGTTGGCGTAAACTGTCTCTGCAAATCGCAGTGACGACTATGGAACGGACCTTTGCGTAGCGCAGCAACATGCCCAGCAGCAAGTGAGCATGTCCAGAATACAAAAAATCGAAGGACAAAACAGCAGCATCGATAACAGCTCGCCACCTCTCCCCCGCGCATTGACGTTTCCATCTCCACCCCAAGTCAGGCCACAGCCAAGCCAACTGGCACCTGGACAAGCTGAACGCACCGGAATACTTCATCAACCGCGAACTGTGCCAGCTCGAATTCAACCGGCGCGTGCTGGCGCAGGCCGAAGATCACCGGCACGCCGCTGCTGGAGCGCCTGCGCTTCCTGTGCATCGTCAGCAGCAACCTGGACGAATTCTTCGAGATCCGCGTCGCCGGCCTGAAGGAGCAGATCAAGCTGCACGCAACCGCCACCGGGCCCGATGGCATCGATGCCGCGGCAGGTGTTCGCGTTGGTCACCCGCGAGAGCGCACGAGCTGGTCGCGCACCAGTACCAGCTTGCTCAACGAGGTCCTGACTCCTGACTGGCCGAGGCAGGATATCCGCTTCCTGCGCCGCACCCACTGGACACGCCCAGCAGGCGGATGGATCAAGGATTATTTCTTCCGCGAGCTGATGCCGGTGCTGACGCCGATCGGGCTCGATCCCGCGCATCCCTTTCCCGCGCGTGCTCAACAAGAGCCTGAACTTCGCCGTCGAGCTCGAGGGCAAGGACGCCTTCGGCCGCAATTCCGGCGCGGCCATCGTGCAGGCGCCGCGCGTGCTTGCCGCGGGTGATCCGGCTGCCGCGCAGAGATCGCCGGCTGCGAATACGGCTTCGTGTTCCTGTCCTCGATCCTGCACGCCCATGTCGGCGAACTGTTTGCCGGCATGAAGGTGCGCGGCTGCTACCAGTTCCGCGTCACGCGCAACAGCGACCTGTTCGTCGACGAGGAAGAAGTGAAGAACCTGCGCACGCGCTGCAGGGCGAACTGCCGCAGCGCCAGTTCGGCGACGCGGTGCGGCTCGAGGTCGCCGACAACTGTTCGGCGGAGATGGCCGAATTTCTGCTGCAGCAGTTCGGCCTGACCGCGGATGATCTGTACCAGGTCAACGGCCCGGTCAACCTGGTGCGGCTGATGCAGATGCCGGACCGGGTCGATCGTCCCGATCTCAAATATCCGCCCTTCGTGCCGGGCTTGCCGCAAGCAGCTGGTCAAAGCAGCCGGACATGTTCGCGCCATCCGCAAGGGCGATATCCTGCTGCACCAGCCGTTCCAGTCCTTCAAGCCGGTGGTCGATTTCATCGAGCAGGCGGCGCACGATCCCAACGTGGTGGCGATCAAGCAGACGGTGTATCGCACCGGCGCCGATTCCGAGCTGATGGAGGCCTGATCGAGCGCGGCGCGCAGCGGCAAGGAAGTCACCGTGGTGGTGGAGCTGCTGGCGCGCTTCGACGAGGAAGCCAACATCAACTGGGCGGCACAGCTGGAAGAGGTCGGCGCCCATGTGGTGTATGGCGTCGTCGGGCACAAGACCCATGCCAAGATGGCGCTGGTGGTGCGGCGCGAAGACGGGCAACTGCGCGCGCTATGTGCATCTCGGCACGGGCAACTATCACATCCGCGCACCGCCAAGCTGTACACCGATTTCGGCCTGTTCACCTGCAACGAGGAGATCTGCGCGCGACGTCAACGATGTCTTCATGCAGCTCACCGGCCTGGGCAAGGCCAGCAAGCTGCGTGCATCTGTGGCAATCGCCGTTCACCCTGCACCAGCGAACTGATCGCCGCGATCCAGCACGAAGACCAGCATGCGAAGGCCGGCAAGCAAGGCACGTGATCATTGCCAAGATGAATGCGCTGCTCGAGCCGCAGATCATCGCAGGCGCTTGTACGAGGCTTCCATGCGCCGGCGTCAAGATCGACCTCATCGTGCGCGGCGTGTGCGCGCTGCGGCCCGGCGTCCCGGGGTTTCCGAGAACATCCGCGTGCGCTCGATCATCGGCCGCTTCCTCGAACACACGCGGATTTTCTATTTCTACAACGACGGCGCGAAGACGTGCTATCTCTCCAGCGCCGACTGGATGGACCGCAATTTCTTCCGCCGCATCGAAGTGTCCTTCCCGGTACTCGACCCGCGCTCAAGAAGCGCGTCATCAAGGAAGGGCTGCAACCCTATCTCAAGGACAATAGCCAGGCCTGGGAAATGAACGCCGATGGCAGCTATCGACGCAAGCGGCAGCGCGGCCATGCTTACTCAGCCCAGAGCAAGTTGCTCGAAACACTGACCTGATATCGGCTCAATGCAGCTTCGCGTGCTTTCCTTTTTTTGACACCTTTACTGCCTTGCGGCCAGTTTTGACGCTCTCCAGCGCAGTTACCGCTGCCTTCATCCTTGCTATGGGTAGCGTTTCCAGCAGATGCAGGCCGATGCGTAGCAACTCACTCTTCTTCACGCTCATACCTGCAGCCAGGCATTTGCTCTTGAGTGCGGCAAGTTTGCCGTAGTCCGTCTCGGGCATGGTAAAGCTGTCGCGAACGGACTTGGCCTTCCTGGCGGATTTTTCCACACCTGGTGCAATGTGCTTGGCCTTTGCGGACTCAATGGTGCTTTTCTTCAGTGCCGGGCTTAGCGCTACCGCGGCTTTGGCGGGTATTTGAGCCTTGGCTGCCACTGGTTTTTTTGCGTGTGTTGGGAGAGTGGCGCGGGTGGTTTTAGGTGTCGCTGCAGTCATGACAAACCTCCAATCTGACAATAGCCAAAAACGATGTAATTTGATCTATAGCACGCTTCAATAAGCAGAATATGCTATTTGTACCATATACCATTTTCAGTTATTTGATATAAATAGCTGCCCTTGCCTGCCTGGTCTGCGAAAAATTTTCCGGTGAGGTCATCCATGGAAATCTATTGAAGCTGTTGCTCACCCAGCCACGCTGCAGCCTTTAGCCGCCATCCGCTGTTGCGTCACCATGCAATCGCCAAGCCGCGCTGCCACTGCTCACCGCATCTACTTCGACACACCGGACCTCCTTCTGTGCGGCACGATGCTGCATTGCGGGTGCGCCTGGTAAACCGCCATTGGATTCAGACCCTGAAAGGCGGCGCAGGTCGCTGCTGGGTTGCACCAGCGTCAGAGTGGGAATCCCGCGTAGACGGAGCGCATCCGATCTGCTTGCGTTGAGTGATCTGGTCGGACACAGCCAAACTGGGCCAAGATATTGGCCGCCGTAGCGCTGAGCGATCAGCTGGCTCCGATTTTCACCACCAAGTTCCAGCGCACGCTTTGGCTATTGCAGTTGGCGCACGGCGGCGAGGTCGAACTGGCGCTCGATCAAGGCGCAGTGCAGCACGCGCAGCCGGGTGCCGATCAGTGAGGTCGAACTCGAGCTCAAGTCCGGCGATCCGGCTGAGCTGTTCGCGTTCGCATTGCAACTGCAAAATGCGGTGCCGCTGCGGGTCGGCAATATCAGCAAGGCGAACGCAGCTATGCGCTGTCGCGCCCAGCCGCCGGCAGTAATCAAGGCCGCGCACCTCGAACTTCCTCGACGTTTAAGCGCCGAGCAAGGATTTCAGGTCATCACCGGCAACTGCCTGACGCAAATCCAGGGCAACGAAACCGGGTCTCGCAGGCAGCGATCCGGAAAGGTGCACCAGATGCGGGTCGGTCTGCGCCGACTGCGCTCCGCGCTCGGGCTGTTCGCCGAAGTCGCGCCTTGCCCTGCCGCACTGCAGGCAGAGCTCGATTGGCTGGCAACCGCGTTAGGCGCAGCGCGCGACTGGGAAGTATTGTCCGGCAGCACCTTAGCGGTAGTCGCCAGCGCCTGCCCTGACGAGCCGGTATTGGTGCAGCTGCAGCAGGCCGCGATCGCGGTGGCCCAGGAAAACCGGCAAAAGGCGGCACGGGCCGTGGGTTCGATACGGTATGCTCTTCTCTTTCTCACCCTCGGCGGCTGGATCCAGGGGGCGCGCTGGCGCGAACTGCTTGTGGAGTCTGAGCGGGGAGCGTTCAGCACCGCTCGTAAGATTCGCTGCGCAGACACTCGCGCTCTGCTATGGAAAATTGAAGAAGCGCGCAAACAGCTGCGCGGCGCGCACCAGAGGCGCGCCATCGGGTGCGCATTGCGCCTAGAAAGTGCGCTACGCGACCGAGTCTTCGAGTCGCTGTATCCGGCCAAGCGGGTGCGACCCTTCGTCGAGCGCTGACCACCCTGCAGGATGCACTAGCTCTCCGAGCCGCCGTGCCGAATCGCCAGCTTGACACAGCCACCCCGACCTCCCACTCAGCGCCGGCTTCGTCCGAGGTTATCTCGCGGTGTGCACTGAACGGGACGTTCGCAAACTCAGCAAACTCTGGCAGCAGTTCACACCGAGCATCCCCTGCAGGAAATGATTTGGCAGAGTCCGTCTGCGGTCTGCATGGAATTGCAAATCGGAGGGACCATGAATCTGATCTTGTGGCGTCACACCACGCGGAAGAAGGCTCACCCGATGCAACTCGAGCCCTGACCGACAAAGAGCGCAACAAGCCGCCTTGATAGCGCTGGCTCAAGGCGCGGCTGCCAAAAGACGTACGGATACTGGTAAGTCCCACGCGGCGGACTCAGCAAACCGCCCAAGCGCTGGATCTTGCCTATGAAACCTGCAAAGCGCTGGCACCGGGACACGAGCCACCGAAGCGCTGGCCGCCGCCAACTGGCCCGACGCGGAAGGCGTTGTCCTGACAGTCGGCATCAACCCACGCTGGCCAGATCGCTGCGCTGCTGCTGTCAGACAACAGCGCCGACTGGGCCATCAAAAAGCGGGTGTGGTAGCTAGCAACCAGATCCGCGAGGCGAAGTCAAATCATGCTGGAGGCCGCGCTGGCGCCAAATATGCTCAAAAATGCAAACCATAAGCCTGCCGGAGACAGCGGCTTAAGAGACTGTGCGCTTGGCCCGGAAATCCCGTCCAACCGCACGCCATTGCGCGACCTCATTTTCCAGCACAGTCTCCGACAAAGGTGTGTTAATGAAACTGTCGCAGACAGCGATCAGCCGCCTTTGCTTGCAACGCACCGTCAGGAAATCTTCTAATTATCCACCGACCCGCTTTTGTCGAAAGACCCGCGACATCGTGGACTGTATATCGATCCGCCGTCAAAGCCATGGTGTTGTGTGTCGATGAGAAAAGCCAGATTCAGGCGCTCACCGGACCCAGCCTACCTGCCGCTGGCTCTGAGAATGCAGATGGCGCACACACGATTACCAGCGCCATGGCACGACCACCTTGTTTGCTGCGCTGTCACATGCAGATTTTTTCATTTCAACGCGTCAGCCGGCCGTTACCTGGCGTCCCTCAGCCATTGATCGACCATCTGCGGATGGCTGCGGATGTAGGCCGCCGCCTCCTTTTCGTAGGACGTATCCCTGGCTTTCAGCATGATGCCTTCCAGATCCGCCAGCGGGATCTGGAAGTTCTTGATGAACGCCGCCGCCTTCGGAAAATCCCGCTCGAAACCCTTGCGCGACAAGGCGTGAATCGCTTCCGCGCCGCCCAGCGACTGCTTCGGGTCTTGCAGATAGCGCAGCTTGTATTTCGAAAACATCCAGTGCGGCGTCCAGGTGGTGATGACGATCCACTCGTTGCGCCTGATCGCCCGGTCGAGTGCGACCACCATCGCGGCGTCCGAACCGGTCAGCAGCTGGTAGCCGTCCAGGCCGTAGTTCTTGATCGCACTTTCGGAAGCCTTCATCAGTCCGGCGCCCGGATCGATGCCCTGGACCTGGCTCCTGAGTTTCTTCTGCACTTCAGGCTTTTTCATGTCGGCGATGCTGCCGAGTTCGCTGGCCGGCACATACGCCGGCACCGCCCAGCCGAGCTTGGCATTGCCGTACAGGATGCCCAGGTCGACCATCTCGCCGGAGTGCTTGTCCCAGTAAGCCTTGTGGGTGGTCGGCAGCCAGGCCATCAGCATCAGGTCGAGCTGGCCCCTGGCGATCCCCTGATATTGCAGACCGATGTCGGTCATCACCAGTTCGACCTTGTAGCCGAGCCGCTGCTCAAGCAATTGCTTGGCGATATTGGTGACCGCCTCCGCGTCCGACCATGCGGTCCAGCCGATCCGCAAGGTCTTTCCATCAGCGGCTGCCGCCGGCATCGCCGCGCTGATCGACAGGGTAAGCATTAGCCCGGCAGACACCTTGCGCAGCATTTGCATCATCTTTTGCAACATCGCGTTCTCCCTCTTTTCACAGTGCTGGATACAAGGTCTGCCCTTATTCATTGTAGCGGCTCGCATTTGAAAATGGCCGAACCTGGAGCGGATAACTGAGGCGGCGAGCAATCAACAAAGCCGCCAAAAATATCAAAAAATACGGGGGTATGCCTAAAAACAACCCGCTTCCCGCACAGTTTCATTGACCAATAAATTTTACTGCACCCAGTATATAAATCGGCATGAAACCGGATACTGGCGTCCGAGAAAATTCCGCGTCGCCAGCAAACAATTCATGAAAGTTCTATAATTTCAGTAATTCCTGAAAATTCAATAATCCAGATCAAGAAAAGCGAAAAATAATGGATGCACTCACCCCTCTCTCCCAGCGCTTCATCCTCCATTTCGGCGAAATGGGCAGTCGCTGGGGCATCAATCGGACAGTCGGACAGATTTATGCGCTGCTATACATACAGGGCAAGGCGCTGAATGCGGACGAGATCGCCGAATACCTGTCGTTTTCGCGCTCCAACGTCAGCATGGGACTGAAGGAGCTGCAGTCGTGGCGACTGGTGAAGCTGCTGCACCGGCCGGGCGACCGGCGCGAATATTTCGAGCCGCCGAAGGATATCTGGGACATTTTCAAGGCCTTGCTGGAAGAACGGCGCCGGCGCGAAATCGAGCCGACGCTGTCGATGCTGCGCGATGCGCTGCTGGAAAATCCGGGCAACGACAGCGACAAGATTGCGCAGCAGCGCATGCGCGAAATGTACGACCTGATCGAGTTGTCCAGCTCCTGGTTTGAGGATGTGCAGCGCCTGTCGCCGGAAACCCTGGCGTCGCTGATGAAGATGGGCTCGAAGGTCAAGAAACTGCTCGACGTGCGCGACATGTTCCGTGTCGGCGGGCAGCGAGGAAAAGCTTGCCGCAACGGACGATGGCGGCGAGTAATCCGATGAACAAACCGAACTTGTCGCGCTGGCCGCGCCTGACCCGCTTGCCGCTGGCGCTGGAAATCACGCTGGCGCTGCTGCTCAAGCTGGCGATTCTGTTTGCGCTGTGGCATGCGTTTTTCTCGCATCCGCAGGCGACGCACATGCTGCTGCCGACCAGACAGGTCGAACAGCAGCTGCTGGCGGGCGCATCTGCCGCCTCGGACACCGTGCCGCAGTCGCCAGCTCCCATCCCCTCTTCCCCATCTACACCCAAGGCGCAACATGGCTCCCATTGAAGAAGTCGTCAACCTGTCGCGGCTGCAGTTTGCCGCGACCGCGATGTATCACTTTCTGTTCGTCCCGCTCACGCTCGGCCTGGCGTGGATACTGGTCATCATGGAATCGGTGTATGTGATGACCGGGCGCGAGATTTACCGCGACATGACCAAGTTCTGGGGCAAGCTGTTCGGCATCAACTTCGCGATGGGCGTGACCACCGGCATCACGCTGGAATTCCAGTTCGGCACCAACTGGTCGTATTACGCGCACTATGTGGGCGACATCTTCGGCACCCCGCTGGCGATCGAGGGCATGATGGCCTTCTTCCTGGAATCGACCTTCGTCGGCCTGTTCTTCTTCGGCTGGACCCGGCTGACGCAAGGTCCAGCATCTGGGCGTGACCTTCCTGGTGGCGCTGGGTTCGAGCCTGTCGGCGCTGTGGATACTGATCGCCAACGGCTGGATGAACAATCCGGTCGGCGCCGATTTCAATTACATGACCATGCGCATGGAACTGACCAGCATCACGGACGTGATCCTCAATCCGGTGGCGCAGGTGAAGTTCGTGCATACGGTGGCGGCCGGTTATGTGGCGGCCTCGCTGTTCGTGCTGGGCATTTCCGTCGTATTACCTGCTGAAGGCGCGCGACACCGCATTTGCGCTGCGTTCGTTCGCGATTGCCGCCGCTTTCGGGCTGGCCTCGACGCTGTCGGTGATCGTGCTGGGCGACGAATCCGGCTACACCGCCGGCGAAGTCAACAAGGTGAAGCTGGCCGCGATCGAGGCCGAATGGGAAACCGAGCCGGCACCGGCCGCGCATCACCGCCTTCGGCATCCCGGACGACCAGGCCGAGCGCACCGCCTATGCGATCAAGATTCCGTACGTGCTGGGCCTGATCGGCACCCGCTCGACCGACCAGCAGATTACCGGCATCAAGGACCTGAAGCTGCAGCATGAAGTGCGCATCCGCAACGGCATGCTGGCCTACGCGGCGCTGACGCGCCTGAAGTCGGGCGACCAGTCGCCGCCAGCGCGCGCCGCCTTCGAGCGCCTGAAAGCCGATCTCGGCTTCGGCCTGCTGCTGAAGAAATACACGCCGAACGTGATCGATGCCACGCCGCAGCAGATCAGGATGGCGGTCAACGATACGATCCCGAAAGTCGCGCCGCTGTTCTTCGGCTTTCGCCTGATGGTCGGCCTCGGGCTGCTGTTCCTGTTCATCTTCAGCGCGTCGTTCTATTGCCTGATCCGCAAGCGGCTGGCGAGCCAGCGCTGGCTGCTGAAACTGGCGCTGTTTTCCATCCCGTTGCCTTGGGTCGCGATCGAGACCGGCTGGGTGGTGGCGGAATACGGCCGCCAGCCGTGGACCATTTCCGGCGTGCTGCCGACCCATCTGTCGGCCTCGACGCTGCAGCCGTCCGACCTGTATTTCAGCCTGGCCGGCTTCATCGGCTTCTACACGCTGCTGCTGGCAATCGAACTGATGCTGATGTTCAAGTACGCACGGCTGGGGCCGAGCAGCCTGCATACCGGCAAATACCATTTTGAACAATCCAACGCCTAGGAGTCAGCCGCCATGTTCGATTACGAAACCTTGAAAGTGATCTGGTGGGGCTTCGTCGGCGTGCTGCTGATCGGCTTCGCGCTGACCGACGGCTTCGATTTCGGGGTCGGCATGCTGCTGCCCTTCGTCGGCAAGAACGACACCGAGCGCCGCATCGTCATCAACGCGATCGGCCCGACCTGGGAAGGCAACCAGACCTGGTTCATCACCGCCGGCGGCGCGCTGTTTGCGGCCTGGCCGCTGGTGTATGCGGCGGCGTTTTCCGGCTTTTACAGCGCGCTGATGCTGCTGCTGTTCTCGCTGTTCCTGCGTCCGGTCGGCTTCGATTACCGCAGCAAGCTGGCCGATGCGCGCTGGCGCAATGCCTGGGACTGGGGCCTGTTTGCCGGCGGCCTGGTGCCGCCGCTGATCTTCGGCGTCGCGTTCGGCAACCTGCTGCTGGGCGTGCCCTTCCATTACGACGACAGCATGCGGCTGGAATATGTCGGCGGCTTGTTCGGCCTGCTCAATCCGTTCGGGCTGCTGGCCGGCGCGCTCAGCGTGGCGATGCTGCTGATGCACGGCGCGGCTTTCCTGCAGGTCAAGACCGACGGCGTGGTCGCGCAGCGGGCGCGCAAGGCGGCAGCCATCGCGTCGGTGGCGACCATCACCTGCTTCGTGCTGGCGGGGATCTGGGTCGCGACCGGCATCAACGGCTTTCGCATCGTGGCGATGCCGGACGTCAATACCGCGTTCATGCCGGTGGCCAAGACGGTGGAACTGGCGCGCGGCGCCTGGATGGATAACTACGCGCGCTGGCCGGCAATGTGGGCCTTGCCCGCATTGGGTCTTGCCGGGGCGATGATGTGCCTGTTCTTCACAGCGTCGAAACGCGCGCTGGCCGCCTTTCTCAGCAGCGGACTGTCGGTGGCGATGGTGATCCTGACCGCAGGCGCATCGCTGTTCCCGTTCGTGATGCCGTCCTCGCTGGACCCGAACAGCAGCCTGACCGCATGGGATGCGGTGGCCAGCCACAAGAGCCTGGGCATCATGTTCTGGGTGGTGGTGATCATGCTGCCGATCATCATCCTGTACACCGGCTGGGTCTATCGCGTGATGCGCGGCAAGATCGACGCCACGCACATCCGCGACAACGAACACACCGCTTACTAGGAGAGCCGCATGTGGTATTTCAACTGGATTCTGGGCATCGGCCTGGCACTGGCGTTCGGCATCATCAACGTGATGTGGCTGGAAGCCAATTACGCGTTCGGCGAGCGCGACGAAGCGCAGACGCAGGAACGCTTCGAGCGCGCACGCCGCGAGCAAGAGTCCGGCCGGGGCCGGTAATTTTCAATATTGGCGGGGTATGGCATTAAATCATGCGATTCCCGCTTATATTCATTGGGTATTTAAAAATACAGGGTGCAGTATATTTTATTGCCCGCGACACCGGCCGCCAGCTACGGAGGATGGCAATTATTACATTACACTGTTGGAATTTGAATCTTGAACCACCAAAAAATGCATCTGAAAGAGCATCAAACAACATCGCTGGCATTGTTTTGCAAAGTCGTTGACAACTATGGCGACATTGGGATTTGCTGGCGTCTGGCACGGCAACTGGAGCAGGAACATCGCATCGCCGTCACCTTGTGGGTGGACGATTTGCGCAGTTTTCAGCGGATTTGCCCGGAAGTCGCCATCGACCGCGACGAACAACAGATCGGCACTGTGACGGTGCGCCATTGGCGCGATCAGAACGGCGTGTTTGCGGCCAGTGATGTGGCCGATATCGTGATTGAGTTTTTTGCCTGTGACATACCGCCTGCGTATATTGCGGCGATGGCAGCAGCGCACACCGCATCCGGTGTGGCTGAATCTGGAAGGCCTTAGCGCGGAAGAGTGGGTGGAAGGTTGCCATGCATTGCCGTCGCCTCAACCACTGTCTTTGACAAAATATTTTTTCTTTCCCGGTTTTACCAACAAAACCGGCGGTCTGCTGCTCGAATCCGAATTGCAACAACAGCGCCAGACATTTCAACATGATCAAGCTGCAATGGCAGCTTTTCTCGGGCAATTTGGCGTCACGCCAGCAGAGATGGCATCCCTGAAGGTCTCCTTGTTTTGCTATCCGCAGGCACCGGTTTCGGCATTATTTGATGCATGGCAAAGGTGCGGCACGGCGATTACCTGCCTGGTGCCGGAAGGTGTTGCTGTCGATGCAGTGCAGGCATTTCTTGGACAAGCTGCGAAGGCGGGAACCAGCGCGACCCGCGGTGCATTAACCGTGCGTGTGCTGCCTTTTGTTCCCCAGCCTGATTACGACAAACTGTTATGGGCATGCGATCTCAATTTTGTGCGGGGAGAGGATTCCTTCGTTCGCGCACAGTGGGCGGGCAAACCTTTTATCTGGCATATCTACCCACAAGACAAAGACTTGCACCACGTTAAATTGAACGCATTTTTGCAGTGCTATGCAGCAAGAACAGAGGGCTTGAGCGAATTCTCTTTGGGCTGGAATGCTGCCACGACTGCCACGAACGCAGCAGTCGATTGGGCCGCAATATGGCCACCGCTTGAAGCCGACATGCAAAAAATTACCATCATGTCCATCGATTGGCAGCGCCAGCTGTTGGCAAATGGCGACCTGGCATCCAATTTACTGAAGTTTGCCGAAACAGTTCAGTAAGGGAGTATTCAAAAATGGGTGTTAAAATATACCGCTAATTTTTAACGCATTATAAGATTCAATCAAACGTGGGCTTGCGGTGCTTTTTGCCAGCAGGCCACAGATGATTTTTATGCAACCACCTTTTTACGTATATTCGCTATGAAACCTGCAAAAGAAATTCGTGTTGGCAACATTATCATGGTTGACAGTAAGCCTATGATCGTCTTGCGCTCTGATGTCAACGGCTCGAGCCGCACGGGCTTCACCTATAAGTGGAAGATGAAGAATCTTTTGACAAATAGCCCTCAGGAAAACGTTTTCCGCGGCGACGACAAGTTTGACGTCGTCGTACTCGACAAAAAAGCTGTGACCTATTCTTATTTCGCCGATCCATTGTATGTATTCATGGACTCCGACTACGAACAGTATGAAATTGAAGGCGAGAACCTGGGTGATGCGCTGCACTACCTGAAAGACGGCATGGAATGCGAAGCTATTTTTTACGACGGCAAAGCAATTTCAGTCGAACTGCCAACGACGATCGTTCGCCAAATCGTGTACTCGGAACCCGCAGTTAAAGGCAATACTTCGGGCAACGTATTGAAAGAAGCCAAGATTGAAAATGCAATCGAAGCGTATCGCCACACCGTTCCAGTGCCATTGTTTGTCAGCCAGGATGACATGATTGAAATTGATACGCGCACCAATGAATTCAAAAAAGTAGTGCGCAACTAATTTCAGCCTGACGACTAAAAACGCTGCCGATTTTCCGCAGCGTTTTTTTTCGCCCATCTGCCGGCAAACACCCTTATCGCCATAGTTACCGGCGACGCGGCAGAACAGGGCTAGTGCTTGAGGAAAGACCATGGGATCGATTATTCGCAGTCAAGCCATCCATACAAACCACGCAGACCAGTGACGCATGTTGGGGCGAACGGGCCCTGTGCTACCGACTGGACGCAGCCGGAATCCCTGTGCCAGCCTGATTCTGTCGGGAGCGTCGGCGATGCAGGACAAAGTTTATTGACAGTGCCGAGCTATTCCCGGCAATGCCGAACCAGATCGAGCGCACATAAAAAAAGCCACGCAGAAGCGTGGCTTTTTTATATTGGCGTCCCCAAGGGGATTCGAACCCCTGTACTCACCGTGAAAGGGTGATGTCCTAGGCCTCTAGACGATGGGGACAGAAACCTGTCCGTACTGCTTTGCAAACTTGCTTGACGCCGGCAACTCAAACATCGAGATTTGCTGGCGTCCCCAAGGGGATTCGAACCCCTGTACTCACCGTGAAAGGGTGATGTCCTAGGCCTCTAGACGATGGGGACACTAAGCTTGCTACTAACAACAACTTTACTTCTTCTTACGCTGGTGGAGGTAAGCGGGATCGAACCGCTGACCTCTTGCATGCCATGCAAGCGCTCTCCCAGCTGAGCTATACCCCCTTGCGAAGAAACAAAATTATAGCAAGCCAATTTCAAAGATGCAAATTTACTTTAAGAAAAACTATAAGTATTTGGCCAGACGCGCCAAAACCACTTCGCGCGCAAACAGTGCCACCACAGCGTCTATCGACGGCGTCTGCAATTGGCCGGTAATCAGCAAACGCAAAGGCATCGCCATTTGCGGCATTTTCAGCTTATGCGTTGCCAGCACTTCTTTCAGCATCGCCGACAACGCGTCCTTTTTCCATTCGACCGTTTCGCAGCGCTGCGCATAGTCGGCCAGCGCCAGTTTCGCCGCATCCGTCAGGTGCTGCGCCAGCAGCGCAGCATCCGGTGCCGGCTGACGATAAAACAGCATCGCAGCATCGGCCAGTTCATTGATCGTGTTGGCGCGCTCCTTCATCAAGCGCGATCACCGCCTGCACCTCGGGCGCGCCATTGAAATCCGCACCGTCCTTTTCCAGCAGCGGCTGCACCAGGCCCGCCAAGCCGCGCATTGTCGGCCAGCTTGATGTAATGGTTGTTCAGCCAAGCCAGTTTTTCCGGATTGAACTGGGCCGGCGATTTCGACAGATGATCGAGATCGAACCATGCGCAGAACTGCTCCATCGAGAACACTTCATCATCGCCGTGGCTCCAGCCCAGACGCGCCAGATAATTCAGCATCGCTTCCGGCAAATAGCCTTGCGCCGGATAATCCATCACGCTGACCGCGCCATGGCGCTTGGACAGCTTTTCGCCATCCGAACCCAGGATCATCGGCACATGGCCGTACAGCGGCAGAGTGCCGCCCAGCGCTTTCAGGATATTGATCTGGCGCGGCGTGTTGTTGACATGGTCATCGCCCCGGATCACGTGGGTGATCTGCATGTCCCAGTCATCGATCACGACGCAGAAATTGTAAGTCGGCGTGCCGTCCGGCCGGGCGATGACCAGATCATCCATTTCGCGGTTGGCGATGGTGATGGTGCCTTTGACCACGTCGTCCCAGCTGACCTCGCCTTCCAGCGGGTTCTTGAAACGCACCACAGGTTTGCGCCCTTCCGGAATCGCAGGCAAGGTCTTGCCGGCTTCCGGCCGCCATGTACCGTCGTAACGCGGCTTTTCGCCGGCGGCGCGCTGACGCTCGCGCATCGCTTCGACTTCTTCCGGCGACGAATAGCAGTAATAGGCGGTGCCGGCGGCCAGCATCTGCGCGACCACCTCGCGATAGCGGTCCATCCGCTGCATCTGGTAAAACGGACCTTCGTCATGACTCAGGCCGAGCCATTGCATGCCCTCGATGATGGCTTGCACCGCTTCCGGCGTGGAACGCTCCAGATCGGTATCCTCGATACGCAAGATGAAAGTGCCGCCGAAATGGCGGGCATAGGCCCAGGAGAACAGCGCGGTGCGCGCGCCGCCTAGATGGAGATAGCCGGTTGGGCTGGGAGCAAAACGGGTGCGGACGGTGGTGGTCATGGCAAATAAAAACGGCCTTGTTCACCAAAGCCGTCATAGATAAAAACACCATTTTACCGCGTTGCCCACAGCGGCGAAACCAGGACTTGCCGACTTATTCCTTTTCTAAATCAATCGTGAACGCGAAGGCGAAGCGCAGACAGTACGCAGGTACGGCAAGCGAAGCCGACAAAGTGCACGGTTGATTTAGAAATGGAATTACGCCAGCTTGAGTGATTTGGCAGTTACGTCATCCAGCAAATGCGGCTCGGCGATCAGGCGATGCTTGCCGGTCAGCAGCAGGAAATGCTTGCCGGTGCAGCGCGCCACCAGCGTCATGCCGACGCGTTGCGCGACTGCATGGCCCATCTGGGTGGTGCCGGAACGCGACAGCAGAAAGGGAATGCCCATCTGCGCGCCCTTGATCACCATCTCGGAAGTCAGGCGGCCGGTGGTGTAAAACACCTTGTCGTGGCCGCTGACGCCATCCAGCCACATTTTCCCGGCAATCGAATCGACCGCATTATGCCGGCCCACATCCTCAATGAAGTACAGCAATTCGCCCTCAGCCGAAAACAGTGCGCAGCCATGCACCGAACCGGCTTGCTTATAGATAGAGGATTGGGTGCGGATCAGGTCGACGATGCGATACAGCGTCGACTGCGTCAGACGCGCCTCCTCGGGCAAGGTAATTGCATCGACCTCATCCATCAGGCCGCCGAAAACCGAACCCTGGCCGCAGCCGGTCGTAATGACCCGCTTCGAGGTGCGCTCTTCGATATTGTCGACGCCGTTGCGGGTGGTGATGGCGACCGCCTCCACCTCCCAGTCGACCTGCACCGAAGCGATATCCTCAATCGACCTGACCAGCCGCTGATTGCGCAAATAGCCGAGAATCAGGGCTTCAGGCGCGCCGCCCAAGGTCATCAGCGTCACCAGTTCGCGCTTGTCCAGATACACCGTCAGCGGGCGCTCGGCCGGGATATGGATGGTCGTTATGCGCCCCTGCTCATCCACCACCTCGACCGGATAAGTCAGGCTGGCGACTGCATTGGAAAGAATCGGGCGCAACGACTTGGACATGACTTACTTCACCGTGATGGTGATGGTGCGGCTCATGCCAGGTCCATATGACTGATGCCCGCCATTCGCGAACTGCATCGTCAATGTATGCGGGCCGGGGGGCAAGGAAACCTGCGTCTCGGTCTGGCCCTTGCCAAAATGCATATGCTGACTGTCAGACAGAATCGTTTCGCCCTGTGGTGCGCTCACGCCGTCGATGAACAAGTGGTGATGACCGGTATTGGGCACGATCTCGCCGGCAGGCTTTATCTCCATCCCGGCAACGGCGAACTTGACCTTGAACGGACTCGACACCACCGCACCATCAACCGGCTCGATGAATGAAACGGACGGGACTTGATCCGTCTTGGTTGAAACACACGCGGTCAGTGCAGTCGCGACACCAAGAATGGCAATCAATGCTCGTAGTTTCATTATCAATTCCTTTATTTTTTAGGGACTGCCGTCACGACAGGCAGAGGAGCTGATGGCTCCGCTGCAGATGTTACGCTAGTTGCCATTGCAGGGGAAACGTAGGGCCCCGGCTCCTGGCATGGCGCCGTCGCCGTCGCCGGCTTCGCCTCCGGCCCCTTGGCGCTCAGGTACTGAGCAGCAACCTTATCCTGTGCCTTGCACAATTGATAGGCTGCCACCTTATCCGACCATGCGGCTTTCGCCTTGGCTCTCAAGCGCCTTGGTTTTGGCTTCTTCCGTCGGCGCGGGCAATTTGGCCTGCACCTGAGCTGCGACAACGATGGCTGCCATCATGACAAGAATTTTCCTCATCCTTGCACCTTATCTGGTAGTTGATGTGTCGACCGAGCTGCCAATGTCGGCCGTCCCCTGCCGGGTACGAATGCGTGGCACCTTGCCGGACTGGATATCGTCATACCACAGGTCGTGGTGTTCCTTGGCCCAGGTGTCATCGACATAACCGGTACGCATTCCTTCATATGCGCCTTCCACACCGATGGTTCCCATGTAAATATGGCCCAGCGCCACGCTTGCGACCAGTATCGCCCCCGACAATATGAATAATGCTGGCGATCTGCATGTTGCCGCGCGTGTAATCGAAACCCGGCACCAGCATATCCAGCACGAACCCGGATGCGCTGACGATCAATCCCAGCAGAACAACGCCACCCCAAAACCAGATTTTCTCGCCGCCATTGAAACGGCCGGAACTGACATGCGCACCGCCGTACATGCCGCCCAGCTTGACCAGCCATTTCAGGTCGGAGGCGGCCGGCAGATTATGTTTCACGAATAAGATGAAAAGCACGACGATCCCCCCGAAAAACACCGGGCCGACAAAATTGTGGATGTTTTTGCAGGCGAATGCCAGCCAGCCGAACAGGGTCAAACCGAACACCGGCAGCAGCACGTACTTTCCAAACAGCAGCGTGATGCCCGTGATGGCCAGGAGCACGAAACTGATCGCGGTAGTCCAATGGGCCAGGCGTTCGAATGGCGTGAAGCGTTCAATCAGACGCCCCGTAGCGTTTTTCCTTCAACTTGACCTGCCCCATGAACAAATATATTGCGCCCAGCACCAGCAGCGTGAACAGCAGCAGCCAGCCACCGATTTTCGTCAGTGGCCCGTTGAGATATTGTCGCCACGCCTCGCCGGCCGTGGTCGCGCGCGGCTGCCCGAAGAATTGCGCCTTGGGCTGGATCAGGATGCCGGCCTCGCGCGCAGGCAGGCTGGAATAATTTTTCCGGCCCTCCACGACGATGCGGTAGGTCGGCGCCAGATTGCCGGGCTGATCCCTGCTGCGCTCGGCCTGATTCTGCTTCAGGATATCGACCGGCTCGACCTGTCGGCACTGGCCTGGGCAGCGACTGGCGCAGCAGGCTCTGCCTTGCTGGCATCGGCATTTTGCGCCATTGCAACATGACCCGCGCCAACCACGAGCAGCAGACTCGCTGCGCAGCCGGCAATCCATTTTTTCATGCTGCCTCCTGTTGCACGATCGGATCAGTTCGCCTTTGCGTAGTCGTTTTGATTCTGGCCGCGCGTGCGAATTTTCTGCTCCCAGCTGGCCTTGTCGCCAGGCGCCCAGCCGCTGTCGACAAAGCCGTTTTGCGCACCCTGCCAAGGCTTGCCATCGGTTTTTTTACCGCCAGCGCCCAGCGCTTGATCTCTTTCGCCGCAGGCAAGCAGAACGAAGGGCAAGAGCACGATCCAACATAAGCGTGTCATGATTTCTTCTCCTCCGGCGCTGCGGCGTCCGGATGCGGCGCGCGGCCATACGCGGTGCCCCAGCCCCACACTTCGCTGCCCTTGCCGCGCTTGATCACCCGATTGCGGAAAATATCGGCAATCACGTCGCCGTCGCCGCCCAGCAGCGCCTTGGTCGAGCACATTTCGGCGCAGGCGGGCAATTTCCCTTCGGCCAGACGGTTGCGGCCGTATTTCTCGAACTCGGCTTGCGAGCCGTCCTTTTCCGGGCCGCCGGCGCAGAACGTGCACTTGTCCATCTTGCCGCGCAAGCCGAAGGTGCCGTTCGATGGAAATTGCGGCGCACCGAACGGGCACGCATACGAACAGTAACCGCAGCCGATACAGACATCCTTGTCGTGCAGCACCACGCCTTCATCGGTGCGATAAAAGCAATCGACCGGACATACCGCCATGCAGGGTGCATCGGAACAATGCATGCAGGCGACGGAAATCGATTTTTCCTGGCCGACCACGCCATCATTGATGGTCACCACCCGACGCCGGTTCACGCCCCAGGGGACTTCATTTTCGTTTTTGCAAGCGGTCGCGCAACTGTTGCACTCTATGCAGCGTTCGGCGTCGCAGATGAATTTCATTCGTGCCATTTTCCCGTCTCCTCAGCCGACCCCGGACATCACGCCACGAACCGCTCGATATTGCAGATGGTCGTTTTGCTTTCCTGCATCATCGTCACCGCATCGTAGCCGTAGGTGGTGGCGGTATTGACCGCTTCGCCGCGCACGATCGGCATTGCGCCTTCCGGGTAATACTCTTTCAGGTCCTTGCCCTGCCACCAGCCCGAGAAGTGGAACGGGATGAATGCGGTATCCGGGCCGACGCGCGGCGTCACCAGCGCCTTGACCTTGATGCGGGCGCCGGTCGGCGTCGAGACGATCACGTACTCGCCATCCCGGATGCCGCGCTCGGCGGCTGCCTTCGGATTGATCTCGACAAAATTTTCCTGCTGCAACTCGGCCAGCCAGGGGTTGGAACGCGTCTCCTCGCCGCCGCCCTCGTATTCGACCAGGCGGCCGGAAGTCAGGATGATCGGGAATTTCTCATACAGCTTGGCTTCGATGTTCTTGTCCTGCAGCGACTTGTACAGCGTCGGCAAACGCCAGAACGCCTTCTTGTCGTCGTGGGTCGGATATTTCGCGACCAGATCGGGACGCGTTCCGTACAGGGGTTCGCGATGCAGCGGCACCGGGTCGGGAAAATTCCACACCACCGCGCGCGCCTTCGCATTGCCGAACGGATGACAGCCGTGGTTTTTCATCACCACGCGGATGATGCCGCCGGACAGATCGGTCTTCCAGTTCTTGCCTTCGGCGGCCGTTCTTCTCGGCCTCGCTCAGTTCATCCCACCAGCCCAGCTTCTTCAGCAGCACATGATCGAATTCCGGGTAGCCGGTGGTGATGTCGGCGCCCTTGGAATGCGAACCGTCTTCCGCCAGCAAATTGACGCCCTCTCTTTCGACGCCGAAATTGGCGCGGAAATTGCCGCCGCCTTCCATCACATGCACCGAGGTGTCGTACAGGTTGGCCGAGCCCGGATGCTTCAGTTCCGGCGTGCCGTAGCACGGCCACGGCAAGCCGAAGTAGTCGCCGCTCAGGTCGTAACCGGACACCGGGTCCTTGCCGCCCTTGCATTTCAGGGTCTTCACGTCGAACAGGTGCATATTGCGCATGTGCGCCTTCAGGCGCTGCGGCGACTGGCCGGAATAGCCGATGGTGAAGGTGCCGCGATTGATCTCTTCCAGCATCGACTCCGGTTCCGGCTCCATCATCCCGCCCTTGGCCGGCACCAGCTTGAGCCTGGCCACCAGTTCCTTGCCGAAGCCGAGCTTTTGCGCCAGCTGATACATGATCATCTGGTCGGTACGCGACTCGAACAGGGGCTCGATCACTTTTTCGCGCCATTGCAGGGACCGGTTGGACGCCGTCACCGAGCCGGAAGTCTCGAATTGGGTCGAGGCCGGCAACAGGTACACCGCACGATTTTGGTTGAGCTCCTGTCCATCGACTTTCATCGCGGCCATCGCGGCGGTGGCGGACGGGTAGGGATCGATGACCACCAGCAGGTCGAGCTTGTCGAACGCCTTTTTCATCTCCAGGCCGCGCGTCTGCGAGTTCGGCGCATGGCCCCAGAACACCATTGCCTGCACGTTGTTGTCCTGGTCGATCAGTTCATTCTTCTCCAGCACCGCATCGATCCAGCGCGACACGGTGGTGCCGGATTTTTCCATCATTTCCTGCGACGCAAACTGCTTCTTCACCCATTCGTAATCGACGCCCCACACCGTGCACCAGTGTTTCCAGGCGCCGGTGGCCAGCCCGTAATAACCGGGCAGCGAATCCGGATTGGGGCCGACGTCGGTTGCGCCCTGCACGTTGTCGTGGCCACGGAAGATATTGGTGCCGCCGCCGGATTTGCCGACATTGCCCAGCGCCAGTTGCAGGATGCACGATGCGCGCACGATCGCATTGCCGATCGTGTGCTGGGTCTGCCCCATGCACCAGATGATCGTCGACGGACGGTTCTTCGCCATCGTTTCGGCCGCCATCAGCACTTCCGCCTCCGCGATGCCGCAGGCTTCCTCGACCTTGTCCGGGGTCCACTTCTGCACTTCGTCCCTGATCTTGTCCATCCCATAGACGCGGTCATTGATGTATTTCTGGTCTTCCCAGCCGTTCTTGAAGATGTGGTACAGCATGCCGTACAGGAAGGGGATGTCGGAGCCTGAGCGGATGCGGATATAGTGGTCCGCCTTGGCGGCGGTGCGGGTATAGCGCGGATCGACCACGATCATCTTGCAGCCGGTTTCCTTCGCATGCAGGATGTGCAGCATCGATACCGGATGCGCCTCGGCCGCATTCGAGCCGATGAACAGCGCCGCCTTCGCATTCTGGATATCGTTGTAGCTGTTGGTCATCGCGCCGTAACCCCAGGTGTTGGCCACGCCTGCGACCGTGGTCGAATGGCAGATGCGCGCCTGGTGATCGCAGTTATTGCTGCCGAAGAAGGAAACGAACTTGCGCAGCAGCGCCGCCTGTTCGTTGTTGTGCTTGGACGAACCGACCCAGAACACCGAATCCGGACCGCTGGTCTTTCTGATATCGAGCATCTTGGCGGAGATTTCGCCGAGTGCCGCATCCCAGCTGATGCGCTGGTACTTGCCGTTGACCAGCTTCATCGGATACTTCAAGCGGTAGTCGCCATGCCCGTGCTCGCGCAGCGCGGCGCCCTTGGCGCAATGCGCGCCCAGATTGATCGGGGAATCGAATACCGGCTCCTGGCGCACCCAGACGCCGTTTTGCACCACCGCATCGACCGCGCAGCCGACCGAGCAATGGGTGCAGACGGTGCGTTTGACTTCGATCTTGCCGCCGGCGGCTTTTTCATCGGCCGCCGCCTCGGCCTTCCTGATCAAACCCAGTTGCGAAGCGGCGATGCCGGCGCCGACGCCGATCCCGGAGCGCTTCAGGAATGTCCGGCGATCCATGGTCGGCAATGCACGCGACAGGCTTTCCGCCAGGCCGGACGAGAAACGGTTATGCGCGCGCTCGCCAGCGGCGCCTTTGCGAGTCAACAGCATCGTCATTACCTCGGTGGTTAGATGGTGGTGGTGCGGTAATATTTTTTGATGTGTTCAGTCAAACGGTAACTGTCGCCCTCAGGCTCCGCTTGCGCGGTGCCAATCACGCCCGCAGAAGGTGTCGGCCGGGTCAGTTTCAGCGCGGTGCCCGCAACGCCCAGCAGGGCCAAACCGGCAAAGAAACTGCGGCGCCCGATATTGCTTTTCTGTTCCATTCTCGTCTCCTGAGAATCTCAGCGGAAAATGCCAAACTAACCACCCAGTTATAAAGGTATGCAAATCTTTGCAATACTTCAATCCGCATTGTCTCTATTATTATTTTTGTTGGGACATCGTTACGCCATATCAAACGCCTGCATTTCCACTTCAAAAAAACTGCGCGCCAGTCGCGCGACGGCTTGATAGAACGCCGATTGCGGGTGCGCCTCGATCGCGGCACAGGCATCGATCACCCAGCGCTGCATATGCGTTGCAAAGAAGGTTTTTTGCGTCGCAACATTTGCCGGCATCACATCGTCGGCAGCAATCAAATAACGCATCACCTCGCACACGAAGGCGATATGGTCCTCGCTTTCGACCACCGACTCCGGCCGCTGCAGGCCGAGATTGGCAAGGTCGGTGCGCAGCGCCACCAGCGGTTTTTCCATCAGGAAGCCGGACAGGTAATACGAACCGTACAGCATCACCTCCGGCTTGCCGACGCCGATGAACAGCAGCTCATATTCAGCGCGAACGGCGTCCGCCTGCGCCTGCCGGCAGGCCGACACCAGGCCGTTCCACGCCAGTTGCAGAACGCCCTCGCCCGCGGCTGGCGCCGATGCGATCGTGTCCAGCAGCGCCTGCGGCGGCGGCGCATGCAGCAGCGTCGCCAGCAAGCCATACAGATCGGCGCGCGCGGCCTCTTCGCCGCGGTCGGGTGCCTCGAATTTCAGTGCTTGCGTCGTCATCGGCAATTCCTTCTCAACTGATTTCGGCCTTCTCCGGGGCCGGCTGGAAAAGTGCTTCCGGCACCATTATTTTTATAAAAAGCAGGGGGTATATGCATTTTTATAGCACTTGCCGCATAGATTCATTGGCCCTGTAAATATACTACCCTAGAGTATTATTTATTGGCTGCAGCCCATTTTTTCGTGCCTGTCGTGCTCTTGGTGGACATTCACCCTCAATTACCTGCTTACCTGCACACAGACCATCCCTTACCGATGCGGGCGCTGCGCATCGACAATCGAGGTTTCGTGCTTGTTTTCCATCATGTCGACCACGCGGCAGTCGGAGCACATCCTGATCCGGTCCAGATTGCCGGCGAACGCGCCATGCAGCGCCAGTTTTCCCAGCATGTTCTCGATCATTTGCAGGGTGCCGAACGGTTTGCCGCAGCGGATGCAATGGTAGGGCTGCGCCTGGTTCAAGATGGCCGGCTGCCGGGCCGCATCGGTCAGCAGCAGGCGCGGCGTCAGGCTGATCGCGTGTTCCGGGCAAGTCGTTTCACACAGACCGCATTGCACGCAATTGCTCTCGACGAAACGCAGCTGCGGCAGGTTCTGGTTATCCATCAGCGCCGATGCCGGGCAGGCGCCGACGCAGGACATGCAGAGCGTGCATTTATCCTGGTCGACGCTGACGACGCCGTACGGCGCACCCGGCGGCAGAGGAATCAGATCGGGTTGGGCCGGTGCGTATTTCAGCAAGTGGCTGAGCGCAAAATCGAGCGTCGAGCGCTTTTCCGCCGCCACATGAAAGGTCGCGTGCTGCGCCGGTGCCTGCGCAGCCGGCAATGCATGCAGCGCGACTTCCAGTTCGGCCGCATTCTTTGCATCGATCAGCTGCAGATGCGTGCCGGCGTAACCGAGGCCGGACAGGATCTGCTGCGCAATCGCGATCTGCTGCGCCAGCGCCTGCGCATATTGCGGCGCTTCGTCGCCGGTCAGCAGGACTGCGACATTGCGCCGCGCCGTAGGCGATCGCCGCCAGCCACAAGTCGATGCCGACCGACGCGGTGTGATGCACGTCGAGCGGAATCACGCGGGCCGGCATGCCCTTGCCGCCCATCGTCGCCAGCCGGCCCAGCTGATTGATCAGGGCCGCGCCCTGCTCCTTGCTGTGCAGCAGCAGCGCGGCCTGCTGCCCGCCGGCCTTCGCATAGGTGGAAAGCATGGTTTTCAGGCGCAGCCCCATGTCCGGCGCGCGCGGATACGCATACGCCAGCGCGCCGGACGGACAGACCGTGGTGCAGGCGCCGCAACCGGCGCACAGATGGGGATTGACCTGGATCTGATTGCCGTGATGGCTGATCGCTTCTGCCGAGCAGACGTCGATGCACGCATGGCAGCCGATTTGGGTATTGCGGCTGTGCGCGCACAGCTTTTCCTTGTAGCTGAAGAATTTCGGCTTCTCGAACTCGCCGACCATTTGCAGCAGCTCGAACGCAGCTTCAAACTGCCGCGCAGCGTCGGGGCCGGGAGCGAAATAGCCCTGCGGCGGCGCATGCAGCGCGATCAGCGGGGTGTCGGACAGGTCGAAGACCAGATCGAATTCGCCGCTGCGCCCGGTCGCGCTGCGCGCAAAATCGATCGCGGCAACCGGCTCCGCAGGCGTTGACGCAAGCGCGGTGCGACGTACATTTATCCAGATCGATCTGGAACGTCAGGTCGATCGCGTGTTCCGGACAGGCATCGATGCAGGCATTGCAGCGGGTGCACGCTTGCAAGTCGATCGGATTGGCCTGCTGCCAGCGCACCTTGAATTGCCCCAGCCAGCCCGCGACCTGTATGCGCGCGCCGGAATAGGTCGGAAAGGTGCGTTCCTGCAGCATCTCGGCCTCGCCGCCGGCAGTCAGCAGCACGCTGACATCGAGCTGCGCGCCCAGCCGTGCGGCCCAGGGCAGCACGCGATCGGCCGCGCCGATGATCAGCACATGCCCGCCCGAGCGGTAACTGACGGTCGGCACCGGTTCCGGGTCCGGCAGCGCCGCAGCGGCCAGCAGCGCCGCCATTTTCGGCAACGCGGACTGCGCCTGGCTGCTCCAGCCGCCGGTTTCGCGCAGATTGACGAAGCGCAGCGGCGCCGTCGTCGCTTGCGCCAGTTCGCCAAACAACGCGCGCTCCTGGGTGCAGCCGATCACCACGTCATCATCGCCTTGCAGCGCCTGCAGCGCGCTGCCGACCTCGCGCCGGCACAGTTCGGATGCGACCGGCAGCGCCGCCGTCCCCAGCGCCGCGCCCAGTTCTGCGCCGGCCGCCGCATCGAGCGGCATCGTGCGATTGCAATTGCAGACCTTGAACTGGGTAGTCATGCGCGATCCTTTGTGATTTCCGGATTGCGACTCGCCGCCATCGCAGGGCGCGGCCGTAGGTTCCTGCCCGTCAGCGTCTCTGATCGGGCAACACCGCCGCATCGGCAGCTTGCGCCACAGGCGCCTGGTCCGGTGCCGGCTGCGCCGCCGCTACCGGCAACGCCGATTCAAACTGTTGCAGCGGATCCAGCAAGGCTTGCGCATGGTTCAACGCGGCCAGCATGCCGGGCGGCATCGGGTCGGGCTGGCTGTAATCGCCGACATAGATATCGAGCCCGTCCATGATGTTGAAATGGGGATCGGTGAATAATTTCTTGAGCGCCGAGCGCTTGACTGCCTCGTCCACCCCTTTTGCCAGAAAGCCGGAATAATCCGACTCCGGCGTCAGGCGCGCTACATCCGCCATCGACGGCAGCGGTTTCGGCTCCGCACTCCGCTTTGATTTCAGTGCACGGGAACAACCGCAGCCGATGGCGCAGCAACATCTGCTGAGAGCGTTTTGGCTGGTTTCGACCAGCGCCTGAAGAAATCCTCAGCGGCCATGTGAGCGGCCTTCCGCCTGCGCCATTTGCTCGACGCCGGCACCGCCTTCAAACGACGGTTTCTTGCGTTTTTGCTTCACTTCCGGCTGATAATGCTCGGCGGCGAAGGCGGCCAGCGCTGCAACGATGTCCGGCGATGCCGGCAGCGTATCGACCTGCTCGCCGCCATCCATCAGGCGCGCCGCCTCGTTGTAGGACAGCGTGATGGATTTCGGCAGCGCGATCTCGCCCTCCTCGAACGGCTCGATGCGCCACATCACGAACCAGCAGGGATGGGGCGAAGTCGCATTCAGGAAATAGCCTTCCGCCTCGTCGCTGAACAGCCTGATCTCGAATCCGCCGAACAGCCAGCGCGTATCGGCCTCGTCCTGCCGCAGGCAACGCGGGCCGGCCCCCGGCATCAGGTGATCGAACAGGATTTCCAGCGGACGCCACTGATAAGACTGCCAGCGGTTGTTGAGCCGCACGCGCTGCATCACGACACCGATCCGAATACTGCCTGTCTGCATGGTTGCATCCGTCCCATTTCCTGAGAACTGCTGCACTCATTCCAATCCCGCAACGCAGGCCGCATCTTGATCTTGCACAAACCGGATGCTGATCCGATCGCAAAAAAGCCTTGCCGGTCGGTATGACGGGCAAGGCTTATGCGACTAATACTGCAAGTTAAACCAGATTAATCGTTCTTGATCACGATGCTGGGGAACTTGCTGGTCATGTCTTTGGCTTTTTCCGCGACGCTGACCGCGATTTTGCGGGCGATGCCCTTGTAGATCGCCGCGATTGCGCCATCCGGGTCGGCCACCACCGATGGCTTGCCCGAATCGGCCTGTTCGCGGATCGACATCGTCAGCGGCAGGCCGCCGAGGAAATCGACACCGTATTCGGCGCACATCTTCTGGCCGCCGCCGGCACCGAAGATATGTTCGGCATGGCCGCAATTGGAGCAGATATGGACGCTCATGTTCTCGACGATGCCGAGGATCGGAATGCCGACCTTCTCGAACATCTTCAGGCCCTTGCGCGCATCCAGCAGCGCGATGTCCTGCGGCGTGGTGACGATGACCGCGCCGGTGACCGGCACTTTTTGCGACAGCGTCAGCTGGATGTCGCCGGTGCCCGGCGGCATGTCGACGATCAGGTAATCGAGGTCGCGCCAGTTGGTCTGGTCCAGCAGTTGCTGCAGCGCCTGCGTGACCATCGGGCCGCGCCACACCATCGGCTCGTCCGGATCGATCAGGAAACCGATCGAGGACACTTGCAGGCCGTGGTTTTCCATCGGCTCCATGGTCTTGCCGTCGGTGGTTTCAGGACGGCCGGCAATGCCCATCATCATCGGCAGCGACGGGCCGTAGATATCCGCATCCAGAATCCCGACCTGCGCGCCTTCGGCCGCCAGCGCCAGCGCCAGATTGACCGCGGTGGTGGATTTGCCGACGCCGCCCTTGCCGGACGCCACCGCAATGATGTTCTTCACGTTCGACATCAGCTTCACGCCGCGCTGCACCGCATGCGACAGGATTTTCACGTACACGTTCACGCTGACATTGCCGACGCCGGGCACCGTGCGCACTGCGGCGATCAGGTTCTTGCGGATGCCCTCGATCTGGCTCTTGGCCGGATAGCCGAGTTCGACATCGAGCGACACGTCGTTGCCGTCGATCTGGATGTTCTTGGCCGATTTCGACGAGATGAAGTCTTTCTCCGTATTCGGATCGATGACTTTGGATAGCGCTTCTTTAATAGCTTCTGCTGTGATACTCATGCATTTCTCCGGAATGAAGGTCTGGTCGCGATAATTTTGTAATGTGGGGACGATAGGGAAATAAAAAACCATATTCTGAACATGGTCAAAAGCGTCGATGCCGCCAGCGGCGAATAACCGTCAAAGCCAGTTGAGCGGCGCACCTGCGCTTGACCCGGCTCGCCAAGTCTAGCGTAAAACCCGGCGCCGGATCGCCCCTCGTCGGGAATAAGCGGCCTTTCCGCTGTTAAAATAACGTTTTACCTGTTTAAAGCACGCACATCATGACCCGTAAGCTGTTCGTCACCACCGCCCTCCCCTACGCCAACGGCGCGTTCCATATCGGCCACATCATGGAATATATCCAGGCCGACATCTGGGTGCGGTTCCAGCGAATGCAGGGCAATGAAGTGCATTTCGTCGGCGCCGACGATGCGCACGGCGCGCCGATCATGATCGCGGCCGAGAAAGCCGGCGTCACGCCGCAGGAATTCGTCGCCAACATCGCGGCCGGCCGCAAGCAGTATCTGGACGGCTTCCATATCGCGTTCGACAACTGGCACTCGACCGACGGCCCGGAAAACCACGAGTTGTCGCGCGACATCTACCGCAAGCTGAAAGCCGCCGGCTTCATCACCACCAAGACCATCGAGCAGTTCTTCGACCCGGTCAAGAACATGTTCCTGCCGGACCGCTACATCAAGGGCGAGTGCCCGAAATGCGGCGCCAAGGACCAGTACGGCGATTCCTGCGAAGTCTGCAGCGCGGTCTATGCGCCGACCGACCTGAAACAACCGTACTCGACGCTGACCGGCGCCACGCCGGTGATGAAATCGTCCGAACACTTCTTCTTCAAGCTGTCCGACCCGCAATGCGTGGCCTTCCTGCGCGAATGGGCGCTGGATCCGCATCGTCTGCAACCGGAAGTCGCGAACAAGGCCCGCGAATGGCTGGAAGGCGACGGCGGGCTGGGCGACTGGGACATCAGCCGCGATGCGCCTTACTTCGGCATCGAAATCCCGGATGAGCCGGGCAAATACTTCTACGTCTGGCTCGATGCGCCGGTCGGCTACCTGGCGTCGCTGAAGAACTATTTCGGCAAGACCGGGCGCGACTTCGACGCGTTCATGGCCGACCCGAGCACCGAGCAATACCATTTCATCGGCAAGGACATCACCTATTTCCACACGCTGTTCTGGCCCGCGATGCTGAAGTTTTCCAATCAGAAAGTGCCGAACAACATCTTCGTGCACGGCTTCATCACCGTCTCCGGCGAGAAGATGTCGAAATCGCGCGGCACCGGCATCTCGCCGCTGCGCTACCTCGACATCGGCATGAACCCGGAATGGCTGCGCTACTACATCGCCGCCAAGCTCAACGCCAAGGTCGAAGACGTCGATTTCAACCCGGACGATTTCGTCGCGCGCGTCAACGCCGACCTGATCGGCAAGTACGTGAACATCGCCAGCCGCGCGGCCGGCTTCATCGCCAAGAAATTCGACGGCACACTCAGCATGGACTGGGCCACCGACACTGACAGCTTCCTGGCGACGCTGCGCACTGCCGCCAGCGAGATCCAGGCGCTGTTCAACGGCCGCGAATACGGCAAGGCCTTGCGTGCGGTGATGGACCAGGCCGACATCGTCAACGCCTATGTCGACGCCAACAAGCCGTGGGAACTGGCCAAGGATCCGGCCAACAGCGCCGCGCTGCATCAAGTCTGCAGCCGCCTGATGGAAGCGTTCCGCATCCTCAGCATCTACCTGAAACCGGTGCTGCCGGAACTGGCCAAACAGGTGGAAGCCCTGCTCAATCTGCAGCCGCTGCAATGGAGCGATGTCGGCGTGCCGATGCCGCACGGCCATCGGATCAATGCGTATGCGCACCTGATGCAGCGGGTCGATCCGAAAATGCTGGATGCGCTGTTCGATGCGCCGGAACAGGCAGCAGCGCCGGCAGCCGAAGCAGCCGCCAGCACGGCCAGCGCGAAAGAAACCCACCCTCACCCCGGCCCTCTCCCTGAGGGAGAGGGTGAGATCGGCGGGGCGATTGAGGCTCTCGCCCCGGAAATCAAGATCGACGATTTCGCCAAGGTCGACCTGCGCATCGCCAAGATCGTCAATTGCGAACATGTGGACGGCTCCGACAAGCTGCTGCGCCTGACGCTGGACGCCGGCGAAGGCCGCATGCGCAATGTGTTCTCCGGCATCAAATCGGCTTACCAGCCGGAAGAACTGATCGGCAAACTGACGGTGCTGGTGGCCAATCTGGCGCCGCGCAAGATGAAGTTCGGCGTGTCCGAAGGCATGGTGATGGCCGCCTCCGCCGCCGACGAGAAATCCAATCCGGGCATCTACATCCTCAACCCGTGGCCGGGTGCGGAACCCGGGATGCGGATACGCTAATGCCTTGCGCCGACCAGACGGAATGTTTAACGAGTCTCTTTTTACACACTCTCTCTAGCTCATGGACGTCTTGATACGCGAAGCAAACCCGGACGATGCGGAGTTGATTGCCGACTTGACCTGCAACGCCTGGGCCGGCAAAGTGGCCGCCGGCTCCAGCGGCCACTACGAAACCGGCGCCAGGGTCCTCGATGATTTGCGGCTCGGCGGCGGCTACATCCTGCTGGTCGACAATGTCGCCGCCGGCTCGGTACGCTGGCTGCCGATGGACACCGAGCACGACATCTGGGAAATCGTGCGCATGGGCGTGACCCACGCGTTCCGCGGCCAGAGCCTGTCGCAGCACCTGCTGGAAGCCGTGATCCACCAGGCGCTCGGCTGCGACGTCACCGAACTGCGGCTGGCAGTGCGCACCGACCAGCAAAGGCTGATCGACTTCTACGCCGCACTCGGCTTCGAGCTCGCCCCCGAACTCGAATACACCCGCGACAACCAGCAGGAAGCCTCCCTGACAGTGATGCGCCGCATCCTCAGGCGCTGAAATATACTCCCCGCCGTATTTTATTTAGCCCAATGAATATGTGCGGGAACCACTATATTTTCTGCTTATACCCCCGTATTTTCTCTATAAATTCAGACTGTTTTGCACGCTGCTGTGCGCCTGTCGGTTGCAATCAATAAGCCGTGACTTCAGATCGGATTGGCTCTTTGTTGACATCAAGAAACTTGATAAAATGAAAAGCAATCGCGGTAACGGGTTTCATACAATATTTTGTACTGCACGAAAATACTGCACATTTATTGAAAGCCAAGTTGTGAATGGGTTTTGTGGTCTTTTTCGCAAAACATAATGAAACACTGGTCCAGATAGGCATCATTTCTGTTCGAACATATCTAAAAAAGGAAGCTGAGTGCAAATACCTGACATCGCATTAATTTACAACGAACATTTATCAGATGAGCTATTCGAAGACTTTGAGAAATCATTGAGCCACGAAGGGCTCTATATTAAAGTTGAATCGAAACCTGATGAGGGTGCTTTTGCGTGTGCAGAGTGGTTTATTCCGACTGCAATTGTCGCCTATATTGGAAAATCTTATTTTGAAGGTATTTTGAAGGAAATTGGAAAAGAGCATTACGTTTTGCTCAAAAAGAAGCTCTCAGAAATCACTCAAAAAACCATGTTACCCAAGAATTGAACCAGTTCTTGTTGGCACTTCAGGTAAGGTAAGCGAAAAAAATCCGTACTCATTAGCTTTTTCTATTTTTGCTGAAGCAAATGACGGAAAGAAGTTTAAGCTGCTTCTTCCAAAGCCATCTGAAACAAATAATTACACTGAAATTGTTTATGGTTTTTTAGAATTTCTTAATGACTACCATTCAAGAATAAAAAATTATGAAAGTATTGGCTTCGACCCAAGTACTAAAACTCAAAGTGGTTATATATTCGTGCATATGAATTTAGAACGAAACGAATTGAATGGCTTAATGAAAAACTCTATAGGTAAAAGGCCGTAAACCGCACACAGTAGGAAGCAATAAGCGCAGCGTATTGCGCCGCATGTTGGACGTCAAATCCCGGAGCACGTAATAAAACCGACGCGCTTAGCATCCGGGCGTCATTTCGACCGCAGGGAGAAATCTGGGACTTGTGAACAGCCAGGATTTCTCCCTGCGGTCGAAATGACAATTGAAATGGTGGACGGGTCGTATTCGACGGTTCACTGGTTCGCCGCAAAGAGTCGGTGCAATGCGCTGCGCTTATTGGCACCCTACTATGTACGCTGCGCTGCTTGCCTTACGACGTTGAAAACACCTCGCCACCCCGCAAAAACCGTCCCCGCCAGCGATCCGCAGCGTCCCCGGGCGATAAAATATACCCCCTGCTGTATTTTATTTACACCAATGAATATCTGCGGCAAGCCCCATGTTTTCACTCATACCCCCGCTTTTTTGAATAAATCAGGCTGAAAAACGGCGTCTCCGCCGCAGCCGTCCGCGCGGGTTTTGGCGCTGCGTCCGGCGCAGGCAATCAGGCTGCGGCATCGGCTGCCCCGGCATTTCCGCAGCCGGTCAAACCCGGGCCGAGGCTGCAGCGGAACACATTTATGCGCGCTTGCAGCATGAATCGCTTGAGATATCCGTGTGGCAAGGTGCACAATACAAAAAACACCTGAAAAATAGCCGGCACAGTCGATGCCGGGGAGACCGCCGGATGATTCGCCCTAGCTTCACTTCCCACCTGACCCTGATCGATGTATCAAAAGCGCCAGTGCGCAGCGCCTGCTTGCGGGCATTGTTCACTTCCGCTGTGTGAACAGACAACAACTATAAGACATTAGATAAGGAACGACGTTGCCCAACCTGATTCCCATCGACTTCATACTCATTGTCATCGCAGGCTGGCTGCTGATCGGCGCTTGCGGGCTGCTGGTCATCAAGAAAACTGCTTTTGTTGCATGGGTGCTGTTCCCGCTGGGGGCTTTGCTTGGCATCGTGATGGGCATTACCGGCCTGGCCGGCGCCTTTGGCGTGACGCAGACTGCGGTGTTGCCGATCGGCTTGCCGGATTTGCCGTTTCACCTGCGGCTCGATGCGCTGTCTTCGTATTTCCTGTTCGTGTTCGGCATCGTCAGCACCGGGGTCTCGATTTTTTCTGCCGGCTATTTCCGCGAAGGCGAAGGGACGCCGCCGGGGTTGCTGTGCCTTGAGTATCACGTCTGCCTGGCCAGCATGGCCTTGCTGCTGATTGCCGACGATGCCTATGTGTTCATGGTGGCGTGGGAAACCATGTCCTTGTCGGCGACCCTGCTGGTGACCGCCAATCACCGGCTGCCCGAAGTGCGCCGCGCCGGCTTCCTGTACCTGCTGATTTCGCATGTCGGCGCGCTGGCGCTGCTGCTGTGTTTCGGGCTGCTGCAGGCCGATACCGGCGACTACACCTTTGCCAACATGCGCCGACCAGCATCTGGATCTGTTCTGGGCTGCGGTGGCTTTTTTCCTCGCGCTGTTCGGCTTCGGCGCCAAGGCCGGCATCTTGCCCTTGCACATATGGCTGCCGGAGGCGCACCCGGCCGCGCCGTCGCCGATCTCGGCGCTGATGAGCGCGTTCGTGCTGAAGACCGGGATTTACGGCGTGCTGCGCGTGACCTTCGATCTGCTGCATATCCAGGTCTGGTGGTGGGGCGGCATCACGCTGGCGCTCGGGCTGGCGACGGCCTTGTTCGGCGTGGTGCAGAGCGCGGCCCAGACCGACATGAAACGCCTGCTGGCGTACTCCTCGATAGAAAATATCGGCCTGATGTTTGTCGGCATCGGCCTGACGATCCTGTTCCGCGCCTACGATATGGCAGGGCTGGCGGCGCTGTCGCTGACCGCCACGCTGTATCATGTGGCCAGCCATGGCGCGTTCAAAAGCCTGCTGTTCCTCGGCACCGGCACCGTGCTGCATGCGACCGGCGAGCGCAATCTCGGCCATCTGGGCGGGCTGATGCGCTTCATGCCGTGGACCGGCTGGGCGGCGCTGGTTGGCGCGCTGGCGGCGGCCGGCCTGCCGCCGTTCGGCGGTTTCGTGTCGGAATGGCTGTTGCTGCAGAGCTTCCTGTTTACGCCGGGCTTGCCGAACTCCTTCCTCAACATGCTGATCCCGATCGTCGCCGCGCTCATCGCACTGGTGGGCGCGCTGGCCGGCTATGTGATGGTCAAGTTCTTCGCGATCATCTTTCTCGGCCAGCCGCGCGAGCAAAAGCTGCAACGACGCGCATGAAGCGGGCAATTGGGAACGCCTTGCCTTCGTGTGGCTGGTCGCAGCCTGCATCATGCTTGGCTTGTTGCCGGTGCCGATGGTGGCGGTGATCGATCATGTGACGCAGTTGCTGGTGGGCGGCGGCATCGGCGCAACCGTCACGCAGAATGGCTGGCTGCTGCTGGCCCCGGTGACAGCCGAGCGCGCCAGTTACATGCCGCTGGCATTCGTGCTGATGTTGCTGGTTTGCAGCGCAGTGACTTATGTGCTGGTGCGGCGTGTGTACCACGGCCGTTTCCGGCGTTCGATACCGTGGGGCTGCGGCTTCCCGTTCCAGACCGCCCGCATGCAGGACACCGCCGAAGGATTCGGCCAGCCGATCCGCGAAATCTTCGGCCCGCTGTTCCGCATGACGCGCGAACTGCCTACCGCCTTCGATAAAACGCCGCACTACAAGGTGACGATCGAAGATCCGTTCTGGGGCCTGCTGTATCGCCCGATCGCCGCCATCACCGAGCGCATCGCCCGCTTCATCAGCCTGCTGCAGCAGGGGCGCATCGCCGCATACCTGCTGTACAGCTTTTTGACCCTGCTGATCTTGTTGCTGGTGGTGAATCGATGATTACTTTCTTCGGTGTTATCTCGCAACTGCTGGAAATTGTGCTGGCGCTGGTGCTGGCGCCGCTGCTGACCGGCTGGATCAACCAGTGCCGCGCCTGGCTGCAGAACAAAAGCGCGCCCAGCCTGTTCCAGCCGTACCGGATGCTGCACAAGCTGTTCCACAAGGAGTCGGTGCTGGCCGAACATGCGAGCCCGCTGTTTCGCAGCGCGCCCTATATCGTGTTCGGCTGCATGACGCTGGCGTGCGGCATCATCCCGACGCTGTCGACCGAACTGCCGCTCTCGCCGGCCGCCGATGCGATCGCACTGGTCGGCCTGCTGGCGCTGGCGCGGGTGTTCATCTCGCTGGCGGCGATGGACATCGGCACCGCGTTTGGCAGCATGGGGGCGCGGCGCGAGATGCTGGTCGGCTTCATGGCGGAGCCGGCGCTGCTGATGGTGTTGTTTTCGGCGTCGCTGATCACGCAATCGACCTTGCTGACCAGCATCGTCGATAGCCTGGTGCATCGCGAACTGGCGATCTACCCCAGCCTGGCCTTCGCCGGCGTGGCATTCACGATGGTGTCGCTGGCAGAAAATGCCCGGGTGCCGGTCGACAATCCGGCCACCCATCTGGAACTGACGATGATTCATGAGGCGCTGTTGCTGGAATACTCGGGACGCCATCTGGCGCTGATGGAATGGGCGGCCAGCCTGAAGCTGTTTGCCTATTCCTGCATGGGGGTTGCGCTGTTCATCCCGTGGGGCATCGCTGAAGCCAGCCGTCCGCTGGCGCTGATCTCGGCACTCCCGATCCTGATGCTCAAACTGGCCATCGGCGGCGCGTTGCTGGCGCTGATCGAGATGAGCAGCGCCAAGATGCGCATCTTCCGGGTGCCGGAATTTCTTACCGCCGCGTTTCTGCTGGCGGTGATCGGCATGCTCGTGCATTTCCTTTTGGGAGCGTAGACAATGCCCAACTTCACGGTACAGATACTGAATCTGCTGGCTGCCACGCTGCTGCTGCTGACGTTTGCGATGCTCAGCCAGCGCCGGATCCTGTCGCTGATCCACCTGTTCACCTTGCACGGCGCGACGCTGGTGGCGTCGGCGCTGGTGGTCGCGTATGTCACCAATGACCGCCATCTGTATTTTTCCGCCGGCCTGACCTTTGCGCTGAAGGTGGTGCTGATTCCGTGGATACTGCACAAGCTGATCCTGCGCCTGAACGTCAAATGGGATGTGGAACCCCTGATCAATGTCCCGTCCACGATGCTGATCGGGATCGTGCTGGTGATCATCGCGTTCAATCTGGCGATGCCGGTCGCAAAACTGTCGGCCTCGATCGCGCGCGGCACGCTCGGCATTGCGCTGGCCTGCATCCTGCTCGCATTCATGATGATGATCACGCGTTCCAAGGCGGTGCCGCAGGTGATCGGATTCTCTGACGATGGAGAATGGGCTTATTTTTCGCTGCGACGGCGGCCACCAACGGCATGCCGATGATTGTCGAGCTCGGCATCGCGCTCGACGTTCTGGTCGGCATTTTGATACTCGGCGTGTTCATGTTCCAGATCCGCGAACAGTTCGACAACCTCGATATCCACAATCTGGAAAATCTGAAAGAGGACTGACATGGATCCCCTATTGCTGGTTCTCGTCACGCCGCTAGCGGGCGGCATCGTGCTGGGCCTGGTCGGACAGCGTGATGCGGCGCCTGAAATCAACGTCGGCTTCAGCCTGGTCACTTTCATTGCGGCGGCAATATTGACCGCGAAGATCATCGCCAGCGGTCCGCTGTTCGCGTTCGGAAAATTGTTTTTCGTCGATCCGCTGAATGTGTTCCTGGTCACGCTGACCGCTTTCGTCGGCCTGACCACCGCCCTGTTCGCCCGCCCCTACATGCGCATCGAGCGCGACCACGGCAAGATGACGCCGGCGCGCATGCGCCTGTTTCACAGCATGTACCAGCTGTTCATGTTCACCATGCTGCTGGCGCTGCTGACCAACAATATGGGCATCCTGTGGGTCGCGATGGAAGGTGCAACGCTGGCCACCGTGCTGCTGGTCAGCGTGTATCGCACCGCGACCAGCCTGGAGGCGGCCTGGAAATACTTCATCCTGTGCGGGGTCGGCATCGCATTGGCGCTGTTCGGCACGATACTGCTGTATCTGGCCGCCGACCGCCAGCTGGGCGATGACACCGATGCGCTGCTGTGGACCAATCTGAATGCGATCAAGATGCATCTCGAACCGGCCATCATGTCGCTTGCGTTTGTGTTCCTGCTGGTGGGCTACGGCACCAAGATGGGTCTGGTACCGCTGCATAACTGGCTGCCCGACGCCCATGCCGAAGGGCCGACGCCGATCTCAGCGGTATTGTCGGGCCTGTTGCTCAACGTCGCGCTGTATGCGGTGCTGCGCTTCAAGGTGCTGGCCGATGGCGCGTTGCACAACGGCATCCCCGGCAAGCTGCTGATCGGTTTCGGTTTGCTCTCGGTATTGGTGGCGACCTTTTCGCTGTCGCGGCAGAAGGACGTGAAGCGCATGTTTTCCTATTCGTCGATCGAGCATATCGGGCTGATGACGTTTGCCTTCGGCATCGGCGGGCCGATTGCGACCTATGCCGGCTTGCTGCACATGACGGTGCACTCGCTGGTGAAATCGGCGATCTTCTTCACTGTCGGCCATGCGTGCCAGAAGGCCGGCACCCAGATCATTACGGACATCCGCGGCCTGGTGAAAGTCAGCCCGACCGTGGGCTGGGGCATGCTGCTGGGATCGCTGGCGATCCTCGGCATGCCGCCGTTCGGCGTATTCGCCAGCGAGTTCCTGATCGTGACCACCGCGATGCGCGAATTGCCGTGGGCAACCCCGATCCTGCTGCTGGCGCTGGGCGTCGCGTTTGCGTCGATTTTCAGCCGCGTGCAGTCGATGGCATTCGGCGCAACGACGGCCAAGCCGCTCGCGCACCCGCCGGCATTGCTGCCGGTATTCATCCATCTGGGGCTGGCACTGATGCTCGGCCTGTATATCCCGCCCTACCTGAATACCTGGTTCCATCAAGCGGCTGGCATCATCGTGGGGCAACTATGAAAACGGCTGCCTTGGTCGAAAGATATGCGATCCATCTCAAAGCGCTGGCGGGGAGCGCGCCGGCGTGGCTGGCCGAGATCGGGATGCAGGACTGGCTGCGCATTGCGCAAATGATCCGCACCGACGGAGGACGCCTGATCTCGGTCTGGGGCAGCGACAGAACACCGGACTCCGATCAGTTCATTATCTCGGCCGCATACTGCGTGGCCGAAGGATTGCTCTGGCTGCGGCTGCCGGTCACAGAACAGGAAGGCTACCCGGACCTGTCCGGGATATTCCCCGCTGCGGTGCGCATGCAACGCACGCTGTTCGATCTGCTGGGCATACGCGCGAACGGCGCGGAGGATGTTCGCCCCTGGTTCAATCACGGCAAGTGGCCCAAAGACTATTTCCCGCTGCGCCAACAGCATTCGGGGCGGGAGCAATTTGACAGCGAGCTGGAAAGCTATCCGTTTGTATCGGTGGCAGGCGAAGGCGTGCACGAAATTGCGGTCGGGCCGATTCATGCAGGCATTATCGAACCCGGGCACTTCCGCTTCTCGGTGGTGGGAGAAAAAGTGCTGCGTCTGGAACAAAGGCTGGGCTATACCCACAAAGGCACGGAGAAGCTGTTTGCGCAACGTCATATCGCCGAAGGCCATCTGCTTGCGGGCCGCATTTCAGGCGATTCGACGGTCGCCTTTGCCTGGGCCTATTGCATGGCGGTCGAGGCCGCAACAGAATGTCAGATCCCGCCGCGCGCGCAATGGTTGCGCGCGCTGCTGCTGGAGCGTGAACGCATCGCCAATCACCTGGGCGATCTGGGCGCGCTCGGCAACGATGTCGGCCTGGCAGTGGGCCTGGCCCAGTTCAGCTTGCTGAAAGAGGATTGGGTACGACTCAACGATCAGCTGTTTGGCCACCGCTTCATGATGGACCGCATTGTCCCGGGCGGCACCGCTGTCGATCTTGACGCATCGGGCATAAGCTTGCTGATGGCGCAGTGTGCGCGCATCGAGACGGAAGTCAGTACGTTGCGGAGCATCTATGAAGAACACGCGGGCTTGCAGGATCGCTTCATTTCCGCTGGCCGCGTAGCGCCCAAGCTGGCGGCGGAACTCGGCTTGTGCGGCCTGGCCGGACGCGCCAGCGCGCAGGCATGGGACGCGCGCGCCGACCAGCCCGGTTCGCCCTATGCGCAGCTCAATGTGCGCATGGCGACACACTTCAATGGCGACGTCGCGGCGCGGGTATTCGTGCGTTTCGAGGAGATTTTCGAGTCAATCCGTCTGTTGCGGGAAATCGCGCAACAATTGCCAGAAGGCGCCATAGCAGCGTCCTTGCCCGAACAGCATGCCGACGCTTTGGGCGCAGGCTGGGTCGAAGGATGGCGCGGTCCGATACTGGTGGCGATCGAAAGTGATGCGCAGGGAAGAATCACCCGCTGCCACTGCCACGATCCGTCCTGGCAGAACTGGCCTGTGCTGCAACACGCGATCATGGGCAATATTGTTCCGGACTTCCCTCTGATCAACAAATCCTTCAATCTCAGCTATTCGGGACAAGACCTCTGATGTGGCACCTTCTCAAACAAATCGTGCATACCGGCATTCCGACCGAAGCAGCCCCCGCGCCGAATGATGCGTGGCGCACGGAACGGGCGCAGATTCAGACCGACATCCTGCACATTCTTGGCCGCGCGCTGTGCATCCGTGAAGTCGATGCCGGCTCATGCAATGGCTGCGAACTGGAAATACAGGCGTTGAACAACCCTTATTACAATATCGAGGGAATCGGCATCAAGTTCGTCGCCAGTCCGCGCCATGCCGATATGCTGCTGGTCACCGGCCCGGTGACCAAGAACATGGAGGCTGCGTTAAAGCATGCGTATGACGCCACACCCGATCCGAAACTGGTGGTCGCCATCGGGGAATGTGCGTGCAGCGGCGGCATTTTCGGCGAGAGTTATGCCAGCTGCGGCCGCGTCTCGAACGTGATCCCGGTCGATGTGACCGTGCCGGGCTGCCCGCCCAAGCCGATCGAGATTCTGCGCGGCATATTGACTGCAGTATCTGCCCGTCCCCAGAAAATCGGCTAACGACTGTTCGGCTGGTCGTCAGAAGATGAGGTCCGGGTGACTTGGCGGCTGTCGATATCGAAATGCACGTTGAAAAACCGCGATTCGGAGTCCGATTTCAGGTAACGCCAGTCCCAGACTTCCTCATTCTTCAACTTGAAGCGGACGCTGGTACGGGGCTTGCCGAGCAGGCGACGTACCGCATCCTGGCTCATGCCCGGCTTGATGCTGGCGAAATTTTCCTCGGTCAGCACCTGTTGGTAATCCTTCAGCTTGCCATCCTTATCGATGGCGAACATCCAGGTGCGATGGCCCATCGGCCCCTTCGGATATTCGAGTGTGCGCGCACCGTTTTCCTCTTCCCAGACCGTTTCAGGCTGTCCCATCGCGATCCGCACATCCGACTCGGAAGAGATGCCTTTTGCCAATTTTTCCAGGCCGGCTTGCTCGCTAAAATTGCCTTGCTGGTCACAGCCGGCAAGCAAGACGATAAAACTCGCGGCGATAATAGAGTGGGTCCATCGTTTCATGCGGTCTCCTTTTAGCAAAATACAATGCAAGACAAGGTAAAATGATGCCTGATCTCACTCCATTGTCAAACAGGCCATGAAATTCAGCAAACAATTCCAACTGTACGAATCCGATCACACCAAGTTCATCAAGGCGCTGAAACAGCAAAATCCCGCACTTGAGCAGCAGCAACGCGATGGCCGCGCCTTGTTGTGGGACAAGGAACCCATCGACCTCGATACGCAAAAGCGCAATCTCGACGCCAACGTAAAGCAGCAAGCCTACGTGTATCAGAACAAAGCTTAAATGGTGGGTGTGGTGAATGCCGCGCATGAAACGCTTCCGGCACCGTTACCTGAGCAAGCTGCTAAATCACTGACAAGCCAGCCAGTCGATCCTGTCACAAGCGCCGCTGGCGGCGCCGTAGGCGGCGCTTTCGCCAAATTATATGGCGAACCGTTCCTGCGCATGCCGACCGACCTGTATATCCCGCCGGATGCGCTGGAGATTTTTCTCGACGCATTCGAAGGACCGCTGGATTTGCTGCTGTATCTGATCCGCAGACAGAATTTCAACATCCTCGACATCCCGATGGCGCAGGTGACGAAACAGTATCTGCATTATGTGGATCAGATCCGTTTGCAGAATCTGGAACTGGCTTCCGAATACCTGCTGATGGCAGCGATGCTGATCGAGATCAAATCGCGCATGTTGTTGCCGGTCAAGAAAGCTGACACAAGTGACGAAGCCCAGGATCCGCGCGCCGAACTGGTGCGACGCCTGCTTGAGTACGAACAGATGAAACTGGCCTCGCAAGCAATCAATGCACTGCCGCAACTCGGCCGGGATTTTGTGCTGGCCCATGTGCATGTCGAGAAAAGCGCCATCTTGCGCTGGGCCGACATCGACGTGCTCGACTTGCAATCTGCATGGGCCGACATTCTCAAGCGCGCAAACCTGATCCAGCATCACAAGATCACCAGGGAGGAACTTTCCGTGCGCGAGCACATGTCGAATATCTTGCGCAGCCTGCAATCGGCGAAGTTTGTCGAGTTCTCCGATTTATTCGACATCACACGCGGCAAACCAGTTCTGGTGGTTAATTTCGTAGCGCTGCTTGAATTAGCAAAAGAAACACTGATTGAAATCACCCAGGCCGAGCCGTTCGCACCGATTTATGTACGGCTGGCCTACTCACCGACTTAACTCCTCCCTTTCTTTTAATCAGCCCTTAACCAAGATTAAGTCGCTACCGCACCAAGGCAAGCCATGAAAATCATCACTTCCATCGAAGAGTTACGTGATCAGTTGCGCGGACAATTACGCACCGCGTTTGTGCCCACCATGGGCAATCTGCATGAAGGCCATCTGTCGCTGATGCGGCTGGCGCGCAAGCATGGCGACCCGATCGTGGCATCGATCTTCGTCAACCGCCTGCAATTCGGCCCGAACGAAGATTTCGACAAATATCCGCGCACTTTCCAGGCCGACGTCGAAAAGCTGGAAAAGGAAGGCGTCTACGTCCTGTTCGCACCGACCGAGAAAGATCTCTATCCGGAACCGCAGGAATATCGTGTGCGTCCGCCCGACGATCTGGGCAACATTCTGGAAGGAGAGTTCCGCCCCGGCTTCTTCACCGGCGTGACGACGGTGGTGCTGAAACTGTTTTCCTGCGTACAACCCCGTGTCGCAGTGTTCGGCAAGAAGGATTACCAGCAACTGATGATCGTGCGCAATATGGCGAAACAGTTTGCGCTGCCGACTGAAATCATTGCAGCCGACACCTATCGCGCAGATGACGGCCTCGCACTGTCGTCGCGCAATATGTATCTGTCGCCGGAAGAGCGCGCCGAGGCACCGGTGCTGTTCCAGACCCTGAACGAAGTTGCCGACGAAGTCCGCTCCGGCCATCTCGACATGTTCGAACTGGAACGCCAGGCCATGGGTCGCCTTGCCAAGCGAGGCTGGAAGCCTGATTACGTCGCCATTCGCAAGCGTGCCGACCTGCAACCGCCATCCGCCGGCGATCTGGCCCAGAATGAGCCGCTGGTGGTACTGACCGCATCCAAACTCGGCAACACCCGCCTGATCGACAATCTGGAGATTTGATCCTGCCGCGCATCCGGCGCAACACCGGATGCCAGTTTCAAACATAAAAAAACCGCCCGGGCTTTCCAACCCGGGCGGTTTTTACTTATCGGCCTGATCGATGGCCGATAATAATTACTGCTGTTGTTGCTGCTGTTGCTGTGCCGGCTCGCCGGCTTCTGCAGCGGCGGCCTTCATCGACAACTTCAAACGACCACGGTCATCTGTCTCCAGCACTTTGACTTTGACTTGCTGGCCTTCTTTCAGGTAATCGGCAACGGCGTTGACACGCTCGTTGGCGATTTGGCTGATATGCAGCAGACCGTCTTTGCCTGGCATGATCTGAACGATGGCACCGAAATCCAGCAACTTCAGGACGGTACCTTCGTAAATCTTGCCGACTTCGACTTCAGCAGTCAGCGCTTCGATACGGCGCTTGGCTTCCTGGCCGGCAGCAGCATCGACTGAAGCGATCGTTACCAGACCTTCGTCGCTGATGTCGATCTGGGTACCGGTCTCTTCGGTCAGCGCACGAATCACAGCGCCGCCCTTGCCGATCACGTCACGGATTTTTTCCGGATTGATCTTGATGGTGATCAGACGCGGTGCGAAATCGGACAACTCGGTATTGCCGCGTTGGTACCGCTTCCTGCATCTTGCCGAGGATATGGATACGGCCTTCTTTGGCTTGCGCCAAAGCGACTTGCATGATTTCCTTGGTGATACCCTGGATTTTGATGTCCATTTGCAAGGCAGTGATGCCTTCTGCAGTGCCGGCCACCTTGAAGTCCATGTCGCCGAGGTGATCTTCGTCGCCCAGGATATCGGTCAGCACGGCAAATTTGTTGCCTTCCTTGATCAAGCCCATCGCGATACCGGCCACGTGGGCTTTCATCGGAACGCCGGCATCCATCAGCGCCAGGCAACCGCCGCAGACCGATGCCATTGAGGAAGAACCGTTGGACTCGGTGATTTCCGATACCAGACGTACCGAGTAGCTGAAATCTTCCGGCGCCGGCAATGCGGCCAGCAATGCACGCTTGGCAAGACGGCCATGACCGATTTCGCGGCGTTTTGGCGTACCTACACGGCCAGTTTCGCCAGTGGCGAACGGAGGCATGTTGTAATGCATCATGAAACGGTCAGCATACTCACCCATCAATGCATCGATTTTTTGCTCGTCACGGGCAGTGCCAAGCGTTGCAACCACCAGCGCCTGGGTTTCACCGCGTGTGAACAAGGCCGAACCGTGAGTGCGTGGCAATACGCTGGTGCGGATCGCGATCGGACGCACAGTACGTGTGTCGCGGCCGTCGATACGTGGCTCGCCATCCAGAATCTGCGAACGGACGATTTTTGCTTCCAGATCGAACAACATGTTGCTGACTTCGGCCGCATCCGGTGCGGATTCGCCACGGGCAGCAGCTTGCTCGGCCAGTGTTGCGGAAACCACGCCAGTCGCTTCTTTCAGCTTGGCAGTACGCGCCTGCTTTTCCTTGATTTGATACGCTTCGCGCAACAGTGGCTCAGCAACTGCAGCAACGGCCGCAATCAATGGCTCATTCTTGGCGGCTGGCGCCCATTGCACTTCAGGCTTGCCGCCGTCACGCACCAGATCATGGATCGCATCGATCACGGTCTTCATTTGCTCGTGACCGAAAACGACTGCGCCCAGCATGATTTCTTCGGACAGTTGCTGCGCTTCCGATTCCACCATCAACACGGCGATTTCGGTACCGGCAACGACCAGATCCATTTTCGACTGCTTCAACTGGGTTGTCGTCGGGTTCAGTACATACTGACCGTCGATGTAACCGACACGTGCGGCACCGACCGGGCCGTTGAATGGCAGGCCGGCAACGCTCAGCGCAGCGGAAGCGCCGATCATTGCTGCGATGTCAGGATCGATTTCAGGATTGACGGACAACACATGAACCACGACCTGCACTTCATTCAGATAACCCTCTGGGAACAGCGGGCGAATCGGACGATCGATCAGGCGTGAGGTTAATGTTTCTTTTTCGGAAGGACGGCCTTCACGCTTGAAAAAACCGCCGGGAATACGGCCGGCAGCATAGGTTTTTTCTAAATAATCAACGGTCAACGGGAAAAAATCCTGGCCTGGCTTCGCATCTTTACGAGCAACGACAGTTGCCAGTACAACGGTATCTTCAATCGATACCATCACTGCGCCGGAGGCTTGACGGGCGATTTCGCCTGTTTCGAGCGTAACTTGGTGTTGGCCGTACTGGAAGGTTTTAGTAACTTTATTGAACACAATGTTTCCTTTCTAATTGCCGACAGAATTCCAGGCGCTGTCGTTCACCTCACCACAGATAGCGCGTCACGCATGACTTGCCATCTTCTTGCTTTCCTTGAAACCGTATTTGCAATAGTAAATCGCAAATAGCAGAAATGCCCACGTCAGCGAACTGGCGTAGGCATTTCTGTTATAAAACCCGGAGGTAATATTGCAATGAATTACTTGCGCAAACCGAGTTTTTGAATCAGGTCGCGATAACGGTTCACGTCTTTGCTCTTCAGGTAAGAGAGCAGGCTTTTACGACGGTTAACCATCATGATCAAACCACGACGGGAGTGGTGATCTTTAGCATGCGCTTTGAAGTGACCGTTCAGGTCGTTGATGCGTGCTGTCAGCAACGCAACTTGAACTTCCGGGGAGCCTGTGTCGTTTTGAGCACGGGCATTGTCCGCAACGATGGCGGCTTTTGCTGTTTTTTCGATAGTCATGAAGAACCTTTCACATGCGGTGCACAGAGTTGCTACCCTACACACCGTGAACAAATAAATAAAAATCTGGTCATAAAATTAACCAGACGCGGATTATAACTGAAATGCCACGCCCATTCAAACGCTTCTTATGCTTAAGGGAAAATCGATGAAAACCTGCCTGAGCCGAATATTTTCAGCCACTTTAATGCTTGCACTACTGGCTGGATGTGCGGGCTACGGGGTCGCACCGCTTCCTGTCGGCACCAGCGAGTCAGCCGTCCTGGCCAGGCTCGGCCAGCCCACGGCGCGCTACCAAGAGGGAAATGACACCATACTGGCCTATGTGCATGGCCCATGGGGGCAGCAAACACATATGGCCCGCCTCGACAAAGACGGCAATCTGATTTCTTATGAGCAAGTACTGACATCACAACAATTCAGTTCCGTCGTTGTCGGTCAAGCGACGAAGGAAAATATTTTGCATCGCTTCAGCATACCGGCCGAGACATCCTATCTTTCATTATCCAAACTTGAAGTATGGACCTACCGCTACAAGGAAAATGGGGTGTGGGACTCGATGATGCATGTCCATTTCGACAAGAACGGCATCGTCCGAAAAATGCTCAACGGCCCTGACACCTGGCTGGAGCATGAGGAGCGCTTCCCTCGCCTGTTTAAATAATAAGCACTACCTGAACAGTACAGCCTTGAAATCAGCCCCATCTCTCCCTATCTATCTGGTACCGGAGCAAGCGCTCCCTACCGATAGGAGAAGCGGATGGCTATCGTATTGCATAACGGGGCATCGCTCCCCGCGGAATTCCAGAACGATGCGCTGGATCGACTGGTCGGTTGCCTTCTCAATGATTTCCTGACCGCATCACCCATCTGCGATGCGCATGATGCCTGCCCCTTGTCCGACGTATTTGAGAACGAAACCGCATTTGAAGTACATGTGGAATTACCCGGCGCGACCAGAGACAGCATTAAAACCTCGATCACCGGCCGGACCATTTACATCGAAGCGGAAGTGATGCAATGCACGCCGGAAAAATCCGGCATGGCAACCATCTTCACGGAGCGCCATTCCCGAAAATTTGCGCGCAGCCTCACCCTGCCGCTTGAAATCGATCAGACTCATGCTGAAGCGCAACTGGAAAATGGCATTCTGATCTTGATACTACCCAAAAAAACCAACGCGGGCGCTGAAGAGATTCCATCGCGCTTGTAGCATTGCAGATCATTTCGGCGACGATTTAAAGTCAGCCTGAACCCCATCGCCAACTGCCGCCGCCCTGCCCCCCCGGAAACAGACATACGGCGACTGAAGAAGATTAATTTCATTTTCATCTGTTCAAAATGAAAAACTCAATGTATGATTCTGCTTCTTCGCTGCTGCAGCAAAAAAACAGCGAAGAGTTTGACTGAATAAGCAAGTATTACCGGGTGCTTAGCTCAGTTGGTAGAGCGGCGCCCTTACAAGGCGTAGGTCGGGAGTTCGAGCCTCTCAGCACCCACCACTCGGTCAAACAAATTGCAGCAAAAAGGAGTGGTAGTTCAGTTGGTTAGAATACCGGCCTGTCACGCCGGGGGTCGCGGGTTCGAGTCCCGTCCACTCCGCCAACAATACTAAAAAGGGATGAACGAAAGTTCATCCCTTTTTTCATTTGCAGAACGGCTTAACAAACAATACCTCGCCCAAAAAAATGGGCTTCGCTGTGCAAAGCCCATTCGATCTGCAATCACATCAAGTCAAATCAATCGTGCGCCGCAATCTTCGGCGTCTGCACCCGCACATCGCCGCACTGCGCCCGATGCCGCAACGCATGATCCATCAACACCAGCGCCAGCATCGCCTCGGCGATCGGCGTGGCGCGGATGCCGACGCACGGGTCGTGCCGGCCGAAGGTTTCCACCATGCTCGGCGTGCCTTCCTTATCGATCGAACGGCGCGGGGTGCGGATCGACGAAGTCGGCTTGATCGCGATCGATACCGTGATGTCCTGCCCGGTCGAAATGCCGCCCAGCACGCCGCCGGCGTTGTTGCCGACGAAGCCTTCGGGCGTCAGTTCATCGCCGTGCTCCGAGCCTTTTTGCGCGACGGATTTGAAGCCGGCGCCGATTTCAACGCCCTTCACCGCATTGATGCCCATCATCGCATAGGCGATTTCGGCGTCGAGCTTGTCGTAAATCGGCTCGCCCAGGCCGACCGGCACGTTTTGCGCCACCACGTCGATGCGGGCGCCGATCGAGTCGCCCGCCTTGCGCAGCGCATCCATATATTCTTCCAGCTGCGCGATGGTGCCGAGGTTGCCGGTTGCCGCGAAAAACGGATTGTTGCGCACATGCTCCCACGATTCGAACGGAATCGCGATTTCGCCCAGCTGGCTCATGCAGCCGGTGAACGTGGTGCCGTACTGCTGCTGCAGCCATTTCTTGGCGATGGCCGCCGCACCGACCACCGGCGCAGTCAGCCGCGCCGACGAGCGGCCGCCGCCGCGCGGGTCGCGGATGCCGTATTTCTGCCAGTAGGTATAGTCCGCATGGCCGGGGCGGAAGGTCTCGGCGATGTTGCCGTAATCCTTGCTGCGCTGGTCTTCGTTGCGGATCAGCAGCGCAATCGGGGTGCCGGTGGTCTTGCCCTGATACACGCCGGACAGGATCTCGACCGTGTCGGACTCCTGGCGCTGCGTGACATGGCGCGAGGTGCCGGGCTTGCGCCGATCCAGATCAGGCTGGATGTCGGCTTCCGACAGCTCCATGCCCGGCGGGCAGCCGTCGATGACGCAGCCGATGGCCGGGCCGTGGGATTCACCGAATGTGGTGACGGTAAAGAGCGTGCCGAAAGTATTGCCGGACATAAAATGGGTCGATTGAGCTGGGAAAACCTGATTTTACCAGCCTATCCGCCATCAATCACGTGGCGAATCCGCCCAGCCTAGCGCCTGGTCAGCCATCCGGCGAATCGCTGCCAGAATTCCGGCATCATCGAAAAGAGCGTCAGCGTCACCAGCGCGTTCAGGATCGCAGTCAGCATGAAAATCTGCGGGATACTGAAACCCATCTTCAGCAGCACCATCGCCAGCAGCGCCGCGCCGACCATGAACAGCGAATTCAGGATATTCATGCCGGCAATCGTGCGCGACACGTGCTGGCGATCGCAGCGGGTCTGGATCAGCGCGAACAGCGGCACGATGTACAGGCCGCCGAAAACGCCGATCAGCAGGCAATCGAACAGGATGCGCAGGCTGCCGTGCTGCGCGACGAAACCCGCCATATCGACCAGCGCCGTATTGGTATAACTGACACTGGCCAGGAACAGGTCGAAACCGAAGACCGACATCCCGAGCGCGCCGAACGGCACCAGGCCGATCTCGACCTTGCGTCCGGACAGCCGCTCGCACGACAGCGAACCGCTGCCGACGCCGAGCGAAAACACCGTCAGCAGCAGCACGAACACGCTGTAGTCGCCGTGCAGGTAATCCTTCGCATAGACCGGGAATTGCGCCAGCAGAATCGCGCCGTAGAACCAGAACCAGGAATTGCCCAGCAGCGACAGGAACACCGTGCGGTTCTGGCGCGAAAAACGCAGGTTGCGCATGGTTTCCGTCAGCGGGTTCCAGTTGATCTTCAGATCAGGGACCGGCGCCGGCGTCGGCGGGATGCGGCGGCTGAACAGCCAGCCGATGACGGCGAAGGCGATGGTGCCGCCGGCCACCAGTTCGATGCCCCACGGCTTTTGCACCACCAGCAGCGCACCGAGCACCTCGCCCAGCAGGATGCCGACGAAGGTCCCCATCTCGACCACGCCATTGCCGCCGATCAGCTCTTCCGGCTTCAGCTGCTGCGGCAGATACGCGTATTTCACCGGGCCGAACAGCGTCGAATGCAAGCCCATGCCGGCCACCGCCGCCACCAGCAGCCACAGCTGATGCGCAATCCAGCCGTAGCCAGCGAGCAGCATGATGCCGATTTCCAGCAGCTTCACGAAACGCGCCATGCGCGCCTTGTCGAACTTGTCCGCCAACTGCCCCGACAGCGCGGAAAACAGCACGAACGGCAGGATGAACAGGCCCGGGATCAGGTTGTTCAGCAGCGCCACATCCATCGAAGTCCAGCTCAGCGCATCGTAGGTGATGATGGTCATCAACGCGGTCTTGAACACGTTATCGTTGAACGCGCCGAAAAACTGGGTCCAGAAGAACGGCCCGAAGCGGCGCTGGGCAAGCAAGGTGAATTGATTAGGTTGACGCATGGTGGCTTTAAACAGTGAGCGCCATGAACAGAAATAGCCGCTGCGGACTGCGTGGAATGATCGAGAACAGGATGATACTGAAAGAACCCTTCCTGCACATGAATGATATGCAAACAGAATGCCGATAGAACTTTCCAAAAATGGAAAAGGTAAGGGTTCCATGCGCACCACTGTAGCCGCGACGGTCATGGTGCGCATGGCGCACCCTACTTATGGCATCCCCAACAGCAAACAAATACTCCAGCCTGTATATTTTTTAGCGCACTGGATTATTGCGGCAACCGGTCATTTTTGCAGCATACCCCCTTGAAATTGTAATATTCCAAGGGGAAATTCAGGCTCAGCTGCCGATAGCCTTCGCCAGCGCCAGGCCGCTCAGATACGCATTCTCGACCCGCCCGGCGCCTTCCAGACCATTGCCGAACCAGTCGCCGCAGGCACCGATGCGCAGCTTCTGCTGCCACAGGCAGTCGTCCGCCAGCGGCTGCGTCGCCTGCGCGTAGCGCCAGCGATGGGCCCACGCATGCACCGGCTGCACTTGGGAGCCGGTCGCCTCGTGAAACGCCTTCAGCAGCTTTTCCGTGATGCGCTCTTCATCGTCTTCGAGGTGCTTGACGCTCCATTCCGGCGAAGCATGCGCGACCCAGCGCTCGCCGTCGCGGTGCTGCGGCTTGGCGGTGTCGCGCACGATCCACGCCAGGCGCGAGCCGTCGACCCAGGCGCCGTCATAGCCGAGCTCAAGCGAGTTCTGGAAGCCCAGCAGCAATGCCCAGCACGGTGCCGAAGCGGCTTTTTTCGCCTGCTTCGCAAGCGCGGGCACGACTTCCAGCAGAGCCGCGGCCTGCTCGGCCGGCAGCGCAACGAGCACCGCATCGAACGGGCCGGCGCTCGCCTCGATCGGCACGGTCTCGGATTGCACTGCCAGCAGCCATTGCTGGCCGAGCGGCTCGATGCGCATGATGCGCTGTTCGGTACGGATATCGAGTCCCTCGGCCTGGTGCCGGCACAGTGCGCTCATGCCGGGAATCGCGACATAGCGCTTCTTGCTGCGCCCGGCCGGTTTGGCGACGCCTTGCGACAACTTGACCAGCTTTGGCTTCCAGTCGATGACCAGGCCGGCATTTTTCCAGCTGCCGACCTGCTTCTTGAACCCGGCCGAGTCGGCCGTGAAATACTGGGCGCCATGATCGAAGCCGCCGAACTCGGTTTCCCGCGTGCTCATCCGGCCGCTGACGCTGCGGCTTTTTTCATAAACAGTAACGCTATGACCCTGCGCCTGCAGTTGGCGGGCGCAAGTCAAGCCGGACAGTCCGGCACCGATGATCGCAATATGCATGATGAATTGCCCCTGGTTGGTTGACAAAAAAAGAGCCGACTCCTGAATAAGCACACTGATACAAAAAAAGCCGTCCGCGGCTGGATTCAGCACCACGGACGGCCTCCTTATTGAATGAATTATATGAATGAAGTCTTAATCTTCGGTAGCGCTCGGCCAGTCACGGATATAGGCCTTCAGCATCTTGTTCTCGAAACCCTGCGCTTCCAGCACTGATTTGGCGACATCGTAAAACGAGATCACGCCGAGCAGTGTTTTCGCATCCATCACCGGCAAATAGCGCGCATGTTTTTCCAGCATCACGCGCCGCACCTCATTGACTTCGGTATCCGGCGTCACGGTCAGCGGGTGATCGTCCATGTGCTTGCGCACGGTGTTGTGCCGATTGCGCCCTTGTTGTCGTGGATGGCCTTGAGCACTTCGCGGAAAGTCAGTATCCCGACCAGATCGCCGAACTCCATCACGACCAGCGAGCCGATGTCATTTTCAGCCATCGTATTGACCGCATCAACCATCGGAGTATCAGGCGTCACTGTATAAAGGATGTTGCCTTTGACTGTAAGAATTTCGGAGACTTTCATGGCACCCTTGTGTCTGATATTGTTGATCTTGCTTCGACTGTAGCGTAAGCCCGAAAAAAAATCCAGCAGATGCAATGACAGGCGCCCGATTCGATTCAATTGCCATCCTGCCAAGCAGTTTGCAGCACAAAAAATGCGCGCTTATGCCATCTTCCAGACCAGTAATGCTACGATTGCGGCAAATTTTGCACAGGAGGCGAAGCACATCATGAGCGGTCCAGAATATTTGAAGTTCGACACCCTGTCGCTGCACGCCGGCGCCGCACCCGACCCGGCCACCGGCGCACGGGCGACGCCGATCCATTTCACCTCGTCCTTCGTGTTCAAGGACTCGGATCACGCCGCCTCGCTGTTCAATATGGAACGCGCCGGCCACGTCTATTCGCGCATTTCGAACCCGACCAATGCGGTGCTGGAAGAGCGCATCGCGGCACTCGAAGGCGGCGTGGCCGGCATTGCAGTGGCCAGCGGCCAGGCTGCGCTGCATCTGGGCCTGGTCACGATTGCCGGCGCCGGATCGCATATCGTCGCCTCGCGTGCGCTGTACGGCGGCTCGCAGAATCTGCTGGCGTATACGCTGAAGCGCTTCGGCATCGACACCACCTTTGTCGATCCGCGCGACCTCGATGCGTGGCGCGCGGCGATCCGCCCGAATACCAAGGTGCTGTTTGCCGAAACCCTGGGCAACCCGGGGCTGGACGTGCTGAACATCCCCAAAGTCGCGGCAATCGCGCATGAGCATTACCTGCCGCTGCTGGTCGATTCGACCTTCACCACGCCGTATCTGCTGCGCCCGTTCGAGCATGGCGCCGACCTGCTGTTCCATTCGGCCACCAAGTTTCTGTGCGGCCACGGCACCGCGATCGGCGGCCTGCTGGTCGATGGCGGCACGTTCGACTGGCAGCAGGCGTATGACAAGACCGGCAACTTCGCCGAACTGTGCGAGCCGTATGACGGTTTCCACGGCATGGTGTTTGCCGAAGAATCGACGGTCGCGCCGTTCTCGCTGCGCGCGCGGCGCGAAGGCCTGCGCGACTTCGGTGCGGTGATGAGCCCGCACAATGCATTCGCGGTGCTGCAGGGGATCGAAACCCTGGGCCTGCGCATGGACCGGCATGTCGCCAACACGCGCAAGGTGGTCGAATTCCTGCTCAGCCATCCGGCGGTGGCATCGGTGTCCTATCCGGAACTGGAATCGCATCCGGATTACGCGCTGGCCAAGACGCTGCTGCCGAAAGGTTGCGGCGCGGTATTCACCTTCAGCATCAAGGGCGACCGCGCGGCCGGCCAGCGCTTTGTCGAGTCGCTCAACATCTTCTCGCACCTGGCCAATGTCGGCGATGCCAAGTCGCTGGTGATCCATCCGGCCTCGACCACCCACTTCCGGGTGCCGGCCGATCAGCTGGCGGCGTCCGGCATCACCGAAGGCACGATACGGCTGTCGATCGGACTGGAAGACGCGGACGACCTGATCGACGATCTGGCGCGCGGCCTGAAGATGTCGCAGCCAAATCCCAAGAAAGGCGCCTGACATGCTGACCAACATTCACGGCTTCGATGCCTATGCGTACACCGGCGGCAAACCGTTCAACCCGGTGCAGCCGACGGTCGTCTTCATCCACGGCGCCCAGAACGACCATTCGATCTGGATCCTGCAGACCCGCTATTTTGCGCACCACGGCTTCAACGTGCTGGCGCTCGACCTGCCCGGCCACGGCCGCAGCAAGGGCGCGGCGCTGGCCAGCGTCGAGGCGATCGCCGGCTGGGTGCTGGCCTTGCTGGATGCGGTCGGCGTCGACCAAGCGATGCTGGTCGGCCACAGCATGGGCTCGCTGATCGCGCTGGAAGCCGCGCATCAGGCACCGGATCGGGTCAGCAAGCTGGCGCTGGTCGGCACCGCCTACCCGATGAAAGTGTCCGACAGCCTGCTCGATGCGGCCAAGAACGAAGAACAAAGCGCGATCGACATGGTCAATATCTGGTCGCATACCTCGGTCGCGCAAAAGCCGTCCAGCCCCGGCCCCGGTTTTTATGTGATGGGCGGCAACCAGCGCCTGATGCAGCGCATCTCCAAAATCAATCCGGAGCATGTGTTTTACACCGACTTCACCGCCTGCAACGCGTATGCGAACGGCGATATCGCCGCGCAATCGGTGCGCTGCCCGACCCTGTTCCTGCTGGCCCGGCGCGACATCATGACGCCGGTGAAAGCCAGCGCCGGCCTGACCAAGGCGATCGCGCACGGCCAGGTGGTGCTGCTCGACAACTGCGGCCACAACCTGATGGCGGAACAGCCGGATGCGGTGCTCGACAATTTATTCTCATTTGCCGGGAGCGCCGCATGATCTGGGACGAACTCGACGGCGAACTGGCCGCACTCAAGGCGCAAGGCCTGCAACGGCGCCGCCGCGTACTGGACACGCCGTGCGGGGTCGAGGTCGAAGTCGATGGCTGCGCGCTGCTGTCGTTTTGCAGCAATGACTACCTCGGCCTGGCCGCAGATCCGGCGCTGATCGAAGCCGCGCGCGAGGCGGCGACGCTGTGGGGCGTCGGCTCCGGCGCGTCGCACCTGGTCAGCGGCCATCTGGCGCCGCACGAAACACTGGAACAGCATCTGGCCGCCTTCGTCGGCAGCCAGAGTGCGCTGTATTTCAGCACCGGCTACATGGCCAACATCGGCGTGACGCCGACGCTGGTCGGGCGCGGCGATGCGGTGTTCTCCGACCGCCTGAACCACGCGTCGATGATCGACGCCGCCCAGCTGTCGCGCGCCGACCACCAGCGCTATCCGCACAACGATCTGGCCGCGCTGGAGCGCCAGCTGGAAGCCAGCACAGCCCGGCGCAAGCTGATCCTGACCGACGCGGTGTTCAGCATGGACGGCGATCTGGCGCCCTTGCCGCAACTGCTGGCACTGGCCGAACGCTTCGACGCCTGGCTGGTGGTCGACGACGCGCACGGCTTCGGCGTGCTCGGCCCGCAGGGACGCGGCACGCTCGCGCATGTCGGCATCGAGCTGGGCGCCCATCCGCGCCTGCTGTACATCGGCACGCTGGGCAAGGCGGCCGGCGTGTCCGGCGCGTTCGTGGCCGGCGCGGCGAATGTGATCGAATGGCTGATGCAGCGCTCGCGCAGCTATATCTTCACCACCGCCGCCAGCCCGATCGTGGCCGCCACGCTGATCAAGAGCCTGGAACTGATCGAGCACGGCGACGCGCTGCGCAGCCATCTGCAACTATTGATCGAACACCTGCGCAGCGGCCTGGCAGACACGCGCTGGCAGCTGATGCCGTCGCCGACCGCGATCCAGCCGATCATCATCGGCGAAAACGATGCGGCGCTGCGCGCTGCCGCGGCACTGGCCGAACAAGGGATCTGGGTGCCGGCGATCCGTCCGCCCACCGTGCCCAAGGGCAGCGCGCGGCTGCGCATCACGCTGTCGGCCGCGCACAGCGTGGCGCAGGTCGACCGGCTGCTGGCCGCATTGAGGCAATTGCAATGAAAGCAGTTGCAATGAACCAACTGGTTTTATGGCACGGCTGGGGCATGCATCCGGCGGCGTGGGATGGCCTGGCTGCGCACCTGAAAATGCAGGCACAGGCACCAGGCGCTGCCCGGTTACGCCGGCAGCGCAGCGCCCGCCACATACACGATGGATGCGCTGACCGATGCGCTGCTGGCCGATGTGTCCGCGCCCATCACGCTGTGCGGCTGGTCGCTCGGCGCGATGCTGGCGCTGCACGCCGCGCAACGCCATCCGGACAAGATCGCGCGCCTGATCCTGATCGGCGCCACGCCCAGCTTCGTGCAGCGCCCGAACTGGCCGCACGGCATGACGCCCGCAGCGCTGGCGGAATTCGCCGACGCGGTCGAAACCGATCCGAAAACCGCACTGAAACGCTTCATTGCGCTGTTCAACCAGAACGACGTCAACGGCCGCAGCATCGGCCGCGCGCTGGCTCAGGCTTTGGGCACGGCCGAGTTGCCGCCGGCCGCGATACTCGCAGCCGGCCTGGCGCTGCTGCGCGACACCGATCTGCGTGCGCTCGCGCCACGCATCGCCCAGCCGACGCTGCTGCTGCACGGCGCGCACGACCCGCTGATGCCGCTGGCGGCTGCCGAATGGCTGGCGGCCGCGCTGCCGCAGGCGCGGCTGGAAGTCTTGCCGGACGCCGCGCACGCGCCTTTCCTGTCGGACCCGGCCCGCTGCGCCGCACTGATTACGGATTTCATTGATGCCTGACATCGACAAGAGCAAGGTCAGCGCCGCCTTCGACCGCGCCGCCGGCGCCTACGACGCGATGGCGCAATTCCAGCACCAGGTCTGCGAGCGGCTGGCGGCAACGCTGCCCGATATGGAAACCGCAACGAAAACCGCTGCGCATCCTCGACGGCGGCTGCGGCACCGGTTACGGCGCCAGCCTGCTGCGCCAGCACTGGCCCGACGCGCTGGTGGTCGGCTGCGATCTGGCGCCGGAAATGGCGCGCAAGACGCTGGCGCGCGGCATCGCCAGCGTCTGCGGCGATCTGGAACGCCTGCCGTTCGCCGACGCCAGCTTCGATCTGGCCTGGTCCAGCCTGGCGCTGCAATGGTGCCAGCCGGCGCTGGCCTACGCCGAACTGCAGCGGGTGCTCGCGCCCGGCGGGCTGCTGCTGTTTTCCACGCTGGGACCCAACACGCTGCATGAACTGGACAGCGCTTTCGCCGGCATCGACGCGCACCGCCGCGTGCTGCCGTTCGCCGCCGCAACCGAGGTCGAGGCGGCGCTGGCCGCCGCCGGCTTCGAGCGCATCCACATCGAGCGCGAAAACTGGATCACCCGCCACCGCGATTTCAAGACCCTGCTGGCCACCATCCGCGGCATCGGCGCCAACCAGATCGGCGGCAACCGGCGCCGCAGCATGATGGGCAAAACCGCATGGCAAGCCGCGCAAGCGCGTTACGAAGCGCTGCGCGATGGCGACGGCCTGCTGCCGGCGACCTACGAAGTGGTGTTCGGATTTGCCGCCAAACGGGGCTGACATATTTCAGTTTTAACGGGGGTATGCCTTTAAACACCCAGCTTCCCGCACGGTTTCATTGGCACTTTAAAAATACAGGTGCCAGTATATTTTCAGGCAAAGAAATGCAAATGCAGGCCGTCGGCAGCCGATTCCGCATGATTCGGCGGGTTTCACCCGCCCTACACGCCTGTCCGATACCCCAGCTGCTGCGCGACAAAGCCGTCGAACGCAGCCAGCAAGGGCTGGAACTGCTCGACGCCGCCCTCCAGCTGCATCAGCGCGGCGCAGGTCGCCTCCAGCGTCGACAGCTGGTCCGGCCGGTGCGCCTTGCGGATCAGGTAATGCGAGGCCGGCATGTCGCGCAGCGGCAGGCGCGGCAAGCGTTGCAGCAGCGGGTTCAGGTAAAGCATCTTGCGGCTCTTGCGCCAGGTGCCGTCCAGCACGATCAGGCGCAATTGCGACGGCTCGCGCAGCAAGTCCGGCGCCAGCAGCGGCGGCGCCGGCATCCCCAGCGCCGCGTCTTCCGGCGTGTCCGGATACAGCAGGATCGCGTGCTTCGGCGTCTGCGCCGCCGCTTCAGGCTTGAGCGGCGCGGTCAGCAGCGCCTGCAACTCCGCCTCGGCAAACACCTCGCCGGTCACCAGCCGGCTGTGCGGCAGGCTCAGATGCAACAGCCGCGCGCTGCCCTTGGCGTTCGCGACTTCCAGCGGATGCTGCAGGATCAGCACCTCGACCGCATGCGCGGTCGGCGTGATCCACTGGCAGATGCAGGTGCTGTTGCGGGCGCAGGCAACTTGGGCAAATCGGGCGTTTGGTGGCGGATATCAGTGTCATCGGAGGATTTTATCCGGATGCGGCTGAGCGCGAATGAAATCAGGTCAGGCAAGCACCATTTTGCTTACTTACATTGCAACAATTATTTACCAGATAAATCACCGCTCCGGAGCCTCGTCTAACAGGCAAATCACTTCATCTTCGACGGCAGCTTGATCGTCTTGCCGCTCACCATGAAAACACCCCGCCCCCGGTGATGAAGCGTGTGGGGGTTTTTGCAGGCCGGGTCGATCCAGGCCTTGACCACCTCGAGCACGAAGAAGTTGTAGCGGTTCACCAGCCGCGTATCGACCACCCGGCACTCCAGGTTGGCGTAGCATTCGGCGATCTGCGGCGCGTCGACCAATGAAGCCGGCACCGGCGTCAGCCCGAAGGACGCGAACTTGTCCTCGCTGCGGCCGGAGGTATTGCCGCAGCCCACCACTTTCTCCGCCATCTCGGCGCTCGGGATGTTGAGTACGCATTGACGCGTCGCCGTCAGCGCTTCGAAGCTGAAATCGCGCTCGCTGACGATGCAGCCCACCAGCGGCGGCTCGAATTCCATCATCGTGTGCCACGACATCGTCATGACGTTGGCTTTGCCCTTGTGCGCGGTGGTGAGCAGCACCACCGGCCCCGGCTCCAGCAAACCATAAACCTTGGACAGCGGGTACGAGTGCTTAGCCATTCCGAGCCGCCTTCCCGGCATGCGCCTTAACGGCGATCCTGATCGCGTCCTTCTTCTTCGATCCGGTGCCCCCGCCCGCGGTTCTGCTGTTCGCCCCTGTTCCCGCGCTCCCTGTTTTGCGGCTCAGCGTTGCCCTCCTGCCCCCGGTCTTGCCGTTCAGCCCTGTTCTCGCGGCCCCTGTCTTGCGGTTCAGCCTGGGGGTGCTGGATTCGCGGCGGCGGCTGCACCGGCTGCCGTTGCTGATCCGTCTGTGTATCCTGTTGTTGCTGCCGCGACGGCGGCACAGGCGCTTGCGGCCTGCGCGCTCGTTGTCCGGGTTGCCGCGCTGTTGCGCAGGCATCTGCTGTTGCGCGGCCTGGCGCGCTCGTTGTCCGGGTTGCCGCGCTGCTGAAGGTGCTGCTGCGTTACAGGATCACGCGGCTGGTAGCGGTACCTCTCGGCCTGGATCGAATGCTGTTGCTCTGCCGCGCGCGGATAGCGATTGCCCGAATACTGCCGCTGATAGACCGGCAACGGTGCAGCTCTTGGCGCGGAGCGGCGGTCCCAGCGGTCCCAACCGCTTCGACGCTGCTGCCAGTCGCTGCCCCAGTGATCGCCCCAACGTGGCGGCGCGTCGGCGCGCCAGCCGCGGAAATACACCGGAGGCTGGCGGTAATAGCGCACCGGAACGCGCAGCACAAACAGCGGCACATATTCAGGCTGCGTCAATTGCCACGGTCCGTTGTACCAGCTGCTCGCATACCAGTTATCTTCCTGGTACACCCAGTACAGACCGTCGTAAAAGAAATAATTCGAATTCGCGCGCGGGTCGTAATAGACCGGATAGCCGGGTATCAAGACCAGATTCGGATACACCGGCATGTTGATGCCGATACTGATGCCGGGCATGCCGATGCCGACGCTGATCTGGGCCTGCACTGAGGTGATCGATCCAAGCAGCATCGATAACGCAATAAGCGGGTAGCGAAGTTTCATTTTCAGTCCTTTTTGGGTAGCCGTCTTGGTGTCCATGGAAACAGCTTGCCCGCAAGCGCCGGGATCTGTCGGTGCGCTAGCGCACTGAGCAACTGCCGTGGATCGAATCCGGTCGTGCGCGAATGACGCAGCCAATACTGGGCAACATCATCGGCGGCAGCGTGCTGGTGGGCCTGGTGTACTACATCATCTATCTGAGGGTGCCGGAGCAAAGGCCGTAAGCTGCACACCGCAACCTGGCAAGGCGCTAGAATCCCCCTTCTCTTCCCGCTTCGTGAGCACCCTATGCCATTTCCGCACCAGCCATCGCCCTGCCAGCCGCTCGCCGGCCCCCTGTTTGCCGGCTGCAAGGTGTGGGTCAAGCGCGACGATTTGCTGCATGCGCAGGTGTCGGGCAACAAATTTCGCAAGCTGAAATATCCGCTGCTGGCGCTGCGCGGCCGCAGTGTGACGCTGGTGACGATGGGCGGGCCGTGGTCGAACCATCTGCATGCGCTGGCGCATGCGGGCGCGCTGCTGGGTCATCCGACTGTCGGACTGGTGCGCGGCGCGGATGGGGTGAATACTGCGACGCTGGATGACTGCCGCCGGCTCGGGATGCGGGTTCATGTTCGTGTCGCGCGACGATTACCGGGCGCTGCGCGCGCATCCGCAGCAGTGGCGCCGGCATGTGAGGCGACGCGGGCGATGAGCATGTGTGGCTGCCGGAAGGCGGCAGCGCACCGGCCGCGCTGCGCGGCGTGGCGGAGCTGGTGGACGAACTGCCCTTCGTTCCCGATACGATGATCGTCGCGTGCGGCACCGGCGCGACGCTGGCCGGCCTGCTGGCCGGCATGCAGGGGCGCGGGCGCGTGATCGGGGTCGCGGTGCTGAAGCATGCCGACTATCTGCGTGATGAAATCGCATTGCTGCTGCGCCAGGCCGGCTATCCGGCTTACGACAATTACACCCTGCTGACCGATTGCCATCACGGCGGCTACGGCAAGGCGCCGCCGGCGCTGCGGCAGTTTTGCAGCGATTTCTCACAGGAAACCGGAGTGCCGGTCGAGCCGGTGTACACCGGCAAGCTGTTTCATGCGTTGAGGCAGATGGCGCACAGCGGCTTTTTCCGCGCCGACGAGCGCATCGTCGCCGTGCATACCGGCGGCATGCAGGGCGCGCGCGGATTTTAGCCCTGCAGGACTCCCAATAATCGCCATTTATGGTGGGGTATAGGCAAAAACACTGCTTCTGCCGCAGATATTCATTGGCATTTTAAAAATACAGGTGCCAGTATATTTTCATTGGCTGAAACGGCTGCCGCTACTGCCGCTATGGTTTTTAACGCATCCAGGCGCTTGCCTGCTATGTGTGTTTCCCAACATACGGCATTGCAAGTCTGTGGTATAAGAAATTAAATGCCTGCCACCTACTTTAAAATGACGCGCTTGAGCGTAGAGTGGCTTTTACCGACACCAAGGAGTTTGAACATGAAGCAGATGAAATATTTCCTATTCGCGGCAGCAGTTGCAGTGGCGACTGCCCCGGCGCTGGCGTCCGACGTCGGCGTATCGATTAACGTCGGCGAACCCGGCTTCTACGGCCAGATCAACATCGGCAATGCGCCACCGCCGCAGCTGATCTACCAGCAGCCGATCATGATCCAGCGGCCGGTACGCGTGGTGGGCCAGCCGATCTACCTGCATGTGCCGCCGGGCCACGCCAAGCACTGGGGCAAGCACTGCCGCCAATACGGCGCCTGCGGCCGGCAAGTCTATTTCGTGCAGGACAACTGGTACAACGATGTATACGTGCCGCGCCATCGTGGACGTCACGATGACCGGGGTGAACGCCATGGCGGCAATGAGCACGGTGGCTATAATGACGACCGGGGCGGCAAAGAGCACGGCCATGGCAAGGGCCATGGCAACAAACATCGCAACGAGGACTGAGCCGCGTCGACTCCCGGCGATCCGCTACCAAAATGAAGGGCAGGATGCGTGCGACGCACCCTGCCCTTCATTCATTTTTTCGCAAGTTCTTTCAATAGCGCGGCGTCATGCCAGGCGGCGGCGTGTTGGGCGGCGGGACCGCATAGCCGCTGGCCGGAGGATGCACCTCATTGGTGAAGCGGCCGGACACCGGCACCCGGTGGCCTTTGGCATACATGCATTGCTGGTAAGAAAAATCGTAGCGCCGCTGCGCGCCATAAGCGGAGGCGTTGCCCGCGCTCGCTCCGGACAGGCCGCCAAACAGCAGACCGGCTCCTGCGCCGGCACCGGCCCCGCTTCTGCCATTGATGGCGGCGCCGGCAGCCGCACCCAGCACCGTACCCAGCGCGGCACTGCGCACGCCGCTATCTACTGCGACCTGATCCGGCGTCGCACCGCCCAGCTGATACTGCGCATATTGCCTGCATGAAACATCATCGGCCCGGAACTGGTCGAAATTCTTGCCTGTTCCCGGCAGCACCAGCACGCTCGGCCCGGATGGCATCGAGACGCAGGCGCCCAGCAACAGCAGGACCAGCAACGGGGAAAAGCGCAAGGTTTTTACCATGATATCGGCTCCGTTCATTTGCCAGGAGGCTGCGGCACCACCTGCAGCCAGCCTGACAGGCACTGTTTTACGTAAGGGTAATACCCCTGCGGATTGCGGCAGAAGTACCAGTACTGCTGCGCAAACAAGGGTTCCTGCTCGATATAGAGCGGCGGCGATGAAGGCTGCGCGACGACGGGCGGATAGTAATAAGGCCCGGGATAATACGGCCCAGGGTAATACGGCCAGAGCAGCGGCGCGCCAATGAAGACGCCGACATGGGCCCGTCCGCGCACGCCGCCATGGTGAACCCGGGCGGCCCACGCCGGCTCAACGGCAGCTGCGCCGAACAGGATGGCAAGCAACAACGCAAACTTGATCGTTTTCATGATGATCACCTCACAGCACACGGCATGCGCGACCCGCAATTGCGCAAGCCTTACTTATTTCTAGACGTCCGGGAAGCAGAATGAAAGCGCTGGAAACAATTCATTACAAAATGGGCTGGCGCATGCGGAGCTGGCTCGGGACCGGTTCGCACTGAGCAGCGCGAACCGGCAACGCCAGGAAAGGAACTTGGCAAACCCGCCAGTATGGTTGATTCAGGGGAGTATCAACCAAAACACTACCTTTGCCGCATATATTCAGCGGCCTGTCATAAATACAGTGGCCAGTATATTTCCCAGGCCAAGGCGGCGGGCAGGCGTTTAATTGGCGCCGGTAAAGGTCTTGAGCTTGTCCGAGCGCGACGGCTGGCGCAGCTTGCTCATCGCCTTGGCTTCGATCTGGCGGATCCGTTCACGGGTCACGTCGAACTGCTTGCCGACTTCTTCCAGCGTATGGTCGGACGACATTTCCAGGCCGTAGCGCATGCGCAGCACCTTGGCTTCGCGCGGCGTGAGCGAGTCCAGCACATCCTTGACCACGTTGCGCATCGACGAATGCAGCGCGGCGTCGGCCGGCGCCAGCGTGTGGTTGTCCTCGATGAAGTCGCCCAGTTGCGAATCGCTGTCCTCGCCCATCGGGGTTTCCATTGAAATCGGCTCTTTGGCGATCTTCATGATTTCGCGGATCTTGTTTTCCGGCATGTCCATCTTCAGCGCCAGCAGCGCCGCATCCGGCTCGGCACCGGTCGACTGCAGCACCTGGCGCGAGATCCGGTTCATCTTGTTGATGGTTTCGATCATGTGGACCGGAACCCGGATGGTGCGCGCCTGATCGGCGATCGAACGGGTGATCGCCTGACGGATCCACCAGGTCGCATAGGTCGAGAACTTGTAGCCGCGGCGGTATTCGAACTTGTCGACCGCTTTCAGCAGGCCGATGTTGCCTTCCTGAATCAGGTCGAGGAATTGCAGGCCGCGGTTCACGTATTTCTTGGCAATCGAGATCACCAGCCGCAGGTTGGCTTCCGTCATCTCGCGCTTGGCCCGGCGGGTGCGCATTTCGCCGGCCGACATTTGCTTGTTGATTGCGCGCAGATCCGGCAGCGGCAACGCGACGCGGGCCTGCAACGCGATCAGTTTCTCCTGCAACTGCTTGACTGCCGGCACGTTGCGCCCCAGCACGACGCTGTACGGGTGGCCGGCATCGACTTCGCCATCGACCCACTCCAGCCTGGTTTCGTTGCCGGGAAATACCTTGATGAAGTGGGTGCGCGGCATGCCGCACTTGTTGACCACGATTTCCAGCAACTGCTTTTCGATGTGGCGCACTTCGTCGACCTGGCCGCGCAGCGTGTCGCACAGTTTCTCGACCACTTTGGCGGTGAAGCGGATGCCCAGCAGCTCGTATGAAATGGCGGCCTGCGCCTTGTTGTACGCGTCCGACTTGTAAGCGCCGCTGTCATTGGCCTTGCGCATCTTGTCGAACTGGGTCGAGATGATCGCGAATTTTGCCAGCGCGACTTTCTTCAGCTGCGCGATCTGCTCGGCAGTAAAGCCGGCTGCGCCGCCGATGCCGCCGCTGTCGGATTCGTCTTCTTCATCGTCTTCATCATCTTCGTCGTCTTCGTCGTCATGCGCGCCGCTTGCCGCCGCATGCTCGTCGGATGTATCCGGATCGACCAGGCCATCGACGATTTCATCGATCTTGACTTCATCGTTGGCGATTTTTTCTGCCGCAGCGATGATCTCGGCGATCGTGATCGGGCAGGCGGAAATGGCCTGGATCATGTCCTTCAGGCCGCCTTCGATGCGCTTGGCGATCTCGATTTCACCGGCCCGCGTGAGCAGGTCGCGCGCGCCCATTTCACGCATGTACATGCGCACCGGATCGGTGGTGCGGCCAAAATCGGAATCGACGGTCAGCAGCGCCACTTCGGCGCCGGCTTCGGCTTCGTCATCGCTGGTGACGGTCGCCACATTGTCGGTCAACAACAATGAGTCGGCATCCGGCGCCTTTTCATAGACCGCGATACCCATGTCATTGAAGGTGCTGATGATGGCTTCAATGGCTTCCGGCTCGAAAATGTTTTCCGGCAGATGATCGTTGATCTCGGCGTTGGTCAGGAAACCGCGCTCCTTGCCGAACTTGATCAGCGCCAGCAATTTGCTGCGGCGCTGCTCGATATCTTCGGTCGTGGTTTCGCCGTCGCCGGACAGCGCGTCCTTGAGCAGGGCTTTTTCTTTCGCGGTACGATTTTTCGCCTTGGCGACCGATTTCAGTTCGGAGCGTTCGACCGCGTTCAATGCGGCAACTTCGTCGTTCTCGGGCTGGAATTCCTTCGGCTTGCGTCCGCGCCGGCCCGGCACCTTGACCGACGGCAGGAAATAACCGGAGGTATCGATCGCCGCCAGCACCGCGGCATCGGTGGTCTGATTGACCACCTGGCCTGTCATCGGACTGGCTTCCGGCGCGCTTTCCGGCTGGACCGCAGGCTTGGCAGGCACCACCACGGTCTTGGCCCTGGCTTTCTTGACCACGACCGCTACCTTGGCAACCGCCGGCGCTGATTCCTGCGCGTCAAGAACCGGTTCCGGACTTGCTGCCGGCGTCGGCTCTGCGCCGACCGGCGCGACCGCTTCCGGAACCGCAAGCGGCTCCGCTTTGACCGCCAGCCGGGAGCGCTTGGTGACGACGGTCACCTTGTTGGGCAATTCGGCATTTTCCAGTACATGGGTCAGCGTTGTTTTAGGCAGCGTCAATGGCGTCGAACCCGGTCTCTCAGTTTTGGTGGTGAGTGTCAGTGTTTTAGAAGTATTTTTCATTGCTTAAACACCAGGTCAAGACTGACCCGGTTACTTTCATGTACGAGGTAAATGACTCCACCCAATCCGGCCAACGGGTGAAGCTTGTCATAAAGTGCGCCGTCCAGGGCTGGCGTGACCGATCGGACCTTGCCTCCGGCCACGCGCCGGCAATCTGTGCGCCAGTATTATTGTTTGGATGGGTGGAAATCAACGCCCACTTGTGCCTGCTGGCCGGTTCGAATTAAATAATACAAAATTTCTGCTGGTTTTTCACAAAGTAAAAAAGCCCGCTGATAAAAGCGAGCTTAAAATCCACTCCCGTAAAAGGGGAATAGCGAAAAGTGGGCATTATGCCCCTTTATGCCAAACAATTCCAATATTTAAATCACATATCCGCAATTTTTAAAACGCATAACAGCGCACATTATTGTGCTTTCGCCATGCTTCCCCGCCCTGCGATAACATCATTTTTTGGGAGTATCATCAAAATCATGTAGTGCGCCGCATGTATTTATTGGCCCTTGAAAAATACAGTCCCCAGTATATTTCCGGTCCAAAACCGTCAGCTGCGGGCAAAATAGTCGGCCAGCGTTTCGCCCAGTCCCTGCTCGACGGCCGCCTCCACCTGCCTGGCCAGCGCCGCATTGCCGGATGCGTCGAACACGAACAGCCGATACACGTCGGCCAGCGTCAGTTGCTGCGGATTGACCAGCAACACCCAGTGCTCGATGCCCTCGCTGCTGTGCTTGCCCCACTGGATGCGCCTGGGAGCGTCGCTGCCGATGCGTCCGACCCAGCCGGCGTCGAGCATGCTTTGCAACAGGCTGTCGATTTCGTCATAGCCGAGCCGCGTGCTGCTGCGGATCGTGGCGGTAGCGACGCCGGCCGAGGGCGCCGCCGATCTGGCCTGATGCAGCACGCCGATGATCGCCATCGCATCGACAAAACTGCTGCCGGGCGTGGCGACGTGCCACCAGCGCTCATATTTCACCACCGGCAAGGCCGCTGCCAGCACCGCGCCCATCAGCGTGATCAGCCAGCTCAGGTAAATCCACACCAGAAAGATCGGTATCGCCGCCAACGCGCCGTAGATCACGGTATAGGTCGGGAATTTCGTAATGAAAACCGCAAACAGGCGCTTGGCGATTTCAAACGCAATCGCCGCCAGCAAGCCGCCCCAGGCCGCATCGCGCCAGTCGACCACCCGGTTCGGCACCGCCACATACAGCAGCGTGAAGGCGCCGCTACTGAGCAGGATCGAGATCAGCGTATAGAACAGCACCCCCAGCAGGGGCACGCTGCCAACCACATCGCTGGTGGCGGACGACAGATAAGAGGTGACGCTGATCGAAACCCCGATCAGCAAGGGGCCGAGCGTGACGATCGCCCAGTACACCAGGATGCGCTGCGCGAACGGACGTGCAGTCCGCACCCGCCAGATATGGTTGAACGCGCGTTCGATCATGCTCATCATGGTCACTGCGGTGACCATCAGGAACACCGCGCCGACCGCCGACAGGCGCGTGGCCTTGGTCGCAAACGTGGTCAGGTAACCCAGAATGGTATTGGCGACCGCCTTGGGCATCAGGCTCTGCACGAAATACGCTTCCAGCGACGCGCGGAAGGTGCTGAACAGAGGGAACGTGGTGAAAATCGCCAGCGCGATGGTCAGTACCGGCACCAGCGCCAGCACGCTGGTGAAGGTCAGGCTGCCGGCCACTTGCGGCAGACGGTCCTGGTCCAGCCGGCGGCCGGCGAAACGCAGCAGGTTGCGGACGTCGGCCCAGGACAAGTCTTTAGAAAACGATAATTTCATTCAATCAATCAATGGGGTAGAACAGGTGTTGCGGCACGCTCACCCAAAATGTCGCAAACCAACAATATCGGCGTCGCTATTCAAAACTTCCGGCGACCTTAAGCACGAATAAAGCCCTCTATAATACCAAGCATGAATTCACCCAACATTACCCTTCTCGTTTTGTACTATTCGCGCCACGGCGCCACCCGCAAACTGGCCGAATTCATCGCCCAAGGGATCGAAAGCGTGCCCGGCTGCGATGCCCGCCTGCGCACCGTGCCGGCGGTGTCGAACGTCACTGAAGCGACCGAATCCGATATTCCGGGAAGCGGCGCGCCCTATGTCGAACTGCAGGACCTGGAACAGTGCGCGGGCCTGGCGCTGGGCTCGCCGACCCGCTTCGGCAACATGGCCTCGGCGATGAAATACTTCTGGGACGGCACCGCGACGCAATGGCTGTCCGGCAGCTTGTCCGGCAAGCCGGCCTGCGTGTTTACCTCGACCGGCAGCCTGCACGGCGGCCAGGAATCGACGCTGCTGACCATGATGCTGCCGCTGCTGCATCACGGCATGCTGATCCACGGCCTGCCCTACACGCTGCCTGAACTGATGACCACCGCCAGCGGCGGCAGCCCTTACGGCGCCAGCCACTGGTCGGGCGTGGACGGCAACAAGAGCATCTCCGAAGACAGCCGGCGCCTGGCCATCGCGCTCGGCCAACGGCTGGCTGACACCGCAAAAAAATTACAAGGCAACAACAGATGAATCCGAGCAAAATGCAACGCAACACCGCGCTGGGCGCCAGCGTCAGCCTGGTCGCACTGATCGCCTTATGCGTGGCCTGGGAACTGGTGCTGGCGCCATTGCGCCCGCACGGCTCCTGGCTGGTGCTGAAAGTCATCCCCTTGCTGCTGTCATTGCGCGGCGTGCTGAAACGCGACAATTACACGCTGCAATGGTCATCGATGCTGATCCTGCTCTACTTCATGGAAGGCATCGTGCGCGCCACCAGCGACAAGGGCCTGTCGGCCACGCTGGGCTGGGTCGAAGTCGCACTGACCTGTATTTTTTTCTTCTGTTCCATTTCCTATCTGCGTCCGTATAAAAAAGCGGCAAAAAAGCGCGCACTGGAAGCAACTCAAAAGGCCCCCGAATGAATGAATTTATTGACCTGTGCCGCAACGCCGTCGGCGCCCAGTATGTGCTCACCGAGGCCGCCGATACCGAAACTTACCTGACCGACTGGCGCCGCCGCTTTACCGGCCGTGCGCTGGCCGTGGTCAAACCGGGCTCGACCGCGGAAGTCGCGACGATCATCCAGCTGTGCAACCGTTTCAAGGTGCCGGTAGTGCCGCAAGGCGGCAATACCGGGCTGGTGCTGGGCAGCGTGCCGGACGACAGCGGCAACGCGATCGTGCTGTCGCTGACCCGGCTCAACCGCATCCGCGCGATCGACACCATCAACAACACGATGACGGTCGAAGCCGGCTGCATCCTCGAGCACGTGCAAAACGCCGCCACCGAAGCCAAGCGCCTGTTCCCGCTGTCGCTGGCGGCCGAAGGCAGTTGCACCATCGGCGGCAATCTGGCCAGCAATGCCGGCGGCACCGCGGTGCTGCGCTACGGCAACAGCCGCGAACTCTGCCTCGGGCTGGAGGTGGTGACCGCGCAAGGCGAAATCTGGAACGGCCTGCGCGGGCTGCGCAAGGACAACACCGGCTACGACCTGCGCGACCTGTACATCGGCGCCGAAGGCACGCTGGGCATCATCACCGCTGCAGTGCTGAAGGTGTTCCCGCAACCCAAGGCCGAACTCACCGCGCTGGCCGCGCTGCAAACGCCGCAGGATGCGTTGCGCTTGCTGTCGCTGGCGCAGGAGCACTGCGGCGCGGCGCTGACCGGATTTGAGCTGATGTCGGATTTCTGCCTGCAACTGGTGGCCAAGCATTATCCGCAGATGCGCCTGCCATTTGCCGAAAACCACGCCCAGTACGTGCTGCTGGAGCTGTCCGACAACGAATCCGAAGAACATGCGAATGCCTTGCTGGAAGGCCTGGTCGGCGCTGCGCTGGAGCAGGAAGTGATCCAGGATGCGATCGTGGCCGCCTCCATCGCCCAGTCGAAAGCGCTGTGGAACATCCGCGAGCATATTCCGCTGGCCCAGGCCGACGAAGGCAAGAACATCAAGCACGACGTGTCGGTGCCGATCTCGCGCATCGGCGACTTCATTACCGCCACCGACGCGCTGCTGCAACAGCAGTTCGCCGGCTGCCGCATGGTCACCTTCGGCCATCTGGGCGACGGCAACCTGCATTACAACGTCTCGCCGGCCGAAGGCGTGTCCGGCGATGCGCTGATCGAACGGCAAGCCGACATCAACCGCGTGGTGCATGACAGCGTACACAGTTTCGACGGCTCGATCTCGGCCGAACACGGGCTGGGCGCATTGAAGCGCAAGGAGGTGCGCAACTACAAGTCGGATCTCGAAATGCGCCTGATGCAGAGCATCAAGCAGGCGCTGGACCCGATGAACCTGATGAATCCAGGCAAAGTTCTTTAATAACCGCCGGTCACTGGGAAAAAAACATGCGCGCTGCCCTGCTTCTGGCCTTATTGATGTCCTGTTCCGCTCCGGCCCTGGCACTCTACAAATGTGGGTCGGACGGAAAAATCACTTATGGCGACCTGCCCTGCCTCAATGGCAAGACGCAAGACACATTTGATCCGAGCGCTGTGACAGAATCAGCTTACAGTCCGCAACAACTGGCTGCGGACAAGGCCAAGGTCGAGCGGCTCGAACGGACACGCCACCAGCGCGAAGCCAAGGAAGAACTTGTGCAGCGCCAAGCCTCCCATGCGGCAGCCAAACATCGAAAAAATTGTCAGGCGCTGGCACTGAAGCAACGCTGGGCACAAGAAGATGCCCGGCAGGCGGCTGGAAAGTCCGCCGAAAAGGCCAGAATCAAGGCCAGCCGTTCGACTGAAAAATACCAGTTAAGCTGCGAAAAATAGCAGCACGGTTCCCACTGCGTCAGGTTTGCAGCATCAACTGGTCAAAGCGCTCCAGCGGCAGCGGGCGACTGAACAGATAGCCCTGATACGCATGGCAGCCGGAACTGGCCAGGAAGCCTCGTTGCGCCTCGGTTTCCACTCCCTCGGCAATGACCGCCAGCCCCATGCTCTGACCCAGAGCCACGATGGTGCGGGCAATTACCGCATCGTTTGAGTCGGTCAGCACATCGCGCACAAATGTCTGATCAATTTTCAGCTGCGCCAGCGGCAGTCGCTTGAGGTAAGACAGCGAGGAATAAGCAGTACCAAAGTCATCCAGCGAAAAACTCACGCCCTGCAATTTCAGCGCGTTCATCTTCTCGATGGTATTTTCCACATCGTCCAGCAACAGGCTCTCGGTGAGTTCCAGTTTGAGGCGATGCGGATTGGCACCAGTGCCCTCAATTACAGCCAACACTTGCTCCACAAAATCCGGCTGACGGAACTGACGGGAGCTGACATTGACCGCCAGCGTGAGATGCGCGGTGTCAGGCCGCGCTGCCCAGCACACCAGTTGGCGGCATGCCTGTTGCATGACCCAGTGACCCAAAGGCAGGATCAGTCCCGACATCTCGGCGGCAGGAATGAACTCAGCCGGCGGCACCAGGCCACGCTGCGGATGCTGCCAGCGTATCAGCGCTTCGGCTCCGGTAATACGGCCGGCGCCATCCACCTGGGGCTGGTAATAAAGTAGAAACTGATTTTTCTGTATGCCCTGACGCAGATCCGCCTCCAGCGCGGCGCTGGCGGTGACGACGGCCTGCATTTGCGCATCGAAGAAACGCAGCGTATTGCGGCCGGCATCCTTGGCCTGATACATGGCCAGATCAGCCTGCTTCAACAGTTCATCCATCGAATTGCGATGACCACAAAACAAGGTGGCGCCGATGCTGGGCGTACTCTGGTAATCGTGTGCAGCGAGCAGATAGGGCTGGTTGAGTGAATCTATGATTTTCGCGCCAATGGACTCGGTCTGACTGGCTGCTTCTGCAGGGTTCTCGCCCAGATCCTCCAGCATCACCACAAACTCGTCCCCTCCAAGGCGCGCTACCGTGTCGCTTTCGCGCACACAGGCGGCAAGACGCTGGCTGACTTGCTGCAGCAGCAGGTCGCCCTTATCGTGGCCGAGAGTGTCGTTCAATGTCTTGAAGTTATCGAGGTCGATCAGCAGTAGTGCGCCCTCGCGTCGACTGCGGGCACTGGCGGCCAGCGCCTGTTGCAAGCGATCATGCAACAGCCTGCGGTTGGGCAGTCCGGTAAGCGAGTCATAAAAGGCCAGGTGCTTGATCTCATCCTCGGCCGCCTTGCGTTGGCTGATATCGACGAATGTACCTACATAGTGCGTGGTCGCGCCGGACTTGTCCTTGACCGCCGTAATGGTGAGCCATTCCGGATACACTTCGCCGTTCTTGCGCCGGTTCCAGATTTCGCCCTGCCATGTCCCGCTGCACGCAATGCATTCCCATATCTCGGCGTAAAAAGCCGCATCGTGACGCCCCGACCCAAGCAGGCTCGGCTTTTTCCCCAACACTTCGTCAGCGCTGTAACCGGTGATCTCGGTAAAAGTCCGGTTCACCTGCAGGATCTTGTTTGCAGCATCGGTAATGACCATGCCTTCCTGCGACTCAAAGACGATAGCAGCAATGCGCAAGGCAGCCTCGGCCTGGATACGTTCGCTGATGTCAGTCGAGATACCGCACAGCCCATAGATATTGCCTTCGGCATCACGCAGCGGCAGCTTGATCGACCAATAGGTATGGCGCTCGCCGGTAGCTGCAACGACATTGCTCTCCTCGGTGCGCAAGGTCTCGCCACCCTCCAGCACCCGACGGTCGTTTTCACGCAAGTTGGCAGCCGTCGCCGGGTCGAAGAAATCCTCATCAGGGTGTCCGATGATTCCCTCCATCGAAGCGCCGAACAGCTCGCGCACATGACGGTTGGCAAACTGATAATGGTAATCCGCATCCTTGATGTATATATACGCCTCGACGCTTTCCAGAATATTGAACAGTTTCTGCTCACTTTCCCGCAGTCGGGTTTCCGCCTCTTTGCGTGCGGTGGTGTCCTTGGCAGTACCCCGATAACCGGTAAACATGCCGCGTTCATCAAATATAGGCTCGCCACTGACTGAAAAATAACGCATCTGGCCGTCCAGGTATTTGGTACCGTATTCGAATTCGCGAAATGATTGGTGTGCCTGGTACAGCGCACGATGGGCGTCCATTTCAGCCGCTGTCAGCGTGGTCTCCAGTTCCCAGCGGCACTTGCCCTGGAGCTGACGTGATGGATTGATTTGGGATGCGGCATGACCTCCGGAATTGTGGTGGACGAAGCGAAAGTCGGCATCCTGCTCCCAGTACCAGTCCGACGAAAGCTCGGCCAGGCTGCGAAAACGTGCCTCCGATTCCCGCAGTTCATTTACCTGAGATCGAATCCGCTCTGCCATATTATTGAAGGTTGCAGCGAGCAATCCGACTTCATCGCGGGTCGCGACCGGCAAATGAATGTCGTAGCGTCCCTCGGCAACCGACTGGCTGGCATTGCGCAGTTGCGTCAGGTGGCGGGTAATCCAGATGCCGAGTAAGGCCAGCAGCAGGATCGACAGCGCAACTTCGACGGCCGCGATAAAAAAGCTTTGGCGAATAAGATGATTGCGCGCTTCGATAAAGAAGCGGGTTGATATTCCGTAGTGCAGCTGGCCGTAGGTCTGTTCAGCAAGCATGATCGGAATACTGGTATCAAAGCGCTGGTGGATGTTGTGGATATCCATTTGCTGCTGCACCGGCGGCAGAGGCGTTGCAGCACTCCAGCCATCGGCAAGCAGGATACGGCCGTTCTTGTCGGTCAGCACAAAATACTGGATGCCTTCCTGGCGTCGACTGGCGCGGAATACATCGGCGATCGGCGCGTAATCCTGCGCCGCCATTGAGGGGGCAATCGAGGTATTGAGCAATCCGGCGACTTCCGATAATCGCACACCGGCTTGTTGCTGCAGGCTGTCATCGATCAGGCGCGTGCTGTTCAAGACCAAGGCAGTAAACATGATGATTTCAACCAGCGCGCTGGCCAGCACCAACTTCCAGCGCATTGAGAGTACAGGCAGACGCATCGCTTAGCCTGGGTTGAGTTGCTTGCGCGTTTCCGGCATCAAGGGATCGAGCGACTTCATGAAGACTTCGTCTACCGCCTGGACGCCGATGAACCGGCTTTTCTGCAAAAATTCCTTGCCGCCGGCAGTATCAGGCAGGTGCAGCAGGGAGTTGCGCAGTTGATCGGCAAGTTCCGGCCTCATGCCTTTTTTTGCCAGAATCATCACGTTGGGCAGATCGGTCGAGGTATAGATGACGCGTACACCATCACGCTGCTCCGGTGGAATCTGGTCGAGGGTGAAGTGGGCAATGATCGCCGCATCGGCGTCACCGCGCGCTACGGCCAGAATCCCCGCGTTTTGCGAGTTGACCGGTACGAACTTCACATCCGTGTCGGAAATGCCGATGTCGGACAGTATTTTTAGCATGGCAATATTCACCAGAATCGAGCGATCGGTGATGGCAATGCTTTTGCCGCGCAAGTCTTCAAGGCGATTGATCTTGCCGGCATTGAGCCCCGTCACGATAGCAGCGCGCAGCGGGCCGTTGAAACGCACCAGCGGCTGGTAGCCGCCATCCTGCTGCGCCAGACGGGACATGTGCGCCGCTGTGATGACGAGATCAAAATCAGGCTTGCGCGTGCGCGAGACAAAGGTGCGTACATCCGGCGACGTGTACAGATCGAAGCTGCGGCCGATATCCTGTTCAAGGTGCCTGCGCAGCGGCTTGAACAGCGTCATCAGAACATTCGTCGTCAAATAGGGCACGATACCGATGCTCATTACTTCCTGGGCCCATGCACGTGGACTCAATAGAGCGCCGACTGCGAGTAATAGTACGAACAATCGTTTCATGGTCTCAGGATGCTTAGGGGGTAAGCTAGTCTGCAATATGGCCCCGAAGTATCTTCGACGTTGTTGCCCGTGTCAAACGGCAATGCTCAACGACCATGGATATCCTTGATGATTGCAAACACATCAGCGATCAGACTATTGCATTGCGCGTACCGGCAGAGATTGAGCGATTCGAAACCGCACCTTACTCGCATCTGCTGCATTCACAGCGGTACCTCAATCTTCAGTACATCGGTACAATCCGCTATCTCTTTACAATAACTATTCATCGTGTCCGATAAATTCGCAGTGCTACCGCAATACCTGATGCCGAAGCAGGCAATCACAGCCCTGGCCGGCAAGTTCGCCAATGCCAAAGCCGGCAGCTTAACGACGAGCGTCATCCGCTGGTTCGTCGCGCGCTACCAGGTCAATATGGAGGAGGCGGCTAATCCTGACATACGGCATTATGCGAGTTTCAATGAATTTTTCACGCGCGCCCTGCGCAGCGACGCGCGTCCCTTGGCACAGGCTGATTTCATTTGCCCGGTTGACGGCGCCATCAGCCAGTTCGGCGCAATTGAGCGTGACCAGATTTTCCAGGCGAAAGGCCACAGTTACTCCACTGCCGCCCTGCTCGGTGGCGACCGTGATCTGGCGGCGCAATTTGAGAACGGCAGCTTTGCCACCATCTACCTCAGCCCGAAGGATTACCATCGGATCCATATGCCGTGCGATGGCCGTCTGACGCGCATGATCTATGTACCCGGCGCGCTCTTTTCGGTCAATCCGACCACTGCGCGCGGCGTACCGGGCCTGTTTGCCCGGAATGAACGCGTGGTCTGCATATTCGATTCGGAGCAAGGACCTTTCGCATTGACACTGGTAGGCGCCACCATCGTCGGCAGCATGGCCACTGTCTGGCATGGTGTCGTGAACCCGCCACGTACCGGCCAAATTCGCGAATGGCATTACGATCAGCAGCAAGTGGTGCTGAAAAAAGGCGATGAAATGGGTCGATTTCTGCTTGGATCAACAATTGTCATGTTGTTTCCGGATAAAACGCTGAACTTCAATCCCGCGTGGACGCCGGCGGGTCCGGTTCGCCTGGGTGAAATGATGGGGGATGAATATGATAAAAAAACTCGTCTGAGCAGCCCCCTTGCCCAATAATCCTGCGCCTGGCAAATTTGGCGTACTCCGAACACCATCTCCGCCGGATTTCCTGCTGTAGATAAAAAAACCGTAAGCCCACACAAATACGGACTTACGGCGATTTCAATTCAACCGCAGCTGCCGATAGCGCCGCAGGCAGTACAAAAATCACATCCATCTTTTTTGATGACAGTGCTGTTGCCGCACTCGCGGCACAATTTTCCGGCCAGTGTTGCGCTGGCGATAGCCGGATGGGTCGGTTCCGCCATCACGACACCCATCGCATTGATCGGCAAGCCTTCTTTAGTCAGGATACCCAGCATCGCGTAACGATGAATCACCAGTTGCGCAATATACGCCACGGTGGATGGATAACTGGCCTGCTTTTCGCTGCCAGGAACGCGCGCCAGGAAATCGCCGCGCGGCTCGGCGTAATTCAACAGCTTGCGCAGTTTCATGCCGATCCAGGCTGGGTCAATGACCCGCATATCCAGGCTGAGCAACTTGCACAAGCCGTCCAGCGCCCGTGGATGACCGCCGGTCAGCCACATGCTGTAGGGCCTTCTGCTGCCATCCGGCATTTGCAGCTCTTTCAGCATCAGCACGAAATCATCTTCGGTAGATGGATTACGCACATCGGCCACCCAAGCCAGCGTGCCATCGGTGCCGGTTTTCGGCTCTTGCGATGCAAACAGGGCATTGAGTACCGGGGTCGGCTCATTCGGCTTGGAGTCCAGCGCACCCAGCTGCTGGTAACGCCATTCGATCAACTTGGCCAGAGCTGCCGTCGCGCTCGGTACTTGCACACGTTCACCATTGGGCGGCATCTGCATCTCGAATGGGTCGCCATACGCATGGGCCAGCATCGAGAACTTCTTGCGCAACCAGCCCCGGTCATTGGCCCGCATGTCGGTCGACAGTGTCTTGGCAATCGCATCCAGGCCGCGCGGCGGTTGCCCGCCCAGCACCCATACTTCAAAAGGCACGCCATCCTTATCCGAAACAACCACTGCAAAATCGCCTTGCGGGCTGGCGATGGTTTCACTGACCCAGCCCGACGCGCCGGCCGGCAAGCCGGGACGCGACGGCCAACGCAGCGATGCCAGCGGCGGCGACATCGTGACTTCGGTCAACACCAGGCGCTTGTCCTGCTCCGACAGCGTCATGGTTTGCGGGTTGCCGGCCACTTCCGGAGCGGCCGCCGGTACCGACAATACGGCACCCAGCACGCTATTCGGGCGATAAGTGGTTATCCCCTTGAGGCCCTTGCGCCATGCTTCCATATACAGATTCTTGAAATCGTTGTAGGGATAATCTTCCGGCACATTCACCGTCTTGGAGATCGCGGCATCGACATACGGTGCCACGGCGGCCACCATCAGCATGTGGTCGGTGGCGGATATTTCCAGCGCCGACACAAAGGCTTCCGGCAATTTGCTGGTGTCGTGTCCCAGTGCGCGGTACATCCGGTACGCATGGTCCTCCACCGTATAATCCTTCTTGCTGCCGTCCGGCATGCGCTTCATGCGGTTGTAGAACCAGGAAAATGCCGGTTCGATGCCGTTCGACGCATTGTCGGCAAAGGCCAACGAAATCGTGCCGGTAGGTGCAATCGAGGTCAGATGCGAGTTCCGGATGCCATGCACACGTATCTGTTCTTTTAGTGCATCAGGCAGTCGCGAGGCAAAGCCGCCCTGCAAATAACGCTCAGTATCCAGCAGCGGGAATGCACCGCGCTCCTTGGCCAGATCCACCGAACCGGAATAGGCAGCATCGCGCATCATGCACGCAATTTTCACCGCCAGTTCACGCCCTTGCTCGGAATCGTAACGCACACCCAGCATGATCAGCGCATCACCCAGGCCGGTGAATCCGAGGCCCAGACGGCGTTTGGCCGACGCTTCTTTCGATTGCTCCTCCAGCGGCCACTTGGTAGCAGTCAGCACATTATCGAGCATCCGTACCGCTACTTTGGTTACCTGAGACATCAAGTCAAAATCGAACGCGGATTCTGCACTGAATGGGGCTGTCACATAGGCCGTCAGATTCAGGCTGCCAAGGCAGCAACAACCATAATCCGGCAACGGCTGTTCACCGCACGGATTGGTGGCTTCAATGACTTCGCAATAAGCGAGGTTGTTTTCCTGATTGATGCGATCGAGATACAAAACACCTGGTTCAGCCGCTGCATAGGTGCTCTTCATGATCAAGTCCCAGACATCCCTGGCCAGAACTTCCCGGTATACCCATTTGCCATCATCGCGATGGTATGCGCCAGTCGCCTTGATTTCTGCATTTGGCTCGGCAGCGTGCGCCAACTCGAACAACTGATCCGCGTCCACCGCACGCATGAACGCATCCGTTACGCCGACCGAGATATTGAAATTATTCAGCTGGCCACGCTCTTGTTTGACCGTGATGAAGTCGAGTATGTCCGGATGCTCGATATTGATCACTGCCATTTGCGCGCCGCGACGGGCACCGGCGGACTCAACTGTTTCACACGAACGGTCAAATACTTTCATATACGAAATCGGACCGGAAGCACTGCTGCCTGTGCCCTTGACCATCGCGCCTTTCGGACGAATGGCAGAAAAATTGTAACCAACACCGCCACCCCGGCGCATGGTCTCAGCCGCCTGCGCCAGTGCGGTGTAAATACCTGGTTTACCTTGCGCACTCTCCGTAATTGAATCGCCCACCGGCTGCACAAAACAATTGATCAGGGTTGTCTGCAAACCAGTACCCGCAGCACTGGCCACTCGACCAGCCGGTATGAAACCATTTTGCATCGCCCATAAGAACGATTCTGCATGCTGCTTGCGATGTTTTGTCGGCTCGACTTCAGCCAAAGCTTTCGCCACCCGCATCAATACTTCAGCAGCGCAGGTTTCATCGCCTTTGGCATATTTCTCAATCAAGACTTCTGTTGAAATGTCTTGCGGTATCGCCAAAGCAACGACAGCGTTCTCTAAATTATGCATTAATTGATCCTCGAAATTAGGGCGTGTTGCCATATGATTTTGAACTCCCAAATCATATGGCAACACGCCCTAGCACCTACCAAGCAACTGTGTGTGCCACCCTTGCCACATTTGCGGCCACACTCAAAAAAAAAGCTCGCAGGCGCTGATATCAGTCAGCAACAACGAGCCAAATCCCGTAACAATATCCCTGCATAGAATTGCATTACAGCCCTTGCAATCAGAAGCAGCCTAACAAATTCAATGCCTGTTCATTTCTATTCGCAGTAAATACAAAAACGCAATTCCATAGTGTCTTACATGCTGCAGTCATATTTGATGCGAATCGAAATCACTTCAACCGCCGCAACTACCGCAGCAACTACCATGACCTGCAGTCGATCTTGCCGCTTCAACACCATAACCGACATTCAGCAATGCTGTCTGCAAATGCTGCCTAGTAGCAATATTTTCATCATATTGCACTGTTGCTTCCATCATCGCCAGGGAAACGGTCACATCATTGACACCACCGATTGCCTTGAGCACCTGCTCAACCTTGTCGGCACAGCCTTCGCCTGTCATTCCAGAGATTTTCAAACTTTCCGATTTCACAATATATCCTTCAAACTTACTTGCATTAATTCAACTATCATCAACTGCCGTGTTAGTTGCAGCGTCTTTCTTTTGTCGGCCATAACAACAATATCCGAGAAAATTGGCATGTGAACCGAAATCAAAAGCAGTGCGCCAATACTACTTGAGCAGGTTCAAAACAGGATTTGATCAACATCAAGTATTTCGATAACGATCCCCTTTTGGCTAGCGCTATGCGTTGCCAAAAAACGAATCATTAGATCAAGAAAAAAGAGGAACGCTCCATACTTGCCATCCAGGCAAGAACGGGCAGCAGAATAAACCACAACTGCCAATAAACATCTTCAGGATCACTCTACTTTTTAAAATGGAGGAAATGCCAATACCAAGACCTCTCCTCGCAGCAAAGCGTAGAGATGAAACTTCCTGAAGTTTTACGATGCTTGAACAAATATTTTGAGCTTGATACGTCAAGTTAACCGTATCGTCTTTTTCAGGCCATCTTCGGTTTTCCCTGAGCGCCACTCAAGCGATATTTCATACGTCGATCACCCATCAAGTCACGCAAAGCCCGAATACTCATACCGGATGCTTCGTGCATGCGAATCAATAATGAGGCGCCAACTGGCAAGCGCCTGTGCCGAATTTTACTGATGACTGGTGGCGCCACTTCCAGCGTACGACTAAGTGCCGCATCATTTTTCAGCTTCAGTTGCTTAATGAGAGTATTAAGAAGATTGTCTGGATTAAAATCTTGCTCAACCTTTGGCTCCTGATGTTTCATGATTATCTCCTCAGTGGTTATAAGTTCAGATACCCATCTTTACTCGTTATGAAATTTTGATATTACTTTCATTCTCGGCAACTAGCACATCTGATGACATAACTGCGCGTATTAAGCGCTACAACTACTTGCCACCACTTAAACTGCAGTAACAATCGAGTTTACTTGCTTGTGCCTACATCCCCCGCCACACGCCTTCTCCATTATTCAAAATTTCCCCTGATTAACTCCCCCAACAAATTGCACATTAAAAAAAGAACAACGTCATTGAAATTCATATCAAATTTTCATTCATTTTCAAAATTCTCAGCAGCGCTTATGAATTTAACCTTACTTATAAATAAGACCACTATTGTCATAATAGTTCCTATTAGAAGTAGTGTTTATTCGACATCAAACCTAAGGGAATTAATAGTGCGAATTGATGACAATTGAAGCAATTTGCAATACGCAGCTGAAAATACCGCCTCGATAGAACCGCCAAACCAGCACGACAAGAATCATTGCAGCCAGAAACATCACAAAAAAATCGCCAGCTGACTTTCATGGAAGCAACTGTCACTGATAATTAAATATTTCTAAAAACCAATAAAATCAATTGCAATAATGTCTTGAAATGCCTGTTTGACGCCACCATGTGGATATTGAGTGAAGTCTTGCGATACAACATTTTCATCGGTGCCAGACTTCCACTTAATCTGAAATGAAATGGTTGCCACTCATCACATAAGCACATCAGGAGGATGTATCAATGCAAATTCAGATCAATTCCGATAGCAGTATCGAACGCCACGAACCCCTGTCAAAACACGTCGAGACTGTAGTCAAAAACACCTTAAGTCATTTCAGCGAACACATCACTCGGGTGGAAGTGCATCTGAGCGACACCAATGGTCAAAAATCTGGCGATGCCGACAATCGCTGCCTGATGGAAGCCCGCCTTCAGGGTCATCAGCCGATTGCCGTGAGCGATCATGCTGCAACACTGCATCAGTCAATTCAAGGTGCTGCGGATAAATTAAAACGCTCACTGGACAGCACTCTGGGCAAACTCAGCGCTAGCACTAAAGGACGACAGGTTATTCTGGATGAACCAGAGAATAATTTGAGCGAATAAGCGACATGACCCGAGTTGGCGGAAATGATGTCTCCATCCCGGGTAATTTGATAAAGTGAATCTCTCTTCTTTTGCTTGAGAAAGAAAAGAGATTCACTATGACAGCAAAGTAAATCAGACCAAGGTAAGTCCTTTGAAAAAATGAAGGACCACCTCATGCATTTAACGCGAAACTACGCCCGAGATGACCGGCAGGCCTGCATTTTTCCAAGCCATCATACCGCCCTCGACATTGACCGCGGCACTGAAACCGGCTCGCTCCAGCAGTTTGAGCGCCTGTGCCGAACGACGGCCGGAGCGGCAGATCAGCGCGACCGACTTGTTCTTGTAAGCATCTATTTCTTGCAACCGTTGTTGCAACTGGCCAAGCGGAATCAAAGTGCTGCCGGACGCATGCCCTTCTGCGTATTCATCAGCCTCACGCACATCAAGCAATAACGCTCCCCTAGCTTGCAGGGACGCCCCTTGTTTAACATCTATCGTTTGCGGTGGAGCGGTAACTGCCATCGTTGCGCAGGCAGAGATAACGACAAGCAGCACGCTTGCCAACAAGGACTGGCCTATATTGAGTTTCACCCTAGCACCTTATGTGTGACGGGAAGCCTTGAGTATAACAAGGCATCTTCCCTGATCCGGGTCACAAGATATTGCTATACGCCCGAGTGAAAACTGCCTTATTAAATAACTCTCATCCGAAAAATATTCATAAATGGCTTTGTAGGCGACAGGAAAATATCGAAGTGTTCCAGTGGCGGCCGGACAAGAATATTCTGCGCCGTTCAATACTATCAATACCGCCATGCCATGAATACGGAGCCCTTAAGCTTAAGCAGTGCGCTTAACGCTGAAATACTATTATCCGATAGAAACAGACAGTGTAGCTCGCGCTCATAACATGTAATTGGCGTTACCTAATTTGCTGAATATACTGGGGTAAGCAACGTGGCGATATGCTTAATTCAGGTGCTATCTCAAAGAGGAGGTATACATGTATCGCAAAATCCTAGTCGCCTACAATGGCACATCGGAAAGTCGCTCCGCCTTGCATGAATGCATTCGCGTGGTGCAGGGTCCCTCGGCAGAGATACATTTGCTGGTCGTGATTCACCTCTCATCGTATCTGATGGGTGAAGAATACGTGCCGGAAAACGCGATCGCCATCGAAGAGCAAGAAATGAAGCAAGAATTGGCGGAGGGTCATGCACTGATGGCGGCAGAAGGGCTGCACGTGATCGAACATTTGGAGGTCGGCGAACCCGTCAATGTCATCGAGAGACTAGTAGATGAATTAGGGATTGACCTTGTCATCGTAGGGCATCCTCGCCATCAGTCTTGGGCGATGCGCTGGTGGCGCGGTTCGACGGACGCTTTGCTGATTGAAAAAGTCCGATGCAGTCTGCTAGTGGCCGCCGATGCGAAACATTGATCTCTGAAATGAGAGAGGCGACCAGTCTGCCCCGAGCGGTTCTTTATGTGTGCTGTGAGTACCGTGAAATAGTGACCATTTCCAGAATCGGGTTACACAGCGGTTACATGGGAATTTTTTCAAGCAATGACGAATCTGTGATCTATCGTAAGTCATTGATTTTATTGGTCTGCCCAACAGGAATCGAACCTGTGACCCTCAGCTTAGAAGGCTGATGCTCTATCCAACTGAGCTATGGGCAGTCAGAACAAATGAAGATGATTGAATATACGCCAGAATAGAAAAAATGGCTGTCACTGACAGCCATTTTTAAATACTTGGTCGGAGTACAAGGATTCGAACCTTGGACCCCCTGGTCCCAAACCAGGTGCGCTACCGGACTGCGCCACACTCCGAGGAAGCCGAATATTACAGGCCATTTTCTCTCGGGTCAATTAATAATTCTGCGCCGAAGTCATTCACTCCGGCAACAAGGCACTCCAAGGCATCCGGCGACATGTGAGATTAGGCGTTTTTCAGGGCAATACAACGCATTATCATAAGCGTATCGTCTTGCCTGGTCGGGTATAATCTGGGGTTTGATTGCAGAAAAGAACATCATGGAAGCCGAACGCCTGAACGCCATCTCCGCCTTGCTCGTTGACCTGACGAGCCGTGAAACCGAACTTCGGGGGTATCTTTGACTTCGAAGTAAAGTCAGAGAAACTTGAATCCGTCAACGCGGAACTGGAAGATCCCAATGTCTGGAACGACCCGAAACGGGCACAGGACCTGGGCAAAGAAAAAAAATCGCTGGAAAACATCGTCAATTCGCTGATCCGGATCGAGTCTGATCTGCGCGATACCCGCGACCTGTTCGAGATGGCCCGCGAAGAGCAGGATGAAGACACGCTGGAAGCGGTCGAAGCCGACACCAAAGACATCGAGAAACGCGTCACGGAAATGGAATTCCGTCGCATGTTCAGCAATCCGATGGACCCGAACAATTGCTTCATCGACATCCAGGCCGGCGCCGGCGGTACCGAAGCGCAGGACTGGGCTTCGATGATCCTGCGTCAGTACTTGCGCTATTGCGAGCGCAAGGGTTTCAAGGTTGAGATTCTGGAACAGTCCGACGGCGAAGTGGCCGGCATCAAAACCGCAACCCTGAAGGTTGAAGGCGACTATGCCTACGGCTTCCTGCGCACCGAAACCGGCGTGCATCGCCTGGTGCGCAAATCGCCGTTCGACTCCGCCAACGGCCGGCACACCTCGTTTTGCAGCCTGTTCGTCTATCCGGAAGTGGATGAGTCGATCGATATCGACGTCAATCCGGCCGACGTGCGGGTGGATACCTACCGCGCCTCCGGTGCCGGTGGTCAGCACATCAACAAGACCGATTCTGCAGTGCGTCTGACGCACGGACCATCCGGCATCGTGGTCCAATGCCAGAACGACCGCAGCCAGCACCGCAACCGCGCCGAGGCATGGGAAATGTTGAAAGCCAAGCTGTACGAACTGGAATTGCGCAACCGCATGAGTGAACAGCAGAAACTGGAAGACTCCAAAACCGATGTCGGCTGGGGCCACCAGATCCGCTCCTACGTGCTCGACCAGTCCCGCATCAAGGACTTGCGCACCGGCTTCGAGACCGGCAATACCAAAGCAGTGCTGGATGGCGACATCGACGACTTCATCGCGGCCTCGCTCAAGCAAGGCGTTTAATTGAATATCACCATGAAGCGCGCATTCTTGTTCGACATGGACGGTACGATCGTCGATAACATGGCCTATCACACTGCCGCCTGGACAGAATTCTTCAGGCGGCGCGGCACCTTCATCGAGCAGGATGATTTTTTTGCGAGTACCGCCGGACGTCAAGCCCGCGAAATCATGCGTGCCTTCATCGGCGCTGATTTGTCCGATGCAGAAGTCGAGTCGCTGAACACGGAAAAAGAAGAGATCTACCGTGAGCTATACGGCCCGCACCGCAAAGTAATCGCCGGCTTTGAGGCCTTGATAGCGCAGGCAAAGACCCGCAGCATGGCGCTTGCTGTCGCTACCGCCGCATCCGACGCGAACATCACATTCACGCTCGATGGCCTCGATATCCGCAAGCATTTCAACGCGGTGGTCGGTGCCGGCGATGTCAAACGCGGCAAACCGTCACCTGATGTTTTCCTGAAAGCAGCGCAACAATGCGGCGTCGCACCGGAGCACTGCATCGTGTTTGAAGATGCACCGCTGGGCGTGGAAGCAGCACGCAACGCCGGCATGCGTGCCGTGGTACTGACCACGACCATGCCGGCCGCCGCCTTTGCTGCGTATGACAACGTGATTGCCATCGCCAGCGACTTCAGCATGTTTACGCTCGACACCTTATTCACACATCAACCTTCCTGAATCGGCACCTACAACATCATGACGACAGAACATCAAGCGCAAGCTGTCCAGCAAGACGAAAATTCGATCATCGCCGAACGGCGCACAAAACTTGCGGCTATCCGCGCGCAGGGCATTGCCTTCCCCAACGATTTCCGCCCACAACACAAGGCCGCCGCATTGCAGACGCAGTATGGCGCAAGCGAGTGCGAGGCACTGGAAGCCGATCCAGTCAAGGTGGTCGTCGCCGGCCGCATGATGCTCAAGCGCGTGATGGGCAAGGCCTCGTTCGCCACCATTCAGGATGCCTCCGGCCCCAAAGCCGATGGCCGCATCCAGCTCTACATCACCAATGACCTGACCGGTGAAGCCTCGCACGCAGCGTTCAAGCATTTCGATCTGGGCGACATCCTCGGCGCCGAAGGCACCTTGTTCCATACCAAAACCGGCGAACTGTCGATCAAGGTTACCAGCCTGCGCTTGCTGACCAAATCACTGCGCCCGTTGCCTGACAAGTTCCACGGACTGAGCGATCAGGAAACCAAGTACCGCCAGCGTTATGTCGACCTGATCATGAGCGAAGAGACACGCCGCACCTTCAAGGCGCGCACTGCCGCGATGTCGTCGATCAGGCGCTTCATGGAAAAGAATGAATTCATGGAAGTCGAGACGCCGATGCTGCACAGCATTCCCGGCGGTGCGGCGGCCAAGCCTTTCATCACACACCACAATGCGCTCGACATGCAAATGTTCCTGCGCATCGCGCCGGAACTGTATCTGAAGCGCCTGGTGGTCGGCGGCTTTGACCGCGTGTTTGAAGTCAACCGCAACTTCCGCAACGAAGGTGTTTCGCCGCGCCACAATCCTGAATTCACAATGATGGAGTTCTACGCTGCGTATGTCGATTATCAGTGGCTGATGGACTTCACCGAAGCGGTCATCCGCCAGGCTGCCATTGATGCGCACGGCACCGCCCTGCTCACTTATCAAGGCCGCGAACTGGACCTCGGCAAGCCGTTCCAGCGCCTGACCATCGTCGGTGCGATCAACAAGTACGCACCGCATTACAACGATGAACAATTGCACGACGCCGCATTCATCAAGGCCGAACTGAAGAAATTCGGCGTCAAACCGTTTGCCACCGCCGGTTTGGGCGCGTTGCAACTGGCCCTGTTTGAAGAAACCGCCGAAGCGCAGCTGTGGGAACCGACCTATATCGTCGATTATCCGGTCGAAGTGTCGCCGCTGGCCCGTGCCTCCGATACGCAGCCGGAGATCACCGAACGCTTCGAACTGTTCATTGTCGGCCGCGAAATCGCCAACGGCTTCTCCGAGCTCAATGATGCGGAAGACCAGGCAGCCCGCTTCCACGCGCAGGTCGCCGCCAAGGATGCCGGCGACGAGGAGGCGATGTACTACGACGCCGACTTCATCCGCGCACTGGAATACGGCCTGCCGCCGACCGGCGGCTGCGGCATCGGCATCGACCGCCTGATGATGCTGATCACCGATTCGCCCAACATCCGCGACGTGATCCTGTTCCCGCACCTGCGTCGCGAAGACTAAGCAGCTAATTCGCACCAATAAAACGGGGCCGCATCATGCGGCCCCGTTTTATTTCAGGCCGGCATATCGGTACAAGCGGCTACGCCGTTACAAAGGCTTACATCTGACACACAAACAGGCTTTTTACGATCCCTGCCAGCACCCATAATCATTGCCAACAGTACAGTAATCAACACAAGGAGCCACCGATGGAAAATCAGATCAAATCCAAACGCATCCACCCGCTGGTAGCCGGCGCCGCCGTATCCGTGATGCTGGTCAGCCTGGTTGGCATCGCCGCCATCACCGGCATACTGCCCAGCTCGAACAGCACGACGCCGGTCGCGGTGCTCGCTTCTGCCGCACCTGCCGGCGCGAGCAATCCGATTGCCGCTTCAGCGTCCGGCAATAGCGCCATCGCGACGCTGGAGCCGACCACGGATACCAAAAAATTCAGCAATTCCAATACCGCTCCGGCCGCCAAACCGGCGCCAGTCGTCCGTCATCAGCCCAAGCCGGTGCACGCGCCACAGCCGGCGCAAGCGCAGAATGCACCGCAATACAATCAATACAATGAGCCGGTCCAGGTCGCCCGCGCACCGGTCTGCAGCAATTGCGGCACCATCGAATCGATCCATGCGGTACAGCAGCAGGCGCCATCGAATGGGATCGGCATCGGCGCGGTGGCAGGTGCGGTTCTGGGCGGCGTCCTGGGCAACCAGGTCGGTGGCGGCAATGGTCGCAAACTGGCCACCGTCGCCGGCGCAGTCGGCGGCGGATTTGCCGGCAACGAAGTCGAAAACCGCACCCGCACCACCACCAGCTATGAAATCCGGGTTCGGATGGAAGATGGCAGCAGCCGCAGCTTCAGCGATTCAGGCCAATCCGGCTGGCGCAGCGGCGACCGCGTGAAAGTGGTCAATGGCAGCCTGACGTCGCAAGGTTAAAGAAACGGATAGCAAGCCATGTCCCCGGCAATGGAAAAAGGTGGCGTGGCCACCTTTTTCCATTGCAACCGCCTTCTGTCTGCAGCGCAGATACAAATGAATCCGCTGCAGGCATAAAAAAACGGGCCGCTGAGCGGCCCGTTTTTTTGCCTGCTGATGCAATATTACTTCTTGCCAGTGCGTGCAACGGTTTTAGCAGCGGTCTGGTTAAAAGTCTCAGTCGCCTTCGCCAGATTTTCTTCCAGTGTTTCCACTGCTTGCTTGGTTGTTTTGCTGAGTTGCTCGTAACCGGCATTCGCATTGCTCAATACCGATTTCAGCATCTCGACTGCAGCTTCGGAACCGGCAGGTGCATTCTTTGCAATTTCATTGACCAAGTCATTGAGCTTGCGTGCGCTGTCGGCGATTTGCGCTTCAGCTACTTGTGCGATTTCCTTGTGGCTACCGGAAGTCAGGCTGGCCAGTTCACGGCCGTAAGCCAGCGCTTTCTCGGCGCTTGGCTGCGACTGCGCTGCGGTGACCGCCAAAAAAGCCTGCAGATCTTTGGCTGCGAGCAGTTGCTTGCTGGCCGCGGCAGTATCTTCAAAAGAAGCTTTGGCTGCATTCACGTTCAGCGCGATCACTTTTTCCGCTTCGCCAAAAGCCTTGGCTGTCAGCGAATTGATCATCGCCAATTGTGTTTCGAAATGGGTTTTGGTGGCTTCTAAAAACTGTTCTTGGATCGAAGACATAGTGTTCTCCTGATAAGTAAATGAATCAACTAGCAAAATGGTGCGCTGCAACAATTCAAATTCTACGTCAGTCAATTCGCGCTGTCCAGCATTTATTGTGCGCCGCAACATAAATATCAGACAGGTCAAATACCATGTGCCGCGCCATCCAAACAGCCTGACAACACGGCAAATATACTGCCATGTGTATATATTTACACCCCTTTATATATATGCGGCAGTGCCATGTTTTTAACACATACTCCCATTAAAATACAAAAATTAGCAGGAGGAAAAATAATTCCCGAATACCGTCAGCACCTTGTCCATATCCGCCCGCGACACATCCATGTGCGTCACCATCCGCATATGCGGTCCGACGCTGGCGCTGATGCCGTTTTCGGATAAAGCTGCGGCCAGCCCCGCACAATGTTCCGGCGCCATGTCGGCATACACGATATTGGTTTGCGGCAGTTGCACGGTCAATCCGGGGATCGCCGCCAGACCCTGCGCCAGATGCAGCGCATTGTCATGGTCTTCGGCCAGGCGCGGGATGTTGTGTTCCAGCGCATAAATGCCGGCAGCCGCCAGCATGCCGGCCTGACGCATGCCGCCGCCCAGCATTTTGCGCCAGCGCAGCGCCTGTGCGATGAAAGCATGGCTGCCGCACAACACCGAACCCACCGGCGCGCCCAGCCCTTTCGACAGGCAGACCGACACGCTGTCGAAACCCCGCACCGCAGCACTCAGGCTGATGCCTTGCTGCACCGCCGCATTGCAGATGCGCGCGCCGTCGAGGTGGGTTGCCAGGCCATGCTGGCGCGCCAGGCCGGTGGCAGCCTGCATATAGTCGGCGCCGATCACGCGCCCGCCGATGGTATTTTCCAGCGCCAGCAAACGGCTGCGGGCAAAGTGGATGTCGTCGGGCTTGATCGCGGCGGCGATATCGGCCAGCGCCAGGCTGCCGTCGGCCTGATGGCTGATCGGCTGCGGCTGGATGCTGCCGAGCACGGCGGCCCCGCCGCCTTCGTATTTATAGGTATGCGCGTGCTGGCCGACCAGGTATTCGTCGCCGCGACCGCAATGCACCAGCAGCGCGATCAGATTGGTCTGGGTGCCGGACGGCGCAAACAGCGCCGCTTCATAGCCGAACAGTGCGGCGGCCAGCGCCTGCAGGCGGTTCACGGTCGGGTCATCGCCATACACGTCGTCGCCCACTTCGGCGGCAGCCATCTCGGCACGCATCGCGGCGCTGGGTCGGGTCACGGTGTCGCTGCGCAGATCGATCTGCCGGCTTGTCTTGCTCATAGTGCTTTTTCCTCAACAGGAGATGGTCGCGACTCCAACCGGAATAAAAAAATGGATGCCGAATTGCATCCGGCATCCATCTTAGCGTGTATCAGGCATCGCAGCAGCGACGCCCGGGTTCAGGCAATTACTCGTACTCGCTGGTCGGCACGCAGGCGCAGAACAGGTTGCGGTCGCCATACACGTTATCGGCACGACCGACCGGCGGCCAGTACTTCTGCTTGCGCAGGGCCGGCACCGGGAACGCCGCGACTTCACGGCTGTATTTACGCGTCCATTCGTCCGCCATCAGCACTTGCGCGGTGTGCGGTGCGTGCTTGAGCGGATTGTCCAGACGGTCGAACTCGCCGCTTTCCACCTTGGCGATCTCTTCGCGAATCGCGACCATCGCGTCGATGAAACGGTCCATCTCGGCTTGCGATTCGCTCTCGGTCGGCTCGATCATCAGTGTGCCGGGAACCGGGAAGCTCATGGTCGGCGCATGGAAACCGAAGTCCATCAGGCGCTTGGCGACGTCTTCATTGCTGATGCCGGTGGCATCGGTCAATGGACGCAGGTCGAGAATGCACTCATGCGCGACCAGTCCGTCATGGCCGGAATACAGCACCGGATAGTGCGGCGCCAGCCGGCGGGCGATGTAGTTGGCTGCCAGGATCGCGGTTTCGGTCGCGGCGGTCAGGCCTTCGGCGCCCATCATCGCGATATACATCCACGAGATCGGCAGGATGCTGGCCGAGCCGAACGGGGCGGCGCTGACGGCGCTGATGCCGCTGGCATCGCGCTGGTAGCCGCTGGATTGCTGATTCGGCAGGAATTTGGCCAGATGCGCCGCCACTGCGACCGGACCGACGCCCGGGCCGCCACCGCCGTGCGGGATGCAGAACGTCTTGTGCAGGTTCAGATGGCTGACGTCGCCGCCGAACTGGCCCGGCGCCGCGACCCCGACCAGCGCATTCATGTTGGCGCCGTCGATATACACCTGGCCACCGTGCGCATGGACGATTTCGCACAATTGCTGGACGCCTTCTTCAAACACGCCGTGGGTCGACGGGTAGGTCACCATGACCGCCGCCAGATTGGCGCTGTGTTCCTGCGCCTTGGCCTGCAGATCGACCAGATCGACGTTGCCGCGCGCATCGCACGCGACCACCACCACTTTGAGGCCGACCATATTGGCCGACGCCGGGTTGGTGCCGTGCGCGGAGGACGGAATCAGGCAGATATTGCGATGCCCTTCGCCGCGCGACGCGTGGTAAGCCTGGATCACCAGCAGGCCGGCGTACTCGCCTTGCGAGCCGGCATTCGGCTGCAGCGATACCGCCGCGTAACCGGTGGCCGCACACAACATCGCTTCCAGCTGGTCGATCATCAAACGGTAGCCGACGGTCTGGTCGTTCGGTGCGAACGGATGGATATTGGCAAACTCGGGCCAGCTGACCGGCACCATTTCACTGGTGGCGTTCAGTTTCATGGTGCAGGAACCGAGCGGAATCATGGTGCGGTCGAGCGCCAGATCCTTGTCGGCCAGGCTGCGCAGGTAGCGCAGCATTTCATGTTCGGCGTGATAACGGTTGAATACCGGATGCGTCAGGTAGGCGCTGCTGCGCACCAGTTCGGATGGAATCGCATCGTGCACTGCGGCTTCGATCTGATCGAAATCAGGCAGCTGCGCACGCGGCCGGAAGCCTTGCGCAAAAATCGACCACAACAGCGCCACATCTTCGCGGCTGGTAGTTTCATCCAGCGACAGACCGACATGTTTGGCATCGATGCGACGCAGATTGACGCCGTTCGCCTGCGCTGTCTCATGCAGTTTTTCCGCATTCTTGACCTGCACCGTCAGCGTGTCGAAATACGTTTCATTGGTGATGGTGTAGCCAAGCTGGCGCAGGCTGGCCGCCAGCACGCCGGTGTAACGGTGTACGCGCTGCGCGATCTGGCGCAGGCCGGCCGGACCATGGTAGACCGCATACATCGATGCGATCACGGCCAGCAAGACCTGGGCGGTACAGATGTTGGAAGTCGCTTTTTCGCGGCGAATATGCTGTTCGCGGGTTTGCAGCGCCAGACGGTAAGCCTGGTTGCCCTGGGCATCGATGGTGACGCCGACCAGACGGCCAGGCATGCTGCGCTTGAATGCATCGCGGGTCGACATATAGCCGGCATGCGGGCCGCCGAAACCGAGCGGAACACCGAAACGCTGGCTGTTACCGACCACCACGTCGGCGCCCCATTCGCCCGGCGGCGTGAGCAGCGTCAGCGCCAGCAGATCGGCCGCCACCACGACCATCGCGCCCTTGGCGTGCAGCGCCGCCGCATATTCGCGGTAGTCGCGGATGTCGCCGTTGACGCCCGGATATTGCAGCAGCACGCCGAAACAGTCGTTGTTGAGCGCCTCATCGCCGCTGCAGGTACGCACTTCGATGCCGATCGGCTTGGCGCGTGTTTCGATGATTTCACGGGTTTGCGGCAGCACATCGGCGGCCACATAGAACACGTTCGAATCGGACTTGCCGACGCGCTGCACCAGCGTCATCGCCTCCGCCGCCGCAGTGCCTTCGTCCAGCATCGACGCATTGGCGATGTCCATGCCGGTCATGTCGATGATCATCTGCTGGAAGTTGAGTATCGCTTCCAGACGGCCTTGCGAAATTTCCGGCTGATACGGCGTATAAGCGGTGTACCAGGCCGGATTTTCGAAGATGTTGCGCAGGATCACGCCCGGGGTATCGGTGTTGTAATAACCCTGACCGATCACCGACTTCAGCACGCGGTTCTGGGCCGCGAGTTCCTTGAGCTTGGCCAATGCCGCCTTCTCAGGCAAGGGCTGGGTGAACTGGCCGAGCGGCAGCGTGTCCTTGCGGCGGATGTTGGCCGGCACGATCGCGTCGATCAGCTCGGCGCGTGTCTGGTAGCCGAGTACGGCCAGCATAGCTTGTTGTTCAGATTCGGAAGGGCCGATATGGCGGGCGATGAAGGCATCGCGTGCTTCAAGTTGGGATAGGCTGGGGCGGGTCATGAGCTGGAACGAAAGAGGGGGAAATGAAAAATGCGGCGCAAGTTGCACCGCACTCTCGGAACGCGAAAAACTGCTGGCGTGTTAGCCGATGTTCTTGCCGTAGGCGTCGGCTGACAGCAAGCCATCGACGTCGCTGACATTCGCCGGCTTCAGCTTGAACAGCCATGCATCATAGGCGTTGTGGTTGATCTGGTCAGGCGCATCGGTGACGGCTTCGTTGACCGCGATCACTTCACCTGCGATCGGCGCATAGATGTCGCTGGCTGCCTTGACCGATTCCACCACTGCGCAATCGGTACCGGCATCAAACGACTTGCCTACCTGTGGCAATTCGACGAACACGATGTCGCCCAGCGCATCTTGCGCAAATTCGGTGATGCCGACAGTGACAGTGCCATCGGCTTCAACGCGTACCCATTCGTGGGATTCGGTGTATTTCAGTTCAGCAGGAATATTCATCATTGCTCCAGAGATAAAAAGTGTTAGCCGCGGAATACGCAGTATTCTCGCGGCGAATAAAAGTGAAAATCAGGAAACCAAAATCTTGCCGTTGCGCACGAACGGCAGCTTGACCACGGTGGCCGCCAGTTTCTTGTCGCGGATGGCCACCTGGACGGTGTCGCCCAGCGCCACGCCCATCGGCACCCGTGCCAGCGCAATCGCCTGCTGCATGGTGGGGCTGAAAGTGCCGCTGGTGATTTCACCATCGCCCTGTTCGGTGATGACGGTTTGGTGCGCGCGCAATACGCCGCCTTTTTCGCGCAGGATCAGGCCGACGAACTGGGCGTTCTGTCCCTTGGCCAGCAACGCCGCCTTGCCGATGAAGTCGCGCTCGCTGACCAGGTCGATGGTCCAGGCCAGACCGGCATCGAGCGGGTTGACCGTCTCATCCATGTCCTGGCCGTACAGATTCATGCCGGCTTCCAGGCGCAGCGTGTCGCGCGCGCCCAGGCCGACAGGCTTGACGCCAGCCCCCAGCAACGCATTCCACAACGCTTCGGCCTGCGCTGCCGGAAACGCCAGCTCGAAACCGTCTTCGCCGGTATAACCGGTGCGCGCCACCATCACTTCGCCGAAAGCGGTATCGGCCACCACCACTGCATTGAACGGTTTGATCGATTCGCTGGCTGCCTGCGTCTGCGGCAATACCTGCCATACCTTGGCGCGGGCGTTCGGCCCCTGCACCGCGATCAGCGCCATCGCATCCTGGCCATCACGTCGTTGCGTGATGCTCAGGCCACTATTGGTTTTGTCGTTTTGGGCTGCAATCCAGGCGATGTCTTTTTCCGCGGTACCGGCGTTGACCACCAGGCGGAACCAGTTTTCATTGAAATAATAGATGATCAGGTCGTCGATGACGCAGCCTTCCGGCGTCAGCATGCAGGAATACAACGCCTTGCCCGGGACCTGCAGCTTGTCGACATTGTTGGCAACCAGGCCGCGCAGAAAGCTGCGCACGTTGGCGCCCTGCAGATCGACCACGCACATGTGCGACACGTCGAACATCCCGCAATCGGACCGTACTGCATGGTGTTCCTCGATTTGCGAACCGTAGTTGACCGGCATGTCCCAACCGCCGAAATCGACCATGCGTGCGCCTGCGGCACGGTGAGCGGCATTTAGTGGAGTCGCTTTAAGCGTCATGAAATCCTCGTTACCAAAAAAGAAAAGGGGTGACAACGAACCAGGCGCGAACACCCGCTCCGCGCAAATAATCGCAGACCCCTCTGTCCTTGGTACCTGAGAGATTACGGGAGTGATCCCGCGCGCCCCTTCGGTGGGTAGTTTGCCTTGGCCACTACCGCTCTCCAGAGTATAGACAGACGCGATAAGCGCATCGATCTTTCCCGACCAGTCCTTTTGCCTGAGAGTTTTTGGGTGATAGCCCCTTCGGCGGCTGCGCTGATGATGGCAGCCCTCTCCTGATCGAGAAACCGAAATATAGGTGCTGGCACGGTCAATGTCAAATTTTTCAACAGCATTTCCGTGTGCGCCAAGCAAAAACGGAACTCGCTGTGTTGCCCGGATACGACCAAATAAAATCCTGACGCGCCATCCGGGTAAAAGAGAACCTGCTGTAAACCAGTGAGAACTTCAGCCGCATCTTGTCACCGGTTATCTGAAAGCCGAAATTAACCGTCAAGCGGAGAGAATCGATGCGGAAAAATAGTTGGCATTGACTGTCATGCTGATGCCTTGCATGACCAGAGCAACGCAGGCGTTTTCCCTGTCGCTTCCCTCCCGGCCCAGTCCGGATTTACGCCATCTTGCCCAGAATCACGTTCATTTCATCCTTGGAAAAGGCTCTCAGAGTCTGCATCCGGACATTTCCCGCTGCCGCTATCGACAAGCCGAATGCGGTGACGGCGGCATCGTCAGTTGCCTCAAGAAATACCACCAGGTCATACTGCCCCAGAGTCCAGTAAATCTCCTTCATGTTCACCCCGAACTTCGCCCCCAGCTCCTTGACGGCATCAGCCCGCTTGGTCGTTTCCTTGATGTTCTTGATGCCTTGATCGGTAAAACTGGCAAGTGCTATATAGGTCACCATGAGTGCTCTCCTTGAATATCAGATTTCTCCCTGAAAAACGACAAGACAACCATGCTTGCGCGAACAAGAAACCATTGATTTTTGGCAAGAATGGCAATCCTGACGGCAACTTGCAGAAATCATTTCCTTCTGACAAATGCCGACAACGCAGTGCGCGCCTGATCTGAAAATGGAATAACGATAAACAACATGACTGGATTAATTCGCAGTCAACGAGTCATATTCAGCCAACAGGAAAGCGAGGAATTGAGATGCCGCAAACTGCAGCTGGAAAGCGGCATTTAAAATTCCTCGATCAACAGTCCGGAACCGGCACCATTTTTCAGTGTCAGCCGATATAAGCGCCATGCATCATCATGAAGACGAGGGAAACGCTTTAATTGCAGCGCAACAACAATCATCGACTTCCATCCGGATCTGCCTGGAGCGGTAACGCCGGGAGGACTTATCCGAAATAATAAAACACGAGCCAACATCATGATTTCGGCGTCGGAAAGGCATCGCCAAAGGATCGGATAAAATCACCGAATAATTACAAAATATCAGGGGAGTATCATCGACAAATGATGGCATAGCCGCTTATGTTTGCTGCTATCTAAAAAATACATACGGGTGTATATATAAAAGGCTTGGCGCGCATAATTTAATCAGGGGCAGCCTGCAAGCACACCTGACACGCCCCGCCCGGCATTAATAAACGGATACTACTTATCAGTCTGCATTTCGTGCTGCGCTGCAGCTATAATAATATTTAGGCGGGCAAGAGTTGTGCATTCGCTTACATTGCAGTTTGAATGGGTATTTAATCTAATTAAAGGAAGACAACATGGCAAACGCAAGAGATGTAGTTATCGTCGGTGCAGCGCGTACCGCAATCGGCACCTACGGTGGCGCATTGAAGGATATGACCGCCTGTGATCTCGGCACACATGCTGTGAAAGAAGCTTTTGCCCGCGCCAAGGTCGATCCTGCACAAGCCGGTCAAATCGTGTTCGGCAATGTGATCCACACCGAAGCGCGCGACATGTATGTGTCACGCGTGGTCGGCATCAATGCCGGCATGGCCAATGAGTCCGCTGCGCTGACGCTGAACCGCCTGTGCGGCTCCGGCCTGCAGGCGATTGTCACCGCAGCCAATGCGATCCAGTTGGGCGACACCGACATCGCCGTCGGCGGTGGTGTCGAAACAATGAGCCGTGCAGCCTTCGCCAGCCAGACTACCCGCTGGGGCGCGCGCATGGGCGACACCAAGATGATCGACATGATGGTCGGTGCGGTCACCGATCCTTTCGGCGCCGGACACATGGGCGTGACAGCGGAAAATGTTGCGGCAAAATTCGGCATCACGCGCGAAGAGCAGGATGCCTTCGCACTGGACAGCCAGAAGAAAGCCGTTGCCGCCATCGCTGCCGGTCACTTCAAATCGCAAATCGCCCCGATCGAGCTCAAGACCCGCAAAGGTACCGTCATTTTTGATACCGACGAGCATCCGAAGGCCGACACCACGATGGAATCGCTGGGCAAGCTCAAGCCGGCATTCAAGAAGGAAGGCGGCTCCGTCACAGCCGGTAACGCCTCCGGCCTGAACGATGGCGCAGCAGCCTGCGTACTGATGGAAGCCGGTGCCGCTGCACGCGCCGGCCTGACCCCGCTGGCACGCCTGGTTTCCTACGCGGTCGCCGGCGTCGATTCCTCCATCATGGGTACCGGCCCGATCCCTGCGGTGCAACTGGCATTGAAACGCGCCGGCCTGACACTGGACGACATGGACGTGATCGAATCCAATGAAGCATTTGCAGCCCAGTCGCTCGGCGTCTGCAAGGGCCTGGACCTCGATCCGGCACGCACCAACCCGAACGGCGGCGCGATCGCACTCGGTCATCCGCTCGGTGCCAGTGGCGCGATCCTGACGGTCAAATGCATGTATGAATTGATCCGCACCAACAAGCGCTATGGTCTGATCACCATGTGCATCGGCGGTGGCCAAGGTATCGCCGGCATCATCGAGCGCATCTAAGCATCTGTCGTCGGCAGTTTTTCGCCGACAAAAAAACCCGCCGACGAGAAATCGTGGCGGGTTTTTTTATTGGCTATCGCTGCTTTACACTGCGCTGAAGAAGCGATCCCCCATTTCCTCCAGCCCCAGTGTTTCCAGCACTTCATGCAGGCGCTCGGCCGGACGATTGCGCGGCAGATCCTTATAGGTCGCGATGATCAGCTCGTTTTTCATCGAGTGTTCCCAGCCGACCAGTTCGGTTACGTTGACCTGATAACCGTGCGCCTCCAGTTGCAGGCAGCGCAGCACATTGGTGACCTGGCTGCCGAACTCGCGCGTATGCAGCGGATGGCGCCAGATTTCGGTCAGGGCGCTCTTGGCCAGCGTTTTAGCCTTGTTCTTCTTCAGTACCGATGCCACTTCGGCCTGGCAGCAAGGCACCAGCACCATGAATTTCGCCTGCTTCTTCAACGCAAAATGAATCGCATCGTCGGTTGCAGTGTTACATGCATGCAGCGCGGTAACCACGTCGACCCTGGCCGGCAAGCGGTCGGACTCGGTGGACTCCGCCACCGACAGGTTGAGGAAGGACATGCCGGGGAAATTCAGCCGGGCAGCAAGCTCCTCCGATTTCTTGACCAGTTCATCCCGCGTTTCAATGCCGTAAATGCGGGAATCGTCATTCAGCGTCTTGAAGAACAGGTCATACAGGATAAAGCCCAGATAGGATTTCCCCGCGCCGTGGTCCACCAGGCTGATATTCGGATGGTCTTGCAGCACTTCCTTGAGCAGCGGCTCGATGAACTGGTACAGGTGATATACCTGCTTGAGTTTGCGCCGGCTATCCTGATTCAGCTTGCCGTCGCGGGTCAGGATGTGCAATTCCTTGAGCAGCTCGATCGATTGACCGGGCCTGATCTCATGCTTTTCTTCGGGCTTGTTACTCATTTAAATACCTCTTTCTGCGCGCTCATGCTCTTGCGCTAAAAAACTGCTTCAGGCGCGCGACTGCCTCATGTAAATTCTCGATCGAAGTCGCATACGACAGCCGGATGTACTGGTGCGCGGTAGACGGGCCGAAATCAAGACCCGGCACCAGCACCACGCCGGCTTCATTGAGCATGTCGCGCGTCAATTGATCGGCATCATCGCTCAGCGCCGAGCAGTCCGCGTACACATAAAATGCACCGTCCGGCATCACCGGCACCTTGAAACCCAGCTCCTGCAATGCCGGCACGATGTAGTCGCGACGGCGCCTGAATTCGGCCTTGCGTTCCTCGTAGATCGCCAGCGACTCCGGCAGGAAGCAGGCCAGGCCGGCATGCTGGGCGATGGAAGATGGGCAGATGAACAGGTTCTGCGCCAGTTTCTCGATGCTGGGCACCAGCGCTTCCGGCACCACCAGCCAGCCCAAGCGCCATCCCGTCATGTTGAAGTACTTCGAAAAGCTGTTGATGACGATCACATCCTCGCCCAGCGACAGGGCTGAAAACGGCGCCGCATCATAGCTCAAGCCCTGATAGATCTCGTCGACGATGGTGAAGCCGCCGTTGCCGCGCACGGTATCGACGATCTTCTGCAACTCGGCATGCTCGATCGAGGTGCCGGTCGGATTCGAGGGCGAAGCCAGCAGTACGCCACGGGTGTCAGTCCCCCAATGTTCGCGCACCATCGCATCCGACAGCTGGAAGCGATGCTCAGGGCCGCTAGGAATCAGCTTGGCCACGCCGTTGAAAGCGGCGACGAAATGACGGTTGCAGGGATAGGACGGGTCCGGCATCAGCACTTCAGCGCCCTGGTCCACCAGCGCCGCGCAGGCCAGCAGCAAGGCAGCGGAAGCACCGGCGGTCACGACGATGCGGGCAGGCGCGATATCGAGGCCATAGACCTGCCGATAATGACCGGCAATCGCCTCGCGCAGCGCAGGCAGGCCGAGCGCCGACGTGTATTGCATTTTCCCCTCGGCCATGGCGCGGGTCGCCGCCTCGATCACGGGTGCGGCAGCCGTGAAATCAGGCTCGCCTATCCCCATGTGGATGATATGCCGACCGTCTTTTTCCAGGGCGGCAGCCATTTTTGCCAGCTCCATCACATGGAACGGAGCGATGTTTTCCAGGCGAGCGGCGAGATGATCAAGATTCATCAGAATCTGCTTTCAAAATGAAAAACCGCCATGCTCCGGAAGCAGCAGTTTCCAGTCGTTCCGACCCGAAACCCGCATCCGACATGGCGGCAAAGAATTATTTCCTCGGCAAAAACGAAGAGGATGACAATCAGGATTTTTTGTTTGCCTGAAATTCAACTTCCCGCATTTTTGCTGCCATCTTATCCAATACGCCATTGACATACTTATGGCCATCGATACCGCCGAAAGATTTGGTTAATTCAACCGCTTCATTGATGACGACGCGATACGGGATTTCGAGGTGATCCCTCAATTCCAGCGCGCCTATCAGCAGCACCGCATGCTCGATGGGCGACAATTCCTTGATGCTACGGTCGATCAACGGTGCCAATTCTGCACGCAGAGCGCCGGCTGCATTGATCGCGCCATACAACAATGCATCGAAGTGCACCTTGTCGGCTTTGTCGAAGCCGTGTGCCTCGCGAATATTGGCCTCAATCGCACCAACGTCCTCATTGTTGAGCAGCCATTGGTACAAACCCTGCAGCGCAAACTCGCGCGACCGATGTCGGGGCGAACGGTTTTTGCTCGGATTGGCGTGGAGTGTCTTGTTGATCATAATTTTTCCGGTCTGACTGGAGCCAGTGCATGCGCTCTTAACGATATTCATTACTGCAGATGTCACATCGAAATCCATTCATTGAGAACGGATTTCGATGCAACAGTGTGTCTTCAATTTCCTGAGTATTAACTACTCTTAATTACTGTTCTTCGCCCTCTTCATCCTCGTCGTTCAGCTCCGCCAGTTCTTCCAGTGCCAGAACCAGATTAGCCATCTCGATGGCGACACGGGCTGCATCGGCGCCCTTGACCGCCATGCGCGCTTCGGCCTGCTCGTCATTTTCAGTTGTCAGTACCGCATTCGCAATCGGAATGCCGCAATCCAGAGCGACGCGTGTAATGCCTGCGCCAGACTCATTTGAAACCAGTTCAAAATGATAGGTTTCGCCGCGGATTACCGCACCCAGCGCAATCAGCGCATCAAACTGATGCGTATCGGCCATTTTTTGCAATGCCAGCGGGATTTCCAGAGCGCCCGGCACAGTCACGTGCAACACATCTTCCGGAGCGACACCCAGATGCTTGAGTTCCGCCACGCAAGCCGACAGCAAGCCATGGCACACATCCTCGTTAAAACGGGCCTGGACAATACCAACGCGCAGGCCTTCGCCACTCAGATTCGATTCAAAAGTTCCTACGGTCATGATTTTCCTTTGTGCACTAATGTGCGTAAGCGATTAATGTCATTGCCAGAATGACGCTTATGTCTTGGCGCGCATTGCATCGCTTCGAACATAAAATTGGGTATTAATGATCCGGCTTGTCCTGATAGCCGGTTACTTCCAGGTTGAATCCGGTCATCGACGGCATTTTTCTCGGACTGGCCAGCAGCTTCATTTTCCCGACATTAAGATCTTTCAAGATTTGCGCACCGATCCCATAATTGCGCAAATCCATGCTGGCAGCACGCGATGGCGGCCGTGATTCCGGCGCATTCAGGGCGGCAAACTGCGCAAACATCTGCTCGGCGGACTCTTCGCAATTCAGCAGGACGATAACGCCGCGTTCCGAAGCCTTGATTGCCGCCATCGCAGAAGCAATGTTCCAGGAATGCGTAGTCGCTTGTGTTTCCAGCAAATCCAGGATCGACACCGGCTGATGCACCCGCACCAACGCTTCCACCTCGGGGCTGATATCGCCATGCACCAGCGCCAGATGTGCGGAGCCGCTCGGCTTGTCACGATAAGCGATCGCCTTGAAAGTACCATGCACGGTCTGCATGTCGCGTTCGGCGATGCGCTCGACGATGCTTTCATTCTGGCTGCGGTAATGAATCAGATCGGCAATCGTGCCGATCTTGAGCTCATGGAGTTGCGCGAATTCAAGCAGGTCCGGCAAGCGTGCCATGGTGCCATCGTCCTTCATGATCTCGCAAATGACTGCCGCAGGGGTCAGGCCAGCGAGTTCGGCAAAATCACAACCGGCTTCGGTATGGCCGGCGCGCATCAGCACACCGCCTTTTTGCGCCTTGAGCGGGAAAATATGGCCCGGCTGAACGATATCGGACGCTGTCGCCTGTTTGCTGACGGCGACCTGGATGGTCTTGGCACGGTCGGCGGCAGAAATGCCTGTCGTCACGCCTTCGGCTGCCTCGATCGAGACCGTGAAATTAGTCCCATACGAAGTGCCGTTGCGGGTCGTCATCATCGACAGATCGAGCAGATCGCAGCGTTCTTCCGTCAATGTAAGGCATACCAGGCCACGGCCGAATTTGGCCATGAAATTGATTGCTTCCGGCGTGACGAATTCAGCCGCCAGTACGAGATCGCCCTCATTTTCACGATCTTCTTCATCCACGAGGATGACCATGCGCCCGGCGCGAAGTTCGCTAATGATTTCTTGAGTAGTTGAAATGGACATGATTTGTATCCTGAGTAACCCGCTATTTTAATAGATTTCCCGGCATTCTAACTTCTCGCAGTGACAAGTAGCGGTTTCAAGGCAGGCGACAGCACTCAATAGTTCAGAAAACCAAGGAAATAGGCGGGTTTTGCACGCAAGATCAAACAGCTAACGACAGGCCCCCAGGCAATTACTCTGCATTCCATAAAACGCGCATTCAATTATTGGAAGAAGAAACTGGCAGTCAAAACCTGTCTTTTGGCATAAATCAAGTCCGGATGACGATTCCGTACAGAGTAAGTGTTCAGTAAGTAATTGGCGATACTCTGAATGCATACTTGACATTGGGATGAACGCCGGGAGAGATGCTTCTCAGCGTATCAAGCAGATTCAAGCAAGTCGATGATTTGCCTGAATTCAATGCATACCCATCAACTTTTCTACAACAGGTTGATTACACAATAATAGGAGATAGAAAATGGAAGATGATCTTGTTAAGAAGATAAAGTCGAATCCCAAGTATCAAAAACTGGTTTCGGTCCGGTCTTCATACGGCTGGACGCTGACCTGGATCATGATGGCGGTGTATTACGGCTTCATTCTTTTGATTGCTTTCGACAAGGAATTGTTGAGCGCCAAGATGGGTGCCGGCGTCATGACCTGGGGTATGCCAATCGGACTTTTCGTGATTGTTTTCACAGTCATCATTACCGGCATTTACGTCCGACGCGCCAATAGCGAGTTCGATGACTTGACCGCAGAAATTCGCAAGGAGGTGCTGTAATGACCAATACAAAACGCATTCTTGGCGCAGTCGCGCTATTTGCTGCTGCAGGTGCTGCTTACGCAGCCGGTGCCGACCTCGGCCAGGCGGTAAAACAGCCGACCAACTGGACCGCCATTTCGATGTTTGGCGCATTTGTCATCTTCACCCTGTTCATTACCAAATGGGCGGCGTCGAAAACAAAATCTGCGGCTGACTTTTACACCGCCGGTGGCGGCATCACCGGTTTCCAGAATGGCCTGGCGATTGCCGGCGACTATATGTCGGCAGCGTCCTTTCTGGGTATTTCAGCTGCCGTTTATCTGAATGGCTATGATGGCCTGATCTATTCGATCGGCTTCCTGGTCGGCTGGCCCGTCATTACCTTCCTGATGGCGGAACGCCTGCGCAACCTCGGCCGCTTCACCTTTGCCGACGTAGCCGCCTATCGCTTCAAGCAGACGCCAATCCGTGTCTTTGCCGCATCAGGTACGCTGGTCGTGGTCGCTTTCTACCTGATCGCACAGATGGTCGGTGCCGGCCAGTTGATCAAGCTGCTGTTCGGTCTGGAATACTGGATCGCGGTCGTGATCGTCGGTAGCCTGATGATGATTTATGTATTGTTTGGCGGCATGACCGCAACCACCTGGGTGCAGATCATCAAGGCCGTCATGCTGCTGGCAGGCGCCAGCTTCATGGCCTTTGTCGTGATGTCGCAATTCAATTTCAGCCCCGAAGCGCTGTTTGCCAAATCGGTCGAGATACATGAAAAGAAACAATCCATCATGGGGCCAGGGACTTTCATCAAGGATCCGATCTCAGCCATCTCGTTCGGTATGGCGCTGATGTTCGGCACCGCCGGCTTGCCGCACATCCTGATGCGTTTCTTCACCGTACCGAGTGCAAAAGAAGCGCGCAAATCGGTGTTCTGGGCAACCACCTGGATCGCTTACTTCTACATCCTGACTTTCATCATCGGTTTTGGCGCGATTGTTCTGGTCAGCACCAATCCTGAATTCAAGGATGCTGCAGGCAAGCTACTGGGCGGCAACAACATGGCGGCTATCCATTTGGCCAAGGCTGTTGGCGGCAACGTGTTCTTGGGCTTCATCTCTGCCGTGGCCTTCGCCACCATTCTGGCTGTGGTCGCTGGCTTGACGCTGTCCGGCGCTTCTGCCGTGTCGCATGACCTGTATGCCACCGTCTTCAAGAAAGGCCAGGCCACCAGCGAAAACGAGTTGCGTGTCTCACGTATCACAACGATCGTACTGGGTGTCGTTGCGGTGTTGCTGGGTATCGTGTTCGAGAAACAGAACATCGCCTTCATGGTGTCACTGGCATTCGCGATTGCGGCTTCGGCCAACTTCCCTGTGCTGTTCATGTCCGTGTTGTGGAAAGACTGCACGACACGCGGCGCGACGATCGGCGGCTTCCTTGGCTTGATTACCGCAGTTGGCCTGACCGTGGTATCGAAGTCGGTATGGGTCGACGTATTGGGTCACAAGGATGCAATTTTCCCATACACCTCCCCTGCGCTGTTCTCGATGACGGCTGGTTTTGTCGGTATCTGGCTGTTCTCGATCATGGATACCAGTGATCGTGCCCGTCAGGATCGCGAAGGCTACGAAGCACAAAGAGTGCGTTCGGAAACAGGTATCGGTGCAGCAGGCGCTTCCGGCCACTAAGTAATCTGGCTGCTTGCAAAAAACCCCGGGAATTGCTTCCCGGGGTTTTTTTAATGTTGAATCACAAGTTTGACGGTATTGCTGCCTGTGATGCAGTATTGTTACTGATGATAAGCATCGCCATAGCTGAGGCAGTCGCGCTCTGCGAAAGGCATAAAAAAACAGGCTAGTGAGTAGCGCCGGAGCAGTTGCATGCGCAGAAACGGACGTTGGATGCTCGTCGAATACAGGATGGGGTATATTTTAAAGCCCAACAAATATATGCGGCTAATGCCATTAAAATCCATATACTCCCTATTTTTACGAATATTGTGGGCGCTGCGAAGGCGCTTCATGCCTTTCGTGATTGTTATCTGTGCAAACTACTAGTACCTACGAAGTGCAGCCGGAAAGGACCTCCAATGTTGCATCGCACTCTGATCGGACAACGCCTGATAGCCCTGTTCATATTAGGTTGGCTGGCATTTAATTACCCCTTGCTCAGCCTGTTCAATAGCGCCGGCACCTGGTTTGGCATCCCCCGCTTATACGCTTACCTGTTTGTTGTGTGGATGGTTTTCATCTGCCTGCTGGTATTCATTGCCGAAAAAAGCATCTTGAATAAAAAAAAGCTTGCTACAGATGGATCCACGCCGGTATTGAAGGACTGACATGCTGCAAGCGTGGGTTATCGGACTAGCGTCTTTCGCCTATCTGGGCATCTTGTTTGCGATCGCCTACTATGGCGACAGGCGCGCCGATGCCGGCGCCAGCATCATCAACAGCCCGACAATTTATGCGATGTCGCTGGCGGTGTATGCAACCTCGTGGACCTTCTACGGCAGCGTCGGCCGTGCCGCCGCAAGCGGCATCGGATTCCTGCCGATTTACCTTGGCCCCACGCTGATGGCGGCGCTGTGGTGGACGGTACTGCGCAAGATCATCCGCATCAGCAAAGCCAATCGCATCACCTCGATCGCGGATTTTGTCGCGTCACGCTACGGCAAGAGTGCGCTGCTGGGAGGTCTGGTCAGCGTCATCGCCGTGGTCGGCATCGTGCCCTACATCGCGCTGCAGCTGAAAGCCGTTTCAGCCAGCTTTGCCGTTCTTCTGCACTACCCGGCGATCATGACCCGGCGTGTCGAGGCCGGCCCTGTATGGCTGGATACGACCCTGTATATCGCACTGCTGCTGGCGGCTTTTACGATCCTGTTCGGCACCCGCCATCTCGACGCATCCGAGCGTCATGAAGGCATGGTTGCTGCAATCGCGTTTGAATCGATCGTGAAACTGGTGGCATTTCTGGCGGTAGGCTTATTCGTCACATTTGGCATCTACGACGGTTTCGGCGATCTGTTCCGGCAAGCGCAGTTAATTCCGGCATTGCAAAAATTATTGACTTTGAATGCTGGCTCCGGCGCCAATTTCGGCAGCTGGGCTTCATTGATCCTGTTATCCATGCTGTCGATGCTTTTTCTGCCACGCCAATTCCAGATCGCCGTGATCGAGAACGTCGATGAAAATCACCTGGACAGAGCCATCTGGCTGTTCCCGCTGTACTTGCTGATCATCAATATCTTTGTGTTGCCGATTGCGTTTGCCGGCATCATGCATTTTCCCGATGGATCGATTGATGCGGACATGTTCGTGCTGACGCTACCGATGCTGCAACAGCAGCAAGGTCTGACCCTGCTGGTATTCATCGGCGGACTATCGGCGGCAACCGGCATGATCATCGTTGAAACCATCGCACTCAGCACGATGGTCTGCAACGATCTGGTGATGCCGCTGCTGCTGCGTTTTGCCCCGTCCCAGCTGCAGCATTACAGCGATTTGAGCAGACTGCTGCTCAATATCCGGCGCGGCACGATCATCCTGCTGATGATGCTGGGCTATGCCTATTACCGCCTGGCTGGCGAGGCCTATGCACTGGTATCCATCGGCCTGATTTCATTTGCCGCCGTAGCGCAGTTTGCGCCGGCCGTGTTGGGCGGCATCTACTGGAAAAATGGCACGCGGCTAGGTGCACTGAGCGGCTTGAGCGCCGGTTTCCTGCTCTGGCTCTACACCTTGCTGCTGCCATCATTCGCGCAGTCGGGCTGGCTGCCGGCGAGTTTTCTTGCAGATGGCCCGTTCGGCATTGCATGGCTCAGACCGCGCCAGCTTTTCGGCCTGGAGGGACTGGATCAGGTTTCCCACGCGCTATTCTGGAGCTTGCTGGCAAATGTCGGCGCCTATGTCGGGCTGTCACTCAGCGCCAGCCAAGACGGCGTGGAAAAAGCCCAGGCGATCCTGTTTGTCGATGCGCGCACACCCAATGCCCCGGGAACGCGGCTCTGGCGCGGCAGCGCAAGCGTTGACGCGTTATTCGAATTGCTGCGGCGCTTCCTCGGCGCGGCACGGGCCAATGAACTGCAGGCGCAGTACCTCAGGCGGCGCGGCCCGGAAAATCTCGTGATGGCCGACGCCGAGCTGATCCACTTTGCCGAAATCCAGCTGGCCGGCACGATCGGTGCGGCTTCCGCGCATTCATTGATTGCCTCGGTGGTGGATGAAGAACCGCTGGGGCTGGATGAAGTGATGGCGATCCTGGATGAAACATCGCAAGTGCTCGCCTACAGTCGCCAGCTTGAACAGAAGTCGCGTGAACTGGAACAGGCGACGGCCGAACTCAAGACCGCCAATCTGCGCCTGACCGAGCTTGATCACCTGAAAGACGGCTTCATCTCGACCGTCACCCACGAACTGCGCACGCCGCTGACCTCGATCCGCGCATTCTCGGAAATACTGCGCGACAATCCCGATCTGGCAAGCGCCAAACGCAGCGAATATCTCGCCATCATCATCAAGGAAAGCGAGCGCCTGACGCGGCTGATCAACGATGTACTGGATCTTGCCAAGATCGAATCCGGCGCTGCCGAATGGCAGGCGCAAGCGCTCGACCTGAAACTGGTGATCGCGGATTCCATCAGCGCGATCAGTCAGCACCTTCAGGACAAGGGCATCGAACTCAAGCAGGATTTACCGGCGCAAGTGCCGCCCGTGATGGCCGATTACGACCGCCTGATGCAGGTCATGCTCAATCTGCTATCGAACGCCGCCAAATTCTGCGACCAGGCGCATGGCATCATCCGCGTCAGTCTGCTTATTCAGTCCGATCGCTTGCTAGTGACCGTCAGCGACAATGGCCCCGGCGTGCGTGCGCAGGACCGGGAACTCATTTTCGACAAATTCCGCCAGGGTGGCGACACGCTGACCGGCAAGCCGCAAGGAACCGGACTCGGACTGCCCATCAGCCGTGAAATCATCACGCATTTCGGCGGTACACTATCGGTGGAGAATTTAGCCGGTGCAGGCGCATCGTTTACGTTCACGCTACCGCTGCCCAAGGCTACTGAGAACAAGATATGACTCAAAAAATCCTGATCGTCGACGATGAACCGAACATCGTCATTTCGCTGGAATTTCTGATGCAGCAAAGTGGCTACGAAGTCGCCATTGCACGTGACGGCGAAGAAGCCTTGGCGCAAATGGCGTCGTTCCAGCCCGACCTCGTGCTGCTGGACGTCATGCTGCCATTGCGCAATGGCTTCGAGGTATGCCAGAAAATCCGGGAAAACAGTCTCTGGAACCGGGTTAAAGTCGTCATGCTGTCGGCCAAGGGACGTGAAATTGAGGTCAGCAAGGGGCTGACACTGGGCGCCGATGCCTATATCACCAAGCCATTCTCCACCAAGGACCTGATTGCACAGGTGCAGCGCTTGCTGTCGGACCGCGCATGATGTCAGGGCTACGTTCAAGGCTTCGTTTTGGCTTGACGCTGGCATTGCTGTTTGGGTTCTTACTGCTCGTCATCGGCTGTCTGTTTTTCATCTTCTCAGCCGATCTCTCCTCGCAACAGCGCGATTTGTTGAATGAATTGCTGGCACAGCGCACGCCCCCCCTGGCATTACTGGCAATGCTGATATTGCTGGCATTGGGTATCGGCCTGCATAAGTTGTACCAGCATTACCTCGTGCCTCTCGTGAAACTGACCGAAGATGTTGCGATGCTGACAGCCAACCCAGCGCACCGCGCACTGCCGCAAGGCGCGACTGAAATACGCGCACTGAGCGACAAATTCAACACCCTTGCCGCCAGCCATCAGGCGTTGCAGGATGACGTACAGGCCAGAATCGACCATGCAAATCGGGCGCTGGCGGAGGAAAAAAACCGGCTTGCGGCGCTGATGTCGGACTTGGCGCAAAGCGTACTGGTCTGCAACCTGGAGGGCCGCATCCTGCTCTACAACACGCGCGCCACACAGCTACTGGAAACGACGCAGGAAGCGGCGAGCACGAATATCGGCTTGGGCCGCTCCGTCTTCGGTGTCATCGAGCGCGGCCTGATCGTGCATGCGCTGGAACAGATACAGCACCAGCAACAGCAGACAGACGGGCAGTTGACGCGACCTGTTTCGGACTTTGTCACAACGCTGGCCAACGGCCAGATAGTGCGCGCCCACATGGCGCCCGTTCTCGACAGCGCCGCTGCGCTGAACGGTTTCGTGCTGACGCTGGAGGACATTACCCGCAACGTGGAAACCGACAGCCGCCGTGATGCCTTGCTGCAATTGCTGACACAGGACACACGTGCCGCACTGGCCAACATCCGTGCTGCGGTCGAGACCATATGGCAATTCCCGGATATGAATAATGCGAAACGGGATCAGTTCACCGCCATCATCAATGATGAACTGCAACGGCTATCGCAACAGCTTGACCGCGCTGAACATGGACAAACCGATCATTCAGGAAAGCGTTGGCAACTGGAAGAAATGCGCGGCGCCGACCTGATCGCACTGCTGAAGCGGCGCATCGAGACGCCCTCCCTGCATATCGACACCATTGACACTCCGGATGCGATTGATACGACACTATGGCTGAAGCTGGACAGCTATGCGCTGACCCAGTCGCTGGCCTATCTGGTGCAGTGCATCAGCAGCGAATTGAATGTGCATAAACTGCATTTCAGCTTGCAAAGAGCCGAGCGTCTGGCACATCTGGATCTGAGCTGGAGCGGTACCCCGCTGGCGCTGGAAACGCTGCATGCGTGGGAGAACACCGCACTGCCACTGACTGCCTCTAAGCAATTACTGACATTAAGTGCGGTCATTGCCGGGCTGGATGGCGAATCGGTCTACCTGTTCAACCCGGCACAACGCACATCGTGTTACCGATTGATGTTGCCGATTGCGGAACCTCAGGCGGCACTCGATATCCGGCTGAAGCAAGCTGGCCGCCCGGAATTTTACGATTTTGACCTGTTCCACCAAACGGGGCAAACTGCCGCCCTGGACCAGGGTCTTCTGGCCCGCCTCAGCTATACGGTGTTCGACACCGAAACCACCGGACTGCAGCCTGCCGCCGGCGACGAGATCATCTCGATCGGTGCGCTGCGCATCGTCAACGGCCGCCTGCTGGCGCAGGAAAGCTTTGATCAACTGGTGCAACCCGGCCGCAAGCTCAGTGCCGAATCGATCGCCATCCACGGCATCAATGACGCGATGCTGCACGGCCAGCCCGGCATCGACACAATCCTGCCGCAATTCCACCGCTTCGCCGAGGACACGGTACTGGTCGCGCATAATGCCGCGTTCGACATGCGCTTCCTGCAGATGAAAGAAGACCAAACCGGCATCCGTTTCACCCAGCCGGTACTCGACACCCTGTTGCTGTCGCAGGTCATCCATCCCCATCAGGAACAGCATTCGCTGGAAGCCATCGCCACGCGCCTGGGGGTCGACATCGTCGGCCGCCATACCGCACTGGGCGACGCCATCGTCACCGCTGAAGTGTTCCTCAAGATGATCCCCTTGCTGGCTGAAAAAGGCATCCTGACCCTGAAGGATGCGCGCGAAGCCGAGCAGCAAACGCCGTATGCACGTATCCGTTACTAGCGCGTGTTGGCCTATAAATGAAGGAATCACCGTCTCATGGATCGATTATTAATGCCGCGTCATGACCCCATTTTTGACCCGCAGACCAGTGCGGGTCAGGTCTTGATACAGGAGTTGAAAAACACCCACCACGCCATCGCGACAGCAAGCGATCAAGCCGGCCTGTTGCAGGCAACGGGTGCGATTCAGGCGCTGGTGCATCGCGTGGTCGAACAGGCAGTGGCGGCTGAGCCGATGACCCGGCTTATTTCCACGCTCAACGACGCATTGACCAAACGGGTGATCGAACTCAGCTGTGCCGACACGCCGCTGGGCGCGCTGCGCTGGTGCTGGATTTCCCTGGGCAGCGAAGGCCGCCAGGAACAGACCCTGTCGAGCGATCAGGACAATGGCATCATCTTCACCGGCGACGGTCCGGCGGCTGCCATGCGCGACAGCTTGCTGCCACTGGCACGCCGCATCAATGAAGCGCTCGATGCCTGCGGTTTTCCCTTGTGCACGGGCCAGATCATGGCGAGCAATCCGCAGTGGTGCCTGAGCCTGCATGAATGGCAGGAAAAATTCTCGAACTGGGTGCTGGAAGGCGATCCGCAAGCACTGCTCAATGCCAGCATCTTCTTCGATTTCCGGCCGCTGCATGGGGCCATGGAACTGGCCGGCGAACTGACCGACAGGCTGGCGGTGGAAGCCTCGACCAACAGCCGCTTCCTGTTCCAGATGGCGGCCAATGCGCAACGCCGTAAAGTGCCGCTGGGCCTGCTGCACCGGTTTGTGGTCGAAAAAAATGGCGATTATGCCGGCACCATCGACCTCAAGGTCAACGTCGCAACACTGTTTGTCGACGCGGCACGCATCTATGGACTGGCCTGCGGCATCCATGCCAGCAACACCGCCGACCGCTTCAGGCTGGCCGCAGCATCACACCGGCTGCATCCGGACGATGTGGAAGGATGGATCAACGCGTTTTATTTCGTCCAGATGCTGCGCCTGAAACATCAGCAGCGCAGCTACGTCAGCGGCACGGCCATGCATAACCACATAGACCCGAATCAGCTGGACAAAGCCGATCGGCACGCATTGCTCGACGCGCTGCTGCAGGCTAAATCACTGCAAAACCGTCTGGCGCTGGACTATCCGGGCAGCAGATAATTTGTGCTTGGCAGCGGCGTCTGCGAATCAATTTTGATTACTTCGCGGTAGTGGACAAGGACAGCATCCGCTCGACGTAGCGCGCAATCAGGTCAATCTCAAGGTTGACCTTGGCGCCTGCCTTCAGATGCTTGAGAACCGTGACTTCGAGCGTATGCGGAATCAGATTGATCGAAAACTGGCAGCCTGCTTCGACATCGTCGACCCGGTTCACCGTCAACGACACGCCGTTGACCACGATCGAGCCCTTGTAAGCAAGATACTTCGCCAAGTCGCGGGGACACTCCACCACCAGTTCCCACGACTCGCCGACCGGCTCGAACTTGCGCACCACGCCCAGCCCATCGACATGGCCGCTGACCAGATGGCCGCCCAGGCGGTCTGCCAGGGTCAGCGCCTTCTCCAGATTGACTTCACCGGCTGCATCCAGGCCGACGGTGTGATTCAAGCTCTCGCGCGAGACATCGACAGTGAAGCCTTGCGCTGACTTTTCCACCACCGTCATGCATGCACCGTTGATCGCAATCGAATCGCCCAGGGCGACATCCTGCATCGGCAAGCCACCCGCATCGACTGCCAGGCGCACACCGGCATCCGCCCCGGCACCCTGCGCCTGCACCGAGGTAATTTTTCCAATTGCAGCAACTATTCCTGTAAACATGTCTGTACCAATCATTCTCAGGAGCGACGCATATATGGCTGGAGCGGGTTTTTACCCTTTGCTCGAAGGCCGCTGCGCGCTCTCAAATATTCAATTTAATGGGGAGTATCTTTAAAAAATGGTGTGTTCCCGCACGATTCTATTGGGCCAATAAAAATACATAGTGCAGTATATTTTAATGGCAATTGAAGCGCGCCAGAATGCGCACATCCTCGCCGATCTGCCTGACCTCGTGAAAGCGCAGATTGAACTTGTCGTCCAGACGCGCAAACGGCCCCAGCGCAAACATGTCCATGCCGGCACCCAGCAGGGTCGGCGCGATATACACCAGCAATTCATCGACGCAGCCTTCGCGAATCAGCGAACCGTTCAGCTTGAATCCCGCCTCGACGTGCAGCTCATTGATCTGGCGCCGGCCCAGCTCCAGCATCAATGCCGCCAGATCCACCTTGCCCGCGGCATTCGGCAGCAGGATGACCTCGGCCCCGACTGCGCGCAAACGCGCTTCCTTTTCCGGATTGCCATGCGCCGCGACGACCCAGGTACCGCCACCGGCCAGCACCCGCGCCTCCGGCCGGATCTCCAGATGGCTGTCGATCACAATCCGCTGCGGCTGGCGCGAGGTCTCGACCGCCCGCACATTCAATTGCGGATCATCCTCCTTCACCGTGCCGATGCCGGTCAGAATCGCACAGGCGCGCGCGCGCCACGCATGCCCGTCATCGCGTGCCGGCTGCGAGGTAATCCACTGGCTTTGACCATTCTGCAGCGCCGTCTTGCCATCCAGGCTGGCCGCCACCTTCATCCGCACCCAGGGCCGGCCGCGCTGCATGCGCGAAAAGAAACCGATATTCATCTCGCGCGCCTCGTCGGCCAACACGCCGCACTCGACCGCTATCCCGGCGGCCTGAAGACGCGCCAAGCCCTGCCCGGCAACTTGCGGATTCGGGTCCTGCACCGCAGCCACCACCCTTGCCACGCCAGCGCGTATCAGCGCATCGCAGCAGGGCGGCGTGCGCCCGAAATGGCTGCACGGTTCCAGCGTGACATAGACGGTCGCACCCCGGACATCATGCCCTTTGGCCACGGCATCGTTCAAGGCTTCGATTTCGGCATGATTGCCGCCGGGCGGCTGGGTAAAGCCTTCGCCGATGATCTGATTGTCTTTGACGATGACGCAGCCGACGCGGGGGTTGGGTGTTGTAGATAACATCCCGCTGCTGGCCAACTGCAGTGCGCAGCTCAAACCTTGTAAATGATTGATAATTTTCACTCAGTTCTACTATTGAAAATAAATTAAGGAAATATATTGTGGATTAATCAAATATGCTGCGCATTGACAGTCTGTGAAATAGCGCCAAAGCGATCAAAGATCCGTTGCTTTACAGTTGATCGTATCTGTCGCATCACAAACTTTTGGACGTCCCAGAAAATTCAGTTTAATGCGCTTTTTAGCCTCACTATCCTGAGCGAATGACACAGTACTGCCTTTCTGATTTGCCGCCAGCTTAATCGAACCCCGTAGCGAGAAAACCTATGGCCAAAGGGTTACCAGGTATATTTGTAGTCAGACTGATTCCACTCTGGCACAGCGTCATGAGTGAAAATCAGTTTTTCATTGGCATCCAGTATTTGATCGCTATTTTCATCCACAAAAACTATCCAACCCTTGCCCCAATCAGTACCATCTCCTGCGGCCACCATATCAACCCGCACTCCCCTCTGCAATGCTTCCGAACGGGTCAAATTGATTGCGGCAAAAAAATCATTGACCGTTGTCGTCATCCTCTGGTTCTGAATTAGCGTACGAAAACTCGGTACGCCAATACCGATCAAAATCGCCGCGATGCTCAGCACGACCATCAATTCGATCAGGGAAAACCCCTTGACCCCTGCTCTGATGAAAACTGGCGAATGCATTTTCATGGATTTACCAGCAATTCGTTGCGGTGCCAGATGCCGCCTTTACGCCGGTGCTGGTAAGTGAAATATCCCCGCACTTGGCATCTTTATAGCCGGAATTGACTTTCGTGGTCCCTGGCATGGCCGTCAGCATCACACAATTTCCAATGGCATCGCCAGTGCATGCTTCAGCCTTGATTTCATAGGAACTGGCAGCTGCACTGTCGCCGGAATACCATTTGAACTTATTGTTGGCAGTGGTCGATGTAAAAGCAAAGTAAGTATTATTTTGTGTGTAATAACGCTCCTGCTGCTGCATGATTTCCATCAGCGCAGCACGCCCTTCAGCCCGTTTGGTCTTGATAATCGAATCCTGATAGGACGGATAGGCAACCGCTGCAAGTATCCCGACAATTGCCACCACGATCATCAACTCGATCAGGGTAAAACCTTTTTGTAAATTGATCTTCACAGTGCAGCCTTTTTATTTTTTTGCATGCGTTGTGCAACTCTTGCCAATTCAATATCTCGCGCCAGCTCATGCGACCGGCTGGCGGCTGGAATATGCCAGTACCATTCGAGCTTGGGCTGCAGTGCCTGCTTTGCCACCGGTACCAAAATTAAAAACCGAGAATTTCTTCTTTGCAGCTCTTTGCCCAGCGGAATCCCTGTCGCCCACAGTGGTGCCTGTCTCGAACAACACAGGAGAACTCAGCATGCCGACGGTTGATGTCTCGCCAGTAACAGCACCACTGGTTGAAACGCCATCCGCATTCAAGCGGCAAACCGGTCAAGCGCTCAGACCATACGTCCTGCCGCCGCCAGTCGCACAAGGATCGCTGCCTGTAACAAGGCTATTAAAAAATAACCTGCCGTAAGCAACCAAAGGATTGGTCACGCTTCGCTCACCAGTCCCTGAAGTGCCGCCGGAATCCTTGAAATCAAAATACCAGCCCATTTTTTGCCCCGACGAAGTTCCATAAGTAAAATTATTACCCGTAACCGCCATTGCATCGCTACCGGCAGCAGTATCTTTGGCAAGTGTTCTTGCTTCCAGCTTACTGCGCCCCGACACATTATCATAAGTCGTATCAAGAATGCCATAAAAGGATTGGGTCTTGAAATTGCCTGCTGCTGCATCGGCATCCTCCACATATTTTCCGGTACCGAACAAGACCACATAGCCGCCACCGGGCGCGAATACCACCTTTGGCTGCTCCGTGATCGGTTGGCGCACATCATCCTTGTCCTTTGCAGTAAACAAAGGTGTACTGAGAGTCTTGCTGGCAAGTGCGCCAAGCGTAAAATCAAAACGCCACATATTTCCCTGCAAATCACCGGCATACGCATAACGCACCGCGCCATCATTGCCGACCACCAAGGCGGGCGAACTCAACCCATTTTGTAAGGTTAGCATCCTTCACCGGCGTTTTGAATTTATAGTAATTGGTGCCTAATGCCCAGGCATCCCCCGGCTTTTTATCCAGCGACAACAGAAACAATGCGCCAACGGCAGGTTCAGTCGTACCAAAATTACTTGCACCATCGTCCTTGTAGTTATTCAAGCCCACTCGGAACAACAACAAAATATTTATAAATAGGCGCTTTGGTCGTCAGCATCCACGCCGGTCTTGAACTTCGCGACCAGTGGCGGACTGGCCAGATTGCCCATATCCACATCATCTTTGTCGGTAAATTCCCAGATTGCCCCTGTACCACTGGCAAAATCTGCAGGATTGGTCACATCCAGAACAAATACGCCCTGTGCACCGCCGCCCATGCCGGAGGCTAGAATTGTTTTCCAGCTTCCATCTACCATAGGCCTCCATAACGGTCATGCGCGCCATCGACATAAGGCCGATGGACATAATTAGGGTTGGTCAGCTGATTCAGTCCGGCTATCACTGCATTCGGCACATAAGCGAATAATTCCTTGCCATCCGATGCGCCAAAAGCATGCAACATGCCATCATTGGCGCCGACATAGACGGCTTTTGTCCGGTCTTTTGTGATCATCGTAAAATGTCTTGTACTCATCTCCCTGAATATTGGCGGCTGGCGCGCCGACATAGGTCGGATTGCTATTGATGATGTCGCCCAGCACCCTGTCCCGCTGCCGGAATACCCGTTGGTCTGACCTATCTCATCGGTACGACTGCCACGCAGGTAATTGAGCCTCTTCTCTCCCAAACCATCGGCGGCATATAGGCGAAACTGGCGATTTATCAAGCAAAGTTTGTTGGTCAGCAGTCAAACTGGCCCATTGGAATGGAATGGTGGTCAGTGATTTGTCCGCATTGATTTGTGCGGTATAAATTGCGCGGGAAGCCGGTGCCGGGTTGGCCGGAACAGCTGCCGCCACAGGTGAAGTCGTTGCCGCTTTTCCTGTCAATACGATGCCTGCGTCCCAGGTAGGCGTCTTCGCATCCTGAATCGTGACGACCATATCGGGCACATAACCAGCCGCAGTCTTGTCACCCCGTCCCTGATCCACCAGCTTGAGTTCCAGTTTCAATAAATTGCCACTCCATTTGGATGGATCGAAACCAGGTTGATACACATAAGAACTGTCAGTCGATATCTTGGTTGAGGTCAGTGTCACGCCCGAAATGGTGCCGCTATTGCTGGCCACTGTTTCTGGAAAATATCTTGGATGGCATTGATCATTTTTGCCGGGTTGCTTGCCAGGAAATAATTATCCGGATCAGTGCCATTGGAAGCCCATTCGGAATTATTGTTGACAACGGTTTGGTTATCAGCAGCAAATGTCTTGAACGGATTGCCATCCTTGTTTTTATCATGGAAGCCACCGTACTTGGCTGCCAGATAGAACTGACTATTGCGAGGTTTTGTGCCGCGGGTATTAGTGATCATTCTATGCGAGCCATTTCCCGCCTTCATCGACGTCAATCGAAAGGTCTTTACGCGTACCGGCTTGTCCAGACGGATATCGTTGGTATTGGCCCAGTACGCCAGGCCGGCCATATAATAAGTCCCGTGACCTGTGGAGCCGGTTTCGAGCGTATCAAGACTTGCCAGACCGGATCGCTTGGCCGAATTGCCAAAGTACCCGATGCATCCGCCTCCATATCGCCGACTTTTTTGGTCCATGCCATCACGTCCAGTGCTGGTGTTTTTCCCGCTACCGCGACATCTGCCGCGTCTGCGGCGCGCGTGGAATCCGAGATAGTCTGTTCTGGTATTGCCCGGAATATAGCGGTCATAGTGAGTATTGACGTCGCCTATCGTGACGATGTAATTGTTCTGGCATGAGGCCGTCACCGGGTCGACCCATGTTTTCAAGACTGGAAAATTATCATCTGTGGTCGCCGCTACCCAGAGTAAGAAAGGGTTGGTTTGCGATATGTGGTGGTAGCCCGCCATCGGTAGGCGTCGCCTTGCAGATAACGAATGCTTCATAATACAACTCACCGACAGGATCATATCCTTTGTACGCCCCGAGCCTGGTAGGATTAGTACGGCCGAACTTGTTCAGATAATTGATGACGCCGCTATTGGTGGTGCTGGTGTGGTTTGCTGGATCTTCCGGGTTATTGTAGAACACACCGGTCGTCGCATCCCATTCGGGCTTGTTGTTGGCGCTTTCGGCTGAAGGAGGGGAGCATCGAATTTTTTAGGCGCCGACATACTTGACCGGCCCGCGTACCACGCCGCCGTATAAATTATGCGTTACTTGTATCGCGTTCGGTCAAGTATCCCAGCGCGCCGACGCGTATTTTGTCGGATTTTTGCTGCAAAGTCCCCTCGGGTTTGTAGTTGCTGCCGTATTTCTGGCACAGATCGGTTCTGGTTGGGCCTTCGTTGCTATCGCAGACCTTGACCCGGGCCAGATATTCGCCGAAATATTTATCGGTCGGATCATTGAGTGTGGTGGGAGCACTTTTACGGGCTGTATCACAGTTATTGCTCGTGCCGCTACTCGTTTTACTGAAAAAATCCGGTTGCGGCAGGACACCACATACAGGGTCGGTGTATTGAACGGCGTCACCTTGATTGGGCGCGCTCATTGTCGTGCTGGCAGTGACCGTTCTTACGCGGGAAATAGGTGCCATCGGCATAAAATGTCCGCTCGACATCCCTGAGATAGGCACGCTGCAAGACCGTCGATCGGCGGTATCGGTCGTGCGGTCACCCGCCGGTCATCGCATAACGCAACATGTCGATAGATGAAGAGGACGCCCAGTTCATGAAATTGCCGCTGAACGAATCACCGCCGCATTCATGATCTGGCATCGGCTGCCTTGGAGATCGAAAAAAAACCGTTTGCGTCAGTCAAGTCGGGATCGTCAAGCGTACTGGTTGTCACCGTGACGACATTCGTCACAGTCGTTGTCGATCGTATGGTGGTCGTGGTAGGGGTATGGCTGTATACGCCAGCGACAGCGGCGGCCGCGAGAAGGTACTTTAAACAGCAGATCCATTTACATAATAATCGGTCGAACTATTACTCCTCGTTGCGCAAACACTAGAATTTGGACAAGACCCTGAAGTATTTGCAGTACATTTATATCTTGTGGTACCGGAAAATGCTCCGGTTGATGTATTAAAAGTCTGTCGGAGAACTGTATAGGTGACTGCCGGTACACTTGAATAGTATTAATAACTGCCTGACGTAGGTGTCGCTGTCCAATACGCCGCGGACCGCTGTAACAGGTGCAGTAACCGTTGTCACGGCTATCCGTTATGGTCGTGGTTGTGGTCGGCGTGGCGGTCGCAGTACTGGTTGCCACATATGCTCATAAGACCTGTGGTGGTAGTGCCGGTCGTGGTGGTCACCGGTGCCGAGGTGCTAACGGTGGCTGTACCAGTGACATTAGAGGAGGTCGTTACGATGGCACTACTGCTGCCTGAAGTCGTTGATGTGCCGACGGTGGATGAAGAAGTGGTGCTGGTGGACGACGACGACGACGTGGTGGCGGTAGTCGGTGTATTGCTTACCGTAATGACCGGATAGGTATAGCACTTCTTCGGATTGAAGTAGCCCAGGTATTCAGTCGCCTTGTTATAGTCATTTGTGCCGCGATAAGCAGCCCCCACCGTCGGGAATTCCACCGACAAATTCAGCAGCATGTTCGGATGCACATTGCCGCGGCCGCTGAACAGCGGTCCTTGTGCAATATTCACCTCCGGTGCTGCCGCCATCGCAGATTGGTTGCCCATCAGCAGCGCAAAGGCAAGCCCTGCACAGAATCGCAATTCGTTTAACGACATTATTCATTTTTATCCCTCTGGACGGCATCACTTGTCAATCTTTCCGATAATACGTCTGCAAGACAACCTGGGTTGTTTCGCGGGCACCAAAACCCATCGCCGTAATACGATAAAAATATTCTTACTTTCGCATACTGGTCATCTTCGCCGCCGGCCGCATTGTAGCAATTGCTTCGATCATGTATCTGGGCGGTTTGCTGGGCAAAGAGCCCTTCCCTGTCTGCATGATTTTGCCCGGTGAATTTACCGAAAGGCACGGTTTTTGTTGTGGACGTACTATCGGCATCCGTAAAGTCCACCAGTCAGCCAGACGGGCTGGGGTCCCGGGGCTGGCAGTTGCGCACAGCCCCAGATTGGTATTCGACTCCCCGGCGCCGCAACCGGCAGCAAAATTTGCGAGAACAGGGTCTTCGGAAAATAATGTGCTGCGCGACTTGGTAGCATCCGGCGAACTTTCTATATCCATTTCGGCATCCTGAGTGCGGCTTCTGCCGCCTGAAAGGCAATCTGGCGATCCCTGTCGTTACGGGACGATTTCTCGCCCTGCAGGCATATTGCGCAGCAGAAATCCCCAGCAGCAAGACCGCCACCAGCATCAACAGGGAAACGATTAGGGATGCACCTTGTTGTCGTCGCAAGGTCTGCTGGACACGGTCGGAATTTCTTCGATTGCAGGATTTCATGATGCGCCGCCCACTTTGCCGCTACCTTCCGGCCTGTTGCGAAACTGGATACGTCGACATGAATATTTTCCTGCCCTTGTTTTTGCTATCCGCAGCCAAATCGGCCTCCTTGATCTGCGTGCCTCTATCGGTGGCGGCATTGGCCGTGCTGTATTCCTTGCCGAATAAATCGTAGTTCGTGGCTGAGGCATCGGTCCGTGACATTGGCAGACCCGCGCACCAGCATTGCCACCTTGATGACCGACACCCTCTTCCACCAGGTTTTCCTGTTTTTATCCAGGGCTTTGGCCGCCGTCATCCGCGCCGACCAAAACGAGCGCATCGTCCATTGCATTGATTTGCGTTGCCGTCAAAAACCGATTCGGTATCCGGTCGGCGCCTTTACCGGTGCTGGGGACATCGTCGGTATCGACGCCGTACAGCACCTGAAACGATTCGACGCCGCGCGCAATCGCCTCCGATGTCCATCTACTGCTGCCATCGGACGGTACTTGCAACGCAGTTCCGGCTCGCCGGCGGCATCGTTGGCAACGTAATAAATGCTCCAGCCGCGATCTTCTTCCGCCGTATTTTGCGAACAGGCGCCGAAATCGCCGAAGCCGGCGCAGTCGATGATTGAACCATCCGGCGTTCGCAGCGCACAATCTTGTCGAGCCAAAAAACCGCAACCGCCAACACATCGCTGCCATTGACCGAAGCGCACAGCGGGGAGCGATGCCGGCTCGAGCGCTATTTTCAGACTGTTGGCATCCAAGCCCGGAAAGATTGGCGCTCATCTCCGAGTTGGCATGGTAATGGGCGCATCCTGCGTTCCCTTGTCCCAATTTTCATAGCCGGCCTGGCGAACTGAGCGGCTCGATATTTTCCATCGCATAGCGCGCGCGTATCCTGAATGCTGCGCACCGTCGCCCTGCGAGGTATAAGCGGATTTACTGGACAACAACAATGCTGTTGCCGCCAGCACGACCAATCAACCCAAGCGTGATCGAAATCATCAATTCCACCAAGGTCAGGCCGGCCTGCCGTCGCACTCATCAGCGGCTCTGGCATATGAATTTACCGTTCATTGATCGCGGCCAATCATTTTATGTAAGGCTGAACTGTAATTGCCACGCTGGGCGGACAGATTCTTGTATCCTTGATCAGGCTGCCGTCCGGATTTTTTCCTTGCCATCCGACTTTGATGACAAAGGGAACATTATTGGTAGTCGCACAGGCTGGTTTCACAGTCCCAGGTCAGCTCGGCATCGGTAGCTGCATCCCATGGCGTTTCATCGCGGCAGATGACCACCCTCCCCCCCGGCAACCGCTCCTTGAGGCGTTTTTCCATTCATAAATATCAAAGCTCGCCAGTTCGGCACTGCTGCAATTGGCGGCGGTGCTGTAACACATTTGCCAGGCGTAGCGGGCGCGTATCGGTGGCCGATTGTATACTGAATATATAAGGATTGTGCTGTCGTCCTGATTCATCTGCTTGGCATTCTGCCGCATGTTGTCTGCCATCTCGGTTGCAAGCTGGACTGCCATCGTCTGCAGGCCGGACTGCTGTCCGGTGCGCATGGCCACCAGTTGCATGCCGGCGGCGCCAATCACGCCGAGCGCCAGCACGAATACCGAAATCAGTACTTCGATCAGGGTAAATCCGTTTTGTCTTATCTTATGCATAACAGGCCGATCACTATTATTTAAGGGCTACCTGGCACGAGGCAAAATCGCGTCATCAATCACCATGCCAGCCATCTTTGACACGTCACATTTATTAAAAAATAACGGGGGTATATTGAAAAATACCTGATTACCCGCTTGACTTTGCTGGCACTTAAAAAATACACCCATGAGTATATTTTTTAAGCAAAAACACATCAATCTGATGAAAACTTACCGGAATCACATCTATTTTTATATTACCGGGTTCCGCGCAGCAAGCAAATTCAGAACGTCACGAACACCAGCATCATTCAGGAAACCACCTTCAATGACATTAGTTCCAAACGGAAATTTGATTTCTATAAGGTAATTCGTTCAATTGAAGTTGCCAACGATAAACGGACAGGCGGTCAATTGCAGCTGACGAGCGTCAGGATGGCGGGTGGATTTTATTTTTTCTCTGCTGCCGTTGCGATTTCTGCAATCACATTCTGAAACTCCGAGACATCCTCGAAGCTGCGATAGACCGATGCAAAGCGGATATAGGCGATCTTGTCGAGTCGTTTCAGTTCTTCCATGATGAACTCGCCGATACGCTCGGTGCCGATTTCACGCTCCCCCAGCGACAGAATTTTCTCTTCGATGCTGTTGATGGCGGCATCGACGGTAGCTGCCGACACGGGTCGTTTGCGCAGTGCAAGCATCAGGCTTGCTCGCAATTTCTGAGAACTGAATTCGACCCGGCTGCCGTTTTTCTTGACGACGGCCGGCATGATCAATTCGATGCGCTCATAGGTGGTGAAACGCTTGTCGCATTTGGTGCAGCGGCGGCGGCGGCGGATGGTGTCTCCTTCTTCGGATACGCGGGTATCGAGGACAGGGGTGTCTGCGTGGTGACAGAAGGGACATTTCATGGTGAGGACCTTGCCTGGGGTGACCTGCCTGGTGTTACAAAAGTAGTTATTACAAGTGCCATGCATCGCAAGCGACACATGGCACCCAAGTCGTTAAACAACCGATGCATGCGCTTTTCCATATCCCAAAAAACACATGAACAATCGCTCAACAATCATCGTATCTGCCGATGTCTGAACCACATTCGGCAGATGTCAATCATGCATAGACCGGAAACGCATCGGTCAATTTCTTGACTTCCGCTTTGACGCGCTCGATGGTTGCTGCATCGTTCGGGTTATCCAGCACATCGGCCATCAAATTACCTACTTTGACCGCTTCCACTTCGGTGAAGCCGCGGGTGGTCATCGCCGGGCTGCCAAGACGGATGCCGGAGGTCACGAAAGGTTTTTCCGGATCGTTCGGGATCGAGTTCTTGTTGCAGGTGATATGCGCGGAACCCAGCACTGCTTCAGCAGCTTTGCCGGTAATGTTCTTGGAGCGCAGATCGACCAGCATCACATGCGATTCGGTCCGGCCGGAGATGATGCGCAGACCGCGCGCGATCAGGGTTTTTGCCAGTGCATCGGCGTTTTTGACGACTTGCTCCTGATAGGTCTTGAATTCAGGCGACAAGGCTTCCTTGAATGCAACTGCCTTACCGGCGATGACATGCATCAGCGGGCCGCCCTGGATGCCGGGAAAGATCGCGGAATTGATCGCTTTTTCGTGCTCGGCCTTCATCAGGATGATGCCGCCGCGTGGGCCGCGCAGGGATTTGTGCGTGGTGGAGGTGACGAAATCGGCGAACGGCACCGGATTCGGGTACACACCGGCGGCGATCAAGCCTGCGTAATGCGCCATGTCGACCATGAAGTAGGCGCCGATTTCCTTGGCGATCTTGGAGAAGCGCTCGAAATCGATGCGCAGTGCATAGGCGGAGGCACCGGCGATGATCAGCTTCGGCTTGTGCTCGCGCGCCAGACGTTCCATGGCTTCGTAATCGATCTCTTCATTTGCATCGAGACCATAGGAAACAACATTGAACCATTTGCCGGACATGTTCAGCGGCATGCCGTGAGTCAAGTGGCCGCCTTCTGCCAGCGACATGCCCATGATGGTGTCGCCTGGTTTCAATACGGCGAAGAACACGCCCTGGTTGGCTTGCGAGCCGGAATTCGGCTGCACGTTGGCGGCTTCGGCGCCGAACAATTGCTTGATGCGGTCAATCGCCAGTTGCTCGGCAATATCAACAAATTCGCAGCCGCCGTAGTAGCGCTTGCCCGGATAGCCTTCGGCGTATTTATTGGTCAGTTGTGAACCTTGCGCTTCCATGACGGCCGGCGAAGTGTAATTTTCGGACGCGATCAGCTCGATATGCTCTTGCTGACGGACGTTTTCTTTCTGGATGACCGCCCACAATTCAGGGTCAACATTGGCAAGGGTGTGGTCTTTTGAGAACATGAATTAACTCCAATCGATTAAGTGCGCAAAGGTCGTTTGCATAAATCGAATGAGGGCCAATAGAAATGACAGGCAGCCTCAGTCGTGCATTCCATTTGTGGCTGCCCAGGCGAACGGCTGATAAGTTCTCACGTTCCCCGGTGGTTGCCCACCTTATCGCCAACATTGACAGCATCAACATCGACTTTTCGCCAGTCACGTGAGACGAAATGGTAGCAAATTGTAAGGGAATGGTTTGATTTCAGCAAGCCGCATCCGGCAGCATGGAACGATTAACGGCGCCCTGTTGCTATGGATCGCGCCAGCACCATCACCGGAATGATGGCAACCAGAACGATGGTCAGGGCCGGCAATGCAGCTTCGCCCAGACGCTCATCGGAAGCGAGTTGATACGCAATAACCGCCAGCGTATCGAAATTGAACGGGCGCACGGTCAGCGTCGCGGGAAGCTCCTTCACCACATCGACAAACACCAGCAAGCCGCCGGTCAGGACACTGCGCCACAGCAATGGCGCATGCACCCGGATCAGCATCGAACCAAGTCCGTGACCCAGACTGCGCGCACTGGCATCCATGGCGGGCGTGATTTTCACCAAACCGGACACCACGCTCTGATAAGACACCGCCAAAAAACGTACCAGATAAGCGTAAATCAACGCCAACAGGCTACCGGCCAGGAAAAAACTCGCGCCGTGATCGGCGGTCCAGGCATCCAATCGCGACAACGGAATCAGGATACCCACCGCAATAACCGCACCCGGCACCGCATAACCCATGCTGACGATACGGTTACAAAACGCCTGCACACGGCTCGTGCTAACCCGCGCAGCATACGCCAGCAAAATGCACACCAGCACGGCAATAAGCGCCGTCACCACCCCCAGAATGACGCTATTCTGCACCCAGCCGATATAACGCACACCGAAATCCAGCGCATCCTCACGTACGATCAAGCGCAACAGAATCAGCAGCGGCAGCACAAAACCCAATAACACCGGCAACGCACAGAACACGGTTGCCCCCCAAGCCTGCCTGCCAAGCAAACGGGGTGAACGCTGCGACACTTGCCCTGCCACCCACAGCGTAATAACGCGCCCGGCCCCGGCTCTTTTGCTCCAACAACATCAATAGCGTGACCGTGACCAGCAATACCGCCGCAATTTGCGCTGCGGCGGCACGATCGGAGAACGCATACCAGGACTTGTAGATACCTGTCGTCAGGGTAGGCACGCCAAAATACGCAACCGCACCGTAATCGGCCAATGTTTCCATCAAGGCCAACGCAATGCCGGCGGCGGCGGCGGGACGCGCCAGCGGAAGACTGACGCTGAAGAAGGCTTGCCACGGCCCCAGACCCAGAGTGCGCGCGGCATCCCACATGCGCGGACTGCGCTCCAGAAAAGCATTACGTGCCAACAGATAAATATAGGGATACAGCACCAGCCCGAACAGGATGCCCGCACCGCCCACGCTGCGCACTTGCGGAAACCAATAATCATGTACTTGCCAGCCGAACATGCTGCGCAAACTGCTCTGCACCGGGCCGGAAAATTGCAAGAAATCCGTATACGCATAGGCGACGACATAAGCCGGCATGGCCAAAGGCAATACCAGCGCCCATTCAAATAGACGCTTGCCGGGAAAGTCAAACGCCGACACCAGCCACGCGCAGCCGATACCGATCACTGCCCCCAGCACGGCCACGATCGAGGCTATCAGCAGGCTATTGTAAATATAGCCCGGCAGCACCGTACGCCACAAATGCGGAAAAGTCGTGCCGTCTGCATCGCCAACCGTCACGAGATTTGTGAGCACACCGACAATAGGCGTGCCGACCAGCAGCGCGACCAGCAGTGATGCCAGCAGCAGGGGATGGAATCGGCCGGCCTGGTATTTTTTAAAACTGGGGGAAATGAGATTGGGCATGAAAACTCTGGATTTACTGCACGACCTACCAAATGAGAATTATAATCAATTAAGAATTTCAACACTGTAATAATTTCAAACTGTTGCCCTCAGCAAGACCATGCCCGCAATCATCTCCGACCCAGCGCCATCCTCAGCTTATCTCTCTGTTGCATCGATTCGCGTCGGTTACCGGATTGATGGCGAGTTGCACGAAATCGTGCACCAGCTTTCATTCACATTAACGCGCGGCGAAATTGCCTGCCTGCTAGGGCCTTCAGGCTGCGGCAAGACCACGGTTTTGCGCGCGATTGCCGGTTTTGAATCGCTCATTGACGGGCGCATCACTCTCGGCGCCAAGGAAATCAGTCGCGTCGGCTTCACGGCCCCGCCTGAAACCCGCCATGTCGGTGTCGTGTTTCAGGATTACGCCCTTTTTCCGCACCTGACAGTAGCAGAGAATATCGGTTTTGGGCTGCAAAAACTAAAAAAACCCGAGCGCAAACTGCGCGTTGCAGAATTGCTGAAACTGGTCGGCCTGTCGACCCAAGGCGACAAATATCCGCACGAACTATCCGGCGGCCAGCAGCAGCGCGTGGCACTGGCCCGCGCCCTTGCACCGCAACCGGACTTGTTGCTGCTGGATGAGCCGTTTTCCAACCTGGACGTCGATTTGCGCGAACGACTGGCGGGCGAAGTGCGGGATATTCTGAAAGCCAGCGGTACGACCGCCGTGCTGGTGACGCACGATCAACACGAAGCCTTCGCGATGGCCGACCATATTGGCGTCATGCAAAATGGCGAAATCGTGCAATGGGATAGCGCCTACAATCTTTATCACCGCCCGGCGACCCGTTTCGTCGCAGATTTCATCGGGCATGGCGTATTTACGCCCGGCGTGATGGACATTCCGAATCAGCGGGTCAAAATCGAAATCGGCAGCCTGCCTTTATGGCAAGGAATGGATGTCTGCTCTACCGATGAGAAAAATGCGTGGAATGTCGATGTGCTGCTGCGCGCCGATGACGTGGTACATGACGATGACAGCCCGTTGCAGGCAGAAGTGGTGCGCAAGGCATTCCGTGGCGCCGACTTTCTTTACACGCTCAAACTTCCCAGCGGTCAACAACTACTGGCATTGGTCCCCTCTCACCACAATCATGAATTGGGTGAGAAAATCGGCATCCGACTGGGCGCTGACCACGTAGTCACGTTTCCTGTCGGCATAAAACAGAGGTCCAGCGTGCTGCCTGCCATGATGGCAGGCAGCCTGTAACTGATCCCGTCACTCCTCAGATTTTCGCTGCACCCATCTTTGCCAGCAAATGGCTTATCCGGCTGGAATCCTGCGCATCCGCCACCGCCGGCAAGGCGCACAGGGTATACAACTGCTCATCCTGACTCAAGGATTTGTGTCCCATCTTCAACGATGATTGCAGCACTTCGACCTGCATTTTCAGACGTTCTCTGGATAATTCTGCAGGACTCTCCAGTCCAGCCACGATTTCCAGACGCAAAATTTCCTGTGACAGCTGCGTCCGATTCGCCTCCAGCATTGCTGCATAGCTACGGTCATTTGCAGGCAAAGCCGCTTGCACGTCTGAAAACCGTTTTTGCAATGCGCCTTCAATCTCACCAGACAAACGTGGCAGTACAACCCATTGCTCCAGATAAGATGCATCCACCACCTGAGAATGCACCAATGCCACTTCCAGACCATGGCACAAACGCATTTTTTCGCTCAGTGCATGCAATTGTGCGGCCTGTGCAGAGCGCTCAGCGGAATCCAGGCGCAGTTCCAAGGCTGCAACAGCCGCTGCATACCGCGCCTCGATGGCTTGTTCCGATGCGCGCGGTACGATAGCCGATTCGCCCCCACGCCTGCTGCGACTCACGCAATATTTTGCGAATAACGGCATCCGGCTCTTCGGCAGCGGCTTCCAGCGTTGCGCACACGGTCTCTTTTGCCTGTAACTGGGCATGCCTATCGACATCGGCCGCCTGCGCGACTTCTTTGCGCCTGGCAAAAATCGCATCACATGCACGTACGAAAACGCAGCCATAACGCCTGCTCATCACGGCGATCGAGCGGCAAGGATTTCGCGCACTCCTGCCAACGCTCCTGCAACCCACGCAAGGCATCCAATGCGGCACGATCATCCGGACGAATCTCTCCTGCCTCGGCAATCAGTTGTTCACGCCGCTTGATTTCAATCTGCCGCTGGTGATCCAAAGGATCGGCCAGAGCACGCATTACCTGTGCAAACTCGGCATCGAGCTGCTTTTTCTCCTTGCGATCAATGGTACCGAGGCGTTGCCATGCCTGACGCTGATTCTGGCAATACTGCGCAACTGCCTTCCAATCCACCGCAGTGGACCCCGCCACGGCCAACAGGGATTTCGTCGCAAACAGTCTGAACTCCGCAATCATCGACTGCGCTTTCAGGGCATTCTGCCGGCGCTCTTCGGCCAGGCTGCTGGAAATGTTCGGCTGCCGGAGCATACGCAGTCGTGCATGCCAAATCAAACCGTACCCATAATTCTTTGGCAGCTGGTCCGGCCGAAACATCCAGTGATTTCCAGCGCTCGCGCAAACCACCTACTTTTTTTGCCAACTCGGACACCGGCAATTGCTGTGTCAGGCAATTCCATCGCGGCCTTGACCAATTCCTCGCGCGAAACATTTCCACCCCACTTGGCCCAGCCCAGCAAGTGCGCCAACTCGGCACGCACTCTGGACAGTCGGGCCATCTGCGACTCCGATGCCTGCGCTGCCTTGACATCAATGGCACGCAAGGTTCGGTCACACTCTGCCGCCGCCTGCAACAAGCCCGAATCCAATGCCGTCTCCATCTGCTCCAGCACATTGATGAAATCCTGCTTCAGTGCCTGACCAGTCAGTTTCTTTTCAACGACGGGCGCCGACTCACTGCTCGTCGCTGGCGCAACCGTCTGACGCAACAAGGACTCGAAGCGCGCATTGAGTTCAAGCAGTACGGCATCCTGCAAATTGCCGGGCACATGCGGCAATGCCCGCCAAAGTTGCTGCAATTCCTCTTTATTCAAAGACAATGGCTGTTGCGCCTCCCATTGCACAAGCGCATCTTGCCTTGCCACTATCGCCGCATGGCGTTGCTTGAGAGCATCCAAACTTGGCGAAACGATTGAGCTCCTGCGCAAACTCCTGCAACAAGTGTTTGGGCAATGAAGGCGCCTCGGATGCAGCTGAAAATTGCACCGTCGTCGGCCTCCATTGCATCCAGCATGTCAGCCATCTCGGAGGGCAGCAATACTGGCAGATTCGCTCACCATGCTGCGCAATTTGGCCAGCATATCCATCACCGCACGCTGTAGCGCCGCCTGCGCCACAAGACGCTCACCTAATGCAGTACGAAGCGACTCGAATTCCTGCTGCAGAGATGCAGGCGGCATTGCAATCGCCACCCATACACGGTCAAGATCGACGACCTGATTCGGCGTCAGCTTCACATCCCGCATCAACTCTTGCGCATTCGCAACACACTGCATGGCTTGCTGCTCACACAGTGCCAGTTTCACGCCGGCCTCAATGCGCGCCTGCATCAAGCGCGAAACCCGCCTGTCCGTATTGCGCATCGCTTGCAGTACCCGTTCTTGCAGAACCCTGGAATGAACATGTTCTGCCACCTTTAAACGCGCATCGGCAAAAACACATTGCAAAATGAACTCGACTGCCTCCGACTCCTTATCTTTCAAAGCGCCCGCCTGCGTCAGCGCAGCCTGCTTTGCCATCTCCTGTGCTGCTTTGGCATTACTCACAATTGAGCAGGCTGCACCGGTACCGCGATTTTATTTCTGGTCAAGCGCTTGAAAAGAAAGTCGAACATGTCTTGAGTCGATAAGAATAGTGAGGACGCACATCATAACAAGCCGCCAGACTTTCCTTGCAACTTTCAACTCGAGAATCTGCTCGTTACGATACACGTCTTGCGCGCAGCACTCCATCAAAGGTGGCAATCTGACAATTCCATCACCATCCTGGGCGGCAGAAGCCGTGCGCCACAGGGAGCGCTAAATATAATTCGGAGCAAACCACATTTCTAAAACAAAACTCTGAAATCATCAAAATTAAGCCGGAAAACTACGCAATAATTTTCTACAAAATTATGGATAATTCCCGCCATGGAACACCCGTTTCATAACGCGTGTGGAGCAGCCAACAAAATTGGCTGCATCAGATGTCTATATCTATATTTTGGAGATCAAATGGTTCTGAATAAAATTGTGAGCGGTATCGTGCTGTTAGGCGCTGTGGGTGCTGTCTCCGCACAAGAAACTATCTGTAAAAATCGGCCATAGCGCCCCTTTGTCCGGCGCGCAAGCTTTTGCCGGCAAGGACAATGAAAATGGTACCCGCCTGGCGATTGAAGAATTGAATGCCAAGCCGATCACCGTAGCAGGCAAGAAAATCAAATTTGAACTTGTTTCCGAAGATGATCAGGCCGATCCAAAGGCAGGCGTTACCGTCGCCCAGAAACTGATCGATGCCGGCGTCAAATTCGTAGCTGGCCCTTACAATTCAGGCGTGACAATGCCCGCCTCACGCGCCTACAACGATGCTGGCGTAGTCGTTGCAACCGTCTCCTCCAATCCGAAGATCACGCAACAAGGCTATAAAAACCTGTTCCGCGTTGCCGCTAACGATTCGCAAATCGGCGGAAAGATGGCGCTCTACGCAGCCAAAGAGCTGAAAATGAAAGTTGTCGCGATCATCGATGACCGTAGCGCCTATGGACAAGGCGTTGCGGATGAATTTGCGAAAGAAGCGAAACACTCCGGCATGCAAGTCGTTGCACGTGAATTCACCAACGACAAAGCAACCGACATGACCTCCATTCTGACCAAGCTCAAGTCGAAAAACGTCGATGCGATTTTCTTCGGCGGCTACACGCCGCAAGGCGCACCGCTGTTGCGTCAGATGAAACAGTTGGGCATCACCGCCAAAGTCCTGGGTGGCGACACGATTTGCACCCCGGAATTGGGCCGTATCGGTGGCGATGCGGTTGACGGCAACGTCTTCTGCGCGCAAGGCGGTGCGATTCTGGACAAAGCAGCAACTGGACCGGTATTCAAAGCAAAATACAAGAAACGTTACAACCAGGAAGCGGACGTCTATGCCGCCTCTTACTATGACGCTGTGATGCTGATGTCCGCTGCAATGCAAAAATCAAGCTCCATCGATCCTGCAAAAGTCGGTCAGGAAATGTCGAAAATCAGCTACAAAGGCATTGCCGGAACCTATGCTTTTGATGAAAAAGGCGACATGAAGCAATCGCCAGTGACCGTATTCTCATTCAAGAATGGCCAACCGGTTGCAGTGACCAGCTATTGATTTGTACTGACATCATTCCTGCCGCATTGAGCAGCGCAATGATGCCAACAGATTTGCGCTAATACGATAAGCGCTTTATTGGCTTACTAATTAGCAAACATCCAAAAGCAGAACAAGCAAGCTTGTTCTGCTTTTTTTCGTCCCTCCAAATAGTTGCGCCAGCATCTATCTCAATAGCCATCAGACGATGCGCTAATCCTGCGCGCTACATTTATTTTGTTTTACTGAAGGAGTGGCGCGATGAAAACAGAACATCTCTTATCAAGCCTTTCAATGCTTGGCCGACAGCTGGAAGTCTTCGACAATGAAAGCCATGCCCCAGCCAATCGCAGGGAAGATCAGCAGAACCCTTGACTTGCGCGGACTGTAGCGCTGTCTACACTGATGGCCAGTTACAGCCCGGGGAACTAGCATTGGCGCTGCGCTGAGGCAATTTGACTGAGAATACACGACGAATAGTCGCTGATTTTTGTAAAAAACAGGGAGTATCACTGTTTTTCAAGCATTAGCCGCACATGTTCATTGGGCATCTGAAATATACCCATAGCAGTATTATTTTCGGCTTTTGCGCCTTACTTGAGCGGTAAGTAAGGTGCACATGGCGCCCCCTCCTCCGCTAACACGCCCATTTTGATGAAAATTGGGACGCATAGGAAGCCGGTATCAAGCAGCCCAGCTGACGCTAACCGTCCAGAAGCCGCGGATTAACGTAGAGATGGACATTAGATCTGGCACAGCTTGGCTGACCTAACTTCGACAGGCAACAAAAAACCCCTAAGCGTTTGATTTCCTAGGGGTTTATCGGCAAACTTTGGAGACGTTTGCAATGTTTCTGGCGGAGAGACGGGGATTCGAACCCCGGATAGGCTATGAACCTATACACGCTTTCCAGGCGTGCGACTTCAACCACTCATCCATCTCTCCTGCATATTCACTTTCGTGAAGCCGCAGATTATAGCAAACAATGCATGAATAAAGCTAGGGCAACTTGCGAGACGGCATCATAAAAATGAAATCAAGTGAAGCCACAATGAAATAACGCCAGTACCTGATGCGGTGCTGGCGCCATGCCATCCCGCTTGCGCGGGAGTGGTGTCTTTACATTAAATTGATGCGCAACCTGCCACATACCTTGCTCAACACATCACTGTGCCTGCTTGAGTTGCTCCAGAATGGCTGGATTTTCGAGTGTGGAGACGTCCTGCGTAATTTCCTCACCTTTAGCCAGCACGCGCAACAAGCGACGCATGATCTTGCCGGAACGGGTCTTAGGCAGATTGTCACCGAAACGAATCTCTTTCGGCTTGGCGATCGGGCCGATTTCCTTGCCGACCCAATTACGCAATTCCAACGCGATTTTTTTCGCCTCATCACCGGTTGGGCGCGCCTGCTTGAGCACGACAAAAGCGCAAATCGATTCGCCAGTCGTATCATCCGGCTTACCAACGACAGCAGCCTCTGCCACCAACGGATTGGCAACCAGTGCAGATTCGATTTCCATCGTACCCATACGGTGACCGGAAACATTCAGCACATCATCGATACGGCCAGTGATAGTGAAATAACCAGTTTCCTTGTTACGGATCGCGCCATCACCGGCCAGATACATGGTGCCACCGAGTTCCTCGGGGAAATAACTGCTCTTGAAACGATCCGGGTTATTCCAGATAGTGCGGATCATGGACGGCCATGGACGCTTGACGACCAGAATACCGCCCTGACCATTTGGCAGGTCATTGCCTGTCTCATCAACGATCGCAGTCATAATCCCCGGCAATGGCAAAGTGCAGGAACCCGGCACCATTGGCGTCGCGCCTGGCAACGGGGTAATCATGTGACCGCCGGTCTCGGTCTGCCAGAAAGTATCGACAATCGGGCAGCGCTCGCCGCCGATATTTTTGTAGTACCACATCCATGCTTCAGGATTAATCGGTTCACCGACAGAACCCAGCAAGCGCAGACTGGACAGATCATATTTAGATGGGTGCACGCTTGGATCAACGTCTGCAGCCTTGATCAGTGAGCGAATTGCAGTTGGTGCCGTGTAGAAAATAGTCGCTTTATGCTTCTGGATCATGTCCCAGAAACGGCCTGCATTAGGGTAAGTCGGCACGCCCTCAAAAACTATTTCGGTTGCGCCTACAGCCAGCGGCCCATAAGCAATATAGGTATGACCGGTAACCCAGCCGATATCAGCGGTACACCAGAATATGTCAGACGGCTTGATGTCAAACGTCCACTTCATTGTGAGCATGGCCCACAGCAGAAAACCGCCGGATGAATGCTGTACGCCTTTCGGTGTACCGGTGGATCCGGATGTATACAGAATAAACAGCGGATGCTCGGCGCTGACCCATTCCGGCTCACAAACCTCGGACTGATTCGCAACCAAATCATGCAGCCAGATATCGCGACCGGCAGCCATGCCGATATTGCCGCCTGTACGTTGGTAGACAATGACGTTTTTGATATTGTCGCAACCACCCAGAGCCAAAGCCTCGTCGACAATCGCTTTCAATGGCAGATGCTTGCCACCGCGCACCTGCTCATCGGCAGTAATGACGGCGACCGCGCCGGCATCGATAATACGTTCTTGCAAAGATTTGGCGGAAAAGCCGCCAAACACGACGGAGTGTGTAGCACCGATACGGGCGCAAGCCTGCATGGCGGCGACGCCTTCGATCGACATCGACATGTAGATGACGACGCGATCACCCTTCTGAACGCCGAGCGATTTCAGACCATTCGCAAACTTACACACTTTCTGGTGCAATTCTGCATACGTCGCCTTGGTCACTTTCCCATCATCTGCTTCGAATATGATCGCGGTTTTGTCGGCATTGCCATTTTGCAGATTACGGTCGAGGCAATTATAGGAAACATTCAGATGGCCGTCTTCAAACCACTTGTAGAACGGTGCATCTGATTCATCCAGCGTCTTGGTGAAAGGCTTTTGCCAGAGAATATTTTCTCGTGCAAGCCTGCTCCAGAAGCCCTCGTAATCTTGCTCAGCCTCGGCACAGAGGGCTTTATAAGCATCCATTCCGGAAACGGATGCATTAGCCACGAATTCTGCCGGCGGCAGGAAAACGCGATTTTCTTGTTTTACGGTTTCAATATCAGCCATTTGTCTTCTCCACCTAATGTTAATTTGTGTAATAAAAATAGACTTTTACTCTTACTGAAGCCTTACACATGGCAAACCAAGTCTAAATATTATTGCGACGCACCAAGAGAACACTCGCTTTCGAGATGTCGTTACAATACGCCATGAAATCCAAAAATACAGCGTATATTTTTCTGGTTATCGCCATGCCTATCATCCGACCTATGCTGCCCTCCGCAAAAGCATCAGTGAAGTCATGCCTGCACTAACATTCAAATTATGTGACCTGCCAAGACCATCGCCAACTGCCTCACAGAACAGCGACTGGAAGTACAGCCCGTGTAAAATGCGAAATTCCTATTTTTGATGCTTCGCAACATCGAACAACTCGCAATGAACAAAGATCCATCACCCACCTCTGTCGCGCCGGATAAAATCGGACTACTGCCCAACCTGATTTTCACGAGCCGCTGGTTGCAGTTGCCACTCTATCTCGGCCTCATCCTGGCACAGTGCGTCTATGTATTTCACTTCTGGGTAGAGTTGGTTGACCTGATTGGCGCCGCCATGGGCAATGCCTCGGCACTGGAGCACATACTCGATGCAGTAACGGTCGCAGGCCAAGTCAGGCCGACAAAATTAAATGAGAGCACGATCATGCTGGTCGTTTTGGGGCTCATTGACGTTGTCATGATTTCAAATTTGTTGATTATGGTGATCGTCGGCGGCTACGACACTTTCATCTCACGCATGAACCTTGAAAGCCACCCGGATCAACCGGAATGGCTGTCCCATGTCAACGCTTCTGTTTTGAAGGTGAAGCTGGCAATGGCGATCATCGGCATTTCCTCTATTCACCTGCTTAAAACCTTCATCAACGCCAATGCGTACGACGTAAAAACCCTGATTGCACAGACCGGCATCCATGCCGTGTTCCTGCTGTCTGCATTGGCGCTGGCCGCCTGCGACCGCATCATGTCGGGCACACACCAACAGAACACCGATCATTAGATTACTTAACCTCAACGAGAAACTTCATGACCATCATCAAGCAAGACGATCTCATCGAATCAGTCGCAGCTGCGTTGCAGTACATCAGCTACTACCATCCAGCCGATTACATCCAGCACCTTGCACGCGCCTATGAGACCGAGCAAAGCCCGGCAGCCAAGGATGCGATTGCCCAGATCCTCACCAATTCGCGCATGTGCGCCGAAGGCAAGCGCCCAATCTGTCAGGATACCGGGATCGTCAATGTCTTCCTTAAAGTCGGCATGGAAGTACGTTTTGAAGGCTTCAAAGGCTCGATCACCGATGCCATCAATGAAGGCGTGCGTCGCGGTTACAACAATCCTGAAAATAAACTGCGCGCATCGATCGTTGCCGACCCGCAATTCGAACGCAAGAACACCAAAGACAATACCCCGGCTGTAATTCACATGGAACTGGTGCCGGGCAATACGGTTGACGTGCAGATTGCAGCCAAGGGCGGCGGCTCGGAGAACAAGACCAAGTTCGTGATGCTGAACCCATCCGATTCGCTGGTGGACTGGGTCATGAAGACCGTACCGACCATGGGCGCTGGCTGGTGCCCGCCGGGCATGCTCGGCATCGGTATCGGCGGCACCGCAGAAAAAGCCATGCTGATGGCAAAAGAAGTGTTGATGGAAGATATCAACATGTACGATCTGCTCAAACGCGGCCCGCAAAACAAGACCGAAGAATTGCGTATCGACCTGTTCCAGAAAATCAATGCCCTTGGTATCGGCGCGCAGGGCTTAGGCGGCCTGACTACGGTGCTCGACGTGAAAATCATGATGTACCCAACCCATGCTGCCTCCAAGCCGGTGGCAATGATCCCGAACTGCGCTGCGACCCGCCACGGCCATTTCGTGCTCGATGGTTCCGGCCCGGCCTTCATGGAACCACCATCGTTATCCGACTGGCCGGATGTGCACTGGACAGCCGACACGGAAAAATCCAAACGCATCGATCTCAACACTCTGACCAAAGCTGAAGTCGCATCCTGGAAGCCGGGCCAGACCCTGCTCTTGAACGGCAAAATGCTGACCGGTCGTGATGCAGCGCACAAGCGCATCCAGGACATGCTGGCCAAGGGTGAACCATTGCCGGTTGATTTCACCAACCGCGTGATCTACTACGTCGGCCCGGTCGATCCGGTACGCGACGAAGCAGTCGGTCCAGCAGGCCCGACTACTGCAACACGGATGGACAAATTCACCGACATGATGCTGGAACAAACCGGCCTGATCTCGATGGTCGGCAAAGCAGAACGCGGCCCGGTTGCCATCGAATCCATCAAGAAGCATCAATCTGCCTACCTGATGGCGGTCGGTGGTGCGGCGTATCTGGTTTCCAAAGCGATCAAGAGTGCGACAGTGGTTGGCTTCGCCGATCTCGGCATGGAAGCGATTTACGAGTTCGATGTCGTCGACATGCCAGTCACGGTTGCAGTCGATGCCAGCGGCACATCGGTACACAATACCGGTCCGAAAGAATGGCAGGAACGTATCGCAGCCACATCCGTCGGCGAGATCGCGGTCACAACCCGCTAATCAAGCACGCCGCTATTTCACATGCAGGAATCTGCCCATATACATGGGCAGGTTTTTCGTTATTGCCATAGCAGCCTCTTTTCATGCATCATCCACTGATGACATCATCAACTTCATTTTCTGCGCCGATACGGGCTGATGCCCCTATCGGCGTTTTTGACTCAGGCATAGGTGGCCTGTCGGTGCTAAGCCATATCCAGGCCCGACTGCCGCACGAAAGCCTACTGTATTTTGCCGACTCCGGCTTTGCCCCGTATGGTGAAAAAACAGAGGATTTTATTGTCCAGCGTTCGCTGACAATTGCCGACTTCCTGCTGCAACGGGGTGCGAAAGCCTTGGTTGTTGCCTGCAACACGGCTACCGCCGCCGCTATCCGCGCGCTGCGTGAGCACCATCCGGCACTTGCCCTGGTAGGGGTCGAGCCAGGACTGAAACCCGCCGCGATGCTGAGCAAAAGCCGGATCGTCGGGGTACTGGCGACCGAACGCACCATCAACAGCACAAAATTCAATCTCTTGCGGGAGCAGATCAGCGCCGCAACAGGGGTGCGCTTTCTGTCGCAAGCTTGTATCGGGCTAGCCAATCAGATTGAAGAGGGCGAATTAACATCGCCGGCAACAGCCACTCTGGTACAACATTATGTAACACCGCTCATTGAGCAAGGAGCGGACACGCTGGTACTCGGCTGCACACACTACCCTTTCGTTCAGCCCCAGATTGAAGCAAGTATTTGCCAAACAACATCCCAGCCCATCGCCATCATTGATACCGGCGAGCCAATCGCACGGCAATTGGCTCGTTTGCTGAATGAGCATAACTTGCTGACTACCAGCACAGAAACAGGCATGCTGCAAGCATTCACGAGCGGAAGCGAAACGGCGCTCCGCTCCGCATTCTCAACCCTGCTGAAATTGCATCCACCTGTTAGCCGTATCACGGTACAACACCCCGCACAAAACACCGTTTAAATCTTTTCATTTTTTATTTGCAAGCCGGGCAAGACCTTTGTATAATTGCGGCTTCTGCGATGAAACATCAAAGAAAAAAGAAAAAACAGTGGTGGCTGTAGCTCAGTTGGTAGAGTCCAGGATTGTGATTCCTGTTGTCGTGGGTTCGAGCCCCATCAGCCACCCCAAAATTACTGTTTAAATTCATACACTTAGCCAAAACTTATGTTTTGGCTTTGTCGTTTCTGGCCCGCTCACGCTCTCCATGTAACCGCTGTGCAACCCGATTTTTGAAATAGTCGCGGCTATCCGGGTAATGCAATGGGGAGAAAATACGATTATCAATATTATCGAAATTCACGTGCAAATCTTGTGCGTGTTTGTTTTTTCGGTATCCGGAATTCCCAAAAAATTCTCAAACACCATCCCGCCAATTAGATATACGGTTAAGAGTTCCTTGCCTATATTGGGAATAAGTCGCTATCCATATCATCTGAATGACAAGTAAGTTGACCTTGGTGGAACTATGCGTCCCATACTATCCTGAGTTTACATAGTTCGTTCATTCGGCTAGAAGCGGCGATGCCACTCCCTTGCACATCCCCGCGAACGCCATGAAAGCTGACTTTGAGCACAAAATTTTTCCTTAGTTACCTGAAAGACCCCGGCTTGGTTGGAGCAATTGCGCCATCGTCAGCATTTCTAGCCAAGGCGCTGTGTCAGTACGCGCGCGACGCAAGGCATCTCATTGAATTAGGAGCGGGCACGGGAGCCATTACGCAGTACTTGCATGCGGAGTTTCCAGGAGCAACTTTAGTGGTAGTCGAGCGAGATGCGCCGATGGCAGCGGCTCTGCAGCGGCGCTTCGGGAATGGCATAGTAGTGGCCGATGCCATTCAGGCTAGACAAGACCTGTTTAAGGGCATACCTGACCAATCGGTCGTGGTTTCGTCCTTGCCGTTCCGGAGCTTCCCCGAAACCGTTGCAGAATCAGTTATTACTCTATTAAGAGATTTTTTACTGGAAAGCCCGAAAAGGCGACTCGTCCAGTACACGTATGGTCAACGTGTTCCATTCAGCTCGCCGCACCAGACTCTCGTTTGGAAGCGTCAGGAACTCATCCTGCGCAATGTCCCCCCTGCCTGGGTCTGGACACTCCAGCAATCGGGCACAAAGTCCTTATCCTGAAAAACAAACAATCACATCTGTGGAGCCATCTCTGGCTACTGGTATTGGTCACCATTCCTAGCCGTGCGGCAGCTACAGTCAGCCGCTCAGAAAAAGGATGCTGATGCCTTCAACGAACTTGTCGATTACCCAAAGTTGCGCGAGAGCCTCAAAGGCCAGTTCTCGACGATGTTTGCAGACAAGTTTGGTAAGCCCGCTGACTCCGACAACGACTTCACCAAGGCAGGCGCTGTCCTCGGAACCATGATTGGCATGGCAGCGGCAAATCCAAATGGTGCGATCCGAAGCCATCATGCGCATCATGCAAGAAGGCCAACTATCCCCAAAAGCCACACAGCTGTAGACACCTTCCGCATGCCGCCCGATGAACAGCACTCTATCACTGGGCAGGTTCCCGTCAAGAAGCGAACTGGCACCCAAATTGGCAGTAAACGATTTGAAGGAGTGGAAGGTTGCGCTCATTACCAGCGGTTTTTCGCCATACTTTACTATTTCCAACAAATCCAATCATGATTACTGATGCTATCAAGCTACATATTTCGTTAGTTCTCGACAATCATTCGCTCACCGCCAGAACGCGACCAAACAATAAAATACCTTCCTATGTCGGACATTGCGACTATGCTTAGAATCCGACTAGAATCATTTATAGGAAACTTCATGATTGCCGAACGGGAAACATTTTCACCTCTGCGCGTTGCGCCCCTCACTGAAACAGAGATTAAGGCCATTGATGCGGAGTTGCTTGCCGCAGAAGACATTCTGACAGCATTATGTAACTCAGAAGGCGGAATCGCATTATGTGCAACGCTGATGGGTTACGGGAAAGTTGCGTCAACTACTAAGTGATTACTTTAGAAAAACTTTAAAAATATCGTGCTTGGTGGGAATACGGGCGTGTTTTTAGAGAAATTGTCGCGTCAACTTGTGAAAGTGGCGCGGCTTTTTGCTTGCCTTTGAATTGGACAATCGCAGCGAACTATTGGGTGCGATCCCATTAGAACATTAGAAACGCGCCGACAAATCCGTAGGACGTTATTGAAAAGCCAGGGTTGAGTACTCGATTTGTTCCGCCAGGAAAAAACTCAGCCAGCATTATTTCCGACTGAGAAATAATGGCGCTGACTAAGCGATGAAACTTCATTGCCCTTGCAAGGAAATAAAGAGATAAAAAAAAGCCCGCGGATAAAAGCGGGCTTAAATCCAAACTCTTGGAGAGAATTGGAGGAGACAGGTGGATAATATGCTGCATCGCAGCATTAATCCAATTGCAATTTCAAATAACCATCATAGTTTCCATGAATAACACGTGCTTATTTTCTTACGCCGCTCAATGGCACCGAACAGCAAGGCGTATCACGCTAACTATTAATCCCACTTTTCTATAAAGGGGTGGTGCATGTCGTCATTGGCAGAAACGGTCCGAAAAAAGGAGCTTGCAACCTCATGTGGGATCCTCATCATCAACAAAAAAAATGAAGTTCTTCTCTGTCACGTGACAAATACGAATCATTGGGACATCCCAAAAGGCATGCAAGATACCGGAGAATCCACACTCGAGGCGGCAAAAAGGGAGTTATTGGAAGAAACCGGCCTCGTGTTCGACGAAGTCCTGTTTGAAGAAATCGGGTGCTTTGACTACAGAAAAGACAAGAGACTGCATCTATACAAGGTGCGCGCTGCAGGGGATTTTGACAATCTTGACCACCTTATCTGTACCAGCCATTTTCCACACCATACGACTGGCAAGCCAACCCCGGAAATGGACGGCTTCTGTTGGGCCTCACGCAACGACGTAAGGACGCTTTGCTGGCCGCGCATGGCCGAAAGGTTGCTTTCCCTAGAGTGGTAGCTTCACTTCATGCGGAGCAAAGCGCTGCAACTGATGATGCCCCCTTGGACGGACAGGTCGCGTAATTATTGCAATGCTGGTCTAAAGAAAAATGTTGGCAAAGACAGCGCAATATGGAAATCAATTCAAATTCTTGACGCTTCACGGCAAATCTATTGCAGTCGCTGCTCCCTGCCAATAATTGTGAGCCAATTTACAGTTCAAGCACTACACTTCTTGCATGCCGCCGCTAAATGGGGGAGCCCAGACAACACTCAGATTGTTTGTTCACCTACATAATTTCCGCAAAAAATTACATTTTTTATACGGGAATTATAGGCTGGCCTTACTTTGGCCAGTCGCTGCACTAGTCATTGGCACTATAGGGTGGCAATTGGCACTATCAAATTTACAACACGATAGGCTGCTTCTTGAAAAACAGGTGCAAGATAAAGCTGAAGCATTGGCCAATAGCTATGCTTTTCATCTGTCGCTCACGTTGGAAGGGATTGACCAGATTGCCTTGCATGTTAGATACGATTGGCAACTTTCTAACGGACAACTAAGCCTGGAGCAGGCAAAAAGTGCGGGGCTGTTTCCGCCAGCATCTATCTTTTATGTTGCTGTTATTGACCGCAATGGCATACCCGTCACAGGTACTTTGCCGACGCAAGGAAACATTTTTTTGGGCGACAGGAGTTATTTTCTCGTTCAAAAAACCGCAACCCAAGATTTTTTGTATATTGGCGACCCGGTAATCGGCAGAATATCGGAAAGAAACACTATTCTTTTCTCCCGCAGGATTCTCAAACCAGACGGTAGTTTTGATGGCATCGTACTAGTGTCTGTGTCCCCAAGTTACTTCACCACCGGCTATAACGACTCGACCTTGGGGCCAACTGGTTTTGTAGGCGTAATAGGCGACGACCAGATTATCCGCGCAACGCGCACCGGCCAGACGGTATATCCTCCGAATGCCCAAGCACTTACGTCCTCGCCCCTGTTCTCACCACGAGCGCAGGGAAGCACTCTCCTTGATGGAAACAAATGGTTTGCGGACAAACGAAGCCGGTATGTCGGCTGGCGCGCAGTTAACGGGATTCCGCTGACGGCAATGGTTGGCCTTGACACCGAAGCAGTGCTGGTGCCGTTTCGCCAGCGCGAGGAGCAGGTCCTGCGCAATGCACGATGGGCAACGATGGCACTGGTGTTATTCACCCTCATCGCCACCGTTCTTTCGCTGCGCTTGGCATGGCGAAAACACAATATGAAACTGATGCAGCGCACTTACCGGATGGCGACGGAAGGTGGCAATGAAGGGTTCTATATAGCCCGCCCAATACGGCTAGTAGACGGCTCCATTGTCGACTTCGAAATAATCGATTGCAACCTTCGAGGCGCAGAGCTTGTTCGACACAGGCGCGAAGAGCTAATCGGAAAAACCATCTCCGCTCTATATGCGAGAGCTGAGCCCGACCGCTTAATGGGAGCATTGCGCGAAGCGATGCAAATGGGTGCCTTTGAAAGTGAAATTGAGGTTCCAAGTGAAAGCCCCTTTGCGACGCGTTGGGCTCATTTGAAAATCATGCGCTCCGGCGACGATTTGGCTTTGACGTTTCGCGATATTAGTGACGCCAAGGCGCATGTTGCCGAATTGGAGCGGCGTGGAAATGAAGATACGCTGACAGGTCTACCGAATCGCCTTTGGGTTCAAAATTATCTTCCCAATGCCATCGAACATGCCGCTGCAAATCACTCTATGCTGGCAATTCTGTTTATCGACCTGGATGGATTTAAGGCGGTCAACGATAGGATGGGCCATGCCGCGGGCGATGATGTATTACGCAGTGCTGCCCGGCGCATCAAGGATGCAGTCCGACCACACGACTGCGTTGTACGGCTCGGAGGCGACGAATTCGTCGTCATTCTAGAAGCGCTTACACAAACAGCGGACGCCGCCCATGTCGCGGAGCGCATTCTTCACGCGTTTCAGGATGTCTTCCGCCTCACCGCTGGAATTCATTCTGTTGGCGCCTCAATTGGCATCAGCGTATTTCCGGAAGATGGTACGGATGCGGACACATTGCTGCAAAATGCAGACATCGCAATGTACTCGGTAAAGACGAGTGGGAAGAAAAATTACCGGTTTTACGACCAGCGGTTTTATGAATCGTTGCGAAGTCGCCTGGAGCGAGAGGCTGAGCTGCGACAAGCCATCGAACGCGACGAGTTTGTTATGTACTACCAGCCGCGAATAGATATCTCCACGGGAATGACATCAAGCATGGAGGCACTAGTGCGCTGGGCTCACCCAACGAAGGGCTTGATAAATCCCAGTGAATTTATCGCTTTGGCGGAAGAAACCGGTGTCATCCTTAGTTTGGGCGAGCTGGTCATCGATAAAGTATGTGCCCAGCTAGCATTCTGGACCAAGACAGGGAAAGACCCGGTTCCGGTCTCCATAAATGTATCGTCCCGTCAATTTAATGAGTCGGACATTGCAAAAATCCTGTCTGCTACTCTTGAACGTCACAAGATTGATGCAGGACTGGTTGAAATCGAGGTCACGGAATCATCAATGATGGGCGATAGCCAAGAGGTTTCTCAGGCACTTAATGCCCTCCAAATAATGGGCATCAAGCTGCTGGTCGATGATTTTGGCACCGGCTATTCTTCGCTTGCCCAGCTACAACGGCTCGACTTTGACTTGCTGAAAGTCGACCAGGCGTTTACGGCACGGCTTGGACAGACAAACGAAGGAAGGGTGTTTTTCCTCGCCATTATCACAATGGCACACTCACTGGGAATGCGAGTCGTTGCCGAAGGCGTTGAAACTGAAGCCCAGGCCGACATACTGAAAGCCCTTCTATGTGATGAACTCCAGGGATTCTATTTCTCACGGCCTCTTTCTCCATCAGATATTGAGCACTTCCCGTTGAGGCGGGTTCTCCCATCGACAGCGTAGCATCTTCTCCTTTAAGGAAGGCACGCAAGACTCGCTGCAATAGTTCCTATTGGTGTCCCAAGTGAGAGTCCAGCGCTTATCAGCGTATCGTCACAAACAAAATCAAGAAATTATCAAAAAAATATCTCTGCGACCGAAATTGCTTCGACGCGAATCAAGCGACGCTTATGCCACAAGCTCTTATGTAGCCGATGCCATTCATGATTACATTGCAGGCACCTGGTATTGATTAGCTCTTCTTCCCAATCCCACCTAGGGTAAGTGCCGCCGAAGACAACATCGCCGTCTTTCAATGCGTTGCGAAGGTCTTCGCTTAACGTATCGATGCTGCCATAGACTATCTCCGCTCCACTGGCCTGCCTGCAGTGGGGGCAGGTTTGCTTTACCATGTTTTCTGACATGTCTCTCTCCTATTTTTTATATTTAGGCTTAGACCGAAGAAGGTAGCATTCCAGCATGACCGAGTTATGACATTGTTCAAGCAATAGCGCACGCTCCTCAGAATGCTATCTTTTTGGCAACATAAAATTCACCGATGTACTCGTGTACCAACACCGTTTCCTACCTGACCACCCATTAACGAGGGAGAGTCGGAATGTTCCGGACAAAAGAAGCGGCCCGGCATTTTCTATCCCGAGCTGAGGTCGCGCCCATCCTCTAACTGGTAACGAGTGCAACGAACTTGGCCATGCCCCAAGTCCTCACCGGTCTGCAAAATAGCTTCAATCGGATATTGAGTGTTAATGGCGTTAGGTGGCGAGGTCCAGAGATTTCCAACATTCTTGGCCAATAACCCTTGACTTCGTTGAATCAGTGAATAGACTATGAATTGTTGCATCGCACCATTTTCACCACGAATGGCAATCACATCATTGAATCTCGAGGAGCAGCCCATGTTTTCTAATCAAGAGCAATTTACATCCGCGACCAAGGACTTGTTTGAGTCGCAAATCGCAGCCTTCCGTGAGTTGGGCAGTAAAACCATCAAGGGTGTAGAAAAGGTTGTAGCGTTGAATACCGCTGTTGCTAAAGAGTACGCAGAAGAATCCAGTGTTGTGGCACATCAATTATTTTCCGCGAAAGACCCTCAAGCGTTTTTCACGCTTGCCACCGAACAAGCAAAGCTGAACGCGGATAAAGCAGCTACCTATGGACGCCGACTGACTGAAATCGTTTCGAACATCAATGCTGATTTAACGAAAACCACTGAAGCACAAATCGTTGATTCGAAAAATAAAGTCACTGCGTTGGTGGATGAGGTCGTCAAGAGCGCGCCTGCCGGTTCTGAAAATGTAGTTGCAATACTGAAATCGGTCATCGGCAATGCCAGCACCGGCTACGAACAACTGACCAAGGCCACCAAGCAAACCGTTGAAACAGTTGAAGCCCAAGTTATCAAAGCAACGGAGCAGTTTTCACAATCCGCCGAAACGGTTGCCCATAAAACTACACATAGTGTTCCGAAGAAATAAGCGATAGCAGGACAAGATTTTGGCGGGCCGCTGTTGCGACCCGCTGCCGTTTCTAGCTACTGCTCTTGGTATGGTGAGCTTTAACGGAACCAGCAATGACGCTGTCCACCTGCAAAAGCATTCGAATAAGCAATTGCATTATTGCCAATATTGAACATCGCGAGGCATTTCGGATGAAATACAAGCAAATAAGCTGAGTCTCTGGGCGAGGCTGGAAATAGATGTAAATTCTTAATGTCATCAAAAAGACATCAATGTCATGCAAAATACATTGTGCGTTGGCAATAAATATTCAACACTGCCCCAAATTAATCTCAAGATGCCTTGAACAATTTTTGATATCCCTGCCGATGCTGACGTCAAAATCAGCCATTTTTAGAATGAGAACCTGATATCAAAGGTAGCAAATTTGAACTGTTTTAATCGAAGAGACAAAAAGGATTACGCCAACATCGCGTCGCTCAAAGAATTGATGACCACGCCTCCAATGACTGCAGAACAATATTCAGCGTTAATGCAGAAACGAAGAGACCAGCGAAGGATGGTCGAGGCGGCACAAGATTTGAGGACAGAGGCGCAAAGAAATTCCTGGTAGTCGCTTCTTGCCCAATAGATGCCTCTTTGCAAATCGGGACTACTAATTTGCATTTCTTCAAAATGCGCCTGCGCTGAACAGGGTGCCAGACAGGCGGGCGAAGGTTTCCCGCTTTGCCCCCCCGGATAGTCTGGCGTTTTGAACTGTTACGCGGCGATGGAATGGGAAACCATCAACCATTCTCCGGGGTTGAGTTTTTCTGCGGCATCCTGAATGGTGTACACGTCATCGGAGTCGAGGTCGGTGCGATTCAGTTTATATGCCTCTGCATACTCATCAACGTCAAATACCTGTCCCGATGCTACGTAGAAATTGAATCCTACGAGGGAATCAGGATTGGTAACTACTGTGCATGTCAGATTGATTGTGGTCATCATATTGCCCCTGTTGATCTACATTGTCGCGCTGCGCCCACTGCACGCAAACCCGCTTGCACTGGTACAAAGTCGATTTGCGTCGGCTCTAGTATCCCCTCTTCAATCCTGACGCGCCACATGCGCAGCAAGTCAATGGGGCGGCGGTGACAAAGTTTCAGCCATTGCGCTCGGTTTGTGCCCGCTGATTTGCGCCACTACACCCGCCGGTGTCTCAGTCTATCCTGCCGGGCGCTCGCCGGTGACGATCGGGTTGGACGGGTCCAGGCTCCATTCCAGCCAGCCGCCATCAAACACGCTGATATTTTGCCAGCCCATCACCCATGCACTAAAAAAAGCTTCCGAAGCGCGCCATCCGGTACCGCAGTAAAACACGACACGCTGCGTCGGCATGATGCCGACCTCACGCCAGATCGCGGCAATTTCATTGGCCGAGCGCATGGTGTGATCCGGATTACGGAAATCCTGCATGTGGTTGGCGTCGGAACCGGCATGCCCCCAGGCCGCGCCGGGGATGTCGCCCATGGCCTCGATATAGCTGTAACCACTGGTTTTCCCGATAAATTCCTGCCAGCTGCGGATGCTGACCAGTCGCTCGCCATTGCTCTTGAGCCGTCGCCTGGTCTGCTGCAGGGACACCATCAGTTCAGGCTGGCCGGGAAAAGGGCTGCCGAAGTCGGCTAGCGGCCGCACCTGTGCCGGCAGTCCGGCCGCGCTCCTGTAACCGGCGGCGCTCCAGGCGTTCCAGCCGCCATCGAGCAGGCGCACATCCTTTACACCGGCATACAGCAGAATATGGGCAACGCGAGCAGCGGCCAGAGGCTCGCGACCGTACAGGATGACCGGTGTATCGGCGCCTATGCCCTGCTCCAGCAGCGCGACCCTGAGCGCATCGTTGGCAACGGTGTTCCACAACGGCTCAGTCTCCAGCAGATTGGTATTCAGATACCCGGCACCCGGAATGTGACTTTGCAGGTAATGCCCGGGATCGCCCCACCCCACCTCCATCACCTTCCAGCCATGGGCCGGGGCTTGTACCACGGATTTGCCCGCTATCAGCTCGCACAGCCAGAAGGCCGGCACCAGTTGGTGGTAGCGCGGCAGCGCAACCCTATGTTCCGCACTCAATGACACATCCAGCTGATACAGCCGCCTGAAACCAAGCTGGCCGAATCGCGTGGAAACCTTAGCCACCTGTGCGGCAGATCCGTACAGCGCCAGCGGCCGATCGGAGTAAATTGCCTTGGCTTTCAGCAGCGCGGATAAGGCCGCGTCATCGAGCCTATCAAGCCAGCTTGCAGCAAAACTGATCGCACCCGGCTCATGGCCGCCGTGCGCGGCACCGGCCTCAGGCCAGCCGTTGAAGTAGGCGCTGTCGCGCGTATCGAGCACGATGCCATGCAGCTGATCGAGCACACTGCGGGCAATGGTTTGCAGCGACGCTGCTGGCTGCTGCACAGGCAACTGGGAGGAACCGGTCGGCCAAACGGAACAAGTAGGTTTGATGTCAGTCTCAATACGTAATTAATCAGGATGCGGCGCAGGCAATTGAGAAATGCATTTTACCGCTCCGCGGCGATCATGGGATTCGCACGCATTGTCAGTCTTGCGGAATGTCAATACAGATAACACTTAATTCCCTATAATCATTAGCTCAGTCCTTTTTGTAAAGTGCCTGCATGCTGCCTGCCTACATAACCCATCCGGATTGCATTAAACATGACATGGGGAATATGCACCCCGAGTCGCCTGACCGCATCGGCGCCATCAATGATCTGTTGCTGATGAAAGGCTTGCTCGATTGCATGCAGTCTTTTGATGCGCCGCTGGCAACGGAAAAACAGCTGGCGCAGGCCCATTCGACGCTGTACATCCACACCATCGCCGGCATGTCCCCCACCGAGGGCTATGCGCAGGTCGATCCCGACACCAGCATGAATCCCTACACCTACCAGGCGGCATTGCGCGCCGCCGGGGCCGCGGTACTGGCGACCGATCTGGTGATCGAGGGCAAAGCCAGCTCCGCCTTTTGCAATGTGCGCCCGCCCGGACACCATGCGGAGTATGCGGCGGCGGGCGGATTCTGCTTTTTCAACAATGTTGTCGTGGGCATCCGGCATGCGCTGAACGTGCATGGGCTCACCCGTGTGGCGCTGATTGATTTCGACGTCCATCACGGCAACGGCAGCGAAGACATTCTGCATGACGACGAACGGGTATTGATGTGCTCGATTTTCGAGGACAAGCTGTATCCCTACTCCGGCAATCATCCGCGCGGCCCGAATATGGTGAATGTACCCTTGCCGGCGCGCTCCGGCGGCGACGCATTCCGTGCTGCGGTGACGGAAAAATGGCTGCCCGCGCTGGACGCATTCAAGCCGGAGATGATTTTCGTCTCGGCCGGCTTCGACGGCCACCGCGAAGACGACATGGGCAATCTCGGCCTGGTCGAAGCGGACTACGCGTGGGTCACGCAGCGCATAGTCGAAGTCGCGCAGCGCCATGCCAGGGGCCGCATCGTGTCCTGCCTGGAAGGCGGCTATGAACTGTCGCCGCTGGCCCGCAGCGTTGCCGCCCACCTGAAAGTGCTGATCGGCGCGGATAACTGAAACATAACAAGCCAGCAGCCCAGAGCACCCAATCCGACGCCATTCATTGATCCCGCATCCGATGAATGGCGCTCATTCACCCGACTACGTTTTTTTGGCATACGCCCATGGAAAAGCACTACCTGACCCCGCTGTTCTCACCCAACTCGATTGTGGTGTTCGCAGGCAAGCCCGATGCCCCTGACAGCCAAAGCAGTTATGGCCGCAGCATCAGCGCCCAGATACGCGACAGCGGTTTTGCCGGAAAAGTAACCTTTCTCGACGTCAGCATGAGTGGCACCCTGGGCGATCTGGCGCACTCGCGCGCCGATCTGGCCGTCATCGCGCTGCCTAACGAAGAACTGGTCTCCGCGCTGGAAGTCGTCGGGCGCATCCAGTGCCAGGCTGCACTCATCATTTCATCCGGCGTCGATCAGGTGCAAGCCAAGGAACTGCACGCGATTGCCCGCAAGCACGGCATTCATCTGCTGGGGCCGAACTGCCTCGGCTATCAGCGCCCGCGCCTGAAGATCAATGCCAGCATCGCCGGAGCGCTGGCGCAACCGGGATCGCTGGCGCTGGTATCGCAATCCGGTGCGCTGACCTCCTCGATACTCGACTGGGCCAGCAAGAATGCGGTGGGCTTTTCGACCGTGGTGTCGCTGGGGCCGAACACCGCCGTCGATCTGGCGCAGACGCTGGATTTTCTGGCGACCGACCCGGCCACCCAAAGCATCGTCATCTACATGGAAGGCATCACCAATGCGCGCCGCTTCATCAGCGCGTTGCGGGCCGCCGCCAACACCAAGCCGGTGGTGGTGCTCAAGGCCGGACGCAAGGCGGCCGGATCGCAGGCAGCGCTGACCCATTCCGGCACCATCGTCGGCAGCGATGAAGTGTTCGATGCGGCGCTGAGCCGGGCCGGTGCGGTGCGCGTCAAATCCTTCGTGCAACTGTTTTCCGCGGCCAAATGCCTGGCCTCGCGCTATCGCCCGGTCGGCTCAAGGCTGGCGATCGTGACCAACGGCGGCGGGCCGGGCGTTCTGGCGGCAGACTGGATTACCGAACTGGGCCTGGAACTGGCACGCCTGTCACCCGCCAGCGCCGCCGAACTGGCACCGCAATTGCCGCCGCTGGCCACCCTGCAGAACCTGCTGGACCTGTCGGAAGAAGCCGGCCCGGAACACTACCGCGCCGCCATCGCCGCCTGCTCCAGCGATGCCGCAGTCGATGGCGTACTGGCGATCTACTCGCCCAAGCTGGGCGGCAACCCGACTGAAGTGGCCAAAGCGCTGGCGATCATGAACGCCAACATGAGCAAGCCGCTGCTGACCTGCTGGATGGGCGATGAAAAGGTGGCCGAAGCGCGGCAGGTGATCAACGGCGCCGGGATTGCCACCTTCCGCACGCCGGAAGCGGCGGTCGATGCGTTCAGCAACATCGCATCGTTCTACCAGAACCAGCAATTGCTGCACCAGACCCCGCCACCGCTGTCGCAACTGGCCAAGCCGGATCTGGAAGGCGCACGCATCCTGATCGAAAGCGTGCTGGCGGAGCGGCGCCGTGTGCTGACCGAAATGGAGTCGAAAGCGCTGCTGGCGGCGTTCCACATCCCGATCACCCAGACCATCCTGGCGCGCAATCCGAATGAGGCGATCCTGATCGCCAGCCAGCTGGGTTATCCGGTCGCGCTGAAAATCGACTCGCCCGACATCTCGCACAAGTCTGACGTGCAGGGCGTCGTGCTCAATGTGCTGAATGCCACCAGCGTGCGCGACATTTACAGCGACATGATCGCGACCGTGCGCCGCCTCAAGCCGGACGCGCAGATCAATGGCGTAACGATCCAGAAAATGTCCGGCAAGAAGCACGGGCGCGAACTGTACATCGGGCTGGTCACCGACCAGCCTTTCGGCCCGGTCATCACCTTCGGCGCCGGCGGCACCATGATCGAACTGATCGACGACCGTGCGGTGGAATTGCCGCCGCTCAACCAGTTTCTGGCGCAACGCCTGATCGCCCGCGTGCGCTCGGCCGAAACCCTGGGCGAATGGCGCGGCGCACCGGCCGTCAACCTGGAAGCGATCGAGCATGTCCTGCTGCGGGTGTCGGAAATGGTGTGCGAGTTGCCGCAACTGCGCGAAATGGACATCAATCCGATGATCGTCGACGATGCCGGCGCGCTGGTGGTGGATGCCCGCATCGTCATCGACCATGCGCCGCCATCGGTGCACAGCTACGACCATCTGGCGATCCTGCCCTACCCGTCGAACTACACGCAGGACTGGCCGATGCGCGGCGGCGGGCAATACACGATGCGCCCGGTGCAGCCGGATGACGCCAACATGCTGCAGGATTTCGTGCGCAAGCTGTCGGACAAATCGCGCTACTACCGCTTCGTCTCGTCGATGCGCGAGCTGTCGGTACGCATGCTGGCGCGCTATACGCTGATCGACTACGACCGTGAAATGGCGCTGGTCGCAGTCTACAAGCAGCGCACCCCGAGCGGCGACGGCGAATTCACCGAAACCGAACGCATCATCGGCGTCTCGCGCTACATCACCAACCCCGACCTCAGCAGTTGCGAGTTCTCGCTGGTGGTCGACGACGAGTTCAGCGGCCAGGGTCTCGGCTCGCGCCTGATGCTGTCGATCATGGACGTCGCGCGCCACAAGGGCCTGACCGAAATCGACGGCCTGGTGCTGACCAAGAACACCGGCATGCTGAAACTGATGAAAAGCCTCGGCTTCCAGATCCAGAGCTACGCCGAAGACCCTGATTTCAAGGTCTGCAGCAAGGCCTTGTGAGTTTGCAAGTGCAAAGCGCGCGAAACAGGCATGAAGGTAGGGTGCGCCATGCGCACCGATGCAGCCACGGACGGTCATGGTGCGCATGGCGCACCCTACAGCGCTCACGCAAGGACAAAAGCCGGAAATAATACTGCCATGGGTATATTTCAGATGCCCAATGAACATGTGCGGCTAATGCCATAAAAATAGTGATACTCCCTGTTTTTTACGAAACTCATGCGCGCCATGAAGCGTTGCCGTGTTTTCGGACGTGCGCCAAATTGCCTCAGGCGGCGCGAGCCAGCGCCTGCTTCTTCAGGAAATCCGGCACCTTGGCCGCGCTCTGCTGGTTGATCGATTCCAGCAGCAGCGGATCGATTGCGCGCAGGCCGTATTGGCTGCCCAGATGCGCGCCGATATGCAGCAGCAGGCGGGCCGACACCTCGGCATCGGCTTCGGCCCTGTGGGCGGCGCCGTTGAAACGGATGCGCAGCGCCGACGCCAGCTCCCCCAGCCTGTAACTGGCCATGCCGGGAAACACCCGGCGCGACAGCTTGAGCGAGCAAATCAAGCCCTGATGCGCGGGCGTCAGGCCCTGCATCCGGCTTTCCGCCTGCAGAAACTTCAGATCGAAACTGGCGTTATGCGCCGACAGCGCATCGCTGCCGATGAAGTCCAGCAAAGCCGGCAGCACCACAGAAGCCCGCGGCGCCGCATTCACCATCGCCTGCGAGATGCCGGTCAGGCCGGTGATGAAGGACGGAATCCGCACCCCGCAATTGACCAGCGACACGTAACGCTCGGTGATCTTGCCATCCACGATGCGCAGCGCCGCCACCTCGGTAATGCGGTCGCCGGCATCCGGCGACAGGCCTGTGGTCTCGAAATCCAGCATCACGATCGGTTTGTCGAACATCGGCTATTCCTTTCTGATTGATTGAACAGGCGGATTATCTCAGGCTCGAAAGCGGTCCGCACCTTTGATTTCCCTCAAGACACGCCGGGCATATCTGTCTGATTCTGATATCACGGATCAACCCTATGAATTGAATATATGATTGCTCCCTTGCCGCCGGACCGACTGTATCGCCACTGCGACGCCGCCAGCCTGCAGTTCGACACGACCGCGCAACTGGTTGAGCTGACCGGGGCGGTCGGGCAGGACCGGGCGCTGGATGCGGTCAAATTCGGCCTCGACATGCAGCATCCGGGCTTCAACCTGTTCGTACTGGGACAGCAAGGCACCGGCAAGCATGACATGATCAAGCGCTTCCTGGACCAGCGCGCGCATGCCGAGGTGGCGCCCGACAACTGGTGCTACGTCAACAATTTCAGCGATCCGGTCAAGCCGATTGCGCTCAAGCTGCCGCATGGACGCGGGCTCCAGCTGCGCACCGACATGGCGCAACTGGTCGAAGAACTGCAATCGACGATACCGGCGATGCTGGAAAGCGAGGATTACCGCAAGCGGGTCGACCAGATCGATGCCGAGTTCGATGCGCAGCAAAAGAAAAGCATCGATGCGCTGGCCGATGAATGCGAGGCGCAGGATATCGCACTGTCGCAGACCGAGACCGGATACTCGCTGGACCCGGCAAGAAATGGCGAAATCATCTCGGATGAAGAGTACGACCACCTGTCGAGCGAACAGCGCGATGCGATCCAGAACAAAATCGACGCGCTGGAAGTAAAGCTGAACAAGCTGCTCAAGCAGATGGCGGAATGGCAAAAGGCGCACCACAAACGGCTGCGCGAACTGAACCGGGAAGTGATCGTCTTCGCGGTCGGCCACCTGTTCGATGACCTGCTGCCAAAATACACCGACCAGCCGCGCGTGCTGACTTACCTGGAAGCCGTCAAACAGGACGTGATCGAGAATGCGCATATCTTCCAGAAACCGGAAGAAGGCAGCGCCAATGTGCAAGCGGAAGCGCTGCCCCCGCTGCGCCGCTACCAGGTCAATCTGCTGGTCGGCGGCGAGCAGGCGCTAGGCGCTCCGGTCATCAGCGAGAACAACCCGACTTACCAGAACATCATCGGCCGGGTCGAGCACCTGGCCAGCTACGGCGCGCTGATCACCGATTTCGCGCTGATCCGGCCCGGTGCGCTGCACCATGCCAACGGCGGCTACCTGCTGCTCGATATCTACAAGGTGCTGGCGCAACCGCTGGCCTGGGAAGGCCTGAAGCAGGCACTGACCACCGGCGAGATCCGGATCGAATCGATCGGCCAGATCTACGGCCTGATCAGCACCGTCTCGCTGGAACCGCAACCGATCCCGCTCAAGGTCAAGGTGGTCCTGTTCGGCGAGCGCGACTACTACTACCAGCTGCAGGCCTACGACCCGGATTTCGCCAAGCTGTTCAAGGTCGCCGCCGATTTCGAAGACGATGTGGTGCGCAACCATGACAACCAGCAAGACTTTGCGCGGCTGATTGCGGCCATGGTGCAGGAGCAGAAACTGCTGCCGTTCGAGCGCGATGCGGTGGCCCGCATCATCGAGTTCAGCGCGCGCGATGCGGGCGACGCGGAACGCCTGTCGCTGAACCTGCTGCGCCTGAGCGACCTGCTGTCGGAAGCCGAATACTGGGCCAAATCCAGCCCTGCCAAAACCGACCAGGCCAACATCGAGCCGGCAGCGCAGCGGGCATGGCCGCGGGCACGGTATCCAGCGCCAACGTGCAGCAGGCGATCGACGCCAGGATCGGCCGCTCCGACCGCATCCAGCGCCGCCTGCACGAAGAAATCCTGCGCGGCACCATCCTGATCGACAGCGACGGCAGCCGCATCGGCCAGGTCAATGCGCTGTCGGTGATGGAGATCGGCGACTACTACTTCGCCCAGCCGACCCGCATCACGGCCACCGCCCGCCTCGGCAGCGGCGAGGTGATCGACATCCAGCGCGAAGTGGCGCAAGGCGGCCCGATCCACTCCAAGGGCGTGATGATCCTGTCGGCCTTCCTCGCGACCCGCTACTGCGCGCGCCAGCCGCTGTCATTGCAGGCCAGCCTGGTGTTCGAGCAGACCTACGGCGGCATCGACGGCGACAGCGCCTCGCTGGCCGAACTGTGCGCGCTGCTGTCGGCGCTGGCCGACGTCCCGCTCCTGCAATCGCTGGCGGTGACCGGCTCGATCAACCAGAACGGCCAGGTGCAGGCGATCGGCGCGGTCAACGAAAAGATCGAAGGCTTCTTCGACATCTGCGCGGCGCGCGGCCTGAACGGGCGGCAAGGCGTGCTGATACCGGGCAGCAATGCCAAACACCTGATGCTGCGCGCCGACGTGGTGGCCGCCTGCCGCGACGGCAAATTCAGCATCTACAGCGTCGATACCGTCGATCAGGCGATCGAAGTGCTGAGCGGCCACCCGGCCGGCGACGCCGATGCGGTCGGCAATTTCGCCCCGGATTCAATCAATTATCGGGTGCGCCGCAAGCTCTACGACCTGTTCCAGATCCGCGCCAACACCACCCTGGTGCCGGTCAGCAGGCCGCAACGCAACCACCGGCACAAAGGGGACGACGATGACGAAGAAGAATGAGCGGCAAATCGACAAGGTATTGGGGGCAATACAGCAAAGGAGAACAGCATGGACCAGGAAAACAAGCAATTCGCGCTCGACATCATCGGCAAGGCCAAGGACATGACGCTGGCCACCATCCGGCCCGACGGCTACCCGCAGGCAACCACCGTCAGCTACGCCAGCGACGGCCTGACGCTGTATGTCGGCGTCGGCAAGTTCAGCCAGAAGGTGGAGAACATACACCACTGCGACAAGGTGTCGCTGACGATCAATGCCGACTATCCGGACTGGGGCCACATCAAGGGCATTTCGATGGGCGCCAAGGCGGAAATCGTGCACGACCCGAAAGAAATCGAATTTGCCGGCGAATGCATGCTGCGCAAGTTTCCGCAGGCGGTCGAATGGCTGCAGACCCTTGAAAAAGACGCCATGATATTTCTGAAAATCACGCCGGTGGTGATCTCGCTACTCGATTACGAGAAGGGCTTCGGCCATACCGATCTGGTGAAGGTGTGAATGATCTGCAAGGCGCTGTCCACGCACGGCACGAACCGCAGCCAGCACCATTGCAATCGTAAAAAACTGGGGGTATCGCCATTTATATGGCATTTCCCGCATAGTTTTAATGGGGGATTAAAATATACTCCCACCACTATTCGCATGCCCTGCAAGCGCCGTGCGGGTCAGTTATCGGGCTTCAGGTAGGGTGCGCCATGCGCACCGTGGTTAGCCAAAGCAAAGGCGGTGCGCATGGCGCACCCTACCCTGTCATCAAGACTTCTTGATCATCCCGGCCAGCGCCGCAAACGGATTGTGGGTCGCGGCCGCCACGTTGTTGTGGCCCTGCCCCGACGTGCCCTGCTGGTCCGCCTCCAGATAGCGCGAGTGCTCGTTGTCGTGGCAGTACAGGCACAGCAACTCCCAGTTGCTGCCGTCGGGCGGATTGTCGCTGTGATTGTGGTTGCGGTGATGCACGGTCAGCTGCGACAGGTTGTCGCGGGTGAACTCGCGCGTGCAGCGGCCGCACACCCACGGATACATCTTCAGCGCCCGCTCGCGGTAGCCCAGCTCGCGCTGATCGGCGTTGCGGCGCGCATCGGCGACGATCTTGTCCAGCTTCGCGCTGTCCGGTTTCTTCTGCAACATGGTTGTTCCTTTGGCTTGAGCAGTAGGATGGGTGAAACCCATCCCTGGAATCACCGCAGCACATGATGGGTTTCACCCATCCTACTGCTGTTCATCAGTTATATTAACGCCCAATATATCACTACCTCCCGTCACCCAAACGCGGACCAAAGGACATCACCTTGCGCTTCATCCACACTTCGGACTGGCATCTGGGCCAGACCCTGCACAATTTCGAGCGCGGCTTCGAGCATCAGCACTTCCTCGACTGGCTGCTGGCCACCATCGCCGCCGAACAGGCCGAAGGCCTGCTGATCTCGGGCGACATCTTCGACAACGCGAACCCGTCGGCCGCCTCGCAAAAGCAGCTGTACCGCTTCCTGCAGCAAGCCAAGGCGCGGGTGCCGCAGCTGAACATCGTGATCATCGCCGGCAACCACGACTCGCCGGGGCGGCTGGAAGCGCCGGGGCCGCTGCTGGAAACGCTGGACGCGACCGTGATCGGCTTCGTGCCGCGCCTGGCCGGCGGCGCCATCGACATCGCGCGGCTGGTGGTGCCTTTGAAAAACCGGCTGGGCGACATCGCCGCCTGGTGCCTGGCGATCCCGTTCCTGCGCCCGGGCGACGTGCCCCGTGTGGAAACCGAGGGCGATCCGTACATGGAAGGCATCGCGCTGCTGTACCGGCAGGCGCTGGCCCATGCACTCACCGTGCGCCAGCCCGGCCAGGCGATCGTCGCGCTCGGCCATTGCCACATGGTCGGCGGCGAAATCTCGGAAGACTCCGAGCGCCGCATCGTGATCGGCGGCACCGAGGCGCTGTCCACCAGCATGTTCGACCCGGCCATCGCGTATGCGGCGCTGGGCCATCTGCATCTGGCGCAAAGCGTCGGCAAGCAGGCGCACCTGCGCTATTGCGGCAGCCCGCTGCCGATGTCGTTCGCCGAAGTCGGCTACCCGCATCAGGTGCTGCGCGTCGATCTGGATGGGCGAAACGGTGGCCGACATCACCGCGCTGCCGGTGCCGCGCGCGGTCGAACTGCTGCGCGTGCCGCAACGGCCGGCGCCGCTGGACGAAGTGCTGGCCGCGCTGGAATCCCTCGAATTGCCGGCCAATGACGAGCCGCAACGCCAGCCGTATCTGGAAGTGCGCATCCGTCTGGACGCGCCCGAACCCGGCCTGCGCGCCCGCATCGAAGCGGCGCTGGAAGGCAAGCCGGTGCGCCTGGCCAAGATCGAAACCAGCTTCACCCCGAAAATCGCGCCCGGCGTCGACAGCCGCGCCCGCGTCGCTGGAGCAGCTGGAACGGCTGCAACCGGACGACATCTTCAACCGCCTGTACCGCAGCCGCTACGACGCCGACACGCCGGCCGACCTGCAAGCCGCGTTTGCCGAACTGCTGCTGACGCCTGCCGGAGAGATCCATTGACGACAAGGGCCCTGCATTGCTCCCTTCTCCCGCAAGCGGGAGAAGGGCCGGGGATGAGGGACTCAGCACAATCACCACCCTGAAAACAACCTAAAACACCTGATCAATGGAAATCCATTCACCCCACCACCCTGCCAGACTCCCCGACGATATCCGCACCTGGGCCAGGGAAATGCGGAGCGGCATGACCGACGCCGAAGCATTGCTGTGGAAGCTATTGCGCAATCGCCGTCTCGCTGGCGCAAAATTCAGACGACAGCATCCAATCGGACGCTACATTCTGGATTTTTACTGCGCTGAACGAAAGCTCTGCATTGAGCTTGACGGTGGCCAGCATGGCGAGGCGGTGGCGTACGATCAGCTACGGGATCAATGGCTGCTCGGGCAAGGCATCCAGATACTGCGCTTCTGGAATAACCAGATGCTGATGGAAACGGAAGGTGTGTTGGAGATGATTTATCAAGCGTTGCTGGTCATACCGGCTACGGCTCGGAGCGCCCTCACTACGGCTTCGGCAGGCGCCCTCATCCCCGGCCCCTCTCCCGCTTGCGGGAGAAGGGAGGGAAATGAAAAATAAATAAATAAGCTATGAAAATCCTCGCAATCCGTGGCAAGAACCTGGCCTCGCTGGCCGGCGAATTCGAAGTCGATTTCGAGCAGGAACCGTTGAAGTCATCCGGCCTGTTCGCGATCTCCGGCCCGACCGGCGCCGGCAAGAGCACGCTGCTCGACGCGCTGTGCATGGCGCTGTATGAAAGCACGCCGCGCCTGCTGAAAGCCGGCAACAAGACGCTGCCCGACGTCGGCGACAGCACCGTCACCCAGCAGGACGCGCGCAACCTGTTGCGGCGCGGCACCGCCGAAGGCCATGCCGAAGTCGATTTCGTCGGCAACGACGGCATCGGCTACCGCGCCCGCTGGAGCGTGCGGCGCGCGCGCGGCAAGGCCAGCGGCAGCCTGCAAAACACCGGCATGAGCCTGAAGCAATTGCCCGATCTGCAGCCGATCGGCGGCACCAACCGGGAAGTCAAGGCCGAAATCGTGCAGCGCATCGGCCTGTCGTTCGAGCAATTCACCCGCGCGGTGCTGCTGGCGCAGAACGAGTTTTCCGCGTTCCTGAAGGCCGACGACAACGAGCGCGGCGAACTGCTGGAAACCCTGACCGGCAGCGCGATCTACAGCGCGCTGTCGCAGCGCGCCTATGCCCGCGCCAAGCTGGAACAGCAGGAACTGCAGCGCATCAACGACCGGCTGGCCGACCAGAAGCCCCTAAGCGACGACGCCCGCAGCCAGCTGGAACAGGACAGCGCCGCCGCCGATGCCGCCGTCAAGGCGCTGGACCTGCGCAAGGCCGAACTCGACACGCAACTGCGCTGGCATCAGGACGACGACAAGTTCCATCAGAACGAACAGCTGGCGCAAGCGCAATTGCAGCAAACGCAAGACCAGCAGCAAGCCGCCGCCAGCCGCCGCCTTGATCTGCAGCGGGTCGATGCGGTGCAGGCCGCGCGCCCGCTGGTGGCCGAGATCGAGCGGCTGGGCCGCGCCATCGCCGCCGACCACCACGCGATTGCCGACTGCCAGAACAAGCTGGCCGCCGCCGAGCAGGCCCGCCAGCAAGCCGACGCCGCGCAGGCCGCCGCGCAAACCACGCTGACGGACGCCGAACAGGCGCAGCTTGCCGCCGCGCCCGCGCTGGATCAGGCCAAGGCGCTCGACGCCCGCATCGACGCGCTGCGGCCCGCGCATCAGGCGGCGCAGCAGGCGCAGCTTGATGCCGACAGCGCCGCCGCGCTGGCGCAGCAAAACCGGCAAGCGAAGCAGGCCGAACTGGCCGGCGCGCAACAAAAGCAGCAAGCGACCGAACACTGGCTGGCGCAACACGCGCCGCTGCAAACGCTGGCCGACGAGTGGCCGCGCTGGGACATACTCCTGAAGCAGTCAGGCATCTCCCGCAATGAAACAGCGCAGTTTGAACGCATACTGGCGACACTGGCGCAAAGCGAAGCAAGGCAGGACGAACAGCTGGCCGCCGCGACCCAGGCGCTGGCCAGCGCCGCCAGCGCGCTGAATGCAGGCCGAGCAGCAGCGCCAGCTCGCGACCCGGCAGCACGCCGGCATCGACATCGCCGCGCTGCAGACACGCAAGCACAGCGCCGACAGCCGCCGCGAGCAGCTGGGCAGCGCCGAGCAATGCTGGCGCGCACTGGCCGAGCAGCACACGCGCCAGCAGGCGCTGGACGCGCAAGCCGGCAACAGCCGGCAAGCCGCCGCCGCAGGCCGACGCCGCGCTGGCGCAAGTCAACGCACAACTCCCGCCGCTGACCGCCGCACTGGCGCAAGCCGAACGCTCCTTGAAAAGCGCCGAAGCCGCCTGCGCCGCCAGCGTCGAAACCCTGCGCGCCGCGCTGGAGCCGGACGCGCCCTGCCCGGTCTGCGGCGCCACCGAGCACCCGTACACGACAGACAACCCGCAGCTGCACGCGATGCTGGCCAGCCTGCAAGCCGAAGTCGCCGGCTGCCGCCAGCAATATGAACACGCGCAACAGCAGCAAGCGACCCACGGCGCGGAAGCCGCCAGCCAGCGCCGCCAGCTGGACGCGATCGCGCAGCAACAGCAGCAACTGCACGCCGCGCTGCAGCGCCAGCAACAGGACTGGCAGGCGCAGCCGCTGGCGGCCGAACTGGCCAACATCGATGCAGAACAGCAAGCCGACTGGTTCGCCAGCCAGCGCAGCACGCTGCAGGCGGAACTGCACAGCATCGGCCAGCTGGACGCCGCATCGCGCAGCGCCGCGCAGGCCAAGGACGCGGCCCAGGCCGCATTCGACCGCGCCAGCATCGCGCACAACGCCCGCAAGGAAGCCGCCGACGCCGCCCGGACCGCGCTGAGCGAAACCCGATCCCGCCAACAGGCCGGCGCCGAACAGCTGGCCCAGAGCCGGCAACGCCTAAACGACAGCCTGGACCAGCTCGACCCCGCGTTCCGTTCCGACGATGCGATGACGACTGGCGCAGCAACTGGCAGGACAATCCGGACGCCTTCCAGCAGCAATGCGAACAGAATGCGCGCCACTGGCACAGCCAGCGCAGCGCGTTCGAGCAGGGCCAGCAACGCCACGCGACGCTGACGCTGGAACTGGCCGCACTGGTCGCCAGCCACGGCAAGGCCGAGCTGGAACAGCAGCGCGCGGCCAGCGCGTTTGCCGCCAGCCATAAAGTGCTGACAGCGATGCAGGCCGAGCGCCGCGCGCTGTTCAACGGCCAGCCGGTGCAACAAATCGAAGCGCAACTGGCCGACGCGATTGCCAAAGCCAAGGCGCTGCTGGCGCAGCACACCCAGGCCAGCAACGACAGCAAGCAGGCGCAGACCCGCAACAGCGAAGCGCTGCAGCAGGCCACAACCCGCCTGACCAGCCACAACGGCGAAGCGCAGGCCGCCGCCGAAAAGCTGGCCGACTGGATCGCCCGCTTCAATGCCGCCAGCGGCGCAGCAGACAGCGCGACGCGCTGGACGCGCATCTCGACGAAACCCAGCTGCACGCGCTGCTGGCCCACCCCGCCGACTGGATCGCCGCCGAGCGCGCCGCGCTGCACGCGATCGACAACGCCGCCCGCCAGGCCGCCACCGTGCTGCAGGAACGCAGCAGCCAGCGGCAGGCGCACCAGCAACAGCGCCCGCCGCCAGACGACAGCGCAGCCGATGCAGACGACGCGACGCAGGACGCCGACGCGCCTGCATCCGAAGCCGCCGCCGCAGCGCCAGCCCGATAGACGCGCTGCAGCAGGCGCTGCACAGCCTCGCCGCCGAGCGCCACAGCGCCCACGCCAGCGCCACCGCGCTGCAACTGTCGATCGCGCAGGACCACGCGCGCCGCGTGCATGCGGCCGACATGCTGGCCACCATCGCCGCGCAGGAAGCCACGCCACCGGCTATGGGCGCAACTGAACGAGCTGATCGGCGCCGCCGACGGCAAGAAATTCCGCAACTACGCGCAGCAGTACACGCTCGACGTGCTGCTCGGCTACGCGAACCGCCACCTGAACGAGCTGTCGCGCCGCTACCGGCTGCAGCGCATCAGCGACACGCTGGCGCTGATGGTGGTCGATCAGGACATGGGCGACGAGCTGCGCTCGGTGCACTCGCTGTCCGGCGGCGAATCGTTCCTGGTCTCGCTCGCGCTGGCGCTCGGCCTCGCGTCGCTGTCAACCAACCGGGTGCGGGTCGAATCGCTGTTCATCGACGAAGGCTTCGGCAGCTTGGATGCCGACACGCTGCGCGTCGCAATGGACGCGCTCGACGGCCTGCAATCGATGGGCCGCAAAGTCGGCGTGATCTCGCACGTGCAGGAAATGACGGAACGGATTGCGACCAGGATATTGGTGCAGAGGACGGCGGGGGGACGGAGTTTGGTGGGGGTTGGGTAGGATAGTTGCTTTTTTGAAATAATTACCATCAATGCAAGCAAATCCACTATAGTTTCCAGCGGGGCAGAAACGCGAACATAAATAAAACGGTGGTCTGCCTCCTATTATTCTTATTATTCAAATGCGCTGAAAACGAGGGTAGCCATACTAACACCGGAGATTTTATGGTTTGGACAAATTTTGAGGAATGCAGAGAACAAATTGTTGGCGTGTTGCGGCACTCGATGGAATACCAAAGCCCCATTGTGGTTGCCTACGCATCCGGATCTCGTGCGGGACAAGAGCGTACGTTGACTGTGGTTGCCATTCAGCTAGACCATGACTGGCCACCTTTCGACGCAAAAGAGGTGAATGGCGAAATAAGATCGTATGCGCCGACCCGAATTCTTTGGATTATTGGTTCAGACGGCATAAGGCATGAAAATAAAGAGCGAATTAAAATTCGCTCGCAATATCAAGCTGCGTGCGCGATGGAACAAGATGAACTGTCTCGTGTATTTTTAGGCACTTGCAATCCAGGGAATCAAACAGCATTGCGCGTGGAAGACAAGCCTTGTGCCGATAATTTTCTTGAGAGCGTTGTGCTAATTAGCGAGCAATCACGTTCGGTTAATGTCATGTTTCGCAAGGATGCTACGCGTGAAAAAGTTGTGCCTGCTCTGAAGTATTTGATCGGGAGATCAGAGGGAAGAGCTTGGAATGTGGCTGGTTGCTTGCTTGAAGCCGGGTTCTGGGCTCCAGCGTGGGCCAAATACGCTCAAACACTTAGGCTGGAGGGTAATGTTTTGAGGGGTGCAACTTTGCGCCTTCGCGATTCCAATTTGCAATGTGACGACCGCGGCAATATCCCTTACCAAGAAAGGTGGCGACAGTGTGATATCTACAACTCGTCGAGATTGCGGCCGCCAAGTGAAGATGAAGATTCGCTTATTGATCGTGTGCGACTTTTTGAAGCAGACATATTTTTGTACCCGGAAGATCTAATGGTCTTTAAGGGCATGCCACCAGTTGCGCTTGGTCTATATTTAACGTTGAGCGGGGGATCTAGCGAGCTTGAAGCTTTTCCATCAAACGAAATTAACGCAACTAATCTGCACCTGCTGATCGAATGCGGCCTTTTGAAAAAGGCGGCAGAGTTGCCAATTCAAATTTTGATTCAAAAGATGCGCGCAACGGAACTCTATGCCCCGATCAAAGCACGAAAAGTCCAACTGGCTAAGCGCGGGTTACGACAGTATCGTGACTATTTTTCTGCCAACATGGATAGCGAATATGAAACAACATTGCGCGCATCAGAATGGCTTTCTGACAAGTACATGTTCGTAAGCCCTCCGCACTGGTCTTGGGAGAAATTGCAAGACTTACGAACCATCTATGTAGCAATGGTTAAGTCAGTTGTTCTTTGGCTATCTGGACACCCAGTAGGTGCGGGTGAAGGCGCGTACTTTCTTAATGGTTAGGCCGAGACGGTGCAAAGCTAAAGTATCTGGAGTGAACTCAAGGCCGTATCTATGGACTCCACCCGTTTTGCAAGGAGAATTTGATATTTGCCTGTAGGTAAGCTTGCCTGTATCTATACGGCCTAAAAAATGAGCGATTTTTTGCTCTGGCCCTGATGTAATACGCGCGCCAGAATCCTGATAAGACGGCGGCCTCAAGGGCCATTACGGCCTGCGGATTCATCTGACGCCGGTCCGACCTGATGGCATCAATCTTTCTTCACCTTCGCAAACTTGGCGTGTGTTACTCCAGAAATAGCGTTTCAGTTAATTCCTATGCATGACATCCCGCCTGCCTCAAGCCGGTCTGGTCATTCCTTTCGACCAGACCGGAACATAGTCCCGGCCATGGGCCAATAACGCCCAGATGACGCGCGCCATCTTGTTGGCGAGTGCCACTGCTGCGACTTTATTGCCGCGACGTTCTGCCACCTTCGTCGCCCAGCACAGCATCTTGTCCGGTTTTTCGCCTGCCCACCGCAACGCGCTGCGCGCGCCGTGAATAAGTTGGGTGCGCAAATAAGTATCGCCGCGCTTGGTAATGCCAAACAGCCGCTGCTTGCCGCCGCTGCTATGCTCGCGCGGCACCAATCCCAGATTGGCGGCGAAATCGCGCCCATTGTCAAAGTGATGCGCATCAGCCACTGCTGCCAGCACCGCTGTGGCAATGAGTTTGCCTACACCGGGTACTTCCATCAAACGACCAGCGCGAGCATCCTCTTTAGCCGCTTGCGCTAGTCGCGCATCGTAGACGGTAATGCGTGCATCTTTGTCGTCAAGTTGCGCTTTCAATTCCTTGAAAGTCGTCATTGCCGATCCCGACAAACCGTTTTTCTCGTCTGCCAGCCATTCCTTGAAGCCCTCTAAAAACTTCGCCACGCCCAATGGGTACACTTGCCCATATTCGCAGGCAAAGGCGCGCATGCGACAAATTATTGCGGTGCGCTCATGTATCAATGCCTGTCTTGTCCGGTGCAGCATTTGTAGATCCTGCTGCGTTTCGGTGTTGATCGGCACCGTCTTGGTTTTTGCCCGCGAAGCTGCTTCGGAAATCGCAGCCGCATCATTGGTGTCGTTCTTGTTGCCCGTCACATAAGCGCGCGTATGTTGCGCGGCAATCAATTTTACGTTATGCCCCAAGGCAATCAGTTGGCGCGCCCAATAGTGCGACCCCGCACACGCTTCAATCGCGATGGCCGTCGCCGGCATATTTGCAAAGGTCGGCAGCACGGCTTCTCGCGTCAGCTTGTGCTTCATAACCACTTTCCCATGCTCATCATGGCCGACGGCAACGAACACATTCTTCGCAATATCCAGACCAATCATTTTTGCGCTAGCATTCATGATGGACTCCTTCTCTTGATTGTCGCTTGCCAGCCTATCTGGCTCGCTTGGCACATTATGATGCCGTCGTTGGGAGGGTGGAGTCCATTTCATTAATCCGCAATGCGTAAGGCGTCAATAAGCGCAGCCCTTGCAGGGTGCATATCCGCTTGCAAGCGGATATCGTTCCGCAGGCGCGGGGCAGTGCCCCGCGAAACCCCTGCTTCACCATTGCGCCGCATGTTCCTAAACATACCTGCCAGTGTATTTTTTAAACCGCAGGCGATACGTGCGGGAACATGGCAGTTTTGGCCGATACCCCCCTATTTTTCAAAACCATGTAGGTTGGACGGCGCAACTCACCAGCCGCACGTCAACTCCGTGCGGCGCAATGTGCTTCACTTATTGCGTGTCTGAGATTCAATTGACAGTTTTATGTCATTGGCGGTTGCATTGCCGTTGCTTTTGACCTTGGGCCGCTGGGGCACGCAGCCGTTTGTGTGCTGCAGAAAATGGATCAGAAATGAAGGCTGTCTGAGCGAAGCGAGTTTCCTTCATTTCCCATTTTTTGCAGCGCACAAACGGGAACCCCGCAGGGGCAAGTCTGCGGTCGCCTTTCTTTTGCTTACTTTTCTTTGGCGAAGCAAAGAAAAGTAAGTAGCTGTCGGGCTACCCCCGACAAGGCATCCACGAAGGGCAAAGCAATTAATTAAGTCATCGACTTTGCAGCCGCCCTCACCCCATCCCTCTCCCGCCAGCGGGAGAGGGGGTTTTCAGCTCGTAGAGGTTGGGCTGCAAAGCCCAACATTTGGAACGCATAAATTTCGCTACCGAATGTTGGGCTTCGCAAGCTCAGCGCCAACCTACTGCAGATTGATGGCGAACAGGTTGGGCTAGCTCGCCCCATGGCATTTTTTGTATTTCTTGCCGCTGCCGCAGGGACAGGGGTCGTTTCTGCCGGTTTTTGGGTCAGGCCGCACTGGCTGCGGCGTTGCGCCCGGCTTCTTGGTCTTTGCCGGCGCATCGTGAAAGCCTGACCACCAGCCCATTTCCGTTTCCGGATCGCGCACATAGCCTTTGCCGCGCTCCAGCGTCTGTTCGCGGACCAGATCAAACGTCTTGCGCATCTGCTGGTGCACCCATTCCTTGGTGGAAATGGTCTGATCCAGCAAATCATCGGCATACCAGGCGTCGATGCGCTCGATCATCTCGACAGCGGCGATATCGACGGCCACCGATACGATGTAGTCCAGCACTTCGAACTCGTTGCGGACCGTATCGGTCCGGCGCAGCCGGGCGGCCTCGCTATCGCCGCGCGCCATCAGGTAGTGCAGCAGGTCGTCGCGCGCGCTGTCGCCTTCGATGACGCGCACTCCCCAGGCTTCGAGTGCGGCGGTGCGGGCCCAGTGCGAGGCCTGCGCGTCTTCGAACAGCGCTTGCAGCGGCGCAATGTCGCCGTCGCAGACGGACGCCAGGCTGCGGCCGTAGGACTCGGTGATGACGTCGCCCATGACGATGTCGAGCACGTCGTCCGGATGATGGCCGAGCGCCGCCAGCGGTGCGTAGGCGCGCGCATCGCGCCAGGTTGCCAGCAGGTGCATCGCGTACAGATGCAACACATACTCGCCGTCTTCCGCGATGGAAGGATCGGCCGCGATGCGGGTCAGGGATTCGATCAGGAACGGGGCGACTTCTTCGCGGTGCGCGTTGGCAAAGGCGATTGCCGGGCGCGGGAAAGGTCGGGAGAAGTATTCGATCTGCGGGCGCAGCGTATTCCAATTGTCGGACATGATATGCATTCTGGAGTGTGATTTGGGGAAACTGCGTATGGCAGGCTGGCAAGGTGAACGCATACTGCCACGGAAAAATTGCCGGCACAAGATTGAGAATAAGAATGGCGTCAGTGTGGATTGAAACGATTTGAAACGGGATTGTTGATGCCAGGGCCCGGCATTTGACGCCAGCCGCTATCATCAGCGCCCACCGTGCGGCAAGCTGCCTGTTTTTACTGATACTCCACTGTTTTTATCAATCCATGCAATCTGACAGGGTGCCGGTTGCGTGGAATAGAATGGTCGTCACCTATCCAAGAAATCCTGACAATAATCCATGCAAACCAAACACATTTCCGGTGCGTTCTTCTCCTGGGATGGCGACACTCTGGTGCTCAATATCCTGGGCAAGCCCAGCGCCGGGCGCGATGCCATTGGCAAAGCCAAGGGCAATCAACTCAAGGTCAGCGTGACGGCTGCGCCTGTGCGCGGCAAGGCCACCGATCACATGCTGAAATTCCTGGCACCGCACTTCGGGGTCACAGTTGCCGACATCGAGGTGGTATTCGGTCGCATGAACGTCAATAAGAAATTGCGCATCAAGGCACCGACCAAGCTGCCCGCCGTATTCATGCAATCTTCACCGGCTCAGTGCGCGCTATTTCCCGCTGAGGATTGAATAAACATAAAACGACAAGGCCGCAAGCCCTACGAAGCCCGGCGACGGACAGGCAAGCCATGCCGCAGGATTGGCCGGCAGCGGCAGCTGAGGGGAACACTGCGTCTGTTAGACTTCCGGCCTCCCCCTCTTTACAAAGAATTCCCCATGGCGCACATCCCCGAGGCCCTGCTTGGTTTGGGCAAGATCAGCGACGACAACTGCGACGTCACGGTCGCCACCCGCGAAAACATCAGCACCCCGCTCCACACCCACCCGACCACCAACTACGTGACGGTCACCGAAGGCACGCTGTACCTGACCCTCGACGGCGTCGAGCGGCCGGTGCCTGCCGGCGAATGGTGCGTGATCCCGGCCGGCGCCGAACATGCGGAGCGTTTCACCGACAAGACCTCGGTCATCGTGTTTTGGGTCAAGGCCGCCAGCGGCAATGCGTAGTCCGCACAGCTTGGGCTGATCATGTCAGTTGGGCTGCCAAGCCCGACATTTGGCACGCACAAGTATCATCAGCGCATCTTGGGCTGCGCCAGATCAGCGCCAGGCCACGCCCTTCATCCCCACAGATACATCCCCATGTATTTTAAAAGACCCAACAAATCCGTGCGGCAAGCTGCCTGTTTTGACTGATACCCCCTATTTTTTGCAAAACAATGCAGGCTGGACGGCGCAACTCACCAGCCGCACGTCAACTCCGTGCGGCGCTACATGGCTGAGATTAAATCTGCAGGGATATTTGCGGGAAGCCTCAGGGTCCACCGCTATTGGAAGTTGATTAACTAACAAACAATACCGGTAGCATTGCGCGGACATCGCCGTGCAACGATGTCAATGTTTCCTCAAAAGAGAACTGCGGCATTTCGTCGCGAACCAGCTTTGCAACGGCGCGCGCCTGAGCCAGATCGCGCGGCTTCTTGATGGGGTCGCGCGTGTTCAGGCCGGATAACCATGCCTTGTGCAACGCGAATGCGCGCGGGTCGGGCACTTTGATCGGTACCGGCCAGCCGTCTTCGTCGATAGCGATCGTATCGATTTTCGGCGTGTTTAATAGCCATTGCAGGCCAGGCACTTCCGCTGCGACCAGATCCGATGCGCCAAAGGTCACCGCGTCCGCAAGCTGCATTGCGCGCGGGGCAATCACGAGATCCACCATGAACTGACCCGCATTGGCCGCTCGGTATCCATTCTCGCGCACGCATTCAAACGTTTTGTCGGCTTTTTTCAGCAAGCCCAGCAAACCATCGCCATCGAGTTTGTCTGACACCAGCGTGATTTTATGGCGGGCATCATAAAGCAGGTCGACATCGCCGGAGGCGAGTAATTCGAGCAGGAAATGCGCGCCACCGGCCGATTCATACGCATACAAGGCTTGCGTGCCAATCACCGTGAAATCTTCATGCAGGCCGGCTTCATCCAGTTCTCGCAGCACGCGCGCCACGACGCGGGGGACGCGGCCCAGTCGCAATGCTTTGTTGAGCCTTGCCTGCTCGACGATTTGCTCGGTGATCAGTCGCAAGCGCTCCTGCGCCGCCGCACGTCCGTTGCTGTATGTCAGCAATAATGCCTCGGTCTCGGGCGAGCGCCGGCCCAGCGACTTGCCGTTTCCGCGCCTATCCTTGTCTTTGAACAGGTACTCGGCGTCGCGGACCGTCTTCCAGCGCATCCCGTAGCGGTAAGTTTTCGCATGGCGCTGTGCGCCACGATAATTTTCAAAGAGTTGTTCACTGTTGACCAGGTGAAGTCGTTGCTGATTGGATAGCAGCTTCATGATGTTTCCGGCAAAATGTTAATTTTTATTATTTTGCCGGAAACAGCACGGTGCTGCAAGGCCAGGCATGGTTGTTTCCGGCGAAATCGGCATGTTTGTATTTTTGCCGGATACGCGTTTTTCGCCGGATGCCCGATTGAAAATAATGGAGGACACCTGAGGTTTCCCCGCGTCAAGGCTACAAGACGTAATCCGGATGGCAAGCAGCGCCGCCCCTGCCGCGCACAATTCCGCTCGATCAAGAAAAGAAGGACCATGCCGCTCCGCTGCCCATATACTTTCAGCACCGATTGATGAAAAGGGCAGCCCATGTCAAATGCGTCGAATCCCGCCTGCGTGCGGCAGTTTCGCCAGGTCTTGCTATGGCCTTTGCGCCTGATGCCGGTGCGCGGCTCGGCCGGTCATCTGGCCAAGCCCTGGCAGCTGCTGGCGGACATGGGCGAGGCCTCGCCGTGGCGCGAAGTGGTGGACGAATACAGCGGCGACAGCGGGCGTTTTCAGGAGCGCCACTACAACGAATTCGTGACTTTCCTGCCGTATGTGCAGCGCTTCCTGTACGGCGAAGGACACGGCCGGAAAGGTGGCGCTGCGGCGGGCTCGCCGATGCGGGTGTTTCGCCGCAGCGATGTGCGCGCGGTGCGTGCGGTCACGCATCCGGGCGCGCCGCCGGTCACGCTCGACCATCGCGCACGTCGATCTGTATTTTTTCCTCGATCTCGATCTGGTGCTGCTGAATGTCGAAGTCAGCGCCGACGACCTGACGCTGGCCCAGGCGCAGGAATTGATGTACCGCTTCGGCCGCGGCTACCCGGCCGGCTGGGACGCGCACGGGCAGGCGCTGCACTGCCTGTCCAGCGCCGAGTGGCTGGGCCACGACGGGCAGGTGCTGGCGCAGTCCGATGCCAACCAGCGCGAGCTGTTCATGGCCCATGTCAGCAGCCACCGCGCGCCGCGCATCGCCGCCCACTGGGCCTGGCTGCTGGAGCCGCTGGTGAGCGACCAGTCGGACCAGACCGGCGCGCTGCGCTACCGGCAGATCGAGTACTACCGCATGCCGCAGCTGAGCTATCTGGCGCTGGACAAGCCGCAGGCGCTGAGCCGCAACGACTTCATCCGCCTCGGGCTGGTGACCGGGGCGGCCGAGTCCGGCCACGACGCCAGCCCGCCGTATGCGCAGCAGCACCTGGCCGACTTTGAAAAGACACTTTTGCTACGACCGCTTCTGGAGCGACAGCGGCGCCGCGCCCTACACCCGTTACCTGTGCAGCGGGCATGCGCTGGTGGTGGTGGGCGACGCGCACAGCCCGTTTTACGTGTGCCGCGAACGGGGCGTGCTGGCCCAGTTCCGGCACCAGCATTTCCTGCTGTTCCTGATTGCGCATTTCCAGAAAGCGGCGCTGCTGATGTTCTCGGACCGGCTGGCCGAAGCGCTGAAAAACCTGGACATTGCCGACGCCGCCAGCGTGCGCCGCTTCAAGCGCACCATCCGCGACGGTTTTGCCGGCTTTCTGCGCTTCACCCACCGTTACTGGTTTCATGAGGTGTCCGAACAGGCGCAGGTGCGCGCCTTGTTCCGCATGAGCGCCAACCATCTCGAACTGGACCCGCTGTATGCGGAGGTCAAGGAGCGCATCGGGGACATGAGCCAATACCTGGATGCGGACAGCCTGCGGCGCCAGGCCAACACCGTGGTGCGGCTGACCGTGGTGACCATCTTCGGCCTGATCGGCACGATCACCACCGGCTTCCTGGGGATGAATCTGCTGGCGGAGGCGGAGGCTCCGGTGAACCGCAAATTGTGGATTTTCGCGATCGTGTTTGTGCTGACCACCGCGCTGACCGCCTATACGATGGTCAAGTCGAAACGCCTGTCGGATTTCCTCGACGTGCTGTCGGACGAACGCGCCAGCGCCTGGCAGAAAGTCAAGGCACTGGCGCTGGTGTGGCACCGCGACGGGCGCGACACCGATTGATCTGCAAGACTGGATGCCGCAATGCGTAAGGCGTTCCCCATCCGCGCCGGCTTAGATTATGACGGGATGACCGAGCCGAGCAGGACCGCGTTAATGTTCGAATTCGCCCCCGAATTGTTGATATTGACGGTCTGGGACTGGTTGATCATCTGATTGGCAAAGAAGCTGTTGTTGACCTGAAAGAAGTTGACGACCGGAACGAGGCTGGGAGCCGCATCAACATGAGGCCTGAAAGCGCCAAAGACCCACGGCGCACCGCCGGCGCCTCGGATGGCCGACATCGCTTGCCGATCCAGGTCGCGGTTCATCGGGAGGTCATTGATCGTGATTGCAGCCATGCTATATATCTCCAAATTTCCAAAATTGCCAGGGACGGCCAAGCGGCGAGCCGCACCGCAGAGGATGACACTCCCCTGCAAGTGCGGCTCTCACTTCCATTTAACGCAACCAGGCAGCCTGCACTCCGCCAAAGTTCTGCAGGGTGGTGGTATCGATCGTCGAGCGCGCGTCCACCTGGGTGACTGGCGCCACCACGATGGCCGGGCTGGCGAAGCCGCCGCCCAAAGCGGCGTTGAGGTTGCCGATATTGAAGTTGCTGCCGCCGCGCACGGCGGACATGGACTTGCTGTCGAGTTGCTTGTCGAGGGCCAGGTCTTTGATCATCAGAGTCGATTTCATGGGTATTCTCCTAAAGGTGTGGTTGGTGTTTGATAACTAGATTAATTCAGTGCAGCAAGCTGGAATCCGCCAAAATTCTGCAGCATGGTGGTATCGATCGTCGAGCGAGCGTCCACCTGGGTGACTGGCGCCACCACGATGGCCGGGCTGGCGAAGCCGCCGCCGAAAGCCGCGTTGATATTGCCCATATTGAAGTTGCTGCCGCCGCGCACGGCGGACATGGACTTGCTGTCGAGTTGCTTGTCGAGGGCCAGGTCTTTGATCATCAGAGTCGATTTCATGGGTATTCTCCTAAAGGTTGGGTTGGTTGGTGAGCATTTCGTTGGGCTCGATAGACATACAGCATGGAGCGTGCCAGCCCATGCCATGCGCTGCGGCGGCAATCGTAAGTACTTGATAAATATAAGAATATTCAGATTGCAGCCGAAAGCATCATCGGTGCTGCTTGAGGCGCTGCAGGCAATGTGTTCGGCGCTGCCAAACACATTTGATCGCAGCTGTTCGCCAGAAACAAACACACTCGCCGCGACCGTGGAAATGCGGCCTCAAAGCGCCCGTAAACTTGCCGGCACCGGACATGCCGGGCAAAGGAGCCCCCTTATCGGGTGACAATGAAGGCCAAGGTGGGCGGCCCCTTGTTCTTGCCGCCCCGTAAAATCTGCGATACTTGGCGCTCCCCGGCTGCCGCCTGTGCGTGCCGCCCCAACCTATCGAACCGACACCATGCCACGCATCAAAATCTCGCTTCCCGAGCAGTTCCCGTTTTCGACCGACATCACGCTGTACCTGAGCCACATGAATTACGGCGGCCACCTCGACAATGCGCTGCTGCTGAGCGTGGTGTCGGAGGCGCGCGCCCGTTTTTTCCAGTCGCTCGGCTACACCGAACTGGATGTGGAGGGGGTCGGCATCATCGTCGCCGATGCCGCGCTGCAATACCGCTCGGAAGCGTTCCACGGCGAGGTGATGGTGGTCGAGATGGCGGCGGCCGACTTCAACCAGTACGGCTGCGACCTGCTGTGGCGCATGCGCGAGCAGCTGTCGCAGCGCGAAGTGGCGCGCGGCAAGACCGGCATCGTGTTCTTCGATTACGCGGCGCGCAGCAAGGTAGATCTGCCGCAAGGTTTCCGCTCGAAAACAGAACAATGCAAGAGCTAAAGCGCACCCGGCCGCGACGGAGGGTGTAAAGTCGTCTGTGTATAGGCAATAGGATCGGCAACAAAATCGCCCCGGCACACCGGCGCCTGATTGCAATTTTCATTATCAAAATCTATTTTCGATACTCACCATGCGCGCCAGCACCCCACGACCAGCACGTCAGGACCTGATCCGGTCACTGTTCGACGAGTACATCGAGATGTACGCGGCGCGCGACGATCGGCTGACCGCGCACTTCAGTGAAAATTTCAGCGGCTATACCGGCGGCGGCGATTTTCTGGTCAAGGACCGGGACCAGTGGCTGGCGATCACCCGCCAGGATTTCGCGCAGGTGACCGGCCGCATCCGCATCGAGATGCTGGACCTTGCGCTGCAGGATCTGAGCGACAAGGTGGTGGCCGTCACTGCGCTGTTCCACATCCATCTGCCGATCCCCGAGTTCATCCTGTCGCGCAAGGCGGCGCGGCTGGCGCTGGTGTTCCGGCTGGAGGGCAAGGACTGGAAGATTGCGCACAGCGGCATCTCGATCCCGTATGGCATTACGCAGGAGGGCGAGGTGTACCCGATCAAGAGCTTGCAGATACGCAACCACGATCTTGAGATCCTGGTCGAGGAGCGCACCCGGGCGCTGGCCGAAGCCAATTACAAGCTGGAAATGCTGAGCAACACCGACGGACTGACCGGCATCGCCAACCGCCGCAGCTTCGACCACATGCTGGCGCAGGAATGGACCCGTGCGCAACGCGCCGGCGGCACGCCGCTGTCGCTGATCATGCTCGACGTCGACAACTTCAAACATTTCAACGACCACTACGGCCATCTGGCCGGCGACGACTGCCTGCGGGCGCTGGCGCAGGCGATGGTCAAGGCGGGACGGCGCGCGGGGGAGCTGGTGGCGCGCTACGGCGGCGAGGAATTCGTCGTGCTGCTGCCGGATACCGACGAAAGCGAAGCACTGGAAGCGGCCCGGCGCATCCAGCAGGAAGTCTGGTCGCTGGCGTTGCCGCATGCGGACATACCCCAGGGCATCGTCACCTTCAGCATTGGCGTGACCAGCCTGTTGCCTTCCAGGCAGCACATCCCGGAGGATCTGGTGCGCCTGGCCGACACCGCGCTGTACCACGCCAAGCAGTCGGGGCGTAACTGCGTGCATGCGGCGGCCGAATAGCCTTGCCTGCCCGGATTGCGTTGCCGGGCACTGGCGTCCGCCGCTGCCTGCAGCTCAGTCGTCCCGGGCTTCCCAGTTGCCGGTTTGCGGGTTTTTGCGATAGCTTTGCTTGACCGCCGCCCACGCCACCTTGTGCGCGGTTTCCTCGCGCGAGGCGTCGTCGCGCCGTGCCGCGCTGTCGGCATATTCGTGCCATGCATTGAACCTAGAAACGGCAGTTGACCGCTTACTGCCTTCGATAAACGCATGAAATCATTAAAAATTTTCAATGATTAAACATTTCATCGTTTGGGTGAGAGCGCTACAGGCGCGATTGCACGCCTTTCCGGCTCCCTGGCTTCGTTGCTCCTCCTCGCAGAATGCAGTCTGCAGCGTCGTCGCGCCTAGCCAGAAAGCCGGAAAAACGCACACTCGCGCCTGTCCAACCGCCGTTTCTAGGTTGAAGGCGGCGCGGTAGATTTCCTGCGCGTGCGTGGGCAAATTATCGCGCACGCTGTCGGGCAAATCGCTCAATCGGGTGTAAGGCATTTTTCCCTCGCTGCAAGTTCATCCGGCCGCTGCGCCACTGTCCAACCCAAGGCGGCACCAGCCAAATAAAAAAATCAGTGGAATCAGTGCGCCGGCCGCGCATAGCTGACGGTCAGCATTTCCCACTGGTGCCCGTCCGGCTCGTTCCAGTAGATGTTGCCGAATTGCGGGTTGACCTGCATATCCACCGGGCCGCGTACCGTGCTGCGATACTTGATGCCGGCCGCCTTGATGCGCGCAAGAATGGCATCGAACTCTTGCTGTCCGACGCGAAAGCAGAAGTGATAGATGGGAAAATCTTCATCCGTGTCCATGAAGTCGAGCGTCAACCCGTGATTCACGTAGACCGCGGTAAACAGCCCTGGTTCCGTTTCCGCCCAGGCAACCCCGAGCAGCTCGGCCAGCAGCTGGGCCGAAGCAGTCTTGTGGCGTGATGGCACGATGGTGTGATCGAGATGAATCGTCATCGCAGATTTCCTGATTCCCGCATGGCCGCTGGAGCGCGCGCTCGCGCGTGCCGCCACTTGATGGTCGTCAGTTTAGTAGCATCCGGCGCGCTGGCATTGATCAAACACAGGAAGCTGGGCCATTCCGGCCAAAAATATACTGCCCGCTGTATTTTTCAAAGCCCAATGAATCCGTGCGGCAAGCTACCTGTTTTGCTTGATACTCCCCTGTTTTACCGATCATCGAGGCGGCAGACGGCGCGCCTGCTGCGGCGGTTGCGGCGCTCGCTGTCGGCGATTCGCGCGGATTGTGGCGGCGTGGCTGCGCTGTTGCGGCCAGGTGTTACCATGCGCAGTCAGAGATACTTCTATCTCCCGAAACCAGGCGACCCGCATCAGCGCGCCGCCTGCGTTCAAGGCAGCTGCGTTCAAACAGAAATCCTGGGCTATTGACGTTCCACAGTTGATGCACGTTTCCAGGAAAGAACCGCCGCGATGTTTTCAGAATCCCCTGTTTGCTCTCCCTATGGCAGCGCTGCGCTGCAACGCGATATCGTCGACGGCCTGGTCGAGCATGGCTGGTTGCAGCAAAACATTTTCCTGCCGGAAGAACTGACGCGCGCGCTGGCGGCCGAATGCCGTGCGCTGACCGGGGCCGGTGCGCTGACACTGGCCGGGGTCGGCCGCGGCAAGCAACAGGCAGTGCGGCCGGGCATCCGCGGCGACCGGATTCTATGGCTGAAGGCCGGCCAGTCTGTCGCATGCGACCGCTATCTGGCGATCATGGAAAGCTTGCGCGTGATGCTGAACCGGCGTCTTTATCTGGGGCTGGCCGAGTATGAAAGCCACTTTGCGTTCTATGCGCCGGGCGCGTCCTACCTGCAGCATCTGGATCGTTTTCGCGACGACGACTGCCGCACGGTGTCGGCCGTGATCTATCTGAATCACGACTGGCGGGCGGACGAAGGCGGCGCGCTGCGCCTGCATCCGGAGGGCGCCTCCGCGCAAGATATCGCGCCGCTGGGCAGCCGGCTGGTGCTGTTCCTGTCGGCCGACATGCTGCACGAAGTGTTGCCGGCGACGCGCGACCGGATCTCGCTTACCGGCTGGTTCAGACGGCGCCCCTGAGGCGGCCGCAGGGCGGCTGTCGCCCCGCTGCCAGCCCAAGCTGCGCAATTTCAGCAAAAATATACCTCCCGGTGTATTTTTTAAAGCCCAATGAATTCATGCGGCAACCCACCTGTTTTGGCTGATACCCCCCTATTATTCTGCGATACGGGGCTTCGGCCGAGTTTATTTTGCGCGATCAAGCGGAAGTGCGGATAAACTTCTGCTCTTGCGATGGGGTTGATTTCATATCATGAGACACCATTTCAATATAATGGATGCCGCCAGACTAATTCAGCACGCTTTTATGGCGTTGACAGCTTGGTGACAGGAAGCAGCAATACAATATGCGCGCGCACTTCGACTAACCAACAGCAAGGAAATAACAATGACTGCAGGTAAATCAACCATCATCTACACGCTCACCGACGAGGCGCCGCTGCTGGCGACCTGCGTCTTTTCTGCCGATCATCAGCACCTTCACCGCGCCGGCCGGCATCGACATCGTCAAGAGCGACATTTCGGTGGCGGCGCGCATCCTGGCCGAATTCCCCGAATTCCTGACCGATGAGCAGAAAGTGCCGAACACCCTGGCCGAACTGGGCCGGCTGACGCTGCAGCCGGACACCAACATCATCAAGCTGCCGAACATCAGCGCCTCGGTGGCGCAACTGAGCGCCGCGATCAAGGAACTGCAGGCGCGCGGCTACAAGATCCCCGACTTCCCGGAAAACCCGAAGACCGACGAAGAAAAGGCGATCAAGACCCGCTACTCGAAGTGCCTGGGCAGCGCGGTCAATCCGGTGCTGCGCGAAGGCAACTCCGACCGCCGCGCGCCGCTGGCCGTCAAGAACTACGCGCGCAAGAACCCGCACTCGATGGGCGAATGGAGCCAGGCCTCGCGCACCCACGTCGCGCACATGAAGCACGGCGACTTCTACCACGGCGAAAAGTCGATGACGCTGGACAAGGCGCGCGACGTCAAGATGGAACTGCTCACCAAGAGCGGCAAGACCATCGTGCTGAAGCCGAAGCTGTCGCTGCTCGACGGCGAGATCATCGACTCGATGTTCATGAGCAAGAAGGCGCTGTGCGAGTTCTACGAAGAGCAGATGGAAGATGCGCGCAAGACCGGCGTGATGTTCTCGCTGCACGTGAAGGCGACGATGATGAAGGTCTCGCACCCGATCGTGTTCGGCCACTGCGTCAGGATCTTCTACAAGGACGCGTTCGAGAAGCACGGCAAGCTGTTCGAGGAACTGGGCGTCAACGTCAACAACGGCATGGTCAACCTGTACGACAAGATCGCCACCCTGCCGGAATCGCAAGCGCGACGAGATCGAGCGCGACCTGCACGCCTGCCACGAGCACCGCCCGGAACTGGCGATGGTCGATTCGGCCAAGGGCATCACCAACTTCCACTCGCCGAACGACGTGATCGTCGACGCCTCGATGCCGGCCATGATCCGCATCGGCGGCAAGATGTGGGGCGCCGACGGCCGTCCGAAGGACACCAAGGCGGTGATGCCGGAATCGCACCTTCGCCCGCATCTACCAGGAGATGATCAACTTCTGCAAGACCAACGGCAATTTCGACCCGGTGACCATGGGCACCGTGCCCAACGTCGGCCTGATGGCGCAGCAGGCCGAGGAATACGGCTCGCACGACAAGACCTTCGAAATCCCGGAAGACGGCGTCGCCAACATCGTCGACCTCGCCACCGGCGAAGTGCTGCTGGCGCAGAACGTCGAAGCAGGCGACATCTGGCGCATGTGCCAGGTCAAGGACGCGCCGATCCGCGACTGGGTCAAGCTGGCCGTCACCCGCGCCCGCAATTCCGGCATGCCGGCGATTTTCTGGCTCGACCCGTACCGTCCGCACGAAGCCGAGCTGATCAAGAAGGTCGAGACCTACCTGAAGGACCACGACACCACCGGCCTGGACATCCAGATCATGTCGCAGGTGCGCGCGATGCGCTACACGCTGGAGCGCGTGATCCGCGGCCTGGACACCATCTCGGTGACCGGCAACATCCTGCGCGACTACCTGACCGACCTGTTCCCGATCATGGAACTGGGCACCAGCGCCAAGATGCTGTCGATCGTGCCGCTGATGGCCGGCGGCGGCATGTACGAAACCGGCGCCGGCGGCTCGGCGCCGAAGCACGTCAAGCAACTGGTCGAAGAAAACCACCTGCGCTGGGATTCGCTGGGCGAATTCCTGGCGCTGGCGGTGTCGCTGGAAGATCTGGGCATCAAGACCGGCAACGACAAGGCCAAGATCCTGGCCAAGACGCTGGACGACGCCACCGGCAAGCTGCTCGACAACAACAAGTCGCCGTCGCCCAAGCACCGGCGAGCTGGACAACCGCGGCAGCCAGTTCTACCTGGCGATGTACTGGGCGCAGGCGCTGGCGGCGCAGACCGACGACGCGGAACTGCAGGCGCATTTCGCGCCGCTGGCCAAGACGCTGACCGACAACGAGCAGACAGATCGTCGCCGAGTTCAAGGCGGTGCAGGGCAAGCCGGTCGACATCGGCGGCTACTACCTGCTCGACGCCGACAAGCTCAAGGCCGTGATGCGCCCGAGCGCGACCCTCAATGCGGCATTGAAGGCCGCGCGGGGCTGACGCACAGCAAGAACGGATCTGCACCATGGCGCAGATCCGTGATGGATAACTGTTCAGCCTTGCCAGCGAAGGTTCAACTTCGAAGCCGGCACCTGGATTCGGCTGCAAAGCCCAATCAGGTGCCCACAGATGCCACGAACGCAGACATCTATTCCACAGAAGATCCCTGTAAGCGTGCCATGTCGCATGCCGAAACAGCGGCAGCAGCACGATCATGCCGATCATCATCGTGGCGAAACCGATCGCGATGCAGGCGACAATCAGCATGGCCCAGACCAACATCGCGCCGAGATTTTTTTCAGTGGCCCGAAATCTGCTCATCATCGCTGTGACGACATCGACCTTGCGATCCAGCAGCATCGGAATGGCGAAAGCCGATAGCGCGAATACCGTCGCGGCCAGTACGCCGCCTGCCAGCAGATACAGCCCGACAAATTGCACGTACTCGCCCGACAACAGCAGATTTTTTACAAAATGGCTGACGTCCGGCACGCCGCCCCTGACGAAATTAGCGCAAACATGAGCGCAGAAAGACGCTCCCGGATCTGCACGGCAATCCGCGCGGGATGACGACGAAGAACTGAGCGACTCGCCCTCATACGCCATTACATATAAGGCGATTGCGCCAAGAACGTGCGATTTCTCAGCGTTTTCGTGCCGCCTCGATATTCGGACAGACCCGATGCGGCGACCGGCCCAATCAGGAAAAAGCCCGAAATCGCGGCGGTAAGCAGATACGGTATGTCGGCTGCGTAGTAAAGGATCAGAAAGCCGGCAATCGACAGCGCCAATCCATACGTCAGGCTGGCGCCCGGGTTGTCGCGCAGATCGGACCACCCGGCTTTGAGCCAGGCCAGTGGCCGGCTGGCTTCCACTGTGCGCATGGACGGCAGGCTGAAGTGCTGGTCCAGAGGGGAGATTGACTTTGCCATGACATTCATCCGGTTTGTGATGATATGGTTTTGAAAATTAATTAGCTGCAAAGTTCCATGCCGCTTGCCGCCTATTGCTTGCCGTCTATTGCTTTTCGTTGCGGCTATCCCATCTACCACTGGCTCACTCATATCGCAGGCGCACCCGACAAGGAAGGGATGCATGGAAAACTGCAATCGCGCCTGTAGCGCTCTCACCCAAACGGTGAACTGTTTAACCATGAAAAATTTCAATGAATCCATGAGCTTATCGAAATCAACAAGCGGTCAACTGCCATTTCCAGGATCATGGCGCTGATCGTGCTGACGCTGCTGCTGGCGCTCGGGATCGGGCTGCTGTTCTGGCTGCCGAAATACCGGGTGCGGCGTGCGATCGCGCGCCCTTTTCCGCGTTCTTACGCGAAAATCCTGCGGCGCAATGTGCCGCACTATTCGCGCTTGCCGGCCGATCTTCAGCTGCAGCTGAAGCGCCTGATCCAGCAATTCCTGCTGGAGAAAAAATTCGTCGGCTGCGCCGGACTGAAGGTCAGCACCGAGATGAAGCTGACGATCGCCGGCAAGGCCTGCCTGCTGCTGCTCAATCGCGCGACGCCGGTGTATCCGAAGCTGTCGTTCATCCTGCTGTATCCGTCGGCCTTCATCGTGCCGCGCACCGAGCTTGCCGCCGGCGGGCTGGTGACGCACAGCCATCAAACTCTGCTGGGCGAATCCTGGAGCGACGACCGGGTGATACTGGCCTGGGATCATGTCAAACGCCGCAGCGCCGACGCCGCGCCGGGGCACGACGTGGTGCTGCACGAGTTCGCGCATCAGCTCGACAGCGAGTCCGGCAGCACCAATGGCGCGCCGTACATGGACAGCCGCGCGCGTTATGCGCGCTGGTCGGCGGTTTTCGTGCAGGAATTCGCGCTGCTGCAGCAGGCGGCACGGCAGCATGCGGCAGGCGTGATCGATCCCTATGGCGCCAGCAGCCCGGCCGAATTCTTCGCGGTGGCGACCGAGGCTTTTTTTGAAAAATCCGCAGCGCTGGCACAGGAACACCCGGCGCTGTTCGCCGCGCTGCAAGAGTATTACTGCGTCGATCCGCGCGAATGGCGCTGAGCCGGCTCTGCTTGACGCCCCTCACCCGCCATCGACGGCATGACGGCCTACTCCGTTGCCGCGTCTTTTGCTATTTCCTTGTCCCAGTAAAAATACAGATCGCGGGCGGGGCTGTTGTTCTTGATGTCAGCCGACTTGGTCAGCGATTTTCCGCCATATTCCGCAGTGACCTTGTATTGTCCCTGTGGCAATTTTACGTAAAAAAGCGGTCCCGGCGACACCGTTTCCAGTACTTTCTTACCCTTGCGATCCTGGATATTCAGATTGACATCGGCCAGATATGTCGCCGGAACCCTTCACTGCGAAAGTCAGTAACAGGTTGTAGTCCTTGCGCAGATTCTTCATCGCCTGCGCCTGTCCCGCGCCGATGCCGCCGCCAATAAAGCTGATATTGCCCTCGGTCACAGGCGTAATTTCCGTTACCGCTTCTCCGGAAAAGCCGATGCCGGGACCAAGAAGGATTGAACTCAACAGCAGCAATCGTTTTATTCGTTTCATGTTTGTCCACCTCCGTTTGTGCTAACTTCACAGCCCACTGTGGCGGCACGACAGTACAGCTCGCACTTCACGCCACAAAAATTGGGTTCGCAGATCGGCGAAAAGTTCCGGCGCCAGTGGGTGCAGCCCTGAACGGCGCTTGCGCGGCGGCAGTGATGCTTGCGCTGTTTTTCGGGTTGCCGCCGGCAAGTCACATTTCCTTGTTATGCTTCAGTCCATCTAACTACTCTCAGGAAACTATCATGATCGTTCTGCTGCTCGGCTTGCTGCTCTTTCTTGGCGTGCACTCGGTGCGCATCGTGGCCGACGGCTGGCGCACGCAGCAGATCGCGCGGCTCGGCGAAATGCGCTGGAAGGGACTCTATGCGCTGCTGTCGGCGCTGGGCCTGGGCCTGATCGTCTGGGGCTTCGGCCTGAGCCGTGCGCAGCCGGTGGCACTGTGGGAACCTGCGCTGTGGACCCGCCATCTGGCGGCGCTGCTGACGCTGCCGGCGTTCATCCTGCTGGCGGCGGCCTATGTGCCGGGCAGCCGGATCAAGGCGACGCTGCATCATCCGATGCTGCTGGGCGTGAAGACCTGGGCGCTGGCGCATCTGCTGTCGAACGGCAATCTGGCCGACCTGCTGCTGTTCGGCGCCTTTCTGCTGTGGGCGATACTGGCTTTTCGTGCGGCGCGGGGCCGTGACCGGGCCGCCGGCACCGTCTATGCTGCCGGCAGCGCGGCGGGCGACGCCAAGGTCGTTGCGGCCGGCGTGCTGGCGTGGGGCCTGTTCGCCGGATTCCTGCATCAATGGCTGATCGGGGTCAGGCCGTTTGGCTGAATTTGGCTGAATTTGATTCAAACGGGGCGCCGCCGCACGGCACTTCACGCCTTTGGATACTGCCCGCTGTATTTTTGAAGGCCCAATGAAACCGTGCGGAAAGCCATATATTTCGACTTATACCCCCTGTTTTTTCAATAAAAATGGGCGCAAAGGCGGACCCGCGGCGGCTGTCCGGCGATTCCATTACACTGCGCTCACCCGCTCATTATTTACGAAGGATCACTGACACAGCATGGATGACTTGAATACCCTTGGCGCGCTTGGCCTGACCCTGCCCAGCCCGGCCTACCTGCTGGGCGCAATCATATTCGGCATCATCGGCATGGCAGCCTGGCGCTACGGCAAGAAGACCGCCAGCAGCACGCCGAAGTGGATCGGCGCCGGCCTGATGCTCTACCCTTATGCGATTTCGCAGACCTGGCTGCTGTACGTGGTGGGCGGCGGCCTGTGCGCGGCGCTGTACTTCCTGCGCGAATGAAGCGGCACGACAGCCTGGGCTGAAAGCGCAGCGCCAGGCTGCGGCGCTTCAGGCGCCGACTGGCGGCGGCTTGAGTTGATTGAAGCACTGCAGCGCGGCGGCGGACAGCCCGTTCAAGACAGATTCCTCGTCTTGGCCCAGTAATTTATTGTCGACCAGCATGCGTATCTTGCTGACGCGGTCGCTGCTCGAGAGCACCTGATGCAGCGGTGCCTTATCGACCGCGGGCAGGCCCCAGCTCATGTCTTCGATCGCGATCACCACATCGTGCGGAAAATCCCATTGCTGCCCGATCAGCGCCGACAGCATCCGGGCATGGGCGCTGAGGGAACGGCAGAACAGTTCCGATCCCGGCAACGCGTGGCCGTCGCACAAGCGGTCGATCAGCCGGAACGCGACGATCAGGCCGACGTTCTGGATCAGTCCGGCCAGAAATGCCTCGAATGGCTCGACCTTCATTGCCACCGCGAGGCGGCTGCAGGTGTCGGCGCACTTTTCCGATTGGGCCCAGATATGCGGCGCGGCGCGGCTGGTGAAACGCCCGGATTGCAGGTTGATGATGGGCCGGAACGCCGCCCTGGCGATCAGCAGGCGCAAGCCGTTCTGGCCCAAGACCATGACCGCGTTTTCCAGATTGGCGATCGGCTTGGCCGGATGGTAGTAGGGACTGTTGGCCTCGCGGATGACTTCGGCAATCAGCACCACGTCGTGGGCGATCTGGCGCGACAAGTCGGCGGCGGAAACATTCTCGTCGCGCAAGCTCTTGAGCAGTTGCGGAATGATCGCCGGCACCCGGGGCACCAGGTTGGCGCCGGCCAGTTTCGATTTCGACAGCGTATCGAGCGCCTGCAAAATGGTCTGCTCCTGAGCGCCCGCCCCCTTGGACGGCGTGCCGCTGCTGCCGATCAGCCAGCGGTAGAAAATCGCATCGATATCGATATTCGCATGCGGCAGCGCGCCGGGAGCGGCACAAACCGGATGCAGGTTGCCGACCGGCAGCGCGCTGCTGGCAGGCACCGAAGGCAGCCCGGGTTGCGCTTGCGGGATGCCGAGCAAGCGATTTATCCATTTATGCATAGTGGTTGCTTCACGCATTGATGTTACTGAACCGCAATATTAATCGTTATCGAGCGCAAATAGCCAAGCCGGGCTCCATAAAATATCGGGGTCAGAAAATATCGGGGTCAGTGTCGATTAAACAGGAGATCGACGTTGCCGCAGCAAGATTGTGCTGGCATTGATGCCGGCGGTTTGCGCTGGACTCCAACGCGATGGGCTGCGGCAACGGGGTCGCGCGCTTTGCGGTCACGCTGTCGCTGGCGGGTCAATCGGCTGGCGGCAGCTTCAAAGGCTGTCTGGATGACTTGCATCTGGACCCGCGGCAGCAGCCGTTCGTGTTCCCGTTCAAGATCTGGGGCACGCTGAGCCTTGCGCGCAATTGGCCGGCCTGGGCTGCCGGGCACGCGCTCCGACACCGCTCCGGGCACTGCACTATACTTGCCTGGTGTATTTTCATAGGCCCAATGATTACCTGCGGATAATCGCCATTTTTATCCTATACCCCTGCTTTTTCGCATTTCAGAAAAAACGGATCGCTTACGCATCTTCGGATTTCTTGTCCGCCCACAGCGGCGTGAAGTCGTGTTCCGCATCGATCACGTAGACCGGCTGCCCGGTTTCCGAGTCGATGAACAGCTTGCCGCTGTTGTGCGCCAGCAGCACCGTGGCATCGGGGCCGACCTCGGGGTCGGTCACCGCGAGCATCACCTCCGGCCCGTATTCCCTGATGATCTCGTTCAAGCGTTCGATCAGCGCCAGCGCTGATAGCGATTCGGGTTTGGCTGTGGTGTTCATGATTTCCTTTTTGACTGACCTGCCATGATAAGTGATCCCGCCGCGATGTCCAGCCGACCTCGCTGCATCCATCCCTTGCAACAAATGGGCCTGGATTGTGTCTGACGACTGATGAAAAATCACCGGATGCCGCTGTTCGGTAAAATAGCCGTTCAAATTGAAGGAAACAGGCAATTTTGCAAGAAAAAATTACTGCAATGCGCGCCCAGACGATTGTTCCCGGCGCAGGCCGCCGCCCACAGCCGGTCATGCTGGCCATCGCGCTGTCGGTATTGCTGCACGCGCTAGGATTCTGGTACCTGATCGAACACGCGCCGGTGCCGGCCACCACGACCGCGCGCGGCGACGACAGCCGCCTGAGCGTCACGCTGACGCCGTTCCAGCCACCCACCCCGATTGCGCCTGAGGCGCATCAGGCGCCGGCGGCAGCCAGACCGGCGCCCAGACCTGTGCTGCGCAAGCCGATACGACAGTCGGACCGCAGCCCTGCGCCCGCCCCGATTCCAAACAAGCCGATCGCGAGTCCGGAGAGCGCGCAGCGCGTGCCGGCTACGGTGACGGTGACGCCTGCGCCTGCGGACGACATGCTGACGCAACTGGAGGCGGCGCGCAAACGCCGCGCGGACGCCGCCGCGCAGGATGGCACGGCCGCGCCGGAAGACGACGCGCAGCGCGCCAACCGGATCGCCCGTGCGAATATCGCAGCCGCGCATCCTGGCGCTGCGCAGGGCGCCGACAAGGACGATCACGGCGGCGTGTTCCAGATCCGCAGGCTGGGCCTGCATAGCGCCGAATTCATGTTCCGCGGCTGGAATCTGAACTTCCGCCGGAATTCGACCCAGCTCATCAACGTCGATCAGGGCGCAGACGAGGACATCCGGATTGCGGTCGTGAAGCAGATGATCGATCTGATCCGGCGTCACAAGAGCGGTGATTTCGTCTGGGATTCGCATCGCTTGGGCCGGGAGTTTACGCTCAGCGCACGGCCGGAACACGGCAGCGAACTGCAGCAATTCCTGCTGCAAGAATTCTTTCCCGGCTACGTTGCGGCGGCACGCCGCTGATGCGGGACGCAGAGGCAGCGGGGCATAATCAGCTATCCGACACAGCAGTAAGTGCCCGCTCACCCCTTCCGGAGTAGAATGGCGGCCTTTACACCTACCTTGGAATACAGACAGATGGATGATCAGGCAGCAGAAAACTTCTTTTGGGATGACTGGCAGCAGGAAGCCTTGGCAGCCGGCGTGGCCGCGCCCTTGGCAGAGTTGGGTCGGGAGGTGTTGCGCGCGCATCGTCAGAATCGCTGGGGCAATGATTTCCTGGGGACGTTCGAAGATGGCCCGCACATGATCACGCTGTGCCTGGAAGATCCGGCCGCCACCGAACTGTTCTTCATCGAAAACCTGTATCCCTACGATACCGCGTTGATCGACGCCACCAAGGCTCGTCTCGGCTTGAAGTAAACGCTAGCCGTGCAAGGTGGGTGCATCTTTGCGCCGCCCTTGCACGACCGCTCGGCAAGTATTCGAGGCTGCACCATACCCACCAGTGTATTTTCAACACCGCAATGAAACTGTGCGGGAACATGCCTGTTTTAGCACATACCCCCTTGTTTACCTGAGAAATATAAAGCGCAGAACACGGCTTGGAGCGCGCTGCCAGCGCTCAGGCGCGCTCTGTGCGCCCGATGTTCAGATGACAACCCGGTTGCGTCCGCCGTCCTTGGCGCGGTACAGCGCTGCGTCGGCGGCGGCAATCAGCGCATCGAGCGTCTGCCCCTGCTGCATCCGCGCCACGCCGAGCGAGACGGTCAGATGCGGCAACGGATGGCTGTTGCGGAACGGCAATACAAGGCATTCGATCGCATGCCGCAGCCTTTCGGCCACCATCAGCGCTTCATCGCAGTCGGTGCCGGGCAGGCCGAGAGCGAACTCCTCACCACCGAAACGCACCAGCAAATCCATCGGCCGGATGTGCCTGGCCAACGCTGCCGCCACCGCCACCAGCGCATGATCCCCGGCGACATGGCCGTCGCTGTCGTTGATCCGCTTGAAATGATCGATGTCGATCATCAGCAGGCAGAAGTCCTGACCATCCTCGCTGCAGCGCACCACCTGCCGCGCGAACGCATCGTTCAGCCAGCGCCGGTTGTGCAGGCCGGTCAGCGCGTCGGTCTGCGCTGCCTGTTCGAATTCGCGCCGTGCGTGCAGGCTCTCGACGATCAGTTTGTTATCCAAGCGCATCCGCGTCGACAGGATGTAGAGTAAATTGCGCGCCAGCCCGTGCGAAGCGCCGACCATCGACCACAGCACATCCTGCGGAATGCGCAGCACGCGCGAGGCTTGATCGGCGATCACGTCGGCCGAGACTGCACCGCCATCGATGACCGACATTTCGCCCGCGCATTCCCCTTCGCGGATGGTGGTGATTTCCTGGTCGGGCGGTTGCAGCAGATGGACTTGCAGGCTGCCGGAGAGTAAAACGAAGACGCAGTCGTTGTCCGAGCCCTGCCTGAGCAGCGCCGCGCCGGCCTCGATCTCGAGAATCTGGCAGCTCGGCAGCAGATATTCGATGGATTCAAGGCCGATACCGCGAAACAGGCGTGCAGCATCCAGCGCATGCCTGAGATCCTTGACGCGGGCCGGCGTACCGGCGCGATGTGTGGTGTCCATTTTTCCTCTTCGCCCTGCTTCCGATGTATGTTGCGTCAGTCCTGATTTTGTAACAAATTGTAGCAGGCCGCAGCCACTCGACATTCAGGATACTCGTCAGTGTATTTCAAAAAGTGCAATGAATATCTATGTGGAAATGCAGGTTTTACCTCATACCCCGCAGTTTTATCATCAAAATGGCAAAAAACCACGCATTTTACCGGCTGCCCCAGTTTGTAGCGGTCCTTTGATGGAACGAACAAAAACCGCACTCATCTAACCTTGAGTTGGGGGCCGATATGCAGTTTTCCGGCCTTGACCATCTCTTGTTTACGTGGAGGCATGTATGAAATCAGCACCTCTTTTCCGGGGCTTGGCAGCCCTGCTATTGTCCGGAGCGTCCCTGTCTGCGCTGGCAGCCCCGCCGCCCCTTAAACTGCTGGGTGATGCAGCGCCGGAAGCGGCCGCCGCGCGCACGGTGATGATTGCACCCAAAACCAAGTCTGTCAGAGTGACCGGAGGTGAAACCATCAAGTTTGTCGCCGGCGACAAATCCTTCGCCTGGAGTTTTACTGGGCCGGAAACTATTACTTCGTTCGACTTGAACCGGGTCGCACCTGCCGGTGTACTGGATCACAAAGTGCGGGCATATGTAGCACCGAACCCGACCTATTCCCATGCCGGCAATGAATAAACGGCCGATGTCGACGCGACGCAACTCGCAGCAGCCCGGACTGTGTTTAGTCCGGGCTGTTTTTTATCAGGTCAATCGAAGCGTGACCCCGGTTCCATGCGCTACAGCCAGCCCGATTTCCTGAAGCGGTAATACAGGTAGCTGCAGACCGAACACATGATCAGGACCGCCACCGGATAGCCGTACTTCCATTCCAGTTCAGGCATGACCTTGAAGTTCATGCCCCAGATCCCGGCAAAGGCAGTGGCGATCGCAAAGATCGCGGCCCAGGCGGCGAGGCGCTTGTTGACTTCGCTTTCGTCGATGGCGACCATCGACAGGTTGACCTGGATCGCGGTGCTGATGGTGTCGCGGATGGTGTCGATCGAGGTGTTGATGCGGTACAGGTGATCGTACACATCGCGGAAATATTCCTGCGTATTCGCGCACAGCGCCGGCACCCGGCCGCCGTGCAGCTTGCCGATGGCTTCCATCAACGGCGCCACCGCATGCTTGAGCAACATCACCTTGCGCTTGAGCTGATACAGGCGCTGGATATTGGCGCGTTCCGAGCCTTTGGAAAAAATCTGTTCCTCGATGGTTTCCAGTTCGGATTCGAGCGCCTCGACCACCGGAAAATAACGGTCGACCACCGCATCCATCAGCGCATACAGCACGAAGGCGGAACCCTGTCTGAGCAGGTGCGGCTCGTGTTCGCAGCGCGCGCGCACGCCCAGAAAGCCTTGCTGGCTGCGGTTGCGCGCCGACAGCACATAATTTGCGCCGACGAAGACGTCGACTTCCCCGACGCTCAGTTCGCCGTCCACCAGTTCCACCGTATGCACCACCGCGAACAGCGAATCGCCGTATTCCTCGATTTTCGGGCGCTGATGGCCGCGCATCGCATCTTCGACCGCCAACTCGTGCAGGCCGAATTCGTGCTGCATCTGCGTCAATTCAGCCGGTTCGGCATCGCGCAGCGCGACCCAGACGAAGCAGTCGGGGCGCTCGACGTAATCGCTGATCTGTTCGGTCGGGATATCGCACAGCTTGTTCCCTTCCTGATAGGCAACACAATTGATAAGCAAGGGCAATCTCTCCGTAAATTAGGGTGGCGCAAGCCGCCGGCACGGCCTGGCAAAACATGTCTGGCAAGGCATCGGCCTGCGGCCTGGCAGCCCGATTTATCCAACCATCACGAAAATAGCCGGATTCCTTGTTTAAAAATAAGATCTGCGCATTCTGCCTTGTCATTCAGGCGAACAACGCTGATCGGTAGTTATCCAATTTTGGTTGGCGTCAGCATTCATAGGCAATGCCGGCGCCGACCATTCTCTTTTTCACAGGAGTACGTCATGAAATCGAAATTATCTTCGGCAACCGCTGTGGCATTGATTCTATCCGGACTCAGTCTGTCCGCACTTGCGGCAGCGCCGCCGCTCGCCCTGCTGGGCGATCCGGCCCCGGCAGCAATGAGTTCGCGCACGATAGTGATCCAGTCAGACACCAAATATGTGAACATCACGGGCGGTGATACGGTGAAATTCAGTGCGGGCGACAAATCCTTCGCCTGGAATTTTGATGTCCCGAGGACGGTCACTTCGTTCGACTTGAACCAGGTTGCGCCGCAAGGACTGCTTGATCATCCGGTCAGAGTCTATGTCGAGACCAATCCGCGCTATAAGCATAGCCAGTTGCAGACTATTAACAATTAATAATTAGCATTGCATCAGCCGCAAACATGGGGACGCACGCTTGCGCCCCCGGTTAACTGCGGTTTTCCACACTTGCCGCAAGTCAATTCCCCCCCTACAGTCCGGATACATGTTTCACCCGAAACGTGCAAAGCAGTTCAGCCAGCGCGGCAGCAGCCACGCCCTGAGCTATTCATGACTTCAGGAGACGAATCAAATGCGGAAAATCTTACAACTCATCCTGCTGCTGGCGGCATTTTGCTGCGCCGGCGCCAGTTACGGCGCGGATCACGGCAGCGCGGAGCAAGCGGTCGCGATGGTGCAGAAGGTGATCGCCCACATCAAGGCCAACGGCAAGGAAAAAACCATCGCCGAGATCAATTCGCTGAGTGATAAATTCAGGGAGCGCGATCTGTACGTGACCATTCTCGACATGAACGGACTGGAACTGGCCCATGGCGCGAACAGGAAGATGCAGGGTAAAAACCTGATCGACCTGAAGGATCAGGACGGCAAGCCGTACATGAGAGACCGCCTGGAACTGGCCAGGTCCAAGGGCAAAGGCTGGCAGGATTATAAATTTGCCAATCCTGTAACACTCAAGATGGAACCCAAGTCGATGTACTTCGAGAAATATGAAGACATGGTCATCAGCTGCGGCATCTACAAGGGCTAAGGAGTTTGACGCCCCGCAAGCCGGCCCTTACTTGCGAAATATCTCGGGGCGCGACTTGTTTCTTTGTTCGTAGACGGTTTTCGCATCCTGCTCGGCGCGCTCCTGGGTGCGCATCGCAGGATCGTCGTCATGCAGCGTAAAGTAGTCGGCCGCTTGCGCACGCATCACGAACTTGATCGCGTCGGCATCTTTCAGCTTGTACATTTCTGCCATCAGGGTGGTCACTTCGTCGAGATATTCTTCGTAGGTCATGCTGTTGCTCCATCGGCTTTACTGTTGCATTTACCTTTATCCACAGCGTTAGGGCAATGCAAAACCGATATTCTGCACTATTTCATGCGTTTGTGAGAGCCGCTGAACGGGCGTCATTGCCTCCCCCTGCTGAAAATATACCCCCATAAGTATATTTATTTACCCAATGAAATCATGCGGGAACCCGCCTGTTTGATCCGATACCCCCCTTAATCCATCAAACAGCGAGGCTGCAGCAGGGACCGAGCGAGATTGCATCGGCTGTGGCGGCATTTATTTACGCCGCAACGCCGACATATGTATCCACCAGGAATGTTGCTGTGTAAGAATACTGTAATCAAAGCGGTGCATTCTCGCTTCCTCATTGAGTATCAGCCGGCACCCGTGCTCCGTGTTTGAACATCGAATCAAGAGTCGCAATTGAAAAAGGTCACGCCATGCCACATACACACCTCCGCACCCTGCTGACAGGCGTATTTGCTTTAGCAGTCGGCACCTCGCTGGCGGCCCTGGGCAACTGGCTGGCCGGCGCAGCCCTAGGTCCGGTCCTGCTGGCGGCACTGGCGACAAGCGGCGGCCTGCTGACCCTGCTGCTGACCAGAAAACCCGATAACAACAGCGACGCCCGGCTGGCGGACATCATCAGCCAGCAACTCGATCACATCATGATCGGCTCTGCCGAGACTTCCTACTTCGTCGATTCGGTAAAGAAAAAGATCGATCAGGATGTCCAAACCACCAAAGAGATCGCGATCAGCTCCGAACACAATGCCAGCATGACCGCACAAATCGCCAGCAATGCGGAACAGGCGTCCAAGGTTGCCTCCGATGTGCGCAATCAAAGCGTGGCGGGCCGCGCCGAAGCCGACTCGGGGCTGAAGCAGATCAACAATGCGCGGCTCGATGCGCAAGCCGCGCTGGCGATGATGACTGCGCTGCAGGAAAAATCGCGCCGCATCCACGGCATTACCGAAGTCATCAACCAGATTTCCGCCCAAACCAACCTGCTGGCGCTGAACGCCGCGATCGAAGCGGCCCGCGCCGGTGAACACGGACGCGGCTTTGCCGTGGTCGCAGGCGAAGTGCGGCAACTGGCGCAGCGCACCAAAACCTCGACCGACGATATCGGCGCGATGGTGCGCGAGATCAGCGAGCAGGCCGAACGCGCCGCCGCCGGCATGAAAGCACTGACCGGCAAGGTGAATGATGCCGCGCACAATGTGGAGCGGGTGCATACCGTGCTGACCGACATCGAGCGCAGCGCCGCCGAATCCCAGACCGAAATCCAGCAAATTGCCACGGTATCGCGTGAACATGTACAGACCACCCAGCAGATCGCCGATGCGATTGCCCAAATCCGCGACGGCATGCTGTCGACTGAAGCGGAATTGCCGCTGGCAGCCAGCTCGGCAATGGCGCTCACCGAACGGGCCGAAGCACTGTTCGACGCCACCGCCGAATTCAATGCCACATCCTCGCACGATGCCAATCACGTAGCCGCCAGCGCTGCGGCGAAAGCGGTGGGCCAGTTGTTTGCAGAAGCGATTGCCAACGGGCAAATCACCGAAGAAGCATTGTTCGACCGGACTTACAAGCTGATCCCGCGCACCAATCCGCCCAAGCACAGCACCCGCTTCGATGCGTTTACCGACCGCGCGCTGCCTGCGTTGCAGGAAAAAATCCTGGCGGACATGCCGCAGCTGGCGTACGCGGGGGCGGTTGACAACCATGGTTATTTCCCGACCCACAACAAGAAATTTTCCCAGCCGCTGACTGGCGATTACGCCACCGACCTGGTCAACAACCGTACCAAGCGCATCTTCAATGATCGCACCGGTGCGCGTTGCGGCTCCAACACCAAGCCCTTCCTGCTGCAAACCTACAAGCGCGATACCGGCGAAGTGATGCATGACTTGTCGGTGCCGATTTATGTGGCGGGAAAACACTGGGGCGCGTTCCGCATCGGCTACCGTTCGAGCGCGCCGGCCAACCCGGCAACGCCGCAACCCTTGCAACGCCCAAACCGGCTGCGCTGCCACAGCCGGCACGGATCAGGCGCTGACAGGACAGCAGGACTTCACCCGGCCGGGCAGTGCCGCGATCCGCTTGATTGCAACGCGACAGCCACAGAAAAAGGAGATCAAGGATGCTTAAAGTGGTCATCATCGACGGCAACTCCATCGAGCGCAACCTGCTGCAAACCATCCTGACCAATGGCGGACATCATGTCGTTGGCGACAGCAATACCAGCGCGGCAGGACTGGCCAAGATGGTTCTCCTGCGGCCGCAGATCGTCTGCATCGACACCGGCAAAGCCGAAGCCGATGGCATGGCACTGCTGGAGTCGCTACGCCGCGAACTGCCCAAGGCACTGGTTTTCATGGTCTCCGGCCAGATGGACTCCGCCACCGTGCAGGGTGCATTGCAACGCGGCGCACATGGCTTCATCGTCAAGCCATTCAACTCGCTAACGGTGCTGACGACGATCCGCAACGCGGTAATGAAATTCGCCAGGCAGCAACAGATCAAGCCGGCTGAAAGCCCTGCCGGCCAAGCCAAAATCCAAGCTGACCCGTAACCCGGCCAACTGCGCTTCAATTGCCGTTTTCAACGCGCACTGCATCTGACTCGATCATCATTTCAGCCCCTTCCGACATGTTAAAACACCCGCCGCACCCACTACTGATACTGACAGCCAGTCTGTTGAGCGGCTGTGCCGCAACCGTGTATACGGTCGATGATGGCAGCCCTGTCGACGAAACGCTGCTGTCGAACATCCGCACTTACGGCAAGGGCCAGCAGCTGTTGCGCCCGAATATCATAAAAACGGCACAACTCAAGGACAAGGATTGCAGCACCCAATACGAGTTGCCGTTTGCGGTGGCATCATCCTACGATCTGCCGAAGATGAAGAAGATTGCATGGGTGCGCGGGCTGGGCGTCGACGAGCGCCTGACCGTGATCGCGGTGGCGCCCGATGCGGGCGTAGAGTTGGGCGACCATATCGAGGCCGTCGGCGGCTACAAAAAAGACAATAGCGCGAAAATGATCGAAGAGCTGGGCAGCCTGCGCGACTATGGACGCCCCTTCAGCATCAAGCTTGCGGGCGGCAAGAGTGTCCCGGTCATCCCGGTCGAAGTGTGTCGCGGGCATGTCAATCTTGCCGCCCCGGAAGCGCAGGTGCCGCAGGAATATCACTGGCTGCAAAGCACGCATCCGCTGTCCCTCTTCACCCAGGACGTGACGCCGGATGAGGCGATGTGGATGGTGTTATGGACCCAGGGCCTGTCCGAAGAAGCCGGCGCCCGGATGAAGTTCTATCATTACGGGCTGAAGCTGGTGAAGACCGGCATTGCGGTCGCCAGCATTGCCAGCGGGGTCGGTGCGGTAGCCAATGCAGCCAGTACCGCCGCCGCGGCAACGGCCGCAGCCGGCGCCCAGGCTGGCCGCGCCGCAACCCAGGCCGCACTGCAGGCTGCCGCCAAAGCCGCTGCCGAGCAGGCCGCCAGCACTCTGCGGCAAAAAGCGCTGGACTCGCTGCAGATGGTCGCGAAGGGCCAGTTGCAGGAAATCGCGCTGGACTCGCTCAAGGCGGCGACGATTTTCAAGAACAGCCTGAGCGGCGTCTCATGGATAGCCGGCACCGGCTTTTACATGGCGGACAAATGGGCCATCGAACGCATGGCAAAGCTGGACATCGATCCGCTGGCCGCCTACACGCTGCATTACAAGCTGGCCACGAATGCGCTGGCACAAAACGCCTTCGTGTTCGATGAAGAACGCATGAAACTGATGGCCGTGTTCTCCGCAAAGAACGGGATCGCAGACAAGGTGAAGCTGGTGTTGAGCGGCCAGGATCCGGACGCACCGATGGCGGTGATACCGGAAGATCCGGCGCTGGCGGCTGCAGCAGCCGTTCCGACCATTCGGGTCGCCGTGGGCGACGTCATCTTTGACGGCGCTTTCGTGCTGGATCAGGATCGCACCACCTATTCCGGCAATGGCAAGGTGTCGTGGGCGCACGGCGATGTCTATGTCGGTGAGCTAAAGGGCGGCCGCAGAACCGGTGTCGGACGCATGGAATGGGCCAATGGCCAAAGCTATGAGGGCGACTGGAACGACGATGCGGCAACCGGCGTTGGCAAGCTGAAATTCCAGAACGGCGACCGCTACGAGGGCGCGGTCACGGCTGGCGTGCGGCAGGGTGTCGGGTCGATGCAATTTGCCTCCGGCGACCACTATGAAGGTGAATTCGCTGCCGACGTGCCGCATGGCCAGGGCAGCTACCGCTGGGGCAACGGCGATCGCTACCAAGGCGAATGGAAAGCCAACCTGCGCCACGGCAAAGGCACCTTCGTCTGGAGCAGCGGGGATCGCTGGGCCGGAACCTTCAAGGACGGTGTGCAGACCGAAGAAGGCGTGCTGACCCGGCACACCGAGATACCGGCTGGCACTGATGGACAAAAAACTGCCAATGCATCGTGACAGTGATCGACGAGCAGCAGCCCCTGCTGCGATGTCCATTCCCGATTTCAAGCTGCTGGCCGCCTGCTAGAATGCATCAATACGCCGCATTCCACAGACCTCTTCGCCACAAACCATGACAGCTTCACTCACCACGATCGACATTGCGCCTGAACAACTATGCATCGGCCTGTATGTGCAACTGGATCTGCCCTGGCTCGAGCACAGCTTTGCCCGCAACAGTTTCAAGATCAGGAATGAAGCAGATATTGCTGCCATCAAGCAACTCGGCCTGCAGAAAATCCGTTTTGATCCGGCCCGCTCCGATTGTTCGCCGCTGAGCGCATCATCGTCGCAGACTGCGGTCGCGGCAAGCATTCATATCGTCACGCCCAGCGCGTCGGACATCGCACTGATAGAGGCCAAGAAGGCGCGGGTAGAACGGCTTAATCAAACCCGCAATGCGGTCACCCAATGCGAGAAAAAGTTTGCCAAGGCCGCCTCCACGATCAGGAACATGACCCGCAATATTTTTTCCCGGCCGCAGGAAACGCGCGAGGAAGCCGATCAGCTGGTGCAGCAGTTAGTGGATTCCCTGTTGATCGACAAGGATATTGCGATCCACCTGATGAACGACAAGATTGCCGGCGAAGAGACGTATTACCACTCGCTCAATGTCACCGTGCTGGCGCTGATGCTGGCCAAGGAACTCGGCCTGCCGGCAGAAGACATCAAGCTGTTAGGCACAGGCTGCCTGTTTCATGATATCGGCAAGATCGAGATTCCGAGCCGGATTGTCAACAAAACCGAGCCGCTGACCAGCGCCGAGCGCAACCTGATGCAGCAGCATTGCCAGTACGGCGACGCGATTGCCCAAAAACTCGGGCTGTCCAGGGTCGCGATCGATATCATCCGCAAACATCACGAGTATGCCGATGGCAGCGGTTATCCGCTGCGCCTGACAACCGAGAAAATACCGCTTCTGGTCAGCATCGTGACGATCGTCAACACCTATGACAATCATTGCAACCGACCCAATCCGCTGGACTCGCTCAGCCCCTACGAGGCCCTGTCGACCATGTTTACCCAGCAACGCAAGCTGTTCGCACCCGAGCCGCTGAGCATATTCATCCGCTGCATGGGCGTGTACCCGCCGGGCACCATCGTGCAGCTGTCGGACAATACGCTGGGCATGGTCATTTCTGTCAATTCCGGCAAGCCCTTGCGTCCCAGCATCCTGATTTACGACCCGGACGTACCGAAAAACGAAGCCATCATCCTGGACCTGATCAATGAGCCGGAACTCAACGTCAGCGCCAGCCTGAAGCCCAAACATCTGGAACCGAAAGTGTATGACTACCTGAGTCCGCGCAAGCGCATGTCGTATTTCATGGACGCGCAACAAACCGATTCCAGACCGCGTTGATTGCGAATTCCCGGCTTGCCATATCCGATCTGCAGGATCGGCGTCCGGTCTGTTAGACTGCCCTCCCCTCTTATTTCCCCCACACCGGCGAGCATATTCATGTCCAATACCACCTCATTTTCCAGTTTGGCCTTGGCGCCGGCTCTGCTCTCGAACCTTGACAGCCTCGGCTATCACACGATGACGACGATTCAGGCGCAAAGCCTGCCGCTGATTCTGGAACTGCGCGACCTGATTGCGCAGGCCAAGACCGGCAGCGGCAAGACCGCCGCATTCGGCATCGGCATCCTGGCCAAGCTGAACCCGAGCTATTTCGCGATCCAGGCGCTGGTGCTGTGCCCGACGCGCGAACTGGCCGATCAAGTATCGAACGAATTGCGCCGCCTGGCGCGCTTTGCCGACAACATCAAGGTGCTGACCCTGTGCGGCGGCGCGCCGATGCGCCCGCAGATGGCTTCGCTCGAGCATGGCGCCCACATCGTCGTCGGCACGCCGGGACGGATCCGCGACCACATCTCGCGCGGCAGCATCAATCTGAACACCGTGCAGACGCTGGTGCTGGACGAAGCCGACCGCATGACCGACATGGGCTTTTACGAAGAAATCGCCGGCATCGTCAGCGCCTGCCCGACACGCCGCCAGACGCTGCTGTTTTCGGCCACCTACCCGGACGATATCCGCAAGGCCAGCGCCGAATTCCTGCGCCAGCCGGCCGAAGTGATGGTCGAGGCGCAGCATGACGACAGCCAGATCGAGCAGCGCTTTTTCGAGGTCGGCTACGACGACCGCAACGCGGCCGTGGCACGCCTGCTGCACCATTACCGGCCGGTATCGACGCTGGCCTTCTGCAATACCAAGATCCACTGCCGCGAACTGGCGGCCGAACTGCGCGACCAGGGCTTTTCCGCACTGGCGCTGTACGGCGAACTGGAACAGCGCGAGCGCGATGAAATCCTGCTCCAGTTTGCCAACCGGAGCTGCTCGGTGCTGGTGGCCACCGACGTCGCCGCGCGCGGCCTGGATATCCAGACGCTGGGCGCGGTGATCAACGTCGATGTGTCGAAAGACACCGAAGTCCATATCCACCGCATCGGCCGCACCGGCCGCGGCCATGAATCCGGGCTGGCGCTGAGCCTGTGCGCGCCGAACGAAAAGAAATGGGTCAAGCTGATCGAGCAATACCAGAATGGGCCGGTCAGCTGGTTCGATCTGGCCGATCTGGAGCCGGCCGCAGGCGAACTGGTTGCAGGCGCCGATGGTGACGCTGTGCATCATGGGCGGCAAGAAGGACAAGCTGCGCCCCGGCGATCTGCTGGGCGCGCTGTGCGGCGACGTCGGACTGAGCAAGGACCAGGTCGGCAAGATCAACGTGTTTGAATTCATGACCTACGTGGCGCTGGACCGGCGCATTGCCGACCAGGCGTTTGCCAAGCTGTCGGCCGGCAACATCAAGGGCCGGCAGTTCAAGATGCGGTTTATTTCTTAGTCAGGAAGGTTGCCGCAGTGCAGCAGCCTGCTAAAATCCTTGCCAGCTCAATCATATCGACGGGATGCAGCATGAAACGTGTCATCTTCAACCAGAAGGGCGGGGTCGGCAAATCGACTATTGCGGTTAACCTGGCCTCGATTGCCGCGCATCAGGGCAAAAGGACGCTGCTGATCGACATGGACCCGCAGTGCAATTCCAGCCGTTATCTGCTGGGCGAGGCGGCCAAGGAAGTGACGCCGACTCTGGCCGATTTCTTCGAGCAGACGCTCAATTTCGTCATCTATCCGAAGCCCGCCACCAGCTACGTGCACGCAACCCGTTTCGAGAACCTGTCGCTGATTGCCTCGCATCCGGAAATCGGCGAGCTGCAATCGAAGCTGGAGTCGCGCCACAAGATCTACAAGCTGCGCGACACGCTCAAGGAACTGGCCAAGGATTTCGACGAGATCATCCTCGACACGCCGCCCGCCTACAACTTCTTCACCCAGTCGGCGCTGATTGCGGCCGACTGCTGCCTGATCCCGTTCGACTGCGACGATTTTTCGCGCCAGGCGCTGTACACGCTGATGAACAATGTCGGTGAGATCAGGGCCGACCACAACCCGGCGCTGACGATCGAGGGCATCGTGGTCAACCAGTTCCAGCCGCGCGCCAGCCTGCCGCAGCGCATGGTCAACGAACTATTGGCCGAAGGTCTGCCGGTGCTCGACAGCAAGCTGTCCAGCTCGATCAAGATCCGCGAATCGCATGAGCAGGCGTTGCCGATGATCCATCTGGATGCGCGTCACAAGCTGAGCCAGGAATTCGTCGCGCTTGTACCACGAATTGCAAACGGCCTGACCAGCGTCACGCCGGCAGGCGGTAACGTCCAAGCGCTACCGCTTCAACCCTTGCGCCGATCCAGACTCCAGGCACCGGCGCCATGCACGAACAGGATCAGGAAGCCGCCGGCCAGCGCGATATCCTTCATGAAGCTGGTCATCTGCCCCTTGTCGGCAAAGTTCAAGTGAAACAGCGTGGCCGTCAATAGGCAGAAACCCGCCAGCGCAAACGCCGCCCAGCGTGTTTTCCAGCCGAGCATGATTGCGATGGCGCCGCCAACCTCGGTCAGGATCACCAGCGGCAGCAATACACCAGGCACGCCCATCGACGCCATATAGGCTTGCGTTCCCGCATATCCGCCGATCTTGCCCAGGCCGGCGATCAAAAACAGGGCTGCAATCAAGATGCGACCCAGCAGTTCGGCTACGCTGTAGAGCTTGTCCATCGGCGGTTCCTGTTCGGCTTGACTGCAACAGATACAACTTCTTCCCGCCACGCTTCGAACCTCGCAACGGCAAATTTCATTCTGGCATTGATCAACACGGATGCCAGCCGCAGATGAACGACTATTGCGCTGACGCAAACACGGCTCGCACCGCCTTCCCAGCGGCTCCGTTCAGTAAAAATATACTGGGGTGTGTATTTTTAACAGCACAATGAAATTATGCGGCAATAGCTATGTTTTGCCATATACCCCCATATATTTCTTCATGTATGGGCGTAAAAAAAGGGGCAGATCAGCGCCGCGCTGACCTGCCCCTCTTTTTTTACAAATTAAGCTGCGCTGGCAGGCAGGTTAGGGAAGCGCTTGTCGATGACCTGATTCCATTTTGCGACTTTCTCCTTGACCTGTTCCAGCAGTGCGGAAGCATCGCCTTCGATCGTGACTTTTTCGATGATGTCGCCCTTGACGATGCTGTCGACCACTTTCTGGTCTTCGCTGCTGACCACGGCGCCGAACACGGTGTGATTGCCGTCGAGGTGAGGTGTCGGTACATGGGTGATGAAGAACTGGCTGCCGTTGGTAGCGCGTCCGGCGTTGGCCATGGACAGGATGCCTGGCTTGTCATGGCGCAGATCCTTGGAAAACTCGTCCTCGAACTCATAGCCGGGACCGCCCATGCCATTGCCATCCGGGCAACCGCCCTGGATCATGAAATCATTGATGACGCGGTGAAACTTGAGTCCGTTGTAATAGCCGCGCTTTGCCAGGTTGACAAAGTTGGCAACGGTGACCGGTGTCTGGTCCGCAAACAGGGTGATGTTGATGGCGCCCTTGTTGGTTTGCATGATGGCTTTTAATGCAGTCATTTTTTCCTCTATCGGTGTGCGGTGGGTGTTCGATGGTTTTTCATCAGCAGCCGCGCCGAAAACAGCGCGCAGCATGCCAAGGCTGATCCTCGCATTCTATCAGTTCATCAAATTTATTCAGCCCGCGCTGATGGCCGCCTCGCCAGCCGCTGGCAAGCAGGTGGCCATTGCCGACACAGGGTTCTTATTCTTTATAAATGCCGGCACCGATCAGGACATCGTCCAGCTTCTCTACATAACTCGACTTCGCTTCGATCGTGTTGTTGAGCGGATTCGGCCATTTGTAATCGACCCAGCCCTTGCCCTTGGTATTGGCCACTTCGATCAGTTTCTTGATCAGATAAACACCATTGGCGTCGCGCATATCGAGCAGGTTCTTGCCGACCATTTTCTTGCTGTTGCCATTGCCGATGGCCAGGTTGACGCCATTCAGATCGTAGACAAAGATGTACAGATTGCGGTCAATAAACTGGCCCTTGGGGTTGCTGAACTCTTCAAATGCCTTGTCTTTGCCGTTGGCTTTCACGTATGCAACCGCCCTCTTGACCAGTGCAGCGGCTTCGTCGGCATTGGCCCGCTCTCCGGCAAAAGCTGAGGCGGAAAGAAGCAAGGCACAGAGGCCAAGTACCACTTTTTTGAAAAAATCGTTCATTTTTGTCTCCTTAAATTTTTTAACGCCACAAGGCGTTACTACACGGAAAGACAGCAGCGAGTCCGTAAAGGCGCGCGCATATTGCCTGTATTTAATTTTCACACAGGCATGACTGTTGCTCGCATGAAAAAAATTCACGTTCAGCAGGAAACATTCCGAGTACCGCCGCCCCATCACAACAGGCGTAAAAAAACCTCCCGTGCCGGTACACGAGAGGTTTCTCCTTTATCGGTATGAACCTGGCGCCTTGACAGGCGCCAGGCCGTCCCGAATCAAGACAGTGACTGAATCCCTGCCAGTACCCAGCCGCCTTGGCCGCTGGTTGGCTTGGACAAGTTCCAGACTTCGACAAACGCTTCGGTCGGCGCGTCTGCGGCTTCCTTGACCAGGCCGCTGAACTTGACGCTGGCAAGGTATTCATTGCCGATGGTCTCGATCCCCATCAATTCCGAATCCAGCGAAACCACATCGGTATGATTGAGCGAGGCACCGCGCTCCTGCAATTGCAGACGCAGTTCGCCATACATTTCCGGCGTGGTGAACTCGCGGATGTCATTCACATCGGCTTTGTCCCATGCCGCCTGCAGACGAATGTAGTAAGTCTTCGTATGGCGCAGGAAGCCCGGCACATCGAAATCAGCAGGAATGCCCCATGGCGCCTGGCTGGCTGCGGCGGCACCGGATGCCATCGGCACCGATTGCAGGGCCGTCGCATACGATTGCGGCTCAACCCGTGAACCGATATCCGGCATCTGATTGCCATGCGCGCCGGAATAAGCGCCGGCAAATGCCGGCTGCGCGCGCTGGCCGCCGTTACGATTCTTGATCATGCGGAAGATGAAGAAGCCTGCTGCTGCCAACAATCCGACCATCAGCATCGTGCTCAGCATGCTGGCCATCGCGCCGCCCAAGCCCATGCTGGAGAACAATGCGCCCAGCCCGAGGCCCAGCAAGGCGCCGCCCAGGATGCCTTTCCATGGCATGCCCGGTTTCGGTGCTGCTGCGCGCGGCGGCTGGCGCTGCGGCCGGTTTCGACATATTGGTCGCCTGATTCGATTGGGCCGGCGCCTGACGCGATACGTTCTGTGACTGTTTGCCGAAAGAACTGCCACCGCCCAGACGCTTGGCTTGCGCTTCCGGGATGACGATGGACAGGGCACTCGCTGCAATCATGATGGCGAGCAAGAGTTTTTTCATATGAGCTCCTAAATGTGATTCCAAAATGCAGATCGGCCGCACCACCCGCGACATTGATTGTTTTCGGCCATTTCCGGATCAGGCAGAGCGGGCTGTATGCATGCCGCGCCCCTTCAAAACCAGGAAACTTCCCGATATCAATGACGATCAGGGCATGTTAATGAATTCTCACCCATTGAAAAAGCGAAGATAACAGAATGATTACTTCTGAAAAACAGAAGTCAATCCAGGCTGGCAAGTGATTGCCTGGCCAGGCTGCGCAGGATCAGCCCGGCAAAGCTTGATGGCAATGGCAATCGACGCTATGGTCGTTGACCATGCCGATGGCCTGCATGTAGGCGTAGATGATGGTGGAGCCGACGAACTTGAAACCGCGCTTGATCAAGTCTTTCGATATCGTGTCCGATAGCGGCGTCTTGGCCGGCGCCATTTGATAGCTGGCCCAGGCATTGCGGATCGGCTTGCCGTCCACATAGGCCCACAGGTACGCGTCCAGACCGCCAACTTCATCGCGCAGGCGCAAATAGGCTTGCGCGTTATTGATCGCGGCAGCGATCTTCAGCCGGTTGCGCACGATGCCGGCATCAGCCAGCAGGGCAGCAACCTTGTCCGCATCGTAACGGGCGATCAGTTCCGCATCCCAGCCGTCAAACGCGGCGCGGTAATTGTCGCGCTTGTTGAGGATGGTTTCCCAGCTCAGTCCGGCCTGCGCGCCTTCCAGATTGAGCATCTCGAACAGGCGCGTCTCGTCGTGGCAGGGCACGCCCCACTCCTGGTCATGATAGGCGAGGTAACGCGGATTGGCCGGATTGGCCCAGCCGCAACGGACAAGGCCGGAGTTCATCCCCTGTTGCGCAAGACTGCTGCCGCGTCGCGGATCATTTTCTCGGTGGTTTCCCAGTCGACGCAGGCGTCGGTCACCGAGCAGCCGTACTTGAGCTGCGACAGATCGTCGGGGATGGACTGGTTGCCGGCGACGATATTCGATTCGATCATCACGCCGACCAGCGATTTATTGCCGTTGCGGACCTGATTGATGACGTCGGTCATCACCAGCGGTTGCAGCGCAGGCTTCTTGTAGCTGTTGGCATGCGAACAATCGACCACGATGTTGGCGGCCAGGCCGGCCTTGGTCAGCGCCTGCTCGGCCATCGCCACCGACACGGTATCGTAGTTGGGGCGGCCGTCGCCGCCGCGCAGCACCACATGGCCGTAGCGGTTGCCGCTGGTACGCACGATGGCGACCCGGCCCTGGCCGTTGAGGCCGAGGAAGGAATGCGGATGCGAGGCCGACAGGATCGCGTTGATCGCGATGCTGATGTCGCCATCGGTGCCGTTCTTGAAGCCGACCGGGGTCGACAGGCCGGACGACATTTCGCGGTGGGTCTGCGATTCGGTGGTGCGCGCGCCGATGGCAGTCCAGGCGATCAGGTCGCCCAGGTATTGCGGCGAAATCGGATCCAGCGCCTCGGTGCCGGTCGGCAGGCCGAGTTCGCAGACGTCCAGCAGAAACTGGCGCGCCTTCTCCATGCCCTGATCGACGCGGAAGGAGTCATCCATGTCGGGATCGTTGATATAGCCTTTCCAGCCGGTGGTGGTGCGCGGTTTTTCGAAATACACGCGCATCACCAGCAGCAACGCATCCTTGACCTCTTCCTGCAAGGCTTTCAGGCGACGCGCATAGTCCAGGCCGGCCACCGGATCATGGATCGAGCATGGGCCGACCACGACAAACAGGCGCGGGTCCTTGCGGTCCAGAATGTCGCGCAGTGCTTCGCGGCCGCGCATCACGGCCCCGGCCGCCTGCTCGGACAGCGGCAGGCGCGCGTGCAACTGCTCGGGCGAGGGCATCGCATCAAAAGAGGTGACGTTGATGTTTTCGATATCGAGGGAGTTGTTCATGCTGTTTTCCGGAGATCAAGATTGACTATGGAACTAAATTAAAGGGGGTATCGTCTGAAATACCGCTGTTGCCGCTTGATTTCATTGGGCATTCAAATATACAGGGCCGAGTATATTTTCAGGGGCAAAGCGGGCACGCAACTGGCTGCAAGCTTAAAACCGCTCATAGCCGAGCAGATAACGCCATTGTCCAGGCGCCAGACCGGCCAGCGGCACGCGCCCGATGCGCAAGCGCTTGATGCTCACGATCGTGAGTCCGACCATCCGGCACATGTGCGCGATCTGACCTGCTTGCACGCCCTTGAGTGCGAAGCGCAGCCGGGTCTCGTTCTGCCAGCTGACCTTGATCGGCGCCAGCGGCTTGCCATTGAAAGGCAGGCCATGATTAAGCAGTTGCAAGCCATTCGGGATCAAATCGCCCTTGACCTCGACGATGAACTCCTGCTCGACTTTCGCCGCGTCATCGACCAGTTTGCGCGCGATATGCCAATCCTGGGTGAATACCAGCAAGCCGCTGGCATCCTTGTCCAGCGCATCCGCCATGGTCAGGCCGGTCAGATGCCGCTTCAGAAAACGCAGGCCGGAACGATCGTCGGCGACCCGATTTTCAGCGTTGATCAGTTGCAGCGCAACTTCTGCGCCGGCGCTGACATCGATGCCTGCCGGCTTGTGCAGCAACAGAGTCACGGCCTGAACCGGAGCCAGACTGGCTTTCGGTGCCAGCACCAGTTGCTGCTGCGCTTGCACCCGACTGCCCGGCTCCTCGACCACAATGCCGTCCACCGTGACCCAGCCACCTTCAATGTATTGCTCAGCCTCCCGGCGCGAGCACGAAATTTCCTCGGCCAGGCGTTTAGCGAGACGAACTGATTCAGTCATGCGCTCAATCCGGCAGAGCGATTTTCTGATCGACGCTGTATTGATAGTCGTGGAAAATATGCTCTGCAGTCAGGGCCTGGTAACTGCCATCTTCCAGACGCCGCGTGGTGTCTTTCAGGCGGTAGGTGTAATGTCCGCAAGTCCAGCAGTTGTAATTGCGCATGTGAGTGCACAGACAGGTCTTGTCCATCACCGAGATGGCTTTGTCGTTCGGATGCGCTTCGACTTCGCGGTTGTAGGCCGTAATGTAGGCACAGTTACCGTTGCCGTCCAGCAGATAGCCATAGGATTCGCAATTAGGACGAATGCCGGAGCCGATGGCCGGCGTGTTCTTGAGCATACGCATCGGATAACCGGTCGGCGAGATCGTGTTGACAATGATGTCTTCCTCGCTGGCCTTGAAATATTCCTGCTTGTCTTTGGCTGGCAAGCCGCATTCATTGGCAACGGTAAAGCGCGTCGCGACCTGCACCCCTGCCGCCCCATTTTCGAGGAAGGCGGCAGCATCGCTGCCGGTAAAAATACCACCGGCGGCAATCAGCGGAATATCCAGTTGTTCATTCTTGAGAAACAACGCAATCTCGGCCATGATCGTGGCCAAATCGTACTGCGCCCAGTCCATGCCGAAACCAAGGTGTCCGCCAGCCAAGGGGCCTTCGACCACCACATAATCCGGCAAGCGATTGAGCTTGGCGTTCTTGCGCAGGAAAATCTGCAGCGCGCGCACCGAAGACACGATGATGCCCAGCTTAGCATCGCGGAAACGTGGATGATCTTCGATCAGTCCAAACGAACCCAGATGCAATCCGGCACTCAGGGTGATGCCGTCAATCCCCGCATCCAGTGCCGAAGCAAGACGCACGCGCAGCGTTTCGCGCGGTGCATTCATGGTCAGCTTTTCCATGCAATTGACCCAGATTTCGCCATCGCCGCGCTTGGCTTGCATGGTATTACCGACATGCAATTTGGTTGCTTCCGCCAGATGACCGAGATCGAAATGGATGTCGGTCTTGTCCGAGTTATTGATGTTGTACTTGTACAGCCTGGTTTTATCTTTAACGAAGCTGGTGTCAAAGCGTCGATCCGAAACCTCATTGACCATCGCATCCGAAATATGGCCGACGCCACCCAGGCGCGCCGCTTCCAGCGCGAGCGCTGCTGTCGAAATATCCACACCCATGCCACCGATAATGATAGGCACCAGCTCTTTTTTACCAAATTTCAGTCGAAAGTCATCAACACGTTTCATTACAATCCTTGGGTTACTAAATTTATCTTCGGCTCTCGACCGCGCTGTGTCGCGCTCGGCGGACAGCTATCGTGGCTGCGTAAGCAATTCATTTGACGCACCGACAAATCATTTTTTTGCACTGACACAATCTCAGCGGGCAAAACATTATTGCGTCCGGCCTGTATAACGCAAGGATACCACCCCCCCTTGTTAACAGGTATTTCATCTTCCGTTTTTATCGCGGCTTACAAGACATTCAAATCGGTTGCATCAATAATTTTGCCCTCCTTTGAGCCTGACGAAACGCAAGAATCTGCGGGAAGCGCGCATTTTTGGATATCACACAAAAAAATAAGACAACACAGCGCATTTTTAGTGCGCTCAGAACACTCTACTACCTTGCCCGGCAGGCAGGCATATTAGAAAGCCCGCAGCACTTGCGCGCTGCGGGCCAATGTCCCCTACCTCTCTTTGGAGATGGATTTTTTAACTGCGGCGCTAGTGTGTAACAAATTGTGACAATTGTCATTCCGCAGTGCAGCATAAAACACATGAAAATATCAAAAAAAAACCCGCTGACCTTGCGGTGCGGGTTTAAATCCAATTCTAGGAGGAGATTGGAGGAGACAGAAACACTATATCGCACCGCACCATATTTTTATAATTTATTATTTGAATGACGCACATTCACAAAAAATATAATGCTGAAAGTTATTTTTCATCCGACCGTCGCCACTTCCGGATTATGATCCGGAACCGGGTCTTGCACTGGAACCGGGGCTGGTTCCGGGATCGGATAATCCACTGGCTCCGGGGTGGGCGCTTTGTGATCGCAACTTACATTTTGCAGACTCTCACATACAACATTCATTACGACTCTCCTCGTCAAAGCCAGATACGGCATTGCATGTTGTATCAAGATTATCGCAGTAAGCTGAAGATACCCTGCTTGATCTGCATCACACATACCGCTATAGCCGACTAAGACATGTAAAATCTAGCCCGCTTCCAGAACAAAGTCATATCCGCTCTTAATTGCGATACACCTGGTTGTTTTCTACTCGTACCCGGCTACCGATGCGTATATCCCCAAGGTTTTCCTGATTAATAGTTTGATAACTACCGTTATTGAGGCGTACCCGGATCTGATACATATCACGCACCTGTACTTTATTGCTCTGCTCCATCTGGTTACCAACCATTGCGCCACCTACAACACCAGCAACGGTAGCAACAGCCTTGCCAGTGCCTCCGCCGACCTGATTACCAAGAAGTCCGCCGACCACACCACCAACCACGCTACCGACGCCGATACCATTATTGCCAGAGGCATTCGCCTGGATCGCCTGGATCGAATCCACCACACCATAACTGCGATAAGCAGGCTGCGATGCTGCCGGATAATTAGTCGTCGGATAAGGCTGTGAAGCCGCTGGCTGCGAAGCACCAGATGGATAATAAGGGCTTGCACAACCGCTCAGCAAAGTTACTGCCGCAATCACGGCAGCGGTAATCACTTGTGTAGTTTTCATCATATTTCCTTTAGATTGACATCGGAGTTGCCTCAACAAACTACGGACTAACTTTAATCACCATCGTGACCATGGCCGTGATGTTTACCGTGTTTATCATTCTTGATTTTCTTGTATTTTATTTTCTGCTCAACATAGACTACCTGCGGCGCAGTATAAATCACAGGAGGAGACAAGACTGGAGCGCCAATATTGATTGCGACACCAACTTGAGGTTGAGCCACAGCCGGGGTAATGACAAACAGCAAGGCAAGACTTGCCGTGCATGCGGCGATGACCAAGGTAAGAGAGTGTTTCATGCGTGCCCTATTTTGTTGAGTGCTGCCTCCATTTAACGCCATCCAAAAATGTCTGGCTAGGCGTAAATAGTAAGGGCTGCAACAATCTGTAACAGGACTCTGTGCTCGGCATGCATAACACAAAGTACATAAAAAAAAGCCCGCGAACCTTGCGGCGCGGGCTGAATCCAATCTTTTTAAGGAGTTGGAGGAGACGTAATCACTATAGCGAACCATATGATAATCGTCTAATTTATTATTAAGATAATACACATTCACAAATCAAATAACTCTGCCAGATATCCTCCTGCAAAAACAGCCTCTGCTGTTTGTCTAAAAAATGAGGGGTAAGTTTATCCAAATTTCCTGTATGCATCCAATGCAAGTCCAGTTCCGATACTACCGAACAAATCGCCCTCGACCTGCCTTGCTGTTGGTACTTGCGCAGCTATTTTCTTGCGCAGCAGAGGTACTCCACTGGATCCGCCCGTGAAAAATACCGTATCCACGGCGTCGGCCTGAATACCGGCATCGCGCAACAGACTGCGTACGGTATCTTCCACCTGTATCACCAACGGCGTAATCGCACTATCAAAACCATCCCGTGCCAGTGACAAGGTTTGCCTGGTCGAAAGCCGGTCGAGTTGCAGGCTGCTCGTTGTCGCATCTGACAATGCAATCTTGCCCTCCTCCATCTTGATAGCAAGCCAATGCCCTTCACGCTGTTCAATCAAATTGAGCAGGCAATCGAGCTTGTCACGCTCACGCGCATCACGATAGACATCCTTCAGCTGCAGCCATGTTTTTTGCGTATATGCAAGATTGATGGTGTGCCATGTTGCCAAATTAAAATAATAACTGGAAGGTACTTCGCTATCATTTTTCAGACGACTCCCCATGCCAAGCAAGGGCATCACGCTGGAAAGGCTGAGATATTTATCGAAATCAGTGCCGCCGATATGCACGCCGCCTGTGGCCAGAATGTCTTCCCGACGGTTAATCAGATGCGCACGTGCCGGGGACAATCGCACCAGGGAAAAATCCGAGGTACCACCGCCGATATCGGCAATCAACACCAACTCCTCACGATCAATCTGAGATTCGTAATCAAATGCCGCTGCGATCGGCTCGTACTGAAACGAAATCTCCTTGAAACCTACAGAATGGGCGATGTCGGCCAAGGTATTTTCAGCCAATTGGTCTGCATCAGGATTGCCGTCGATGAAAAACACCGGTCGCCCCAGAACCACACTATCAAATGTACGGCCCGCAGCAAGTTCTGCCCGATGCTTGATTTCTCCGATGAACTGCGTCAGCAAGCTGCGAAATGGCAGTGCATGCCCCTGCACTTCCGTTTGCCCATCGATCAGGTTGGTGCCGAGCAGGCTCTTCAACGAACGCATCAGGCGCCCCTCGAAACCAGTCAGATAGGCGCTGAGTGCCGCTCGGCCGAAGCTGACAGTTTCATCCTCTGCATTGAAGAAAACAGCAGAAGGCAAGGTCAGTTTGCCGTCTTCAAGAGGCAGCAAGGCGGACTGTCCATACCTGTACCAACCCGCTGTAGAGTTGGAGGTACCAAAATCCACGCCACAAGCATTTGCCATGGTAGTTTTCCCGTTATGAAAATGGAATGCAGGCTAGCTATGTGCCCGCATCGCCTGCGTCCGTGCCAAGGCCTCCAGCAGCAAGGCAGGATCACCGGCAGCGAGTTTTTTTGAATCGGACAGCACTTGCCGGAAAGCACGAGCACCCGGCATTCCCGCCATTAGCCCAAGCATGTGGCGGGTGATGCTATTAAGCTTTAACCCGCCTCCATGCTGTTTGCCATGTCGTTCAAGCTGCGCATGGATATACGGCAGCATCGCATCCAGCACTTCGGCGCGCGATTTTGGTGTTGCCGCATCGTCGTAATAGCGTGCATCGAAGGCCGCCATCAAATACGGGTTGTGATACGCCTCGCGACCAATCATTACACCATCTAGTTGCTGTAAATGCAGATCAATCTCGTCTGCAGTCTTGATGCCGCCATTGACGATGATTTCCAGATGCGGGAAATCACGCTTCAACTGGTAGGCAAACTCGTAGTTCAAAGGTGGAATCTCGCGGTTTTCCTTTGGGCTGAGGCCTTTCAGAATTGCATTTCTGGCATGAACGATAAAAGTGCGGCAACCTGCATGCGCAATTGTTCCGACAAAATCCCGGACAAAATCATAAGACTCATTCTTGTCGATACCGATGCGGTGCTTGATGGTCACGTCAATTGAGACTGCATCACGCATCGCCTTGACACAATCGGCGACCAATTGCGGTTCAACCATCAGACAGGCGCCGAATGCCCCCTTCTGGACGCGCTCCGAAGGGCAGCCGCAATTCAGGTTAATCTCGTCGTAACCCCACTGCTCCCCCAATTTCGCACTTTTAGCCAGATCGGCAGGCTCGCTGCCTCCCAGTTGCAATGCAATCGGATGTTCTTCGCCATCGAAATCCAGATGACGTGCCACATCCCCATACAATAAAGCACCGGTGGTCACCATCTCGGTATACAGCCAGGTATGGCGTGTGATCTGACGATGAAAAGTACGGCAATGACGATCAGTCCAATCCATCATGGGCGCGACAGATAGACGACGGGAAGGTAACTTTAGGGTATTCAATGAAAACCTTAACAATGTTTGTAGCAAATGCCTGTATAAAAATGCATGACAGCGATTGAACAGAGTGGGCAAGTCAGATTACGGAACTCAATATGATATTTGCTTTTGATTCTGAGCGCATCGCAAGAAATCCATTGAAAATCAGCGCTATTAGCACAACCCCGCCTCCCATCAGTGTCTGCTGTGCCGGGATTTCTCCGGCTCCCAGCCAAGCCCACAAAGGACCGAGCAGAACCTCAAGTAAAGCCAGCAAAGACATTTCAGCAGCCGTAAGGGAGCGACTCGCCTTGATCATCAACATGCACGGGAAACCCAATTGAAAAAAACCAAGAATCGCCATGATGACAACGTCATGCAACGATGCCTGCAACGGCCACGCAAATGGCAGCATCAGACCAGCTGAAAACAAACTACCAAGCAAGATAGCGGGTATCAAATCGACACCGTGCCCAGCTTTTTTCATCGCAATAATATTAATGGCTGCAGCAAATGGTACGGCCAGCGCAATCATCATGCCGAACAGATCCTGGCCGCCAAGCGCGCTCATACTCTGGGCGAACATCCACAAAATACCGACAAATGCAACCAGAATTGCGCACCAGGTTCGGACAGGAATCACTTGTTTCAAAATAAGCCACGCCAGAAAGGCTGTCAGCAACGGCGACACACTCATTACCACCAACGTATTAGCCACCGTCGTCTTCGTCAGTGCAAGCATGAAACAAACAAACATCACACACCACATCATGCCGCACAACAAACCAAGCCAACCAACTCCACGCACAGTCAAGACAGTTCTGCCTGCTCCTTGCTGCCAAAGCAGTGTTCCCAGAACAAATACGGCGGAAAAAAGACTGCGCAGAAATGTTATTTCAAATCCACGCGCAACCTCCAGATGACGTGTAAAAACACCGGCGATACTCCATAGAGTTGCGGCACAGATCATCAAGACAACTGCTCGTCGGTGCGATAAGGAATTAGGCATTAATAAATATAAAAAATAAAAAACCCGTTGATCCCAGGCGCCTCAAGGGGCCATACAGAATGAACGGGTTAGAACCATACTGGGACAGCGCGGTAATAAACACCAACACTGCGCCACACGCCAATCGGCGTGTGGCAATACGCTATTTACGCTGCTTCGCGCGATGATTTCTTGCGCTCGTTTTCTTTCAGGTAGCGCTTGCGCAAACGGATGCTTTTCGGTGTAATTTCCACCAACTCATCGTCGGCAATGAATTCCACCGCGTATTCCAACGACATAAGAATTGGTGGTACCAGGCGCACCGCCTCATCAGTACCTGATGAACGCACGTTGGTCAATTGTTTACCTTTGATCGGATTAACCACCAGATCGTTGTCGCGCGAATGGATGCCGATGATCATGCCTTCATACACCGGATCATTGTGACTTACGAACATGCGGCCGCGATCCTGAAGTTTCCACAGCGCATAGGCAACTGCCGCACCATCATCCTGAGAAATCAGAACACCATTGCGGCGGCCAGCCATTTCACCCTTGCTGTTGTCAACTGGTGCATATTCATCGAACACATGGCTCATCAAACCGGTGCCGCGGGTCAAGGTCATGAATTCGCCCTGGAAACCGATCAGACCGCGCGCAGGAATGCGGTATTCGAGACGCACACGCCCCTTGCCGTCCGATTCCATGTTTTGCAGGTCGCCGCGACGACGGCCCAACTCTTCCATAACACCGCCCTGATTGGCTTCTTCAACATCAACGGTCAGGTTTTCATACGGCTCATGACGCACGCCGTCAACCATCTTGAACACTACGCGCGGGCGCGACACGGCCAACTCAAAACCTTCGCGACGCATGTTTTCGATCAAAATCGTCAGGTGCAATTCGCCGCGACCAGACACTTCATAGGTCGAATCGTCGTTTTCTGCCTGTACCACGCGCAAGGCCATATTGCCCTTGAGCTCACGATCCAGGCGATCCTTAATTTGACGAGTGGTCACAAACTTACCTTCGCGTCCGGCCAGTGGCGAATTGTTGACCATGAAATTCATCGTCAATGTCGGCTCGTCCACTTTCAGCATTGGCAAGGCGTTCGGCGCATCCGGTGCACAGACCGTGGTGCCAATACCAAGTTCGTCAATGCCGTTGATCAAGACGATGTCCCCAGCCAGCGCTTCATCGACCAGTACGCGTTCCAAACCCTTAAATGTCAGCACTTGATTGATGCGCGCCTTGACCGGCTTATCGCCGGGGCCATTCATGATGACCACGTCCTGCAATGCCTTGACGCGTCCGCTCAGGATACGGCCAACACCGATCTTGCCAACATACGATGAATATTCAAGCGAAGTGATTTGCAGTTGCAACGGACCATTTGGATCATCTTCACGCGCAGGAACGTACTTCAAAATAGCTTCGAACAGCGGCTTCATGTCACCTTCGCGCGCTTCAGGGTCGAGGCTGGCGTAACCGTTCAGGGCCGAAGCGTAAACGACCGGGAAGTCGAGTTGCTCTTCGGTCGCACCGAGTTTATCGAACAGTTCAAACGTCGCGTTGATCGCCCATTCCGGACGTGCGCCCGGACGGTCAATTTTATTGAGGACGACGATAGGCTTTAGGCCGAGAGCCAGCGCTTTGCGTGTAACAAAGCGAGTTTGTGGCATCGGGCCTTCTTGTGCATCAACCAGCAGCAGGACGCAGTCAACCATCGACAGCACGCGCTCGACCTCGCCGCCGAAGTCGGCATGACCCGGGGTATCGACGATATTGATATGCGTGCCTTCATATTCGACCGCGCAATTTTTTGACAAAATCGTGATACCGCGCTCCTTTTCGATATCATTCGAATCCATCACGCGGGCATCGACCTGCTGGTTGTCGCGGAAAGTACCGGACTGGCGCAGCAATTTGTCGACGAGTGTGGTCTTGCCGTGATCAACGTGGGCGATGATGGCGATGTTGCGTATTGCGCGTTTTGTGTTTGACATGGTCGTGGTGGTGTGATTCAGATAACCGCTGATTATAGCATGCTACGATGCGAGGAATAAAATACCTTGTGATTTCAATGAGTTGCTTACAATGCCATTAAACATAAATGACAGACAATGAATATTAAGAATCTAAGAATCGAACTGTCATCAACATTTATGCTTTCAGAGTAGCAACCAGACGCTCCGGTGCCAGCACGCCAAATGCCTTCATTTGAGCAGTCCCCAGCAATCTGTTGTCACTCTGATTGTAGACCCGGACCCTCCCATCCTCAACGGGAATGACAACCCCCTCTTTCCCTAGAGACAGACGCTGCCCTTGCAAAAAGCGTTTTGACAATTCGTCCGTCAAAAAGAGTGATGGAAATGATGCAAGCAAGGTATCCACAGGTGCGAGCAGTGCTCGTCGCTCAATCTCGGATATTTCTGATAATACATCAAGAGTCAAAGCCGAATCGATGGATAGATCACCAACTCTTGTACGGCGCAATGCCTGCAAATGAGCGCCACAACCTAATGCCGCACCAATGTCTTCACCCAATACACGGATATAGGTACCCTTGCTGCATGTCACCCGCAACGACAGGTAAGGCGCATCGTAGGCAATAAATTCCAGCAAATGAATCGTTACAGGGCGCGCCACGCGCTCCAAAGTCACTCCCGCGCGCGCATACTCATATAAAGGTTTGCCATCCCGTTTGAGAGCCGAGTACATGGGAGGTATCTGCTCAATTGGACCGCGAAATTGTTGCAGCACAGCTTCAATTTCACCCCGCGTCACATTTACTTCATGTGTTTCGGTAACTTCACCCTCGGTATCACCAGTCGTTGTCGTAAGACCCAGATGAACGACTGCCTCATACGTCTTGTCTGCTTCGAGCAAATCCTGGGAAAATTTTGTCGCTTCACCAAAACACAAAGGAAGAAGACCAGTTGCAAATGGATCAAGCGTTCCTGTATGCCCTGCCTTTAGTGCATTTAAAAATCGCTTGGCCTTAATCAAAGCATCATTACTAGACAATCCAACCGGTTTGTCCAGAAAGAGAACGCCATCCAACGCCAAACGAGGGATTTTGGCTTTTATGTACGCCATATGAGTATCTGATTACACTTAGTTGGAACAGGTGTTGAATTTGCTATTCTGGATAGCGCTGTTGATGACTGAAAATTAAAAAACTGAGCGCAAATGTTCAAGACAAAGAAATTATACGGTCGATACAGTTCCAAAACTTAGTCCTCTTCCGCATCCTTGGCACGTGAAGCATTCGCTTCATCGATTAATTTTGACAATTCCATGCCCCGCGCCGTAGAAGTATCATGCACAAAGTGCAAGGCAGGAAGGGTATGTATCGTGAGCCGCCGACCTAATTGACCACGGATGAAACCAGATGCTTTCTCCAGTCCGGACAATGTGTTTTTTAATGGCTCGCCACTATCCATCAAGGTAGTGAAAAAGACTTTCGCGTGCGCATAGTCCGGCGTGATTTGTACTTCCGTAATAGTGATCATCCCGACACGCGGGTCTTTCAATTCGAAAGCAATAATTTCTGCCAAGTCACGCTGAATTTGATCTGCAACGCGCAGACCGCGCCCCGGTATTGTTTTGCTATGTTTAGCCATGTGATTTAACTACCCCTGCCTAGATAATCATGCTTAAAAAATCTGCCTGCAATGAAAAATCCCAATTGAGCAATTGCGTGCCCAATTGGGATAATCAAGCTAACAAGCGCCAGCTCCGTGTAACAAAGTTATAACGTACGAGCTACTTCCTGAACCTCAAAGACTTCCAGTTGGTCGCCTTCACTGATGTCATTGAAGTTTCTCAATGTCAAACCACATTCGAAGCCGGATTTCACTTCTTTTGCATCATCTTTAAAGCGTTTGAGTGAGTCGATCTCACCAGTCCAGACAACCACATTGTTACGCAGCAAACGCACAGAAGATCCACGTTTAACCAGACCTTCCAGAACAAAGCAACCAGCAATCGCGCCTACCTTGCTCACCAGAATCACCTGACGAATCTCGACCAGACCGAGAATATGCTCACGCTTCTCTGGTGCCAGCATGCCCGACATTGCTGCCTTAACCTCATCCAATGCATCATAAATGATGTTGTAGTAGCGGATATCCACACCATTGGCTTCCGCCAACTTACGTGCCGAGGCATCAGCTCGCGCATTGAAGCCGATAATCACAGCCTTGGATGCAACGGCAAGATTGACATCCGACTCGCTAATTCCACCAACGCCAGCATGCACAACTTGTACACGCACTTCACTCGTGGACAATTTCTGCAACGATTGCACCAAGGCCTCTTGCGAACCTTGCACATCCGTTTTGATGATAAGAGGCAAGTTCTGGACTTCACCCTCGGCCATCTGCTCAAACATGTTTTCGAGCTTGGCAGCTTGCTGTTTGGCCAGTTTCACGTCACGGAACTTACCTTGACGGAACAAGCCAATTTCACGTGCCTTGCGCTCGTCTGTCATGACCATCACTTCTTCACCGGCAACCGGCACCTCAGTTAAGCCTTGTATCTCGACTGGAATGGATGGGCCGGCCTCAGAAATACTCTTGCCATTTTCATCAAGCATGGCGCGAACGCGTCCGTATGAAGAGCCTGCTAGCACCACATCGCCACGCTTCAAGGTGCCCGATTGAACCAGTATAGTCGCAACCGGACCACGTCCTTTATCCAACCTAGCCTCGACAACCAAACCTTTGGCTGGCGCGCTAATTGGCGCCGTCAACTCAAGGACTTCAGCTTGCAGCAGGACTTGTTCAAGCAAGTCATCTATACCTTGCCCCGTTTTGGCCGACACACTGACGAATGGCGCATCTCCACCATACTCTTCCGGCACCACCTGTTCAGCGATCAACTCTTGCTTGACGCGATCAAGATTGGCGCCCGGCTTATCAATTTTATTAATTGCAACCACTAGCGGCACACCCGCAGCTTTTGCATGTGCAATTGCTTCTTTGGTCTGCGGCATCACACCATCGTCTGCTGCCACAACAAGAATGACGATATCCGTCGCCTTGGCACCACGAGCACGCATTGCAGTAAACGCCTCATGACCTGGGGTATCAAGAAAAGTGATCATGCCACGTGGTGTCTCCACATGGTAGGCACCAATATGCTGCGTAATTCCGCCAGCTTCGCCCGATGCCACTTTGGCACGGCGTATATAGTCAAGCAAGGAAGTTTTTCCGTGATCGACGTGTCCCATGACTGTAACAACCGGAGCACGTGGAAGAGACTCGACATCAGCACGATCACCACTTTCTTCAAGCAATGCCTCTGGATCATCAAGCTTAGCAGCAAAAGCCTTATGTCCCATTTCCTCGACCAGAATCATGGCCGTCTCTTGATCAAGCACTTGATTGATCGTGACCATCTGACCCAGCACCATCAAATGCTTGATAACCTCTGATGCCTTTACAGACATCTTGTGTGCAAGTTCAGCAACTGTTATCGTCTCCGGAACGTAGACATCCTTTACCACGGCCTCTGTCGGCGCTTGGAAATTGGTTTCACGGTCATCGGAATGTGACGATCTGCGCCCCCTAGCACCACTGCGCCAACCATCACGAGCGCCCGCTGCACCCGCATTTCCGCGAGGTTTAGCAGCACCAACGCCACGCTTCTTAGCGGCATCATCCTTCCAAGTAGAAGATACATTTGCAGACTTAATAGATTTTTTATCTACTACAGCAGGCTTCTTGTCATCTTTTTTCTCGGCAGGCTTTTTGTCAGCGGGTTTGTGCAAGGTACCTTCAGCGGCTTTCGCTACAACCGGAGCTGGTACAGGCTCTGGGGCTTTGATCACTCTACGGGGAGCATTCAGCATTGCCTTAATTTGGGCAACCTCATCCGCGACAGCTTTACGTGCTCGCTCCGTTGCAGCCGATTTCTCCGCAACTTCTTTTGCCACTAGCGCTGCTTTTTTCTTCGCTTCCTCGGCTTCGATACGCTTCTTTTCATCAACAGAAGCGTCAACTTCCTTGCTCTCTGCCTTAACTAACGGGATTTGCGCAGCGGCTTTTTCGGCCTCAGCTTTCGCCTTTTGTTCAATTTTTGCCTGTGCTTCAGCCTGCGCTGCTTGAGCCAACTTTTCAGCTTCAAGCTTAGCCAAGCGCTCTTGCTTTTCACGCAATTCCGCTTCTTGACGAGTAATCAATTCAGCCTGACGACGCGCATCTTCTTCACGACGAGCGATCTCTGCGACATCAACAACTGGAGTTGCCACCTTAGCCACTGGCACTTCAACTGCCACCTCGTCGCGTTTGACAAACGTCCGTTTCTTGCGCACCTCAACCTGAATCGTGCGTGACTTGCCTGTGGCGTCAGCCTGCTTGATTTCAGTCGTTTCTTTACGCATCATTGTTATTTTCTTTTTTTCTGCGTCTGGTGTTGCACCATGTGCACGGCGCAAATGCTCAAGGAGCATATCCTTATCTTCCTTCGACAACGGATCCGACGCCGAGCTTTTTTCTACGCCTGAGGCGCGTAACTGCGTAATCAGCAAATCTGCTGACATGTTAAGCTCGGTGGCAAATTGGGCTACATTGTTACTCGCCATTCAGTCCTCTTTTCTATGTGGCTCGGCGGATGAGATATTTCTCGGATCAATGGGCTTCTACGATGCTCCATGCTTTGGCTAACAATGCCTTGGCATGATCATCATATTTAGCATCAATGAGTTTCATCTCATCATCAGACACATCTTTAAATTCATCTTCAATCAATTGTCGTGCACGATCAGCCGGCAAAGCCAGAATGGCGCCAAATTCGTCATATGCCAAGGCGGCAAATGCCTTTAGCGTTTTGACATCAGCAAAGCCCAATTTACCTGCAGTAATGCGATCCATTCCATCAAGGTTGACGAGAGCATTATCCATCCCCTCCAACCCTTCTTCAGAAACTATTGCCTCAGTTACCAGCGCATCACGAGCGCGGTTACGTAGCTCCGTAACTGTATCCTCGTCGAAAGACTCAATTTCCAGCATCTCGTTGATTGGCACATAAGCGATCTCTTCAAGGCTGGCAAAACCCTCATCAACAAGAATATCCGCAACTTCCTGATCAACATCCAGTTTTTCCATGAAAAGCGCACGTATAGCCGCAGTTTCCACAGCTGACTTATCAGCTGATTCCTCTGCTGTCATGATGTTGATTTTCCAACCGGTCAACTCAGATGCCAAACGTACATTTTGGCCGCTGCGACCAATTGCAATAGCAAGGTTTTCCTCATCAACCACAACGTCCATGGCATGCTTCTCCTCATCAACCACGATGGAAGATACATTTGCAGGTGCCAATGCGCCAATAACAAACTGCGCTGGATCCTCAGACCACAGCACGATATCCACACGTTCACCACCCAACTCACCAGTAACGGCCTGCACACGCGAACCACGCATGCCGACACATGTGCCGATTGGATCAATACGTTTATCCTGTGTGAACACGGCAATTTTTGCACGCACACCCGGATCACGGGCCGCCGATTTAACATCAAGGCTGCCCTGCTCAATTTCTGGCACCTCGAGCTCGAACAATTTCATAATGAACTCAGGTGCAGTCCGCGACAGAACCACCTGCGGCCCCCGCACATTGCGATCAATGCGCAAAATATAGGCACGAACACGATCCCCAATCCGCAGATTTTCTTTTGGAATCATCTGATCACGGGGTAGGCGCGCCTCAATTTTACCGGACTCGACAATTGCATCACCGCGCTCCATGCGCTTGATTGTGCCGGTAACAAGCGAATCACCCCGCTCAAGGAAATCAGCAAGTATCTGCTCGCGTTCAGCATCACGAATTCGCTGCAAAACAACTTGCTTAGTATCCTGTGCAAAGCGGCGACCAAAATCAACAGACTCTATTGGCTCCTCAATATAATCATCCACTTCGATATCGGAAATCTGATCCAATGCTTCAAAATGCAAAATCTCTTGATCAGGCAACTGCAGGCCGGCGCTATCCGGCACCACATGCCAACGACGAAAAGACTCAAAAACACCAGTATCGCGATCAATTGAAACCCGAATATCAACTTCGCCTTCGTAACGCTTTTTCGCGGCTTGCGCAAGCGCATGTTCCAGCGCACCAAAAACAACATCCTTGTCGACGTTCTTCTCGCGCGCTAGCGCATCAACCAATAATAATACTTCGCGACTCATGCTTTGCGACTCCTAAAATCCACTTGCGGCACTAAGTGTGCCTTATCCACGTCAGCGAGCGTAAAATCTAGCACCGCCGGCCCATCATTTCCCTCGAACTCCAGTCGCAGATTGGCATCCTCAGGCAACTGCAATACCCCTTGAAACGTCTTCCTGTTCGCCGCGCCAGGCATAGGCAAGCGCAACTTTACTATCGCCTCCTGACCAGCAAACCGCACATAGTCCGAGAGTTTTTTTAGCGGACGATCCAGCCCGGGAGACGAAATCTCCAAGCGAGAGTAATTAACATCCTCCACCATCAATACGTGCGACAACTGATGACTTACCTTACCGCAGTCCTCGACAGTAATACTGCCTTTTTCAGCATCCTCAGGCAAAAAATCAATATACACACGCAAAAGGCCACGCTCAGCTTGCTCAACATCAACAAGCTCGTAACCCATACCCGAAACTGTAGTTTCTATCAAATCCAGCAACCGCAAAACAATTCTCCGTATGGCAGCAAGTCCAATACAACTGATTTAATATTCATGTAAGTGCAATTGAAAACTGTTTAACCAAAAAAAAATGGGCATCTGCCCATCACTTCGGTACAAACCTTCCAACCATCTACAAAATACACTCAGAGTGACTTTTATTAACTTCTAAATTATAAACGATTACCGAATTAACAGCAACGCAGAATAAAAATCAATAGTGAATTCACGAATCATTTCACCAACACATAAAAACAATTCGCGATCCACTTACCCTACAACTTTCTTAAGCAAAGAAATTGACTAAGCTCTCGAACGGCGGCGCGGAACACCTTGCACACCACCCGCACCGTAAGCAGAACCAGTATTTCGGCGAGGCTGCCCCATACCCGCATATCCAAATGTTGTTTGCAGCGGGTCAGGCTGACGACTGCGTGTCTGGGACGGCGCCCGATCCTGCGAGTAATTTTTGGATGGAGCTTTATTCCCCCCTCCGATAACTTTGCGCCCTTGATGTTCGCCACGCTCCCTTGATTGAGCACTTTCTTTCGGATTCGCAAGTTTTTCCAAGCCACTTACACGCAATAGATCGCGCACAGCATTTTCCTCCATCTCCTCCCAGCGCCCACGCTTTAGGCCACTAGGAAGAATCATTGCCCCATAACGGGTGCGAATCAGACGAGATACGGTAAGGCCGATTGCCTCGAACATACGGCGAACCTCACGATTGCGCCCCTCGCCAATAGTTACCCTGTACCACTTATTAACACCCTCTCCGCCACCATCCGCAATCTTAGAGAACTGAGCCAAACCATCCCCCAATTCAACACCCGCCAGCAATTTTTGACGCATACCCTCTTCCAACTCACCCAAGGTTCTCACTGCATACTCACGCTCAATACCATAACGTGGATGCATCAAACGATTGGCCAAATCTCCAGAAGTAGTAAACAGCAACAAGCCTTCTGTATTAAAATCCAGTCGACCAACTGCAAGCCACTTACCAGCCTTCATGGTCGGCAAATGATCAAACACCGAAGGGCGGCCATCCGGATCATTGTGACTAACAATTTCACCTGCCGGTTTGTGATACACCAACACACGCGGCGGACGCTTGCTAACCTTGCGCTGAATTTGCTTGCCGTTGATACGCACCATATCCGTCGGCAAAATTCTCTGACCAATATGTGCCGGCTCACCATTGACAGAAACACGACCAGAAACAATAAGGTCTTCCATGTCACGACGCGACCCAAGCCCGGCCTCAGCCAAAACCTTATGCAGTTTCGGCGCATCATCATCAGAGGTCAAATCGCGTCGTACATTTCTCCCCTGGCCTGAGCGCTTACTGCTTTTCGCGCTACCATCACCCATGGAATCATCCGCATACGCACTATCAAAAGCATCTGATGTAACAAGCGAAAACAGAGCATCTGCATCAGTCGCCCCCGGATGTAATTGCACCGCCCTCTCCGTCGACTTCCCATGCTGCCGTCCAGCATTGGTACGCACGGAAGGCTTATCAGCTTTTTGACGTCTACCCTGACCACGAACACCCAATTCTTTCCGCGGAGCATTTGAAACCGGCGCAACATCACCAGTGACAACATCAACCACCCCCTGCTCAGTAACTGGCACTGTCAACGCTGCAGGAGCAACCGATTCAGATAATTCCACGCGATGCACTACGCGCGTATTACGCAGAGCGCGCGGCCCACGCCCCACTCCCTTGGGTTTAACATCATCAACACCATCTAGCGCCTCAACGACTTTGGCACGGGATCGCGCGCGACCTTTATTTTTCTCGGGCGCGGTATTACCTTCCGAAGAAGGCGAAGAGACCTTGATGGTCAATTCATCATTTGGATTGGAGGAATTCATTATTCAATTCTTGGTTATTCAGACCTAGCGCAGCCGCAACCATTATTTCAGGCGCAGGGTCAGGAGTAAGAACTTCAACGTGTGAAGCAACAAAAAGCGCATTAGCCCCACGGCCTTCGACGCCAGGCATTATAGAATCATCATCAACTTCCACATTTCTAGAAAGCTCCCTGACGCAATCCATAGACAAATTAGCATTGGCAATTAAATTTGCCGCCAATTTCATTTCATTAAGAATATTTCCTTGCAACCCCTCTTTTAAAGGCGCCTGCAACTGCGGTAAATTCTCCAATGAAAGCAAACCAAGGTCATTCAAAAATTGTTTTGTCGTTGCTAATAAGGCGGGACGCCCAGGCACATCTCGATGGCCAATTACATCAATCCAACCCCGCTCCTCCAACAATTTAATTGTCTGAGAATTCACTGAAACACCACGAATTTCTTCTATATCACCACGCGTAACAGGTTGGCGATACGCAATTATGGCGAGCGTCTCTAGCGTGGCGCGAGAATATTTTTGCGGCTTCTCAGGATTAAGTCGATCAAGATAGACCCTCATTTCGGGCTTACTCTGAACACGCCAACCGGCAGATAGACAAACGATCTCTACCCCCCTCTCCGACCAATCGGCTCGCAACTCCTCCAGCATAGACTTGATTGCATCAACACTGAAACCCGACTCATTACCATCAGCATACAAACGCCTCATATCACTGAAAGACAAGGGTTCAAATGCGCAGAGCAATGCTGTTTCGAGGACTATTTTCGCCTCTGCTGTATTCATGTACGGTTTTTGCGCAACTTATTCTGCAATATATTTGAATGAAACAAGGGGCTAAACGCTGACCGACTAGATCAGTCTTGCAATGCTGCTGAGCACTTACTGATTATTAAGATATGCGACAGAAGAAAACATGATCAGATTGCAAAAAAAATCACAATCGAACGAAGCTTTACAAGTTAGTTCGCTCTAATTGATAACTTATGGACTTGCTCGCCCATAGAAACAAGAAAAATTTGCATGCGCCAAAATGGACGCATTAATTAATCTTCAATTATCTTGGAAATAAGTATAGCGACATATACTTTATGGATTTTATTTTACACAAATGCAGTAAAATCGCAACCACATAGAAAAACATTATCTTAATAAAAAAAGCCACGATATGCGCGGCTTTTGTAAAACTGGTTGCGGGGACAGGATTTGAACCTGTGACCTTCGGGTTATGAGCCCGACGAGCTGCCAGACTGCTCCACCCCGCGTCTGATAATTCGTACTATACTCGGCAACCATAAAAAACACAAGAGCAATCTGTATGCCAGCACTCAGTGCTACACTAAACAATTAAAAGCTTCAATTGCTTCAATTTGCCCCAAGGACTGTTGTGCGCATCGCAGTTTTACAGTCACGCTCTAAAAAACATAAATCCATTCTTGCCGATCTACTTCCTTTATGAAATTTTGCTCTGAATGCTCGCACCCCGTCACACTGACCATCCCCGCAGATGATAACCGTCCGCGTTTTGTATGCACTCAATGCGGCACGATTCACTATCAAAATCCAAAAATGGTAATTGGATCAATCCCGGTATGGGAACAAGATGGGGAATCAATGATTTTGCTATGCAAGCGAGCAATTGAACCAAGGCATGGCTATTGGACCCTACCTGCAGGTTATATGGAAAATAGCGAAACTACAGCCGATGCAGCACTACGCGAAACATACGAAGAAGCGGGTGCACGCATTGAACTACATGGGCTTTTTTCATTACTGAATGTTGCACACGTGCATCAAGTACATATGTTTTATCGCGCGACCCTGCTTGATCTCAACTATGCTGCAGGGACGGAAAGCCTAGAGGTTAAGCTATTTTCCGAAAATGAAATTCCCTGGAAAGACATTGCATTTCCAACTACAGAAGAAACATTAAAACTCTTTTTTTCCGACCTCAAGAGAGTTAAAACAGGTGGAAAGTACAACTTTCACGCCCATGATATTACAAAGCCTATGCTGGGCAGCAAATAACATGATTATTTCATTATTGGTTTTTTTGCAATTATAATTATCTATCATTACTTAATATCAAGAACGCCTTCCGATTTGAAAGAGCTTAAGCAGGCATCACCTTAAAATATGCCACCTACCAACTTTTATCTTTGCAATTTAAACGAGTAGACTGTCATGACAGCCACAAGAAAATAGTCTATGCTGCACTGCAGTAGTTTTAGTTTAACATCACACTTGTGCTAGTTAATTCGTTAGGGGACATAATGCTTTACCATATTCACGAAATGCATCGCGCATTCATGGGCCCGCTTACACAATGGGCAGAGGCTTCTGCCAAATTGCTCACAAGTCCGGTCTCCCCACTCGCGCACACGCCTTTTTCGCAGCGTATAGCTGCTGGCTATGAACTAATGTTCCGCTTAGGTAAAGATTACGAAAAACCACAATTTGACTTGACATCAACGAAGGTTAATCAAAAAACCATAGGTATCGTTGAAGAAGTCGCCTACAAGAAACCCTTTTGCCGCTTGCTTCATTTCAAAAAAGACTTGAGCGACAATGAAATTTCCGCATTGCAACAGCCAAAGGTATTATTAGTAGCGCCGCTCTCCGGCCACCATTCAACCTTGCTACGCGATACGGTACGCGGCCTGCTTGAAAACCATGATGTCTACATCACGGACTGGACAGATGCACGTATGGTTCCAGTGTCGGAAGGTGAATTTCACCTGCATGACTACATATATTACGTGCAAGATTTCATGCGTAAACTGGGTCCTGATTTGCACGTAATGTCAGTATGCCAACCAACTGTCCCAGTGCTTGCTGCGATTTCCCTGATGGCCAGCGAAAATGATCCAATGCTGCCAAAATCGATGATCATGATGGGTGGCCCAATTGATGCGCGAAAATCACCGACTCAGGTAAATACATTGGCAACTGAGAAAAAATTCTCTTGGTTTGAAAATACCGTCATTTACACCGTTCCACATAATTACCCGGGTGCAGGACGCCGTGTCTATCCGGGCTTTTTACAACATGCAGGCTTTGTTGCAATGAATCCTGATCGACATGCTCAAAGCCATTGGGAATACTATTTGCAACTAGTTAAAGGTGATAACGATTCAGCAGAAGGTCATCGCAAATTTTACGATGAATACAATGCCGTTCTCGATATGCCGGCAGAATATTATCTGGACACCATCAAGACAGTTTTTCAGGATTTTTGCTTGCCATTAGGCACATGGCTTGTCGAGGGTAAACTGGTACGCCCACAAGACATCAAGACAGTCGCCTTATTCACGGTGGAAGGTGAACTAGATGACATTTCAGGTGAGGGTCAGACTAAAGCGACGCAAGAATTATGCAGCGGCATTCCCGAATCCATGCGCGAGGATTTCGTTGCACCTGAATGCGGGCATTACGGCATATTCTCCGGTCGTCGCTGGCGTGAAATGGTTTGCCCAAAAATCGGCGACTTCATCAAAAAACATAACTGATTATTTTGTTTCAAAAAGAGGTTCAAGCCGTTGCCATAACAGGCAGCGGCTTTTTTTATTTGAAGCAGAGCTCGTTTACTCTGATAATGGTGTTTTATTCCAACAAAATATGCCGTGTCCTCTCTTGCATCAAAATCACTAGCTGACCAAATCGAAGATCTGCTACCGCAAACACAATGTACGAAATGCGGTTACCCGGCCTGTCGCCCCTATGCTGAAGCCATCGCGAAAGGCGAAGCTGAGATCAATCAATGCCCACCAGGTGGCGCCGAAGGTGTTGCCCGTTTATCACGGCTGACCGGAAAAAAAATTATTCCGCTTAATCTGGAAAATGGCATGGAACGACCGCGACCTGTAGCAGTCATTGATGAAGCTTTATGTATCGGTTGTACGCTCTGTATTCAGGCATGCCCGGTCGATGCAATTGTTGGTGCTGCCAAACAGATGCATACCATCCTTCCGGATCAATGCACAGGCTGCGATCTCTGTGTCGCCCCCTGCCCTGTCGATTGTATTGCGATGGTCAATATCACCGGCAAGCTGACTGGCTGGGATGCATGGTCTCAAAAGCAGGCTGATGCGGCACGGACACATCACGACTTCCGGCAGCGCCGTCTGCAGCGTGAAAAAGCAGAGAACGATGCACGGCTGGCGGCAAAAGCAGCAGCAAAACTCGATAGCATCATGTCTGAAAAAGTAAATAACCCGGAAGAAGTGGCTGCACAAGCACGGAAAAAAGCGATTATTCAAGCGGCAATCGCACGCGCGCAACAGAAAAAAGACAGCATGGCTACACAAGACGTCGCGCCAAAAAATACTCCGGATGTAATGTCGCAGGATGACGACGCAAATGCAACACCGAAAGACTCCTGATGAATGCCGAAAAACGTCGTGAAATGTTCAACCGTCTGCGCACAGCAAACCCGCATCCGACTACCGAACTCGAATACACCACACCGTTTGAATTGTTGATCGCAGTCATCCTGTCCGCACAGGCAACTGATGTATCCGTCAATAAGGCTTTAGCCAAGCTTTATCCAATTGCCAATACGCCTGCGGCTATATATGCATTGGGTATCGATGGTTTGATTCCTTACATACAGACCATCGGCCTGTTCCGCACCAAAGCCAAGAATGTCATCGAAACATGTCGCCTGCTGATATCGAAGCACCATGGTCAGGTACCGCGCACGAGAGAAGAATTACAGGCACTACCCGGAGTGGGACGAAAGACTGCCAATGTGGTGCTCAATACCGCATTTGGGGAAGCAACCATTGCCGTCGACACCCACATCTTCCGCGTTGCCAACCGCACCGGGCTTGCACCAGGCAAAGATGTTGATGCGGTGGAACATAAGCTGATGAAGGTGATCCCTGATGAATTCAAGCTCGATGCCCATCACTGGCTGATCCTGCATGGCCGCTACACCTGCACTGCCCGCAAGCCGCAATGCTGGAATTGCATGATTGCAGATTTATGCGAATACAAATCCAAAACGCCTACACCTAATGATGCCTGATGCTTGCAGCAAGCGATCAATCGCAGCAGTGCAATGGATTACAACACCCTGCAAGCCTCGCCAAACGACAGGCGCGGAGAACGTGTGAACAGTGCCGCAGGATCGCCATAACCTAAGTTGCAGATAAAATTTGCCTTTACCGAGGTGCCAGAGAAGAAGTTTGCATTGATTTTTTCCGGATCGAAACCAGACATCGGGCCACAGTCCAGTCCCACGGCGCGAGCTGCCATGATGAAATAGCCCCCCTGCAGGGATGAATTACGGAAAGCAGTAGCCTCAATCAATGGCTGGTTGCCCTCAAACCACGATTTTGCATCCGCATGCGGAAATAGCTGCGGCAATTTTTCGTAAAAAGCCATGTCCATCCCGACAATGGCGGTTACTGGCGCTGCCCTGGTTTTTTCAAGATTGCCGGGAGCCATGCACTCCAGCAATTGCGCCTTGGCTTCCGGACTTCTGATGAACACGATACGCGCCGGCGAACAGTTGGCTGATGTAGGGCCCCAACGCATCAAATCATAAATCTGATGCAATTGTGTATCGGTAACTGGCTTATCCAGCCAGGCATTATGGGTGCGCGCCTGAGTGAAGAGTGTCTCGATCGTGGTGTCATTCAACATTCTGGTTTCCATTCATGAGGGAAAGTCATTGAAATATTTATTCATGCCATCATGCCTTAAGCAGGCAGGCAAAAAAACCCTGATTTGTCAGCCTGGATAAGGCCATCAAGGATGGAGCGCCATCTTAAACCAATTCGCTCAAGAGCATCGCCCTCAGTACAACGCTTGAAAGCCGCGTACAATTCCAAAAAAATTGATTCTATTTAATCCCATGTTTACGCCAACACAAAACGATGTTCGCCGTTTCTTTTGCGAGACTTTCCGCAAGCAACGTGCCAATGAAATACTGACGCCAATGGAAATGATCGCCGCTGACTGGATTGGCCTACACCCGGAATACGCCGAGGTTCTCGCCGATATGGATGCCGCGCTGGCAGCCGATTATTCGGTTGAACATGGCCAGAGCAACCCTTTCCTGCACTTGTCGATGCATTTGTCGATCGCCGAACAGGTTTCGATCGATCAGCCACCGGGCATTCGGCTGGCGCATCGGGCTTTGACACAGCGCCTCGACTCGGCACATGAAGCGCATCATCAAATGATGGAGTGCCTGGGAGAGATGATCTGGACTTCGCAACGTAATGGGCTACCGCCGGATGGCGTGGCTTATATCGAATGCGTGAAGCGACGCGCATCAATCTAAAGCAGATTCTCACTCCAGATCAAAAAGCCACGGTTCACCGTGGCTTTTTGATCTGAGACTGAAATAAACAAGTGGCTTATTTACGCAATACCAAAGAGCCGTGCAGGCTATTCAGATAAGCGGCAATATTTTTTATTTCCTGGTGCGACAGCGGCTTGGCCTGGCCTGCCATGATTGCATTGCCACGGCCATTGACCCCATCGGCACCGCGCTGGTAAGCAATCAAAGCATGTTCGAGGTAATCCTTGTGCTGGCCAGCCAGTTTCGGATACGCAGGATCCACCGGTGCACTGAAATCTTTACCGTGGCAGGCCGCACAGCTATATTTTTCAACAGCGGCCTTACCTGCTGCGATGTCGCCTGCAGCCTGCACATTGAAGGAAATCGCGGCAGAAAATACGACCACGGTCCATGCGAGAATCTTTTTCATTGTCTGGCCCCGTTATTTTTGCTGTGCATAATAGGCTGCGAGGTCGGCCATGTCCTGATCCGACAAACTGGTCGCTATGCCGCGCATGGTCGGATGGTTGCGTTCGCCTTTTTGATAAGCTTTCAGCGCGTTTTCCAGGTATTTTGCGGATTGCCCACCGAGCATCGGGACTTGATAAACCTCAGGGAAAGAAGCTTTATAGCCCGGTATGCCATGGCATCCGATACACATCGCAACCTTGTTTTCGGCCGCTTTGGGATTGCCAACTACATCTGCAGCCAGAGCCGCATTGACAGCGCCCGCAAGCGTGAGAAGTGCAAAAATTATTTTCATGATATCTGGGCTAATTAACACGAAACGGGCTGAACGCACATGCAGACCGTTGAAATTTACACGGGCCACCTCGGACGACTAGCGCCCGATTCTACTCTGAGTATTGCTTTTCGTCCATGATACATGTCAAGCATGCAAAATAAATCTAGCGGTTTTTTTCTGCATCCTTTTCCTCCTGATCCCCCTGATCCTGGCCCGGCCGTTCCGCCAGACCCGCATCCGCTTGCTGTGCCGAGTTGGCATCGTTTCTCGCGGGTAGCAAAAACGAAAATGGCGATGCGCAGAAGCGTTTCCATACCGTGCGCAACACCACTCTCTTGACGCGCGCCGGCACCTCGCGCGCCCTAAGTGCCAACGCGAATGCACAAGCAAATGCGACGCCGACATTCAACAGGCCGATGATCGCAATCCCGGCCCCTGCAAACCAGAATTCAGGCGTTGTCATGGCGTCCCAGCCCAGACTCATTACTGCTGCTGTGAGCGTGCCAGTGGAGAGCGTCACGTGCCGCACATCCAGCGGCAATCCGAAAAACTGGCTCAGCACCGGCGTCATTCCGAGAAAAATACCGATGCTGATATTGCCGGCGATGCCAGCCACATTATTTTCCAGGCACTGCGCCCAGCGGGCAGCACGGGCCGCACCCAGTGCATAGACCAGACGACGGTTGCAAGCCAGGGCTTCGCGCAATTGGCGCAAGGCAAACCAGTTATCGGCAAAACTGGCCGCCAGGCTGGACAACCACAACAACACACCGGTCAGGGCGGCGAATAATGGGGTCGGCCCCAGGATCGATAGCGCATGCAGACTGGCATGCGCCTTCTCGACAGGCATCAGCGCAGCGCCAGAAAATATCGCCATCGCAAGCGAAATCACAATCATGGTGGGAATGACCGCCATCAGGTTGCCGAATACGGCGGCGGACTGGGAACGCAGCAACCAGGCGATTTCCAGTACCAGCGCGCGCAAACCTTCCACAGTATCGAGCGCGCCCATTTTGGCCGCCAGCGCCGGCGCAGTTACCGCCGGCTGCTTGGTGGCAAGCACCCCGCCCACCGCCTGAATCGTGAGAAAACTGAGCGAATAATTCACCGCGCTGACCGCACCCTCGAAAAATCGCGCCGGCCCGACACCTGACAGCACGATTTTCCCCAATGCGGTAAAGGCCGTGATGATGCCGCCGCGATAAGCGGCATTGAGCATCGCGCGATATTCCGCACGATCGCGCGCGATGTAGTGTTCGCCATGGCTGGCATTGCGCTCGACCATCTTGCGCGCCAGCATGGAAAAATTGCGCCGCAGCAAGCCGCGCAACGATGAGCGGCGATGATGGGCCGCGATCAGGTCGACCAATAGCGCTTGCACCCGGCCGGACGCCTGACCTTCGGCGGACTGCATCGCATGCAAATCGATCAGCCTGGAGATGCGCGCCAGTTGCGCGCGCATCCGCTCGATGCAGTACACCAGGCCGACCGAGATGCCGTACTCATCCAGATGCGCATAAATACGGTCGGTCTGCGCCCGGCACACGCCAAGCAGCATGCGCACGCTGCGCAAAGCCGTCTCATCCCGCGCATCCGTCAACAGATAGGCCTCCAGTTCACGCCGCAACGCCATGAAAGGACTGGCCCGGAAAGGCAGCCTGGGTTCAAGCCGCTGCTGGAAATCGGGGCTGATGCCGACCGCCACCACCACCGTTACCAGATAAATCATCGCTTCATCGATCTGGCTGCGATAAGTATGGGCAATGCCATCATCCCCGATCAGCTTCCACACGCGCGACAGCATGCTGTGGTTCAATCCCAGCAGCCAGTCGGCATCGGCCGGTTCCGGGAACATCGCCATCAATAAAGCCGACAAATTCCAGTCCGAAGGCGCTCTGGGCAGCATGGCCTTGATCACATGTTCGGATAATTCGCTGAAAAACGCCGCTTCGCGCGGCAGGCCTGTCGCGCAAAACAATTCCGGGCCGGCTGCCTCGCGCAGCGTCTTTTGCAGGCTTATTTGCACCAGCCGCCGGCAATCCCGGTGCACATCGAGCCAATCCAGCAGGAAGTGCAGGCGCTGACTGCGCTTGCGTTGCAACGCGTTTTGATCCAGCAAGGACACTCTTGGTTCGCGCCGCAGCCATTCCGCCACGTCGATGATCCAGTTGGCGCGTTCCATCCAGCTGCCATCCGGATTGGTGCGCAGCATCAAGGATTCGACTTGCTGCTCATACGCCAGATGATGCCGATGGCCGCGCGGCCCGCGCCGCAAGCGGCGCCAGATTCCCAAAGCTCTAAGAAAGGATATTTTCATTGATTTTATATTCGCATACTCACGGGAACACCCTCGGTCGCCGGCCGGAACGCCTGCAGCTCCAAGGTATTGTTCTCGCTTATACTTGAATTTGTTTTCCCTCTGATGACATGACACCATGCGACAAGAAACACGCTTCGAAGGTTCCCCCAGTTACGTTGCCACCGACGATCTGAGACTCGCGGTCAATGCCGCGTTGACGCTGCAGCGCCCGCTGCTGATCAAGGGCGAACCGGGCACCGGCAAGACCATGCTGGCCGAGGAAGTGGCCGCCGCGCTCGACATGCCGCTGCTGCAATGGCACATCAAATCGACCACCAAGGCGCAACAGGGCCTGTATGAATACGACGCGGTTTCCCGCCTGCGCGATTCGCAGCTGGGCGACGAACGGGTCAAGGACATCCACAACTACATCGTCAAGGGCGTGCTGTGGCAGGCGTTTACCGCCGATGAACCGGTGGTGCTGCTGATCGACGAAATCGACAAGGCCGACATCGAGTTCCCCAACGACTTGCTGCGAGAAATCGACCGCATGGAGTTTTACGTCTACGAGACGCGCGAAATGGTGCGCGCCAGGCATCGTCCGCTGGTGATCATCACCTCGAACAATGAAAAGGAGTTGCCGGACGCGTTCCTGCGCCGCTGCTTCTTCCATTACATCAAGTTCCCCGACAAGGACACGATGGCCCGCATCGTCGACGTGCACTACCCGACCCTGAAGAAGGACTTGCTGGCGCAGGCGATGCAGACTTTCTTCGAGGTGCGCGAGATCCCCGGCATCAAGAAAAAACCGTCGACCTCGGAATTGCTGGACTGGCTCAAGCTGCTGCTGGCGGAAGACATCCCGCCCGAAGCGCTGCGCAGCAAGGATGCAAAAACCATCGTGCCGCCGCTGCACGGCGCTTTGCTGAAAAACGAGCAGGACGTGCACCTGTTCGAACGGCTGATTTTCATGTCGCGCAGCAACCGATAAATGCTTATTTACGGGAGTATGCCGAAAAACAAGCACGTTCCCGCTGGATTATGCTGCCCTTTAAAAAATACACTACCGAGTATATTTCATGCCCCTGAACTGCCCCGTGACACTCGAAGGCCAATACGCAACGCTGGAACCGCTCGCGCCGGAACACGAGGCCGGGCTGCAAACGGCGGTGGCCGATGGCGAACTGTGGCGGCTGTGGTACACCTTCATCCCGCAACCAGAACAGATGCAGGCTGAAATCGCGCGCCGGCTCGCGTTGCAGGCAAGCGGCGCGATGCTGCCGTTCGCGATCCGCCGGCTTGACACCGGTGCGCTGTGCGGGATGACGACCTACATGCACATCGACTCCGCCAACCGGCGCCTGGAGATCGGCTCGACCTGGTACGCCGCCAGCGCGCAACGCACCGCGATCAACAGCGAATGCAAGCTGATGCTGCTGAGCCATGCGTTCGAGACGCTGGATTGCATCGCGGTCGAATTCCGCACCCACTGGATGAACCACGCATCGCGCAACGCGATCGCACGGCTCGGTGCCAAGCAGGACGGCGTGCTGCGCAATCACATGCGGATGCCGGACGGCTCGCTGCGCGATACCGTGGTATTTTCGATCATCGCCGCCGAATGGCCGACGGTGAAACAGCATCTGCTGCACAAGCTCGGGCGCTGAGGAATGTAAGGAGCTGCGTGCTGATCGATTTTTTCTTCACGCTGAAAGACGCCAAAATCCCGGTCTCGATCAAGGAATTCCTGCTGTTGCTGGAAGCGCTGCAAAAAAACGTGATTACCAACTCGTTCGACGACTTCTATTACCTGGCGCGCACCACGCTGGTCAAGGATGAAGCGCATTACGACAAGTTCGACCAGGCTTTCGGCCTGTATTTCAAAGGCATCGAAGCCGTTTTCGAGAAAAATCCCGAGATTCCGCTCGACTGGCTGCAGCGCCGCCTGGCGCGCGAACTGACGCCGGAGCAGAAGGCGCAGATCGAAAAATTCGGCTACGACAAGCTGATGGACCGGCTCAGGGAATTGCTGAAGGAGCAGAAGGAACGCCACCAGGGCGGCAGCAAATGGATAGGCACCGGCGGCAGCTCGCCGTTCGGCAATGGCGGCGACAACCCGGAAGGCATCCGCATCGGCGGCGAAGGTGGCAAACGCCAGGCGGTCAAGGTCTGGGACGCGCGCGCGTATCGCGATTACGACAGCGAACGCGAGCTTGGCACGCGCAACATCAAGGTCGCGCTGCGCCGCCTGCGCAAGTTCGCCCGGCTGGGCGCGCAGGAGGAACTGGCGCTGGATGCGACCATCCGCGCCACCGCGAACAATGCCGGCTACCTCGACATCCGGATGCAGGCCGAACGCAAGAACAACATCAAGGTGCTGATGCTGATGGATGTCGGCGGCACCATGGACGACCACATCGCCCGCACCGAAGAGCTGTTCTCGGCCGCCAGCGGCGAATTCAAGAACATGGAATTCTTCTATTTCCACAACTGCGTGTATGACTTCCTGTGGAAGAACAACGGACGCCGCCACGCGGAGCGCTTCCCGAGCTGGGACGTGCTGCGCAAATACACGCCGGACACCAAGCTGATTTTCGTCGGCGACGCCACCATGAGCCCCTACGAGATCCTGCAGCCCGGCGGCTCGGTCGAATACAACAATGCGGAAGCCGGCGCGACCTGGCTGCAGCGCTTCACCCAGACCTTCCCCAAGTTCATCTGGCTCAACCCGGAGCCGGAAAGCCTGTGGCAGTACCGTCAATCGGTGTCGGTGATCCGGCAACTGATGAGCGAGCGCATGTTCCCGCTCACGATCGACGGACTGGAACGCGGGATGCGCATGCTGAGCAAATGATTTTTTCTACCGGAACTAGCGCTCAGGCATGGGAACCGTCGACCTGATCCGCCGACAGCAGCAGCGATTGCACTGCGCGCTCGAACAGCGGCGCGGCTTCCATGAAACGGGCGCGGCCATTTGCCAGCAAGCGGCGGAACAGGCGCACGCTGATGATCGAAGGGCTGTCCTGCCCTTCTATGCTCAGCACCAGATTGCTCGTGCTCGGACTGACCCAGTTCAGGGTGCCGCGTCCCGGCGTGCCGCCCAGATTGATTTCTATCGCAATACCGCTGCGCAAGCGCGCCAGCACCGCCGCTTCGGTTTCGGGCGTTTCCTGTAGCGGCAATGCCGCCTGCCCGGACAGCTGCGCTGCGTCCTCCTCTGGCTGCGCCAAATCCAGGTCCAGGCCATGTATTTGGTCGATCTTGTGCAGCTGCGCCTCCAGCTCCCTGATCGCCTCATCCAGAAACGCGCTATCGAGTTCAGTCTTGTGCTGCGCCAGCGGCACTTGCGGCTCCGCTTCAGGCTTGTCGACAAACTTCTGAAAGCGTTCCTGGACCGCAGACAAGGGCATCGAGGGTATTGCCGGATGATGGGCGCGCATTGCGCCGGCATGCGCATCGACCAGCCAGTTCAACAGCTGCTGCTGTTGCTCAGCATCCCAGCCGGCCAGCGCCATGCCCTCGCGCAGGACCGGCAGCATGGTCGGCAGCAGTGCCAGCAGCAATGCCCGATCCTGCCCGCCGACCTTGGGCAGTATGCTCCACAGCAGATGCGGAATCAGGCGCCGGAAACGCTTCGCGCCATCGACATCGGTACGCTCCGCACGCTCGATCGCATGGGCCCAGGCATGCACCAGAAAATCATGCAGATACGGGTCGATTTCGATGCCGTTCAGCGCTTCATCGATGCGCGCAGTAGTGCGCGCAAAGCGCAACGTGCGGCTTTCCGCCTTTTCCATGATATGCACTGCGCGCTCGACCTTGGCATCGCCGGCGAGCAGCTCACGCGTGATGAATTCATCGAATTCATCCAGCATTTTCGAGAACAGGGAGCTATCTTCCGTCACATCGGACAGCAAAGCCTCGACGATCCGGCAAATCTCAGCGGTCACGCGCACGCCGCCCGGATCAAGCTGCTTCAGTCCGAGTGAAATCGAACCGATCCGGTTGACCAGCATGCGGGCCGGATGGCTTTTTCGCTTGAGCAAGCCGGGGTCTTGCATCGCTATCTTCAACACCAGGAATTGCAGCCGCCCCAGTTGCGCGCGCACCTCGGCCGGCACCTGGTTGTCGCGCAGGATGAATTCGAACAGCATCGCAACGATGTCGATCGTCATCTGCTCGCTGATGTCGCCTGTCATGTGATTGAGGCTGGAACGCTGCTCCAGGATCAGGTTGCGCACCTCGCCGTCATCGCCCAGCATGCCCTCGCCGGATGGCGTACCTGCCATCACCAGGCCGCGTATCGAACTGGCCAGCTGGGTCGCCCCGGCGCCGACGGCGAGGCTGCAGCTTGGGCTTGGGCCTGGTATCTGCCGGGGTTGTCTGCCACTGCAGCAGAACCGCTTCCACCCACAAAGAATTTACGCAGCGCATCTCCGACCACCTGGGTGCCAGCCAGCCAGCCGCCCTTCGCAGCGCCTGCGGCTGCCGACCCCGCCCCTGTGCCAGCAGCAACCTGCGCCCCGGCCGATGCAAACGACTGGCGTCGCACCAACTGCATCAGCTGATCGACCTTGCCCTGCGGGCTGTCGTCGGTCGGCAGCGGCTGCGCTCGCCTGCCGGATGCGGCGTGAGCGATAGTCTCTGCCGCAGCGCTATCCGGTGCGGCGCCCTGCACTGTGTCGCTGTCGCCGGCGGCATCCTCCGTCTGCGCAGATGGCGTCGGGAATTTTTTGATCTTCAACTGCAGTTGCGCCGCAATTCCATGCCGGGCCAGATGCGCATTCACCCTGTCATACAGTCCAGCGACTTCTGACAGCAGTTCTTCGGCCAGTTGTTCGGTCAGGATGGTCGTCAATTCAGCCGACAGCCCCATCGTTTCGACCACGCTCGCAATGCAGCGTGAAAACAGGAAAGGGCGAAACGGGTTTTCCCGCTCCTTGATATTGTCCTGCTCGAACAACAGCGCAACCCGGATATTGAGGTCGCGCAATTGTTCCTCGGCCTCATTGCGCAAACGGTTGGTCAGGATGTCAATCCGCAGTTCGTCTTCAAAGGCAGACGAATCCAGCAGTGATAGCGTATTTCCCTGTTGTGCCGTGGAAAAAGATGGCCGGAATGTATTGTAGGCAGTCTGAAAGCTGCGGTTGAGCAGTTGTTCCATGCCATTGATCAGCGGCTGCGTCAGGCTCGCGCCACGCGTAACAAGAACGCCGCGCGCATCAAGAAAACGTCCCTCATTGACTGAGGAATGCGAATTGTCCGCCTTGATGAACAAGTGCTCCACGCTGCGCGGAATCAAATCGCCAATCGCATCCTGAAATGCCCGAAGAAATTCAGTCCGGGTTGAAGCCAGCAAATCTTTCCGGTCCATACCGCTCCTTTTTTCTCCAGTGTAAGAGAAAACTGCACCATTGTTCCAATGCGGCAACAGGATATTCGTTAATGAATGTTAATTATTGCAACAATAACAATTAAAAACGCCTGCTGGGAAATTAACGAGGTTTCACGATGCCAATTTGTGATTAATGATTACTCTATTGCAGCCGGGACGAATGCGCCCGGTTTTTTTCATTAGAATGCTGGTGCCGTTATAAATTACGCAGAATTATTCTACTTAGCAACAAATCAGACATTTACCTATCACACGATTGCATGGCCACTAAAAAATCCGAATACAGCGAATCATCCATCCGCGTCCTGAAAGGGCTGGAACCGGTCAAACAGCGTCCGGGCATGTACACCCGCACCGAAAACCCGCTGCACATCATCCAGGAAGTGATCGACAATGCGTCCGACGAGGCGCTGGGCGGTCACGGCAAGATGATCGCCGTCACGCTCAATGCCGACGGCAGCGTCAGCGTGGAAGATGACGGGCGCGGCATCCCGGTCGGCCTGCATCCGGAAGAGCAGGTGCCGACGGTCGAAATCGTGTTCACCCGGCTGCACGCGGGCGGCAAGTTCGACAAGGGCAGCGGCGGCGCGTATGCGTTCTCGGGCGGCCTGCACGGGGTCGGCGTATCGGTCACCAACGCGCTGTCGTCGCGGCTGGAAATCACGGTCTGGCGCGAAGGCGGCGTGCATCAGCTGGCGTTTGCCGACGGCGATGTGATCGAGCCGCTGAGCTCGCGCCCGGGCGGCAGGGAAGCCAAGAAATCCGGCACCCGGGTCACGGTCTGGCCGAATCCGAAATATTTCGACTCGCCCAACATTTCGCAGCCCGAGCTGCAGCGCCTGCTGCGCTCGAAGGCGGTGCTGCTGCCCGGCGCCAAGGTCACGCTGACCAATGCCAAGACCGGCGAAACCCAGACCTGGCAATACGACCAGGGCTTGCGCGGCTACCTGATGGAATCGCTGGCGCAAACCTCCAGCGGCGAAACCCTGATCCCGCTGTTCGAAGGCGCGCAACATGCGACTGCCGACACCGAAGGCTTTGCCGAAGGCGAAGGCGCGACCTGGGTGGTGGCCTGGACCGAGGACGGCAATGTGGTGCGCGAATCCTACGTCAACCTGATCCCGACCCCGGCCGGCGGCACCCACGAATCCGGCCTGCGCGAAGGCCTGTACGGCGCGGTCAAGAGCTTCGTCGACATGCATTCGCTGCTGCCGAAAGGCGTCAAGCTGCTGCCGGAAGACGTGTTCGCGCGCGTCTCCTTCGTGCTGTCGGCCAAGGTGCTGGACCCGCAATTCCAGGGCCAGATCAAGGAAAGGCTGAATTCGCGCGACGCGGTCAAGCTGGTGTCGAGCTTCACCAAACCGGCGCTGGAGTTGTGGCTCAATCACCACGTCGATTACGGCAAGAAGCTGGCGGAACTGGTGATCAAGCAGGCGCAATCGCGGCTGCGCTCGGCGCAAAAGGTCGAAAAGAAAAAATCCTCCGGCGTGGCGGTGCTGCCGGGCAAGCTGACCGACTGCGAATCGTCCGACATCACCCGCAACGAACTGTTCCTGGTCGAGGGCGATTCGGCCGGCGGCTCGGCCAAGATGGGGCGCGACAAGGAATTCCAGGCGATCCTGCCGCTGCGCGGCAAGGTGCTGAACTCATGGGAAACCGACCGCGACCGCCTGTTCGCAAATAACGAGATCCACGACATGGCGGTCGCGATCGGCATCGATCCGCACAGCCGCAACGACACCATCGACCTCAGTGGCCTGCGCTACGGCAAGATCTGCATCCTGTCGGACGCGGACGTCGACGGCTCGCACATCCAGGTGCTGCTGCTGACGCTGTTCTTCCGCCATTTCCCGCAACTGATCGACCGCGGCCACATCTGCGTCGCGCGCCCGCCGCTGTACCGGGTCGATGCGCCGGCACGCGGCAAGAAGCCGGCGCAGAAAATCTATGCGCTCGACAGCGGCGAACTGGTCGCGATCGAAGACAAGCTGCGCAAGGAAGGCATCAAGGACGGCGCATGGTCGATCGCCCGCTTCAAGGGTCTGGGCGAAATGAATGCCGAACAGTTGTGGGAAACCACGATGAATCCCGACACCCGCCGCCTGCTGCCGATCACGCTGGGCGAACTGGACGTGCCGGTCTCGGAAGCGCGCTTCAACATGCTGATGGGCAAGGGCGAAGCATCGTCGCGCCGCGCCTGGATCGAAGAGCACGGCAACGAAGCCGAAGCCGATATCTGACTGATGTGATGCATTTGTCCACGAAAAACACGAAAGGCACGAAAAAGGGCGTAACGGATCGTGTAGGAACAGTTGCGAACGCTGAAATGAGGATTCGACCCATATCAAATACAGATGGGGGTATGTTTTATACCATTAATAAATATATGCGGGTAATGCTATAAAAATAGTGATACCCCCTATTTTTCTTATAAATTTTATTGTTTTTCGCAGTCCGTTCGTGCTTTTCGTGTCTTTCGTGGACCAAGCCCTTCAGTATGGACTGTGCGCAGTACCTAATATAAAAAACCATGACTGAACAAGCCAATCTATTTGAACCAGCGCCGGCCGACGGCGAGATCCTGACGCTGGCCACTTTCGCCGAACGCGCCTACCTCGATTACGCGATCTCGGTGGTCAAGGGGCGCGCGCTGCCGGACGTCTGCGACGGCCAGAAACCGGTGCAGCGCCGCATCCTGTATGCGATGAACGAGCTGGGCCTGAATGCGGCCGCCAAGCCGCGCAAATCCGCCGCGGTGGTCGGCGACGTGCTGGGCAAGCTGCATCCGCACGGCGACCAGTCGGTGTACGACGCGCTGGTGCGGATGGCGCAGGATTTCTCGCTGCGCTACCCGCTGATCGACGGCCAGGGCAATTTCGGCTCGCGCGACGGCGACGGCGCGGCGGCGATGCGCTACACCGAAGCGCGGCTGACGCCGATCGCCAGATTGCTGCTGGATGAAATCGACATGGGCACCATCGATTTCCAGCCCAACTACGACGGCTCGACCGAAGAACCGACGCTGCTGCCGGGCCGCCTGCCGTTCGTGCTGCTCAATGGCGCGTCCGGCATCGCGGTCGGCCTGGCGACCGAGATCCCGTCGCACAACCTGCTTGAAATCGCCCGTGCCACCGTCGCGCTGATCCGCAATCCGACACTGAGCCATGCCGAACTGATGGCATTCGTGCCGGGACCGGACTTCCCCGGCGGCGGCCAGATCATCAGCTCGCCGGCTGGCGCTGTCCGAGATGTACCAAAGCGGCCGCGGCAGCATGAAGGTGCGGGCCTGCTGGAAGATCGAGGAACTGGCGCGCGGCCAGTGGCAGGCGGTCGTCACCGAACTGCCGCCCGGCACCTCGTCGCAGAAGATTCTGGAAGAAATCGAGGAACTGACCAACCCGAAGGTCAAGCTGGGCAAGAAAGCCCTGACGCCGGAACAGGTCAACCTGAAGCAAACCATCCTGTCGATGCTCGACACGGTGCGCGACGAATCCGGCCGCGCGGCACCGGTACGGCTGGTGCTGGAACCGAAAACCCGCACCCAGGACCCGACCGCCTTCATGCAGATGCTGCTGGCGCACACTTCGCTGGAAACCAGCGCCTCGCTGAATCTGGTGATGATCGGCGGCGACGGCCGGCCGCGCCAGAAGGCGCTGGGCGACATCCTGCGCGAATGGATCGCGTTCCGCTTTGCCACCGTCACCCGCCGCACCGAGCACCGGCTGCGCAAGGTCGATGAACGGATCCACATCCTCGAAGGGCGGGAAGCGATCCTGCTCAACATCGACAAGGTGATCAAGATCATCCGCGAATCGGACGAGCCGAAACCGGCGCTGATCCAGGCGTTTGCGCTGTCCGACCGCCAGGCCGAAGACATCCTGGAAATCCGCCTGCGCCAGCTGGCGCGACTGGAATCGATCAAGATCCAGCAGGAACTGGCGACGCTGCGCAGCGAACGCGCCGGGCTGCAGGAACTGCTGGACAACCCTGCGGCGCTGAAAAAATGCATCATCAAGGAAATCGAGGCCGACGCCAAGCAGTTCGGCGACCCGCGCCGCACGCTGATCGAAGCGGCCGAAAAAGCGGTGATGGAGCAGAAGGTGCTGGATGAAGCGGTCACCATCGTGATCTCGCAAAAAGGCTGGGTGCGCGCGCGCACCGGCCACGGCCACGATGCCGCGCAATTCAGCTTCAAGACCGGCGACGCGCTGTACGGCACCTTCGAATGCCGCACCGTCGACAACCTGCTGGTGTTCGGCTCCAACGGCCGCATCTATTCGGTGCCGGTGTCGGCGCTGCCGAACGCGCGCGGCGACGGCATGCCGATCACCACCTTCATCGACCTCGCCAGCGGCACCCGCATCCTGCATTATTTCGCCGGTGCCGCCGATGTGACGCTGTTGCTGGCATCGAGTGCCGGCTACGGCTTCGTCGCGCAGGCCGGCGACATGATCAGCCGCAACAAGTCCGGCAAGGCCTTCGTCACGCTGGAACCGGCCGACACCCTGTTGCCGCCCCGCGTCGTCAGAAGCGAAGACAGCGCGATCGCCTGCCTGTCGGAAAAAGGCCGCCTGCTGGTGTTCGGCCTGAATGAACTCAAGTCGCTGTCCAACGGCGGGCGCGGCGTGATCCTGATCGACCTGGAAGACCAGGAAACCCTGCTGGCGGCGCAGCCGATCAGCCAGAAAGGCGTCAGCGTGTCCGGCATCGGCCGCGCCAGCAAGCCGCAAATCGTGACGCTCGCCAACACCCCGCTGGCGCGCGCATTTCGGCAAGCGCGCGCGCAAAGGCAAGGCGCTGGAAAGCAAGATCAAGGCTGCCGCGCTGGACCCGGCCGCCTGACGCATGAATTGGCATTTTTATGGGGGTATATGCCTAAAAATGCCGATTTCCGCATGTCTTTATTGGGCCTAAAAATATACTGCACGGGGTATATTTCCGACATCTGGAGCAGACGAATTGGGCGCCTTGACCGGCGCCCATTTTTTTATGCAGAATCGCAGGATGGGTGCAATCCATCAAACTTACCTGATGGATTGCACCCATGCTACGCCACTGCAGAGAAAAAATTTGGCAAGCTGACCTGCTTGTCAAAAAAATGCTATGGTGCAACTATGAATAGCTAGGTGCAAAGATTTTCATAAGTTATTGTGCGAGCGCAGTCCCGCAATTGACTTCGCATGCCAAAGTTGCGATGCGGCTCCCGCTCTCACAAATGATGGTCGCGTATGGCCGCAAGCGCAGCGCAACATAAACCAACTGATGTTGAGCACATAATGACGTTCAATACCTCTCACAGCAGCACGGATTTCAATCTGCATCAGCGAGTGCTGGCAGCCAACAACTTGACCTTGGCGCACATCGCACGGGGCGCTCCGCTTGAGCAGACGCTGAGCTGCATCGTGAACGGGATTGAAGATCAAGATCCCGACATGTCAGCAGCGATTCTCCTGCTGGATGAAGATCGCAATCAGCTGCGTCTGGGTGCGGCACCCAGCCTGCAGCAGGATTACAGGCACGCAATTGACGGCATCGCTGCCGATGCTGGCGTCTGGGCGCATCAGGCCGCAGCCGATAAGGTGATGCAGATTTCAGCCGGGAATATCGAAGCCAGCCGGTTCTGGCGCGGCTTTCGCGACTCGGCCCTGCAATACGGGCTGCATGCATGCGCGGCGATCCCGATCCGCTCCGCCACCGACTGCGTGCTTGGCATTTTCGTCGCCTATTCGCAACAAGCTGATCGGGCCAGCGACCAGCATCGGCAAGCAATGCTCGATGTCAGCGCGCTGGCGTCGATTGCCATCGAGCGCACTATCGATGCCGCCAGGGCAAACAAGGCTGAAAACACGCTGCAAGAGAGAGAAACCAGAATGGCGCTGGCCATCGAAGGCAGCGGCACCGGGATCTGGGATCGGAATATCGCCACTGGCGAGATTCATTACTCAACTGGCTGGAAAGCGAACCTGGGTTATGCGGATGCCGAGATCAGCAACCGGATTGAAGATAGCTATACGCGTGTGCATCCCGACGATATTGCTTTTGTTCAAGCGACAATGCGGGCCCATTTTGATCAAAAGACAGAAAACTATGCGGTGGAACACAGGATTCGCTGCAAAGATGGCAGCTACAAATGGATATCGAGCCGCGGCAAGGTTATCAGCCGCGACCAGCAAGGCAAACCGCTGCGCATGATCGGCACCAGTACCGACATCACGGCCATGCGGGCATTGTCCGACCGGCTGCAGCAAAGCGTCGACTTGATCACCTGCCTGACAAATGAAGTTCCGGGTCTGGTATATCAATACCGCTTATTGCCGAATGGCGATGCGTTTTTCCCTTATGTCAGCGACGGAATCAGGGATATTTACGAAGTCACGCCGGAACAGGCCGCCGAAAATGCCGCCCTGGTACATGACATCATTCATCCGGATGATGTCAGCAATTACCATGCTTCGCTCGATGCGTCCGCCGCCGGCCTGCTGCCCTGGCATCTCGAATACCGCGTGATATTGCCCAGGCAAGGCCTGCGTTGGCGGCATGGAAGCGCGCGGCCGCGCCGATTGCACGACGGCAGCACGCTATGGCATGGTTTTGTCACCGATGTTACCGAACGCAAGCGCATCGAGATTGAACTGCAGGAATTCGCGACCACTGATTTTCTGACGCAATTGCCCAATCGGCGTTATTTCATGGTGCGCATGGAAGAAGAACTGGCCCGGATTCATAGCGTCGCCGGCACCCGTACCGCAGTGTTGATGTGCGATCTCGATCATTTCAAGATCATCAATGACAATCATGGTCATGCGATAGGCGACCTGGTGCTCAAGCATTTCGCCGGCATTCTGCGCGATGCGCTGCGCAAGAACGATACCGTGGGCCGTGTCGGCGGCGAAGAGTTTGCCATTATTCTGGCTGATGCAGGCATCGCTGACGCAATGATCTTTGCCAAGCGGGTGCAACAACAAATAGCTGAAACGCCCCTTGTTGCGGGCGATCAAACAATTCCAGTGACAGTGAGTATCGGCATGACTGTCATCTACGTGACCGATGCCAGCGCTGACGTATCCCTTTCCCGCAGCGACATGGCGCTTTACCGCGCCAAGGAAAGCGGTCGCAACCGTATCGAAATTGCCGCTGATCGCTGATGCCCGATGTTTGCACGACAGTCACCATCTCGCCGCAGCCGGCAAAACAGCCATCGCCACCACGCAGACCATCCGCATCCCCAGTCCTGCGTTTAATTCAGCGGCCCATACCCGATGCCCTCCTTAGGGATCCGTCAACGAACAAGTTGGACGTTTTGGCGGGTCCTAAGGAGCCGTGAAGAAATAAGTGTTACGTTTGGGCGGTTCTGGCGGGATGCGATGCAAGGCGTGAGGAGGAGTCATAGCGAGCTATGGCGACGACGAGCAACGCTGCAGCGCGCCTGTCAGGGCCGATCCAAATGTGACAGTTATTTTTGAACGACTCCTAAGTTGAGCGCCTTGGTTCGCTAGCGTACAGACCCTCACCTCGGCCATGTTTATGCTATTTCCTCAGAAGTGTTACTCAGAGGAAATAGCATTGAAAACGAAAAAATTAATGACATTGCTGATTGCCTGCGCCGCCTGCACATCATCGATCGCCGCCCAGCCAGTGAGTCCCGACGCGCCTGGCGACACAGAACAGGTCCAGCCAGTCGGACCGAACACCAGGGGGCCAGCCGTGTTGCGCGCGCAAGTGCTGCTGGACCGCGCGCATTTTTCCTCCGGCGAGATCGACGCGGCTTACGGGTCGAACTTGCGCATGGCGATCACCGGATATCAGAAATCCAGTGGGCTGCAGGTCACTGGCATGGTCGACGCGCCCACCTGGGCTGCGCTGAATGCCGATACGGCACCGGTCCTGACGTCCTACACGCTGCTCACTACGGACGTTGCCGGCCCGTTTGAACCGATTCCGTCGAAAATGGCGGACCTGGCGAAAATGGCGGCGCTCGGTTATGCATCCGCCGCCGAGGCCTTGGGCGAAAAATTTCATGCGAGCCCCAAGCTGCTCGCGCGGCTCAATCCCGGCAAAGACCTTGGCCGCGCCGGCGAAGAAATCATGGTGCCCAATATCGCATCCGGCGGCGAATTGCCGAAGGCGGCAAAAGTGGTCATCGACCAGTCAGACAGCACACTGACCCTGCTCGATGCCAGCGGAAAAACCATCGCCCAGTTCCCGGCCACTACCGGCAGCAAGCATGATCCGCTTCCGCTGGGCAATTGGAAGGTGCAAGGCATCGCCCGCAACCCGGTATTCCATTACAACCCGAAATTATTCTGGGATGCCAGTCCGGGCGACGCCAAGGCCACGATTCCGGCCGGCCCGAATAATCCGGTTGGGCTGGTGTGGGTCGATCTGTCGAAAGCGCATTATGGGATCCATGGCACGCCGGAACCATCGCACATCGGCAAGACCCAGTCGCACGGCTGCATCAGGTTAAGCAACTGGGACGCGATTGCGATGGCGCTGTCGGTCACCGCTGGGGTTGATGTGTTGATGCAGGAATAAACACGGTAGAAGCGGCATGATTGACGGATCAGCTGCTGATCCGGGTCGCCGGGGTCGGCGCTACGGGCAACGCCGATCCTGCGACACCCCATTTGCACTTTGCCATTTTCGAACTTGGCCCCGAGCAGCGATGGTGGGAAGCTAGCCCTGTTAATCCTGACCCGCTATTCGGTGGCGCGGCCCGCCCTTGATCCCGCCATTACCAGCTGCGAACGCGGCCGGTATCGATGTGCACGAATTGCGAATCCGGATAGAACCCAACGCCGCCGCCGCGCGTGTCCATCGCAACCTTGTGCACGACAGCCAGATCACGCCCCGGCACGCGGATATCGATGGCTTTTCCTTCCAAATGCAGGCTGTGCCTGGCAACGCCGTCGCTGCGGGCAGCCAGCCATTGATTGGTTTCTGGCGAACGGTAACCAGAAATCACATGCAGCGTATTGCTTGAGCCGACTTGGGCGCTCACCTTTTCGAGCAAGAAAAGCAGGTTCGGATCGATCGCCATGACCTGGTCTGATCTGTGGTCGCGCAACAGGCGGTTAATCTGGTCCAGCGCGTCTGGCACAAATTGCCCGTCAACCCAAAATACGTTATTGAATGTTTCACCGGTATGGGTGTTAAACAGATTCAGGCTTTTCTCGTACGGACTCACGAGCGCCGCGCACGCCATTGCCGGTGCACCAAGGGCACCGACCAGCATTGCGGAACGCTTCAAAAAAATACGACGATTACTCATGGTTGATTCTTGTCCCGTCAATTAAATCGGATATTGCACTGGCTGCACTGGCGTCAGATGCGCGAGCTGCGCGGCGAGATCCGAGCTCGTTGCCATCTCCCGCGATCCGCGCGCATGTTATTTTCTGCCGAGTTTGCATTTGAGGCCAGCGATGCGGATATCGACGCAAGGGGAAGCAGTGTCTGGCACATTGAATCTCCTGCGGTAGTTGACCTTATACAACTTTCAGAGAGCGCATTAGCAACTAAGTTCAGAATATTCCTGTGCAACCTAAAATAGCATGATGCGTTGCGCCCACCAGCGCCGGCGTTTAGGCCTAGGACCGGCTCAGGCAATGTTGATTGCAAGCCATTCTGCAGCAACGCTTTGCTGGCATCGGCGCATCAAATCAAAATACAACTAGACGACCGGTCTAATTAAATATATAGTTTTTGGCATGAGCACTAAAACCATTGACGTCCGCCAGCGCATCCTCGATACGGCCAAACCCATCATCCTGTGCAAGGGATTTGCCGCCGTGGGCTTGAACGAAATACTGTGTGCGTCGGAAGTGCCGAAAGGGTCTTTTTACCATTACTTCAAATCCAAGGAGTTGTTTGGCGAGGCGCTGCTGGATAACTACTTTTCCGAGTATCTGGCGCGTCTGGATGAACTCCTGAAGCGGGACGGGGCCACCGCAGCAGAATGCCTGATGAACTACTGGACGCTGTGGCGGGAAACCCAGGCCAGCGAAGGCCAGGCAGGCAAGTGTCTGGCGGTCAAGCTCGGCGGTGAAGTTTCCGACCTGTCGGAAGTCATGCGCAGCGCCTTGCAGCGCGGGACGAACCGGGTCATCGAACGCCTCGCCGATTGCATCCGGGATGGCCAGGCCGACGGCTCGCTATCGGCTCAGATCGATGCCGCGCATAGCGCCCAGACTTTGTACGCGCTGTGGCTGGGAGCGACGCTGCTGACCAAGATACGGCGCGACCGCAGCGCGCTGGAAGATGCAATGCGCACCACCCTGCAGCTGCTGCATCCTTGAACCGACACTGAATATCACCGCAAGTTGCCGGCCGCCCTGGCCAGCGGCAGCGTGTCGCGGCAACCGTTTACGACGCCAGGATTTATCCCTGCGCTCGCCCCTTCCCTGGCCCCGGAATGGCCCCAGAATTTCACATTTTAACGGGGGTATATCCCTGAAACCGCCACTCCCCGCATGTCTTTAAAGCGGGTTAAAAATATACTGCATGGAGTATTTTAGGAGGCCGGCAACGGCTGGGAGCGCGCGATTGCGGCATCACGCGCTTGCGGTGATGCCGCTGCGGCGATGGACGATCAGACTTTGGCGGCGATCAGCTTGCCGAGTTTGGCGATGCCTTCGCGGATGCGTTCCGGCGACACGGTGACGAAGCTCAGGCGCAAGGTGTTGGTTTCCGGCGTGTTGGCGTAGAACGGCGCACCCGGCACGAAGGCGACGTGTTGCTCCAGCGCTTCTTCCAGCAGTTTCATGCTGTCGATATGCTTCGGCAGCGTGACCCAGATGAACATCCCGCCTTCGGGCTTGGTCCATGTCACCGACGACGGGAAATGTTCGGTCATCGCATCCAGCATCACCTGGCACTGGTTGCCGTACAGCGTGCGGATGGTCGGGATGTGCTTGTCGAGGAAACCATCCTTGACGACTTCATAGACCACCATCTGCGTCAGTTGCGCGGTGTGCAGGTCGGCCGCCTGCTTGGCCAGTTCCAGCCGGCGCAGCAGCGGCAGCGGCGCGACCACGTAACCGAGACGGATGCCGGGCGTCAGCACCTTGGAGAACGAGCCCATGTAGATCACGCCGTTCGGGTTCATCGCCACCATCTTCGGCGCCGGTTCGCTGCGATAGCTGAGCGCGCCGTAAGGATCATCCTCGATCAGCGGCAGGCCGAGACGGGCGCAGGTTTCGACCAGTTCGATGCGGCGCTCGACCGACATGCTGCGGCCGGTCGGGTTCTGGAAATTCGGCAATGCATACAGCAGGCGTGCGCCTTCCGCCACGGCGGCCACCGATTGCGGTATCAGGCCGGCGTCATCGGTCGCGACCGACACGAATTCCGGGCGATACACGGAAAAAGCCTGCAGCGCGCCGAGATAGCTCGGGGTCTCGACCAGGACTTTGCTGCCTTCATCGATCAGCACCTTGCCCAGCAGGTCGAGTGCCTGCTGCGAGCCGGACACCATCAATACCTGTTCCGGCAGAATCTTGGCATCCGAGGTCGACAGGCGATTGGCAATCCATTCCCGCAGCGGGCCGTAACCATCGGTCGGGCCGTATTGCAATGCGATTTTGCCCTGCAGCGACAGCACTTTATCGAACGCGGCGCGCATTTCCTCGACCGGAAAGGTGGCGGGCGACGGCAAGCCGCCGGCGAAGGAAATGATTTCCGGGCGCTGCGTGATTTTCAGGATTTCGCGGATGAACGAGCTTTGCAGCTGTTCTGCGCGCTGTGCAAATTTCCACTGGATCGGGTTTGGATTTTCAATTTTCATTCTTGTCTCGCATTATGAATGGCGAAGGCCACAGTAAAGGAAGGTGCTTTTGGCAGCTCCCAAAGGAAAACCGCATTGGATAAACACGGTCCGCTGCAGGATGCTTCTGAAATCAGGGATTCAGCCAGCTGCCGGGTCCGGAGAACAAGTTCCTGTCGGACCCGGCAACCTGCTAGTGTAGATTATTCGGCCGGCTTCAGGCGATTTCTGCGATCAATTCGATTTCAACGCAGGCGCCCAGCGGGATTTGCGCGACGCCGAAGGCGGAACGCGCATGCTTGCCCTGCTCGCCGAAAATCTCGCCGATCAGTTCCGATGCGCCATTGGTGACCAGATGCTGTTCGGTAAAGTCCGGCGTCGAATTGACCAGGCTCATCACTTTGACGATGCGCTTGACGCGGTTCAGGTCGCCGCCGCAAGCCGATTGCAGCGTCGCGATCAGGTCGATCGCGACCGCGCGCGCAGCCAGCTTGCCTTCTTCGGTCGAGATGTTCTTGCCCAGCTGGCCGACCCAGACCTGGCCGTCTTTCTTGGCGATATGGCCGGACAGGAACACGGTATTGCCGGTTTGCGCATGCATCACATAGGCGGCGGCCGGAGCGGCAACGGCAGGCAGTTCGATGTTCAGAGCGGTAAGTTTTTCGTAAAAAGACATGTTATTCCTTATTGGATTCAAAAGATGGATCGATTTTCTTATCGATTTAGCATGTTACTGAGTGGCCGCGCTGCAAGCATCTGCGGCCCTCATTTCCTTGTGTGTCGCTGATTATCTCAAAACGCCGGGATTGCTGCCAAACATTCCTGCGGGCCAAGATTATCAGCGCCGCACCGCCATCCGGCGCCCCAGCGCGACCACCGCGATGATCACCAGCGCGAACAGGATATTGGCCAGTTGCAGCGACTCGCCCAGCAGCAGCGCGGCCCCCAGCAGGGTCAGGAACGGTTGCAGCAATTGCACCTGGCCGACCCGCGCAATGCCGCCCAGCGCCAGCCCCTTGTACCAGAAGAAAAATCCGATGAACATCGAAAACAGCGACACATACGCGAAACCCAGCCACGCGCGCGGTCCGGCCGCGGCAATCGCGTCAGTGTGCGACCAGCCCAGCCACAGCACCACCGGCAGCAACAGCGGCGCCGACAGCACCAGCGCCCAGCAGATCACCTGCTGTCCGCCCATGCGCTGCGCCAGCCGTCCGCCTTCCGCATAACCCAGCGCCGCCAGCAGCACCGCAGCGAAGATCGCCAGATCGGCCAGATGGAACACGCCGCCGCCCTGGCGCAACGCAAAGCCGACCACGATCGCTGATCCCAGCAAGGCCATCACCCAGAAGCCGAACGAGGGCCGCTCATGGCCGCGCAGCGCGGCAAACAGGGCGGTTGCCAGCGGCAAGATGCCGACCAGCACCGCGCCATGCGAAGCCGGCACCGTCTGCAATGCGATCGAGGTAAACAAGGGGAAGCCGATGATGCAGCCGAACGAGACCACCGCCAGCGAACCGAGCTGGGATGCGCGCGGCAGCGGCGATTTTTTCCACCACAACCATGCGGCGGCCAGCACCGCGGCCACCAGCGCCCGCCCCAGTGCGACGAACACCGGGTCCAGCTCGGCCACCGCCATCCGGGTAAACGGCAGGGTCAGGCTGAAAATCGCGACCCCGGCCAGGCCCAGCCACATGCCTGTCGATTCATCGCTGATGCGTTGCGCGTCCAGCCGTATCGTGTTTTGCCATTTTGTTTCCTCGAATAATTGACTATTGAATACGTGCGTCCGTTACTGCCAGATCGCCAGCGCCGAATACACGGTCAGCACGATCATCGCCGCGCAAAACACGCGCTGCCATCTGGCTTGCGTCAGGTAACGGCGCAGCGTCGCGCCGGTGCCGGCCCACACCACGATGCAGGGCAGATTGATTGCGCAAAACACCAGGCAGAACAAGGCGATCGAAACCCACACCGGCTGCAGCGCCGGCAGGAAGGCCGACACCCCGGTCAGCGCCATGACCCAGGCTTTCGGGTTGGCGAACTGGAACAAGCGACGCGCCCAGAAACGACATCGGCCTGGCGTCGGCCGCGGTGTTTTGCTGAAACGCGATCGAACGCAGCTGCCAGGCCAGATACAGCAGATAGGCCGAACCCATCGCCTTGAGCGCGGTATGCGCGGCCGGCAGCGCCAGAATCAGGCTGCCGATCCCCAGCGCGCACAGCAACAGCATCACGCCGAAGCCGAAGGTCACGCCCAGCATGTGCGGGATGGTGCGCCTGAAGCCGAACACGATGCCGGACGAAGTCAGCATGATGTTGTTCGGCCCCGGCGTGATCGAAGAGACGAAAGCGAACAGCGCGAGCGGAAATAACGGTTCCATCAGTATTCCTCCTTTATGCGGCCAGTGCGTATTCAAAGCTGCGGCGGGTGCCGGCGCTGAGTCGCTGCTGCCCAGAATCGCGGCCAGCTGGTCGTGATCGACGTTGCCGCCGCACAGCGGCAGCCCGACTTTCAGGCCCTTGAGCGCATCCTTCATCTGCAGCGCCGCCGCCAGCGGCACCGCGCCCGCGCCTTCGGCCACGTTATGGGTGGTGACGAAATACAGCTTCATCGCCTGCGCGACTTGCGCATCGGTCACCGCGACCACGTCGTCCACATGCTGCAGGATGATCTGCAGCGCCGCATCGTCCGGCACCCGGCAGGCGACGCCGTCGGCGATCACGGTCGTGACGTCCGAGATCACCTTGCGCTTTTGCTCGAACGACAGCTTGTAGCTGAGCGCATGGGCCGACACCACGCCGATGATTTTCGTCTTCAGCCCCAGCGCATTGCGCGCCGCGACTGCCGCGCAGATGCCGGAACCCTGCCCGATCGGCACGAACACCACGTCCAGATCGGGCTGCGCGGTAAACAATTCGACCCAGTAAGTCGCCACGCCGCGCACCAGATCCTTGTGCATCGACGGAATCATGTGCAGCCCCTGGCTGGCCGCAAGCCGGGCCGCATGCTCGCGGCTGTCCTGGAACTCGTCGCCATGCTCGATCAGCTGCACGCCCAGCGCGCGCATCGCCGCATTCTTTTCGCGGCTATTGCAGTTGGGCACCACGATGGTCGCCTGCAGGCCGTGACGGCGCACCGCGAAACCGACCGACTGGCCGTGATTGCCGCGCGTGGCCGACACCACGCCCTTCACTTGCGGCGCACGCAGCGCCAGTTCGTGGATATACACCAGGCCGCCGCGCACCTTGAAGGCGCCGGTCGGGGTGTGGTTCTCGTGCTTGACCCAGACTTCGGTGCCGAGCGCCTCGTTGAGCAGGGGCCAGGAATATTGCGGGGTCGGCGGCATCGCCGCATAGACGATGGCGGCGGCGGAGTCGAGTTCGGCTTTGGTCGGTAGTTGCTGCGGCATGTTGATTCCGGAAATGAAGGCGATGTCTTCATGCTAATCGACAAAACCAATACAGTACCAGTACAATTGATCATATAAATCCATCGACTGTACTGGCCAGCTGGCCGATACAGTTCTTGAAACCGGAGCGAACTATGTACATGCCGCAACATCTCTCGCGCGAATCGGGCGCATCGCTGGTCGAGCAGATCGTGCGCTCGGTCGAGTCGCGCATCGACGACAAGCTGCTGCGCACCGGCGCGCGCATGCCGTCGATCCGCCAGTTCGCCGACACCAGTGCGGTGTCGCGCTTTACCGTGGTCGAAGCGTATGACCGGCTGGTGGCCAAGGGTTATCTGGAATCGCGCCGCGGCTCCGGCTTTTATGTGCGGGAACGGGCGCCGCTGCTGACGGCGATCGATCCGCATCACCCTCCCAGCAGCGCGCCGCCGCAGTTCGACGTGGCGTGGCTGGTGCGCAGCATGTTCCGCCAGACGCCGCCGCAAAAAATGCCCGGCATCGGGCTGCTGCCGCACGACTGGCTGGACGGCGAGCTGATCGCCAACGGCCTGCGCGCAGTCAGCCGCCAGCACCAGAACCTGCTGCTGCATTACGGCACGCCGCAAGGATTCTTGCCGCTGCGCCAGCAATTGCAGCTGAAACTGGCGGCGCTGGAAATCGCCGCCACGCCGGAGCAAATCATCACCACCTCCGGCGTCACGCAGGCGCTGGACCTGGTCGCGCGCCAGTTCACGCAGCCGGGCGACACCATCTTCGTCGACGATCCGGCCTGGTTCCTGATGTTCGGCTCGTTCGCGATGCTGGGCGCCAAGGTGATCGGCATCCCGCGCCTGCCGGACGGCCCCGACATCGCGAAACTGACGGAACTGGCCGCGCTGCACAAACCCAAGCTGTATGTGATCAATTCGGTAATGCACAATCCGACCTCGACCTCGCTCTCGACCGCGAAGGCGTTCCAGGTGCTGAAGCTGGCCGAGGAACACGACTTCATCATCGTCGAAGACGACATCTATTGCGACATGCACCCCGGCAGCGGGGTGCAGCCGGCGGCCCGCATCGCGTCGCTCGACCAGCTGAACCGGGTGATTTACCTCGGCGGCTTTTCCAAGACGCTGGCCGCCAATCTGCGCGTCGGCTTCATCGCCACCTCGCGCGAGCGGGCCCAGCTGCTGTCGGACCGCAAGATGCTGACCGCGCTGACCTCGAGCGAAATCGGCGAGCGCGTGGTCTACAAGATCCTGTCCGAAGGCCACTACCGCAAGCACACCGAGCGCCTGCGCAGCCGGCTCGACGCGGTGCGCGACAACAGCATCAAGTGGCTGGAGAACATCGGCATGACGATCGACATCAGCACCCCGGCCGGCATGTTTATCTGGGCCGACACCGGCTGCGACACCAATGTGCTGGCCGAAAAGGCGATGAATGAAGGCATCCTGCTGGCTCCCGGCTGCCTGTTCTCGCCCAGCCAGCTGCCGTCGCGCCGCATGCGCCTGAACGTCGCGACCCTGTCCGACCCGGAGGTGATGGCGTTCCTGGAGCGTGAAATCGGCCGCAAATAAGGCTTTCGGCGCTCCCATATAGTGGCGGGGGTATATTTACATACCCCAATGAAACTGTGCGGGAAGCCCCGTATTTTTGATGATACTCCCCGATTTAATTAAATAATAGTAACTCCCCAGGTACCTCGCCGCCCTCACTTACATTCGCACGAGAAATTTGCAAGAGTCGGATTCAATATTGCCTGAAACAGGTTGACGCCCTGTTTGCGCATGGTGGAGAGGAATGTTCGCGTGATGGCGAACACTTGCGCCCCTGACAGGGTACGAAAGCCGCCACTGATTTTCTGTTTAACCTTGATCATGCGCACATCCTGCTCGGCCTGATTGTTGGTGAAGGGAACGTGGATGTTGGACAAGAAGCGCAGCGCGTCTTCTTTGTAATCGCGCAGACGAATCGCCAGATTGTGGCCAGGACGATGTTTCTGGCGGCCCCGCAGCCCTGTCTGCAAGGGGGGCTGCCGTTCGTGAAAGAACACGCCCTGTTCCACGATGGCGTCATAGAGACGCCGGATGCGCGCGATTCTGGCCGCGCACACCGCGCCCTGGTGGCTCAGGTGGCATGCCGACTTGAGCAGCCTGGTCATTGATCCGGCCCAGGGTTCCTGGTCGATCTCTTCCAGGCCCTTGAGTTCGCGCAGATGGTGGGCGCCGCACAGGCTGTGATCCACATCGGCCAGCGTGTAATACGGCTTGAAGTGATCGTGGACCAGTATGCCCGTGAGGCCTTGCGGCAGGTCGCCGCGCTTTTCGGCGACCCGGTAATAGGTCCATTGCTCATTGCACAGCACGTGTAACCAGTGCAGCTTTGCCGCCACGCGCAAGCCGGACTCATCCAGATGCTTCACCGGCGCCTTGCGCAATTGTTCCAAAATGAGGTGTGTCAATGGAGTCACTTTTTCTGCAAATGCAATACTGTTGCCAGTCAGGGTGGCCGTGCTGATGGACAGGCCAAACACATCCTGAAATAGCACCTGCAACCGGTCTTCAGGAATCATTTGCTGCTGGTGCAGATACACCGCCAGTGTCTTGACGCGGGGGCCGTATTGCGCCGGTGCCCGGACATCTTGCGGAAAGTCGGCCATCACGTGCGTATCGCAGCAGGGACAACGCTTGATATGCGCCTGGTGTTCGGTCACATGGATCTGCGGTTCCGGAATGTCAAAAACCTGCCGTTTCCTGATGCCAACGACGGCGCTTTTTTGCAGATCGGTGGCGCAGTGCGGGCAGTGCGTGATCGCATGCGAGATCACCAAATCTGGCTGCGCCACTTGTTTGAGTGTGTCGCCCCGGTGCCCAGGTTGCCCGCCGCTTGGCTTGCCGCTTTTTTCGCGCAAACTTTGCGGTGCCGGCTTTCTTAAGCCATCGCTGCCGGGCGGCTTTGAACTGTTGGTGCTGTTTAAGTCCAGACGACGTTCCAGTTCATCGATCCGGGCCGATAGCCTGGCAATGAGCGCATCACGCGCCGCGAGGGCTGCCTCAAGCTCTGCGATCCGTCGGTCTTTGGCATCCATGGACGATGGACATTAGGATAGCGAGATGGTTCGAATTCGGGTACCTAGGGAGTTACAAAAATAGGTAACTGCTCAGCCTTGGATAGTGAGAGTTCAAGTGAAGCTGGGGTCAGAGTTTTTTTTCGCGGTTTTTTGCGAAAATTACTCTGACCCCGACTTCACGGTTTCGGAGTGAAATCAGTAAAAATTCGGTGTGAGGCCTCTACGTTGTAGCCCGTTTATTCGGGGTCAGAGTAATTTTCGCGATAGAACGCTGCGAAAAAAAACTCCGACCCCGAATAAACTGCGGCACTACTCTGCAACGATCCACAGCAAAACCGAGGCTCCACCATAGCCGGCTGAACAGTAACCAAAATAGGACTGTTCAGACCAGCTTGGAAAACATTAAGCGGTCCCGCCGAACAGAAATCCATAAGCCGGCGTCGGCCATGCGCCGTACGAATATCCGCCCATCGGTCGGAATCGAATAAGCAAGCTGTAAAACCAGCATCCGGCGGGGCCGGATGACCACCACCAGCCGCCAAAAAATAGTAGTATCAGGGCAACATTAGATCCTTTCCAGGGAATACACCACATGGCTTCACCCATCCTTGCGCAGGACTCCGTCAAGACCGGGATCATCCGGACCGCGCTGGCCACAGCAACGCGCGGCTCAAAACCGGACCCGCCCGATGCATCACGCGCCATCTTCTTGCTGCCGGCGTGCTGGCGCTGTGCTTTCCCGCAACATCAGGCGCAGAAGAATACTTCGATCGCTACGGACTGGCGCCCGCCTCGCCGGCAGTTGATCTTGGCGTCCAGCCGCTGGGCTACCCGTCCGGCGTCATCAGTGCGGTCATGCGGCGCGACCGCATCCTGAAAAAAGCGCTGGCAGACAGCAGACAGCCGCTGAAAACGCACCCGTTCCGGCGCGGCGCCGACATGGTCGCCCTGTTGGCCGAGCGGCGCCTCGAGGCGGGCCTGCTGGGCGACATGCCGACCATCCTGGCCGCCGCCGGCGGCAATGTCTGGATCGCCGGACTGGTCAAGCAAACCTCGACCGCCATCGTCACCAAGGGCGATACCCAGGCGCGCGGCCTGGCCGGCAAGCGTATCGGCTATGTCGAGGCATCCAGCGCCCATCACACCCTGCTGCAGGGACTGGCCTCGGCCGGCCTGGACGAAACCCGGGTCAAGCTGGTTGCACTGCGCATCGATGACATGCCGGACGCGCTGGAGCGTGGCGACATCGATGCCTTTGCCGCATGGGAACCGGCCCCCTCGATCGCGCTGAAAAACAGCAACAAGAACCATATCGTGTTCCGTGGCTTGAGTACCGATTACTTCGTGATCGAGCGGGACTTTGAAAGCGCTCGCCGCAGGCCGCGCGCCATGTCGTGGCCGGTTTCTTGCGCGCGATCCGATGGATGCGCGGCTCCCAGCGCAATGTCGACTAGGCCGCACGCTGGGCGATGGCCGACAGCGCAGCCTTTTCCGGAAAACCTGCGGCGCTTTCGGCGGCCCAGATTGGCGCCATCACCCACCGTGAAATTCTCGATATTCCATCGGCCCCGGTCATCCTGCACAGCCCCGGCGCTCACCCGCTGAATAACGCATACCAGTTCCTGAGCGGGCTGGGGAAACTGCCTGCAGGCGGAAAATGGAAAAACGTCGAGGCGGCATTTGCCTATGACGGCCTGACACGGGTCATGGCCGAGGCACGCTCATTTCAAGTCGGCAGTTTCGACTACGAAGAATAGGCCCCACGCCCGTGATGAATTCCTCCTTCTCAAACCGGATTAGCGCGTATTTCGGCGCACTGTTCCTGGTCGCCATCGGCATCCTGTTTTCGCTCTGGTACTTTGGCCTGCCCCAGTTCGGCCTGATCGGCGCCAGCGATCAGCGTCTGGCCGAAGCGATGCGCATCCTTGAAGTCAAGGCCGACCTGCAGTACACGCTGATCGCCAAAGGCATCAAGGAGCGGCGCGGCGACGTTCTGGTGTTTTCTGAAAACAAGTCACTCTCGCAACAACTGGAAATCGGGCTCGATCTGTTCAACATGACTTTGACCGGATCGTCGAACGCCTGCAGCGCGCCTACCCGGATCGTTATCAGCACCTGCTTATCGCGGACCCGGCCAGCAGCCTGATACGGGCCAGCAGCGTGGCAGGCGAGCCGGGACGCACATTTCATGATCCGGCCCTGATCAAGCGTGCCGCACAACCGGGCGCCGCCGAGATGATCGAGCAATTGACCGGCCCGGACGGCACTGCGGCGTTGGCCATCACGCGGCAAATACACGCACTCGATGACGACGGCTACCCGAATGGCAAACTGGTCGGGATTCTGATCGCCTACGTTGATCTGCAACAGTTTATTAACGAAGGCTTTCTGGAAGAAACGCCAACGGCCAACAAGCATGGCACCACCCTGCTGCTTGATCCTGCGGGACAAGTTCTGGCGCGCTTTCCGAGCATCAGCCCGGAACAGGAGAGCTTCAAGCGGAACCCTCAGGTGGCCGCAGGATTTGAAGGGACACTGCTGGAAACCGATGCCAACGGCGAAGCCTTGCTGGTGGTTTACCGCCATCTGCAGCTCAGCGGCAGCCAGGGCTGGACCCTGATGCACTATTCGCGCAAGGACGACGCACTGGGCGAACTGCAGGGACGCGCCAGCACGCTGCTATCGCCGGCCTCTTGCTCACGCTGCTTGCGCTGATACTGATCAGCCTGGCTGCCCGCCGCCTGACCCGGCCGCTGCAAGCGCTGTCGGAAACCGCCAGCCAGCTGGGTACCGGCGATCTGTCGGTGCGGGCGCTGCTCGGCCCGGCAGAAAGCAGCGAGATCACGGCCCTGTCGGGCGCATTCAACGGGATGGCCCAAAGCATCCAGAAAGCCCGCAATACGCTGGAAGCCAAGGTGCTGGAGCGCACCGCCGAACTGGCCAGGGAACGCGACCGGGCGCAAGGCTATCTCGACATTGCGGGCATCATGCTGATGGCCCTCGACCGCGATGGCCGGATTGCGATGATCAACAGGAAAGGGGCGGAACTGCTTGGCCAGCCCGAAACTGCGCTGATCGGCAGCGACTGGTTCGACAATTTACGTCCCGGCCGAAGAACGCAATGCCGTGCGCCGGGTATTCAACGGCCTGATGTCCGGGGAAATAGTCTCTGGCGTATTACGAAAACCACATCATCAATGCGGCTGGCCAGAAACGCATCATGGCCTGGAACAACACCCTGCTGCACAATGACGCCGGCGCCGTGATCGGGACGCTGTCCTCGGCGGAAGACATCACCGAGCGCAAGCAAGCCGAAGCGGAACTGCGCATCGCCGCCACCGCCTTCGAGTCACAGGAAGGCATGTTCGTCACCGATGCCGCATGATCCTGCGGGTCAACCAGGCCTTCACCGAATCACCGGCTACACCGCGGAAGAAGCGTGGGCCAGACGCCGCGCTGTTCAGTTCGGGCGCCACGACGCCGCCTTTTTTGCCGCGATGGGGAAAGCATCCAGCGCAGCGGAGCATGGCAGGGCGAAATCTGGAACCGGCGCAAGAACGGCGAGATCTACCCCGAATGGCTCACCATCACCGCGGTGAAAGACCGATGACGGCGACCGTCACCCATTACGTCGGCACTTTCACCGACATCACCGCAGCGCAAGGCGGCCGAGGACGAGATCAACAATCTGGCCTTCTACGACCCGCTGACCCGCCTGCCCAACCGCCGGCTGCTGATGGACCGGCTGCAGCAGGCGCTGGCCGCCAGCGCCCGCACCAGCGCGAAGGCGCGCTGCTGTTCATCGATCTGGACAACTTCAAGACGCTCAACGACACCCTCGGCCATGACAAGGGCGACCTGCTGCTGCAGCAGGTCGCCCAGCGCCTGCTCACCTGCGTGCGCGAAGGCGACACCGTGGCCCGCCTGGGCGGCGACGAGTTCGTGGTGATGCTGGAAGATCTGAGCGAGAACGCGCTGGAAGCGGCCACCCAGGCCGAAGCCGTGGGCGAAAAAATTCTGGCCGCCTCAGCCAGCCCTACCAGCTCGCCGGCTACGAGCATCACAGCACGCCCAGCATCGGCGTCACCCTGTTCGGCGAGCACCAGGAGAGCATCGACGAGCTGCTGAAGCAGGCCGACCTGGCCATGTACCAGGCCAAGGCCGCAGGCCGCAACACCCTGCGCTTCTTCGACCCGGAGATGCAGGCCGCGGTCACGGCCGCGCGCGCGCTGGAAGCGGACCTGCGCGAGGCGCTTGCAGCAAAGACCAGTTCCTGCTGTACTACCAGCCGCAGGTGGACGGCGAGGCCGCATCACCGGGGCCGAAGCGCTGGTGCGCTGGCAGCATCCGCAGCGCGGCATGGTGTCGCCGGCCGAGTTCATTCCGCTGGCCGAGGAAACCGGCCTGATCCTGCCGCTGGGCCACTGGGTGCTGGAAACCGCCTGCGCCCAGCTGGCGGCCTGGGCCACGCAGCCGGAGACTGGCCCATCTGACGCTGGCGGTGAATGTCAGCGCCCGCCAGTTCCGCCAGCCGGATTTCGTCGAGCAGGTGCTGGCGGTGCTGGCAGCGCACCGGCGCCAACCCGCACCGGCTCAAGCTGGAACTGACCGAAAGCCTGCTGGTCGACAACGTGGAGGACATCATCGCCAAGATGAGCGCGCTGAAGGCGCAGGGCGTGGGCTTCTCGCTGGACGACTTCGGCACCGGCTATTCCTCGCTGTCCTACCTGAAGCGCCTGCCGCTGGACCAGCTGAAGATCGACCAGTCTTCGTGCGCGACATCCTGACCGACCCCAACGATGCCGCCATCGCCAAGACCATCATCGCCCTGGCCGAGAGCCTGGGGCTGGCGGTGATCGCCGAAGGCGTGGAAACCGAGGCGCAGCGCGACTTCCTCGCGCGCCACGGCTGCCATGCCTACCAGGGCTATCTGTTCAGCCGCCCGCTGCCGCTGGACGAGTTCGAGGAATTTGCGGCGGGATTGGATCATGCATTTCAAGCCGGATGATCGGCTGCTCGGTAACATGACGCGACCTGAGCGGCGAGCGTGTTCCAACGCGTGAAACCGCGCCCTGCCAAGGCTTGCCAGCGCTCCCGGATAGTGACGGGGGTATATTTACATACCCCAATGAAACTATGCGGGAGAGCGGGTATTTTTGATGATACTCCCCTTAAATCTGATCAATTTACAACTGTTCCGTCTTGGATTGTGAGAGTTCAATTGACGCCGGCGTCTGAGCTTCCTTTCCCGGTGTTGTTCGCAAATCACTCTCACGCCTGCTTCACGTGATCCTAACTTGTGTCTGTTGCGGGATTGAAGCCTTTTCGTTGTAGCCCTAAAACCGTTCCCATTCATCGCTACTGCCGGCCGTTGGCGACGCGCTTGCACTGAACGGGCTTGGCGGCCATCCCCGTGTCGCCGCAGCATGGCGTCGCCGCTCGGCAAGCTGCGTCACGCTGGCCGTGACAGGCGCTGCGACCATGGCGCAGAGAGCTCTGCGTCAGCCTGCCTGCCATCGAGCTTGAACACGCTGACCACCTGCGCCAGATTGCCGGCCTGATCCTGCAGCGATGTCGGCCGCGGCCGCCGCCTCCTCCACCAGCGCCGCGTTTTGCTGCGTGACCTGATCCATCTGGCTGATGGCCTGATTGACCTGCTCGATGCCGGCGGTCTGTTCCTGGCTGGCGGCAGTGATTTCGCCCATGATGTCGGTCACGCGCTTGACGCTGGCGACGATCTCTTGCATGGTCGCGCCGGCCTGGCCGACCAGCTTGCTGCCGGTATCGACCTTGTCCACCGAGTCGCCGATCAGGGTCTTGATTTCCTTGGCGGCCGCCGCCGAGCGCTGCGCCAGATTGCGCACTTCGGTGGCGACCACCGCAAAGCCGCGGCCCTGCTCGCCGGCGCGGGCCGCTTCGACTGCCGCATTCAGCGCCAGGATATTGGTCTGGAACGCGATGCCGTCGATGACGCCGATGATGTCGACGATTTTTTTCGACGATTCATTGATCGAACCCATGGTATCGACCACCTGCGACACCACCGCGCCGCCCTTGACCGCGACCTCGGATGCCGATAGCGCCAGTTGATTGGCCTGGCGCGCATTGTCGGCATTCTGCTTGACGGTGGAGGTCAGTTCTTCCATCGACGACGCGGTTTCTTCCAGCGAGCTGGCCTGCTGTTCGGTGCGCGACGACAGATCCAGATTGCCGGCGGCGATCTGGCTGGAGGCGGTGGCGATGGTGTCGGTCGCATGCCTGATTTCGCCTACCGTTTGCGCCAGATTCTGCTGCATGGTTCGCATCGCGAACAACAGGCTTGCTTATCGCCATCCCTGGTGGCGACCGTCACCGTCAAGTCGCCGGCCGCGATACCGCTGCACGATCTGCGCGGCGTATTCCGGTTCGCCGCCCAGCTGGCGATAGAGTATTGCGAATCAACATGTAACCGAATAACAATGCCAGCAGGACGCCTAATGCGAATCGCAACGATCACGCCGCTGCGCAGCAACAGATAGTGTGCACTCGATAGCTCGTATTCTTTTTTGGCCTGATCGACCTGCAACTTGCGCAGTGCATCGACGCTCGCCCTGACTGCGGGACTCAACGCTTAAGCTGCTCCTGCAACTGGCTGGCATCGGCCAGTTTGCCTTCGCGCATTGCGGCGACCGCCGGCAACAGGCCTTCCTTGAGCATTCTTGCTCAATCAGCGGCAAACTTGTCGGCCAGCTGCATCTCTTCCGGCGTCAGATAATTCGTGATGTACTCGCCCCAGGTCTGGTTGATCTCGGCATTATTTTTTTCAATCAGTTCGGACTTGATCTTGATCGTTGCAGCCATCGAATCCTGCAAGGCCTCCGCCAGTGCCAGCTGGTTCTGCACCAGCAGACGGTCGATGCGCGAGACCTGTTCCAGGGCCATGGTACGATCCTCGTAGACCGTTTTGAGACCTTGGTTGGCCTGACTCATGCCATTGAGTCCCAGCAGTCCGATGCCGATGGACAACAGGGAAAGAAAGCCAATTACGGCGCTCAAGCGTGCTTTAAGTGTCATTTACATTTTCTGCTGTCCCTGTTGGGTAAAGTGAAATCCGCCGAGGTGATCATCATGCTTTGTTGCTGTGCAGCATATTTGATGAATATGTCGTGATGATGACAAGATTGCCTGCGGCATGGACGTGACCACACGGTTGCAACGCCACGCCGGCGCTGCCGGCGAGGGACTTTGCAGGATGATTGAGTATATTTTTATACCGCAATGACATTCTGCGGTGAGCGCATGGTTTTTGACCATACTCCCTGACAAAATCAAACGCTCAGCGAGAACTGTCAAGTCCTCGCCTCGGTATTATCCGTTCCGGCTCTCAGCCTGAACGGTTGCTGCGAATCAAGATGTGAAGCAGATACGAAGCGCGCTCAATGCTCCTCATCTGCCGTCGCAAACATTACCATCGTGCGTTGCAAAATTCTCATTGCCCGGCTGAAAGCGCCGTCATCCGCGCGTGCCTGCATGGTCTTGCTCTGCGGGTTAAGCGCTTCCGGAACACTGTAGCCCAGTGCCAGTTGCGACTGAACCATGTCATCGTCGAGTTGGTTGCGCGTAGCGACGCTATGCTGCACCTGTGACACCTCGGCATTGAACCAGTCGGAACCGGTTTCGGCTTGCGCCAGCGGCGTTGAGATCAGCGGCCACCAAGCCGCCAACCGTGATGAGAATTCGGATAGATAATTTCATGATAGCCTCCATTGGCTGTGTCAGCGGTATCAAACCAGCAGCAATACCGCCTTCTTTCAGTATAGGAACACAGTACAAGGAAGGATTGAACACGCAGCAGAATGGCGTGACCGGACGGCGCTGTTGTGAGCGCAAGCTGCATCGGGTGCTTGTCCAACTGCCGCATTATTCGCAAATATGGCGGGGTATCATCAATAAACCATGGTTTCGCGCTTGATTTCATTGGCTCTTGAAAAATACCCATCCTGAGTATATTCAGCAGCAATGCGCCGCGATTGATGCGCAACTAGGCGACGCTCGGTTCTGTTACGGCATGACGCGATCCAGTGCCTGAACCAGCGCCCGGTCGACCAGTTTATCCAGCACCAGGACCTTGGCGCGGTTTTCGCGAAAGGCCTGCGCCAGATCCTCGGCGGACACCGAGAATGATTGTAGTTTCTGGCTGGTCGTCAGAATATACAGGCTGCGCATCGGGCTCACCCAGGCCAGCCTGACCTTGGCGCTGACGCCTTTGCGGTCGGTGAACTCAAGCCAGCTGCCACGCTCCAGCAGCGCCGCCATCCGGACAAATTCATCCGGTTCCGGCTCTGCCTTGTATCGCTGCACGTTTTTCCAGCCGGCGCTGCGCGGCTTGCTGCGCCACGTCGATCGCGATCTCCAGTTGCCGTTGCGGCGACAATTCCAGCGGCGCACGCACGATCGAAGCATGGCATTGCGCGAGATCGGCAAAAGAGTGCATCCGATCCGCATCTTCCCACTGGATCGCATTGAGCCACTTGTTGAGCATCGCCAGGATCGCCGGCAGCCGGGCAATCAATTCCTTGCGCTGCTCTGAGGTGATCTTCGGCTTGACGCTCCAAATCAGGTCGTCCATGGTCCTGATCGCATCCTGCAGCACTTGCGGCTTGCCGTCGCTGACGCCGTAGGCCAAAGTCAGCACCCTCACCCAGCGGCTTTCCAGGAAGGTTTCGACAAAGGCGACGACTTCGCCGGTGCCGACCCGCATCGCCACTTCCGTGCTCGCCGCCTTGCTGGCCTGCCGCACTTTTTCCTTGCGCAGCGCCTGGGCGATCGGTGCCGCCAAAGCGCCGGCGGCAGCGTTATCCTCTTCTTTCAGGAAGGATTCGATGTCGGCGACCACCTCGGCAAACAGCGCGACTTCCTGATCAAATTCCTGCTGCACGCGCACCACGTTGCGCTTCATCATCTGATACAGCGGATCGTCCTGGCCCTTATGCCGGTCCCACGCGATGCTGGCCGGTTCAGCAGATCGATCAGGCGCCGTGCAGGATGGGCCTCTTCAAAGAAAAAACCCTTATCGATCAGTGCCGCCTTCAGCACCGGGATCTGTAAAAATCCGATCAGCGCCTTGATCTCGTCCGGAATATGCTGATCGCAAAAAACCGTATCGAAGATTGTCATCAGCAAGATCCAGCGTATGGTTCTCGACGCGCGAGGTCGCCGTGCGCGGTAGGCGGTCCCGGATCTGCGGCAGCAGTGCCTGTGCCGGCATGGGGTCGGCACCGCCGCCCATCCCATGTTGCAGATCCGCCAGATAAGCGAACAACGGTGTCGCCACCGCTGCGCTGCCGCCAGCAGCAGCTGCTGGCGCGGAACCGGCGGCCGGATGGTTTTCCGGCGGCGAGAAAAATTGCTTCAGTCGCTGCGTAAACGCCGCTTCGCCCGACAGTCCCTTGTTCAGCGCGTGCAAGCTGCCATCCGATTTCTTGATCCGATATGACTCAGGCAACTCCGGCAGCACGCCGCGTGCAATCAGCGCGTCATTGAGTGCCTGCAGCATCGGCGGCAAGGCAAACAAGATGCCCGGCTGCATGTGCGGCATGATCAGATGATGCGATTCGGGATAGGGGTCAAATTCGCGCCACGCAGCATTGAGTGCATCGAGCAATACTTCCGGCCGGAACGGGTTACGCCCGATTGCCAGGCTCTCTCACCCGATCAGACAGGCGATGCGGATATTCAGCGCAGACAACTGCGCGCTGCAGTCCTGCTCGAAGGCATGGCTGGCGCGTTTCAGCGCCAGATTGTTTTCCATTACCTCATACGAAACCAGCGACCACGCAGCATCGTTTTTGATCAATTCCGGCCTGGCGTCAGATTCAATCGCCGCGATTGCCTGTCGCAGCGCAGCCTCGATCCCCTGCAGTTGCCAGAAGATAAAATGCATAGCCATTATTTTTCAGGAGTTGACCGGCGTTGAAACTGGCATTGGCCTCCTTCGCGTCTGCGCAGTGCTCCGACGCTGCGATCAAGGCATCCGCAAGACAAACGGCGAACGCCTCGAATTGTGGATTGACCATACCCAACGCGATAGGAACCAGGCTGTGCAGAATCTCGCTGCGGGCCAATGGCGGCAGCGCTTGCTCTGAACCCCAATTGTCAATCGGATGGGAAACCATGGCCTTGCAACTTCACAGAGAACGAGTTGGATTGAATGAGCGGGCAACGCCGCTTGTCATCCAGCGCGTGCCCGAATTTCAATATAACCCCATTGTTTCCACATGGAAATAATGGAAGCACAACATTTGCCATTATTTTTTCAGCTGGAGGGACAAGCGCAGGTTTTCTGTCGCGCTGCGGGGACCAGGAGCGCGCTGCGAAGGGACGCTGGGACGCGATGCCAGCCCAATCAAAGAAGGGCCAGAGTTCATTTGCAGAAAAACCGCAAAAGAACTCTGGCCCTGACGTATCGTTGCTGCTGTTACAAAATTCTGTCAGTGCGGCAGGATCCGGCGGATGGTAGCGGCCAACTCTTCTGCGACGAATTTCGCCACATAGGCATCGGCCCCAACGCTCTTGACGTGATCCTCGTTGGTGGTGCCCGACAGCGAGGAATGAATCACCACCGGGATCGACTTGAAACGCGGATCCTGCTTGATCTTGCGCGTCAGGGTAAAGCCGTCCATCTCCGGCATTTCGAGATCGGTGAGCACCAGCGCGACCTTGTCCTGCACCGTCTTGCCTTCGGCCAGCGCTTCTTCGGCGATGGTCTGCAGCCGCTCCCAGGCTTCCTTGCCGGTCTTGGTCATGATGAACGGCGCACCCATCGCATTCAAGCCCTGCTCGATCAGGCTGCGCGCCACCATCGAATCGTCTGCGGCCAAGATCACTGAGCCCGGTTTGACGACCAAGGCCGGACCAATCGTGGCAGGGTTGACCTCCGTCTCACGCGATGGCAGCACGTCGCGCAAGATCTGCTCCACATCCAGCACCTGTGCCAGGCGGGTGTTGTCGGTATCGCCATCGAGCCGGGCAATGCTGGTCACCATGCCGCCCACCGCACTGGCTTCCGCCGACAGCACCTGGCTCCAGTCCAGGCGCACGATCTCGTCCACCTCTTCGACCGCAAAACCCTGGGTCGAACGGGCATACTCGGTCACCATCAGGATATTCAAGCCGGTCCTGGGCTTGCAGCCGACTGCCGAGGCCAGGTCGATCACCGGAATGATCTGGCCGCGAATATTCGCCACCCCCAGCATGTGCGGCAGCGAACCGGCGACCGCAGTCACGGTCGGCATTACCAGGATCTCGCGCACCTTGAACACGTTGATGCCGAACAGTTCAGAGCGATTGTCATTGACCGCCTCCCCCAACCGGAACAGCAGCAGCTCGAACTTGTTGTTCGCCGTCAGATTGGTTCTTTCATCAACTTCCTGCTGTACAGTGCTCATGTATTTCGTCCTCGGTTCAGGCATGCAATTGGCGTTAATGGGATGGGCGCCATCAATATGGGTAGGGTGGAGATTACTACAGTTCTTTCTGCTATCTGTTGTCTCAGGGATTGATTTTTCAGTAAGCCGCCACACTGTCTATCCTGGCCGCCTGCACCGGCTCCTGACAAGCAGGCAAAATCTGCGACGATTTTACGCCGCTTCATTGCCAAACAGAAATCATTTTAAGCCGCCAAGCAAGCGCTGCCGGTTTCAAGCCTGGCAAAAGGCACTGCCTGCTCAGGCTTGAAATCAATTCCATCACCCCCATTTCTAGCCAGTCTGATTAACAACAACGGCATCCAACGAGGTAATACATGACTATTTCCGAAAAGCAAACCCTGGGCTTCCAGGCCGAAGTCAAGCAACTGTTGCAGTTGATGATCCATTCCCTGTATTCCAACAAGGAAATTTTCCTGCGCGAACTGGTATCGAATGCGTCCGATGCGTCCGACAAGCTGCGTTACGAAGCGATCCATAACGCCGATTTGTTTGAGAGCGATCCGGAACTGAAGATCAAGATCACCTTCGACAAGACTGCGCGCACGATTTCGATCTCCGACAACGGCATCGGCATGAGCCGCGACGAGGCGATCGAACACCTCGGCACGATCGCCAAGTCCGGCACCAAGGAATTTTTCGGCCGCCTGTCCGGCGACCAGCAGAAGGATGCGGCGCTGATCGGCCAGTTCGGCGTCGGCTTCTACTCCGGCTTCATCATCGCCGACAAGATCACGGTCGAAACCCGCCGTGCCGGTGCCGCCGCCACTGAAGGCGTGCGCTGGGAATCCGCCGGCGCCGGCGACTTCAGCGTCGAAGCGATCGACAAGCCGTCGCGCGGCACCGACATCACGCTGCACCTGCGCGAAGGCGAGGACGAGTTCCTGTCGTCGTGGAAACTGAAATCGATCATCCGCACCTACTCCGACCACATCCCGCTGCCGATCCTGATGCAGAAAGAGGAATGGGACGACGAGAAGAAGGAAACCGTGGTCAAGGACGAGTTCGAGACCGTCAACCAGGCCAGCGCACTGTGGGCGCGCAGCAAATCCGACATCACGCCGGAGCAGTACGACGAGTTCTACAAGCACGTGTCGCACGACTTCCAGGCGCCGCTGATCCATACCCACAACCGGGTCGAAGGCCGCAGCGAATACACGCAACTGCTGTTCATCCCGTCGCACGCGCCGTTCGACATGTGGGACCGCAACAAGCGCGGCGGCATCAAGCTGTACGTGAAACGCGTGTTCATCATGGACGACGCCGAGCAGCTGATGCCGATCTACCTGCGCTTCGTCAAGGGCATCATCGACTCCAACGACCTGCCGCTGAACGTGTCGCGTGAAATCCTGCAGGAATCGCGCGACGTGAAGGCGATCCGCGAAGGCTCGACCAAGCGCGTGCTGGGCATGCTGGAAGAAATGGCAAACGCCGACGAGCAAGAGAAAAAAGACAAGTACGTGACCTTCTGGACAGAGTTCGGCCAGGTGCTGAAAGAAGGCATCGGCGAAGACGCGACCAACAAGGACCGCATCGCCAAGCTGCTGCGCATGGCCTCGACTGCCAACGAAAACGACGAGCAGAACGTGTCGTTCGCCGATTACATCGGCCGCATGAAGGAAGGCCAGGACAAGATCTACTACGTCACCGGTGAATCGTATGCGGCCGCCAAGAACAGCCCGCACCTGGAAATCTTCCGCAAGAAAGGCGTCGAAGTGCTGTTGCTGACCGACCGCGTCGACGAGTGGATGCTGTCGTTCCTGACCGCGTTCGAAGGCAAGGACCTGGTATCGGTGGCAAAAGGCGGCCTCGATCTGGGCGCGCTGGAAGACGAAGCCGAGAAGAAGCAGCACGAAGAAACCCAGACCGAGTACAAGGATCTGGTCGAGAAGATGAAGGCGGCGCTGGCCGACAAAGCCAAGGAAGTGCGCGTCACCTTCCGCCTGACCGATTCGCCGGCCTGCCTGGTGGCCGACGAGCATGAACTGTCCGGCAACCTGCAGCGCATGCTGAAGGCGGCCGGGCAAGCGGCGCCGGAATCGAAGCCGATTCTGGAAATCAACCCGAACCATCCTCTGGTGCAACGCCTGAAATATGAAGAAGCCAAGTTTGCCGACTGGTCGCACCTGCTGTTCGACCAGGCCGCACTGGCCGAAGGCGGCCAACTGGCCGATCCGTCGGGCTTCGTGAAACGCCTGAACGCGATGCTGCTGGATATGTCAGCCAAGTAAGAAGTCACAAAAGCAAGCGTTTCACCACGGGTATGCCGGCGCTGTCGGCATACCCGTCGCTGTATTTCTTCCGGCGCGCTATTCTGTGCAGCCATCAAATAATTACCATTATCAACGGCGATGTCGAGCGGGCAAACAGGGCGCTCGTGCCATGGCGCTGGCAATCGTGCGTGCGCCGTCCTGAACTCAAAAGAGCAAGCCAGCCTGAAAAATAGGCCGCATCGGATAGAGTGCGCCACAATTTTCCCTATGTACGGTACCGCACAATCTAATCCAGCCCCCCTGCGGTAACATCAAACATCCAATTCAAGCTCGTTGCAAAAGATGAAATTCGGTATCTTTTACTGGGTCAATGCAATCCGGTTATCGATACCCGTTCGCACAAAAATCGGATCGCCGATAACGCGCCGCGCCCTCAACGATCCAGGCCATTCGGATTGGTTGAATAGAAAGAAAGGTCACAATTGAAACCAGACCGCAAATCCCTGCTCGATAATTTACGTGGTTTCAAAAAAGCCTTGCTGGCCAGCAGCATTCCCGACCGGCAAACGGATGACGGCTTGCCGCTGCGCGCAGAATTATTCAGCGCCTTGCAGATGGAGCAACATGGAAGCATCCTGGCCCATGCCCACAAACTCGGAACCGGCCGCGGAGGCGACCAGTTGCTAGCGCGCCTGGCCGATAATGAAAACGTCATCATCGATGCCTGCAACCAGCTGACCGAGGCAATCAAGGCAGGGCGGCAAGTGACGCCTGCAGCAGAGTGGCTGCTCGATAATTTCTATTTGATCGAAGAACAGATCCGCACCGCCAAGCGGCATCTTCCAAAAAATTACAGCAAGGAATTGCCTCGCTTACTGCACGGCACCTCCGCCGGCAGGCCGCGCGTATATGACATCGCACTGGAAACCATTTCACACGGCGATGGCCGCGTCGATCCCGAAGGCCTGAGCCGCTTTGTGACCGCCTATCAGCAAGTCACGACACTGAAGCTAGGAGAACTGTGGGCAATCCCGATCATGCTGCGCCTCGCGCTGATCGAAAACCTGCGGCGCGCCGCCGCCCGTCTGGCAATCACCTGCTTCAACCGCGACCTGGCCGATTCGTGGGCCGACGGCATGGCAGAGACCGCCGAAAATGATCCAAGCAACCTGATCCTGCAAGTCGCCGACATGGCCCGTTCCAATCCGCCGATGGACAGTTCATTCGTGGCCGAACTGGTGCGGCGCCTGCAAGGGCAAGGTCCGGCACTGACGCTGCCACTGACCTGGCTGTCGCAACGACTGGCAGAGTCTGGCCAAACCATCGAACACCTGGTCCAGTTCGAATCGCAACAGCAAGCCGCCGACCAGGTTTCGATCAGCAATAGTATCGGCAGCCTGCGTTTTCTCAGTGCAATGGACTGGCGCGAATTTGTCGAAAACATGAGCGTGGTCGACCACGCTTTGCGCAAGGATCCGGCCGACGTATACGTCCGCATGGATTTCGCGACGCGTGATCACTATCGGCATGTGGTGGAAAAAATCGCCAGGCACAGCAGTTTGTCCGAAGTTGAAGTCGCCGACAACGCAATCCGCTTCGCCGCCGACAACGCGCCACGGGCCGGCGCCGAAGACCGCACCGCGCATGTGGGGTATTACCTGATCGGCAATGGCCTGCCGGAATTGGAGCGATCGGCAGCTTTCCAGCTGCCGCTACTGGAAACACTGCAGCGCGCCGGCAGAGGCTCGCCGCTAGGCGTCTATCTTGGCAGCATACTGTTGCTGACTGTGGCCGCCACTGGCGCCATCGTTGCCAAAGCCTATGCCGATGGCGTGGATGAATGGCTGCTTGCACTGGTCGCAATGATCACACTGCTCGCTTCCAGCCAGCTTGCGCTGTCGCTGGTCAACTGGCTTGCCACCTTGATCGCCATCCCCCGTCCGCTTCCGCGCATGGATTTTTCCGATGGCATTCCGTCCGAATCGCACACGCTCGTGGTCGTGCCGACGATGCTGTTCACGAAGCAGAATATCGACAGTCTGAGCGAGGCGCTCGAGGTCCGCTTTCTCGCCAACCGCGACGTTAATCTGCGGTTTTGCCTGCTGACCGATTTCGGCGATGCAAAAACAGAAACGATGCCGGCCGATGCAACCCTGCTGGAAAGTGCAAAAAAAAACATTGACGAGCTGAACGAGAAATATCCCCACGTCGACGGTGATTATTTTCTGCTGCTGCATCGTCCGCGGCGCTGGAACGCGCAAGAAAAAATCTGGATGGGTTACGAACGCAAGCGCGGCAAGCTGGCCGACCTCAATGCCTTCTTGCGCGGCGGCACGGCCGGGATGTTTGCGCTGATCGTAGGCGACACCGACGGCCTGAGCAATGTCAGGTATGTGATCACGCTTGACACCGATACACAATTGCCACGCGACGCTGCACGCAAATTCGTGGCCACGATGGCCCATCCTCTGAACCGCGCGCGGTACGACGAACAACGGCAGCGCGTCTGCGAAGGCTACGGCATCCTGCAACCGCGGGTGGCGGTCAGCCTGCCCTGCGCAGAGGCATCGCGCTATGAACTGCTGTGCGGCGGAGAAACAGGCATCGATCCGTACACCCGCACTGTGTCCGATGTCTATCAGGATATATTCGGCGAAGGTTCTTTTATTGGCAAAGGCATCTACGATGTCGACGCATTCGAACAGGCGTTGAACGGCCGCATGCCTGAAAACCGCATCCTCAGCCATGACCTGCTCGAAGGATGTTATGCACGTGCCGGCCTGTTGAGCGATGTGCAACTTTATGAAGAGTACCCATCCCGCTATAGCGCCGACATCAGCCGCCGCCATCGCTGGATACGCGGCGATTGGCAGATCGCCTCATGGCTGTTGCCGACCGTACCTGGCGCACGCGATGCCTCGACCGGCAAGGTCCGTCGCCATCGCAATCCGCTATCGGCATTGTCACGCTGGAAGCTGTTCGACAATCTGCGTCGCAGCCTCGTGCCGTTTGCACTGACGACATTATTGCTGACAGGCTGGGGCGCCTTGTCGTCAACCTTGCCGTCAGCCTGGTTCTGGAGTTGTGCGGTGCTCGGCATCGTGCTGATTCCATCGGTCTGCACATTCATCCTGAACCTCGCGCGCAAGCCGGACGATGTACTGTTCCATCAGCATTTTTCCGCATTACTGCAAGCGACTACCCAACACTTCTTCCATGCTGGGCTGACACTGATTTTCCTGCCATATGAAGCCTGGTCCAACCTTGGCGCAATCATCCGAACCCAATGGCGGGTACTGATTTCGCACAGAAAACTACTGGAATGGAATCCTTCAAGCGAGGTGAATCGCCAGTCGAACAATGACTCCGGACTGTATTCCGCCTATCGATCAATGTGGATCGCGCCGGGGGTTGCGCTCGCGACCGCTGCCGGGCTGAGCGCGAACAATCCGGTTGCAATGGGTGCGGCTGCACCGTTCCTGCTGCTGTGGCTGGCATCCCCCGTCATCGCTTACTGGATCAGCCAGCCGATCGCACGCCGCGCCGCGCATCTGTCCGATGAACAGACGCTGTTCCTGAGGCTGCTGTCGCGCAAGACTTGGCTATTTTTCGAAACCTACGTCGGTCCGGAAGACAACTGGCTGCCGCCCGACAATGTGCAGGAACATCCGGTCGCCGTGGTTGCGCACCGCACGTCGCCCACGAACATCGGTCTGTCACTGCTTGCCAATCTTGCCGCGTATGACTTTGGCTACATCCCTGCCGGACAATTGATCGAACGCTCCAAAAACACCTTGCGGACCTTGGCCGGGCTGGAGCGTTATCAGGGGCATTTTTACAACTGGTACGACACCCAAAACCTGACGCCGCTGCACCCGATGTACGTATCGGCGGTGGACAGCGGCAACCTTGCCGGTCACTTGCTCACGCTGCGTCCCGGCCTGACCGGATTGCTCCATACACCGATCCTCAACTGCCGCGTGTTCTCGGGCATCCGCGATACCTATGAAATCCTGCGCGACACTGCAGGCGGCGCACCGCTGGCGAAATTGATCCAGTTCGAGCAAGACCTCGAGTCCGCCTGCCAGGCTGCGCCGGGCACATTGACGGTGGCACACGCTTGTCTGGAGAGGCTGACCCACTACACTGCGAACTTTGCTGCCGACCTAGAAGTCATACCCAACACTCCTGACACACCGCTCAACGATTGGGCACGCGCATTGGCAAACCAGTGCCGTGCAGCGTTGAATGAACTCAACTTCCTGGCGCCATGGACACATAAGTCCGACGCTGCTGCATGGATCGCCGACTTCCCCGCACTGGACGAGAATCCCACGCTGCAACAGCTGGCGCAACTCCATACCAATCTGGAACCGATGCTTGAACAGCGGCTTAACCAGCACATCGATCCGAGAGATGCGCAACGTGTGTCCGCCCTCAACCAACTGGTGCTGGAAGGGAGTTGCCGCGCCGTCGAACGCATGCTGCGGATCGAGCAGCTCGCGCAGCAATCTGCCGAGTTCGCGCAGATGAAATATGACTTCCTGTACAACCCTGCCACGCACCTGCTGGCGATCGGTTACAACGTCACCGAACGGCGCCTGGATGCCAGTCACTACGACCTGCTGGCATCCGAAGCAAGACTGGCCACTTTCGTCGCCATCGCACAGGGGCACCTGCCGCAGGAAAGCTGGTTCGCACTCGGACGCCAGCTCACCATTGCCGGTGGAGAGCCGATCCTGTTGTCGTGGAGCGGATCGATGTTCGAATACCTGATGCCGCTGCTGGTGATGCCGACATTTTCGAACACCCTGCTCGACCAGACCTATCGTTCCGCAGTGAAACGGCAGATCGAATACGGCAACCAACGCGGTGTGCCGTGGGGCATTTCGGAATCAGGCTACAACACCTTCGATGCCAGCCTGAATTATCAGTACCGCGCATTCGGCGTGCCGGGCCTCGGCTTCAAGCGCGGCCTCGGCGATGATCTGGTGATCGCACCGTATGCATCGATGATGGCATTGATGGTGGCGCCGGAAGCGGCATGTGCCAACCTGCAGCAATTGTCTGCCGAAGGATTCGAAGGGAAGTTCGGATTCTATGAAGCAATCGATTACACACCGTCGCGCCTGCCGCGCGGCCAGACCAATGCCATGATTCGCTCGTTCATGGCGCATCATCAGGGCATGGGTTTACTGTCGCTGGCGTATTTGTTGCTCGACCGTCCGTTGCAAAAGCGTTTCGAATCCGATCCCCTGTTCCAGGCAACGATGTCGCTGCTGCATGAGCGCGTGCCGAAAGCCTCCGCGAACTATTCGAATACAACCGAGCTGGCCGACATCCGCAGCGCAACGAGCGACCAGGAAATGCAGATGCGAGTACTCAAGCGTGCGGATCCCCGCACGCCGGAAGTGCAACTGCTTTCCAATGGCCGTTACCATGTGATGGTCACCAGCGGCGGCGGCAGTTACAGCCGCTGGAACGATCTGTCGATTACCCGCTGGCGCGAAGACAGCACGCGCGATAACTGGGGCACGTTCTGCTATGTGCGCGACCTGGAAGACGGCAGTTTCTGGTCGACCGCATTCCAGCCGACTCAGACACCGCCGCAGCCGCAGAGTTATGAAGTGATCTTCTCCGAAGGCCGCGCCGAATTCCGCCGCAGCGACAACAACTTCGACATGCACACTGAAATCGTCGTGTCGCCGGAGGACGATATCGAACTGCGCCGCACCCGCATCGTCAATCGATCTCGTTCGCGCAGAACCATTGACATCACCAGTTATGCGGAAGTGGTGCTGGCACCGGCAGCCGCCGATGCGATGCATCCGGCATTTTCCAACCTGTTCGTCCAGACGGAAATCATCGATCGGTGCCGCGCCATCCTGTGCACCCGCCGCCCGCGTTCAATGAATGAGAAAATGCCATGGATGTTCCATCTGATGGCGGTGCACGGCGCCGACATCGGCGCAATATCATATGAAACCGACCGCATGCAATTCATCGGCCGCGGCAATACCGTGGCTGCGCCGCAGGCGATGCAGGGCACTGCGCCGCTCGCTGGCAACCAGGGTTCGGTACTCGATCCGATCGTCGCGATCCGCTATCAGATCACGCTCGATGCAGAACAATCGGCCACCATCGACATGGTGACCGGCATCGGCGAATCGCGCGAACTCTGCCTCGGCCTGATCGACAAATACCAGGATCGTCATCTGGCAGACCGCGTGGTCGAACTATCGTGGACCCACAGCCAGGTCGTGCTGCGCCAGCTGAACGCCAGCGAAGCCGATGCGCAGCTATACGGGCGTCTGGCCAACTCGGTTATTTATGTCAATCCGCTGTTGCGCGCCGAAGCCAGTGTCCTGATCCGCAATCACCGCGGACAATCGGGATTGTGGAGCTACGCGATTTCCGGCGACCTGCCGATCGTGCTGGTGGAAATCAAGAATCAGGAAAATATCGAGCTGGTGCGTCAGCTGGTGCAGGCGCATGCATTGTGGCGTTCGAAAGGGTTGGCTGTCGATCTGGTGATCTGGAACGAAGAGCATAACGGCTACCGACAAGTCTTGCAGGAACTGATCATGGGGCTGATTTCATCCGTCACCGGCGCCCATGCGATTGATCGCCCGGGCGGCATCTTCGTGCGGCTGCTCGATCAGATTTCCAATGAAGACCGGGTACTGATTCAGTCGGTGGCGCGGGTAGTCCTGACTGACAGCCGTGGTTCACTGGCCGAACAGATCAACCGCCGCGACCTGCGGGACGTGCGCATCCCCCGCCTGGCGCCGACACGCAATCAGCAACCGATCGCGACACGCAAGGTCGCCACGCTGGCGAAGCGGGATCTGATCCTGTCGAACGGCATTGGTGGCTTCACGCCGGATGGACGAGAATATGTGATCACCACCTCAGCCGACCAGGTCACGCCTGCGCCGTGGGTCAATGTGATGGCCAATCCGCAGTTCGGCACTGTCATTTCCGAAAGCGGGCAAGCGTACTCCTGGGGCGAGAACGCGCATGAATTCCGCCTGACGCCATGGGCCAATGATCCGGTCAGCGACATCGGCGGCGAAGCATTCTATCTGCGCGACGAAGAGACCGGACTCTACTGGTCCCCGACACCATTGCCCCGCCGCGGCGAGGGCGACTATGTGACGCGGCATGGTTTCGGTTACAGCGTGTTCGAGCATATCGAAGACGGTATCGCATCCGAGCTGACCGTGTATGTCGCGGTCGATGCGTCGGTCAAATATTCGGTATTGCGCATACGCAACGATTCAGCCACGACACGCAAGCTGTCCGCTACCGGTTATGTCGAATGGGTACTCGGCGATCTGCGTCCGAAATCGACAATGCACATCATCACTGAAACCGATCCGGCAACCGGCGCACTGCTTGCGCGCAATCCATACAACACCGAGTTCACCGAGCGCACTGCATTCTTCGATGTCGATGCCAGATTGCGCACCATCAGCGGCGACCGCAATGAATTCATCGGCCGCAACGGATCGCTGCAAAATCCCGTCGCGATGGATCGTGTGCGCCTGTCCGGCAAGGTCGGCGCCGGCCTCGATCCATGTGCTGCGATCCAGGTGCAGTTCGAGCTGGTCCAGGGACAGCAACGCGAAATCGTGTTCATGCTCGGCATGGCCGATACCCGTCACACCGATGTCGGCAATCTGGTGCAGCGTTACCGCGGCTCGGCTGCCGCGCAGAATGCGCTGCAAGCCGTGCACGCCTACTGGACGCATACGCTGGGCGCGGTGCAGATCGAGACACCGGACCCGTCGCTCGATGTCCTCGCCAACGGCTGGCTGATGTACCAGACCATTGCCTGCCGCCTGTGGGCGCGCAGCGGTTATTACCAGTCCGGCGGCGCATTCGGCTTCCGCGACCAGTTGCAGGACACCATGGCATTGGTGCACAGCGAGCCGAAACTGATGCGCGACCATCTGCTGCTGTGCGCGGCCCATCAGTTCAACGAAGGCGATGCACAACACTGGTGGCATCCGCCGACAGACCGCGGTGTCCGCACCCACTGTTCCGATGATTACCTGTGGCTGCCGCTTGCGCTCCATCGTTATGTGATCAGCACCGGCGATAGCGGCGTACTGGATGAGACGGTGCACTTCATCGAAGGCCGCCCGGTCAATCAGGATGAAGATTCCTACTACGACCTGCCGGGCCGTTCGGCGCAGAGCGCGACGCTGTATGGGCATTGCGTGCGTGCGATTGAAAGAGGATTGAAATTCGGCGTGCATGGTCTGTCGCTGATCGGCTCCTGCGACTGGAACGACGGCATGGACAAGGTGGGCGAGCACGGCAAAGGCGAAAGCGTCTGGCTCAGCTTCTTCCTGTATGAAGTGCTGATGCGTTTTGCTGAAGTGGCCACGATCCACCACGACCAGGCTTTCTCCGATCGTTGCCATGCCGAAGCGGCCCAGCTACGTCAAAACATCGAGAAAAACGGCTGGGATGGCGAATGGTATCGGCGTGCGTATTTCGATGACGGGACAGCGCTTGGCTCGGCACAAAACGTCGAATGCCAGATCGATTCGATTTCGCAAAGCTGGTCGGTACTGTCCGGCGCCGGCGATCCGAAGCGTTCACGGATGGCGATGCAGGCGGTCGACCGCCGGCTGGTGCGGCGGGCAGACAAGATCATCCAGTTGCTTGATCCCCCGTTCGACAAATCCGATCAGAATCCCGGTTATATCCGCGGCTATGTCCCGGGCGTACGCGAAAACGGCGGGCAGTACACGCATGCGGCGATCTGGACCGCGATGGCCTTTGCCAGGATGGGCGACAACCAGCGCGCGTGGGAATTGCTGCAGATGATCAACCCCGTCAACCATGGCAAGACGGCCAGGGATATCGCCACTTACAAGGTCGAACCGTATGTCGTCGCGGCCGACGTGTATGCGGTAGCGCCGCACGTCGGCCGCGGCGGCTGGACCTGGTATACCGGATCGTCGGGATGGATGTACCGCTTGATTGTGGAATCGCTGCTGGGCTTGAAGCTGGAAGGCGACAGGCTGATTGTCACGCCTTGCCTGCCGGATGACTGGAGTAGCTACCGATTGAATTATCGATATCGCGACACGATGTACAGGATTGTGGTGACGCAAAGCAGTGCCGATGGTGCGACCGGCAAGGTGGAGCTGGATGGCGTTGAACAGATGGACGGGACGATTCCGCTGCTTGATGACAAGCAGGAGCATACGGTGGCGATACGGGTGTTGACGCCACCCCAATTTTGATAGCCTGCTCATGGCAACCCTGAACCAGCAGGCGATTTTCCGGTGCGTGATTTTTTCCAGAGATCAGCGCCCCGCTTTCCGTCGGAATTTTTCGACGTAGCGTCAGCGCAGCCCCAGATCGCAATTGAACTTGAAATAATTGGAAGTTGATTCACATTCAGCTGCCCCATCAACCCATTTTTGCAAAGAAAATTATGAAAGCCATGATTCTCGCAGCGGGTAAAGGAACCCGTGTCCGGCCGCTGACCTACGATCTGCCCAAGCCGATGATCCCCATCCTCGGCAAGCCGGTGATGGCGTATCTGATTGAGCATCTCGCCAAATACGGCGTGCGCGAGATCATGGTCAATGTCAGTTACCTGCACGAAAAAATTGAAGAATACTTCGGCGACGGACATCAGTTCGGGGTGCAGATCGGCTATTCCTTCGAGGGTTATACCAACGACGCTGGCGATGTGGTGCCGCAACCGCTGGGCTCTGCGGGCGGGATGAAGAAGATTCAGGAATTTGGCGGCTTCTTTGACGAGACCACGATAGTCTTGTGCGGCGATGCGGTGATTGATCTCGACATTCAGTCCGCCCTGTTCGAACACAAGCGCAAGGGCGCGCTGGCCAGCATCATTACCAAGGAAGTGCCGTGGGACAAGGTGTCCGATTATGGCGTGGTGGTGTCGGATCAGGACGGCCGGATTCAATCTTTCCAGGAAAAACCGCAGCAGGATCAGGCATTGTCCAACTGTGTCAGCACCGGCATTTATATCTTCGAGCCGGAAGTGGTGGATCTGATTCCACCTGACACGGTGTTCGATATCGGTTCCGAGCTGTTTCCCTTGCTGGTGGAAAAAGGCATCCCGTTTTATGCGCAGAACCGCAAATTCAACTGGATCGATATCGGCAGCATGAAGGACTACTGGTCGGTATCGCAAAGCGTGATGATGGGCGGCCTGGCACAGATGAGCATTCCCGGGATACAGATTGATGATGGGATCTGGACTGGGCTCAATACGCGCATCGACTGGGAGGGAACGGTCATGGAAGGGCCGGTGTATATCGGTGCGGGCAGCCATATCGAGGCCGGTTGCAAGATCATCGGCCCGACCTGGATCGGGCATGGCAGCCACATATGCGCAGGTGCGCAGGTGGTGCGCAGCGTGCTGTTTGAATACACGCGGATTGCGCCGGACGTGCAGCTGGATGAGAAGATCGTCTTCAAGGATTACAGCGTGGACCGCAGCGGCGCAATGCTGCACGTATCTGAACTGGCGACCCAGGATTGGGGCAATGCACGCGACCGCCGCAATGTATCCCGTTCGGACGGCAATTAGGGACGCTGAAAAATGGCGGCCTTTGCGAAGCACTCGCCACGCTGCGCGGCCCGGATCGCCGGCTCAGGGCCTTGCTGCGGCCGCCCAGCGTTTATCCGGAATGCCCGACTACTTCAGCGTCTGCAGGTAACGCTGAATCGCATGGACTTCAGCCTTGCTTGGAGCAGCCCCCTTATCGGTCTTGAAACTGGCACCTTCCCAGTGCGGCATAGGGGCTTGAAGTGGCTTGCCATTATCGTCGAGGCCTTTGAGCACCGCCCGCTCGAACAACTTGGCACGCCATTTGCTGGCGTCACCGGCCAATTTTGGCGCGCTGCCGCCCTGGCCTTTTTGGCCATGACAACTGGCGCAATTCTGCTGATACAGCGCTTTGCCGCCAAGCGGCGCAGCCACCGCTGACATGGACAAAAACAGCGTTACGACCGCAAGCAATGAATGTTTCATGACAAGCCCCCGAGTAAGCGTTGATTGGAGTTTAGCAGCCGGCCGGACTGCCAGCACCCCTGTTCCTCACATTAAATGCATTTATTTTTAGGCCGCGTTTGCCGCTGTGCGATGTCCTCATCAGGCCATCTTGCCCGATTGCGCTTTGCAGATCAGCGCCGCGCTGTCTGCCAGTACAAACCGCCGCCGCGACAAGTCAGGGCTGACATTTCCACAAAATATACTGCCACGGGTATTTTCAAACACCCATATATTACGTGCGGAAACTGCCACACTTTAAGCCATACTCCCATGAAATATGCAGATTTTGGAATCAACTGGCGGATCGGATTCGCACCCGCGCTGAAATTGATGCCTGCCTTTGCCCATCCGCCAGCCGATCGAGCAAGCCACTCGCCAGTTTCAACGTCGCGCAGCATTTCCGATCAAATTATTTTCGATTGATGTGCGCCAGCGTACGGAAGTAATCGTCGCGCGGTGACATGATGTGCTTGCGTACATAAAGCGCACTACCGACCTCCAGTCGGTAAATGCGCCAACCAGCAGGTGAGTCGGTCGCCTCAAGGATCGGCACCAAATTCGAAAGCCAGTGCATTGATATCTGTGTTGGCTAAGTTACCTAAGTTACTACGCGTAACCGCTGCGAGGTCATCATGGCACAGGCAAACCACCCATCAAAATATGTGATACGCCAGTATCTGGAGCGTCGTTCACACGAGACGCAAGCGCCTCCTTCGCTTGAAGAAATCCGGCGGCAACTGGGCTGGGGTCTGCTGAACTTCGATCCGTTGGATCTCGCAACCGAGCTGCAGGCAAATCCGACCGCCTGATCCGGATCGGTGGCCGCGCCTTTTGTCCTCTCTTGGCTTGAGCCTTGCGGGTCAAGCGCAAAGATCGGCTGACGTCAGGTTCTACACAGTTGAAGCCAAGCGACGGCATGGTGCGCGGCCTCAACCCGGTGCAGATCATCCGCAAAGGCCAGGCCAGGACCGGCAGCCCCAAGAACGCTGCCGCGCTCCTGTCGGAGATCAGCTCTGCCGCTGAAACAAGCGCTTGCAGCGCACCGCCCGGCCGTTTCCGCATCGCCGGCGGGGTCGCCCACAACGAAGACCTGAACGTCAAATCGCCTCTGTTGCGGCCGAGCGGCACGGGCGACATCGATCCGGCTCGACCATCTGCCCAAAACCACGATCGTATCGGCTCTGCAAGACCACAGGGCGGCTTGAATTACAGTCGCTCAAGGCGTCACGATCCAGTAAAATTGTCCGACCCTTTCACCGCCATCGGCTGAAGAACCGGCGTTGAACACAAAGCTCGGCGATCTTGCAAACAAAAGGTCGGAGAGAAAGAAACCCACCCTATTTAACCCAACGGAACAAAACCATGTCCATCTCGACTTTTGAAGACCTGCTGCAAGCGGCAGCGCAACAACCCGATCCGCAGCGCTTTCTGTTCGTATTCGCGAAAAAGGAACTGCCGGACGACCATGTGGAAGCGGAAGCAAAAACCTTCGAAGCGGGCCTGGGCGGTGCACTGACGCCGGTGGTGTGCGTCGACAAGACGCTCGATGCGCTGAGCAATTTTGCCGACCTGGTGAAGGAATCGGAACAGACCGGGCAGCATTGGGATGTGGTGCTGATCGCCTGCCTGGCGGGCAAGAACGGCATCATGCCGAGCGCGTCCGAGGCCGATCAGGGTTTGAAGATGATGGTCAGCGCAGTCCAGACCGGCGGCAAACTGTCGCGCTTCATCGCCTTCGATCGGGCCGGCGAGCCGCTGCAGTTCGCCTGACGCACGAAAATATACTACCCTCTGTATTTTTTATCAGCCAATGATTACGTGCGGGAACAGCATGGTTTTTGCTGATACTCCCGCAATTTCTTGAAAATCAAAGACCCTGGAAGAGCCGCAGGCAAGTCAGTGGGTGACCCGCGTGGTGCGGCCGGACGACAGCAGGCGCACCCGCTCGCCAACCCGAAATGGCTCGTCGGCATCCTGCGTGACCGCGCTCAGATTGCCGTTGTCGAGCTTGACGGTGATCTCCAGTCCGCGCCGGTTCACCATATTGGCTTCGACATTCTGGCCGACCAGGCCGCCGGCGACCGCCCCGAGGATGCCGGCCACGATTGCGCCATTGCCGCGACCGATGCTGGAGCCGGCAGCCACCGCGCCGACTGCGCCGCCGGCCAGCTGGCCGACGCCGCTGGAGCCCTTGTCGATGCTGACTTCACGCACCGACTCGACCACGCCCATGCGCACGCTTTGCTCGCCCATGGTCTGGCCGCTGCGGTAGACATTGGCGGAATTCGGCGTCAGCGCGCATCCGCTCAGTGCGGTGATCACGCTCAGACCGGCGACTAAAATCAGTTTCTTCATGTTGGCTTCCGCTTGGATTGACGCTTCAGATTGAAAAATATGCAGCCGCGTATTTTACCGTTTTCAGGATGATGCTTATTGCCACCTCATGCCGCAGAAACAGTCCCCGCATCGACTTGCTATAAAATTCCACCCTGTCCATCGGGCCAAAATAGATAAATAGCGCAATTGCCCGCTCACCAACGAGGAAATATCATGAAACTAGTCCGTTACGGCCGCCCCGGCAAAGAAAAACCGGGCCTGATCGACGAAGAAGGCAAGCTGCGCGACCTGTCCGGCATCATCGCCGACATCGGCCCCGAGCAACTGTCCGACAAGGCACTGGCCAAACTGGCCAAGCTGCAGCACGACAAGCTGCCGCTGGTGCGCGGCAATCCGCGCTTCGGCGTGCCGCTGGCGCAGGTCGGCAAGTTCATCGCGATCGGCCTCAATTATGCGGACCACGCGGCCGAAGCGGGCCTGCCGAAACCGGCCGAACCGATCATCTTCATGAAAGCCACCTCCTGCCTGTCGGGCCCGGACGATCCGATCATGCTGCCGAAAGGCTCGAAGAAAACCGACTGGGAAGTGGAGCTGGGCGTGGTGATCGGCAGCAAGGCGCAATCCGTCACCGAAAAAGAAGCGCTGAACCATGTGGCCGGCTATTGCGTGGTCAACGACGTGTCGGAGCGCAAATTCCAGCTGGAACTCGGCTCGCAATGGGACAAGGGCAAGGGTTGCGACACCTTCGGCCCGGTCGGCCCGTGGCTGGTCACGCGCGACGAAGTGCCGAATCCGCAGCGGCTGAACCTGTATCTGGACCTGAACGACGAGCGGATGCAGACCGGCAGTACCAAGACCATGATTTTTTCGGTCGCCAAGCTGGTCAGCTACGTCAGCCGCTTCATGACGCTGCTGCCGGGCGACATCATCACCACCGGCACGCCGCCCGGCGTCGGCATGGGCATGCAGCCGCAACGCTTCCTGAAGCCGGGCGACCAGCTGACGCTGGGCATCGCCGGCCTGGGTGAGCAGCAGCAGGAAGTCGTCGCTTACAGCAAGATTTAAGCCGCAGGCGTTGGAACTACGACGCGTGAGCATCGAAATAATACTCCCCGCCGTATTTTTAAAAGGCCAATGAATATATGCGGGGAAGGTATGTTTTTACCATATACCCCCCGTTATTTACTCGCCTATCCGGCTGCTAGACGATCCGCAGGCGCAATTCGCCCAGCCCTGCAATGCCGCCCTCCAGCAGATCGCCCGGACCGACCGCCGCGACGCCTGCCGGGGTGCCGGTAAAGATCAGGTCGCCGGCCTGCAATGCGTAATAGCGGGACAAGTGCGCAATGATTTCCGGACACAGTCCAGATCATTTTCCGGGTGTCGCTGTGCTGGCGCGGCAGCCCGTTCACCTTCAGATAAATCTCCGCCTGCGCGACGCGCCCCGCTGCGGCCACCGGATGAATCGGCGCGATCGGCGCCGACTGGTCGAAACCCTTGCCGGTGCACCACGGACGGCCGGTTTTCTTGGCTTCCTGCTGCAAATCGCGGCGGGTCATGTCCAGCCCCACCGCATAACCCCAGACATGCTGCAGCGCGTCGGCCGCCGCGATATCCTGCCCGCCCCTGCCGATCGCGACCACCAGTTCGATCTCGTGCTGCAAATCGGCGGTCTGGCCCGGATAACGCATCTCGGCGACCGCGCCGGCCGCCACCGGCAATACCGCATCGGCCGGTTTCATGAAGAAAAACGGCGCTTCGCGGCCAGTGCCGCCCATTTCCTGCGCATGTTCGACATAATTCCGGCCGACGCAATAAATCCGGTGCACGGGGAAAAACGTGGCGCGTCCGGCGATCGGCACCCCGACAGGGGCTGGCGGCGGAAAAGCGAATTGCATGGCGATATCCTCTATGGTCGATTCGGGAAACTGGCGTCCGATTATGCCATTTCAGTTCCTGCCGCTTCACGCCAGGGCATTGAAAATTCTTGCTGTCAACAAGACAGGCCGCATGCGCCGCTATAATAGCGAGCGCACGCATCACTCCTGTGCGACATCCACCCTATCATTAACATGGCTGACAATTTCACCTGGCACATACGCGTCTATTACGAAGACACAGACACCGGCGGTGTCGTTTTTTATGCCAACTACCTGAAGTTTTTCGAGCGGGCCCGCACCGAATGGCTGCGCGCGGCGGGCATAGAACAGCAAATGCTGGCAGAAACCCATCAGGTGATGTTCGTCGTGAAGAGCACCGCAGTCGATTATCATGCGCCGGCGCGACTCGACGATGAACTGAAACTGACGGTTGTGGTCGAAAAGCTGGGTCGTGCTTCCGTGCAATTCGTGCAGGAGGCCTGGCGCGGCCAGAAACTGCTGGTGACTGCCCGGATCAAGGTCGCCTGCGTCGAGACGAACACCATTCGCCCCTGCCCGTTGCCGCCTATGATCCTGATGAAGATTGCGCAATGATTTTTTAATAACAGACAACACGCTTCAGACTATTTTTGCAAAGCCTGCACACCGTGCCCGGCCATTGACGAACCAAACACAATCGAACCCATGACAGTCACTCAAGATCTATCGTTCTTCTCGCTGATCACCAATGCCTCGGTACTGGTGCAACTGGTGATGCTGCTCCTGCTATCGGTCTCGGCCATGAGCTGGACTTACATCTTCCGCAAAATGTTCGCGATCCGGAACGCCCGCAGCCAGACCGAAGAATTCGAACGCGCATTCTGGTCGGGCGGCAACCTGAACACGCTGTATCAGGACGCGACCTCGAACCGGCGCCAGAATAACGGCTCGACCGGCGCGCTGGAGCGCATCTTCACCTCCGGCATGAGCGAATTTCTGAAAGCCCAGGCGTCCTATCCGAACAAGGACAAAAGCGACGCCAGCGCGGTGCTGGACGGTGCGCGGCGCGCGATGCGCGCCGCCTATCAGCGCGAGATGGATGCGCTGGAATCGCACCTCGCGTTTCTGGCCTCGGTCGGCTCGGTCTCGCCTTACGTCGGCCTGTTCGGCACCGTGTGGGGCATCATGAATGCGTTCCGCGGCCTGGCCAATGTGCATCAGGCGACCCTGTCGGCAGTCGCACCCGGTATTGCAGAAGCGCTGATCGCCACCGCGATCGGCCTGTTTGCCGCGATCCCGGCCGTGGTCGCCTACAACCGCTATTCGCATGACATCGACCGCCTGGCAATCCGCTTCGAGAGTTTTGTCGAAGAGTTCTCCAACATCCTGCAACGCCAGGCCAGGTAAGGCGCCGTCATGAGTAGCTCATTCTCAAGTTCGATGCGCGGCGGACGCACCCGCAAGTTCAAATCGGACATCAACGTCGTCCCGTATATCGACGTGATGCTGGTTCTGCTGGTGATCTTCATGGTGGTGGCGCCGATGACCAACCCGGGCGAAATCAAACTGCCGAGCGCCGAAAAATCATCGCTGCCGCCGACCGAGTACATTCAGATCTCCCTGATGCCGAATGCCGATGCAAAAATCGGCATCAACGGCCAGAAGCAAGGCGCCGCCAGCCAAGAGACCGTGACGCCAGCAAATCGTATCCAGCGCCTGCGCCAGCTGCATGAAGACAACCCCGATCTGCCGCTGATGATTTCGGCCGATAAAGAGCATCAAGTACGATGAAGTGATCAAGGCCATTTCCGAAGCGAAGAAAATCGGCATCGGTCGCGTAGGACTCGCGACCAGCCAATGACCTGTTTATGATCAACTCCACGCCCTACTCCGTTCCGACAGAACCCGGCCGCTGGCGCGCCATCACGCTGGCGCTGCTGGTGCATGCAGCGCTGCTCGCCTTCCTGTGGATCGGCATCCGCTGGCAAAACCACACGCCAGTCGCGGTCGAAGCCGAAATCTGGAACCCCGTGACAGAACAAGCCGCGCCCAAGGCCGAACCGCTGCCGCTCGAGAAAACGGCAGAGGAACCGCAAGCCGAGCCGGAACCAAAGCCGGCGCCAGAACCGGAACCGGCTCCTGTGGCAAAAGCGCTGCCCAAGCCGCATGTCACGCCGCTGCCGCTTGCCAAGCCCGATATCGCGCTGGCGCAGGAGAAAAAACGCAAGGCGCTGAAAGAACAACAGGAACGCCTGGAGGACGAGCTGCGTCAAAAGAAAGCGCTCAAGCAAAAGGCAGAGCAGGAACGGCTGGCCGAAGAACGCCATCAAGAAAAACTGCTCAAGCAGAAAGAGGAACAGGAACGCCTGAAGAAACAAAAAATCGCGGACGAAAAACTGGCTGAAAAAGCAAAAGAAAAAGCCGATGCGCTCGCCAAGAAAAATCGCGAAGCCGAGGACGCCAAAAAAGCCGCCGCCGACAAGAAGCGCAAGCAGGATGCGGCAGAAGATGCGAAACTCGCCAAACTGCGCGACGAGAACATGCGCCAGCTCACCGGCGCCACCGGTTCCGGCGCGAATGGAACAGCGCGGGCACCGCCGCCAAGTCGCAGGGCAGCAGCCGCGACACTGGCTATGAGCAAAAAATAGCCGCCAAGATCAAATCCAACACGATCTTTAACGTGCCTGAGGATTTAGCGGGCAACCCTGGTGTCGTCTACGAAATCCATCTGTATCCGGATGGCTCGACCGGCGATATTCAACTCAGGAAATCGTCCGGCGTTCCCGGTTTTGATGAAGCGGTCAAGCGCGCGATCAAGAAATCCGAACCTTTCCCGGCGGATAAATCCGGCAAGTTTCCGCCCAGCATCACCTTGTCTCACAAACCGAAAGACCAGTGACCCATGATGAAAAATTTTTTAGTACGTGCCATTGCAGTACTCGGGCTGAGCAGCGCCGCTCTCGCCCATGCGCAGTTACATGTCGAGATTTCCGGCGTCGGCGCAAATCAGATTCCGATTGCCATCGCCTCTTTCGCCGATGAAACCATCGCACCGCAACAGGTGAGCGCCATCATCAAGGCCGACCTCGCGCGCAGCGGCATGTTCAAGATCATCGATACCGGCAGCACCATGTCCGAGACCAGCGCCGTCAATTTCGGCGACTGGAAATCGCGCGGTGCCGAGGCGCTGGTCGTGGGCAGCGTGCAGCGCCTGGCCGACGGCCGCTTCGACGTGCGCTACAAACTGCTCGACACCCTGAAATCATCGCAACTGTCGGCGCTGGCGCTGGCCGCCCCGGCGCCGTCGACCCGCGTCTCGGCGCACAAGATTGCCGATGACATCTATGAAAAGCTGATCGGCGGACGTGGCACGTTTGCCACCCGCGTCGCCTACGTCACCAAAGTCGGCAAGGAATACCGGCTGGAGATCGCCGATGCGGACGGCGAAGGCACGCAAGTTGCGCTGCGCTCGAACGAACCGATCATTTCACCGGCATGGTCGCCGGACGGCACCAAAGTGGCCTACGTCTCGTTCGAAGCAAAAAAACCGGTGGTCTATGTGCAAAACCTGATCACCCGCCAACGCACCATCCTGGCCAACTTACAAGGGCAGCAATTCAGCCCCGTCGTGGTCGCCGGATGGCAAGAAACTGGCGCTGGCGCTGGCCCGCAACGGCCTGACCCAGGTCTACAGCATCAACGCCGATGGCGAGGACCTGCGCCGCCTGACCAATACCAACGGCATCGATACCGAACCGCAATTCTCCGCCAACGGCCAGCAAATCTTCTTCACCAGCGACCGCAGCGGCGGCCCGCAAATCTACAAGATGAGCGCCAACGGCGGCGAAGCCCAGCGCGTCACGTTTCAGGGCAACTACAATATCAGCCCGCGCGTATCGCCCGACGGCAAGTTGCTGGCCTACATTTCGCGTCGCGAAGGGCGTTTCCAACTGTTCCTGCTCGACCTGAGCAATGGTCAGGAACAACGCCTGTCCGACACCGCCAAAGACGAATCGCCCAGCTTTTCGCCCAACGGAAAATACATCATGTACGCTACCGAATCCGGACGCCGCGGCACACTGGCCGTGGTATCGGTCGATGGCCGCGTCAAGCACAAATTGACCGTTCAGGCCGGCGACATAAGAGAGCCCACCTGGGGCCCATTCATGAAATAATTGCCCTGAAATAATTAATCGCTTCATCAGACCACCTCAAGGAAAAGTACATGCACGCTTTTAAAAAATTCGCCCTGATCGTATCCAGCACCCTGTTACTGGGCGCATGCAGCTCTGCAGTCAAACTGGATGACAAGGTGCCGGTTGTAGAACGCACAGGCTCGATGTCGAAAGACGGCACCGGCGCGGTTGACCCACGCACCGTATCCGGCGTAACGCACAGGCTCAAGCGACGCCCTCAATGACCCAAAAGGCATTCTGGCCAAACGCAGCATCTATTTCGATTACGACAGCTACATCGTCAAGGATGAATTCAAATCGGTGGTCGAAGCGCATGCCAAATATCTGGCTGCCAACAAGGCCCGCAAAGTCCTCATCCAGGGCAATACCGATGAACGCGGCGGCAGCGAATACAATCTGGCACTCGGTCAGAAGCGCGCCGAAGCGGTACGCAAATCCCTGAGCTTGCTGGGTGTGCCGGAAGCGCAACTGGAAGCGGTCTCGCTCGGCAAAGAGAAGCCGAAGGCACTCGGCAGCGATGAAGCGGCCTGGGCTGAAAACCGTCGCGCCGATATCGTCTATTAATACGACCATACATAATCGCCATGACAATGACGTTTAAATCCACACTGGCTGCGGCCTTGCTGGCCGCATTTTCAACGCTTTCCCTGCACGCTCACGCCGGCATATTTGACGACGATGAAGCCAGACGCTCGATACTCGACTTGCGCAACAAGGTTGAAAGCACCAGCTCGCGGCTCGACGGCAAGGCGGACAAGTCAAGCACGCTTGATCTGGCAAATCAAAACGAGCAACTGCGCCAGGAAATCGCCAAGTTGCGCGGCCAGATTGAAGTGCTGACCAATGAACTGGCCAATGAGCAACGCCGCCAGAAAGATTTTTACGTCGATCTCGATAACCGCTTGCGCAAGCTGGAACCGCAAAAGATCACCGTCGACGGCAAGGAAGCCAGCGTAGAACCCGGCGAACAAAAAACCTATGACGCCGCATTGGCGCTGTTTAAGGCCGGCGACTACAAAACCGCAGGCGCAGCTTTCTTTGATTTCCTGCGACGCTATCCCGGCTCCGGTTTCGCGGCCTCTGCCCAATACTGGCTGGGCAACAGCTACTACGCGCAACGCGATTACAAGAACGCGATCGCCGCCCAACAGCTGGTCTTGAAAAACTACCCGGGCAGCCCGAAGGCAGCCGATGCAATGCTCAATATTGCCAGCTGCCATATCGAGTTAAAGGATAAGGTTGCAGCGAAGAAGACACTGGAAAAATTGATCGAACAGTTTCCGGCATCGCCTGCAGCAGAGATCGCCAAGGAGCGCTTGAACGCCATCAAATAAGCATGCCGCCATCAGTGACATAGCCATCGCGAGCCAGGCATGACCTGGCTCGTTTTTTTCATTGCGGCAAGGTTGGTTAAATTCAAAAAATGCCACACCGCATTTGACAGCCCCCCTGTATCTCCCTATAATTACGTTCTTTCGGGTCGTTAGCTCAGCTGGTAGAGCAGCGGACTTTTAATCCGTTGGTCGCAGGTTCGAATCCCGCACGGCCTACCACGAATTTAGCAGTTCTCTAAAAAGGGTTTGCTCTTGCAAGCCTTTTTTATTTCTCTGAAAAGCAGAGAAATAGCATCAGTTTTCGGGTCGTTAGCTCAGCTGGTAGAGCAGCGGACTTTTAATCCGTTGGTCGCAGGTTCGAATCCCGCACGGCCTACCACGAATACAGTAGTACCTTGGAAAATTTGCCCGTTCAAGTTTTCCATTCCCTGGCAACAGGGAACAGCATCAGTTTTTTGGGTCGTTAGCTCAGCTGGTAGAGCAGCGGACTTTTAATCCGTTGGTCGCAGGTTCGAATCCCGCACGGCCTACCAAAAAAAGAAGGGCTTGCAGAAATGTAAGCCCTTTTTCTATTGTAACGTCGCGATTTGTTTGAGACAAATTCGCACCCCATTTGATACATCGAATTTTTGCAGTTTATTTGATACTCATCTGCAATGCACAAAATGCAATGCACAAAATTTCCCCACTGATTTGCGCCTGGTATGGCATCGCAATATCCCCACAATCGACATAGAGTTGCTTATCTGGCACAGGTTGATTTAAGGCAGGGGATCGCCAAGCTGATCCAGGCACCGGATTCTGAATCCGGCATGTGACGGTTCGAATCCTTCTTCCGCTGCCAACTCCAAAATTGGGTCCATCCCGAGTGCACAATAAAAAAGGGATTACATGATGAAGCATGTAATCCCTTGTATTCATTGGTGGGCTGTGCGTGGCTCGAACACGCGACCTACGGATTAAGAGTCCGCTGCTCTACCAGCTGAGCTAACAACCCAAAGAGGCACTCAGTATACTATATATTGTCCGCAACTTGTTGCCCCAATTAAGGGAAAACGATTGCGCTTCTGGCAAATAAAGAAAAGATGAAGCTTATTGTTAGGCGGCAGCTGGCACTCAACACCATCTCATCGTCGCACACGAAGTGACTAATGTTGGCAACGACCGCGGCCAGCTGTCAACGGTGTCCAAGCAAGCGCGCACAGCAATGGGTACCAAAGAACTCAATGCCATGGCAGACCGGGGTTACTTCAAAGGCGAAGAAATTCTGGCTTGCTATGAAGCTGGTATCACGGCCCTTGTGCCCAAGCCACTCACCTCCAACAATAAGGCGGACGGGCTATTCGACAAGAAAGATTTCATTTATCTTGCAGACAAAGATGAATATCGGTGCCCTGCGGGATAGCAGTTAATCCACCGTTATACGTCTATCGAACAAGGAAAGACGCTCCACACGTACTGGAGTTCAGTGTGCCAGGTTTGCGCGTTAAAAGAGCAATGCACAACAAGCAAGCAACGGTGCGTGAAGCGCTGGGAGCATGAGGCTGTGCTCGATGCCATGCAAGAATGTTTGGATAACGGACCGTCGAAAATCTCCCCAATAGCGGTCATGCACGGTTGATGACTATAATATTTCTCTGAACCTCTGTCATCGTGACCGCACTATCATTCGGCATGGGAATCGCTTGGTCCGTTGATTAATTGTTAGAGCGCAGTGGCCGTGACGCAAAGGAGAACACCTTGAACAGCCCCGATACCGACAAAGTTTTCACCGGCTCAATCCCGAAGCTCTATGAAGAGTATCTCGTTCCGCTGATCTTTGAGCCGTATGCCGCGGACTTGGTGAATCGGGTAGCTTCGCGGCCTCTTACCCGCGTGCTCGAGATTGCCGCCGGCACGGGCGTTGTAACTCGCAAGCTGGCATCCGTGCTGCCGGAAAGCGTGTCCATTATTGCCACCGACCTGAATCAGCCGATGCTGGACCTGGCTTCCGCGGTCGGAACCCAGCGCCCGGTGGAATGGCGCCAGGCAGATGCTATGCAACTGCCCTTCGAGGACTCAGTGTTTGACGCCGTGCTGTGCCAGTTCGGAGTCATGTTCTTTCCCGACAAGTCGAAGGCGTTTTCGGAGGCGCGTCGGGTTCTCAGATCAGGGGGCGTTCTCATTTTCAATGTTTGGGATCGAATCGAGGAGAACGAGTTCGCGCACACCGTTTCGACTGCACTCGAATCGCTCTTTCCCAAGGATCCTCCGCGCTTCATGATTCGCACACCCCATGGCTACCATGACCTCGCAACCATTGCGCGAGATCTGAAAGCCGGCGGTTTCAGCTCGCCACCCCACATTAGGACCGTCGCCGCGCGCAGTCAGGCAACATCTGCGCGGGTTCCTGCAATCGCATACTGCCAAGGAACGCCGCTACGCAGCGAAATCGAGGCGCGCGGCAAGTCGCGGCTCGGCGAAGCAACCGACATCGCAGCGGAAGCCATCGCCCAACGGTTCGGGCTTGGCCCTGTGGATGGCAAGATTCAGGCGCACATTGTCACTATCGAATGTTGAATGTTCAACCAGTTGAGCTTCTGCTTTCCCAGTCTGACTACTTCTGCTTTGGGTCGCTATGTAGATGCTAGATGCACAAGCGACATTGGAATGATGGCGCTGGTCCCTGTTGTATTGGACTTGGGGCCGGAGCCATCTCCAGCCCGCCGCTGATGCCATTGATGACTTCGGTCTGCGCGCCGGTACCGGGCGCAGGAAGTACGGTGCTGCGCCACCGCAGAACACTTCGCACAGCAATCATGCGGCAGGAATAGTGGGATCCGCTTGTCGGCTATCGGCAAACGTCAGCAACGGGCGGCACGAATCTGCCTGCAGCAGAACTTTCCCGGTTTCAATGTTTTTGGATATGATGCTAGCCTGGCATGTATTCAGGACACTGCGCTGCCTTGATGTCATCACACCCACTGCCTAGAACCTGCCCCGCCTTATGAATCCAAGAATAACCCTGTCGACCGCCTTGTTGCTGACCGTGCCGCCGGTGCTCTGGGCCGGCAATGCCGTCGTCGGTCGCCTGGTGCATGAGTGGGTGCCGCCGATGACGCTGAACCTGCTGCGATGGGCCATTGCGCTGGTCATCCTGTTGCCGCTGGCCGGTTCAATCTTGCGTCGCGGCAGCGGATTGTGGACCTGCTGGCGGCGTTTTACGGTGCTGGGGCTGCTTGGGATCGGTCTTTACAACTCGCTTCAGTACCTGGCGCTGCAGAGTTCCAGTCCGATTAACGTGACCCTGGTCGCGGCCAGCATGCCGGTCTGGATGCTGCTGGTCGGCGGGCTGTTCTTCGGCGCGAAGGTCCGGCGCAAGCAGGTGATCGGCGCCGTGTTGTCGATCGCCGGCGTGCTGCTGGTGCTCAGCCGCGGCGAATGGCGCCAATTGCTGGCGATGCACTCTGGTGCCCGGCGATCTTTTCATGATCGCAGCGACCATCGCATGGTCCTTTTACAGCTGGTTGTTGACGCTGCCGCAAGAGCCGAGGGAGCTCCGCAGCGACTGGGCGGCCTTTCTGCTGGCGCAAGTCGTGTTCGGCGTGATGTGGTCCGGCGTATTTGCCGCCGGCGAATGGGCGGTCAACGATCAGCACATCGTCTGGAGCTGGCCCTTGGCGGCGGCACTGCTGTACGTCGCTGTCGGACCGGCAATCATCGCCTTTCGCTGCTGGGGTACCGGGGTACAGCGCGCGGGGCCAGCCATTGCGGGCTTCTTCAGCAATCTGACCCCTCTTTTTGCGGCAATGATGTCATCGGCATTTTTAGGTGAAATGCCGCATCTTTACCATGTGGCGGCGTTCGCGCTGATCATCGGCGGCATTGTATTTTCCTCCCGTCGTTGAACTCGCCCAATGTCCGCCCCGCTACTTGACCGTATGCAAGCCGGCAGCCAGTTGCCGGTGAGCACACTACACGCAATCAGGCCGACCAGAGCGGCCCCTCCTCCATCAGCGCGACCTGTTCGCGCAATTCCAGAATCCGGTCCTGCCAGTAGCGCTGCGTATTAAACCAGGGGAAGGCCAGCGGAAAGGCCGGATCGTCCCAGCGCCTGGCCAGCCACGCCGCATAATGGATCAGGCGCAGGGTGCGCAAGGCCTCGATCAGATGCAGCTCGCGCTCGTCAAAATCGCAAAAATCGGCATAGCCGGCCAGCAGATCGGCCATCTGGCGCGACATATCGGCGCGTTCGCCCGACAGCAGCATCCACAGGTCCTGCACCGCGGGACCCATACGGCTATCGTCGAAATCGACGAAATGCGGCCCCTCATCGCGCCACAGCACGTTGCCGACATGGCAATCGCCATGCAGACGCAAGGAGCGCACCGCACCGGCGCGCTCGAAACAGCGCCGCACGCCATCCAGCGCCTGTTCTATTACGCTGCGATAGGCGTCGAGCAGATCAGCCGGGATGAAGCCGTGCGACAACAGGTAGTCGCGCGGTTCTTCGCCGAAGGTCTGGATGTTCAACGCCGGCCGCGCCTGGAACGGACGCAGCGCACCGACCGCATGAATGCGGCCGATGAAGCGCCCCATCCATTCCAGCGTGGCGCGATCGTCCAGTTCCGGCGCGCGGCCGCCATGCCTGGGAAATACCGCGAAGCGAAAACCGTTGTAACTGTGCAGGGTCTGGCCGTGCTGCAGCGCCAGCGCCGGCACCACCGGAATTTCGCGCTCGACCAGTTCCTGCACGAACGCATGCTCTTCCAGAATGGCGGCATCGCTCCAGCGCCCGGGGCGGTAAAATTTGGTGACCAGCGGCGGCGACTCATCCATGCCGACCTGATAGACGCGGTTCTCGTAACTGTTCAGGGCCAGCAGGCGGCCGTCACCGTGGAGTCCGATGCTGTCCAGCGCATCGAGCACGCAATCGGGCGACAGGGCGGCGAATGAGGGTTGTTCAATTGGGTTCATCCTTGCATTGTAAGTGCCGGCGCCGCATTTCCGCATCGAACTCTGAAATACCGGTTTCCCAGCGCAAGGCCAACGCGTTACACTGCGGGTCTGATCGTTTAATCTCTCTGGTAATCCCTATGCAACTCGAAGACCCCCTTTCCGATAAAGAATTCAATGAACTGGACCAGTTCCTGCTGTCCGACCGCTGCGCGGACGACGGCATGACCATGGACTCGCTGCACGGCTTCCTGACTGCGCTGGTCATCGGGCCTGAAATGGTGCTGATGCAGGAATGGCTGCCGACCGTATGGGGACCGGAACAGAAGAAAGCGCCGCAGTTCAAGAACGCGAAAGAACTGGAACGCATTACCGGCCTGATTGCCCGCGTGATGAACGAGATCGCGGTGACGCTGGAAGTCGCGCCGAAAGAATTCGAGCCGCTGTATTGCGAATATGAATACGAAGGCCGCTCGATCATCGATGGCGAATCCTGGGCCTGGGGCTTCTGGGAAGGCATCCAGTTGCGCGAAGCGGCGTGGGAACCGATCCTGAGCTCGAATCTGGCGCCGCTGATGCGCCCGATCTATCTGCTGGGCGCCGAGGAAATCGAAGAAGAAGACATGGTGCTGGTGGACGACCCGGTCAAGCGCCATAAACTGGCGGTGGAAATCGAAGCGGCGATACCGGAAATCTACAAGTTCTGGCTGCCGCACCGCAAATCCGCGATCACGACCGTCAAGCGCGAAGAACCGAAAGTCGGTCGCAATGACCTGTGCGCCTGCGGCAGCGGCAAGAAATTCAAGAAATGCTGCGGCGCTGAAGCTGGCGGGAATTAAATCTGTTCGGATGTGGTTTGGTCCGCACGGGCGGAAAAAACCACATCCGGCCTGCACAGCACGATTTCGAAGGCATATTTATACACCCCGGTGTATTTTTACAGCCCCTTATAAACCGTGCGCAAAGTGCATTATTTACCGACATACCCCCTGAAATTACCAAAAACAGGGGTTCCGCCTGCGCAACAAACGCGCTGGCTTATTCCTTGATGAAATGCTCGCGGTAGTAGCGCAGCTCCTCAACCGACTCGATGATGTCGGCCAGCGCCGTATGCTTCTGATGCTTCTTGAAGCCGCTGGCGATTTCCGGCTTCCAGCGCTTGCACAGTTCTTTCAATGTCGACACATCCAGATTGCGGTAATGGAAGAAGGCTTCCAGTTTCGGCATCCCGCGCGCCATGAAACGGCGATCCTGGCAAATCGTGTTGCCGCACATCGGCGACTTGCCTGCCGGTACGAAATGCTTCAGAAAATCAATCAGCGCCGCTTCCGCATCGGCCTCGGTGATGGTCGATGCCTTGACGCGCTCGATCAGCCCGGAGCGGCCATGCGTGCCTTTGTTCCATGCATCCATGCCGTTCATGATGTCATCCGGCTGGTGAATCGCAAACACCGGACCTTCGGCCAGAATGTTCAATTGCATGTCGGTGACCACGACCGCGACCTCGATGATGCGGTCGGTATCCGGGTCCAGGCCCGTCATTTCCATGTCTACCCACACCAGATTGAACTCATTCGGGCGGGCCGGCAGCGCCGGGGTGATCGGTGATGCTTGTAAATCGGTGGCTTGTGACATAATTCTTCCTTTAGGAGCTGTGCAAGCATAAGTTGGGCATTTTGGCGATCGTGGCTGGATGCAATGCAAGGCGTCTGACGCGCCGCAGTGCCAGCACTGCAAGCGGCAGACAACGCAGCAGTGCGCCAGCGACGAGCAGCAAAAATGTGCAAGTTATTTTTGCACGGTGACTTGGCAAGCAGCCATTTTCTCACAGGCACACCATGTATTCACTCGGGTTTTCAATTTTGTTCGTCGGCTTCCTGCTGCTCACCTTGATCGTGCGCTTCTGGCTCGGTTCGCGCCACATCAGGCATGTGCTGCGCCACCGTGCCGCAGTGCCGGCCGAATTCACCGGCAAAATCACATTGTCGGCCCATCAGAAAGCCGCTGACTACACGGTTGCCAAAACCAAACTGGGCCTGCTGTCACTGCTGCTGAACGCGGCTGTATTGATCGGCTTCACGCTGCTGGGCGGCCTGCAGTGGCTGTCGGTCTCGTTGTACCAGTTCACCGGGCCGGGCATGAGCTATCAGATTGGCTTGCTCGCTGCTTTTGCATTGATTTCGGGCCTGATCGACCTGCCGTTTGATTATTACAGGCAATTCGTTCTGGAAGCCAGGTTCGGCTTCAACAAGATGTCGCCGCGCTTGTTCTTTACCGACATACTGAAAAACACCGTGATCGGCGCGGTCATTGGCCTGCCGCTGATCTGGGTCATGCTTTCCCTGATGGAAAAATCAGGCGACGCGTGGTGGTTGTATGCGTGGCTGGTCTGGAGCGGCTTCCAGCTCCTGATGCTGGCACTGTACCCGACCGTCATCGCGCCGCTGTTCAATAAATTCACCCCATTGACCGATGAAAATCTGCGCACCCGTATCGAGGGCCTGATGCAGCGTGTCGGTTTTGCCTCCAAGGGTTTGTACGTGATGGACGGCTCCAAGCGCAGCGCGCATGGCAATGCCTATTTCTCCGGCTTCGGCGCAGCCAAACGCATCGTTTTCTTCGATACCCTGCTGTCGCGCCTGGCGCCGGAAGAAATCGAAGCCGTTCTGGCGCATGAACTCGGCCATTTCAAAATGAAACATGTGCTCAAACGGATCGTCGTGATGTTTGCGATTTCGCTCGGCTTTCTGGCCTTGCTGGGCTACCTTAAAAAGCAAGTCTGGTTCTATACCGGCCTCGGGGTCGATCCGATGCTGCTGGCCCAAAATGATGCGATGGCGCTGATCCTGTTCATGCTGGCCTTGCCGGTCTTCACCTTCCTGCTGTCGCCACTGAACTCGATCACGTCGCGCAAGCACGAATTCGAAGCAGACGCCTTCGCCGCGAAACATACCCAGTCGCAGGATCTGGTCTCGGCGCTGGTAAAACTGTATGAAGACAATGCATCAACCCTGACACCCGACCCGCTGCATTCGGCTTTCTACGATTCACATCCGCCAGCCAGCATCAGGATCAGTAAGTTACTCGCCGCATAAAACAGGAAACCGCCATGATCACCCATAATGACTTGCTTGAAAAAAAATGCCAGCACACCGTCACCGGTCTGACTGAGGCCCAGATTACCGAATATCTCACCGCCGTCGACAGTTGGACACAAGAAGGTGCGCGCATCGTCAAGACCTTTGCCTTCAAGGATTACTACGAAACGCTGGCCTTCATCAATGCGATCGCCTACGTGATTCATGCCGAAGACCATCATCCGGAACTGATCGTGACCTACAATCGCTGCGTCGTGAAATTCGACACCCATACGGTCAATGACGGCCGCGGCGGGATCTCGGAAAACGATTTCATCTGCGCTGCCAAAATCGATACGATTTTCAATCAATCCTTCTCCTGACTGACACCCGCCTGATGAGCACTTTCTCCGGCACCGTCATCGCCGCGCATGGCCGCCATTACTTTGTCGAAGCCGACGCCGTCAAACTGCACTGCGTCACCCGCGGCAAAAAAAGCGATGTGGCGGTCGGCGACATCGTCAACCTGAAAAAAACCTCGCTGGACCAAGGCGTCATCGAATCCATCGCAGAGCGAAAAACCCTGCTGTACCGTTCGGATCAATACAAATCCAAGCTGCTGGCGGCCAATGTCACGCAGCTCTTCATCGTGGTCGCAACTGAACCGGGGTTTTCGGATGACCTGATTTCCCGCTCCCTGATTGCGGCCGAAGCGGCAGGCGTTGCGGTGCACATCATCCTCAACAAGACCGACGTTGCCGAATTGCTGCCCAAGACCCGCGAACGGCTCAAGCCGTATGCGGCGCTCGGTTATCCGATTCATGAAGTGTCGGCACGCACCCAGCCGGAAGCCACCTGCACGCTGCTTGCGCCCTTGCTGGCCGGCCAGTCGACCATCTTGATCGGCCAGTCCGGCATGGGAAAATCATCGCTGATCAATTTGCTGGTGCCGGATGCCGACATCGCCACCCGCGAAATTTCCGCTGCGCTCGATACCGGCAAGCACACGACCACTTTCACCCGGCTGTATCGGATCGGCGATGATACCGCGATCATCGACTCTCCCGGTTTTCAGGAATTTGGACTGTATCACTTGTCGGAAGGCATGCTGGAGCGTGCTTTCCGCGAGTTTTCGCCATTTCTTGGCAGCTGCAAATTCTACAATTGCCGTCACTTGATCGAGCCCAGCTGCGCCGTTCTGGCGGCAGTCGAATCAGGCCAGATCACGCGCATGCGCCATGCGCTGTATGCACAACTGCTGCATGAATCGGCGCAAACCCTGTATTGACCAGATTTGTATTGACGAAGCATCATTTATTCAGCAATGTATTGCCTATTGTTTAAATCAAGATAACGCAATCGATCCGGGTGGCGAGCAAACCGGCTTCGGTCCGATAAAATCCCTTATAATTAAACAGTTACATAACAACGGCGGCAGGCGCCCCCTAGCCGCCGTATTCAATTATGGCTATCAAACACTTCCTGCAATTTTCCGATTTCACGCTTGCCGAGTTCGAGTACGTGATCGAGCGCGCGCGTATCATCAAACGCAAGTTCAAGAACTACGAGCCGCATCATCTGTTGCTGGATCGAACCCTGGTGATGGTTTTTGAGAAAAGCTCGACACGCACTCGCTTATCCTTTGAGGCAGGCATGCAGCAACTGGGCGGCGCGGCGATCTACCTCAATACCCGCGACAGCCAGCTCGGACGCGGCGAACCGGTTGAAGACGCGGCACAAGTGATGTCCCGCATGTGCGACATCATCATGATCCGCACCTTCGGCCAGGACATCATCGAACGCTTCGCAGCCCATTCCCGGGTTCCGGTCATCAACGGCCTGACCAATGAACACCACCCGTGCCAGGTACTGGCGGACGTCTTCACCTACATCGAGCATCGCGGCTCGATCGCCGGCAAGACCGTGGCCTGGATCGGTGATGCGAACAACATGCTGTATTCCTGGCTGCAGGCGGCTGAAGTATTCGGTTTCCACCTCAATGTCTCAACCCCCAAGGGCTACGAGATCGACCCGAAACCTGGTATCAGCCAACAATACGCGCTACACCCTGTTTGCCGATCCGTCCGATGCCTGTGCCGATACCGATCTGGTTACCACCGACGTCTGGACCAGCATGGGTTATGAAGCTGAAAATGCCGCACGTCTGCAAGCTTTCGACGGCTGGATAGTCGATGGCGAAAAAATGGCTCGCGCCAAACCGGATGCCTTGTTCATGCACTGCCTGCCGGCCCACCGCGGCGAGGAAGTCGGCGCTGAAGTGATCGACGGCCCGCAGTCAGTGGTATGGGACGAAGCAGAGAATCGCCTGCATGTGCAAAAAGCCTTGCTAGAATATCTGGTAGTCGGAAAAATTGTTTCTTGAAGCTATCCAGGGGCAACACGTTCGAGCCATGTGCGTTGATTATCCTGCAATCGCCTGCTACTCACCTGGCGCTATGCAGATACCGATTAAAAAATTAGATTGTATTGTTGAATCATCAAAAGGTTGAATCATGTCTGACATCAAAAAAGTCGTACTCGCCTACTCCGGCGGCCTGGACACCTCAGTGATCCTGAAATGGCTACAAGATAATTACCAATGCGAAATCGTCACCTTCACCGCCGATCTCGGCCAAGGTGAAGAACTGGAACCGGCGCGTCAGAAAGCCATCAAATTCGGCATCAAACCGGAAAACATCTACATCGACGATGTACGCGAAGAATTCGTACGCGATTTCGTATTCCCGATGTTCCGCGCCAACACCGTATATGAAGGTGAATATCTGCTCGGTACGTCGATCGCCCGCCCGCTGATTGCCAAACGCCTCATCGAAATCGCCCGAGAAACCGGTGCAGATACCATTTCTCACGGCGCAACCGGCAAAGGCAATGACCAGGTACGTTTCGAGCTGGGTGCTTATGCGCTGATGCCAAATGTCAAGATCATCGCTCCATGGCGCGAATGGGATCTGCTGTCACGCGAAAAACTGCTGAAGTATGCAGAAGACGCCGGCATCGAAATCGACATGAAACACAAGAATGGCGGTGCGCCTTATTCGATGGATGCCAACCTGCTGCACATCAGCTTTGAAGGCCGCCATCTGGAAAACCCAAGTGCAGAAGCCGAGGAATCCATGTGGCGCTGGACCGTCAGCCCGGAAGCAGCTCCCGATGCCGCAGAATACCTCGATGTCGAATTCGAAAAAGGCGACATCGTCGCACTGAACGGCAAGCGCCTGTCACCTGCTACCGTATTGACCGAACTGAACCGTCTCGGCGGCAAGCACGGCATCGGCCGTCTCGATCTGGTGGAAAACCGCTATGTCGGCATGAAATCACGCGGCTGCTATGAAACCCCGGGCGGCACCATCATGTTGCGTGCGCACCGTGCAATCGAATCGATCACTCTGGACCGCGAAGTGGCTCACTTGAAAGATGATTTGATGCCGCGTTACGCCAGCATGATTTACAACGGCTACTGGTGGGCACCTGAGCGCGTTGCGCTGCAAACCCTGATCGACCAGACACAGCAATGCGTCAACGGCTGGGTACGCCTGAAACTGTACAAAGGCAATGTTATCGTCGTCGCCCGCGACTCCAAGACCGATTCGCTGTTCGACATGAACATCGCCACCTTCGACGAAGATGGCGGCGCCTATAATCAGGCCGATGCCGGTGGTTTCATCAAGCTCAATGCACTGCGCATGCGTATTGCAGCCAATGCTCGCGCGAAACGCGGTAGTTAAGCGTATTCACATCAACCATAAGGGACGTGTAGAGAATAAATCCGCAACTTATTCCTCGCACGTTCTAAGTGCATTGCGCATAAAAAAATCCGCCTTTCGCGGATTTTTTTACATCGGTAAATCAAAATACCGAATCATGAGGAAGATTTCAGATAACTACAGATATACGGTCAGAGTTACTTACCTTCAGGTTCAGGCAGCAAACATGCATTGACGACCTGCAGGTCGTTATCCTTGGCGAAATTCATCACGAAATGATATGCCAGCGGTTCAATTTCTCGCAGTTCTTCATTCACGACCACTGAACGAATCCCATTCAACAAGATCGGCCGAACATAAGGCGAGTATTGAAGATGTCCATTCCTGCCACCCTCAGGACGAAAACAGGACATTACACCGCACAGTCGCTCGGCCCAATCGCTGGGACGAAACTGCCGGCCATTGCTGGTGACACCTTGGATGAAAAACTCGCGTTTAGCTGTTTTTTTGGTTTTGTCAGGATCGGCCATGTGTGCGGCTTATTTCTATAGCGAAGGCTATTCGTGTTTGCTTAATGCCATTAAGTAGCAACAAGTCTCTAAAATTCTTACGTATTATATCTTATAGAAGACTTGAAAGCATTCCTCTAAACTCAAGCTACATCGCAATCTTGCTTTCCTGCGACTGTTAGCCGAACCATACTGTAATCGACAACAGCAACAACATCATCATCCACAGCAAGAGCGCACGCCAGACCAAGCCCACGGTACTTTGCAGCGCCCTCACCGTAGGCTCCTCCCCAGGCAGGCTTTCCGCCTCCATCCCGATGGAATCTACCGTTGCTGCATCTGCAGGCAAGACATTTATTGCCTTTTCAGTAGGTGTACCAAGTCGATAACCCATCGCACCACCGCCAGCAGATAGAATAATCCCGCGCGCCTCATCCTGCCAACGGTCTGCAAAATTGCGCCAGGCATATATCGCATCTTCAAAATTGCCGACAATTGCAAAGGCAACAGCGGTCAGACGAGCAGGAATCCAGTCTATATAATAAAAAGCACGCTCTGCAAAATTACCAAATGCCTCATTGTGCATGTGATTCGGCTCATTCCAGGCCCGCGCCAGATATTCAGCAACTCGGTACATGACCGCGCATGCAGGCCCCAAAGGCATCAGGAACCAGAAAAATACGCCAAACACATTACGATGCGACGTGATCAAGGCTTTTTCCACCGCTATGCGTGAAATTTCATCGACTTCCATACCGACCGTATCCCGCCTGGTCCAGTCGGCAAGCAGTGCGCGTGCAGTCGCGTCGTCGCCATTGTTCAATGCCAGTTGAATCGATGAAAAATAATGGCTGTAATGACGAAAGCCCAGTGTTAAATAGACGATCACGACATTCCATGCAAGTGCAGCCAATGGGCTAATCAGGGCGCATAACCAGTACACGATGGCTGTCGGCACCATGAGTATCAACATCATGACAATCCAGCCACGCTGGCCATGGCGTGCATGACCGGCATTAAACCAGCCCTCCATACGCGCCGCAAGCGCTTTAACCTCTGCATAAATTGGATTATCAGCGCGCAATGGCTTGAGTTGTTCGATCAGCAGCGCACACAAGATAGATAGGAATGTCATCGGACCATGTAAATTATCGGGCAAACTCTACGATAGCGCAGCCTACCGCGAGAATCAAAGGATTAGTGATGCACTATCAAAATAACAGTGCCTCATATCGAAATGCGAGATCAGGCTCGCAAAAAATGAAAGAGATTTCGCAGCATTCCTGCGGTGGCTCCCCATATGAAAAATCGGTCATACTGTATTGCATAAAATGTACGCCGGCCAACACCGCTCGGGACTGTCACTGTGCGACGCTGGTGATGCCGCCCATCCATCAGGAATGCAAGCGGCACCTCAAAAATTTCGGCAACCTCAAACGGATCAGCCTGTAAATCAAAAGGCGGCTGCACAAGAGAAACCACCGGCGTCACCCGATAGCCGGTCACGGTAAAATACTCGGGCAACACGCCCAACACATCCACATGACGCCTATGCAGACCGACCTCTTCTTCGGTCTCGCGCAATGCTGTTTCAATCGGAGACGCATCACTCTCTTCGGCACGTCCGCCAGGAAAACTGACTTGGCCGGCATGATCCGTCAGATGCGCAGTACGCTGCGTGAACAACATGGTAAGCCCTGTATCCCTTGCTACAATCGGAATCAATACAGAGGCAGGTTTTGGCAACACCAGCGTATTTCGTGCACGATGTTCATCAGTCACTTCGGGCGTCCAAATAGGTGGGCTGGCAAAACGCGCACGCAACCAATCCGGTACAAGCTGTTCAGGCTTGACCGGCATCTCCCCTGCCATTGACTCAACAGGAATACTTTGTGGATCGAAAATCAGTTTTGACAAGATGATTCCTGGATTTAAAAGCAAAAAAAGGCACCCAAAGGTGCCTTTCTTGTGCAACTCACATATCCGATATTACGCGGATTGCTTTGCCACCGCGCGACGATTCGGCAATTTTTCTTTAATACGTGCGGATTTGCCTGAGCGCTCGCGCAAGTAGTACAGTTTTGCACGACGCACATCACCACGACGCTTGACTTCGATCGAAGCGATCAACGGAGAATACAATTGGAATGTACGCTCAACGCCTTCACCAGATGAAATTTTACGTACGATGAAGTTTGAATTCAAGCCACGATTACGGCGTGAGATTACAACGCCTTCGTAAGCCTGAGCACGCTTACGCGTACCTTCAACGACATTCACGTTAACGATAACTGTATCGCCAGGCGCGAATTCAGGGATATTCTTGCCCAGACGTGCAATTTCTTCTTGCTCAAGTTGCTGAATTAAATTCATTTCTTACTCCATATACCATCTTGCTGGCGCTCCTGGCAGATACTGCCACTGCCCAGTAGAGGATGATGTTAAACAAGTGGGATCTCAGATCACTCCCCACGCTTTACTACAAACTACTTAAAAATTTCTCATCTGCACGCGTCAAACAACCTGCTATGCGTGCATTTCCGAGTAAATCCGGACGTTTTTTTGCAGTCGCTTCCAGCGCCCGCTCACGCCGCCATTTCTCAATCTCGGCATGATTTCCGCCCATCAGCACAGAAGGTACAGCTATGCCGCTATAACTCTCTGGCCGAGTATAGTGCGGACAATCCAGCAAGCCATTCACAAAGCTATCTTCAACCGCAGAGGCATCATCATGCAGCACACCGGGCAACTGCCTGATGACCGCATCCATCAATGCCATTGCCGGCAACTCGCCACCGGACAAGACAAAATCGCCGAGGCTGATTTCTTCATCCACGCAACGATCCAGCAAACGCTGATCGACTGCCTCATAGCGCCCGCATAACAAGACCAGACCTGGCTCCTGACTCAACTGCATCACGCGTTGATGCGTAAGCGGTCGACCCTGCGGTGATAAATACACCACCCTGGGAGTCACCAAGCCTTGCTGTATCTGACGCTGCCTGGCAGCATCAACCGCATCTTCCAGCGGCTTGCAAAGCATCACCATACCGGGACCGCCGCCGTACGGACGGTCATCCACGGTACGATGCCTGTCAGCAGTGAAATCACGCGGATTCCAAAGCGCCAGCTCACATTTTTTTTGCTCAAACGCGCGCCGGGTGATACCCGACTGCGTAATTGCCGTGAACATTTCCGGAAACAGCGTGATGACATCAAACTGCATCGCGCACCTCCATCAGCATCCACCCCAAAAACATGATCGGCAACGGGCTAATAATCCCGACTCCAGTCCACCGTGATTTTCTTTGCCGAGCGATCAACAGTTTTCACAAATTGATCTACGAACGGAATCAGCATCTCAGGCGACGGCTTCTCTTGTTCGACAACAGCCGGCACTTGCACCCTCAAAATCGGATGTGCGCCATTGTCCATCAAGTCCCTGACCACACCCAGATGTTCGCCCTGCAGGTTTTCGACTTCAAGACCAATCAAATCAAGCCAGTAATACTCGTCATCCGAGAGTGCCGGGAAATGACTGCGTGAAATCTGTACCGTTGCGCCCTTGAGCGCTTCGGCTGCATCGCGACCTGATACACCCATCAACTGGGCAACCACATCTTCACCGTGGATTTTGACCTGCATTGAATCAACATCATGCAGCTCAGGCTTATCCAGCCACCATGTCTTTGCAGTAAGCAAAGCATCCGCATCAACAGAATATGGCCTGATACGCACCCACCCATGAATACCATAGGCGCCAGATACGTATCCGACCAATATCAAGTCTTCAGGAATGCTTACCCCTGATGCAGTTTTTTGCAACAATTAAACTGCTGCTTTTTTGCTTGCCTGAACCAAACGAGCAACTGTTGGCGACATTTGTGCGCCAACACCTTGCCAGTAGGCCAGACGGTCTTGCGCTACACGCACGGACTCTTCTGCACCAGCAGCGACCGGGTTGTAAAAACCGATACGCTCAATGAAGCGACCGTCGCGGCGATTGCGCGAATCAGTTGCAACGATGTTATAAAACGGACGCTTTTTTGCGCCTCCACGAGCTAAACGAATGACGACCATATGATTTCCAAAAAGTGTTCGAATGCGGAAAAAGCCGTAAATTATAGCGCGATTTCCAATTTTTCAGCAACAATAATAATTTGCGCTTCGGCAAGCAAGACAATCTCGGCAATACGCTAAAAATATCCCGGGATCAGGGCAACTCCTGCCGGCGGGGCCTGTTGTGTTATAAACCTGAATGAAAAATACAACCCTCAGACATACAGCGCTACCGTTTCAGCATATCCGCTTGCCGTATCTGACAGCATAAATTTCTTGTTAATTCAGTTTCACCATAAGATAGACGCAACATGACGACGCCTCACAAGAATAAAACCCATGCCATGTTTCTGGCTTCTGCATTCGGCGGACTGGGAGCGCACCGCTTTTATTTGCACGGCAAAAAGGATTTTTGGGGCTGGGCACACTTCCTCACGTTGCCGGCAGCCATCCTGATCAGCCTCATTGCCTACAAACAGCATTTATTCTTCACTGCGGCGCCATTCATTATTTCTGTACTGATCAGTATCGTAGAGGCGCTGGTCATCGGCGTCACTCCGGATGAGAAGTGGGACGCTTTGTTCAACGCCAATTCCGGGAAAAACAACTTTTCCGATTGGCCTTTGGCAGGCTTGCTGGTTCTGATGGTAGGTCTGGGCGCCACCGCACTGATTGCAGTTCTGGCACGGACACTGGACCTGTTGTTTACCGGCGGCTCTTACGGCTGAACAACCGCCCCTCTTTATTGCTCAGGAAACCCACTCATCGACAGGAATCGTCAGGGTTTCCTTGACCTCCTCCATCACCACAAAACTTTTCGACTGGGTCACGCCCGGCAGCTGCAGCAGGATATCCCCCAACAACTTCCGGTATTGGCCGATTTCCCTGATGCGCGCCTTGATGATGTAATCGAAGTCGCCCGATACCAGATGGCACTCCAGCACTTGCGGTATGCGCGCCACTTCACGCCGGAAATCATCAAAGGTACGGCCCGACTTTGCCGACAGCGTAATTTCAACGAAAACCAGCAAGCCGGCATCCAGCGCCAGCGGGTTGACCCGTGCATAGTAGCCGGTGATGATGCCATCGCGCTCCATGCGCTTGACCCGCTCGATACAGGGCGTAATGGTCAAGCCGACCTTCTCCGCCAGCTCCGTCATCGCCAGACGACCATCCTGCTGCAATATGGACAATATCTTTCTGTCCAGTTTATCCAGTGCCTTGACCAGATTACGCTGCACTCTCATTATTTACACCTTTAAATACAAGAAATACATGAACATTTACTGCATTTTAATGACTAGTATAGTCATACTTAATTTTTAACATAATAAATACGCGTGTTTGCGTGTTGATCAGGAGATTTTGATGCGAGTGCTGATTCTTGGAGCAGGTGTAGTCGGTGTTACCAGTGCCTGGTATCTGGCCCGTGCCGGTCATGAGGTGACGGTCATTGAGCGCCAACCCAATGTCGCACTCGAAACCAGCTTCGGCAACGCCGGCCAGATTTCACCGGGCTATGCATCGCCGTGGGCCGGGCCGGGCGTACCGGCCAAGGCCGTCAAATGGCTATTGCAAAAACATCCGCCGCTCTCCGTCAAGCCGGACGGCTCCCTGTTCCAGCTGCAATGGCTCACGCAAATGCTGGCCAACTGCAATGAGAAAAGCTATGCGGTCAACAAGGCGCGCATGGTGCGTCTGGCGGAATACAGCCGCGATTGCTTCATCGCCTTGCGCAGCGAGTCCGGCATCGGCTACGAAGGCCGCCAGCAGGGCACGATGCAGGTGTTCCGCACCCAGAAACAACTGGACGACACCGCCAAGGATATCGCGGTGCTGAAGGAAATGGGCGTGCCGTTCGAGCTTTTATCGCGCGACGAGTTAAGCCGTGCGGAACCGGGACTGGAAGGCGTCAAGCAAAAGTTGACCGGCGGCCTGCGCCTGCCGAACGACGAAACCGGCGACTGCCATGTATTCACCACCAAGCTTGCCGACATGGCAAAGGAACTGGGCGTGCGCTTCCTGTTCAACCGCAGCATTGACAGCCTGCTGGTAGAGGGCGGCACGCTGAAAGGCGTGCGCTCCGAGGGCGAAACCCTGACAGCCGATGCCTGCGTGGTTGCGCTTGGCAGCTATTCCACTGCCCTGCTGCGCGGCCTGGTCGATATTCCGGTCTATCCGGTCAAAGGCTATTCGATCACGGTACCGATTACCGATGCCGCACAATCGCCGGTATCGACCATTCTGGATGAAACCTACAAAGTCGCCGTGACGCGCTTTGACGATCGCATTCGCGTCGGCGGCATGGCCAATCTGGTCGGCTATGATCTGGAACTGCACGACAGCCGGCGCGAAACCCTGGAGTACGTGGTCACCGACCTGTTCCCGAAGGGTGGCGACGTCACGCAAGCCACCTTCTGGACCGGGCTGCGGCCGATGACGCCGGACGGCACGCCGATTGTCGGCCCGACCCCGATCAAGGGCTTGTGGCTCAATACCGGCCACGGCACATTGGGCTGGACCATGTCATGCGGTTCGGGGCAACTGCTGGCGGACTTGATGTCGAACAAGACCGCGGCGATTGCCGCCGATGATCTGGGCGTAAGCCGCTACCGCGCCTGAACAGTGTAAGTACAGGCATCTGCCTTGCTGTCATGCAAGTCTGCATGACAGCAAGGCAGCCACCATCCTCCCGCCTGATCTAAATCGCTCGCACAGCCTGCGTCAGCCACGCCAGATCATCGCCCGTCATATGCGGCGCCAATGCCGTAAACACCGACTGCTGATAATGATTGAACCAGTCTGATTTCGTTCTCGCTCAGCAGCGCCGTATCGATCAGACGGCGATCGATCGGAATCAAGCGTCAGCGTCTCAAACTCGAGCATCTCGCGTTCCGCGCCGGACAGCGCCAGACAGGGCCGGACGGCGACCAGGTTTTCCAGACGGATGCCGAACGCACCGGCGCGGTAATAGCCGGGCTCGTTCGACACCACCATGCCCGGCAACAGCGCCACGCCATTCGCATTTTTGGCGATGCGCTGCGGACCTTCATGCACGCTCAAGAAGTGCCCCACGCCATGGCCGGTGCCATGATCGTAGTCGTAACCGTGCTGCCACAGATGCTGGCGCGCGAACGCGTCCAGTTGCTGACCTGAAGTTCCTGCAGGAAATTTCATCTGCGCCAATGCGATGTGCCCCTTCAGCACCAGGGTCGTCATCTTCTTCATTTCAGCGCTGACCTCGCCGATGGCGACGGTGCGCGTGACATCGGTGGTGCCGTCAAGATATTGCGCGCCGGAGTCGACCAGATACAGGCTATCTGGCGTCAGCTGTGCCGGCGTCGCATTCTGATGGTTGTAATGGCACATCGCCGCATTGCTGCCGGCGGCAGAAATGGTATCGAAACTCGGCTCCTGATACAGCGGGTCCTGCAGGCGGTAGCTGTGCAGCTGATCGGCCAGAGTCGCCTCATCATGCAGCCGGCCCAGCGCCACTTGCGCATCCAGCCATGCCAGGAAGCGCGTTACCGCGACGCCATCGCGGATATGGCAAGCTCTGATGCCGGCCAGCTCGGCAGCATTTTTCTGCGCCTTGGGCAGCGCCACCGGATCCGGCCCGGCCACCAGTTGCGCACCGCCCTCCTCGGCCAGCGATTGCGACCACACATTGGCGGCATCGGGATCGGCCAGCAGCCTGATGCGGCCCAATTGCCTGAGTGCTGCGGCGGTATCCGCCTCCGCCATGAAACGTCACACCTTCGCCCACATGCTCTGCCATGCCAGCGGGCAACTTGTCCAGATCGACCAGCAGCGTCATGTCGCCATTCGCCTTTAAAACTGCGGTGCCCAATACCACCGGAAAACGCGGCACATCGCGGCCGCGGATATTCAGCAGCCAGCAGAACGAATCCGGCGCGCTAATCAGCGCCGCGTCAGCCCCCGCCTGCGCGATCGCCGCGCCGATCTCAAGACGTTTTTGCCGGCTGCTCTTGCCGGCGCTGGCATCGCTGAACAACATGATTTTTTGTTTGCCGGCGGCCGGACGATCGTGCCAGTGCAGATCGACAGGATTATCGGCCACGGCCAGCAGTTCAATGCGTTTTTTGCTCAAGATCGACAAAGCCTTGCGCTGCCAGCCCAGCGTATGCATGCGCGGGTCATAACCCACCCGCGCGCCTTGCGGCAGATGCGCGGCCAGCCACTGCGGCTGAGGATCATCCTGCAGGCTCAAATAGCTAAATAATTCAGCACTCACCTGCTGCCGCACTTGCACCGTATAACGGCCGTCGACAAAAATGACTGCACTGTCTTTCAGCACGATGGCGATACCGGCGGAACCGCTGAAACCGCTGAGCCAGCGCAGCCGTTCATTCCTTTCCGGCACGTACTCGCCCAGATATTCATCGGCACGCGGAATGATGAAAGCATCCAGCCCGGACTTTGGCCATCTCGGCCCGCACCGCAGCGAGACGCTCTTGAATTATTTGCGACATGAAAACTCCCGTGTTTAATCCTGTGTATCGATAGCGTTGCTGAACCCGGCGCTATGCTCGAAATGTAACCAGCGATCGAGTATATTCCACAGGCATGCTGCTCGTACGATCACATAAGCGAGCCGCTGCATCATCTGCGCGCCACCAGCAGCGGCATCAACGCAAATAGCACCAGCATCGCGTAGTAAACGGTGCCTGCTACCGGATCACGACTGGCCAGGTAAGCCTCGATGCTCAGCCCCCGCAGCTGGAGCACGAATCCGAATTCCGCAGCCAGCATCAGGCCCATTGCGAGGCCACCCATCCCTAGCCGGATCGAGAATGCAGGCGGCACAGCAAGCCGCCGCACTACCCAACGGGCAGCGAAGATAATGACCAGCAACATGATCGGAGCTTCGATCATTTCAGCGATTCTGCTACCGACACGCGGCACGACCCACAGCAACCGGATCGGCCCCAGCACGAAACCCGCGCCGAACACGAGGACAAAATAGAGTAGCCGGCCTGCAGAATCCGCATGATATTAGAAGGTAATTCGGATCGTTCAGTATACGCAGCCGGAGCCTGCAAGCAGCTACAATTTTACGATTTGATGGGAGTATCATCGAAAAATGCTTAGCCGCATATGAAATAAGGATCATTAAAAATACACACGGAGTATATTTTAATCACCATCAGCAGCACATACTGCCTTACACGTCTAATGCGCTGAATTACGCGCACCGCATCCCCAAGATGCGGTGCATTGTTTTAAAAGACAGACTACATTGCCTTCCGCTCCGGACGGCAAAGCGAATCTGTCTACTGTGCTACTTGCGCGGAGAATCTACAGGCGGCGTGCCTTCCTTGAACAATTGTTGCAATTGGGCACGCAATTCCGGCGAATCCTGATGCTGATGCACCGCTACCGCATGTTGCACTGCTGCATCCAGCAACTCTTTGTCCGAATCGGCAGACAACGCTACCGTGCAATTCATGTCACTCGGAAATTCCCGGCAATCTATATATTTACGTGTCATTTCAACCTCCTCATCAAGCAAATGATGGCAAGGCTCGGGTTAGGGCGTAATTTGATATTACATGGCGTCTGCCCGGGCGAAGTACCAATGCGGACTATACCGCATTTTATTTATAGTCGAGAAAAATCCTTTCCGCAATACCTTGCTCGGCAACAAAATGAGCGAGTTCTAGACGCCGATCAAAGCAAACGCAATACGCCAATGAAAAAGGGCAGCCTGACGGCTGCCCCTGCACTGCATGAAAATCACTATTTACATCAGAACTGCTCTTCGCCCAGCGCCAGCACGCCTGCACTGCCCTCGATAATCGCGCTCCGGTAACCGGCAGCCTGCGACAGGATATGGTCCGCGAAGAAACGCGCAGTAGCGATCTTGGCCTGATAGAACTTGGCATCGCCCTCGCCTGCCTGCAGCTTCTGCTCGGCGATCAGTGCCGCGCGCGCCATTTGCCAGCCGCCGAGCACGATGCCGGCCAGCTTCAGGTAAGGCACCGAACCGGCGAACACCGCCTTGATGTCGGACTTCATGTTGCCGGCGACGTAAGTGACGACATCTTCCAGCACAGCCGCACCGGCCGCCAGTTGCTCGCCGATCGCAGCCAGATCGGCTGACGCCTGTTGTGCACAGCGTGCCGCCAGTGCCGCTTGCGTTACACGCACCTGGGCAATGATCGCCTTGGCCGTCGCGCCGCCATCGCGCACCGTCTTGCGGCCGACCAGATCATTGGCCTGGATCGCGGTGGTGCCTTCGTAGATGGTCAGGATTCTGGCATCGCGATAATGCTGTGCGGCACCGGTTTCCTCGATGAAGCCCATCCCGCCATGCACCTGCACGCCGGTCGAGGTCACATCCATCGACATCTCGGTGGACCAGCCCTTGACGATCGGCACCAGATATTCATAGAAAGCCTGATTGGTCTTGCGCGTCGCATCGTCCGCATGGTGATGCGCGGCATCGGAGGCGGCAGCGGCGACGTACGCCAGTGCACGCGCTGCTTCGATCTGGGCGCGCATCGACATCAGCATGCGACGCACGTCCGGATGGTGGATGATCGCTACCGGACCGGCGGAACCGGCCAGATCGCGCGACTGCACGCGGTCACGGGCGAACTGCACGGCTTTCTGGTAAGCGCGCTCGGCAACCGCGACGCCCTGCATGCCGACCGCAAAACGGGCCGCGTTCATCATGATGAACATGTATTCCAGGCCGCGGTTCTCTGCACCGACCAGGGTACCGATCGCGCCGCCGTGGTCGCCGAATTGCAATACCGCGGTCGGGCTGGCCTTGATGCCGAGCTTGTGCTCGATCGACACGCAATGCGCATCGTTGCGCGCGCCGAGCGAACCGTCGGCGTTGACCAGGAACTTCGGCACCACGAACAAGGAAATGCCCTTCACGCCTTCCGGTGCATCCGGAGTACGGGCCAGCACCAGATGGACGATATTTTCGGCCATGTCGTGCTCGCCGTAGGTGATGAAAATCTTGGTGCCGAAGACCTTGTAAGTGCCGTCGCCCTGCGGCACCGCACGGGTACGCACCGCCGCCAGGTCGGAGCCGGCCTGCGGCTCGGTCAGGTTCATGGTGCCGGTCCATTTGCCTGAAATCAGGTTTTCCAGATAGATCGCCTTCTGCTGGTCGGTGCCGGCCGTCATCAGCGCCTCGATCGCGCCATCGGTCAGCAACGGACACAGCGCGAACGACAGGTTGGCCGCATTGAGCATCTCGATGCATGGCGTTGCCACCAGTTTTGGCAAGCCCTGGCCGCCGAATTCGGCCGGATGCTGCACGCCTTGCCAGCCGGCTTCGCCGTAGGCCTTGAACGCTTCCTTGAAACCCTTGGTGGTCGTGACCTGGCCATCGTGCCAATAGCTTGGTGACTGGTCGCCGGCCCAGTTCAGCGGCGCAACGACTTCGGCACAGAACTTGGCATTTTCTTCCAGCACCGCCTCAACGGTTTCCGGCGTTGCGTCTTCGCAACCCGGCAGGCTGTTCACCGCAGCCAAACCAGCGAGTTCATTCATCGCGAACAGCATATCTTTCAACGGGGCAACATAACTCATCATCTGACTCCAGTAAATGGACAAAAATATAGGTCTCTTAGCGATAGGCTCGGTCAGGAACCCATTGCTAAAAGACCCGGTCATTATTACGGGTTGACAGGCGCTTGCCTGTCAACCCGACGACAAAGACCATCAGTCTTGTCGCCTTTATCACTCAATAGCGCAAGTGCTGCTTAGTGTTCTCAGCCCAGTTCGGCCACCAGTTGCGGAACGATTCAAACAGATCGCCGACGATGCCATAGTCCGCCACCGAGAAGATCGGCGCTTCCGCATCCTTGTTGATCGCAACGATGACCTTCGAATCCTTCATCCCGGCCAGATGCTGGATCGCGCCGGAGATGCCGACCGCGATGTACAGCTGCGGCGCGACGATCTTGCCGGTCTGGCCGACTTGCCAGTCGTTCGGCACGAAGCCGGCATCGACTGCAGCGCGCGACGCACCCATCGCGGCACCGAGCCGGTCGGCCAGCGGTTCGAGGATCTTGAAGTTGTCGCCGGAACCCATGCCGCGCCCGCCGGAGACGATGACCTTGGCAGCGGTCAGTTCAGGACGGTCGGATTTCGCGACTTCGCGTCCGACGAAGGCGGATTTGCCGGAATCGGCCACCGCGGCGATGTTCTCGATCGCAGCGGCACCGCCTGCAGCAGCGGCATCGAAGCCGGTGGAGCGCACGGTGATGACCTTGACCGGATCGCTCGACTGCACGTAGGCAATCGCATTGCCGGCGTAGATCGGGCGCTCGAAGGTGTCGGGCGCATCGACCCGGGTGATTTCGGAGATCTGCGCGACGTCGAGCTTGGCGGCCACGCGCGGCAGGATGTTCTTGCCGTAGGCAGTGGCAGGCGCGAGGATATGCGAATAGCCACCGGCAATCGCCAGCACTTGTTCCGCGACGTTTTCGGCCAGGCCGTCGGCGAAGGCGGCGGCATCGGCCACCAGTACCTTGGCCACGCCGGCGATCTGGGCAGCGGCTTCGGCGGCAGCGCCGCAATTGTGGCCGGCGACCAGGATATGGAGCTCGCTGCCGCAGGCGGCGGCAGCGGTGACGGTGTGGAGCGTGCTTCCTTTTAACGAAGCGTTGTCGTGTTCAGCAATGACGAGTACAGCCATGATGTGTTCCTAATAACAGGATGAGCAGGATGAATAGGCGGAAATCGAAGCGGGACGCAGCGCGACAATCTGCGCCTGTCGTCCGTGAATCAATCACGTCATTCAATGATTAAATAACTTTCGCTTCGTTTCTGAGTTTGGCAACCAGCGTGGCGACGTCCGGCACCATGATGCCGGCGCTGCGCTTGGCTGGCTCGACCACTTTCAGGGTCTTCAGGCGCGAGCTGACATCGACTCCCAGATCGGCTGGCTTGACGGTGTCGAGCGGCTTTTTCTTGGCTTTCATGATGTTGGGCAGCGTGACGTAGCGCGGCTCGTTCAGGCGCAGGTCGGTGGTGATGATCGCCGGCAGGGTCAGGACCAGCGTTTCCAGGCCGCCGTCGACTTCACGGGTGACGGTGACTTTGCCGTCGTCCAGCACGACTTTGGAGGCGAAGGTGGCTTGTGGCCAGCCCAGCAACGCCGCCAGCATCTGGCCGGTCTGGTTGCAGTCGTCATCGATCGCCTGCTTGCCGAGGATGATCAGTTGCGGCTGTTCCTTGTCGGCCAGGGCTTTCAACAGCTTGGCCACGGCCAGCGGCTGGATGTCGGATTCGGTTTCGACCAGGATCGCGCGGTCGGCGCCGATCGCCATCGCGGTGCGCAGGGTTTCCTGGCATTGCGTGACGCCGCACGAAATGGCGACGACTTCAGTGACCTTGCCTGATTCTTTCAGGCGCATCGCTTCTTCCAGCGCGATTTCGTCGAACGGGTTCATCGACATCTTGACGTTGGCGATATCGACGCCAGTGTTGTCTGACTTGACACGCACCTTGACGTTGTAATCCACCACGCGTTTGACCGGGACCAAGACTTTCATAGTTCTGCCTTTACTGTGCAAATTTGCGAATGAAGTTTAATTGACGTTAACGTAAACCAAATTGGATTATAAAGCGAATCACGACCATTGAGGCACAATTTAGCACGGTCGTTCGATTTATTCCAGAATACGAATAGAGCTTACTCCCTAATATTGCCTGAGTTTGGCTGCTTTGACATGGTATTTAGGGCTAAAAATGCACCAGAACGATGCACGGAATCTGACATCAGCACATTGCGATGTCAACTTGATGCACACAGAAAAACATATAAAAAAAGCCTGCCAGATAAATCTGGCAGGCTTTTTTGTATCGGGATATCGTGCAACAGCAACAACAAGCAATGCGCTCCGGGCAGAAAAAACATCGTTTCTGGCACAATCTTCACACCAAATTATATTCGGCGCAAAACGCTGTACGGCAATGACAAACGGCATTTCTCCGGCGCTTGATATCTGCGCTGTTACTTGCGTTTGACGTAATATTCGAATTCCTTGTCGTGCTCTTCATGCGACAACAATTCATTGCCGGTCTGTTTTGAAAATGCCTGAAAATCCCGAACCGAGCCTGGGTCTGTTGCCAGCACGTGCAGCACTTGCCCGCTCAGCATTTCAGCAAGGGCTTTTTTTGTCTTCAGAATAGGCAGCGGGCAATTGAGACCGCGTGCATCTATCTCTTTATTGAATTGCATGATTTCTATCCGCAGATAATTTGGTGAGTAAATAATACGCCAAATTTCAAAGAAAACGCATTTTGATGGTGCGTTGCAGCAAAATAATTTTTCATAGTGATTCTGGTATGCAATAAATCGGTGCAAAATCAAATGAAAATTAATTTAACTGCAATGAAGATTTATTTTTTGCAAACACATCACAAATTTCAGTCTATCGGGCACCGCAGATAATTAGATCATGCAAGCGATCATGAGTTCATTGTTGCGCATGAACCGATCGGCACAGCGGCACGGATCGGGCCCAGCCTGAGAGCAGGCCGAGCCCTTTCGGTAACAGTGCTTAGACGCGCTGGCCGACCCAGGCGGCAACACCAGCCAGCGCCTGCGCCAGACCGCTCGGATCGGTACCGCCGGCTTGCGCCATGTCGGCACGGCCGCCGCCCTTGCCGCCGACCTGTTGCGCGACGAAGTTGACCAGTTCACCGGCTTTGACCTTTGCGGTCGCATCGGCGGTCACGCCGGCGATCAGGCTGACCTTGCCGTCATTCACAGCGGCCAATACGATGGCGGCGGTTTTCAGCTTGTCTTTGAGCTTGTCCATGGTTTCGCGCAGCGTCGCCACATCGGCGCCATCGAGGGTTGCCGCCAGCACCTTGATGCCATTGACATCCACCGCCTGCTTGAGCAGCTCATCGCCCTGGCCGGAAGCCAGTTTGGATTTCAGCAGCGCGACTTCTTTTTCCAGCGCCTTGACGGTGTCCTGCACTTGCGTGATGCGCTGCGTCAATTCTTCCGGCTGCGCCTTCAGTGCGGCAGCGGCGTCCTGCACGCGGCGGTTCAGGGTCTGCACCAGCACCAGCGCGCCTTCGCCGGTGACGGCTTCGACGCGGCGGATGCCGGCCGCGACACCGCCTTCGGCGACGATCTTGAACAGGCCGATGTCGCCGGTGCGCGACACGTGGGTGCCGCCGCACAATTCACGCGAGGAACCGATGTCCAGCACCCGCACTTCGTCGCCGTATTTCTCGCCGAACAGCGCCATCGCGCCGTGCTTGACCGCGTCGTCATACGACATCACCTGCGCCTGGGTCGGCACGTTGGCGAGGATTTCGCGATTGACGATGTCTTCCACCTGGCGGATCTCGTCGGCCGTCATCGGCGCGTTATGGCTGAAATCGAAACGGGTCTTGTCGGCATCGACCAGCGAGCCTTTTTGCGCCACATGGCTGCCCAGCACTTCGCGCAGCGCCTTGTGCATCAAATGGGTGGCCGAGTGGTTGCGCATGCTGTGTGCGCGCACAACCGCGTCGACCTGCGCGTTGAGCGTATCGCCGACGGTCAGCACGCCCTTGCTCAAAATGCCATGATGACCGAATACATCAGCCTGGATTTTTTGCGTGTCCTGCACCTCGAAGCTGACTGCATCGGCGCCGTACACCGATTCCAGCACGCCGGAATCGCCGGCCTGGCCGCCCGATTCCGCATAAAACGGCGTGCTGTCGAGCACCACGATCGCATGCTGGCCGTGCGCCACCGACAGCACCGAGCTGCCTTCGACATACAGCGCGATGACCTTGCTGGTCTGGGTCAGTTGCTCGTAACCGACGAACTTGGTCTTGTCGCCGCTGTATTCGATACCGGCCGCCATCTTGAACTTGCCGGCGGCGCGCGCAGTCGCCTTCTGGCGTTCCATCGCGGCGTCGAAGCCGGCCTCGTCCAGCGCGATATGGCGTTCGCGGCAGATGTCGGCAGTCAGGTCGAGCGGGAAACCGTAAGTGTCATACAGCGCGAACGCGGTGTCGCCGTCGAGCTTCTTGCTGTCCTTGGCCAGTGCGGTTTCCAGCAGTTTCATGCCGTGTTCCAGCGTCTCGCCGAACCGCTCCTCTTCCTGCTGCAGCACCTGCGCGACGCGGGGCGCGGCCTCGGCCAGCTCCGGATAGGCATCGCCCATCACATTGACCAGATCCTTGACCAGCTTGAAGAAGAACGGCTTGGTCTGGCCCAGCTTGTGGCCGTGGCGCAGCGCGCGGCGCACGATGCGGCGCAGCACGTAGCCGCGTCCCTCGTTGCCGGGGATGATGCCGTCGACCACCAGGAAGGAACAGGCGCGGATATGATCGGCGATGACCTTCAGTGAATTGTTGGTCAGGTCCATGCAGCCGGTTTCGCGCGCAGCGGCGGTGATCAGTGACTGGAAGCTGTCGATGTCGTAATTGGAATGCACATGCTGCAGCACTGCGGTGATGCGCTCCAGCCCCATGCCGGTATCGACGCAGGGTTTTGGCAACGGGTGCAGCACGCCCTTCTCGTCCTTGTTGAACTGCATGAAGACCAGGTTCCAGACTTCGATGTAACGGTCGCCGTCTTCGTCGGCGCTGCCCGGAGGGCCGCCCCAGACTTCGGCGCCGTGGTCGTAGAAAATCTCGCTGCACGGGCCGCAAGGGCCGGTCTCGGCCATCTGCCAGAAGTTGTCCGACGCATAGCGCGCACCCTTGTTGTCGCCGATGCGGATGATGCGCTCGGCCGGGACGCCGATTTCCTTTTCCCAGATCGCATACGCCTCGTCGTCCTCCGCATACACGGTCACCCACAGCTTTTCCTGCGGCAGCTGGTAGACCGAAGTCAGCAATTCCCACGCGTAGTGGATCGCATCGCGCTTGAAATAGTCGCCGAACGAGAAATTGCCCAGCATTTCGAAGAAAGTATGGTGGCGCGCGGTGTAGCCGACGTTTTCCAGATCGTTGTGCTTGCCGCCGGCGCGCAGGCTGCGCTGCGCGGTGGTCGCGCGGCTGTAGGCGCGCTTGTCCTGGCCCAGAAACACGTCCTTGAACTGCACCATGCCGGAGTTGGTAAACAACAGGGTCGGGTCGTTGCCGGGAATCAGGCTCGATGAGCGCACGATCGTATGGCCTTTGGATTCGTAAAACTTGAGAAATTTATCGCGGATTTCGGACGAGTTCATGTGGATTGGGCCAAAAAATGAGAAATGCGTTGCAAAAATTTGATTATACGGCAGGCGACGGGCAAAAAAAAACCGCCGGACTACGGCGGCGGACTGTATTGGGGTGATGCCGGGAGCGCTTACTGCGCGCTGTGCTGGTTGTGCTTTTTCGCGTGAATCGCGCGGCTGGCGCGGTTTTCTTCCGTTTGCAGACGAAGACGCTCGGCCGGGGTCACCTTGCCGTCGGCTTTTGCGGCCTGCTTGTCGGCTTCGATCTTCGCTTCGCGCTGGTCCAGATTGTGCGTCTCCTGCGCGCTCAACTGGCCTGATTTGATGCCGCTATCGATGCGCTTTTCCTGATTGTTCTGGCGCTGGTCGATGTTCGGGGTGCTGGTGTTCTGCGCCATCGCAGGTGCGGCCAAGGCGCTCATCAGCGCCGCCGCAAACAGGCTCTGCAATTCCATTCTCATTTCTTTTTTCATGTTCATTCTGGACAAGAGTTGGTTGGCCCCGTATTTAACGCCATCGCCAGCGATCCGGCGACAGCAAAACTGTAAGCGATGTAACAAGAAGTAATCAAAACGGTATCAGGCGAAATCGGCGCCGATCAGGTCGATGCGGTCGGTGCAGAAACCGTCCACGCCCCAGGACAGGATTTCGGTCGCCCGCGCCGGTTCGTTGACGGTATAGCAGAACACGCCGTAGCCGGCCGCCCTCACCTGCCGCACCAGCTCCGGCGTCAGGTTCTGGTGATTGGTGTGCAGCGCCACCGCCTCCAGCTCGGCCAGCCGCGCCTGCCAGTCGGGCGGAATCGCCTCGACCAGATAACCGCGCGGGATCTCCGGCGCGGCGTCTTTGGCCGCCAGCAGCGCCTCGAACGAGAACGACGAAAACAGCGGCAGCGCAGCTGCGTCCAGCGCGCCATTGGCCGCCGCCGCAACTTCGGCCGCGAACAGTGCGCGCGTCAACGCGGCGGTCACGCGCCCGGTTTGCACCTCGACACCCTCGGCCGGCTTGATTTCGACGTTCATCCAGATGCCATGCGACCGGCAGAAGGCCGCCGCCTGCGCGTAGGTCGGCACCGGCTCGCCGGCAAATGCGCTGCCGAACCAGCTGCCGGCATCGAGCGCCGCCAGCTCGGCCGCGGTCGAGGCCGGCACGCTGCCGCTGCCGCGCACGGTGCGGCCGAACAGCGGATCGTGCATCAGCACCGGAATGTCGTCTTTCGACAGCATCACGTCGAACTCGACCGCGTGAAAACCGTGCGCCAGACCGCAACGGATGGCGGCCAGCGTATTTTCCGGGGCCAGCGTGCCGCCGCCGCGATGCGCAACAATTTTTGGATAAGGCCACATGGCTGTACTCGCAGAAAAAGTCGATTCGGAAACGAACAATCATGCCAGTGTAACGCGCTCTGCAACGCCAAATATACTCCGCCATGTATGTTTAACACTACCAATGAATACATGCGCCTGATGGCATAAAAATGGTGATACCCCCACTATTTTTACAAAGTACGGGATCATGAAGGCGGGTCGCGTGTTGCGCGGACAAGGTGCCGCAGCAGTTCCTAAAAGAAAATCTCGTAACCCAGCTTGACGATCAGCAGCGTCACCAGCACCAGGAACAGCACCCGCACGAAACCCGCGCCCTTGTGCATCGCCAGCCAGCTGCCGGAGATCGCGCCGAGAATGTTGGCGGCCGCCATCGGCAGCGCGACCTGCCACAGCACGTAGCCGGACGGCACGAAAAACGCCAGCGCGGCGGTATTGGTCGCGATATTGACGAACTTGGCCGCCGCCGACGCGTGCAGGAAGTCGAACGCGAAGAAGCGGATGAACAGGAAGATCAGGAAGCTGCCGGTGCCCGGCCCGAACAGCCCGTCATAGAAGCCGATCGCGCCGCCGATCAAGCACCGCGACCGTTTTTTCCTTGATGCCGACCACCACCGGCTTGTGCAGCTGGCCGAAATCCTTCTTCCACAGCGTGTAGATCGCAATGACGACCAGCAGGAAGAACACCACCGGTTTCAGCACCGCTTTCGGCACCATCGACACCGCCGCCGCGCCCAGAAACGCCATCGCGAACGCGCTGGCCGCGGCCGGCAACACCAGCGACCACGGGATTTTCACGCGCTGGAAATAGGTGCGGGCGGCAAACAGCGTGCCCGACACCGCCGCCACCTTGTTGGTGCCGAGCAGCGTGGCCGGCGTGATCGACGGCATGAAATTGAACAGCGCGGGAATCTGGATCAGCCCGCCGCCGCCGACCGCAGCATCGATCAGGCCGGCAAAATAGGCGAACAGGCACAGCAACAGGATTTCGGTCATGGCATGGGTGAAGGTGAGAGGCGCAAATGGATTGAATGACAAGGTCCTGCAGTCTAATTGCCCCGCCCTGTCCCGTGTTGCAATATCATGTTGCAGAATCTGCAATGAGGAATCGACATGCAAAAACAGACGCTATGGGACTTGCGCGTATTTTGCGCGGTGGTCGAAAAGAACAGCTTCGTGGCGGCCGCCCGGAGCCTCGGCATCTCGCCCAGCGCGGCCACGCGCGCGATCCAGGCGCTGGAACAGCAGCTCGGCAACACGCTGCTGCACCGCTCGCAAAAACTGCTGAACCTGAGCAGCGCCGGCGAAATCTACTACGGCTTTGCGAAACAGATCGTGCAGATGCAGGACCGGGCCGAAGACGACATCGCGTCGCTGCAAACCGTGCCCAAGGGCTGGGTGCGCTTTTGCGCGCCGGAAATCTGCAGCCGCTTCTTCCTGCCGCAGCAGCTCGGCGCATTGGCCGAGCGATTCCCGGCGATCCGGCTCGACGTGCTGTATACCGACGCCAACCTCGACCCGATCCAGGAAAATCTGGATTTCGCGATCCGCGGCGCGTTCCCCGCCGACAGCGAACTGATCGGCTACCCGCTCTGGCAATACGAGCGCATCCTGTGCGCCAGCCCGGCCTACGTCGCGCGCAAGGGCGCGCCGCAAGAGCCGGAAGAACTCGGCAAGCACGCGCTGATCGTGCACACCGCGCCCAGAATCCTGAAGGACTGGCACTTCAGCTCGCCGGCACGCACGCTGCGGCTGCACATGCAGCCCACGCACCGGGTCAATACCGGCACCGGGCTGTACGAGCTGATCCGCTGCGGCGCCGGCATCGGCCGGCTGGCCGACTGGGTCGCCGCGCCCGCGATCCGGCAAGGCCTGCTGGTGCGCGTCTGCCCCGCCTATCGGATGGTGTCCGCCAGCGGCCAGAGCGCGCAGATGCACGCCGCCTACGGCGCGAAAGGCTTGCCGCTGCGCGCGAAAGCCATCCTGGAGTCGATCAGGCAAGCCGCGGCGCAGTCCATGCAATCCATATACTGAAGGGTGTATAAAAAATGCCCCTTATATTACGTGCGGGAGCATGCTGTTTTTGGCTGATACTCCCGGTTTAAATAAGAATCATCGTAACTTGTCAGCCCGCCATGAATACCCCCTCTCCCGCTTGCGGGAGAGGGATGGGGTGAGGGCGGCTGCAAAGTCGATGACTTAATTAATTGCTTTGCCCTTCGTGGAGGCTTTGTCGGGGGTAGCCCGACAGCTACTTACTTTTCTTTGCTTCGCCAAAGTAAAGTAAGCAAAAGAAAGGCGACCGCAGACTTGCCCCTGCGGGGTTCCCGTTTGTGTGCTGCAAAAAATGGGAAATGAAGGAAACTCGCTGCGCTTGTATGATTTTTCTGGACGCCTTCTGGGAAACTGGGAGGTGTCGGGGTGGAGGGACATCGCTGCGCATCTGCCGCATATGCGGACAGACTGATTGAGATTTCTCCCACCCCACCTTTCCAGCGTCGATGAGGAATCCAGCGGCCGTTGATGGCCTGCCAGCCCGGACCGCCGATATGTGCAAGCTAACGTAGAAAGGTGGCCACCCCGACGGAATTTACTTTAATCGCGTGGAGGCAGGTATGCAATCCCCTTTGTTTATCGGAGTTGATGTTGCCAAGGCCGAAGTGGTCGTGGCTTGTTCGCAAACGACTTTCCCAGTTCAGACGGTCGCCAATGCCGTGCCTGCGCTAAAGAAGTTTCTCAAATCCCTGCCTGCCCACTCCAGCATTGCCATGGAAGCAACTGGCAGCTATCATCAAACCTTGGCCGACCTCGCCCATCGGCTCGGATTCCAAGTCTACGTGTTGAATCCTAAAGACATGCGGTACTACGCCAAAGGCGTCGGGATGCGGGCCAAGACCGACCGGGTCGATGCAATCCTGATCGCCCGTTTCCTGGTGCATGAAATCGCTCACTTGAGGGCGTATCAGCCGCCAACACCAGAGCAAAGGGAAATGGATCAGCTGCTCAGGCGTCGGGCCAAGTTGGTCTCCCTGAAGACGGCTTTACAGCTCAGTTGCGCCCAAGTGCCGTCCTTGAAAGCCGACGTGGCCAAACTTCTGACCGGCTTTAATACTTTGCTGTCCAAGATCGATCGAGAGATTGCCATGTTGACCCAAGCCATTCCCCAGCGTGCCCAGCAGGCCAAGCGCCTGGAGTCGATCATCGGCGTGGGTCCTTTGACTAGTGCCTGGCTGGCCAATCTGCTCGATCGGGTGAAATTCAAGAACAGCGATGCCTTGGTCGCTTTTGCCGGGATGGATCCGCGCCCCTGCGATTCGGGACAGAAGCGTGGCAAACGTCGACTGTCCAAACGTGGCCCGGCAGAAGGCCGCCGGCTGTTGTTTAACGTCGGCATGGCCGCCGCAAAGTCCAAGATCTGGGCGCCTGTTTATGCCCACTATCGGGAGCTAGGCTGGGCGTCGACGGCTGTGATCGTGATCATCGCCCGCAAGATTTTGCGTATTGCCTTCTCAATCCACAAGACGGAATCGCTGTTTGATGCCCGCCTTATTACAGTAGGGGCTTAACTGTTGCCAGCGTGGAAATTTGAGGGGCGCACTGTTGATCCATGGTCTTTAGCTTCAGGAATTGCACGAGACGGCGATTGAATGGCTTGAACTTTCCCTATTGCAGGCAAGTTGTCGCAAGCTATGCTGGTCCTTTCCCCCGGAGCAGGGTCAAGGGCGGGCTACGTTTTTTGCAGCCCGGCGAAGCGAACCCTTGACGCTGCGCGGGGGACGCATGCTCAGATATGGCTGCGGGAACGGCACTTCGTGCCCACAGCCATGTCGACACGCATTGCCGTTGATCTTGACGGTTCGCCGAATTATCGCGGTACGTAACACTTGACACGAACCATAGAATCTCAAACAACCTTCATTTCTGATCCATTTTCTGCAGCACACAAACGGCTGCGTCCCCAGCGGCCTCAAGTCAAAAGCAACGGCAATTCAACCGTCGCGGACATAAAAAGGCCGCTTGGATCTCAATCATATAGCGGGCTAAATAGAGACAAAACCGGCGCTGAATCCCTCCCCATTCCGGCTCAGGAACCGCACACCGGCAACGCCAGCGCCTGCAGCACCTCGCCCTTGTCCGACTGCACGAAAGCCGCCACGCTCAGGTTTTTCGGCAGCGCATGGTCCGGCAGCCGGAGCGAACGGCTGACTGCCACCTTGCCGCCGCCGGCCTGCGCTTTCAGCGCAAACGGCCCCAGCCACGCGCGCACCACATGGTCGTGGCGCAGCGTCTCGCCCTTGTTTTCGCCGGCGCGCACCGCGCTGGACAGGCCGTTTTCGACCAGCGCCAGATACAGCCGGCCGCCCTGCGCCGCGCTCGCGCGCACGTTCAGCGGCAACTGGCCGGCTGCCGGCTGGCCCAGCGCGATATGGATCTCGGCCTGCGCCGGCCGGCTGTTGATGCGCCTGACCGCTGCCGGCAGGCTACCGCGCCAGCCACCGACGCCGCCGCGCAGCTCCTGCCCGGCGATGAACAGCTCCGGCGTGTAAATGGTGCGGTTGGCCGCCAGCGCCGACAACCAACGCTGGCGCTCGCCAAACACCGGGCTCGCATACACGTCCTTCCAGCCGATGTAATCCCAGTAATCGACATGCAGCGCCAGCGGCACCACCTGCTCGGCGCTCAGGCCCGGCCCGCCCAGCGCGCTGACGAACTTGTCGGCCGGCGGGCAACTGCTGCAACCCTCCGAGGTATACAGCTCCAGCAATGCCACCGTATGCGCGGGACTGTGCTTGCTGCAGGCTTGCGCCAGCGCCGCCGGCTGCAGCGCCGCCAGCCCGATGGCAGCAACAGCGATGGAAATGGATTTCTTCACAATACCCCCGTCGATTGATTTTCCCTGCTACTTGGTCAATCTCGGGCAACTAAGCTTACACAGCCCGCATCCGCCACCCGCTACGGTAAAATGCTTGCCAACCTATTCACTCTGAACACCGGCAAATATCCCCATGAGCACCGACATCAAAAAAGGCAACGGCCAAGCCGCCGCAAGCACTCCGGCCACTTCCAACTTCCTGCGCGCGATCGTCGAGACCGACCTGCAGGCCGGCACCTACGAGCGCCACGGCCTGCCGAATGTGATCACCCGCTTCCCGCCGGAGCCGAACGGCTACCTGCACATCGGCCATGCGAAGTCGATCTGCCTCAATTTCGGCCTGGCGCGCGATTACGCCGGGCGCTGCCATCTGCGCTTCGACGACACCAATCCGGAAAAAGAAGACCAGGAATACGTCGACACCATCATGGACTCGGTCAAATGGCTCGGTTTCAGCTGGCAGCAGGACGGCATCGAACACCTGCACTACGCCAGCGACTACTTCGACCAGCTCTACAACATGGCCGAATACCTGATCAACAGCGGCCACGCGTATGTCGACAGCCAGATCCGCCGCCGACATGGCCGCCAACCGCGGCGACTTTTCCAAGCCCGGCGTCAACTCGCCGTTCCGCGACCGTCCGGCGGCCGAATCGCTGGACCTGTTCCGCCGCATGAAGGCCGGCGAATTCGCCGACGGCGTGCACATCGTGCGCGCCAAGATCGACATGGCCTCGCCCAACATGAACCTGCGCGACCCGGCGATCTACCGCATCCGCCACGCGCACCACCACCGCACCGGCGACACCTGGTGCATCTACCCGATGTACGATTTCACGCACCCGCTGTCGGACGCGATCGAGCACATCACGCATTCGGTCTGCACGCTGGAGTTCCAGGATCACCGCCCGTTCTACGACTGGATCATCGAACGCTGCGCCGAAGGCGGCTTCTTCCAGAAACCGGTGCCGCGCCAGTACGAATTTGCGCGCCTGAACCTGACCTACGTCGATCACCAGCAAGCGCAAGCTGCGCCAACTGGTCGAACAAGGCATCGTCAGCGGCTGGGACGACCCGCGCATGCCCACCATCGTCGGCATCCGCCGCCGCGGCTACACGCCGGAAGCGATCCAGCTGTTCTGCGAACGCATCGGCGTCACCAAATCCGACGGCTGGATCGACTACAGCACGCTGGAAGGCTGCCTGCGCGAAGACCTCGACCCCAAAGCGCCGCGCGCCACCGCCGTGCTGCGCCCGCTGAAACTGGTCATCGACAACTTCCCCGACGACCTGCGCGACGCCTGCAGCGCGCCGATCCACCCGCACCATCCGGAACGCGGGCTGCGCCAGTTCAACATCAGCAAGGAACTCTGGATCGAGCAGGAAGACTTCATGGAAGTGCCGAGCAAGGGCTACTTCCGCCTGTTCCCCGGCAACAAGGTGCGGCTGCGCTACGGCTACGTGGTCGAATGCACCGGCTGCGACAAGGACGCCGACGGCAATGTGATCGCGGTGCACTGCAACTACTTCGCCGACAGCAAGAGCGGCACCGAAGGCAGCGCCAACTACAAGGTCAAGGGCAACATCCACTGGGTCAGCACAGAAGGCGCGCTGGAAGCCGAAGTGCGCCTGTACGACCGCCTGTTCACCGACGCCAACCCGGACGCCGGCGGCAAGGATTTCATGACCCTGCTCAACCCGAACGCGCTGGAAGTGGTGCACAGCGTATCTGGAACCGGGCATGAAGCACGCCCAGCCGGACGAACGCTTCCAGTTCGAACGGCACGGCTATTTTGTCGCGGATCGGGTCGATTCTGTGGCGGGGAAACCGGTGTTTAATCGGGTGACGACGTTGAAGGATAGTTGGGGGAAGTAAGAGGATAAAAACTTTCAACAAAGACTTGAAATGATATAAGATCAGCAAACGTTCTTAGGGAACTAACGGAGACCCATCAGTAATACTAGCTTAACTATGGGAAGATACGTCAAAACCATTTTCACCGTGATAACTTACTTTTACAAGGTTGTTTCCGTGGAATACCCAGGCTAACCCCTGGGTATTTTTTTGATTGAAAATATGAATTTCGAAGAACGCTTATCCAATGAAATACGCGAAGAGTGTGAAAAACTAATACATAGATATCACAGCTATCATAATTCGCTTCATCAAGAGTATGAACGCAACTGCAGAAGACTCCCAAGCGTTCCAAAAAAGATAATTAAACTACCGATACACTGGAGTGCAGATCCAAAGTTCGATCCATTCTATGTTCGCTCCAGAGCAAAAAGCATTGCGCGATCCATTTCTCGTAAAATCGAGCTAGGCAAATACGTACCAAACAGTCCTTATATTCAATCTGGCCCAAAATCGGATGGTGGTCAGCGTCACGTCACGATTTACCAAATTCCAGATGCGGCTGTGTCTAAGCTGTTTTATGCGCGACTGCTATCTAAAAACAAACATCGCTTTAGTTCATTTTCTTATGCCTATCGAAATGATCGAAACGTACATTTTGCAATTCAAGACATATCCGTAGATTTATCTCAGGATGCAAGATCATTTGTTGCTGATTTGATTTTTCTGATTTTTTTGGTTCCATATCTCACGACTTTCTAAGAGCACAATTTTCCCAAAATGGATTTTTTGTTAGCGTAGAAGAACAGCAAATTATTAATGCATTCTTAATTGGAAGAGACAAGGTATACCTCAGGGAACTTCAATATCGCTTTTTTAGCTAATTTAGTTTGCTGGAAACTTGACAAAAATTTTGAAAAGAGGGCTTAAAATTCGCGCGTTATGCTGATGACACAGTGATTTGGAGTCCTGATTATCACAAAATTTGAGAGCTTTTCTCTCATTAATGAATTTTCAAATGAGACGGCAATTCAAATAAACGCAAAAAAATCTAGTGGATAGACGTACTTCAAGAGAGGGCTTACCCGCCCAGATTGCGGCTAAATCTGATATTGAATTTTTGGGATATGCAATTTCTGTTGATTAAGTATCTATTCGCGATAAGTCACTCAAAAAAATACAAAAGCAAATTTCATGCTTGCTTTATAAAAACTTAATTCAGCCGCTAAAAAATAAGGTTATTAAAGGAGTAATTATTCCTTCAAACAACAAAGACGAAACATTTTTAACATCAATGATGCAAATTAGAAGTATATATGTATGCGTGGATTGACTAATCGGCATCTTCTTGATTACATCAATGGAAGATCAAAACGTATTTATTTCAAAGGAATAATCAGTTTTTATCCACTAAGTAAATGATGAATTACAATTAAAAAAGCTCGACGGCTGGCTACTTTCAACAATTTTTCGAGCGCTTAAATTACGCGGAAAATTACTAGGAAAACATGGATACAACCGTCTTCATTCTTTCCCGTTTAACGCGACACGTAGTGAACTCGTAAAAAAATGTGCGCCACGTTTTGGTTCACGGAAAGCCACTCCTTGAGATTCGCAAGCTTTTTACTGGTTCATAAAGCATTGAAGCAAGGACTGGTTAATGTAGGTATCGAAGAGATTCATGAACCCGCTTTCGTTGAAGTACGATTAACAAGGCCGTAAGTCGCACACCATCAGATATTGCGCCGCATTGCACGGTGCACCTGCGGCGCAATGCGGCTGCGCCTGATTGACGCCTTACCGATTCCCCGCCCTGCAAGCCGCTTTCCGGCGCTCCCGGATGCCCTCCACATACTCCATCACGGTATTTTTTACAAGCCAATGAAACCGTGCGGCTGATGGCTATTTTTACCATATACCCCCTTGTTTTCCATCGCAGCATGGGCGATTCCCGGCCGCGCAGCGGCAAAATGCGCCGCTGCTCCCGACCAACCAGCCGCAGATTCCCGCCCGATTTCTGAGCAACTGTTGATCTGGCGCAGGGTTCGGCAGCGGCAATTGCTGGCATGCTGGTACTTGCTGCCGGTATGAAATAATTTATTCCGGAAACTGCTTTTTGCCGATGCACCCAAGGTGCGGGGCGCGGGGAGGCGGTCATGATGCGTGTCATTTTGTGGGCGATTTGCCTGCTGTCGGGGCTGGCCATGCACGCGCTGCAGGCGCAGGAGCTGTCCCTGCTGGGCGGGGGGCTGAAGCAGCAAAGCACCGACGAGCATACTTATGCGTGGTCGCTGGATTATCAGCAGCGGCTGGGCGAGCATGCGGCGCTGGGCCTGGCCTATCTGAACGAGGGCCACCCTGACAAGCATCACCGCGACGGCATCAGCGCCCAGGCCTGGGCCCGCAGCGGGACGCTGGCATCGGGCGTGTCGCTGGCGGCCGGGGTCGGTCCTTATTATTATTTCGACACCGCGTCCGGCAACAGCGTCGACCATCTCAATGAGCATGACTGGGGCCTGCTGGCCAGCGTGGCGGCGACCTGGCAGGTGCAGCGGCACTGGCTGCTGCAGCTGCGGGTCAACCGGCTGGTGGTGCGGGACAGCTTCAATACCTTGTCGCTGCTGCTCGGCGTCGGCTACCGCTTTGACGACAGTCCCGCGCCGGGCCGGATGCCGGCGCCTGACGCTGCCGCCGCCAGGCAGGAACTGACGCTGTCGGCGGGAAGAATCATCGTCAACAGCTTCGATTCCGAACGTGCGCCTGCTTACGCTGTTGAATACCGGCGCACGCTGGGCCGCGACCTGGACTGGACGCTGAGCTGGCTGGATGAGGGCGACGCGGTCCTGCTGCGCCGCCGCGGCGTCGCCAGCCAGCTGTGGCTGCAGCGCCCGCTGCTGGACGGGCGGCTGACGCTGGGCGTCGGCGCCGGGCCTTACGTCGCCACCGATCATGACCGCAGCAGGCCCGGGCCGAGGGCGAGCGCAATCGCCTGGCCGGTTTGCTGTCGGTCGGCGCGCGTTACCAGCTGAACCGGGATTTTCTGCTGCGGTTTTCCTGGAGCCGCGTGCTCACCGATTACCACCGCGACGCCGACGTGCTGCTGCTCGGCATCGGCCATGCGTTCTGAGCCAAGTTGATTGCCGGCGCCGGGCAGTTTGAAAAAACTTGATCGGGGTCAAGGCAAGCGCGGCGGGTAAAAAATAGCATGGCGTATTCTTTTTCAGGAACCTGCCATGACAGCCCAAACAAACCCTAATGTTTATCAATTCGACGTGCGCGGCGTGTCCAAGCGCTTGCGCCATGCGGCCATCTTCGGCGCGCTGGAATCGCTGGATCAGGGCGATGTGATGCGTTTCGTCAACGATCACGATCCCCTGCCTTTGCTGAGCCAGATTGCGCAGCGCTACGACGGCCAGGTGCGCCATGAATATGTGCAGAACGGCCCGGATGCGGTGGTGATCGATTTCAGCATCCATCCAAAACAGGCGGCAGCGCCTGCGGCCGAAGCGCCGCAAGCCGGCGGCTGCGGCGGCGGTGGCGGCGGTTGCGGCTGCAAGGGCTGATCGGCCGGGCCGTCGGAGCATGACGGCGACTGCATACCAATAACAATATCCGGTGCAATACGGGCCGGACTGCGTCCCTCTCGATACGGCATACTCCATGCCGTATTTTTTTATGCCCAATGAATCTGTGCGGCTAACGGCAATTTTCGCCACATACCCCTGCTTTTCCTGGCAAGGATGGGTAGCGGAACCGAGACGCTGGGTGCAATCTGGTCAATTCCTGTTGGAGCCCACCATCACGGTTTCTTGACCCGCTCAAGCACGGCGATTGCCTGCAAGCCTGAGACTTCGTACTGCAACTGCTGCCAGCCATCCCCCAGTTGCTGCAATGATTCGCTCATCATGCGCGCTGCCGCAACCACCGCTTCCATCGGCGTGGCGGCAGCTTGCCGGGCCGATTCGATGCGGCACAGCGTTCGCCGCAATGCCGGACGATGCTCGGCGGGCGCGGCGGCAATCGCGTCTTGCAATATCTGCAGCCGCAACGATTCATAGGCGGGCGGATCTTTCCGGTACAGCGCACACAAGAAATCAAAGTCGGGGGCTTCAATATTGGCTTGCATGAAAAACTCCGATCTAATATGGCTGCACGCATGGTCAGCGCGTTGCCGAACGTGATGACTGAATTGATGTTAAATAAATAATAATTTGGTGCAGTTCGACCTTGTTGTTTGCCATCAAGGAATCTGCTGGATCGGAGCGGCGCAGATGCGCGGCTCGGTGGATTGACTGGCCACCACTTTTTTGCAGGCGCCCCGCCCTTGCGCTCTGGCCAGCCGACAGCGGCATCCGCCTGGTCGGCTACAATGCCTGCCTTGCGCGATTGGCCCCCTTGCGGCGCACGCGGATCCATCAGACAGGAAACAGACTATGACCATCACCATCAATGAAACATTGCGCGCCTACTATCGACCCGCTGACCGCGAACGAATATGCGGCGCTGGAGCGCAGCTTGCTGGCCGAGGGTTGCCGCGATGCGCTGGTGCTGTGGGGCGAGGTGCTGATCGACGGCCATAACCGCTATGCGCTCTGCCGCCAGCACGACATCGCGTTCAAGACGGTGCAGAACGACAGCTTCGCCAGCATCGAGGATGTGCAGCTGTGGATGATCGACAACCATCTGGCGCGGCGCAGCGTGTCCGACTTCCAGCGCGGGGTGCTGGCCTTGCGCAAGAAGGAGATCGTGGCCGCGCGCGCCGCTGTGCCCGACGACAGCCACCCCGCTGCCGCCGAAACCCCGGAGGCACCGCCAGCCAAGCCGGTGCAGACCCGCCAGGACACCGCGCGGATCGCCGGCATCAGCAGCAATACCATCGGCCAGATCGAGAAGATCCAGAAGGCCGCGACGCCGGAACTGGTGCAGGCGGTGCGTGCTCGGCACCATTTCGATCAATGCGGCGGCCGCGATTGCGACGCTGCCGGGCGAAGAACAGGTCGCGGCAGTGGCCGGCGGCCGCAAGGAATTGCAGCAGGCGGCACGCCAGGTGCGGGAACAGGCGCGCGCGGCCAGACCGCCGAAGGAAACGGCAACAGACGCAGCCAGTACAGCCGACGCAAGCGGACAAGCGGGCAGCGAGCTCGATGCGTTGCGCCGCAAAATCGCCGCGCTGAGCGCAGAAAACGCGGCGCTGCGCCAGCAGCTTGCCGACTTGAACGCCGCGCTGGCAGGCGGCCGGGTCAGCTCGGCTGATCGCTTACAATGCCTGCTGCTTGAAGCCGACCATATTTCCAAGAGAGAACCAATGAAAACATTTTTTAGACTGCTGCGCACCGTTCTTGGCCCTGTGATGCTGCTCAAGGAGCGCCTGAGCCGCCCGCAAGGCGTGCTGCGCGCCGCCGCCGATCAGGCCCGGGTCGATGCCGCCTGCAAGAAACTGGCGCTGTACCAGTTCAATACCTGCCCGTTTTGCATCAAGGTGCGCCAGGAAATGCGCCGCCTTTCGCTGAACGTGGAATTGCGCGATGCCCAGCATTCGGCCGAAAACCGTCAGGCGCTGCTGGCGCAAGGCGGCAGCAGCAAGGTGCCTTGCCTGAAGATCATCAATGAGCACGGCAACGCGAAGTGGCTGTACCAGTCGAGCGACATCATCAGCTATTTGCAGCAGCAATTTGCCGCCGGCAAGTAAAAAAGCAAGCGAACACTCTCACCATGAGCCATGCGATGACACCAATGCCCGCCTCCAACGCCGACGACACGCTGTTCGATGCCCTACCCGCTGCGGCGGTCGATATGGCGCGCGCTGCATCTGGCCGACATCCTGTCGCTGGCGTTCGAGCACGCGCACCCGCATGCGGCGGTGGTGGTGTTCGATACGCCGCTGCGATCTGGCCGTGGCGCTGACGGCGGCTTACCGGCGCTGCCTGCCGGACGCCACCTTCATCGACTTCGATGCGGCGTCGCCGCCGGCGATACTGGACACGTTTGCCGCGCTGGCGCCGTCGGCGCTGGTGGTGCTGATCCAGTCGACCAACTTCCGGCTGGAGGCGTACCGGATCCGGGTCGAGCTGTTCAAGCGCGCGCTGAAGGTGATCGAGCATCCGCATCTGGCGCGCATGCCGGGGCAGGAAGCGCTGTATTACATCGAGTCGCTGGCCTATGACCCGGCCTATTATCGCGGCGTCGGCAACGCGCTGAAGGCGCGCATCGACCGCGCCCAGGGCGGCGTGCTCGACAGCGGCGGCGAACTGCTGGTGTTCGCATCGCCGTTCGAATCGGCCAAGCTGAATGTCGGCGATTACAGCCAGATGAAGAACGTCGGCGGCCAGTTTCCGATCGGCGAGGTGTTTACCGAGGCGCGCGATCTGCAGGCGGTCAACGGCCGGGTGCGGATTTTCGTGTTCGGCGACACCTCGTTTACGGTCAACCAGCCGGCAACGCCGATCACGCTGGTCATCAGCAACGGCCAGGTGACCGACACCATCGACTCGACCCCGGAATTCGACACGGTGCTGGCCAATATCCGCGCCGACGAGGAGGTGGTGTGGGTGCGCGAGCTGGGCTTCGGCATGAACCGCGCCTTTTCAAAAGACCGCACGGTGCGCGACATCGGCACCTTCGAGCGCATGTGCGGCATCCACCTGTCGCTCGGCGCCAAGCACGGCAGCTACGGCAAACCCAACTTCAAGCGCGGCGACGGCAAATATCACGTCGACGTGTTTGCGGTGACGGAATCGGTGCTGCTGGACGAGCATCAGGTGTATCGCGACGGCGCCTGGGTGGTGTGACCGGCTCGACGGGGTGGCGTACGCGCTGAGCGACAAAACCCTATAATCACAGCCAATTCAACCGGAGAAAAACCCATGAGCATTTCCATGTACACCGCAGCGATCCCCGTTTTCAAGCAAATGCTGAACAGCCTGCACGACGTGCTGGCCAAGGCCGAAGCGCACGCGACGGCCAAGAACATCGAGCCGAATGCGCTGCTGCAGGCGCGCCTGTTTCCCGACATGTTCCCGCTGACCCGCCAGGTCCAGATCGCGGCCGATTTCGCCAAGGGCGTCGCCGCCCGTCTGGCCGATGTCGAGCTGCCCGCGTATGAAGACAACGAGCAGAGCTTTGCCGAGCTGCAAGCCCGCATCGCCAAGACGCTGGCCTTCATCGACACCCTGAGCGCGGCCCAGATCGACGGCAGCGAAAGCCGTGAAATCGTGCTGCGCCCGGGCACGCCGAAGGAAAAGAAACTGAATGGCCAGACTTACCTGCTGAGCTACGGCTTGCCGCAGTTCTTCTTCCACGTCACCACCGCCTACGCGATCCTGCGCCACAACGGCGTCGAAATCGGCAAGAAGGACTTCATGGGCGCGTATTAAGCGTTGATGTGATGTCAGTCCGGCCGCATCCGGCCGGATGATTTTCAGCACCCCGGCAGCGCCTGCCGGGGCAAAAATATACTGGCACCAGTATATTTAAACACCCAGCAAATCCGTGCGGCAACTGCCATGTTTCCGCACATACCCCCAGCTTTTACCGCAAAAACCAGTACGCCAGCCAGACCACCGCCAGCGCCACCACCGATCCGGCGCCGACCCTGGAGGCGAAGGCCAGCCCGCCGGAGAGCGTGGCGGCGACCAGTTTGCTGATCACATTGGTGGAAAACCCCAGCAGCACCGCCCACAGGATCTGTGCCGGACCCAGCTGGCCGCTGGCGCCCAGCGACAGCACCGAGGTGGCGGCGGCATGGGCGTCGGCAAAACCGGCAATGGCGGCAGCGACACCGGCCGCAGTTTGGCCGAAGTAGCTGTTGGCCAGCGCGACGGCGCCGGTCACGATGGAAAGGATCAGCGCGAAGCCGAGAGTGTGTGTCAGCTTGAAGGCATGCCCCTGCGCGACCGGATTGCCGTCAGTCTGGCTATCTGCGAACAAACTGATGGCGGCGATGACGATCGAACAGGCCAGCCCTGCCAGCAGGCTGGGCGCCAGGGTCGCGAGCGCGGCCGGGTGGATCGCCGCTGCCACCAGAAACAGCTGCGGAATGGTGGCGACATTCGAAAACAGTGCGCCGGATACGCAGGCGCCGAGAAGTTCGGGCTGCTGGCGCGCCTTCAGGCCCATCGCAGCGATGGTCGCGGTGCTGGAAACGAAGCCCGATGCCAGCCCCGACAGCGCATAGCCCAGCCGCGCGCCGCCGATGCGCAGCGCGATGTAGCCGGCGGCCTGCAGCGTCATCAACAGCACCACCAGGCCCCAGATCCGGCGCGGGTTGGCGCCGGCCAGCCAGGCCATCGACTGGTTCGGCAGCAGCGGCAGCACCACCAGTGCGGCGCCGGCCAGCACCAGCCCATCGCTCAGTTCGGTGGTTGACAGCAGCTCTTTCGAGAAGCGGTGCAAGCTGGTGCGTGCGGCCAGCAGGCCGGCCACGATGACGGCGGTGCCGGCCGACATTTCCGGATAGGAGATCGCCGCCACGCCCAGCAGATAGGTGATGAACAGCGCGATCTCGGTGGTGACGCCGGGATCTTTCGAGCAGTCGCGCCAATACGAAATCACCACCAGCGCCAGTACCAGCAGCGCGCCGACCAGCACCAGCCAGGACTGGTCCAGCGCCTGTGCCAGCGCGCCGCTGACCGCGGCCAGCGTGAAGGTGCGCACGCCGGCCAGCCCCCGGTTCGGCCCGCTGCCCTTGCGCCGTTCGCGCTCGATCCCGATCAGCAGGCCGCTGCCGAGCGCCACCGCAAAGCCGATCAGTACATTCTCATCAATATCCATACCGGGCTTACGAGAAAAATGAATCAATTGCCAAGTACCCGAGTACATTTGGCGGTCGTCCTGCCTGAACCCATTGTGCACCTTGTCAGTCGTGCTTTGCGTAACTGCACGCTGTTTGCGCTTCGATTTCATGCTTATCGGGCATACCCGACATTTTCATGCCCGAAAACAGGGCATGTTGCGCTGCAGCAGCCGCATTTGCACTGGCACAAATCATGCTATCCGTAGGGAAACAGTGCAGAACGAAAAAACGTCTGCGGTGCCGACTGAATTACATGCAAGAAAGGCGGTCCTGAAATGTTACAGCCAGCATCGATGCAAAAACGCGGCAAGACAGCTTCTTCGCAACTCTCCGGCGAGGTATTTGGCACCTTGATCAATTTGTCGGGCCGGCGCCGCTTCACGTCGCAACGCCTGGTGCTGTATGCGGTGCTGGCGTCGCTCAAGCAAGAAGCCGCGATCGAGACTGCGCGCGATGCATTGCGCCTGTTCCGCGATGCGCACAAGGCGCTGGTGGAAGGCAACGACGAACTGCCCGGGGTATTTTGCGATAGCTTGCAGACTGCGTATTACGGCCCGTTGCAGGGCGACCGCACCATCCGGGATTTCATCGCGCTGGCAGACCAGACGCTGGATGCGATCCAGTCCGATTTCCGTCAGGCAGCGGCGTTGCTGGATCAGCTGGTGCAAAGCGCCACCCCTTTGCTTGGCGTACTCAACAGCATCACCCAGGTCTACGAGGAGGAATCAAAGCGTCATGCAACCATGCTGAAGAAACAGTTGCATCACATCATGGGCGACATCAAGACCATTTCAAAACAGGCGCGCATGGTGTCTTTCAATGCGCAGGTGATCGCTGCACGGGCCGGTGATGCGGGAAGGGAATTCTCGGTGGTTGCCAGCGTGCTGACCGGCATCACCGGCGAGATCGACAAACTGGTGCAGGTGGCGCTGACCGAATCGGTCGCCTGACAGTTCAGGCTGAAAAATGCTTTTTGCTTCCCCTGTCCCCGCCTGCGTGGCCGGGGAAACAGGGAGGTGTTTTCTTGTCTCAGGCTTATTCCATCAAGCCCGATTCAATTAATATTTGTAGTAACCGCAGGAAATAATGACGCCATCAAGCGCCTCAAAGTAGGCTGATTTCTTCTGGAATTCTTTGGTGACCGGATTAGGCCATTTGTATTCTGTTTGTCCTTTGCCGGCAGACTTGGACTGTGCAACGATGTCTTTCATGAAAAATTTGCCATCCACATCATTGAGCCCTATCACGCTCTTGCCGATGATTTTCGGGTTCGCGCCATGGGCCAGCACAATGCCGCTAAAGTCGTAAACGCTCAAATAAAGATCGCGGTCGACAAAATCGCCTTTTCCGTTTGAGACCTCAGCCAATAATTTTTCCTTGCCGTTTTTCTTCAAAAATTCGACCGCTTTTTTAACCATCGCTGTTGCTTCTTCAGCGGTTCCATGCTCTGCAGCATAAAGGCTTGGGTTCAAGCCGAAGGCGAAAATTAATACCAATAAACTTTTCAAGAATTTTATAAACATAGCTGTCTCACCTTAGTTTTATTGCAACAAAAAAAACAATCTATGCCGTGCAAACAGCATCGCAAGTTTCTTAAAGGTAACACATATTTTTTACATGTAGATGACATTGAGCAACAATTTAATCTTGAAAAGCTGATGCCTCGGTTCGATGCAGCTGCCGCTAAAAATCATCATGCCCACTTCAGTGCCGCACGGCATTCAACATGCGAAAATCTGCGGCTGATTTCCTTTTTGCTAACGCTAAGCGGAGATATATTGTCGTTGGACGCGCATGCGCAAAGCCTTCCAAATTGTTTCATCCAAAAAAAATGCCCTGCATCTGGATGCAGGGCATTATTCGATCATGTCCTTATTCATGCCACGGCACCGTGCCGGAAGACCGCAGCAAAAAACTGCTGATCTTCTGTCACGCACCGCATCTTAATTGGACATCAGAACCGGCAGTGTCATGTGTCGCAGAATGTAGCGGGTACCTGCGCCACGGCTGACGAATGGCAGCCCGATATGACCATGGGCACCCATCACCAGCAGGTCCGAACCGAGGTCGGAGGCCCTGTTGAGCAGCATGTCCATGATGCCGATGTCGGTGACCAGCATGGTTTCAGGGCTGGCCTGGATACCGTGGCTGCTCAGATGGCGGATGACACTATCGCAGCTGTTGCGGGCTTCTTCGGTGGTGGTCGAGAACGACAGCACCGTTGGTTTGCTGCTGCCTTCGATCAGCGGCAGCGCGTCATTGAGCGCACGGGCTGCTTCGCGGGCATTGCTCCAGGCGATCAGCGGACGCTTGGCCACTTCAGTGAAGGTTCCGACGTAAGGCAGGATCAGTACCGGACGGCCGGAATTGAGAACCACTTCCTCGGTCAGATCAGCCGGTACGAAAGACTTGGCCGTGTCGTCATATTGACCCATGACAACCAGGTCGGTATGGCGCGCCAGGTCGGTAATATGGCTCATCACTTCGGCTTCGCTGCCACGGTTGATGTCATGCCATTCGGCTTGTGCCAGGCCGGCAGCGGCTTTCTCGAAAGCGGCTTTGCTGGCTGCGGCAGCTTCGGTGTATGCCGGCGTGGGCCAGGCCGAAACCAAGCCGACCTTCTGCGCCGGGGCCAGTTGTCCAAACACGCCACTCAGCCGCGCCTGATGCTGGCGCGCGAGTGATACAGCCAGTTCCAGCCTTGCCTCACAACGACTGCTTTGGTCCAGGTGGACCATCAAATTTTTCAATGACATTGTTTATTCTCCGCTTCGTAAGACAACCATCTTCAAATAACCCAAATGTAGATCTCAGTCAACCGGCATCGAATCCACATATTGGTTTCGGACCAAGCGTTTTGCTCCGCCTGCCGGCTGCAATGTATCCAGTATATTCAAGTTCCACGTTGCAGTGAAGTAATTATCTGGCACAAAAAATGCATGAAGCCCCTTCTCCCATGTGCGGGAGAAGGGGCTTCCGGGTTTTGCGGTGCAGTTGTCGTTAATGCAAATTATTTGTAGATGCCGCAGCCGACCACGAGTTCATCTGCTTTTTCGATATAGGTTGATTTGGCCTCAACTGCCTTGGTTGTCGGGTTGGGCCACTTGTAATCGACCCAGCCCTTGCCCTTGCCGTTGGCCACATCAATGAAGGATTTGATGAATTGCTTGTCATCGACATCTTTCAAGCCCGACAGGTTTTTGCCTATCAGTTTCGGGTTGACGCCATGCGCACTCATGACGCCGTTCATTTCCATCGCGAAGATGTACAGATCACGGTCCTTGAAACTGCCGCCTGGGTTGTTGAATTCGGCAAATGCTTTTTCCTTGCCGTTGGCCTTGATGTAGGCCACCGCTTTCTTGACGAGCGCAACGGCCTCGTCGGCCGAACCCTTGTCGCTGGCGGCAACAGCACTGTGGCTGAATGCCAGTGTGCACAGGCTGAGCAGGATTGCGCTGAATATTTTTTTCATGTTGTGTCTCCCTTTGGTTGTTATTAAAAGTCGTGCAAATTTATTGCGCACTTGTTTCGGATCAGGCGGCGGTCAGTCTATATGAATACATTGCAATATAGAAATTTTAAAAAGCATGGTAATCGCCATGACCGGTGAAAAAGCACCCCGGTCATCCTATGCAGCACAACTTACGTACAACTTACCAGTTGGACTCGCGCTCCGGCGTGGCTGTGATCTTGTGGATGGACAAATCGGCGCCGTCGAATTCCTGCTCCGGTTCGAGGCGGATGCCGATGGTTTTTTTCAGCAGGCCGTAGATGACGAAGCCGCCGATCAGCGCGATGCCGATTCCCATCAGCGTACCGATCAGTTGCGCAATGAACGATACGCCGCCGATGCCGCCCAGCGCTTGCAGGCCGAAAATGCCAGCGGCCAGACCGCCCCACGCGCCGCACAGACCATGCAGCGGCCAGACACCGAGTACGTCATCGATCTTCCATTTGTTTTGCGTCAGCGTGAACATCCAGACAAAAATCGCACCGGCGATGCCGCCGGTCAGCAAAGCGCCCAAAGGATGCATCAGATCCGATCCGGCACACACCGCAACCAGGCCGGCCAACGGACCGTTATAGACAAAACCCGGATCGTTCTTGCCCAGCAGCAGCGCCACCAGCGTGCCGCCGACCATCGCCATCAGGGAGTTGATGGCGACCAGTCCGTTCATCTTGTCGAGCGTCTGCGCACTCATCACGTTAAAGCCGAACCAGCCCACGGTCAGAATCCAGGCACCCAGTGCCAGAAAAGGAATACTGGAAGGCGGATGCGCCGAAATTGCGCCATCCTTCTTGTAACGGCCGCGGCGCGCACCGAGCAGCAACACCGCCGGCAACGCAACCCAGCCACCGACCGCATGCACCACGACGGAACCGGCAAAGTCATGGAATTCTTGTGAAAACGCCGCTTTCAGCCAGGCCTGAACCCCGAAACGCTGGTTCCACGCGATGCCTTCGAAAAAAGGATAAACGAAACCGACCAGCACCGCGGTGGCGATCAGTTGCGGATAGAATTTGGCGCGCTCGGCAATGCCGCCGGAGATGATGGCCGGTATCGCAGCGGCAAAGGTCAGCAGGAAGAAGAACTTGACCAGTTCAAAGCCATTTTTAGCTGCCAGCACATCGGCACTGGCAAAAAAATTGACGCCGTAAGCGACACTGTAGCCGACAAAAAAATAGGCGATGGTTGAAATCGCAAAATCGACTAAGATTTTAACTAAGGCGTTGACCTGGTTTTTCTTGCGCACCGTGCCCAACTCCAGAAAGGCAAAACCAGCATGCATAGCCAAAATCATGATGGCGCCAAGCAGGATAAATAAGGCATCCGCGCCATTTTTAAGTGCATCCATGCAAATAAACTCCCAATAAAAGTGCGTAAATGAATTGTGTGCTGCCTTATAAAGCAAAAAACATTCCATTTTTGTGCATTTTTTTAAATACTTGATTTTAAAAGGGAATATTCAGAATGCATCTTTTAGCATCGATATTCGCACCAATGAAGTGCATTGACGCAACCCATATCGGGGCACGACGATGATTCCGTGGCTGGAGGCGGACAGTCCATTCCCCGATGTGACGGAGTCCCTCACGGCGGATGAGGGCGCGCAAGGCTTGCTGGCAGCCGGTGCCGACTTGTCGCCGCAACGCCTGCTGCAAGCCTATCGAAAGGGAATTTTTCCGTGGTTTTCCGAAGATCAGCCTATTCTCTGGTGGAGCACCGATCCGCGCATGGTGTTATATACCGCCGATTTCAAACTGTCTGCCAGCCTGAAGAAAACCATCCGGAAAATCGAGAAAGACAGATCTGATGGCCAGCGCTGGCAGGTACGTTTTGACAGCGCATTCGAACAAGTGATGCGGGCCTGCGCCGCGCCGCGCCGGGATGGCGGCGGCACCTGGATCTCGGATGAGATCATCGCAGGCTATGGCGGTTTGCATCGCCAGGGTTATGCGCATTCATCCGAAGTCTGGCTGGATGGCGAACTGGTCGGCGGTGCTTACGGGGTCTGCATCGGGCGGATGTTTTATGGCGAGTCGATGTTTGCCCGCGTCACCGACGCCTCCAAGATCGCGCTGGCCTATCTGGCGCACTTCCTGAGAAAAAATGGCGTGACGATGATAGACTGCCAGCAAGAGACCGCGCATCTCGCCTCACTGGGTGCCGCGCCGATCTCGAGGACAGCTTTCATTGCGCACCTGCAGAAAGCGATTCTGCAAGCGCCTGTCACGCAATGGAAGCCGATATCATTGACAGCCGATATTGTTGCCGGAGCAGATGCCTATGACACACCTTAAAGACCTGCCCTTCTCGACCTTGCAGTTCTATACGACGGCGCCCTATCCGTGCAGCTATCTGGCAAACCGTCAGGCACGTTCGCAAGTGGCCACACCGGCCCACCTGATCAACGCCGATGTGTACGCCGATCTGGTCAAGAACGGCTTCCGGCGCAGCGGCATCTTTACCTACCGCCCGTCTTGCGAGGGCTGCCAGGCCTGCACCCCGGTACGCATCAAAACTGAGTCCTTCCAGCCCAACCGCAGCCAGCGTCGCGCCTGGGCCAGGCATCGGCACTTGTCGGTCTGGATTTCACCGCTGGCGTATGCGCAGGAACATTACGAGCTCTATCTGCGTTATCAGACCGCGCGCCATGCGGGCGGCGGCATGGATCAGGATAGCCGCGACCAATATGCGCAATTCCTGCTGCAGAGCAAGGTCAACACGCGCCTGGTCGAATTCCGCGAGGCCGATGGCACGCTGTGCATGGTCAGCATCATCGATGTACTCGATGATGGCCTGTCATCGGTCTACACTTTTTACGATCCGGACATCACCGGCGCATCCTACGGCACCTACAACGTATTATGGCAAATCGCCCAGGCCAAACAATTGGCGATGCCGCATATCTATCTCGGCTACTGGATAGCGGAAAGCCAGAAAATGGCCTACAAAAGACACTTCCAGCCACTGGAAGCGCTGCATGACGGCGAATGGAAAATTTTGTAAGCAGTGCAGGCCGCTAAAAAATCCTGCAAAACCCGCTCTGCACCTTCTGTGTTGCGTTTCACAGAGATTCCTGCACTTGCAAGGGGCGCGATAGAATACGCGCCAATCTTATACTCCAGCCGACCATCCCATGTCCGACAAACTCCTGTACGCCCTTGCCCGCCCCTTGCTGTTCGCTATGGACCCGGAAACTGCACACAACCTGACGCTACCCTGGCTCAAGCGCGCCGCCGCGCTAGGCCTGACCGGCCTGATCGCCAAACCGCAGCCCGATCCGCGCAAGGTGATGGGCATTACCTTCCCCAATCCGGTCGGCCTGGCCGCCGGTCTGGACAAGGATGGCGCCTATATCGACGGACTGGCGGCGATGGGCTTCGGCTCGATTGAAATCGGCACCGTTACGCCGCGCGCACAACCCGGCAACCCGAAACCGCGCATGTTCCGCCTGCCCGCTGCCAACGCCATCATCAACCGCATGGGCTTCAACAACGGCGGCGTGGACGCCTTTGTGTCGAACGTACAGGCATCACGCTTTTATCAGGACAGGCAAGGCGTACTCGGCCTGAACATCGGCAAGAATGCCGACACGCCGATCGAGCGCGCGGCAGAAGATTATCTGCACTGTCTGAACAAGGTCTATCCCTACGCCAGCTACGTGACGGTCAATATCTCCTCGCCCAACACCAAGAACCTGCGCCAGTTGCAAGGCGCGAGCGAACTCGATGCGCTGCTGTCGCAACTGAAGGACGCGCAAAACCGCCTGGCCGACCAGCACAAACGCTATGTCCCGGTCACGCTGAAGATCGCACCGGATATCGACAGCGAACAGGTCAAGACCATCGCCGAGGCATTATTGCGGCACAAGATCGACGGCGTGATCGCCACCAACACCACCATTACGCGCGACGCAGTCAAGGGCATGGAACATGGCGAGGAAGCCGGCGGCCTGTCAGGCGCACCGGTGTTCGAACTCTCGAACCGGGTGATCCGCGCGCTGAAGGCGGAACTGGGCGACGCGCTGCCGATCATCGGCGTCGGCGGCATTTTCTCGGGTGAGGATGCCAGGGCCAAGATCGCCGCCGGTGCATCGCTGGTGCAGCTCTATAGCGGCCTGATCTATCGCGGCCCGGCGCTGGTGCGGGAATGCGCAGCAGCACTGAAAAAATAACACTCCCTATCGATACAGGATCCGACATGGACAAAGTACAGCTCGGCTCCAGCGACCTGCAGGTTTCCAGAATCTGCCTTGGCACAATGACCTTCGGTGAGCAAAACACTGAAGCCGAAGCGCATGACCAGCTCGACTATGCGCTGGAACGGGGCATCAATTTCATCGATACCGCCGAGATGTACCCGGTCATGCCAAGGGCCGAAACCCAGGGCAAGACCGAACGCTTCATCGGCAGCTGGCTGAAAAAATCCGGCAAGCGCAGCGACATCATCCTCGCCACCAAAGCCGCCGGACCTTCGCCGACGCTGAGCTGGGTACGCAACGGCAAGACCGAACTGGATGCGGTCAATATCCGCGCCGCGGTCGACAGCAGCCTGCAACGGCTGCAAACCGATTACATCGACCTGTATCAATTGCACTGGCCGAGCCGCAATGTGCCGATTTTCGGCCAGACTGCATTCAACCCGGATGCTGAACGGCCATGCAGCGCAATCGAAGACACCTTGGCGGTACTGGGTGAATTGGTTCAATCCGGAAAAATCCGCCATATCGGCGTCTCCAACGAGTCGTCCTGGGGCGTCAGCGAATACATCAAGCAAGCCGAGATGAAAGGCTTGCCGCGCATCGTCTCGATCCAGAATCCATACCACCTTGCCAACCGGCACTTTGAAACCAGCCTGCTGGATGAAACCTGCTTCCGCGAAAACGTCGGCCTGATGGCCTACAGCCCGCTCGCCTTCGGCCAGCTCACCGCCAAATACCTCGACAACCCGAAAGCCCACGGCCGGCTGACGATCTTCCCGTCCAACTGGAGTCCGCGCTACCTGCGTCCGACCGTGATTGAAGCAGCCCGCCGCTATGCCGCCCTGGCCCGCGCCAATGGCATGAGCCCGGCCCAAATGGCATTGGCCTGGTGCTATACGCGCTGGTTCGTCGCCTCCACCATCATCGGCGCCACCAGCCTGATGCAGCTCCAAGAGAATATTGATGCGCTTGAACTGAGGCTATCGGATGCGGTGGTGCGTGCAATCAATGCGATTCAGGCCGAGATTAGCAATCCGGGACAGTAATCCCGAACAAAAATGACTGCTTGCATCATGAGCCCATGATGCAGTGCCTGACATTGCCCGGATGCTGGGCTTATTCCAGCGAGCACCACTGATGTCAAATTTTTATTTAATGTTGCAATGCGGAAATGTGAAATATTTAATAAATATTATGCAAGAATAGCAACGCAATAATTTAACAGCGTGTTTTCCGTTCGAGAAGACCCAGGGCGTGTTGACCTATGATTCGGGAGATTTTCAGTCATAAGTCAACACGCCCTAATGACTGCCGTTAAATACTGCAGTCGTTCTTTCATAGTTGACTTTACTCGACTCAGGGAAAGCTCATGTTCAGATTATCGCTGCGTCAGCAACTCATCCTGCCTTTTGTACTGGGTGTGATTTTCGTATCTGCGGCCATCGGCTGGCTATCCTATCGCGCCAGTGATACAGCAATCAAGGCACTGGCAGAACGGGTATTGACCGACATGGTCAACCGGATCAACCATGCAACCGATGAACAGTTGCGCGGTGCCCTGACCACCCTGAACTCACTCGCCCCTGATCCGAAAACGGTCCCGAAAGAACTGCCTTTTTCCGACGACATCATGTCATTGGAAAAGCGGCTGTGGGCAGCCAGTGGCTTGTTCATGCAAGTAAGTAATTATGTCTATTTCGGTGGCGAGGACGGTCGCTTCATCGGTGTCAATCGTATCAACCGTGACTTTGTCGAACTGTATCTGCGCAATCCGGCAGACAAGGAGCGCCATGTGTATAGCGTGTCCGCGCCGGGGGATCGGGCACATTTGCTGCGCATCGACAATTACGATCCGCGGCTGCGCCCGTGGTATACAGTTGCAGCGAGTCAATCACAACCGGTCTGGTCTGCCGTATATAACGATTTCACATCGAAAGAACCAACGATTACGCTGGCTAAATCAGTACGGGACGCTGGCCAGAAACAAATCGGCGTGGTGGCAACCGATGTCACCTTGAGTGTACTGACCGATTTTTTACGTTCTCTGAGCATCAGTAAAAATGGGGTCGCCTTCGTAGTCGATGCCGAAGGCATGATCGTGGCCAGTTCCGGCAAGGAATCTCCGTTCAAAATGATCGGCGACAAACCTGAACGGGTGCGCGCCGACCGCATGGAAACCATGCTGATACGCGAATCGTATGCGGCCATACGCCATTGGCGGCAGAATCAAGTTGCGCAAAAAACACCCTTTACCCATCAGATATCCACCCTGTCCGGCACGGTATCGGTGGCAGCTGCCACATTGGGCGAATCCACCGGCCTGGACTGGGTCACCGTCGTTGCGGCGCCACAATCGGATTTCATGGGAGGCATTACACGCAGCTTGTATGACAGCCTCATCATCGCGTGTGCTTGCGTGATGCTGGCACTGATTTTCGGCCTGAGAAAGTTCAATCGGGTATTGAACGATGTACGCAAGTTGACCGATGCAACAAAGAAAATCGGCAATGGCGAGCTGTTTCAGCCACTGAACATCAACCGGCACGATGAAATCGGACAACTGGCCCGGACCGTGAACGAAATGGAACACAATCTGCGGATCGACCAATTGACGAATGTCTACAACCGGGAATTTTTGCTGGCACAGATACGCTTCCTGATGCATCAGGCAGCCATCGAAAGTTATTCCAATACCGGATTCACATTGCTCTTCATCGATCTGGATGACTTCAAATTGGTCAATGACCGCTACGGCCATGACGTCGGCGACGAATTGCTCATCGCCCTCGCCAGCCGTCTGAAAACAGCGACGCGCTCCAGCGATGTCGTGGCACGCTATGGCGGCGATGAATTTGTTGTCTTGTTAAGATACATCGATAGCCCCGACGCTGCCATCGACATAGAGGAAAAGATCCGCGCTGCAGTCGAAAACACGATGCGCATCTCTGACCTCAAGATCCGGATTGGCATATCGGTAGGCTGGGCGATCTTCCCTGTTGACAGCAAGGACATCGGCACATTGTTTAAAATTGCCGACACGCGGATGTTCGAATCGAAGAAAGACCGGAAGCGTTGCGCAGAACTGATCAAAACCAACAAGTCCGACAAATTCGTTTAAGAAGTATTTTTGAGTGCGCGATCCATCAACCTGGAAACGGCAGCTGACAATAAAAAAACCCGCCGCAGCGGGTTTTTCAACTTACAACTAATCAAGTCATACCGACAATGTCACGGTATCGGCAACATCGCTGAAATCCGCGATCTTGTCGAAGTTCATGTAACGGTAGATATCGGCAGCGTTCTTGTCGAGCACGCCGATGTTTGCCATGTACTCTTCCTTGGTCGGAATCTTGCCCAGCATCGCGCAGACTGCGGCCAGTTCGGCCGAACCGAGATAGACCCGGGTATCGATACCGAGGCGGTTCGGGAAGTTGCGGGTCGAAGTCGACATCGCTGTCGAACCCTTGCGTACCTGTGCCTGGTTACCCATGCACAAGCGAACAGCCCGGCATTTCCATCCGTGCACCGGTACGGCCGAGAACGCCGTAATGACCTTCGGCAGTCAGCACTTGCTGATCCATCTTGGTCGGCGGTGCGATCCACAGCCGAACCGGAATGTCGGATTTGCCTTCGAGCAGCTTGGAAGCGGCGCGGAAGTGGCCGATGTTGGTCATGCAGGAACCGACGAACACTTCGTCGATCTTTTCGCCGGCAACTTCGGACAGCATCTTCACATCATCCGGATCGTTCGGGCAGGCCACGATAGGCTCGTGGATGTCAGCCAGATCGATCTCGATCACCGCAGCGTATTCTGCATCGGCATCCGGCGCCAGCAATTCCGGTTTAGCCAGCCAGGCTTCCATCGCCTGGATACGGCGTTCCAGTGTGCGGCGGTCGAGGTAACCGGTCGCAATCATCCACTTCATCAATGTGATGTTGGATGTCATGTACTCGATGATCGGCTCTTTATCCAGATGCACGGCACAACCGGCAGCGGAACGCTCGGCCGACGCATCGGACAATTCAAACGCTTGTTCGACCTTCAGCTTCGGCAAGCCTTCGATTTCAAGGATGCGGCCGGAGAAGATGTTTTTCTTGCCCTGCTTTTCGACTGTCAGCGTACCTTGACGGATCGCATACAGCGGAATCGCATTGACCAGATCGCGCAAGGTCACGCCAGGCTGCATTTCGCCCTTGAAGCGGATCAGTACCGATTCCGGCATGTCGAGCGGCATCACGCCGGTGGCTGCAGCAAACGCGACCAGGCCGGAACCGGCCGGGAACGAAATGCCGATCGGAAAACGGGTGTGCGAATCGCCGCCGGTACCGACGGTGTCAGGCAACAGCAGGCGGTTGAGCCAGGAGTGGATCACGCCATCGCCCGGACGCAATGCGACGCCGCCGCGGTTAGAAATAAACGCTGGCAATTCGTGGTGGGTCTTGACGTCCACCAGTTTTGGATAGGCGGCAGTGTGGCAGAACGATTGCATCACCAGATCAGCCGAGAAGCCGAGGCAAGCCAGATCTTTCAGCTCGTCGCGGGTCATCGGGCCGGTCGTATCCTGGGAGCCGACAGTCGTCATCTTCGGTTCGCAGTATGTACCCGGACGCACGCCCTTGCCTTCAGGCAGGCCACAGGCGCGGCCGACCATTTTTTGCGCCAGCGTGAAACCCTTATCCGAAGCAGCAGGATCGCTAGGCAGGCAGAACAGCGTGCTTGGCGCCAGGCCCAGTGCTTCACGGGCGCGCGCCGTCAGGCCACGGCCGATGATCAGCGGAATACGACCGCCGGCACGCACTTCATCAAAAATCACCGGGGATTTGACGGTGAATTCGGAGATCACTTCGCCGTTTTTCAGTGCCTTGCCGTCAAACGGGCGCAGTTCGATCACGTCGCCCATGTCCATCTTGGACACGTCGAGTTCGATCGGCAGTGCGCCGGCATCTTCCATCGTGTTGTAGAAAATCGGCGCGATCTTGTTGCCGAGGCAGACGCCGCCGAAACGCTTGTTCGGAATGAACGGGATGTCTTCGCCGGTAAACCACAGCACCGAGTTGGTGGCGGATTTGCGCGAGGAACCGGTACCGACCACGTCACCGACGTAGGCCACCAGGTTGCCCTTGGCCTTGAGCGCTTCGATCTGCTTGACCGAACCGATCTTGCCCGGTTCGTCAGCGACGATGCCCGGACGCGGGTTTTTCAGCATCGCCAGCGCGTGCAGCGGGATATCCGGACGGGTGGTTGCATCCGGCGCCGGCGACAGATCATCGGTATTGGTTTCGCCGGTGACCTTGAACACGGTCAAAGTCAGGCTTTGCGGCACTTCCGGACGGGAAGTGAACCATTCGGCATCGGCCCATGATTGCAATACCGCCTTGGCGTTGGCATTGCCCTTGTCAGCCAATTCCTTGACATCGTGGAAATAGTCGAACATCAGCAGGGTCTTTTTCAGGCCCTCGGCTGCGATGCCGCCGACCACAGGGTCTGCCAGCAGCTTGATCATCGGGGTGATGTTGAAACCGCCCAGCATGGTGCCCAGCAATTGGGTGGCTGTCTCGCGCGAAATCAGTGTGCAGGCTTGCTCGCCTTTGGCAACTGCATCCAGGAACGCAGCCTTGACCTTGGCAGCGTCATCCACACCGGCAGGAACACGGTGCGTGATCAGATCAACCAGGGTTTGCTCTTCGCCCTGTGGCGGATTCTTCAACAGTTCAATCAGTTCCGAGGTCTGTTGCGCCGACAGTGGCAGCGGTGGAATGCCGAGCGCAGCGCGTTCGGCGACATGTTGGCGATAGGCTTGTAGCATGGGTACATCCTCACAGGTTAGTTGCTTGGGACGCAACGCGCGTGCGCACTGCGGTAAAAATCAAAGGTGATTATGTGCCAATTCAGGCGGCGCTGGAAGCGCCAAAAACAAAGGCAGTAAAATCAACTCTTATATATTATATCTTTTACCTGAGTAGATTTGTGTTTGTTGATGGACATATGCCATTCACCCGGTGATAAACACTGCCGCCCAGAACGAAAAAGGAGCCGCAACAAGAGTTCCGCACAACATCGGAACATCTGGCAGCGGAGCTGCACATCAGCGCAAAACAAGGGGCGCACAGCCGCCACTTACACAAAATCAAGCCTGATATATTTTGCAAAAAGACAATAAATCCGATCTTGGCGGGCAACTTCAGCATTGATATTGAGCAATGATTTGCGCGGCTTCCAGCCCTACAATGGCGCAAAAACAATGGCGGCCCCGAAAGCCCGCTCTGGCCGCCCGCCCAGTGCCGCAGCCATCAGCACAACAAATTTTCATTAAGGATGCAGATGCAAACCTTTGTCTGGGATAAAAACTTTGTCACCGGCCTCGATACCGTTGATCAACAGCATCACTCATTGGTCGATTTATTCAACCGCCTCAGTCAATCGCTGATAGACGGCAGCGACCATCAGGACGGTGCGCTGGAAGATACTTTTCGCCAGTTGCTCAATTATGCGAATTACCATTTCTCGGAGGAAGAGAACATGATGCGGCACGAAGGCGTCGATGCGCGCCATATCGCGCAGCACCATCTGCTGCACGAGCGTTTCATCGAACATGTGGCCAGTATGTGGCAGTCCAGAAATTTCATGAGCAATCCTGCGGAGATCTTTCTTGGTTTCCTGACATCCTGGCTGGGTTTGCACATCTTGGGCGTCGATCAGTCGATGTCGCGGCAAATAAGCTTAATCCACGATGGCGAGAGCCCCGCCCGGGCTTATCAGATGGAATCGACTGCGCGCGACAAAAGTACCGATGCGCTGCTGACGGCGGTAGGCAATCTGTATAACGTGCTATCCAAGCAAAATCTGGAGCTGGCGGCCGCCAATGCGCATCTGGAAGAAAGGGTGGCGCAGCGCACCCAGGAACTGGCACAAGCCAATCTGGCGCTGACCGATGCCAATCACCAGTTGGAAATCCATTCCCGCACGGATGGCTTGCTGCAGATTGCCAACCGCAAATATTTCGACGAGAGGCTGGGCGAAGAATGGTCGCGCGCAATCCGGGACCAGCAACCGCTGGGCCTGCTGATGATTGATGTCGATTATTTCAAGCGCTACAACGACAGCTACGGCCATCAGGCGGGCGATGCCTGCCTGCAGTCTGTAGCCAAAGCCGTCTTGTCGGGGCTGGCGCGTCCGACCGATCTGCTGGCGCGCTACGGCGGCGAGGAACTGGTAGTGATTCTGCCCAATACCAGCCTCGATGGCGCACATCACGTCGCACGCAATATCTGCCACAAGGTGGCCGGCCTGCTAATTGCCCATGCGGCCTCAAGCACTGCACCCCATGTCACGGTCAGCATTGGTGCGGCCTCTGCAGTACCTGCCAGACTGTCCAGCGCCGACACCATCATTGCCAGCGCCGACCGGGCGCTGTATGCGGCCAAGGAAGCCGGCCGCAACCGTGTTTGCCTGGCATGAAGCAGAACTGTTTTGCAAGCTATGATGGCCGGTATTACCTACTCCGCCCCTCCTTCCGATGATGACTCTGCATCACATTATCCGTAACCAGCCGCGCCTGACTATTGCCATTATTCTGGGCGTTGCGGCAACGCTATTGCTGCCTGCCTCGTGGCAATTCCTGACGCGCGTACTGACGGGCTGGAATATCGCCGTCTGGTCTTATCTGGGTGCGATGGGGTGGCTGATGATGCGCGCCAGCCATGTCCGGGTACGCACTATCGCCGAGCAGCAGGACAAAAGCGCAGCCATCGTGCTGACCATCATGTCGGCGGCGGCCGTGATCAGCCTGAGCGCGATCATTCTGGAGCTGACGACGATACGGGGTCTGAACCTGCACCAGCGCCTGATCCACTATGCATTCACTGCAGCCACCGTGTTCGGCTCCTGGTTATTGCTGGGTACGCTGTTCACATTCCACTACGCCCACCTGTTTTACATGTCGCCTGTCGGCAGACGCTCGCTGGCTTTTCCGAATCAGGAGGCGAATCCGGATTACTGGGATTTCCTGTACTTCTCGTTCACGATTGCGGTTGCCGTCCAGACTTCGGATGTGCTGGTGATGACACGCTCCACCCGCAAAGTCGTGCTGGTGCAGTCGATATTGAGTTTTTTTTACAATGCAGCAATACTCGGGCTGTCGATCAACATTGCCGCCAGCCTGATCGGCACCTGAACCGCACTGCCAGTGCCAGGAGAAATCATGCGCTGAAGCTTTTACACTGGCCTGCCCTGGCTTCAGGCATCATTACACTGACGCGCTTCACGCTCCTGATTGCGGCGCGCTCAACCCTCCTTCCATTATTAGATTGTCTTACCCATGCTTTCGAAAGAAATGTTGTCCGTGTACTGGTCCGGCCCCGAGGTGACTGCCAACCTGATCATTTTCCTCAATATATTCGGCGCCTTGCTGCTGGGCTTGCTGGTCGGCTATGAACGTTCCTACAACGGCCGCGCGGCGGGCATGCGAACCTACGGCCTGGTGTGCATGGCGTCAGCCGCACTGACGGTGATCGGCGGCTATTCCCATTTCTGGTTCGGCGGACAAACCATGGTCGCGGCCGGGGCCGATCCGACCCGCATCATCCAGGGCATCGTCACCGGCATCGGTTTTCTGTGCGCCGGCGTGATCATGAAGGAAGGTCTCAATATCAGCGGATTGACGACTGCCGCCTCGCTCTGGATGTCCTCGGTGATCGGGATTTTGGTCGGCATCGGGTTTTATGCGGCGGCGATGGCGCTGGCGCTGCTGTCCGCGATATGCATGATCTCGGTGTCAAAACTGGCGGCCTGGCTGCCGTCGCGCCAGGCGGTGGCAATCGTATTGCAGTTCAGGAAGGATTTTGTGCCGGTCGAGGCTACGCTGCGCAGCATGGCCTTGGCCCGCGGTTATGATATTGCCGCAGGCAGCATTTCAATTTCAGTCCAGGACGGCAAGCCGGAATGGCATTTTGTGGCGATTGCACGCAACCGCCACAGCATGGTGCCGATTTCCGATCTGGCCCGTGAAATGTCCCAGTTTGAAGGGGTGCTGGGCTTCCATCTGTCGCATGCCCGCAATTAAGTCGGCAACTCGGGGCATCCCTACTCGGCATCGGCTGAAAATGGGATAATTCTGCACCATCGTCATCAATCCAACAGGAAAACCCATGATTCTCGAACTTGCCGATATCCGCATCCGGCCCGGAACACAACTTGAATTCGACGTCGCGATCCAGCGCGGCGTGGAGCAGGTGATCAGCAAGGCCAAGGGCTTTTCCGGCTACAAGATCAACAAGGGCATCGAATCGCCCGAACGCTATATCTTGATGATTTTCTGGGAAACGCTGGAAAACCACACGGTGGATTTCCGCGAATCGGCCGCCTTCCAGGAATGGCGCACGATCGTCGGCCCGTTTTTTGCCGCCCCGCCGACGGTGGAGCACTTCACGCTGCTGGGCAAGTCGGTTTAAGCGCGGGTCGCCGCACTGAGCGCCTTGAAGCCATGACAACAAAGTCGTATTACTCTTTCCTGATGCTCGACAATGCGGTCAAGGACAGAGTGCTGGCCGTCACGCTGTTCGGCAATAACCGGGCGCAATCCGAGGCCTATTTCCGCGTCACGCTGGGCCTGTACTACCTGTCGAAAATCATGGTGGAACAGGAACTGGATTTCAAGGCGATCGACCGCGAGTTCAATGTCTTCATCTACCGTTCGATCGGCCGCGGCCACAGCATCACCAGCATCCTGCAGTTCTTGAGCAGCAAGAAGGTGCTGCTGGTGCTGAACTCGGAAGCCTTCATCGCGACCTTCCTCAATTATTTTGCGGAAATCCCGTTCCGGAACATCCCGGTCTTGCTGTCGATCAATCTGGCAGTGTCGAAAAAGATATCCGGCCTGACGCCCGACGGCCCGGTCAAGGAATGGATATTGCGCCAGGATGCGCTGCAGCAGGCGCCCCTGCAGCCAGAATAAACTCCCCCGTGTATTTTTCAAAGCCCAATGAATACGTGCGGGAAGCACCAATATTTACCATATACCCCCATTAAAACGTGAAAACAGCAAGCCCTGTACGGGCGGCCTCACTGACCGGAGAATCCTGATGGACCAGCAATTCGAAGATGGCTTGCGCATGCGCAAGCAGGTAATGGGCGATGCCTTCGTCGAAAAGGCGTTTGCCAATGCCGATGATTTCACCGCGCCGCTGCAGGAATTCGTGACCCGCAATGCCTGGGGCACGGTCTGGAACCGCCCTGGGCTGGACCTGAAGACCCGCAGCATGATCACGCTGTCGATGCTGACCGCACTCGGCCGCAGCCATGAAATCAAGGGCCATGTGCGCGGCGCCATCAACAACGGCGTGAGTATCGAGGAAATCCGCGAAGTGCTGCTGCACGCGACCGTCTATTGCGGCGTGCCGCTGGCGATCGACGCGTTCCGCGCGGCGCAGGAAGTGCTGGCGGAACTGGCAGCGCAGGAATAAAGCGCCCCTGCAGCGCCAGTTGGCGATGCATATTAATTCCATTTCACCATCAAAGGTGAACGCGGCGGAGGCTCGCAGACATTACTTTAGTAAGGCAAGAGCCGACAACAAAGTGCACGTTTGATTTAGAAATGGAATAACCACGGAACCACGATGTCGACCCATACCTTTCTCTGGCACGATTACGAAACTTTCGGCATTGTGCCGCGGCGCGACCGCCCGGCCCAGTTCGCGGCGATCCGCACCGATGCCGAACTCAATGAAATCGGCGAACCGATCATGCTCTACTGCCAACCGGCGCCGGACTACCTGCCCGATCCGCAGTCCTGCCTGATTACCGGCATCACGCCGCAACACTGCCTGCAGCATGGCCTGCCGGAACACCAGTTCGCGGCTGCCATCGAACAGGCGTTCTCGCACAGCGGCACCATCGGCGTCGGCTACAACACGATCCGTTTCGATGACGAAGTCACGCGCTTCCTGTTCTGGCGCAACCTGATCGATCCGTATGCGCGCGAATGGCAAAACAGCTGCGGGCGCTGGGATATCCTCGATGTGGTGCGCACCACCTATGCGCTGCGCCCGGACGGCATCAACTGGCCGACCCAGGAAGATGGCCGCCCCAGCTTCCGGCTCGAACATCTGACCGCCGCCAACGGCATCAGCCACGCCGCCGCGCACGATGCGCTGTCGGACGTGCGCGCCACCATCGCGCTGGCGCGCCTGATCCGCGCAGCGCCAGCCGAAGCTGTTCGATTTCTGCTTCGCGCTGCACAAGAAAGAGAAAGTTTCAGCCGAAATCGGCCTGCCGATCAAGCGCCCGTTCCTGCACGTGTCCGGCATGTTCCCGGCCGAACGCGGCTGCCTGGCGCTGATGTGGCCGCTGGCGCTCCATCCCAACAACAAGAACGAGGTGATCGCCTGGGATCTGCGCCACGATCCGACTGAACTGGCGACGCTGGATGCCGACACCATCCGCAGCCGGCTGTTTTCCAGGAGCGACGAATTGCCGGAAGGCGTGAGCCGGCTGCCGATCAAGTCGGTCCACCTGAACAAGTCGCCGGTCGTGATCGGCAACCTGAAAACGCTGTCGGCCGAACGCGCCGCGCACTGGGGGCTGGATCTGGATGCTGCGCTGGCGCATGCCGCACTGGCAGCCAAGCTGCCGGAATTGCACGCGGTTTGGGAAGCGGTATTCCAGCGCCCGGCCGAGGCCGCGCCGGATGTGGATGAAGATCTGTACGGCGGCTTTATCGGCAGCAACGACCGGCGCCTGCTCAACCAGTTGCGCGCGCGCACGCCGCAGCAACTGGCTGCCGCCCGCCCCAGCTTTGACGATGCACGGCTGGAAGAATTGCTGTTCCGCTACCGCGCCCGCAACTTTCCGGCCACGCTGTCGGAAGAAGAAACCGCGACATGGGAAAGCTACCGTGCGGCGCGCCTGTTCGATGGCGCCGGCCATGCGCGCACGCTCGACGGCCTGATGCAGCAGATCGACACCTTGTCGGAAAGCGCCGACGAACGCGCCGAAGAAATTCTCGGCGCGCTGTACGACTATGCCGAAATGATTGCGCCGGTGCGGCGCTGAAAATGAAAAAAGCTGCGGATTCCGCAGCTTTTTTTCTATTGCCGCATCGCTGCGGCGCTCATTCCGACGAATTACCGTTGGTTACCCCAATACGCATTGGAGCGGGTCGCGCGATCCATGTACGCGATGCGGTATTCCAGATCGTAAATATCGGTGGCGCCAGCCAGATAGGCTTCGCGACGTTCCGTTTCCCTGCGCTCGGCGTTGGCGGCGATGCGCTCGAAGAAACCCATGGCGGCCGGTTTGGCGCTGGCGTCAGCGGCTGTTGCACTCGCTACCGCGCCAGTCTTACCCGATGCGATGCGATGCACACCTGCACTGATCCGGGCAGACAATTGCTGCAAAGCGGAAAACAGGGTCGAACCGATAACAGGACGGGTGGCGGTAGGTAAGTTGAACATGATTTACTCCTTCTGTGAAGTCTGGTTTGTTGCACTGCAATACGAGTATACGACACAGAAGATATAAATCAAATTTTACTTTGTGATATTAACCATTCACAAAATGAATATCACGGAGATTCTGATGCTGCCGCCAAAAAGAACTTCCCTGCTTACTGGCTGCTTCCAGGACAGTTGTTACTTACTTGCTCCAGCGGTTTCAAACAATGCGGTGATTTCATCGGCTGAAACCGGCTTGCTGAAATGATAGCCCTGCATTTCATCGCAATCGTTGTCGCGCAAAAACGCCAGCTGCTGTCCGGTTTCGACGCCTTCGGCGATGACTCTCAGATTCAGTTTGTGCCCCAATGAAATCACCGCCATCACGATCGCTTTGTCATCCTCATCATCGGACAGGTCGCGCACGAAAGACTGGTCGATCTTCAGCCTGGAAATGGGAAAGCTTTTCAGCGCACTGAGGCTGGAATAACCGGTGCCGAAATCATCGATGGAGAGCTGGACGCCCATCACTTGCAGTTCCCGCATCGTCGCTATCGCCTGCTGCAGATCCTGCATGATCAGGCTTTCAGTCAGCTCCAGTTCGAGATACCTGGCTTCCAGCCCGCTTTCCTGCAACGCGTAGGCGACCCGGCTGACCAGGCTCTTTTCCTTGAACTGACGCGCCGACACATTCACCGACATCGTGATCGGCGGCAGGCCGGCGTCCTGCCATGCCTTGTTTTGCCGGCAAGCGGTGCGCAGCACCCAATCGCCGATCGGCACGATCAAGCCGGTTTCCTCCGCCAGCGGAATGAACTTTGCAGGAGCAACCATGCCCAGCGCCGGGTGCTGCCAGCGGATCAGCGCCTCCACGCCGAAGATCTGTCCCGATTGCAGATTGACTTGCGGCTGGTACAGCAGCAGGAACTCGCTGCCGGCAATCGCATTGCGCAGCCCATCCTGCAGCGCCAGTTTTTCATGCACTTTGGCATTCATCTCGGCCGTATAGAACTGGTAATTGTTGCGACCCAGTTCCTTGGCGCGGTACATCGCCGCATCCGCGTTCATCAGCAGCGTTTCGATATCGGCGCCATCATTCGGATAGGTTGCCAGGCCCATGCTGCAGGTCACCTGCAATTTTTGGCCGCCGACATAAATCGCTTGCGCGATGGTGTCGCGGATTTTTTGCAGTGTCGGCGTGATGGCCTCTGCCTGGTTCGGCTGATCGAACAGGACGATCACGAATTCATCGCCACCCAGGCGCACCACCGTGTCGGTCGCGCGCACGCATTGTTTCATGCGATTCGCCACGGTTTTGAGCACTTCATCCCCGGCGTTATGTCCCAGGCTGTCGTTGATCAATTTGAAATTGTCCAGATCCATGAACGCCACCGTCACCAGCCGGCCGTAGCGCTGCGCATACAACGCCGCCTGCTTGAGCCTGTCCTCCAGCAGCGTGCGATTCGGCAGCCCGGTCAGCGCATCGTGGTGTGCCATGTGGCTAATGCGCTGTTCGGTGTCCCGGCGCTCGATCGCGATGCCGGCAATCCGGGTCGCCATCTCGATCAGCTGTGCTTCAGTCGGGGTCGGCGTGCGCACTTCTTGCGAGTACAGCGCAAACGTCCCCAGCAGCTTGCCCTGATGCGTAATGATCGGTGTTGACCAGCAACTGCGCAGCCCATGCGGCGCAACCAGTGCCCGGTAATCGTCCCACAGCGGGTCTTGCAGGATATCGCTGACGATGACCTGCTCGCGCCGGTAGATGGCGGTACCGCAGGAGCCGACCTGCGGGCCGATGCTGACACCGTCAATCGCCTGCGTGTATGCCAGCGGCAGGCTGGGGCCTGCACCATGCCGCAGGTGCAGGCCGTCGTCGTCCAGCAGCAGGATGGACGCCATCATTCCTTCCAGCTGGGATTCCATCAACACCATCAGGCTTTCGAGCACCTGTTCCAGTGGTGTGCTGGTCGCGATCATTTCAAGCACCCTGGTTTGCTCGCTGCGCAACAGTTCGGCCCTCTTGCGCTCGGTGATGTACTTTCCGGTACCCCGGTAACCGCCGAACCTGCCATCAGCATCGAACAGCGGTTCACCGCTGATGCTGAACCAGTGCACGCTGTTGTTCTTGAACCGTGCCGTATATTCAAAGTCGGAAAAAGTCTGGTGCGTTTCCAGCACGGTCCTGTGCGCCGCCCATTCGTCCTGGCCTTTCTCGGTATTGAGCTCCCAGCGGGTCTTGCCGAGAAATTCTTCCGGATCGGGTCCGCCATTGATCTGGATACCGGCCGACATCAACGTGAACTGGAAACTCTCGTCCTGCTCCCAATACCACTCGGTCGACAGTTCCGTCAGGCGTCGAAATCGCTTTTCGCTTTCGAGCAATGCCTGTTCGACAAGCTTGCGCTGATCGATGTCGTGCGCGACACAGATCATCCCTTGTGACAGATCAGCCGAATCAATCGCGGTCACGGTTATGTCGGCCCAAAAAAGGCTGCCGTCGCAGCGCCGGTATTGCGCATCGCCTGAATATGCCGCGCCCCTTCCGATGGCGCGCATACACCTCCTTGCCGCAGCTCTCAAAGATCTCATCCGAGGCGTGCAGTGCACGGGTCGAGGTGCCAAGCAACGCATCCACCCGGTACCCGAACATGGCAGCAAACTCCTGATTGCAGCGCACAATATGGCGCTCCTTGAGAAAGGCAATGCCAACCCCGGCATTGTCAAGAATGGTTTGCTGCTCCTGCATCAGGTACTGGATATCCTGCTGCGCCCGCAGCCGCACCGTGGCCTCCTGTTGCAGTTGCAGGTTTTGCGCCGCGAGTTGTTGCTGCATCGCGCGCAACGCCAGATGGGTTTTGATGCGGACCAGCACCTCTTCAATCCGAAACGGCTTGGTCACATAATCGACCCCACCCACCTCGAAGCCTTTCACCTTGTCGCTGGTCTCGGCCAGCGCCGTCATGAAAATCACCGGGATATCCTTGCTGCCCGCGGCCAGTTTCAAGCGGCGGCAGGTCTCGAAACCATCGATCCCCGGCATCATCACATCGAGCAGGATCAAGTCCGGCCGCACCAGTTGCGCCCGTTCCAGCCCTTCTTCACCGTCCTGCGCGACCACCACCTGAAAGCCGCGTTCCTCCAGATGATCTGCCAGCACAGCCAGATTGGCAGGCGTATCGTCGACGATCAGGATGGTGGGATTTTGTGAGCAAAGTATTGTGCTCGGATTCATGGCGTAACTTTCCGTTCTGCGTATTTTTCCACCAAGTCCAGAATGGCTTGGGACTGATAGCTTTTGGATAACTGACTCAATTTATCGGCAAAAGGCGCATAGCGCGCATCGAGTGCGGCGAGGTAGTCGGCGCGTTGACGAATGTTGCGCATATTGCCCACCAGAGCCAGCTGATGCAGGATTTCGATCTCCTGCTGCGGCGGTGCGAGCAGCGCACCGGCTCCCGCGCCATCCGCTGCCGGCGCTGCAGGCTGGGTTGCCGCTGCCGCTGCGCTCTCGATCACCGCAAGCGGCAAGCTGAATTGAAAACAGCTTCCTTGGCCGGCCTGGCTGGCGACCTCGATCTCGCTCCCCATCAGGCGCACCAGCTGGCGGCTGATCGCCAGTCCCAAACCGGTGCCGCCGCAGCGACGCTGTACCTCGCCGACCTGTTCAAAAGGCTGGAAGATGGTTTCCAGCTGATCCTGATTCATGCCGATCCCGGTGTCCTGCACGCTAAACATCAGCCTGGGCTGCTGCGCGCCATCGACCAGACTCTGCACCCGCAACGTCACCTGCCCGCCGTCGGTGAACTTCACCGCATTGCCCAGCAGGTTCAGCAGCACCTGGCGCAAGCGCTTCTCATCCAGCAGCACGGTAGGCGGCAGCTCCGCTGCGACGTCAAGAATGCACGACAGGCCTTTCTGCTCCGCCTTGATGTGGACGATATCGATCACAGCGCGCAGGAAGTCGGGCAGATTGACTGCACTCGGATAGAGTTCAAACTTGCCGGCCTCGATCTTGGACAAGTCCAGCAGGTCATTGATGAGCATCAGCAAATGCTCGCCGCTTTGCTCAATGGTGTTCAAACCGGCAATTTGACGCTCATCGAGATTCCGCGCCCGGCGCAGGATTTGAACATAGCCCAGCACCGCATTGAGCGGGGTGCGCAGCTCGTGACTCATGTTGGACAGAAAGGTGCTCTTGGCCCGGTTCGCCACCTCGGCGCGCTCTTTGGCCACGCCTAATTCAGCGGTCCGTTCTTCGAGTTGATGGCGGTCTTGCAGAAACTGTTCTACCGCACGGGCCATGTCGCCGATCTCGTCGCGCCCGTACACCGGCACCGCCAGTTGCGCACCGGCGCTTCCTTCCTGGCGCAGGTAGTGGCTGACCTGCTGCAGGCGGGCCAGTACATGCCGTCCCAGAAACACGCGGGCGATCATCCATGCCAACAACAGGCTGCCGGCCAGCAGCGCCAGCACCCAATACTGGTTCTGCCTGGCGCTGGCGACCAGTTGCTGTACTGCTTCCTGATATTCGCGCGTGGAGCTGGTCGATTGCAAACGTGCTGCCGTCACCAATGCGATCGCCTGCTGCTGCAGCTCATCGTGAAAATGCGCGACCGTCTCCAGCTCGCCGACCAGCTTCAGGCGTAGCGAAAACAGATCGCGGGCGTCTGGATTGATGGCGTCCGGAGGCACTGCACGCAGAGCGGCCAGATCGGCACGCAACGATGCCGGCAGGTGGCGGCCGGCATCGGCCTGGCGCATGAACTCTGCCTGCAAACGCTGCACTTCAGCGCGGCGCTCGCTACTTTGCAGACGGTACAGCAACACCGCGCGCGCCAGGTTGCCATGCGCCGGATCTGCCTGCAGCTGCGCCGTGCGGTCCCGCAGGATTTGCATGAAAGCCGCATCGTTTTGCAGCGCACTCTCGCGCAATTGCGCGACGATATTGGCGGTATTGCGGAACAGTTGGCCGGCCTGATGCAAGTCAAGCACCGCGATGTCATTGCTGGCGGCGGCCAGCCGTCCTACCAGCTGGTCAAGCACCCCCAGTTGCTTGATCATATCGGCGTAGCTCAGCTGGACCGTTTCGAGAGAGGCTGTGGTCAGCAGCTGATAGGTTTCACGTTCGATCAGCAAGGTACGCTGCAGCATATCCTGCGCATCCTGCATCCGTACCAGCCGTTCTTCCGCCAATTGCCGGATCGCCGTATTCGACGTATGCAATGCAACCACCGCGATGATCCCGCCCGTCAATATCAACAGCACCAGCATCGACAGCGCAAGCACGAACTGCCCGCGCAGCGATTGCGGCAACAGACTTGAAAATAAGCGGCGGTGCAGGATGATTTTTATCAAAATACCAATTTTCAATCTTAACGCGTCCAGATGCGCCGGTAGATGTCGCGGTAGCCGTTGTCCGGGTCATACAACAGGCGTTTGCCGCCGTCGAACGCAATATTGTCGGCGGTGACCAGGTGCACCGGCGCCACGAAGCCGCTGACCGGCTGATGTGCAAACAGCCGGTTCAGCTCATCGACCACCTGCCAGCCGTGCAGATTGAGCGGTTCGGCCACGGTGCCGGCCTGAAAAGTCCTGGCCTGGATGCGCAGAAAGGCGGGCATGCTGCCATCACCGGCCGACAACAGGCTGAGTCCATTGCTGGGCAGGCCGGCCTTGGTCAACACCGGGGTCGCGTAATCAAAGTAGATATCGTTGATGGCCAGCGCATGGGTCCAGCGCTTGCCGTATTTGGCCAGCAGTTCCGTGGTTGCCGCAGGCATCTTGTCGCCGCTCTCGGACAGCGCCAGGTCGCGCACCTCCAGCAGCGTGCATCCCTTGCAGGCGCGGATGATGTCTGCCATCGCATTGGCTTTGGCCATCGCGATCCCGAACCGGGAGTCGGTGAAGACCACCACCCCGGCCTGCCCCCTGGACTGCGCCAGCGCCGACATGGCAGTCACGCGCGCCACCGCCATCGGATCAGTGGTGACATTCATCGCGACCGCGGTGCCGGCAATCGGGCCCGGAACCGATCCGACGTGCCAGCCGACGATGGGTACGCCGCGACTGGCAAACTGCGCCAATGCAGCGCTATTTTCCCTGGCATCATCCCCGCCCAGTATCACGCCGTCGGGCCGTGCCGTCAGTGCGTCCGCCATCATCTTGCTGCGGCCGGCAGCCGTGCCGCCGGCATCGAATACCTTGATGTTCCAGCCGATGGCTTTTGCCGCTTCGCGCACACCTTGCGCAACACCGAGAATCCCGCCGTTGCGCAGATCCTGCGCCAAAAAGGCAATGGTTTTGCCCGGCTGGGCCGCCGGGCCGGATTGCGGACCGTGCCAGTCGGTACTGTGCATGCTCGCCGCGGCAACAATCCGCTGCGCGTCCAGCAAGGATTCAGCAGAACTTGCGGCCGGCGATTTGGCATGCGATGGCGGCAGTCCCTGGCATATCCGGAAAGTATGCCGGACAGGCACAGGCCAGCCACCATCCAGTGGCGGAAAAAATAGCCACGACTCCGGCTTTTGCGCCCGTCCACAGCGCTCGCATTCGCCACCACTGACCGCGTACCACACTCCAGCATATTCATATCGATTCCCTGATGGTAGGTTCGCTGAGCAACAAAAATGATTAAAAAATTTCCACATGTCAACGCAAATACAATATACATCGCTTTGGGGCGGGCTGACACATGATTCGGGAGTGCGAATCAGGCTCAGAAGGCCGAAAAAAAACCAGCACGCATGCTGGTTTTCAGAAAGTGGCGGGCCAGCCTTCGAACAGGCCGGACTTCAAGCTTAATCCACCAGATCGGCGTACAGCGCGGTGCTCAGATAACGCTCGCCGAACGACGGGATGATGGTCACGATCAGTTTGCCGGCATTCTCCGGGCGGCGCGCCACTTCCAGTGCGGCCCACAGCGCAGCGCCGGACGAGATGCCGACCAGCAGGCCTTCTTCGCGTGCGGCGCGGCGTGCGGTGTCGAATGCATCCTCATTTTTGACCCGGATCACCTCGTCGTAAATCTGCGTATTCAGGATATCCGGCACGAAACCGGCGCCGATGCCCTGGATCGGGTGCGGCCCCTTGGCGCCGCCGGACAGCACCGGCGACGCATCCGGCTCCACCGCAATCACCTGGAAGCCGGGCTTGCGCGCTTTCAGCACTTCGCCCACGCCGGTGATGGTGCCGCCGGTGCCAATCCCGGCCACCAGGATGTCGGCCTGGCCGTCGGTATCGCGCCAGATCTCCTCGGCCGTGGTGCGCCGATGCACGTCGGGATTGGCCGGATTCTTGAACTGCTGCGGCAGGAAATAGCGCGCATCGGAGGCCACCATTTCCTCGGCCTTCCTGATCGCGCCGGCCATGCCTTCGCTGCCGGGCGTAAGCACCAGTTCGGCGCCATAGGCGCGCAACAGCATGCGCCGTTCGCGGCTCATGGTGTCGGGCATGGTCAGCACGCAGCGGTAGCCGCGCGCCGCGCACACCATCGCCAGCGCGATGCCGGTGTTGCCGCTGGTGGGTTCGACGATGATGGTGTCGGGCTTGATCAGGCCAGCCTGTTCGGCCGCATCGATCATCGCCACGCCGATCCGGTCCTTGACGCTGTGCGCCGGACTATAGAATTCCAGCTTCGCCAGTACGGTGGCGGGCGCATCCTGCGCCATGCGGTTGATACGGACCAGCGGCGTATTGCCGACCAGCGCGGTGACATCGCTTGCGATTTTCATGAATTACCTTTCTTGCCCGGCTCGGGCATCCAGTGGCACGAACATGGTGCGGTGGCGTTGAACATGGAACCAGCGCTGCTTTCCCTCTATCCATCTCGCTGCTATTGTAGCCATAACAAGAACGTCAGAATTGCCGTTTGGCTATTTTTTTAAGCCTTGCTTGATGCGCGCTCAAGCAGTCTGCCAAAATGCCAGAATATTCCCGCAATGCGGACCCAATCCGAATCTTTCGCCCTTAAATATACTACCCACTGTATATTTATCAGCCCAATGAATACGTGCGGCAATGCCACTATTTTGAAACATACTCCATCATTTTTATTAAAAAATGAAAGCCTGGCGGGGGCGCGGCAGCGCGCTGTCGGCACTCCATTGCGATCCGGCTGTCTTATACTGCGCCTGTATCGATTTTCACCAGTCGCAGCGCGAACCCCGGCAGATGATGGGCGCGCGCTGCTTTACTGCAATCGCATCTTTTTGAGCTGACACCATGCCTGACGATCACGACAAGACACCGGCTGCCAACGGCACTGCGCCCGAAACCGGCGCCAGCCGCAACCAGCCTGCTTTCGACACGCCGCCGCGCTATCAGCGCGAGAGCGACACGCCGTGGAGCCATCTGCGGGACATCGTCATGGCCCGGCTCAAGGCGCTGTCGGACAATACGGTGCGGCGGCTGACCCGGCGCACGCTGAAAATCGGCGTCTCGGCCCGCATCTTTCATCCGGTGGCAGACGCGACCGGCTTGCGCAGCAAGACCCTGCAGTATCTGGAAGAGTCGATTGCGCAGTGGGTGATGTCGCGCGATGTGATGGTGTTCATGATCCCGACCGTCAATACCAACGGCCTGCTGCATCCGAGCAATATCCGGCTGCGCGACTATGCGCAGGCATCTGGATGGCCTGGTGCTGCAGGGCGGCGCCGATGTCTGTCCGCAAACCTACTCGACCTCGGCCACCCGTCCGGAATGGAACGGCGACCGCGCGCGCGACATGTACGAGCTGGAACTGCTGCACGAGTTCGTCGAGGCCGGCAAGCCGGTGCTCGGCATCTGCCGCGGCTGCCAGCTGATCAACGTCGCTTTCGGCGGCTCGCTGTACCAGGACATCGCCTCCGATGTGCCGGAAGCGATTGCGCACGTCAATGAAGCCTACGACAGCAATTATCACCAGATCCAGTTCCCGCAGGGTTCGTCACTGTCGCAGCTGTTCAATGGCGTGCCGGCGGCGCTGGTCAATTCGATCCACCATCAGGCGGTGAAGGATCTGGGGCGCGACATCACGGTCGAGGCCACCGGCCCCGACAATATCGTCGAGGCGATCCGCTATCGCAAGGCGCCGTTCGTGATGGGCCTGCAATGGCATCCGGAATTCCATCGCGCCGGCAGCGCCGAACTGCTGGACTGCACGCCTATCCTCGACAATTTTTTGCGGGCGGCACGCCAGACCCGCTTCTGACTATTACGCAGCGATGCTCAATGCGGCAGCTCCGAAGGCTTGACATAGCTGGCCGGCAGGCCGACCGTCTGGGCCAGCACGATATGCTGCACCGCGGTCAGGCTCATCGCGGCGCCCAGTGCCTTGCTGTCGAACCAGCCGCGCAATACCGTCGACAGTCCGGTCGAGGCGCAGTACAGATAGACATTCTGGGCGATGGTGCCGACGCAGGTCGCCGCATAAGCCTCGCGGCGCGATTCCGGAATCAGTTTCATGCGGCCATGATTGGCGACATAAATCAGGTCCAGCGGCGCGTTATCGACAAAATCCTGATAGCCGGTGACCGGCCGCACATCGCTGGCAACGACCAGATGCAGCTCGTGGCTCTCGGGCACGTAGTAATACAGGCCTTCCGGCAACGCGACATAGACATCGATCTCGTTGGCGAACATCGCCGATGGCGCGGTATGGCCGCCGGTTTCGGCGCGGTTGATCCCGATGGCGGCCCACAACAGATTCGATAGTTGCTGCACAGGCAAGGCCTCCGGGCTGAATTCCCGCCCCGATTTGCGCGCCTTGAATGCTTCCATCAGCGGCATTCCGCCCTGCTGTTCGGCCGCAGGCAAGGCCAGCATCGTGCGCAGGTCGCCCACCGCCGGTCGCGGCTTGAGCTGCCCCAGAAAACCTCGGGCCATTTTGGTTAATGTATTCATCGAAAACTCCTTGATCTGACTGATCTCCCCTTTCTCGCTGTTTTCCCCTTTCCACTGTGGTCGCTGATCTGATGTCGGATTTGATGAAAATCAAACTTGCAGCGCCTTTCCGCTGTGCGTGCCGGCACTCCGCTTGGCATCAAACAGTCGTTGACTCAATATACAAATAAATATAATATCAATTTACACATTGATGCGTGGCGCACTAGCGCCTACGCCAGCCGACTCTTTCCCCCACCCAAGGACCTGATATGAGCAAGGATTACCGCGACATCACCCAATCCGTTTCCGAATCCCTCGCCAAACTGCGCGTCGACACGCCGGAGGTGATGAAAGCCTTCAGCATGCTGGCCCAGGCCGCCACCAAGGACGGCGCGCTGGACAAGAAAACCAAGGAATTTCTGGCGCTGGCGCTGGGCATCGCCGCCCACTGCGACGCCTGCATCGGCTTCCACGTGCAGACGCTGGTCAAGCTCGGTGCGACCCGCGCCGAAGTCGAAGAAACCCTGGGCATGGCGGTCTACATGGGCGGCGGCCCGTCGCTGATGTATGCAGCCGATGCGCTGGCGGCCTTCGAACAGTATTCGAGCGCCGTGTCCGCATAATGACGGCGAGCGGCGCAGGAAGCGGGCGACTTGCGCCGGACCAGGCCCGACTTGATGCATATCAAATGAATTACGATGGCGCGCCGCTACAATAATGCCCCGCCTTTTCATTCAGATCGCCACCATCGCCATGTCCAAAGCCCCTGAACTGCTGCTCCCCGCCGGCTCGCTTGCCAAAATGCACGCCGCTTTCGACTATGGCGCCGATGCCGTCTATGCGGGCCAGCCGCGCTACAGCCTGCGCGCCCGCAATAACGAATTCTCGACGCTGGAAACCTTGCAGGCCGGCATCAGCGGCGCCCATGAACGCGGCAAGCAGTTCTTTGTCGCCAGCAACATCTTTGCGCACAACGCCAAACTGAAGACCTACATCAACGACATGGCGCCGGTGATCGAAATGAAACCGGATGCGCTGATCATGGCCGACCCCGGCCTGATCATGATGGTGCGCGAAAAATGGCCGGAAGTGCCGGTGCATCTGTCGGTGCAGGCCAATGCGGTGAACTGGGCCGACGTCAAGTTCTGGCACAAGATGGGCCTGACACGGGTGATCCTGTCGCGCGAACTGTCGCTCGACGAGGTCGAGGAAATCCGCCAGCGCTGCCCGGAAATGGAAATCGAAGTGTTCGTGCACGGCGCGCTGTGCATCGCCTATTCCGGCCGTTGCCTGCTGTCCGGCTACTTCAACCACCGCGACCCGAACCAGGGCACCTGCACCAATTCCTGCCGCTGGGATTACAAGGTCGAGCAGGCCGACGAGGACGCCAGCGGCGATCTGGCCCGGATTCCGGTCGAGACCATCAAGCTCAACTATCAGCAGGCGATGGAAGAAGCCAATCAAGCCTTTTCCGCGCTGGGCAACATGCAGCGCCACCCGCTGGCCAACCAGCCCTACCTGATCGAAGAAGCCGGCCGTCCCGGCGAACTGATGCCGATCCTGGAAGACGAGCACGGCACCTACATCATGAACTCCAAGGATTTGCGCGCGGTCGAGCACATCGAGCGCCTGGTCAAGATCGGCGTCGACTCGCTGAAGATCGAAGGCCGCACCAAGTCGCTGTACTACGTGGCGCGCACCGCGCAGGTGTACCGGCGCGCGATCGACGACGCGGTCGCCGGCCGCCCGTTCGACCTCAACCTGCTGGGCGAGCTGCAGGGGCTGGCCAACCGCGGCTATACCGACGGCTTCTACCAGCGCCACCATACGCAGGATCACCAGAACTACATGGAAGGCGTGTCGAAGGCGCATCGCAGCAAATACGTCGGCGACGTGCTGTCGGTGGCAGACGGCTGGGCGCTGGTCGAAGCCAAGAACCGCTTCTCGGTCGGCGACCGGATCGAGATCATCCACCCCAGCGGCAACCAGACCGTGACGCTGGAACGCATGCTGGCCTTCGATGGCAGCGAAATCAGCGTAGCGCCGGGCAGCCCGCACAAGGTACGGATCCCGCTCGAGGCCCGCTTCGACAAGGCGCTGATCTCGCGCCTGCTGTGATGCCGGTCTGCGTCTTCCGTTACACTTCACTCTAATCAGGATTAACGGAGGCGCAGCATGAAATGGGATGGCAATCGCGAGAGCGATAACGTGGAAGACCGCCGCGACGGCAATGATGGCGGTAGCGGCGGAGGCGGCGGCTTCGGATTCGGCGGGCGCTCGATCGGACTCGGCACCATTGCGATTGCGCTGGTGGCCTCGTATTTCCTCGGCGTGAGCCCGATGACCGTGCTCAGCCTGCTCAGCGGCGGCGGCCAGAACGCGCCGCTGCAGCAATCGCCCACCGCACACCGGCCGCCGGCCAACGACCAGATGGCGAAATTCGTCTCCACCGTGCTGGCCGATACCGAAGACACCTGGACCGAACTGTTCCGCGAAAGCGGCGCCCAGTATGTCAGGCCGAAGCTGGTGCTGTTTACCGGCCGCACCCCGACCGCCTGCGGCACCGGCGAAACCGCGGCCGGGCCGTTTTACTGTCCGACCGACCAGAAGGTCTACATCGACCTGCAGTTCTACCAGACCATGCGCCAGCGCTTCCATGTATCGAGCGACTTCGCGCAGGCGTACGTGATCGCGCATGAGGTCGGGCACCATGTGCAGAACCTCAGCGGCATCATGGCCAAAGTCGACAAAGTGCGCCGCAACGGCAGCGAAAAACAGGCCAATGCGATGTCGGTCAGGCTGGAACTGCAGGCCGATTGCTTCGCCGGGGTCTGGGCCTACCATGCGAACCAAGCGCGCAGCATCCTGGAATCGGGCGATATCGAAGGCGCGCTGCAGGCCGCCAACGCGATCGGCGACGACACGCTGCAACGCCAGTCGCAAGGCACCGTGGTGCCGGACTCGTTCACCCACGGCAGCTCGGCGCAGCGGGTGCGCTGGTTCAAGCGCGGCATCGAGAGCGGCCGCCTGAACAACTGCAATACCTTTGACACCGCGCAGCTCTGATTCACTCTGAAAGGAAAGCCATGTCGCTCGCCCTGTGGTGCGTCCTGCTGGCCGGCCTGCTGCCGGTATTGACCGTCATCTTCGCCAAGTGGGGACGGCCCGATTTCGACAATGGCGAACCGCGCGCCTGGATGGAGAAGCTGACCGGCCGCCGCCGGCGCGCCGATTATGCGCACCGCAACCACTTCGAAGCGTTCCCGTTCTTCGCCGCCGCCGTCATCATCGCGCAGCAGCTGCACGCGCCGCAGGCCACCGTCAACACGCTGGCCGCGATCTTCATCGTCGCGCGCGTCGCCTACACCGTGCTGTACCTGATCGACCGCCCGACCCTGCGCTCGATCATGTGGGCGATCGCGTATGCGTGCGTGATCGGCCTGTTCATCACCGCCGCGCAAAGCGCCTGAGGCCGCAAAGGGTTCCGGAGCGCGCCCGGCCCAGCCTGGTAGCCGAAAATATACTCATGGCTGTATTTTTAAAACCCCAATAAATACGTGCGGGAAGCGATATATTTAATCGCATACCCCCATTATTTCAATAAAAACAAGGGCCCAATTGATGCCTTCCTACCCGCCCACGAACAGCCTCCCCTCGCACCGGCCAGCGCCGCCATCAGCATCACCTTGCGCCGGGAGCACGCGATGAAATCCGGCTGGCTCCATCGCCTGCCGGCCGGCCTGTTTGCGATACCGGTCGGCCTGTTCGGCCTGTCCGGCGCCTGGCGGCGCGCGATCGGCTTCGGCTGGGACGTCGCGGCCGACATCAGCGGCGCGCTGCTGTGGAGCGCGGTCGCGGTCTGGAGTTTGCTCCTGCTGCTGTATGCGGCCAAATGCCTGCGCCATCCGCAGGCGGTAGTTAAGGAGTACTCGCATCCGGTGCAAGGCGCGCTGCTGGCGCTGCTGCCGATGTCGATCCTGCTGGCGGTCATCAATCTGGCAGCGCCGGATTCGCTGATCGGGCTGGGGCTGGCCTTGGGCTCGGGCTGCAGGGCCCATCGCGTTTCGCATCGTCGCGCTGCTGGCCAACGGCAAGATGGCCACCGACATGATCACGCCGGCGCTCTACATACCGACCGTCGGCGGCGGTTTTGTCGGCGCGATGACGCTGGCCGCGCTGCACTACCCGGGCTGGGCGGTACTGCTGTTCGGCATGGGCCTGGCCAGCTGGGCGATGCTGGAAGCGCGCGTGTTGAGCGTGCTGTTCCACGGCCTGATGCCGGAAAACCTGCGCCCGACCATCGGCGTGGAACTGGCCGCACCGTCGATCGGCACCCTGACCGCCGGCATCCTGTGGCCCGGACTGCCGGGCGACGTGCTGATCCTCGGGCTGGGGCTGGCGGCCGGACCGGTGGTGGCGGTGCTGGTGCGCTACCGCGGCTGGAGCCAGGTGCCGTTCTCGACCGGCTTCTGGTCGTTTTCGTTCCCGCTGGCGGCGCTCGCCGGCGCGGTGGTCGAAGTAGTCCGGCGCGGCGGCTGGCCGCATCTGGTGGGCGGCATTGCGCTGACGCTGGCCACTCTGGTGATCGCCTTCCTGAGCGCAAAAACCGTCGCGCTGCTGCTCAATGGGCGCCTGCTGCCGCCGCCGGAAGCCGCCAGGCAGGCTTCGTGACCAAAAACATACTCCGCCAGGTATTTATAAAAGACCAATCAATCCGTGCGGCAACCTGCCATTTTTGGCACATACCCCGCATTTTTTCATTAAAATGAGGGTTTCGGACCACGTTCTTCACTCAGGAATAGCATGCAAAAAATTTCATTCAGCCTGCAAGGCGAATACATCGAACTCAATCAACTGCTGAAAGTAACCGGCGTCTGCGACAGCGGCGGCGCCGGCAAGATGATCGTCGCCAGCGGCAACGTGAAGGTCGACGGCCAGCAGGAGCTGCGCAAAACCTGCAAGATCCGCGCCGGCCAGGTGGTCAGCCTGGACGATATCCGGATCAGCGTGGTGGCGGAGTGATTGCCGGATGATGTGAATAAGCCAGGTAGAGCGGGCGCAACCCGCGCTGATGGCCCCAATAGCGTTACGGCGCGGGTTGCACCCGCTACTAAACCAGGAAAAAGTGCAGTCCCCATATAGCCGCCGAATTGAAAAAGCCCCGCAAGCCAAGCCTGCGGGGCTTTTTCACGGATACGCAGCCAACTTACACCGCGATCGGCTCCGCGTCGGCAGCTTGCGCCGCCAGCGGCAACTCGGCGCCATCGTAGCCGATCCGCTGCAGGAATTCGGCCAGCGCGCTGTCCATGTTGGCGACGTGGTGCTCGAACCATTGCGGCAGCTCTTCGGCCAGCCGCGCGCCCAGTTCGGCATCGCCGGCGACCACCCGCTCGCGCACGTCGCGCAGCACGCCCAGCACCGTATTGTGCTCGCGCACATGGCAGCCTGCGGACGGGAAGTCGAACGCGTCCATCCAGCGGTTTTCCTGCTCGAAATGCTCGATCGAGTGCGCAATCATCGCATCCAGCCGCACCAGATAGTCGCCGGTGCCGCTGTCGCTCAATGCCGCACACAGGGTAACGAACTCATGATGGGTGGCATCCATCGGTGCATATTTCACTTCCAGCTGATCGGACCAGCCCCATTGCTTATCTGACATGCATGCTCTCCGCTTGATTTTTCACAGAACGCATTCTGCCAGATTTGCGGCCTGCGGATTTGATACGGATTAAGCGGCGAGTCCGATCAACGCTCAACTATTGCTGCCAATTTTGCAACAATATTTTTCACAACTGTCCCTCGCAACCTATTTCCAGTCGCCGCCATCCTATTTTTCCGGAACGGGATAAGGCTGATTCCACGGCAAATCTCCCGCATGCAAAAAACCCGGAGCCGTCCATTCTTTCGAATGGACGGCTCCGGGTTTTAAAGCTTGAGAGGTCACGTCAATGGCGACCTCGCGGCACAACTGGCTTTACTTATTTTGCTGGTTCTGCTGCAGGCGCTGCTGCTGGCGCCATTTTTTTGGCTTTCGCTTTTTTAGCGTGCTTCATTTTCTTGGCCGGTGTTGCTTTTTTCACTGTTGCTGGTGCGGCAGCAGGTGCGCTGGCAGCGGCTGGTGCAGCAGGAGCTTCTGGCGCTGCAGCGAAAGCTGTGCCCATTGCGAAAGTGGCGGCGACGAGGGCAGCGATCAGTTTGTTCATGCTAATTCCTTTTTTGAGTTGTCCGTAGCAAGCTCTACGTACATCCATTAACGCCGCTGAAGGTGCTGCGTTGACAAAGAATTGGCGATTCCTGAAAAAAATATCCTGCCGGTTCAGACGCCTTTATCAACTGCCGCGCTCAGCATACCGTTCTCGACAGCAAACACAGCTGCCTGAACACGGCTCGACAAGCTCAGCTTTTTCAATATGTTCTGCACATGGATCTTGACCGTGCTCTCCGCCACATTGAGCGTTCTTGCAATAATCTTGTTGCTTTCCCCTCTGGCCAGACAGGCCAGAATATCCTTTTCACGCGGCGTCAACTTATCCAGCTCGGAAGGCGACTCGACCCGCTGGCTGCTGCCGCCGTTCTGCAGGCGGGCGACCAGCTTGGCGGTCATCGCCTCGGCCACCACCGGCTCGCCTGCCGCCGCACGACGAATCGCCCGCACCAGATAGTCGGTATCGATATTCTTGATCAGATAGCCGCGTGCCCCTGCCTGCAATGCCGCAGTCAAGTCCTCGGCATCTTCCGACACGGTCAGCAGAATCACCGCCATATTGGGAAAATCCTGCAGCATCAACTGCAGCGTTTCCAGTCCGGAAATGCCCGGCATATTCAGGTCCAGCAACACCACATCCGGCTGCAACTGTTTGGCACGCTTGACGCCTTCCACGCCATCCGAGGCCTCGCCGACCACGGTAAAATCGGCTTGTCGCTGCAACAACGAGCGGATACCGCTGCGAAACAGGGTGTGATCATCCACCAGCAATACACTGATCGTGGTTTTCGGGCTATCCATATTATTTTCTTCAATCCAATAGGAAATTATTCTAGATACGGCTGTTTTGGACCGTACCCAACTCGCAGATTTATCAAGGCCAGTGGGTGTTTGTCCGGAATTATGCCGCCATACGCTGTTCGCGTGGCAAATGCAGTGTCACTGTAGTACCGGCGCCCGGCACCGAGGCGACCTCGAATGTTGCATGAATACGCTGTGCACGCTCGCGCATGATGTTGATGCCGACATGGCTTTCGCCCTTTTGGCGCAATGTTTCGGCATCAAAACCGACACCATTGTCATGGATGGTCAGCGCAAAATCCTGTTGGTCAGCCAGTCTGATTTCAACTTTGGTGGCCACTGCATGCTTGCGGATGTTGGACAGCGCTTCCTGCACGATGAACAGAATCTGCAGCTGCTGCTCGCGCGGGAAAGGTGCGCCGTCGCCATCGGCAATCAGTTGAACGGCAATACCGGTCTGGCGGCGGAATTTTTCCGCCGTCGTCTCCAGTGAGCGCACCAGATCGCCTTCGGCCAGCCGGCTGCGGAAATTCAGCAGCAGTTCGCGCACATCTTCATAGCTTTCCTTCACGCCGGCCTGCAAGGCCGGCACGATCTCGGCGACTTCATCGATGTTTCCCTGCTGCAATGAATCTTCCAGCAGCTGCACCTGGATGTTGAGGAAGGTCAGCCCTTGCGCAATGCTGTCGTGCAATCCTTGCGCCACCAGGTTACGCTCTTCCGAAATCGCCATTTCCCGTTCGCGCATCGCCAGCCGCAAGTTTTCTACCGCCACGCCGAGCAGTTGACCGAGCGTGTCGAGCAATGCCTTTTCATGCTTGTTGAAACCCCTGGCGGCCCGGAAATGCATATTGAAAAACCCGAGATGCTGGTCATGCGCATGGATATGGAATACCGCGACCGTCGCGAAGCCTTCACGATGGCATTGCAGTTTATGCGCCTCATCCATTTTGTGCAGATTGTGTACCACCGACACGCCCTCGGCCACCGCTTCGCCGCACAGGCAATCGCCTACCTTGAGGCAGTGCTCGGCCGCCACCAGCGCCTCGGAAATGCCTTGATGCACCACCATGTGCAGATTGCCGCGGACCGGCTCCAGCACCCGGACCGAACCGCCATCGGCCTTGAAATACTGGCTGATGCGATCCAGAAACCCTTCGCAAATCAACTCCAGCGGCTGCGGCAATTGCAAAAATGCCGCAATGTCATACAGCAGTGCCAGTTCCCGATTCTGGTTAGCCAGCGCAGCGGTTTTTTCCTGAACCCGGTTTTCCAGATTGCTGTAGAGGCTTTCCAGTCGGTCGGCCATGTGATTGAAGCCTTCGCTCATGCGGCCGAATTCATCCTGGCTCTCGACCGGCAGCCGCACGCCGAAATCTTTTTCCGTCATGCGGCGCATCCCCTCATGCAAGCGGGTTACCGGCTGGATGATCAGCAGGAACATCAGGTAAATGACGACCACGGTCCCGCCCAGCGCCAATGCCACCAGCGCCAGTTGCGACGAGCGCAGCCAGAATGTGCGCTTTTCGCTATCCTTCTCGATCATCTGCACCAAGGCGTTGACATCCGCCACGAAACTCTCGACCTGAGGGTGGTATTGCTGCCAGCTGGTCTGCCGCAGCCAGATGATCCTCGGCCAGGATGGCGCTGGCCAGAGGTTTCAATTTCTGCTGCCATTGGCGCAACACGTCGGTAAACTCATCATGTATGCCGGCAGTGGGCGGCAAGAACAGCGGCCGTTGCGGATCGCCCCGTTGCAACAAGCTGAATGTGGCAGCCATCGTAGCGAGCTCCTGACGAGCCGCCTGGCGGGTAAGTTCCTGTTCCGGCTCGTTGGCCCAGCGCGACAACAGCATCGTCAAGCGGTAGCTGTGCATGCGCAGGCTGCCGGCTTCATTGATGGCGGCGGAACTGCCTTCCAGCTGCCAGGACAAGAACAGCGTGACGCCGATCGACATCAGGGCCAAAAACAGGAAGCCCAGCAATACGCTGACAATCTTGGTCGAGAGTCTCTGCCACGTAGGCAATATGGTTTCCAGTGTCATAGTCAGCCGCTTATGTCCTACGTTATTTAGTTAATAGCTTATGCCACTTTTGGCAAAAGTCACGACCCAGGCCAGGATCTGTTCGCGCTGCGCCAAGTCCAGCCAGACGATCGAAGGCGTCAAGCCGGAAGGCGGCGCCGCATCCGAGGCCACGGCCACGATGTCGCTGTCTTCCGGATAGAGTGCCGGCTTGCCGAGTGCCGGCCGGTGAATTTCCAGCTTGGGTATCGGTTCCCGCTTGAAGCCTTCAACCAGCGTCAGATCGGCCGCAGACAAGCGTGCAATCTGTTGTGCCAGGGTGGGCTCAGGATCGCCGCGCAATTCATGGATCAGCGCGAAACGGTAAGGCGAGGCCAGCAATACTTCCGCTGCGCCTGCCGCCCGCAATCGCGCGCTATCCTTGTGTGCCGGCTCCAGCATCAGGTCATGGTGGCTGTGCTTGATCACATTGACGCGCAAGCCTTGCGCGCTCAATTGCGGCAGCAAGAATTCAAGCAGCGTCGTCTTGCCGCTGCCGGACCAGCCCGCGATGCCTAAAATCCGATGTGTCATGGGTGTGAATAGTCAGGATGGGTGCAGAGTATGCCATGCATTCCTGCTTGCGACTGATGCGATGATGTGCCGATGGCCTGACGGGCGCATGGAAAGTCAGCGCGGCCAGGCCGGCCAGCGCGCTCGCATTTTCAGGGTCTTGCCTAGAAATTGGTTTTTCTGTGCAATCCGTCGCTCGGCGGGTCCAGCGGGCAGACCAGTGGCAGGAATTCCTGCTGGCGCGGTGAATATGCCAGCAAAGCACCGGTATCGATATCGAAATACCAGCCGTGCAGCATCAGCTTGCCTTCTTCCGCACGCCGTTTCAGCCATGGATAGGTGAGCAGATTATCGAGCGAATGCAGGATGTTCGCCATCTCGCACGCCTTATGCTGCTCCTCTGAGGATTTATTGGCCAGATCGCGCAATACGCTCTGCCGCACCGGTTCCGCAATGCGCATCCAGCGCTCGACGAAATTGGTTTCCGGCGCGATCTGACGCGGGTTCAGCAACGCGCGAATGCCGCCACAGCGCGCATGCCCCAGCACGATGATGCGCTCAACTTCCAGGTTGCACACGGCAAATTCGATGCCGGAAGTCACGCCCGGCGGTGCGTCAGGTGTACAGGGCGGCACCAGGTTGGCGATGTTGCGGATGATGAACAAATCGCCCGGGTCGCTGCCAGTCAGCAACATCGGGTCTACCCGCGAATCGCAACAGCCGATCAACAGCGTGGTTGGGCGCTGTGATTCACGCAGGCTGTCAAACAGGGTCTGCTGATCGCTGAAATACTGTTGCTGGAAACGGCTGTAACCGCGCACGAATTTTTCGATGTCGTTCATGCTAGCCTCCCGTTTGTGCCATGAAACGGATTACTTTATCAGGTTGTTCGCGGAATTCGTGTTTCTGCGGCTTCAATTCGATGGCGGCACGGATCGCTGCTTCGAGTTCGGCATCGCTGGCGCCAGCCCGCAACAGGGGCCGGAATTCGAATTTCTCTTCCTGGCCAAGGCACAGGTACAGGGTGCCGTCGACTGCCAGCCGCACGCGGTTGCAGGAGGCGCAAAAATGCTGCGACATCGGCGTGATGAAGCCGATGCTGGCGCCGCCGTCAGCAGTCGCCAGATAACGCGCCGGCCCGCCGCCCAGTTCGGTTGCCTGCGGCTGCAAATTGAATTTTTGCTGCAGGCGGGACTGAATCGGTCCCAGATCGAGAAACTCGGTATTGCGCCCGGTGGCGCCCATCGGCATCGCCTCGATCAGGCGCAGGATGAAACCGTTTTCGATGCAGAATCGCGACCATATCGTCGATTTCGTCTTCGTTGACGCCGCGCATGGCCACCATATTGATCTTGATCGGTGCGAACCCGGCGGCCTTGCCGGCCATGATGCCATCCATGATCTTGTTCAGGCTGTCGCTGCCGGTAATTTTTTCCATGCAGCCGCGATCCAGCGAATCCAGGCTGACATTGATGCGCGACACGCCGGCCGCCTTCAGCTCGGGTGCGTAGCGGTGCAAGCGGGTGGCGTTGGTGGACAGCGACAAATCACGGATTCCGGGCAAAGCGGCGATCCGCGCCGCCAGTTCCGGCAGGTTACGGCGCAGCAAAGGCTCGCCGCCGGTGAGACGGATGCGCGAGGTGCCCAGACGGGCAAACGCCGCCAGCAGACGTTCGATTTCATCAAATGTCAGCCAGTGCTGCGGCTCTTCAAAGCCCTTGAAGCCCTTCGGCAAGCAATAGGTACAACGCAAATCACAACGGTCGGTCACCGATAAGCGTAAATACTCTATGGACCGACCAAACCGGTCGCGTAACATCAGGATGCCCCCATGATTGATGGATGGCCTTATTCTAGTATTTGCAACGTCGTTTGCCTGTCTGCATGACGGACTAATCGATCTAGTTATTTGGGAGTAGCATGCTGCCGCCGATCGGGGCTGCTGCTATCGAGAATTGATGTGCCGGAAGGCAGCGCTTCCTCTTCTGGCTGTCAGCCCGGCTTGGCAAACATCGATTTTACCGGGGGTATATTGGGAAACAGCTAGTCTGCCGCAATTGAAATGGGCATCTAAAAAAATACACACCGGAGTATAAAAAAGGCAGGTGGCACAGGAATAATCGACATCCTGGCACAACCCGCCCCTGCCACCCTGATTATTACTGCACCAGCGGCGTCTCCGCGCCTTCCAGCGTGACGCCCTGCACGTCGGCTTTGCCGACCAGGATTTGCAGGTACTGATGCACCGCACGCTGCCAGGACTGGCGTGTCAGATTGTCCGCGATCTGGGACTTGACCGCTTCGAACGGCACCAACTCGCCCTCGACCCGGCGCAGCACTTGCACGATATGCAGGCCAAAACGGGTTTCCAGCAAGCGGTCGCCCATCTCGCCCGATGTCAGGCGAAATACGTAGTCTTCGAATTCCGGCACGGTCTGACCGCGCGTCAGCTGGCCCAGGCTGCCGCCCAGCTCGCCGGATGGACAGTTCGAGTACTCCTTGGCCAGTTCCGCAAAGCGATCCGGCTGGGCGCGCAGCTCTGCCAGCACAGCTTCCCCGGTTTCACGCAGCAATTCCAGCGGCACCGTCGGTGTCACCTGAAACAGGATGTGCCGCGCTTCGATCATTTCGCCATTGCTGAACAATGCCGGCTGATTGCGATAAAAGGTCGCGCAAGTCGCCTCATCGGCCTCCGGCACATGCACTTCTTGCGCAAACAGCGCCTCCACCCTGGCATCGTCATCTTCGGCGCTGATTTCCAGACGATCGGCTTCTTGCAACAACACCGTGCGCAGTATCAATTCGTTGACCGCTTGCTTGACAGGATTTGGCGCCTGCTGATGATGCGGCAACTCTTGTTCGATGGCGTCGTCGGTAATTTCCACGCCGTTGACTGATATACCCATGATGTTGTCCTTTAAAAAATAGTGCGACTGACTGTTACTCAGGGATGAGAGCCGATCATGCGATCCGGCTCCCATCTGCCTGATACTGGCTTTATCTTAACGTGGCCGAACCAGCTGGAATGCGCGTCCGAGGTAAGTGACGGCACCGAAACCGCTCCATACATGCACCAGGCGTGTGAACGGGAAGATCACGAACAGCGACATGCCCATGAACAGGTGCAGCTTGAATACCAGCGGCGCGCCGATGATGAACGATGCGGCGTCGCCACGGAAAGTCACGACATGCTGCGCCCATGACATCAGCAAGGTCATCATGTGGCCGTCCATGTGACCGGCAGATACGACGATCGATGACAGGCCCAGCAACAAGGTCGCCAGTATCCACAAAATGACGATCTTGTCCTTGAAGGTGGTCACGGCGCGGATGCGGTCATTGGTGAAGCGGCGCACCAGCAAGATCAGGATGCCGATCAGGCCCAGGCCGCCCATGATGCCGCCGGCTACCATCGCAACCAGTTGCTTGGTGCCATGCTCGACGCCGAGTGTGTCCCAGACCCAGACCGGGGTCAGCAAACCGGCAGCATGGCCGAAGAACAGGCCAATGATGCCGATATGAAACAGGATGTTGCCGGTGCGCAGGCTGCCGGCATGCAGCATCTGGCTGGAGTCCGACTTCCAGGTGTACTGGTCGCGGTCAAAACGGACCAGGCTGCCCAGAAGAAAAATGGCCAGCGCGATATACGGGTAAATCCCGAAGATGAATTGGTGGAAATATTCCATGATGTGCTCTCCTTTTTTGATGCAGTTCAACGCATCAAGATATTGTCATTGGTTCAGCAGGCAGCGTTGGCGTTGCCTTTTGTCCCTTTTGGATAGAAGTTGATCGGCTGCGGGCCGCCGGCATGGGTTTTCAGCAAAGGTTCCACGCCATCGACACCGGGGCCGAATGTTTCCAGAGCTTCGTCCATATCGCGTATTGGCGGTTCGCTCAGTTCTTCGGCGACGACCGGGCTCAGTTGCTGCAATACATCGAATATCCCGGCATACGGACTCCCGTTGGCTGCCAGCTTGCGCCCGATATGCGCCAGGACATGGATCGCATCGGACAACAGGCGCGCAGCCTCCTCTTCATCTTCCAGTTGAGAAAGGAACTCAAGAAACAGCGGCACGAAATCCGGCAAATCCTCACCGGACATCTCCAGACCGTGTTTTTTGTATTCCTCCATCAAATCCACCATCGCCTGGCCACGGTCGCGCGACTCGCCATGGATGTGCTCGAACAGGTGCAGCGAATGCGATGGCGTACGATCAAACGTGGTGACATAACGTTCCTGCAACTTGATCAACTCGTCCGCCGCCAGTGACGCCAGCAAAGGACGCAGTGGCGCGTGCATCAGCGGCGTTGCCGCCAGTGCTGCCTCAAGCTCGGGCAAATTCTCGATCAGCGCAGGCTCAGGATAGAGCAGTAGCGCGGATAGGATCTGGAAGTGTTGCATAGCGTTTCCTTCATTGATATTCGGAGGGGGTGTCGCATGCCGGGCAGTGACGCCCGGCGCGGCATGAACTTAAAAAACGCCTTCTTCGCGTTTTTTCCGTGATTTCGGCATCGAGACAAAAATCGCCGACCCCTGTTTTTTCTTGCCGAACAAGGAAGGCTCGCTGACGCCATCGGAACAGCCATTGCCAAAGGTAAAGCCGCATGAACCCTTGTCGTTGAAACTGTCTTCCGCCATTTCCTTGTGGCTGCTCGGAATCACGAAACGGTCTTCGTAATTGGCGATCGCCATGATGTGGTACATGTCTTCGACTTCGGCCTTGGTCAGGCTGACCTGCTTCAACACGGTCAGGTTTTCCACCTTGTCGACCGTCTTGCTGCGCATGTAGGCACGCATCGCCAGCATCCGGTCGAGGGCGCTGATGACCGGCGCTTCCTTGCCGGCAGTCAGCAGATTGGCCAGGTATTTGACCGGAATGCGCAAGCTCTTGGTATCCGGCAGAATCCCGTTCAAGCCCATCTTGCCGGACTCCGCTGCAGCCTGGATCGGCGACAGTGGCGGAATGTACCAGACCATCGGCAAGGTGCGGTATTCAGGATGCAGCGGGAACGCGACTTTCCATTCGACTGCCATCTTGTAGACCGGCGAACGCTTGGCCGATTCCAGCCAGGAATCAGGAATGCCCTGCTTGCGCGCTTCTTCGATGACGGCCGGGTCGTGCGGGTTCAGGAACAGATCGAGTTGCGCCTCGTACAGATCCTGCACATCCGGCACCGATGCCGCTGCTTCGATCTTGTCGGCGTCATACAGCAACACGCCGAGGTAACGAATACGGCCGACGCAGGTTTCGGAGCAGACAGTCGGCTGACCGGCTTCGATACGCGGGTAGCAGAACGTGCATTTCTCTGCCTTGCCGGAAGACCAGTTGTAATAGATCTTCTTGTATGGGCAGCCGGAGATGCACATGCGCCAGCCGCGGCATTTATCCTGATCGATCAGCACGATGCCATCGTCTTCGCGCTTGTAGACCGAGCCGGACGGGCACGATGCGACGCAAGTCGGATTCAGGCAGTGCTCGCACAGACGCGGCAAGTACATGATGAAGGTGTTCTCGAACGTGCCGTACATCTCTTTTTGCATGTTGTCGAACAGCTTGTCCTTGCTGCGCTTGGCGAATTCGCCGCCCAGATCGTCTTCCCAGTTCGGGCCCCAGACGATCTTGTCCATGATCTTGCCGGTGATGACCGAGATCGGACGTGCGGTCGGAGGCGTTTCCGACAACGGCGCATTCTGCAGACGCTCGTAATCGTAGGTGAACGGCTCGTAATACTCGTCAATCTGCGGCAAATTCGGGTTGGCGAAAATGTTGGCCAGAATTTTCAGACGGCTGCCCTGACGCGGCTCGATCTTGCCATTCGCGTTGCGACGCCAGCCGCCGTTCCATTTATCCTGGTTTTCCCATTCTTTCGGATAACCGATGCCCGGCTTGGTTTCGACGTTGTTGAACCATGCGTATTCCACGCCATCACGGCTGGTCCACACGTTTTTGCAGGTGACTGAACAGGTATGGCAACCGATACACTTGTCCAGGTTCAGCACCATGCCGATTTGTGCTCTTATTTTCATGCTTTGCTCCAGATATTCCGCTTCCGTAGGATGGGTAAAACCCATCGAAATAATCGTCAGGATGGGCTTCGCCCATCCTACGGTGACTACGCGTTTTCTTTCAACGGGCCTTCCAGCCAATCCACATTCTTCATCTTGCGAATCAACACGAACTCATCGCGGTTGGAACCGACAGTGCCGTAATAGTTGAAGCCATACGACAACTGCGCATAACCGCCGATCATGTGGGTCGGCTTGGTGACGGTACGCGTGACCGAGTTATGGATACCGCCGCGCTTGCCGGACATTTCCGCACCCGGCACGTTGATGATTTTTTCCTGTGCGTGATACATCAGGGTCATGCCTTCCGGCACCCGCTGACTCACTACCGCACGCGCCGTCAGCGTACCGTTGACGTTGAAAATCTCGATCCAGTCGTTATCGACAATCCCTGCGACCTTGGCATCGATTTCCGACAGCCAGACGTGAGGACCGCCGCGCGACAGCGTCAACATCCGCAAGTTATCCGAGTAGGTCGAATGAATACCCCACTTCTGGTGCGGCGTAATCCAGTTCAGCGCGATTTCCTTGTTGCCGTTCGGTTGCGCGCCCAGCATCGATGCGGTGGTCTTGGTATTGATCGCCGGCTTGTAGACGCACAAGCCTTCGCCGAAATCACGCATCCACAGGTGATCCTGGTAGAACTGCTGGCGACCGGTCAGCGTGCGCCATGGGATCAGTTCATGCACATTGGTATAGCCGGCGTTGTAGCTGACTTCTTCGCTCTCCAGACCGGACCAGGTCGGTGACGAGATGATCTTGCGCGGTTGCGCCTGTACGTCACGGAAACGGATGCTGTCATGTTCACGCGGCAGTGCCAGATGGGTATGATCGCGTCCGGTCATTTTGGACAGTGCATCCCATGCCTTGACTGCCACATGGCCATTGGTTTCAGGCGCCAGCGTCAGAATCATTTCGGCCGCATCAATCGCGGTATTCAGACGCGGCTGACCTTGCGACACGCCTTCTTCCAGCACCGTGCGGTTGATACCGCGCAACACATCGACTTCATGCCCGGTTTTCCAGCCGATCCCCTTGCCGCCGTTGCCGATGTTTTCCAGCAATGGTCCGATCGATGTGAATTTCTTGTACACGTCGCGGTAATTGCGCTCGACCACGTTCATGCTCGGCATGGTTTTGCCCGGAATCGGTTCGCACTCACCGGCGCGCCAGTCTTTCGGATCAAACGGCTGCCCCAGTTCGCCCGGCGTGTCGTGCATCAGCGGCGACAGGATCAGATCTTTCTGGGTGCCCAGATATTCGCCGCCGATTTCGGAGAATTTCTCGGCCAGGCCCTTGTAGATTTCCCAGTCCGACTTCGATTGCCATAACGGTTGCACCGCTTCCGACAACGGATGAATGAACGGGTGCATGTCGGACGTATTCAAATCGTCTTTTTCATACCATGTTGCGGTCGGCAACACGATATCGCCGTACAGGCAGGTAGTCGACATGCGGAAGTCGAGCACCACCAGCAAATCGAGCTTGCCTTCGGCGGCCGGACGCATTTTCACATCCTTCGGCTTGACGCAACCGGCTTCGTCGCTCATCAATGCATTTTGCGTACCGAGCAGATACTTCAGGAAGTATTCGTGGCCCTTGCCTGAGCTGCCCAGAATATTCGAACGCCAGACGAACATATTGCGCGGGAAGTTGGCTGGATTATCCGGATCATCGCAAGAGAAATTGAGCTTGCCGGCCTTGATCTGCTCCACTGCGTACTGCGCGACATCCTTGCCGGCCGCTTCAGCGGCGCGGGTGATTTCCAGCGGATTGGTTTCCAGCTGCGGTGCCGATGGCAACCAGCCCATGCGTTCCGACTTGGCGTTGTAATCGATCAGCGACATCTGCATCACGTTACCGTCGGCCGAAGGCGACTGGATTTCTGCCGTGTGCAGTTTTTCATGACGCCACTGGCTGGTGTGCGCATAGAAGAACGAAGTACCGTTCATCTGACGCATAGGACGGTTCCAGTCGAGTGCAAATGCGAGCGGGGTCCAGCCGGTTTGCGGACGCAGTTTTTCCTGGCCGACGTAATGCGCCCAGCCGCCGCCGGATTGGCCGACGCAACCGCACATCATCAACATATTGATGATGCCGCGATAGGTCATGTCCATGTGATACCAGTGGTTCAGCGCGGCGCCGACAATCACCATGCTCTTGCCGCGGGTCTTGTCGGCATTTTCAGCAAACTCGCGCGCCACGGTGATCACATCGGCTGCCTTGACGCCGGTGTGCTTGACTTGCCACTCCGGTGTGTAAGGCACATCGTCCGCGTAGTCCTTGGCGACATTGCCGCCGCCCAGACCACGGTCGATGCCGTAGTTGGCCAGTGTCAAGTCAAAGACCGTGGTCACCAGCGCGATCGTGCCGTCCGCCAGTTGCACTTTCTTGACCGGCACATTGCGCAACAGCATATCGCTGGCATCCTTGCCGCCGAAATACGCGAAGCCGACCGGCAGCACCTCGTCGCTGCTATCGATCAGCGACAGACGCGGGTCGATGGCCTTGCCGCTGGTGCCGGCTTTTTGCTCCAGATTCCATTTGCCGGATTCACCCCAGCGGAAACCGATCGAACCGGCCGGCGCACTGATGTCGCCACTGACATCATCGATGACCAGTGTTTTCCATTCCGGATTATTGGTTTCGTCCAGATTATTGGCCAGATGCGATGCGCGCAGGAAGTACTCGGGCACCAGCGCGCCATTTTTTTCCTTCAGCAATACCAGCATCGGGAAATCGGTATATTGCTTGGCATAATCGCGGAAATAAGCGGATTTTCCGGTGACGTGGAATTCCTTCAGGATCACGTGACCCATCGCCATCGCCAGCGCGGCGTCCGTACCCTGCTTTGGCGCCAGCCAGATGTCGCCGAACTTGGCCATTTCGCCGAAATCGGACGATACCGCGACGGTCTTGGTGCCCTTGTAGCGCACTTCGGTGTAGAAGTGGGCATCCGGCGTGCGCGTCATCGGCACGTTGGAGCCCCACACCATCAGGTAAGTCGAGTTGTACCAGTCGGCCGATTCCGGCACGTCGGTCTGCTCACCCCACACTTGCGGACTGGCTGGTGGCAAATCGCAATACCAGTCATAGAAACTCAGCGCCACGCCGCCGATCAGGCTCAGGTAACGGGTACCTGCCGCATAACTGACCATCGACATCGCCGGGATCGGCGAAAAGCCAACGATACGGTCCGGTCCGAATTTCTTGATGGTGAACGCATTGGCGGCAGCGATGATTTCATTGACTTCATCCCATTTCGCCGCGCACGAAACCGCCCAGGCCGCGAATCGATTTGTACTGCTTGGCACGTTCCGGATTCTGGCTGATGTATTCCCATGCAGCGACCGGCGCCATGGTCTTGCGTGCTTCGCGCCACATGTCCATCAGGCGGCCGCGCACCATCGGGTATTTGACGCGCTGCGCCGAATACACGTACCAGGAATAGCTGGCGCCACGCGGGCAGCCGCGCGGCTCGTGGTTAGGCAGGTCAGGACGGGTACGCGGATAATCGGTCTGCTGGGTTTCCCAGGTGATCAAACCGTTCTTGACGTAGACCTTCCAGCTGCACGAACCGGTGCAATTCACACCGTGCGTCGAACGCACGATCTTGTCATGCTGCCAGCGTTGGCGGTAGGCGTTTTCCCAAGTGCGGTCTTCATTGACTACCGCGCCGTGCCCGTTGGAAAAAGTCTCCGTGGTCTTACTGAAGAATTTCAAACGATCCAGAAAGTGACTCATGGTCTCTCCAAACATGCGCCTGCAAGACAGGCGCTTATCATTAAAACTGCTAATCGGGAATTACAGTAAATCCATCTTAGGTGAAAAGTCCGACCCCAGCTATTCGCAAGAAGTCGGACTATTTTCAGCGTCTGGACTAGACAAGCTAGGCATTAAGAACTATGCCGAAGCATTTGCACTCATCAGTGCCGGCACTGTTGTGCCATCTGTATCAGCAAGGCATTTCCGCATTTTTACGTGAATAGAACCACCAGGTGATGACGATGCAAGTAACGTAGAAGCCGATGAAACCCCACAATGCAGCATCCGGTCCGCCGGTCAGAGCGATCGACGTGCCATAGCTTTTCGGAATGAAAAACGCGCCGTAGGCAGCCACCGCAGAAGTAAAGCCCAGTACCGCAGCGCCTTCCTTGTTGGCATCGGCGATTGCCTTGGCCTGCGCAGCCGGACCCTGGCCTGCGACTTCACGCTGACGCTCGGTCAGGAAAATCACCGGAATCATGCGGAAAGTCGATGCGTTGCCGACGCCGGTACCGGCAAACAGCAGCATGAACATCCAGAAGAAGCCCCAGAAATTACCCAGGCTGCCGGCGTGCGGCAGGAAATTGATGACACCGAACACCGCTGCGATCATCACAACGAAGGTCCAGAACGTGACCTTGGCGCCGCCAAACTTGTCGGCAATCCAGCCGCCGGCAACCCGTGCCAGAGCACCGACCAGAGGGCCGAGGAATGCATATTGCAAAGGATTCACATCAGGGAACTGGGACTTGATCAGCAACGGGAAACCGGCCGAATAGCCAATGAACGAGCCGAAAGTACCGACATACAGCCAGCACATCAACCAGTTGTGCTTGCGCTTGAAAATCACTGCCTGATCAGAAAACGATGCCTTGGCGGACGCGATATCATTCATGCCGAACCAGGCAGCCACCGTCGTGATGACGATAAACGGCACCCAGATGAAGCCGGCATTCTGCAACCACATCTGCTTGGTTTGTGCGGCTTTGGCCCAGACTTGCGGTTCGCCGCCAACGGCGCCGAACAAACCTGCCGTAATCACCAGCGGCACCACGAACTGCACCGCCGATACGCCCAGATTACCCAGGCCGGCATTCATGCCGAGCGCATAGCCTTTTTGCGATTTAGGGAAAAAGAAGCTGATATTGGCCATTGATGAAGCGAAATTGCCGCCGCCGAAACCGCACAGCAAGGCCAGCACCAGCATGGTTGGATAACCGGTATTGACATCCTGCACTGCGAAACCGATACCAATGGCGGGAATCAGCAGCGACGCTGTAGAAATGGTGGTCCACTTGCGACCGCCAAAAATAGGCACCATGAACGAATAAAAAATCCGCAAGGTGGCGCCCGACAAACCCGGCAGCGCAGTCAGCCAGAACAGTTGGTTGGTGCTGTACTTGAAGCCGATATTCGGCAAATTCACCACCACCACGCTCCACACCATCCAGACCGCGAACGCCAGCAACAGCGCCGGTATCGAAATCCACAGGTTGCGGTTTGCAATCGTCTTCCCTTCGCTTTGCCAGAATTTTGTTTCTTCCGGCTCCCAGTGACTAATGACATGCCCACTCATCTTTTTCTCCTGACCAACGACATACTCGCTCATCTTTTTCTCCTGATTACGACCAAGGACAGCGCAAGCTGCCCGGGAACAAATACAATTTATGCGACAAGAGCGATGTTCCTTTTCCTCTGCTGCTCGCGCTGTGGCTTGAATGAAAAATGCATCCATATCAGCGATACGCACACCGTGCCATACAACAACATGAATGAACTGGAACGCACGCCCGTCAGATCGACTAGCGCACCGAACATGATCGGCAGGAAGAAGCCGCCCAGGCCGCCAGCCAGACCGACCACACCGGAGACCGCACCGATGTTGTGGGTGAAATCGTCACCGATGAATTTGAAGACGGAAGCCTTGCCGATTGCCATCGCGACGCCGACGATGAACAGCAGTCCGGTGAACATCCAGGGTGACAGGCCGATATGGAAATTCACGTCGCCGGTGACGGTTTTCACCACCAGATTGGTTTGCGGATAAGACAACAGGAAGAAGCAGATCCAGCACACCCACATCACCGCCCAGGTCACTTTGTGAGCGCCGTATTTATCGGAAATCCAGCCGCCTATGGCGCGCAGCACGCCGCCCGGCAATGAGAAGCAGGCTGCCAGCAAGGCAGCCAGTTTCAGATCGAAACCATATTCGGCGACGTAATACTTGGTCATCCACAGCGCCAGGCCGACATAGCCGCCGAACACCACCGAGTAATACTGGCAATAGCGCCATACGCGCGGATCTTTCAGCATCTTCAGCTGTTCGGACAAGGGCACATTGGCCGCTGCGGTATGCGTCTTGTCGGAATAGGAAAAGAACCAGAACAGCAACGCGGTGATGAACATGACAGCCGCATACACTTTCGGCAGCATTTGCCAGCCGAAGGCGGCGATGATGGCCGGCGCTACGAATTTGGTGACGGCCGAACCGGAGTTGCCGGCGCCGAACACGCCCATCGCAAAGCCGCGTTTCTCTTGTTTGAACCAGCGCGCGACATATGGCGTACCGACTGAAAACGAACCGCCAGCCAGGCCGACAAACAGGCCGAGCACCAGAAAATGCCAGTATTGTGTGGCGTAGCTGATCAGGTAGATCGGCAGCACGCACACCATCATCAGCCAGAAGAAGACCACCCGACCGCCGAAGCGATCCGTCCAGATGCCGAGCGGCACCCGCACCAGGGAACCGGTGAGCACCGGCGTGGCTGCCAGCAAGCCGAACTGGGTTTCATTCAAGCCGAGCTGGGTCTTGAGCGGAATGCCCAGTACCGCAAACATCATCCATATCGCAAAGCACATGGTGAAGGCAAAGGTACTACTGATTAGAACAGACAACGGTTTATTGCTCGATGCCACGATAGTCCTCCATTGACGTACAAACTGATGACAATCAGCTTACGTCCGGGGAGCAATTAACGGTATTGGCTGTAGGGGTATTTCAGGAAAGCAAACTGGCTAGGCCAAATCGGCATAAATGACAGGTGAAGCCGGCTTGCGCATAGCCCGAAAGAACTATGCGCAATGACAGGGAGGGATAGTGGATTCAGAAAGAAAGCGGCAGCACGGCACCGCTCTGGCGCAACACGCCGGCCTTGAAGACGCCCTGACAGGCATTGTGGCCAATCGCATACGACAGGTCGGCAGGCCGGGCAATGTCCCACAAGGCCAGATCGGCAACCTTGCCGACTGCCAGCGAACCGGCATCCTGTCCGATGCCGAGTGCCTGCGCCGCGTGGATGGTCACTGCCGCCAGCGCTTCCTGCGGGGTCAGGCGAAACAGCGTGCACGCCATATTCATCGCCAGCAAGAGTGACGTCATCGGCGCGGTGCCGGGATTGCAGTCGGTCGCAACGGCGATCGGCACCCCGGCGTCGCGCAGCGCCTGAATCGGCGGCATTTTGGTTTCGCGCAGATAGTAATACGCGCCCGGCAGCAGCACCGCGACCGTGCGTTGCGCCGCCATCGCGGCGATGCCGTCGGCCGACAAATATTCCAGATGATCGGCCGACAGACCCCGATAACGGGCCACCAGCGCCGCGCCGCCCTGATCGGACAGCTGTTCCGCATGCAGCTTGACCGGCACACCCAGGCGCGCCGCCGCCTGGAATACGCGCTCGGTCTGCGCCGGGCTGAAACCGATATTTTCACAGAACGCGTCCACCGCATCGACCAGGCCGTCTGCCGCCAGTGCCGGCAGCATCACCTCGCATACCAGATCGACATAGGCATCGGCCTGTCCCGCATATTCGGTCGGCACCGCATGCGCGCCCAGAAAAGTGGTCTTGACGGTGACCGGCAACAGCTCGCCGATACGCCGCGCGACCCGCAACATCCGGGCTTCGGCTTCCAGAGTCAGCCCGTAACCCGATTTGATTTCCAGCGTGGTCACGCCTTCGGCCAGCAGGCTGCTCACCCGCGGCAGGCTTTGGCGCAGCAACTCCTGTTCGCTGGCAGCGCGGGTCGCGCGCACGGTGGACATGATGCCGCCGCCGGCACGGGCGATGTCTTCGTAATTGGCGCCGTTGAGTCGGGCCTCGAACTCGTTGCTGCGATTGCCGGCGTGGACGATATGGGTGTGGCAGTCGATCAGGCCCGGCGTCAGCCAGCAGCCTTTGCCATCAAAAGTGGCTTGCGCCGCATGGCCTGCAGGCAGGTCCTGGCGCGGGCCGAGCCAGGCGATGCGGCCGGCCTTGACCGCAAGCGCGCCATCGGCGATCTCGCCGTAACCTTGCGCGTCACTCATGGTGGCCAGATGCACGTTGCTGATCAGCAGATCCCAGTCGTTAGCATGATGCAGTTCAGTCATGGGTTTTCTCCGTAATGTGAACGATGAACAGCGTCGATGTGCTTGCTGCCTGCAGCGTCCATGCCGGCGCATCGTCCGGCGTCAGCAGCAGTGCGTCATGCAGCTGCAACAACCTGTCTTCTGCGCCGCTCTGGCAGTGGACCTGGTCGCCGCCGACAACAAATAGCAGTGTGGTGCTGCTGCGCCGCGTCAGGTTATGGCTGCCGCTGAATGTCAGCGTTTCGAGCCGATGGCTGCAACTGCTGCGACGCGTCATCACATTGAAGTCGGTGGTCGCGCCGTTGGCTGACCGTCGCATGGACTGCCGCCTCGCCCGCAAAACGGATCAGCGGATGGTCGGCATTCAAATGGAACAGCGGCGCAGCGTCGATCTGCAGCGCGACCCCGGCGCCCTCGACCAGCGCCAGCGTGCGGTCGATGCCGGGAAAGACGGAAAAACCGCCGCTTTGCGCGATCGTCGCCAGGCTGATGCGCCAGTCGAAATCGTCGAAGCCGGCGCCGGCCGGAGCGATCGCGATTTCCGCCGTGGTGCCGCCGCCGTTCTTCCAGGGCGTGCTCTTGCGCTGGCTTTTCGAAAGAATAATAGTCATGGGAGTATTTTAAATAACCCTTTAAATCATTGCGGGAGACACCATGTTTATAGGCATACTCCCCTCATATTCGGCTATTAAGCGGCTGACTTCTGGCGCAACTCGGCCAGCGCCGCCTTGTAGCGATTGGCAATCGCGTCCTGCGCAACGTGCTGCTTGGCCCGGACCACCCACTGGCCGCCGACCAGCACATCGCGCACCAGATTGTCGTTGCCGCAGAATATAAACGCATTGAGCACATCCGCCAGCGCCTGGCCGTACAGATTCGGATGCTCGTCGTCCAGCACGATCAGATCGGCGCGCTTGCCCGCCGCCAGTGCGCCGACCTGGCGCCCGGCACGCCTGCGCGCCGCCGGCCAGTGCGGCCGACCACAGATAATCGCCGACGTGGCGCTGGCTGGCGGACACCGCAATATTGCGCTGCTGATGCAGCAGGCGCTGGCCGTATTCGAGCCAGCGCAATTCCTCCACCGCGCTCTGCGAAATATGGCTGTCAGTGCCGATGCCGAAACGCCCGCCCTGCTGCATGAAATCGACCAGCGGGAAGATGCCGTCGCCCAGATTGGCTTCGGTGCTCGGGCACAGCCCCGCGATCGCAGCGCTGCCGGCGATCAGCCGGACTTCATCCGGCAGCAGATGGGTCGCATGCACCAGGCACCAGCGCGCATCGACCGGCAACTGCCGGTACAGCCATTGCACCGGACGCTGGCCGCTCCAGGCGACGCAATCGTCGATTTCCTTGCGCTGTTCGGCGATATGGATATGCACCGGGCGCTGCGCCGGCAGAGCGGCCAGCAATTCGCCGATCTGGCCGGTGGTGGCCGCGCGCAGCGAGTGCGGCGCGACCCCGACCTCGGTCTGGCCGTTGCGCAGCGGCTCCAGCGCGGTGACGATCTGCAGCACATCGTCGACACCGGTCTTGAAGCGTTTCTGGCTATCCGACAGCGGCTTTTCGCCGAAACCCGCATAGCTGTACAACACCGGCAGCATGGTCAGTCCCATGCCTGTTGCGCTGGCCGCGGCAATCACGCGCTCGGCCATCTCGGCCGGCCGCGCATAGAAAGCGCCGTTCGCATCGCGCTGCACATAATGGAATTCGCACAGCGCGGTATAGCCGTGGCGCAGGCATTCGGCAAACAATTGGGCGGCAATCGCCTCCACATGTTGCGGCGTGATATGGCGCGCAAAGCGGTACATCAGGTCGCGCCAGGTCCAGAAACTGTCCTGGCCGTCGCCGGCGATCTCGGTCAGGCCGCCCATCGCCCTTTGAAAAGTATGCGAATGCAGGTTCACCATGCCCGGCAGCACATAGCCGGCGACCGTTTCATGCGGCTCCGGCCGGGCCGCGCTGCTGACTTCGAGCAGATTGCCGTCCTTATCCCAGCGCAGGCGGACATCGCGTTGCCAGCCATCCGGCAGCAAGGCGTGGCGTGCAAACAGTGTGTTTTTATTCATGTAGTTCTCCTGCTGCCGACCCAATCGACTGCCGCGGCCAGCATGTGTTGCAACAGGGGCTGCACCTGCTGCGCCAGATCCGGCCGGTACGCATACGGCGCGGCTTCGTCCATGTAGACGCACTGCGCCATTTCGAGCTGGATCGCATGTACCTGCTGCTGCGGCTGGCCGTAGTGGCGCGTGATGTAGCCGCCCTTGAAGCGGCCATTGTGGACATGGCTGTAGCGTGGATCGGATGCGGCTGACGCCAGCACCGCAGCCATCAGACCGGCGGCGCAAGTGGTGCCATCGGCGCTGCCGAAATTCAGGTCCGGCAATTTTCCGTCGAAAAAACGCGGCACCATCGAGGCGATCGAATGCGCATCCCACACCACGACAGTGCCATGCAGTTGCAACAGCCGATCGATCTCGCTGCGCAGTTGCCGGTGGTAGGGTTGCCAGTATTGCGCCAGGCGCTGCTGCACCTCGGCCTCATCGGGCGCTTGCCCGGGCAGATACAGCGGCTGTTTGTGGAAGGTGTCAAGCGGGCACAGGCCGGTCGTGTCCTGGCCCGGATAGAGGTTGGTATTTTCCGGCGGGCGGTTCAGATCGACCACATAGCGCGACCAGCGCGCCGACAATGTGGATGCGCCCATCTGCTGCAGGAAACCGTACAACTGCACCAGATGCCAGTCGGTATCTGCCCTGTCCTGTGCCGCCGGCGTCATGCGCGGCAAGAGTTCATCCGGAATATCGAGCCCGACATGCGGCATCGATACCAGCAGAGGCAGATGCCCCGCTTTGAAATGAAAGTCCATGTTCGTTGCATCCTCATAAAAGGAAGGCGCAGGGCGGGAACGGTTCCGCACCCACCCTGCGCATCGATTTATCTGCTTATTTCACTTCAAACAAATTTGCAAAGAACTCCTTGCACGCTGCGCTCAGTGTCCCGCCCAATACCAGCTGCTTGGCCGCTTCGATGTCCGGTGCGAAGAAACGGTCGGATTCGTAGACCGGCACTTGCGCGCGCAACAACTGGTGCACCTGTTCCAGCGCCGGCGAACTGGTCAGCGGCCGGTGGAAATCGACCCCTTGCGCGGCAGCCAGCAATTCGATGCCGACGATTACCGCCGTGTTGTGCGCCATCTCGTGCAAGCGGCGTGCGGCGAAGGTCGCCATGCTGACATGATCTTCCTGGTTGGCCGAGGTCGGCAGGCTGTCGACGCTGGCCGGATGCGCCATCGACTTGTTCTCGGACGCCAGCGCGGCAGCGGTCACGTGGGCGATCATGAAGCCGGAATTGACGCCCGGGTCTTTCACCAGGAACGGCGGCAAGCCGGACAGCGTGGCGTCGATCAGCAACGCGATGCGGCGCTCGGACAAGGCGCCGATTTCGGCAATCGCCAGCGCCAGCGTATCGGCTGCAAAGGCGACCGGCTCGGCATGGAAATTCCCGCCGGAGATGATGGTGGCGTGCTCTGCGCCCTGCTCGGCGAAAGATCAATGGATTGTCGGTCACCGCATTGGCTTCGATCAGCAAGGTGCGTGCGGCATTGTTGATGAGGTCGAGGCAGGCGCCCATGACTTGCGGCTGGCAGCGCAGGCTGTACGGGTCTTGCACGCGCTCGTCCTGCACCAGATGCGATTTGCGGATCGCGCTGCCGGTCAGCAGTTCGCGGTAGATTTTTGCCGATGCGATCTGGCCCGGCTGACCGCGCACTTCATGCACCCGCGCATCGAACGGCGCATCGCTGCCTTTGGCCGCATCGATCGCCAGCGCGCCGACCACGGTCGCCGATTCCAGCATGCGCTCGGCCATGAACAGGCCGTGCAAGGCCAGCGCAGTCGAGACCTGGGTGCCGTTGATCAGCGCCAGCCCTTCCTTGGCCGCCAGCACCACCGGCTTGATGCCGGCGTGTTTCAATGCCGCCATTGCCGGCACGATTTCGCCGTTGACGCGCACATTGCCTTCGCCCAGCAGCGCCAGCGTCATGTGCGACAGCGGCGCCAGATCGCCGGACGCGCCGACCGATCCCTTGGCCGGAATCACCGGCATGATGCCGGCATTGACCAGTGCGATCATGCTATCGATCACCAGTGCCCGGATACCGGAAAAACCACGCGCCAGGCTGGAGATCTTCATCAGCATGATCAGGCGCACGACGGCATCGCTGAGCGGCTCGCCGGTGCCGACCGAATGCGACAGGATCAGGTTGCGCTGCAATTTCTCCAGCTGATCGTCGGGGATGCGGGTCTTGGCCAGGATGCCGAAACCGGTGTTGATGCCGTAGGCCGCATTGCCGCGTTCCAGGATGTTCTGCACCGCCGCGCTGGAAGCGTTGATCGCAGGATAGGCCGATGGCGCCAGCGTCACGTTGACCGGTTGCGCCCAGATCGCGCGCAGATCGGCCAGTGAAAATTTTCCTGGCTGTAGTGTGATGGTTGCTTGTGTCATGAGATTCTTTCGTTAAATTCTATTAACCGGAGTTGGTGCGCATTGCGCACCCTACGGAGTCGATGTTTCCTGGACTAATCGATCATCGGCAGATTCAGGTGATTGCGCTTGGCGCAGTCGACTGCGATCTGGTAACCGGCATCGGCATGACGCATCACGCCGGAGCCGCAATCGTTGACCAATACCCGTGCCAGACGCTTGGCGGCGGCGTCGCTGCCATCGGCCACGATCACCATGCCGGAATGCTGCGAATAGCCCATGCCGACACCGCCGCCATGATGCAGCGAAACCCAGCTGGCGCCGCCTGCGGTATTGAGCAGTGCATTCAGCAACGGCCAGTCGGATACCGCATCGGTGCCGTCCAGCATGCTCTCGGTTTCGCGGTTCGGGCTGGAGACCGAGCCGGTATCGAGATGATCGCGCCCGATCACGATCGGCGCTTTCAGTTCGCCATTGCGCACCATTTCATTGAACGCCAGACCGGCGATGTGGCGCTCGCCCAGCCCGAGCCAGCAAATCCGCGCCGGCAAGCCCTGGAACGCGATGCGTTCGCGCGCCATGTCGAGCCAGTTGTGGGTGTGCTTGTTGTCGGGGAACAGTTCCTTGATCTTGGCATCGGTCTTGTAAATATCTTCCGGATCGCCGGACAGCGCGACCCAGCGGAACGGCCCCTTGCCTTCGCAGAACATCGGGCGGATATAGGCCGGCACGAAACCCGGGAAATCGAACGCATTCTGCACGCCATGGTCGAACGCGACCTGACGGATGTTGTTGCCGTAATCGACGGTCGGGATGCCCATCGCATGGAAATCCAGCATCGCCTGCACATGCGCGGCGCAGGCAGCCGCCGCATCCTGCGTCAGGCGTGCATGCTGGCTTGGGTCGTTTTGTGCGGCCTTCCACTGTGCGACGGTCCAGCCGATCGGCAGGTAGCCGTTGATCAAGTCATGCGCCGAAGTCTGGTCGGTCACCAGGTCCGGCTTGATGGCGCCGGCATTGGCGCGCTTGACCAGTTCCGGCAGAATCTCGGCCGCATTGCCGAGCAAGGCGATCGATACCGCTTCCTTGCGTTCGCAATGATGCGCAATCAGCGCCAGTGCGTCGTCGATATCCTTGGCCTGCTTGTCGACGTAGCGGGTGCGCAGACGGAAATCGATGCTGCTTTGCTGGCATTCGATGTTCAGCGATACCGCGCCTGCCAGCGTGGCTGCCAGCGGTTGTGCGCCGCCCATGCCGCCCAGACCGGCGGTCAGAATCCAGCGTCCGGCCCAGTCGTCATTGAAATGCTGCTTGCCGGCCTCGACGAAGGTTTCGTAAGTGCCCTGCACGATGCCCTGGCTGCCGATGTAGATCCAGCTGCCGGCGGTCATCTGGCCGTACATGAACAGACCCTTGCGGTCGAGTTCGTTGAAGTGTTCCCAGTTCGCCCATTTCGGCACCAGATTGGAGTTGGCGATCAATACGCGCGGCGCATCGGCGTGGGTCTTGAAGACGCCGACCGGTTTGCCGGATTGCACCAGCAAGGTCTCATCGTCGTTCAGCTCTTTCAATACTTCGAGAATCTTGTCGTAGCAAGCCCAGTTGCGCGCCGCACGGCCGATGCCGCCGTAGACCACCAGATGCTTCGGGTTTTCCGCCACTTCGGCATCCAGATTGTTCTGGATCATCCGGTAGGCGGCTTCCGCCTGCCAGCTCTTGCATGTTTTCTCCGGCCCGCGCGGCGCGCGGATCACCCGGCTCGCATCAAAACGGGGATCGTCATTCATCTGTGCTGCATCCGATACGGTATTCATAGTCGACTCCTTCAAATTATCCAGTCCATGGGCACTCTGAGCAATGCTTGCTGTAGCGCACTTCGCAAACAATATTCATACCTCTTTGCTCACGTTTTTTAAAGTTTAAGTTGTATATACAACTAAGTCAATAATAATTTAAGTAGACCGTACATATTTATGTAGATGATAAAATGCAAAACACAAACGCAGTTTCAGCACGACGCATCCAGCCAGGAGAACAGTTTGGAAGGGAAACAACGAGCAATGGATTTACCGGCATTTCAGCTGATCAAGAATTTCATTCTGGGGGAAATTCAGTCCGGCAACTGGAAGGAAGGCGATGTCATCCCGTCAGAACAGGTGCTGGCCAAACAATTCGAGGTATCGCGCATGACGGTCAATCGTGCGGTGCGCGAATTGACCAGCGAGCAGATCCTGAGCCGCATCCAGGGCTCCGGCACCTATGTCGCGCAGCAGAAATATCAGGCCACGCTGGTCGAGATCAAAAGCATTGCAGAAGAAGTGAGAATGCGCGGCCATGTCCACCGCAGCGAATTACATCAACTGGCGCGCAGCAAGGCTTCCGATGCGCTGGCAAAACAGTTTGGACTGGCTGCAGGACATGCACTGTTCCATTCGGTCATCGTGCATTTCGAGAACGACATCCCGATCCAGGTCGAAGACCGCTGGGTCAATCCGGAAGTCGTGCCCGAATACATGCAGCAGGATTTTTCCAGCACCACGCCGAATGAATACCTGATGGCAGCCGCCCCGCTGCAAGGCATGGATTACCGGATCGAGGCGCTGAACCCGCCGCGCGATATCGCTGAAATGCTGCAGATCACGCAAAAAGAACCGTGTCTGGTACTGAAGAGAAAAACCCTGTCGATGGCGCGGGTCGCCTCGATTGCAACGATGTGGCATCCGGGCAGTCGCTACCAGTTTGCCGGGGGGAGGGGGGGGGCATTTTCGATAGCCTTAGGCGAAAGGAAGCCGGAAAAATCAGCGCTGCAACTGGCTTAATTTCTGATCGACAAAGGCCTGCAGCTCAGCCGACAACATGGTCGACGCCCTGGCGCGCGTAAAAGCATCCTGCGCTTCGGGCAGACGGTTATCGGCCTGCAGCGAGATGCCGTAACCCATCCACCACAGACCGTTTTGCGGCGCTTTGCGCAAGGCCAGCGCATAATGCTCAGCCGCTTCCTTGTGGCGCTTTTCCCGCTGCAGCAAGGCCGCCAGAAAAGCCTGGTAATCGGCCTGATCCGCTGCATGCGGCAGTGAGCGCTGCAAGGTTTCCAGCGCCGGCCGCTGGTTGCCCCGCTCCACCTGCAGACGCGCCAATATCATCGCCATGCCCGACTGGGCGGGATCGATGCTCAAGCCGTCCTGCAACCTCCGAACCGCATCATCCTGCCGTTTCCCCTCCAGCAGCAAGCCCACCAGTGTCTGGCGTGCTGCCGCATGCTTCGGATTGAGCTGCAGGACTTGCTCGAGTGCGCCGATCGCTTCCGGCAACTGTCCTGCATCGATCAGCGACAGCGCCTTGCGATATGTGTTTTCCGTGTGCTGCTGCGGCGTGACTTCCTTGGCCGGCTTGAATACCTTGTTGTCCTCGTCCACCCTCGTGTCCCTTGGTTCTTTGACGCTCTTGCCAAGATTCGCTGGTGCCGGGGTGGAAGGTGTTTTTACCTCGGAAAGCTGGACTGCATTTGGCACAGTCGCCACTGGCGGTTTGTCAGGAAGCGTTCCGGTTACGGATTTGACTGGTGCAGGATTTGTTTCAAGCTTCTTCTCTGCCGATAAGTCGGGTGCCGCTGGTACTGCCGACACCGGGACAACTGCGCTTTTTTCCTGTAGTGCCAACTGATCGGGAGCGATGGATAAGCTCATGCTCATATTGCTGGTGCGCGGCAGTGCACTCTGTTGAGCGGGCGGTAGCGGCACCACAGGTTTGGCGGCCGCAGGCGCCGCCGGGCGCAAAAACAACCATGCACTAACAGCCGTCAATATAGCCGTCAACAGCAAAGCCGCGTGCCAGACCGGCCGCAATTTGCCGCTTTGCTCGGGCACTGCCCGGATATGGGCATGCGCTACGTCGTTAGTCCCTGCACCAGATCCACGCTTGTCCAGATCCTGCAGCATTTGATTGATAAGACTCATTTAAAATAATCCATGGCCATATCGACAACGGCAACCAGCAATATCGAAGCCCCCAGCAGCCACCAGACCCGGGAGGCTTTTTTTACTGAAATGGTATCCTGCGCTGCCATCCGGACGTGCGCGGCCCGAACTTGCTGCCGCCCCTCGCCATAGGCCGCCATCAGGGATTTATGCGCCAGAATATTCACCAGCCGCGGAATGCCGCCACTGGCCGCATACAGCCTGCGCAGAGCAGCAAAGCTAAACAAATGGTTTCCGGCAAAGCCGGCAATATTCAGGCGATGGGATATGTAAAACGCCATATCGCCCCTGCTCAACGGAGCAATATCATAGTGAAACGTGATGCGCTGCGTCAGTTGCCGGATCGAGTTCTTTTGCAATTTCAGGTTGAGTTCCGGCTGGCCGAACAACACGATTTGCAATAATTTTCTTTTCTCTGTTTCCAGATTGGTCAGCAAGCGCAGTGCCTCCAGACTCTCCAAGGGCAAAGCCTGCGCTTCATCCAGGCAAAGCACCACTTTTTTCCCCAGATTGGCCAACTCCAGCAGCCGGAGATTGATCGATTTCATCAGCTGATGCTGATCGACATCCTTTTCCAGAAAAATTTCCAGCTCGTCGGCCAACGCCAGCATCAGGGTGCGCGGCTCAAGATAGGGATTCGGTATATAGGCGGTGACAAAACTCTGATCCAGCGAGGCCATGAACTTGCGGCATAACAGCGTTTTCCCGGTACCGACCTCACCGGTAATCTTGATGAAGCCTTCACCATTCCTGGTCGCAATCAGCAGCGTGTTCAAGGCAGCCTGGTAACTGGCGCAACCGAAGAAGAAGTTGGTGTCCGGCGTAATCCCGAAAGGCAATTCGCTCAAACGGAAATGTGCCTTGTACATCCCTAGTACGTTCCCACTGCATCACGCGGCGCCAGGCCCTGAATCCGGCGCTGGCTGTCGAGCATGTCTTGCGCCCAGCTATTTTCGCCCTGAATCACGGTCGGCTTGAGCAAGATCACCAGCTCACGTTTTTGCGAACCCCGGGCGGTATTGCGGAACAGATTGCCCAGCACCGGGACATCGCCGGCGCCCGGCACCTGCGAACGATCCGACGACGACGATTGCCGCATCAGGCCGCCGATCGCAATGATGCGCCCATCCTGGCCGCGAACCACGCTATCGGTCTCGGAAATGGCACTCGACGCCAGTGGCAAGCTCAAAGTGCCGTTATTGGTTCCCAGATTGATGGATTTGTCGACTGTGGTGACCTTGCTGACAGAAGGATGGACATGCAGCGTGATATTGCCGTTTTCATCGATCTGCGGCGTGACATCGAGCGATACGCCTGAGAAAAAAGGCTGGACATCGACTGTGGTTGTCGCCCCCGTCGTGCTGCTGCCGGTGCTGGTTCCCGGGGTCGTGGTCAACTTCGTCACAAAGAATTCATCGGTACCGACTTTCAATACCGCTTTTTGATTATTCAGGGTCGCAATACGCGGGCTGGACAACACATGTACCGTGCCTTGCGACTCCAGGAATGAAATCAACGCAGCGAAATTACTGGTCTGGAAAGCCAGACCAAAGAGAGAACCAGCCGCCGTGCTGGCCGCACCCAATGCGATCCCGCTGACTGCATTGAGAGCATTGTTGCCCGCAGTAGTCAGGGCAGCCGGATTGCTTCCATCCAGCGGCAATGGCGCCAGGGTTGAGCCTGGGGAGACAAAACCCAGCGACGAACGACTGTTTTTAATCGCATTCAGCGATGCAAACGAGGCCCAGTTGACGCCTGATTGAAAGTTGTCATTCAACTCCACTTCCATGATCTTGGCTTCCAGAATCACCTGGCGGTCCACCGACAATTGCGTCGCCTTCAGAAAAGTCGACACATTGCGCAATTCATCCGACATCGCGCGGATCACCACCACCCCCGACTGCGGACTGATGACAACACTGCGTCCGTCCTTGTTGCCGACGATGGCTTCCAGCGAAGTTTTCAGCTCGGACCAGAAATCATTATTGGAGGAAGTGTTGATCTTGCTGCTTTCAACCGAATGCGTCGTGGTTGCCGTGGTGGGGGATGACGTGCCACCCGCGCCTGAATTATTCGATGTCACATCGCTGACCGAACCGGACGTCACGCGAATATCGGATGAACCTTTGCGATTGCTGTTGAGGTAATTGACCTGGAAGATGCTGGTTTGTATGCTCAGCGGCTTGACATAAATGCGCGCGCCCTCCACCTTGTATTCATAGCCATACAGCTCGCGGATTGCATCCAGCGCCTCAAACAAGGTGACATCCTTGAGATTGGCCGAGATGGTGCCGGTGACATCCGGGTGTACCAGCATGTTATAGCGCGTGCCCGACACGATCCCCATGAAAAACTGATTTGCCGGTGCATTGTTGAACGATAAATTGAATCGTTCTTCCAGCGGCTGCCGGGTCTTCGGCATTTCAATTTTCAGTGGCGGCAACAGCGATGCGGCAACCTCCTCCTGCTGCGCAGGCTTTGCTTTGGCTTCGACCGCCTTGTTCATTTCGGCATTGATCAGGTCATACGTATCACGCTTTGCTGCAGGTGAAACGCAGCCCGTCAATCCTATGATCAGGAAGGTTAATAGTGTCTTTTGCATTCTTTATCTAAAGCCTGTTGTGTTGCATTTTAACGAGCCGGTTGAATCACTGGCCGTATCTTCATATCAGGAAAAAGCTTCAATGTTTGCTCTGTCTTGCCGCTGCGCAAAACAACTTCTGACTCAGCAATATGTACCAGGCGCGCGTCACCGAATTTGCCGTTTAACTTCACCGTCTGACCGCTGATGATGGCCATCTTTCTGCCGGGAGAGATCAGTACCGACTGCAGCACCGGACCAGCGGCAGGCGACGCGGTCACTTCCCCGCGCGCCGCGCTGATCGAGTCGGGCGGCCGTGTCGGGTCAATGCTGGTCTGCGCGGCGGCCAGCGAACTCAACATCCACCAACTCGCCAGCATCACGATCGACTTGCCGGAAATATTCACAGATTCAGCCATTTCTTATCCAGACTCAGTGTGAACAGGGTCAGGCTCAAGGTCGCTTCAGGATAGGTATCCACATGCATCGTTGCCTTGCCCCAATATAACTGCCATGGCATCGTCTCCAGCGCTGCCATATAGCTCATCATGTCCAGATACTTCCCCTGCACCACAATTTCTACGCCGTGCTTGTAGATTTCGCCCGTATCCGCGAGGCTCTGCGCTGTTGCCGACGGCGCTGGCACGACACTTTTTTCTGCCGGAACTTTCGCGTCGTTCGGCGCAGCTGAAGTCAAACTGCTTACCGGCATGGTATTGAGTGAAATCAGGCGCAATTTACCGTTGCGCTTCAATATATCTTCCAGCACGGAAGCCATATTCTCCGGCTTGACCAACACATTGTTCAGGCCCAGCAAGTCAGCATGCATTTGCTGCGATTGCTGCTGCAATTGCTTCAACAGCGCCTTATTGACGGCATCCGGATCGACTGCCTGCGATTGCACTTTTTGCTGAATTTCCGTCTGCATCTCGGCAATTTTTGACTGATCCGATTTAATCTGTTGCGACAACTGCTTTTGTTGCGCGAATTGCGGGTCAAACAATAGCGCATTGAGCAACAACATCAGTGTCAATGCGGTTCCCGCAAAGATCATGATGCGTTCGCGCAGGCTCATCGCATCCACTTTCAGGATCAATCGCTGCAGGGTTTGCTTCATTGTTTTTTCGCTCCAGGTGTTTCTGCTTGTTCCTTGATCGTTTTTGGCGGTGGCAAGTGGGAAGCAATATAGGCATTCGCATCTGAACTGGAGGATGGCATGGCTGTTGTCGCCACTTCTTTCACCATGCCTGATGAGCGCAGATCAAAATCGACATAAGGCGCTGCAGCGGAATGGGCGCTTGCCGCACGCTCCCTGTTGCCTTGTTCCGGTTGAGGCAACTGCAGCTCCAGGGTGGAAAAAGTTTTCCCCTGAATCACCGCTTCCTGTTTCAGGCGATTGATGTAAGCAGGCACCAACTCCGGCCGCAACGCCCGTCCTTGCAAACCCATTTCGGTGCCGGCACCGACGATGCTGAAACCGGTCAGCCACAATCCATCCACGATCTGACGGGAAAAGGCGCGCAGATACGCGGAATATCCCTTGGTATTGCCTATATCGCCTTTTTGCAGCGTGTCGAAAATCTGCTGCAAGGACTGCATTTGCGCCTCGGTTTTCTTGACGCCGTCTTCCAGCACCTGGCTTTTCTGACGTGGCGCGTATTCAGCCCTGACCTTGTTCAACTGCGCCTGCACCAGGCCCAGTTGTGCGCTTGTATTGGCCGCATCATGGCGTATGCCGGAAAGCTGATAGCCTGAATAAATAGACAACAGCAACGCGCCGAGCAAGATCAAGCCCAGTGCTTGCGCCATCGCCACCGCAGAAAAGTATTTTTTCTGTTTCAGGAAAATCGGATTGAAGAGATTGATCTGCTGACTCATAGCGCCCGTTCCTCATGGCGCAACGCAGCGCCAAGCACCATGAAATAGCGTTGCTGCGATTCAGCCTGATGCAGTTCAGCCGCCTTGGAAAAATCCAGAACCGACTCCAGCGCCATGGTTTCCACCGGTGCATACAAATTGGCTGCCAGGTATTCCTGCAGACCGGCCCCGGCCGCCCCCATCGGGGAGAGTATCAATTTTGACAAGGGCATCGAATGATATTGCCGGTCAAAGTGATCCAGCGAACGCTGCAACTCCAGCGTGATCCGTTCATGAATTGCCGTTTTTTGCGACGGCTCGGCCTGCTGCAATTGTATGATGCTGATGTCCATGCGCCGTGAAAGATACAGTTCGCCGCCAAAAGTAACGGTAATCAATCCCCCTTCCGCATTAAACGACAACAGCGCAACCGCACGCCCTTCCGGCTCCAGCAATGCGGAAATATTACGCTGCGCCATCTCCGGAATATCGATCACGCGCAACGCGATTTTTGCCCCATCAAATAGTGCCTGGCGTTGCTCGATCAACTGATTGCGGGCCGCCACGGCGAACAGGGTGTTGCTGCGCACCGCCCCGTTCTTGTCTTGCGGTACCGCCAATACATCGATGGTCGCATCGTCCACGTGATAATCCAGCATATCCTTGAGGCGCCAGCGTATCGCATTCTTGAGTTCATCGGGCGGCACATTAGGCGTATCGACTGACAACAACTGGTATTCGCCGGCAGCCAGCAAGTGCGAGCACTGATAACGATCCAGATGCAGTTCTTTGGCGAGCTTGTCAAGCGCAGCCGGCAACTCAAGCTTATCGGCAGGATAAAAAGAAAACAATTCCACCACTGGCCTGCCTGCTGGCGGTCGAGTCACATGGGCGACGAAAATACCATCGGATTGGCAACTGATCGCCATCCAGCCGGAATTTTTCTTGGTTTTACCGAATAAGCCCACAAATAAGCCCTTGCTTGTACTGAAAAAATAGTGCCTGAAGTTAAGTTACTATGCCGCCCTTGTCAATTGTTGCATGTGACTGTAGCGTAACTTCACGCAATATCTCGTCAACCAACGCTAATACATTTCTCGCAAGCAAATAAATTCATTCGCGTTCTTGAATACGCCGAAAGTGGCACGGGCTTGAGATTCAAGTCAGCGACCGTTGTGGCAAGCCTTCTTTTCAGTATTACGAAGATGCCATAAAACAATTTGGCATTGATTATTGGGAAGTTCTGGGCGCAGTCATTATGGAATCAAAATAGGATAGACTCCAACACATTAGCCCTGCAACCGCGATCCAGACGTTAAAGAAAACGCCATATTCCCCGTAACATAAGTCAATATTACAAAGGGCGAAGCCTGTACCAACCTGCCTTCCCGGACAAAGTAAATTGCGAAAGCGACTGAACGCAATGTGTAGCCGGATATAAAAAAATGAAAAAAATAGCTTAGTCATGATCTTTGCTTACGCGCAAAACTGTTACCGAATTCCTCTGCTACATACTCTTTACCGAATCCTAGCCAGTTGCGCTGTGCTGTGCTCTTGTACGTTTTGGTGCAGCCTGGCTATCGCAGCAACGTACTCATTGCCTGCCAACATAGGCACTTCACCATTCAACAACTGCAGCTTTTCATCGGGCACAACCTATAACTGCACAGGTAGCATCACACTGGCCAATAACACAACCATCAATGTGACCGCCCCAATGACACTCAATTTGACTACGGGCAGTTTCACTGCTGGTAACCACTTGATCATAAATAATGGAGGGAACGCGTTCACCATCTATGCTGCACAATCAATCGACATAAACAACAACTTCACTGGATCGGTGAATTTGCAAGCCGTCCAAACGATCAATATTGGAAATAATGGCTTAATCACAGGTAATTTGACGGCTGGCAGTACCTTGAACATTGGCAACAACAGTTCTGTCGCCGGCACTTGCATTCCAAGCAACGCTAAATGCACTGCTGTGATTACCGGCCCCGATCACTATGAACTTTCATTGCCCACCAGTAGCATCAACTGTCTGCCAACCACCATTGCAGTAACCGCCTGCGCGAACACCAGTAGCCCCTGCACCAGCGCCTACACGACGGCTAGCGGCACGACCGCCACGCTGACCACCAGCGGAGCCTCGCTTGCGGCGACATCGGTGACCTTCAATTCCGCGGGTGTGGCGACCACGACGCTGAGCTATCCATCGGCGGCCAATGGCACATCAGTGTCGGTGACGCTCTCGGGTGAGCAGACAGCCGCCACCAATGCGCGCCAGTGTTGCGCCAACGGTACTGCCTGCTCGGCCGTCAACAACTGCTCAACCACTTTCAACACCGCGGGTTTCATCATTTCCAATTCGACTGGCGGCTCGGCGGCCACCATTCCGTCGCAGAAGGCCGGCACCGCGTCAAGCACCTACTACCTGCGCGCGGTGCAGAGCAGCACCACGACCCAGGCCTGCGAATCGGCGCTCAGCGGCTCGACCACCGTGAACTGGGCCTACCAGTGCAACAACCCCACCACCTGCGCGAGCGGCAAGCTGATGTCGGTTACGAGCAACAGCCCCACCGCGATCACCGGCAACCCGAGTTCCGGCGTGGCTAGCTACACTCCGGTGCCGATGACTTTCGACGCCAACGGCAACGCGCCCTTCACCTTCACGTTCAGCGACGTGGGCCAAGCCATGCTATGGGCCAGCAAGACGGTCAACTCGGCCACACTAAGCGGCTCGTCGAATGCTTTTGTGATCAAGCCGGGGGGCTTCATTGTGTCCGCGATCAAGCAAACTGCAAGCCCCTATCTCACCAATCCCATAGCGGCTTCGGCTTCAGACCCCAAATTTATCAAGGCGGGCGAGTCCTTTACCGCCACAGTCACGGCTACCACTTCTGGCGGTGCGACCACACCCAACTATGGCAAGGAAACCAACCCTGAGGGCGTGCTTCTCACCAGGGCGCTGGTACTGCCCAGCGGCGGCAACAGCGGGACGCTGTCCAACGGCAGCATAGCGGGTAGCAGCTTCAGCAACGGCGTGGCCACGGTGAGCAATCTGTCCTGGAGTGAGGTTGGCATCATGACTTTGACCCCGAGTGTGGCCGATGGCGACTATCTGGGTGCTGGCAGCGTGACTGGCGCCACCACCAGCAATATAGGACGTTTTTATCCTGACAATTTCAACATTAGCGGCGCCTCCCTGACGGCTGCATGCACCGCCAGCACCCCTTTTAGTTATTTTGGACAGGATGGCTTCACTACCGCGTTTACCCTCACGGCTCGGAATGCAGCGAACGGTACTACACAAAATTATTCAGGTGCGTTTGCCAAGCTGGACCTAAGCGATTATGCGCGCTATGGCTTTAGCGCCGCACCACTGCCGGCCGGAGCCAGCCTGACCAGCAGTTCCACTGCCCCTGCCGGCACCTGGTCGAATGGCGCGGCTAATGTGTCGGCAAAGCACCAGATCAGCCGTCCGACGGAGCCAACTGGAGCAACCTCAATCACAGTCAGCGCTGCGCCCACCGATGGCGAAGTGCCTGCAGCAGGCAATACCGCAGTGGGTGATGCCGCCAACATGCGCTATGGGCGGCTGAAGATACAGAATGCCTATGGTACGGAGTTGCTGGACTTGCCGGTGTCGCTGCTTGCCCAGTACTGGAATGGCAGTGCATGGGTGAAAAACACCGACGACAGCTGCACGCCTATCGTCGCGCCAAGCTCAGCGGCGGGACTGACCTTTTACCCGGAAGTCGCTGCCAATGCGCGGGGCAACCATCTGAGTGCCGCTGAAACCATGGCTACGGTCAGCATCACAGGCAAGTTTGCCGCAGGAGATGGCAAACTCAAGTTATCCAAGCCGGGCGCGGGCAATAGTGGCTCTGTTGACATCGCCATCGTTGTACCGGCATGGCTGAAATTTCCGTGGAAGGGTGCCGCCAATGCCGACCCGACAGCGCGGGCGACCTTTGGCATCTACAAAAGTCCGCTGATTTATCTTCGCGAAATTTATTGAACACACCCACCCGGCAACCGGTCCGGCCTTGATGCCAGCAGCGATGGAGGACAGCCCCCAGCCAATGGCGCCGCCGGAAGTGCTGGAAGACTGCTTGGCATGGCTTGGGAAGGAAAAATATACACCACCCTGTATTTTTTCAATGCCAATAGATATGTGCGGGTGACGCCATGTTTTTAACTATACTCCCAATAAATACACCGAAAAATCAGCCCCCGACGAGTTCCTTAATGGTTCACTTTCACGTATTGCATTTCTCAGTTCCCGCAAGGCGTACTGTCTGCCAGCAGCCGGCAGGTGTTGATCGCGGCCGACAATTGCCGCTCGACGTAATAAGCACTGCCTGCCGTCCCGGATGTGGCGGTGGAGGTGATCTGATAAACACGGATCTGATTGGCACCTTCCGTAAATAGCCGTCAGCTCACACAAGACCGTCACGCTAAAGCCTGCCAGGGAACCCGCCAGAGTATTGAGCGCTGTCGCTGCCACCGGGCAAACATATGGAACCCCCACCGGGTTGGCGTGTTCCGGCGTCAGCACCTGATACGCACCCCACTCGATCCCGGCCCGCGCCGCCTGATAGGCGCGTGCGCCTTGCATATCCTGGGTCGAGGTGGTGTGCTGTACCGTCGACAGGGTGACCATGAATGCGCCCAAAGCGCCCAATACCACCAATAGAAAAATGGCCGACACGATGGCAAAGCCGCGCTGCGCGCTGGGCCTGGGATCGCGCATTCCGCTTACGGGGAGCTTGTTTAGGGCACATTGCTGACATGCACTTCATGGTAAAGGTTGGCCGTTTCATTATCTTTGGTGATGGCAATCTGCATCGACACCAGGCCGTTACGTTGATTCACCGAAGGATCATAGGTAAAAGTGCAGGCGCTGACATTCTGCGCCAGCACCGGCGTGCCGCCGGTATTGCCGGGCGGATCTGGCTGCTTGGATTGATCCCGTAATGCCGAATAACGGATACAAGGCGCCATTGCCATTGCCGGCGCTATCGATCCCGCTGCCGCTATTGGTACTACCTAAAACACCGCTTGCTCGCGGCGGTATCACACTGAAATGCGGTGCCGGAGAAGCGAATCGGCAACTGCTCGCCGTACCATCAGCATGATGCTGTTGGCGTGGCGGCGGAAATGGGTTGCGCCGGTTATTGCCGGAATACGCATCCGCGCCCGGTATGCCCAGGTTGTAGATCACCGAGCTGATCGCCGGCGGCCGAACCGGATTCGGGCGCACCCAGCACGTCAAAACTGGCATCCGGCCGTGAAATCCAGAATATCTCAGTCCCAAGGGCACCGATATCCGCATGCGATAACGTCCACCAGCTCGACGTCGGCAGGTATTCCAGACACAGCCTGGCGATGCGCCGCCACAGTGCGCACGCTATTGGGCAATGCCAGGCGCAGATCGCGCGCGATACGGCGCAGCGCGGTATCGGCGGTGTCGGTCATTTCTACGCGCCGTTCGAGATCGAAATAGCCCTGAATCGGGGTGCGGATGAAGATCGCCACCATCGCCGCAACGATGCCGGTGATGGCAATCACCATGACCGCCTCGATCAGGGTGAAGCCGCGCTGGCGTTGGGTCATCGCAGTCTGCATCGGCATCAGGGTACGGCATTGGGCGCATAACGGAAGCGGTAACCGGTGACGGTGATATCGGTGTTGCCGGGCCCGACCCTGCACATCGATCTGCAATACGTCATTTGCGGCACGCCGAGGATGCCGCCCGACCTGCTGATGGCCACCGAGGCGTTGTAGGCGCTCCAGGCCGGGTAATCGCGCGCTATCCCAGATGTCCGCGGATGCCGGCGCATCGACAAAACCGTTGTAATCGCCGACTTGTCAGCGTTGCGCTGCGCCACATTGCGAGACATTACCGCCGGGCTGCGTTGCCGAATGACGCGATCGCTCGGGACCAAGGCGCTCGGGAGCAGCAACCGTCGCCGCTCTGTCGCAGTTGCTGCAGCCGGATCATCCGGATCGCAATAGGTAAACGGCTGCAAGGTGATTTCCTCCAGCAGCGATTCGGCGATCGCCAGCGCCTGCTTGCGAATCAGCGGGTCGGCGCTGGCCTGGGTGGTCACGTTCATCACCGACAGGATGCCGGCAATGCCGACGCTGACGATGACGATGAACATGATCAGCTCGATCAGCGAGATGCCTTTTTGCCGGTACTCAGTGGACATAGCCGGTCTCGGCTTCGACAGTAATGGCGCTGGCGGCACCGCACGATGCTGATGGTTTGTTGCGCATTCGGGCCAGGTCTGCCCAGCGCATCAAAGCTGAAATTGGTTGGAGTCGTGGAAAACGTGATGCCGGAAGGGGCGGTAACGACATACGCCGGCTTGCCGTCTGGCGAAGCAAGGCTTCCACCCGGGCATATCGCTGCCGCTGCCATATCGATGGTCAGGGTAATGCTGCTGGATGTAAATGCAACGCAAACAAAGCGTCGCTGTGCGATCGCGGTTTTTTGCGCATAACGCAGCGACGCTTGTACCTGATCGGCAAACCCGCGCGCCTGGATGTCGCTGTTATCCATGAACCGTGGCGCCACGACTGCCGCCATGATGCCGGTGATGATCATCACCATGATGAGCTCGACGATGGTAAAGCCATGCGAAGCGCGTGGAAACATTGCTTACTCTGGCAAGAAAAGCGATACAGCAAGACAGGCTTGCCTCTTTGCAATGCAGCACGGGCAGGGGCCCGTGCTGTTATGCGGATTAGCAGCCGGTTGTCACGGTAGTGTAGGTCGGGGCTACCGTCGCGGTGGCAGCAGCATAAGTTACCCGGCAGGTGGCCGGTGCGACTGCACCACTGTGGGAAACGGTCGCAGCGGCAGTTGTGTAATCAGCACTCAGGTCCATGGCAAGGGCCAGTTGCAGTCATGTTCAAAGCATAACCATAGCGTGTCGTTATGGCTGAACCATTGATGGTCACCGTACCATTTAACCCTGATTGGGGCGGCACTGCCATTGCCGCCTTGGCAAAAATCATCGCATTGGCGGAACGCATCGAGCCGTCCACCGCTTTCATCGCGGCGGTGCGCGCATCGGAACCCAGGTCGACAAACTTCGGCAACGCGGTCGCCGCCAGAATACCCAAAATCACGATCACCATCACCAGTTCGATCAGGGTAAAACCAGATTGTTGCTTGTTCATGCGCATATTCTTGTTCATATTCAACTCCGTTATCAAATAATTCAAAATACCGGTATCACACCGGTGAGGGTTTGCTACATTCAGCTATGGATGAGTGCGAACAGACTGCATTCTTCGCATTTTCTATGCCCCTGAATCTGGATTCTTTTGCCAAACGGTTACAAAAATGCGTCAGCAATTTTTCTGCCTCGCAATATTACATCTGAAGAGATCGTGTTTAACATATTGAATAGGAAAACAACATTATTTTGAATAAATGTTAAATTTTTAATAATTAAAATTAAATATTTGATAATTAAATACCACTGAAATTTCCTGATGGAAATACCTCTGCTGCATCAATGCAATGCCTGACAAGATCTGCGCAGACCTTGTCCGGCCGGCACGCGAAGCCGACAAAGCGCACGCTTGATTTAACAATCGCATCAGGCGCCTGCTTGCGCCATTAGCGATACCGACAGGCCTTATCGTCACGCCCCGTGGTTTTTACATACATACCGGTGTATTTTTAATGAGCCAATGAAATCGTGCGCCCAGTGCTATGTTCTGGCATATACCCCCATGATTCATGGCAAAACATGGGCGCCGGAAGAAGGCTGGCGCCGGATCGGCGCAAAAACCTGTCCACCCGCCGCGCCTGCATGACATAAAATGCAGTGCATTAATTTTCCCAGCGAAACTACAAGGAGCACTTATGGCCAGGCCGGAAAAAATTCGCTTGGGTGAAATCCTGCTGCAGCAGAAGCTGCTGTCCGAAGAGCAGCTGCAACTGGCGCTCGCCGAGCAAAAGCGCACAGGGCGCAAACTGGGGCGGGTTTTTGTCGAAAACGGTTTTGTGACGGAAGAGATCATTTCCGGCGCGCTGGCGCGGCAGCTCAACATCCCTTACATCAACCTCAAGCAGTACAACATCAAGCCGCAAACGGTGCGCCTGCTGCCTGAAATGCAGGCGCGCCGCTTCCGCGCGATCGCACTCGACGAGCGCAACGGTGCGCTGCTGATCGGCATGGCCGATCCGACCGATCTGTTTGCCTACGACGAGATTGCGCGCCTGCTGAAACGCGACATCGCGCTGGCGGTGGTCAATGAAAGCGAACTGCTGCAGGCGATTGACAACCTGTATCGCCGCACCGACGAGATCTCCGGGCTGGCGCGCGAACTGGAGCAGGAACTGGGCGACAGCACCATCGATTTCGGTGCGCTGGGCCTGAATGCGGGCCTGGAAGATGCGCCGGTGGTCAAGCTGCTGCAATCGGTATTCGACGACGCGACCCAGGTGCGCGCGTCCGACATCCATATCGAGCCGCAGGAGAAACGCCTGCACATCCGCTTTCGCATCGACGGCGTGCTGCACCTGCAAACCGAAGCCGACATCAAGATTGCCGCATCGCTGGCCTTGCGCCTGAAGCTGATGTCGGACCTCGACATTTCGGAAAAACGCATGCCGCAGGATGGCCGCTTTGCGATCAAGGTCAAGCAGCAGCAGATCGACGTGCGGATTTCGACCATGCCGACCCAGTATGGCGAATCGGTGGTGATGCGTCTGCTGAACCAGAGCGGCGGCAAGCTCAATCTGGATGGCATCGGCATGCCGCCGGCGATGCTGAAACGCTTCCGCGCGATCGTGCAGCGCCCGAACGGACTGGTGCTGGTGACCGGGCCGACCGGCAGCGGCAAGACCACCACGCTGTACGGCGCGCTGTCCGAGCTGAACACGCTGCAAAGAAAGCTGATCACGGTCGAAGATCCGGTCGAATACCGGCTGGCCGGCATCAACCAGGTGCAGGTCAATGACAAGATCGAACTCAGTTTTGCCAGGGTGCTGCGCTCGGCCTTGCGCCAGGATCCCGACGTGGTGCTGGTGGGCGAGATGCGCGACCAGGAAACTGCCCAGATCGGCATGCGCGCCGCGATGACCGGCCATCTGGTGTTGTCGACGCTGCACACCAACGACGCCGTCAGCACGCCGATGCGCTTGCTGGACATGGGCGTGCCCGGTTACATGGTCGGCAGCTCGCTGCAGGCGGTGGTCGCGCAGCGCCTGGTGCGCGTGATTTGCGACAGCTGCAGCGAAGACCATGTGTTGCAAGCCAACGAGCATGAGTGGCTGAAGGCGGAGCTGAAGGACACGGTCGGCGCGCACCGCTATCTGCACGGACGCGGCTGCTCGCATTGCAACGGCACCGGTTTCCGCGGCCGCATGGGGGTCTACGAAATGCTCGAAATGACCAGGGAAGTGGCGGATGCCGCCAACGGCGGCGATCCGGCCGCCTTCACCAAGGTGGCGCAAGCGCAAATGGCAGGCGAAACCCTGCGCCGCCATGCGGTGGCGCTGGTCGTCGCAGGCAAAACCACGGTCGGCGAAGCGATGCGCATCAGCAACCAGCTTGAGGATTAACCATGCCTTTCTTCGCGTATAAAGCGCGCAATTCGCGCGGCGAACTGGTGCAAGGCGTGCTGGAAGGCAGCGACAGCAGCGCGGTCGCCAACCAGTTGTTCAACACCGGCATCACGCCGATCGACATCACGGCCACCAGCCGGCCGCTGAACGGCGATGAGGTCGGCTGGTGGGCGCGCCTGACCGAAGAGAAGATACGCTCGATCGATGTCCAGCTGTTCAGCCGCCAGCTGTATACGCTGCTGAAAGCGGGCGTGCCGATCATGCGCGGCCTGGCCGGCTTGCAGGAATCGGCGATCAACAAATCATTTGCGCGGGTGTTGAAGGACATCCGCGAATCGCTCGATTCCGGGCGCGAACTGTCGGCCGCGATGCGACGCCATCCGGCCGTATTTTCCACTTTTTACCTGAGCATGGTGCGGGTCGGCGAGATGACCGGCCGCCTGGAAGATGTGTTCCTGCGCCTGTTTGCCCATCTTGAATTCGAACGCGAGATGGGCGAACGGGTACGCACCGCGATGCGCTATCCGAGCTTTGTGATCATTGCAATGATCGCGGCGATCGGCGTGATCAACATCTTCGTGATCCCGGCATTCGCCAAGGTGTATGCCGGCTTCAATGCGGAATTGCCGCTGATGACGCGCGTTCTGCTGGCGACCTCCAACTTCACCGTGCACTACTGGCCGCTGATGCTGGCGGCGATCATCGCCGGGGTATTTGGCTTCAAGACGTATATCGCGACCGTCAATGGCCGGTACCAATGGGACAAGCTCAAGCTGCGCTTCCCCATCGTCGGAACCATCATCCTGAAAGGCACGCTGGCACGCTTTGCCCGCAGCTTTTCCCTGTCCAGCAAGAGCGGCGTGCCGATCGTGCAGGGCCTGAACGTGGTCGCGCAAACGGTCGACAACACCTATATCGCCAGCCGGGTGGAACAGATGCGCGACGGCGTCGAGCGCGGCGAAAGCATCTTGCGCACCGCCGTGGTGGCCGGCGTGTTTACGCCGATAGTGCTGCAGATGATTGCGGTCGGCGAGGAAACCGGCGAACTCGATGACCTGATGGATGAAATCGCTGAAATGTACGAGCGCGAAGTCGATTACGAACTGAAGACCCTGTCGTCGCAGATCGAACCGATCCTGATCGTCGCGCTGGGCATCCTGGTGCTGATCCTGGCGCTGGGCATTTTCTTGCCGATCTGGGATCTGGGCAAGGTCGCGCTGAAAAAATAGCCGTATCTGAAACGGGGCCGGCGCGGATTTTGCGCCGGCCCCGTTTCCGGCGTCAAACATCGGCGCAATGCGCTACGTTATTGACGCCTACGCCCAATATTTTCGATTATTTACGGGGGTATATGGAAAAATACCCATGTTCCCGCACGATTTCATTGGCATAATAAAAATACACTATGGAGTATATTTATTCTCCGTAGGGCGGGTCAGCGCAGCGTAAGCCGCCACTCTGCTACTGCAACCGCCGATCCTCAAGCCATTTCCCACAAACGCCCATCGACCGTGATCAGCGCCGACCTGATCTGCTTGCCGCCGAACACGGACTGCGCGGCGGCGCGGTAGCGCGCCAGCTGCGCCCGGTATCCGGCGCGTTCGTTGTCCAGCAGATTGCGCTTGTAATCCAGTATCCACACCGCATCCTCGAAGATCACCACCCGGTCGAACCGAAATAGGTCGGTGCCGACCATCACTTCCAGCTCGTTGTGCGCCCTCTGATGGCGGGACGGATCGAAGAAGTGTTCCAGCTCGGCTTGCGCCAGGATCGCCTGCGCCTGCTCGCGGATGGTGGCCGCCATATCGGCCGGGCAGCGCAGCCAGCGCGCAATCAGGCCCGCATCCGGCACGCTGACCGGCCACGCGCCGGACTGCGTCAGCCGCTCCAGCAAGCCGTGCAAGGCGATGCCCTCGTCGATCGCATCGCTGCGTGCTGCAATCCCGGCCGGCTGCGGCGCGGCCAGCACGGGCGGATCGAAGACCGGCAGCGTGAACCCGGTTTCCGGCAACGCCTCGGCGCTGCCGGCCTGCGAGCTCGAACTCGACATCGTCGGCGCTATGCATCCTGGCGTACCAGCTGTTGTCGACCGTGCCGTCGGGCTGCGCATTCTTCGCGCCGGCCACGCCGCTGATGATCAGGATGTTCTTGGCGCGGGTGGCGGCCACGTACAGCAGGTTCCAGTCTTCCTGCGCCTTGAAGCCCTCTTCCGCCGCAAACAGCGCATCGCGCGCCGCGCCGCGTTCGTCCTTGCGCCCGAACACCGAAAAATGGGTCGGCGCAGCCTGATCCTGCGGCCAGTCGCACAGGATGCCGCTATCGTCGCGCGCCGGTTCGCTGTGATTGGCGTCGAGCAGCACGACGATCGGCGCTTCCAGTCCCTTGGCGCTGTGGATGGTCAGAATCCGCACCGCATCGACCGCGGCGTCGATGCCGGCTTCATCCGGCGCATCGTTGTCGGCCCCGTTCTGCAGCGTGCGCAACGCGTCGATGAATTTCGGCAGGCTCGGATAACGGCCGGCATCCAGATTCAACGCCAGTTCGGTAAACGCCTCGATATTGCCGATCACCTGGCTGCGCGTCAGCGCGGAGGCCGCCTGCGCATAGCGGCTGAGCAATTCGCCCTGATGCAGGATCAGGTCCAGCAAATCATGCACCGGCAGGCGCGGCGCGGCTTCCAGCCAGCGCGCCAATACCTCGCCGGCCCTGTGCAGCGCCGGCGTGGCGCCGTCCCCTGCCGTGATGGCCGCCTGCAGCCGCAGCCACCAGCCGGCTTCGCTGCGCTGCGCCAGCGTGATCAGGTCGGCATCGTCGGCATTGATGATCGGGGATTTCAGCACATGGGCCAGCGCCCGATCGTCGCCGGGCGCGATCAGGAAGCACAGCAGCGCGATCAGGTCGGCCACTTCCAGCGCCTGCAGCAGGCCGCCGCGCTTGTCGGACACGAACGGAATGCCGGCCTCGCGCAATGCGCTCTCGTACGCGCCCAGGTGCTTGCGCTTTTTCACCAGCAGCATCACTTCCGACCAGCGCACCGGCTGCCCGTCGCGCCGTTGCGCGCTGAGTTCCTGCCGTGCGCGCAGGATCGCCTGCGCGACCGCCCGGCCTTCATCGCGCCGGCGCGCATCTTCCTCCTCGTCGCGCGCGCGTGGTCAGCGGATTGCGCAGCGCGAATCCCGCCGCCTCGGCTTTCTCGCGCACAGCCTGGCGTATCAGCGGCAGGCGCCAGACCGCACCGCTGTGCGCGGCCAGCGTGGTCTGCGCTGAAAAAATCGGATTGCCGCCGAAGCTGGCATTGAGCGCAGCGACGATGTCGCCCGCATTGCGGCGGGTCTGATTGGTGCGCAGCACTGCCGCGCCCTGGCTGGCCAGCAGATCGCGCGCGGCGATGAACACGCGCGGCTCGGCGCGCCGGAAGCGGTAGATCGATTGCTTCGGATCGCCGACCATGAACACGCTGGGCTTGCTGCCGTCGTCGCCGTAAGCATTCAGCCAGCCCTGCACGATGTTCCATTGCAGCGGATTGGTATCCTGGAATTCATCCAGCAGCACGTGCTTGTAACGCGCATCGAGCCGGCTTTGCAGATAGGCGGCGTGCTCTTCGTCCGACAGCAGCCGATACGCCTGCCATTCCAGATCGGCGAAGTCGAACACGCGGCGCTCGGCCTTGATTGCCTGATAGCGTTCCAGATAGGCGGCGCCGGCGGTAAACAGCGCGGCGTTGAGCGCCAGCACATCGGGCTCGGCACTGCGGCGCTGCAATTGCTGCAACGCGTCGCCCAGTGCGACGAATTCGCGCTCGAAGGCATCGGCCCCGCCCTGCGCCCAGATTGGCTTCGATCGCCTTCGAACAATTGACCGCGCCGGTGGTCGTTGCCGCGCGGCGCGCCCTTGTCGTCGCGGAACTGCGCCAGCAGCTGCGCAAAATTTGACAGGCTGGCGCCGTCGCTGTGCGCGCTTTCGATCTTGGTCGCGCGCTCCTGATTGCGCTTGGCGCCCTGCCCCAGCAGCCATGCGATGCTCTGCAGGCGCTTGCCCAGTTGCGCATCGTCCCACAGCGTCAGCCGCGCATCGGATGCGGCATCGGCACCGCACAAGTCCTGCAGCCACTGCAGCGGCGGGGTGGCGTTGTTCTTCTGCCGCGCCCTGCACCGAAGCCCACCATTCGGCCCGCTTGCCGATGAACGCATCGAGCAGCTTCTTCGCATTGAAATCGCCGACGCTGTCGTACAGCGCCAGCAGAGCCGCGCGCAGCGGCGCATGTTCCGCATCGTTGAGCGACTGCATGAAGGTGCTGTACGCCTCGGACAACAGCTCGCCGCTGCTATCGGTCAGGCTGTAGCCGTGCGGCACGCCGGCGGTCAGCGGCGCGATCTGGATCAGCCGCGCGAACCAGCTATGGAAGGTGTCGATCGACAGCGATTGCGGGCTCGACAGCACGCGTTCAAACAGGCCGCGCGCCAGCGGCATCAGCCGCGGCAAGTCGTGCGCGCCGACGCCGCGCTCCAGCAGCAGCGTGCGCACTTCCGGCTCAGGCAGCAGCGCCAGGTCGCGCAGCAACAGCATCAGGCGCTCGCGCATTTCCTGCGCCGCCTTGCGGGTGAAGGTAATCGCCAGCAATTCGGACGGCGCGGTGCCCGCCAGCAGCAGGCGCAGCATGCGCGCCACCAGCAGCCAGGTCTTGCCGCTGCCGGCGCAGGCTTCGACCACCACCGAATGTTGCGGGTCGCAGGCCAGCGCGATGAAGCGGGCCGCATCGGCGGCCTCGCCATTGATCTCGTAGGCGCGCGGCGCTGTAGTTGGTTCGCTCATCACCAGGCTCCTTTGCGGCACAGGCCGCGCACGTCGCAATATTGACACACCGATTCGGTGCCGTTGGCGGGCAGTCCCGCGCCCTGCGTGATCGCCCGCATATTGCGCACGATTTCGGTCTCCAGTGCGCTCTGCCAGTCGGCGTAACGCGGCGCGCCGGCATCGCCGGTCTTGTCCTTGCTGACTTCCAGCGCGACATAATGCGCAGTGCTGACCGGCGCATCGGACAACAGGCCGTAGAACGGCAGCTGGTGGTCTTCGCCTTCCTTGAGTTTGGCGCTCAGCGACATGCTGGTTTCTGGTTTTGTAATCCAGCACCGCCCGCTCGCCGTCGGCATTCTCGTCGATCCGGTCGATGCGGCCATGCAGCACGATTGCTCCGCCCGGCCACTGCAGCGTTTTTTCGAACGCCTGCTCGCCCATCACGAACTGCCAGCCGTCCGCTTCGCGCGCATTGGCCCAGTCCAGATAGGCCGGCATGACTTTCTGCCAGCGCGCATAAAAGCCGAGCGCCGCCGCATTTTTCCTGAGTTCCGCATCGAAGGTCTGTTGCGAAATGTGCTGCAGCAGCGCCGCGCGTGCTGGCCAGCGCGCAACCCTGGTCGCGCAGCGTCGCGTGATAGGTGTTCAGGATCGCGTGCAGCCAGCCGCCGTAATCGCGCTTTTCCGGCATGTCGGACAATTCGTCCAGCACCGACAACTGCAGCATCCGTGTCGCAAAGAACTGATAAGGACAGGCGACGAAACTGTTGTAGCCGCTGGCCGACAATTTCAGCGGCGGGATGTGGCGCTGCCGCCGGCGCCGGCATCGCCTGCGGCAGCGGGATCAGCTCCTGCAGCGGAAGCGCCACCTGATGCAGCGGCAAAGGGCTGGCGCCGGCCCGCGCCAGCGTCAGTTCCAGCCGCTCGACCCATGCGCTGACCGGATTCGGCTCGCCATTCTGATGCGCCTGCCATGACAGCACCACCTGTCGATTGGTCAGCAGCAGTTCGGTGAAGTCGCGCAACTGCTGCCGCTGGCGGCTTTCCCGCGTCACCAGCCCCAGCTCGCGCGCGTACCGCATTCGCGAAGAACAGGGTTTCATTCGGTTGCGATGGCAGATGCCTGGCATCCGCTCCCACCACCAGCACCGCATCGAAGCTGCGCAGGCGCGCGCCGTTGAGCGGCAACATCACGACCCGCGCATCGATATTGGGCGCGACGAAGGCGGTTTCTTCCAGTTGCAGGCTGACAAAGGCGCGCCATTCGGCGGCCGAAAACGGCTCGGCTACGCCGGCGCACTCCTCGGCCAGCGTTTCCAGCAGCGCCCATACCTGCTGCCCGGCCGCATCGCCTTCCAGCGCGGCGCGCATCCCGAGCGCCTCGAGCATGCCGCAGGTGGTTTCTATCCAGGCGGCCAGGGTCCTGCTTCTGGCGAACAGGCCGGCCTGCTGCGCGATCTGGCGCAGCAGCGCCTGTTCCGCCGGGGCTGCGCTCAACGCGTTGGCGGCTGCCGCCCAGCCGCCCAGCACATTGGCGCGGCGCAATGCGCGTTCGATCGTCATCACCTGCGCCGACTTGTCGCCCAGCTCCGGGAACAGGAATGGCGACTTCAGAAAATCCAGCAAGGCCATCGTTTCGGCGCGGCTGGACACCAGCTCGAACCAGGCGGCCAGCGCGGCGGCGGCGCGCGTGGTCGACAATTTCCAGCCGGTTTCATCGGCCACGAACACCTGCGCCCGCTCCAGCAGCGCACGCATGCGGCGCGCGACGACCCGGTCCTGCGCCACGATCGCAATCGCGGCATTGCCGCTGCTGCAGCCAGTCGACCACGGTTTGCGCGCCGCGCACAGCTTCTTCCTCCAGGCTGCCGGCCCGACACAGCGACAAGCCCGCTGGGTGTTGTGATGTTGGCCTGGCGCGGCACAGCGCGGTCGGCTGGAGCATCAGTTTCAGCCTCGGCCAATAACTCATTCCAGGCGCTAAGGCAAGTCGCATCGACCGCCTCGGCGCGCCAATCCAGCATGATGGGCAACACCGGCTGGCGCTCGCCGTAAGCGGCCAGAAATGCCGCTTCCAGCGCATCCGGCTCGACCGGACTGATCCAGACCAAGGGGCCTTTGCGCCTGTGCCGCCAGCCGCATCATTTGCGTAAACCGGGCCGCAGTCGCATCGTTGGTATCGAGCTGGCTTTTCCAGATGGTCCACACCAGCTGCGACTCGTCGGCCAGCAGTTTGAGCGCCGGCGGCGGCAGTTCGGCCAGTGCCTGTTGCCAGCATGCGTCGGCCGCATCCGGCGCCATCTGCACCGTCGGCAGCAAGGCTTGCGTCAGTTCATCGGACAGCGTCAATAGCGTTTGCGCCAGCGGCAGCAGATCGGTATTGCGGCGCGCGCTGAACAATTTCTTCAGCCATGCATGGCCGCGCAAGCCGGCGTACAGGCTCATCAGGCGTTCGCTGCCGGCGGCGATCGCAGGCGCTGCCGGGTCCGGCTGCATCATCGAAAGCCACATCGTCATGGTGATGACGCGCGGCGGGATGAAAGCGCATTGCAGCGCTTGCTGCCAATGCCGCTTTCAGGTACTGTCCATGGTAAAAAGTCGGCACCACCACGCAGAGCGCAGACAGATCGTGCACCTGTTGCGCAGCAGGCGCCAATTGCTCCCGGACCTGCGTGGCCAGAATGGCTTGTGCGGTGTGCGTCCAGAAATCGGCGGAAGGTGGAATCAGTATGGGACTCAGCATCATGGTAGGAAGGGCCGGAAAAATGGGATGGAGCAGGATTTCAGCAAAAATGAACGGAGCCGGTTGACATTTTATGCGAGTGCCGTTGCGATCACGCGATAAAATCAAATGATGTCACTACACATCCGATAAAAATAGGTTATGATTTAATGCATGTCCCGCCGCTTTACCTCTTGCAGCACATTTCAACACCATTGAATTCAAGCGCAACGCCGCCAAGTTAATATGGCATTGCCGGAAGCGCTGACCGCAAGCAACACTCAAGAATGGTAAGCCTGCGAGCTGCTAATTGACCACTTTTCCCCTCATAACGAGGAAACCATGAGCCAAAACATCAAATACATTACCGACGCCTCCTTTGAAGCGGATGTACTCAAATCCGACAAACCAGTACTGGTCGATTTCTGGGCCGAATGGTGCGGCCCTTGCAAAATGATTGCGCCGATCCTGGAAGAAGTCGCCAAAGAATACGACGGCAAGATTCTTATCGCCAAAATGGATGTGGATGCCAACCAGGCAGTACCTGCCAAATTCGGCATTCGCGGCATTCCGACCCTGATCCTGTTCAAGAACGGCGTCGCGGCAGCCCAAAAAGTAGGCGCGATGGCAAAAGGCCAGCTGACCTCCTTCATTGACAGCAACATCTAATGTACCTGACGGCGGTGCGCCCGCACCGCCGTTAATCGCACTCTGTATGTTTCCTGCTTAATCTTGTTCATAGTAAGCACACCACGCAGCTCCCTCCCCCACCTATTGCATCCCGTCTCGGGACACTCTTACCATGCATTTATCTGAATTAAAGGCGTTACACGTCTCTGCCTTGCTAGAAATGGCAATCGGGCTCGACATCGACAACGCCGCACGCCTGCGCAAGCAGGAACTGATGTTCGCGATCCTGAAAAAACGCGCGAAAGCAGGCGAACAAATTTTCGGCGACGGCGCCCTCGAAGTATTGCCGGACGGCTTTGGCTTCCTGCGCTCGCCCGATGCCAGCTATATGGCATCCACCGACGACATTTACATTTCGCCGTCACAGATCCGTCGTTTCAACCTGCATACAGGCGATTCGATCGAAGGCGAAGTGCGCACGCCGAAAGACGGCGAGCGCTACTTTGCGCTGGTAAAAGTGGACAAGGTCAACGGCGAACCGCCCGAGGCCTCCAAGCACCGCATCATGTTTGAAAACCTGACGCCGCTGCACCCGAACAAGGTGTTGCATCTCGAACGCGAGATGAACGGCCAGGAAAACATCACCGGCCGCATCATCGATATGATCGCGCCGATCGGCAAGGGCCAGCGCGGCCTGCTGGTCGCCTCCCCGAAATCCGGCAAATCGGTGATCCTGCAGCATATTGCGCATGCAATCACCGCCAACCACCCTGAAATCACGCTGATCGTGCTGCTGATCGACGAACGTCCGGAAGAAGTCACTGAAATGCAGCGCTCGGTGCGCGGCGAAGTGGTCGCTTCGACCTTCGACGAACCGGCCACGCGCCACGTGCAAGTGGCCGAAATGGTGCTGGAAAAAGCCAAGCGCCTGGTTGAAATGAAAAAGGACGTGGTCATCCTGCTCGATTCGATCACCCGTCTGGCGCGTGCCTACAACACCGTGATCCCGGCATCCGGCAAGGTACTGACCGGCGGCGTCGACGCCAATGCACTGCAGCGCCCGAAACGCTTCTTCGGTGCCGCGCGCAATATCGAGGAAGGCGGCTCGCTGACCATCATCGCCACCGCGCTGATCGAAACCGGCAGCCGCATGGATGACGTGATTTTCGAGGAGTTCAAGGGTACCGGCAACATGGAAGTGCATCTCGAACGCCGTCTGGCCGAGAAACGCGTCTATCCGGCCATCAACCTGAACAAGTCCGGCACCCGCCGCGAAGAATTGCTGATCAAACCGGATCAGCTGCAGAAAATCTGGATTCTGCGCAAACTGCTGTACAGCATGGACGAGATCGAAGCGATGGAGTTCATCCTCGACAAAATGAAGGCGACCAAGAACAATGCCGAGTTCTTCGACATGATGCGCCGCGGCGGCTAAACTGCACGGCGACGTCTGTCACAGGCAAAAAAATGGCGCATGCTTCGGCATGCGCCATTTTTCATTGGGCATCAAGCTGGCAGTTTCAGATCCAGCCGCACCGCCAGCAGACGCATCGATGACGTCACCAGAATGCTGGCAATCAGCGCGACGAATTGCGAAGCATGCAGGATATTCAGAATCAGGTACACCCAGCTGCCGACAAAGGAACAGGACGCATAAAGCTGGCCGCGGCGAAACACCATCGGGATCTCATTGCAGATCACATCGCGCAGCACGCCGCCGAAAATCCCGGTAATGACACCCATCATCACGCAGACAAATAATCGGCATCGGCATTTCCTGCGCGATCGAGGTGCCGACGGCGCTGAACAGCCCCAGACCCAGCGCATCGGCAAAAATGATGGCGCGCTCCGCAGCCGATGAACGCAAATAGTGCGACAAGGGGATCACGATCAGGGCCAGCAGGAAAATGAGCAGCGTGTACTCCTGATGCTCGACCCAGAACAGGGGACGGCGATCCAGCAGGATGTCGCGCAAAGTGCCGCCGCCGAATGCGGTAATGAAGGCGATCGTGAACACCCCGATCGGATCCATTTTCTTGCGGCGCGCCTCGATAAAGCCGGAACAGGCAAATGCAACGATGCCGCAACCTTCGACCACGCGTAACAAGGTGCTCATCCCTGCCTGAATATTGACCAAACCCCACCCCCTTCAATGTTTATCGTTAATGCTCAGCATCCCAAAAAGACATCTGGCATGGATTACATTGTATAATCTTCGGCTGCGTTTACATGCAATTACGATTTTCCACCGGCAAGTGATCGACAATCGGGTCAAGAAGCAGGGCGACCGACGAAGTGACGATTGGCTACCAAACTATCAGAGGCAAACATGAGAGATGGTATTCACCCAAATTACCGCGAAGTTTTGTTCCAGGACATGTCCTGCGATTTCAAATTCGTAAGCCGTTCAACCATTCAAACTCGCGAAATGGCCGAGTTCGAAGGCAAGCAATACCCACTCGTCAAGATCGAGGTATCGTCTGAATCGCATCCGTTCTACACCGGCAAACACAAGATCGTCGATACCGCCGGTCGCGTGGACAAATTCCGCAAGAAGTTCGGTACAGTCGGTTCCAAGACTCAAGTCGCAGAATAATTCTGCTGCTTCGACTGAAAAAGGCAGCCACGGCTGCCTTTTTTGTTGCCGCTGACTCTGCCTCCAAGTTTTCTGGGGCACAATATCACCCTTCTTAGCGCGCCACCAACCATCCCGATGAAGCCAGTCCGCCTGCCTGCCTCCGCAACAAACGCACTCCCGCGCTGGGGCTTATATGCGCTCTGCCTGCTGTATATCCTGCCCGGCCTGATCGGCCGCGACCCGTGGAAGAATGATGATGCGACCAGCTTCGGCATCATGTGGACCATGGCGTCCGGCAGCCTGCATGACTGGCTCTGGCCGCATGTGATCGGATTGCCGATGGCCGATGAGGGACCGCTGGCCTACTGGATAGGCGCGCTATGCATCAAGCTGTTCGGTTGGCTGCTGGGCGATCCGATGGCGGCGCGGGTGTCTGCAATCGGCTTCTTTTTGCTGGGCGCGATGTCGGTCTGGCATACCGCTTACCTGCTCGGCCGCCGGCCTGAGACACAACCGCTGAAGCTGGCTTTTGGCGGACAACCCGATGCCGGCAACTTCGGCCGCATGCTGGCCGACGGCGCCCTGCTGATTTATCTCGGCTGCCTCGGCCTGCTGCTGCATAGCCATGCCAGCAGCCCGGAAGCCTTGCAGGTTTCGCTGCTGGCGTTCGCACTGTATGCAGCGGTCAAGCTGTTTGATGCGCGCACGCTGCGCAGCGCGGCGATCCTTGGCGTCGCCCTTGGCCTGCTGATACTGGCACGCAACTGGCTTGTACCGCTTGCGCTCTGGGCCGGCTCTGATCGTACTGGCCATCGCCAGCGATAAAAAAATCATTGCGCGGCTGATCCTGATCGTCTTGCCGCTGGCTCTCGGCGTGAGCGGCATCTGGCTCATCAGCAATCATTACATCAAACCATTCAACAGCTCGCCATTTGACGCCTGGATGCTGGCCAGCTATCAGAAAATCGGCTGGCCGTCAGCGCACGCAGCCGCTTATTTCCTGAAATACGGCATCTGGTTCGCCTGGCCGGCATGGCCGTTCGCAGGATGGGCGGTCTATGCGTGGCGCAAACAATACAAAAGCCTGCACATCGCACTGCCGCTGGTCTTCGTTGCGGCCCTGACCGTACTGGCACTGCTGAACCCGCATGGCGAAGAAGGCACATTGCTGCCACTGCTGCCGCCGTTGGCGATCCTGGCCGCCTTCGGCTTGCCCACCATGAAACGCGGCGCAATCAATGCGATAGACTGGTTCTCGGTGATGACGCTGACCACCTGCGCCGCCTTCATCTGGCTCGGCTGGATTGCCAAACAGACCGGCTGGCCGACCCAGATCGCCAAAAATGCATTCAAACTGGCGCCAGGCTTCCGGCCCGAATTCAACCTGCTCGCCTTTGCAGCAGCCCTGCTGGCCAGCGCCGGCTGGGTCGCGCTGGTCCACTGGCGCATAGCGCGCCGCCCCGCCGTGCTGTGGCGCGCGGTGGTGCTGTCTTCCGGCGGCGTGATCCTGTGCTGGCTGCTGCTGATGACGCTCTGGCTGCCATGGATCAACTATGGCAAAAGCTATGCGGGCGTCGCGCAACAGATCGCGCAAAAGCTGCCGAGCGCTCCATACTGCGTCGACACCAATATCGGCGCACCGCAGCGCGCGTCGTTCGCCTATTTCGGCCAGGTCGATTTCGCCAGATTCGATGGCAAAAGCTGCGACTTCCTGTTACTGCAGGACAACCCGCGCCGGAAAAATGACGATGCGGTGCCGCCGCAGTTTGACGGTCAATGGAAACGGATATGGGAAGGCCGCCGTCCATCCGACCGCGATGAACGCTTCAGGCTATTTCGACGCATCAATTGACTATGCCTGGCAATTCGCGCCGGATTGCGGCGCTGGCATGGCCGATCCTGATCGGCCAACTGGCGGTGATCGCCAATAGCGTGCTCGATACGGTGATGACCTCGCGCTATTCGGCCACCGATCTGGCGGCACTGGCGCTGGGCACCTCGATTTACATCAGCATCTTCGTCGGCCTGAACGGCGTGCTGCAGGCACTCTCGCCCACCATCGCCCATCTGTTTGGCGCACAGCGGCTGGACCAGGTCGGGGTCGAAGTCAAGCAAGGCGTCTGGCTGGCCTTGTTCCTGTCCTGTATCGGCTGCCTGATCCTGGCATTTCCGCAGCCGCTGCTGTCGCTGGCCCACGCGTCGCAGCAACTGACCGACAAGGCCACCCACATCTTGCGCATTTTCGCGCTGGTGCTGCCTGCCACGCTGGGGATGCGCATCTACAGCGCACTCAACCATGCACTGGCACGGCCCAAGATGGTGATGGCGCTGCAGATCTGCGGCCTGCTTTTGAAAATACCGCTGAACACCCTGTTCATCTTCGGCGGCCTCGGCTTGCCCGCATTCGGCGCCGTCGGCTGCGCGATTGCCAGTGCGCTGATCGCCTGGCTCATGCTGGCCATCGCGCTGGCCATCCTTTACAGCGTGCCGTACTACCGGAATTTCGGCCTGTTCGGCAGCGGCTTCATCGCACCGCGCTGGAGCAGCCTGCAGCCGCTGCTCCGACTCGGGGTTCCGACCGGCTTGAGCTATCTGATTGAAGTGACTTCATATGCGTTCATGGCGCTGTTCATCGCGCGCCTGGGAGAAACCGCAGTCGCCGGACACCAGATTGTCGCCAATTTCGGCACCGTGCTGTACATGCTGCCGCTCTCGATTGCCAGCGCCACCGCCACACTGGTGGCCCAGGCGCTGGGGGCGCGCGCACCGGATGCGGCACGCCGCATCGGCTACGCCGGCATACGCCTGGCCGCCGTCATTTCCTGCATGATAGGGATTGCCATCTGGCTCGCGCGCGGCGCCATCGTGCGCGCCTACACGCCGGACCCCAGCGTCGCTGCGGCCGCGCTGCCGCTGTTCCTGTTTATCGCCGTCTATCAACTGTTCGACGCGCTGCAGGTGACCACCGGTTTTGTGTTGCGCGCCTACAAAATTGCCGTGATTCCAACCCTGATCTATGCATTTGCGCTGTGGGGCGTCGGCCTGGGCGGCGGTTACCTGCTGGGACTGGACCCGTTCGGCTGGCATCTGCGCCTGCCGCACGGCACCGCAGGATTCTGGCTGGCCAACAGCGCCAGCCTGGCGCTGGTCGCGTGCGGCCTGCTGTGGTATCTGCGCAGGATACAAGGCGCGCATACTAAAATTGTTTGAATAGTTTGCGCAAATGCATTGAATATTGATGGGGTATGGCAAAGAATGCATAGGCAGCCGCATATATTCATTGGCCTTTTAAATATACAGCACCCAGTATATAAACACGCGCAAAACCGCTTTTCAGCCATGCCAAGGACGGCAATGCGTCAACAGGCAGCCTCGAACAGCGTTTTGCAAGAACCATCAACCTGACCGGATAGCAAGCATGACAACTCACCTGATTTGCTGTGGCATATCGGTACTGGACCGGGTCTGGCCACTGCCTGAATTGCCGACTTGCGGCGGCAAGTATCACGCCAGCGATTATCTGGAACTGGGCGGCGGCATGGCGGCCAACGCAGCGGTGGCGGCCGTGCGCCTGGGCGCACAGACTGCGTACTGGGGACGTGGCGGCGACGACAGCGCGGGACAGGTGATGCGGCAGGAAATGGCTGCTTACGGCGTTGACGTGCGCCATTTCCGGCTGTACGCCGGCGTCAGGTCGTCGGTATCGGCAATCATGGTGGCCAACGACGGCGAACGGATGATCGTCAATTTTCGCGATGCCGACATGCCCAAGGATGCCGGCTGGCTGCCGCTGGACGATGTGCGCGCGTGCCAAGCGGTGCTGGCCGACATCCGCTGGGTCGAGGGGGCGGCCATGCTGTATCAACAAGCCCGCGCATTGGGCATCCCGACCGTGATCGATGCCGAGAAGGCGGATGCGGTCGCGTTTACCACGCTGCTGCCGCTGGTCGACCACGCGATTTTTTCCGATCCGGGATTGCGCTCGTTTACCGGCGGTGCCGCACTCAATGATGACGCCAGCCGCATCAAGGCATTAAAAAAGGTGCGCGCCCTAGGTTGCCGCGTTGCCGCCGTCACCCTTGGCGCGCAAGGCACGCTGTGGCTGGATGACGCCGGCATGCACCGGCAGGCGGCGTTCACGGTCAAGGTGGTGGACACTACCGGCGCCGGCGACGTGTTCCACGGCGCCTACACGCTGGCCATCGGCGAAGGCCAGACTGTCGCGCAGGCGATGCGTTTCGCCAGTGCCGTCGCGGCGCTGAAATGCACCCGGCACGGCGGCCGCGCCGGCATCCCCAGTCGCGCCGAGGTGGATCTGTTGCTGGCTGAGCCGGCAGCATAGACATAAAACCAGGGCCGGAGATATGGATGAACAGCATCTTCCGGCCCTGCACTACTTCAAAACGACTATTTGCTGATGCGATAACACGGGGTATACGCTTTCCCGGGCAGCTTCATCCGGTGTTGCGCCACAAACGACGTCAGCAGCGCATCCATCGAAGCCATCACGCTGGCATCGCCATGGATCTCAAAATGCCCGTGTTTTTCAATCGCGCGGATGCCGTCATCCTTCACATTACCGGCCACGATCCCGGAGAATGCACGGCGCAGATTCGCAGCCAGCAGATGGCTCGGCTGGTTCTTCTGCAATGTCAGATTGCGCATGTTTTCATGCGTCGGGATGAACGGCTTCTGAAATTCGTGATCGATTTTCAGCATCCAGTTGAAGAAATAGGCATCGCCCTTCTCCTTGCGGAAGGCACGCACTTTCTTGATGCCCTCCACCGCCGCCTGCGCCACCTGCACCGGGTCGTTGACGATGATCTTGTAGCGCTGTTGCGCCTCGGCCCCCAGGGTATCGCCGATGAACTGATTGATCTGCTTGAAATAATCCGAAGAATTTTCAGGGCCGGTGAAAATCAGCGGGAACGGGATATCCGCATTGTCCGGATGCAGCAGGATGCCGAGAATGTAAAGAATCTCCTCCGCGGTGCCGGCGCCGCCGGGAAATACCACGATCGCATGGCCGACCCTGACGAAAGCCTCCAGACGCTTCTCGATGTCCGGCAGAATCACCAGATCGTTGACGATCGGATTCGGCGACTCCGCGGCGATGATGCCCGGCTCCGAGATCCCCAGGTAACGGCCGCCGGTAATATGCTGCTTCGCATGGCCGATCGCCGCGCCTTTCATCGGCCCCTTCATCGCCCCCGGACCGCAGCCGGTGCAGATATCCAGCGCACGCAGCCCCATCTGGTGCCCGACATTCTTGGAATAGTCGTACTCCTCGCGCGAAATCGAATGCCCGCCCCAGCACACCACCAGATTGGGATTGATCAGCGGATGCAGGACATCGGCATTGCGCAGGATATGAAATACCGCATTGGTGATCCCCTCAGAGTTGCTCAAGTCAAACTTGGGATTGCCAATGATCTCGTCGTTGACAAAAATCACATCGCGCAGCACCGAAAACAGGTGCTCGTGGATACCCTTGATCAGCTTGTTGTCGACAAACGCCCCGGCCGGCGCGCCCTTGACGGCCAGCTTGATGCCGCGCTCGCGCTGGATCACCGTGATGTCGAAGGATTGATAGCGCTCCAGCAATTCCTTGCCGTCATCGATGCGGCTGCCGCAATTGAGCACCGCCAGCGAGCAATTGCGGAAAATCTTGTACAAACCACCCTGACTGGTATCGAGCAGTTTATTGACTTCGGCCTTGGATAAAACATCCAGACGGCCTTCCGGTGAGACTTGTGTATCGACGATGTCGTAGTCCATAAAAGCGCCTCTTCCGAAGGTAGGTTAGCGACAGTGCTTGCGACAAAAGATCATCAGAACCGGCATGAAAGCGTCATCACAAATCAGGCTGAACTCTTGCGCAAGAACCAACCACACATGAATTCATGTAGTTAGAAAGTAACAAAAAATTGCGCTGCTGGCTATAGCGCAGCCCGAAAATTTTGCGCAGATATCCGAATACAGCCCGCACTGGCTGCCAGCTGCCGCAACGCAAAGCGGGTTCCAAGGCAAACGCCCTGAAACCCGCATCAATTCTGGCGCCAACGAATTACACATTAATCTGAAAAACCCGATATCCGCCGCGTATGAATGAAAAAAACGCCACAGGATTTTCATCGGTTCATCGTTATTGCTGGCGCTTCTTCTCTTCTTTCTTGACCTTTTTGTCGGCTTTTTTTTCCTTCATCGTTTTAGCCGGCTCTTTCTTGACAGCTTTCTTTGTATCCTGGCTCTTGCTCATGGTTTTACTCCTTCGTGGAAAAATTTGCATCCTGCATCGGCAATCCAGGCACAGCGCAGCCACCGATACAGTGATTCTACTCCCCCAAATAAGCCGCCTTCACCCTTGGGTCATCCAGCATATCCCTGGCATTGCCGCTCATCGTAATCAAGCCGGAATCCATTACATAGCCACGATGGGCCGCCAGCAAGGCTAATTTCGCATTTTGTTCGACCAGCAACATCGTCACGCCCTGCGCGGAAAGATTGCGTATGACCTCGAAGATCGTTTCAACCATCATCGGCGACAAACCCATCGACGGCTCATCCAGCAGCAACAGATTCGGCCGGCTCATCAGCGCCCGCGCCATCGCCAGCATTTGTTGTTCACCGCCCGACAGATTACCGGCCATCTGCGCAGCGCGATCCTTGAGGCGCGGAAAAACACCGAACCATTTTTCAATATCCGCGGCAATCCCGTCTTCATCATCGCGCGTATAGGCACCAATGATCAGGTTTTCACGGGCGCTCATGCGATTGAAAACACCACGCCCTTCCGGCACCATCGCCAGATGTTTTTTGACCAACTGGAAAGATTTCAGGCCTTTAATGGACTGCCCGGCATATTCGATATCACCTTCGACCTTGCAACCCTGCAAGGTACAGGTAATCGCCTTGAGCGTTGTCGTTTTACCCGCGCCATTGGCACCGATCAGGGTAACCAGCTCCCCCTTGTTCACCTCAAAATCAATTCCCTTGACTGCTTGAATCCCGCCATACGCGACTTTCAGAGCGCGAACCTTGAGTATATTTTCAATCATTAGTGACCTCCGCCAAAAGGCTTTATCAGGCCGACTTTGAGAAAACGGGAATACGAAAACTTAGCTAAAAAGGCTATCTATACTGTACTTTTTGTAATCCACAAAAGCAAATGGCTTACGTGAGTTTCACGCAAGCCATTTGCTTTTACTGGTGCTGATGAGACGAATCGAACGTCCGACCTACTGATTACGAATCAGTTGCTCTACCAACTGAGCTACATCAGCGAATACAAATATTTTAGCAAAATATCAAGCTTTCCCACCAGCGTCGTCCCGACTTTTTTAGGCCAAGTACACCGGACTGACGCATATTCTTCAGTCAACCAGATTATTGTTCCTGATGATAGCTGGTGACGCGTTCCACTTCATTTTTTGATCCGAGGAATACGGGTACGCGTTGGTGCAGTTTTTCCGGCTGTATATCCATGATGCGCTGGCTGCCGTTGGTCGCGGCGCCGCCTGCCTGTTCGACGATGAAGGCCATCGGATTGGCTTCGTACATCAGGCGCAGCTTGCCCGGCACCTTGGTGTCGCGGGTATCGGCCGGATACATGAAGATGCCGCCGCGATTGAGGATTCGATGCACGTCGGCAACCATGGAGGCGATCCAGCGCATGTTGAAGTTGGTGCCGCGCGGGCCAGACTCACCGGCCAGCATTTCGTCGACATAGCGTGTGACCGGCGGATACCAGTGGCGTGCGTTGGATGCGTTGATTGCAAATTCCTTGGTTTCAACCGGGATCTGCATATTGCGCTGGGTCAACACCCATGAACCCATTTCACGATCCAGCGTGAAACAGTTGACGCCATTGCCGGTGGTGAGTACCAGTACGGTTTGCGGGCCGTATACCGCATAACCGGCCGCAACCTGCTTGGTGCCGGGCTGCAGGAAATCTTTTTCGGTCGGCGTGGCCATGCCATCCGGCGCCTTCAGTACCGAGAAAATAGTGCCGATCGATACGTTGACATCGATGTTGCTGGAGCCGTCCAATGGGTCGAACAACAACATGTATTCGCCCATCGGATAACGGTTCGGGATGAGGTGGATATCTTCCATTTCTTCCGAGGCCATCGCGGCCAGGTGGCCGCCCCATTCATTGGCTTCCAGCAGGATTTCATTGGAAATGATGTCCAGTTTTTTCTGCACTTCACCTTGCACATTTTCGCTGCCGGCGGTGCCCAGCACCTCGCCTAAGGCGCCTTTGCCAACCGCATGGCTGATGGTCTTGCAGGCACGTGCGACGACTTCGACCAACAGGCGCAATTCGGCTGGGATAGTATTAAGCAATCGTTGTTCTTCAACGAGATATTGGGTAAGGCTGACGCGTTTCATGAGTTTCCTTTATCTATTCTGAATTAATTCTGTTCAAGCAGTTGCTGTTGATGCCATCCTCATGGAGTGGCCAAGTCTTAAGCTGACAACGCTTTCGACACGACTTCAAGCACATCCTTCGACAATTTTTTCGTTTTTGCGACTGCCTGCAAAGCCGCCTGCATCTGCACGCGCAATACCGGCGTGTATTGGCGCCAGCGGTCCAGGCTGCGGGCCAGTCTTGCCGCAACTTGCGGGTTGATTGCATTGAGCGCAATCACCTGCTCGGCCCAGAATGCGTAACCACTGCCATCGAGCGCATGGAATCGCGATGGATTGCCGTTGCAGAAACTGAAAATCAAGCTGCGGGCGCGATTCGGGTTGGTGAACGTGAAAGCAGGATGTGCCATCAACTTGCGCACCGCTGCGACATCCATCGTGCGTGCCACCGCCTGCAGGCTGAACCACTTGTCGATGACCAGAGCCTCTTTTTTGAAGTCCTTGTAAAACCGCTGCAGTTGCTTGTCCGGCGCTGCTGGCATCGGCATTGACCAGAGTCATCAACGAGGCCAATCGATCAGTCATATTATCCGCCATCTCGCACTGGGTTTGCGCCAGTTGTTGCGTGCTGGCGTCGGGCCATTCCAGCAGATAGGACAGGGCCAGATTTTTCAGGCAGCGCTTGCCGGCTGACAGCGCATCCGGACTGTAGATGCCGGTAGTCAGATTCTGTTCATAGACAGTCAGGAAATCCGCCTTGAGTTCCTGCGCCAGCGTGCTGCGCACGAATTGGCGCGCAGTATTGATCGCCTGCGGGTCAACCACATCGAGCTGTTCGGCTACCATCGACTCGGATGGCAGCGTCAGCACCAGTTCACGGAAAGCCGGGTCCAGCGTCTGGTTGTTCAGTGTGGCGCGCAGCGCATCGATGAATAGTGCGTCCAGTTCCAGCACCGCGCCGGATTGCACTGCGGCAGTCAGTTTCAGCAGACGCTGCATTGCCAGGCGCTGACCGGCTTCCCAACGGTTGAACGGGTCGCTGTCATGCGCGAGCAGATGCACCAGTTCCTGGTCCGAATAGCGATAGTCGAGCACGACCGGCGCGGAGAAATTGCGCAATAGCGAAGGCGTCGGTTGCTCGCCGACCTGCGTGAAACGGAAGGTCTGGCGGGCTTTGGTCAGTTCCAGCACACAGGTGGTTGGCGCGCCAGTCGCCGCTGCTTGCCCCTGGTTTGCAGCGACCTCCAGCGTCAACGGCATGTCATGGCCTTGCGCATCGAGCAGACCGATTGCGAATGGAATATGGAAAGGCTGCTTCTTGCCCTGGCCCGGTGTTGCCGGGCAGGATTGCGACAGCGTCACGTCAAAGGTCTGCGCCGCCGCATCGTATTTGGTCTGCACCTTCACCCGCGGCGTGCCGGCCTGGCTGTACCAGCGCTCGAACTGCGTCAGGTCGCGGTCGCCGGCGTCGGCCATCGCGGCGCGGAAATCATCGCAGGATACCGCCTGGCCGTCATGCCGCGCAAAGTACAGGTCCATGCCCTTGCGGAAACCATCGCGCCCCATCAGCGTCTGGTACATCCGTACCACTTCGGCGCCCTTTTCGTAAATCGTGACGGTGTAGAAATTATTGATCTCGACATAGCTGTCAGGCCGCACCGGGTGCGCCATCGGGCCGGCATCTTCTGAAAACTGTACCTGGCGCAACATGCGCACGTCTTCGATGCGCTTGACCGCCCGGCCGCTGTCGGTGCCGACCATGTCGGCCGAGAATTCCTGATCGCGGAATACCGTCAGGCCTTCCTTCAGCGACAGCTGGAACCAGTCGCGGCAGGTGACGCGGTTGCCGGTCCAGTTATGGAAATACTCATGGCCGACCACCGATTCGATGTTGGCGTAATCGGCATCGGTGGCGATGCGCGGATTGGCCAGCACGTACTTGGTATTGAAGATGTTAAGACCCTTGTTCTCCATCGCACCCATGTTGAAATCGCCGACCGCGACGATCATGAAGCGGTCCAGATCCAGCTCCAGGCCGAAGCGTTCCTCATCCCAGCGAATGCTGTGCTTCAAGGAATCCATCGCGTGCTGGGTCTTGTCCAGATTGCCTTTTTCGACCCAGACCTGCAGCAGCGCTTCGCGGCCGGATGTCAATTTGAACTGTTCTTCCTGGCACACCAGCTTGCCGGCGACCAGCGCAAACAGATAGGACGGCTTGCGGAACGGATCTTCCCACTTCGCGTAATGGCGGCCGTCGCCCAGATCGCCTTCCTCGATCAGGTTGCCGTTGGACAACAAAACCGGGTATTTTTTCTTGTTGCCGCGCAACATGACGGTATATTTCGCCATCACGTCCGGACGATCCGGGAAGTAAGTGATCTTGCGGAAGCCTTCCGCCTCGCACTGCGTGAAGAAGTTGCCGTTCGACACGTACAAGCCCATCAGCGACGTATTCTTTTCAGGCTGGAGCAGGGTCTCGATTTCCAGCGTGATCACGTCCGGCGCATCGGCAATTTGCAGGATATCGCCGGACAGCGTGTAACCGCCGTTGGCGCGCTTGCTGAGCAACTTGCCGTTCATGCGCAGCTGCACCAGCTTCAGCGACTCGCCATGCAATACCAGGTTCTTGCTATCGCTGTCCGGATTGCGTGTCATCGTCATGCGCGTCGCCACGCGGGTCGCGCCCGGATCGAGGTCAAAACCCATCTCGACCGTGTCGATCCAGTAAGCGGGCGCGGTGTAGTCCTTGCGGAAAATCGTGTCGGAGGTATTTGTTCGCATGGGGATGAATAATCCGTTGGAAAATGAAGCAAAATGGCATTCTACCAACCACTGAGCCTCGCATCATGAAATTCAAATTTGCATCGGCAAAAACAGCTGCGGCCTTGGCCTGCGCCCTTGCCTTGGCTGCCTGTACCCAGGAGCAGCAAAACCAGATTTCGCGCAGCGTGCAGAACTGGACCGGCACCAATGGCGTGCTGGAGTTTTACGCCGGCGACAAGCTGGTGCGCCGCTTCATCAAGATCGACAAGATCTCCACTGCAATGGGGACGGAAGACAATAAGCCGCGCTCTTATCGTTATGGTTATGGCGTTCTCGATGAAAATTTCAATATGGTTGCCGACGCTGGCGAAAAGAAAGTGTATTTCGAGATCAGCGACTTCGGCTCCAATTACATTTTCTTTGAAAATCCACACTGAGCATGAAGACTGGCGTTTCAGTGCACGCCAACACTCCTTGACATATTCCTTGCTTCACCTCGATGATGGCGGTTTTCAGGTGCCCGTCGCTGCAAAGCGACAGGAGAATCGGGAAGGCGGTGCGATTCCGTCACGTGCCCAACGCTGTGAGGAGGATGACCCAGGCTTGATGCCACTGGCGTATGCCGGGAAGGCGCCTGGTTCAGATGAATCCGAGTCAGAAGACCGGCCTGGAAAACCATCAAGCTGCACGGCCAGGCAGCGCATCTATTTTCACGCTAGGGGAATGTCATGAAAACAATGCCGGCGCAAGCCATCCAGGATACACACGCCTTTACAGACGAAGCACGTGACGCGGTCTATCGCGCCATTTTTTCCCGCCGCGATGTGCGCGGCCAGTTTTTGCCGACCCCGGTTCCCGATGAAGTGTTGAGTCGTGTGCTGACTGCCGCCCATTACGCGCCATCGGTCGGCTTCATGCAGCCATGGAATTTTCTGGTAGTCCAGTCGGACCAGGTCAAGCGCCGGGTGCACGATGCCTTTGCCGTAGCCCATGCCGAGGCAGCGGAAATGTTCGAAGGAGACAAACGCGACGTCTATCGGACCCTGAAACTGGAAGGCATTCTGGAATCGCCGGTCGGCATCTGCATCACCTGCGACCGCGAGCGCACCGGCCCGGTGGTCGTCGGACGCACCCACATGAAGACCATGGACCTGTACAGCAGCGTGTGTGCGGTACAAAACCTGTGGCTGGCCGCGCGGGCCGAAGGTCTGGGTGTGGGCTGGGTCAGCATTTTCAACCAGGCCGCACTGCAGGAAGCGCTGGGCATTCCGAAGCGCATCACTCCGATTGCTTACCTGTGCGTCGGCTACGTCAGCCATTTCTATGCCAAACCGGAACTGGAAAGTGCCGGATGGCTACCGCGGCTGCCAATGGAAGACCTGGTGTATTTCGACCAGTGGGGCAACCGTGATGACCAGCAGACCCTGATCGGGCACTTGCGGCGTGACCAGGCAGCCGCACAGGAAGCAGGCGCAGCAAACCGGTCGACAGCTGCAAAATAGCCTGCAGCCCAAAAACGCCAAGTCCTCCGGCCGATAAGCTGCTAGTTGTAATAAGCTTCCGTCGCAAACGTGATCGCGACAATCAGCAGCACCGCACACACCAGCACGATCAGCAAACGGCCGAATTTAGGCGTGCCATCCGTGTCCGTCGCCGGCTGTTGCGGATTCTGCGCGGGATTATCTATCGGGGATGTCATGTCTGCCTTATGAGATAAGAGCGGCAGACCGGGCTGCGAAGCCCTGGCTTGCCGCTCATGAGTCACGAACCCGGATGCACTGCGTTGCTCCGGGTTACTTTTCAATGTCAATCTAGCCGTAATAGATCTGCCCCGCCACCGTGACGATCAGCGTCAGCGCCACCACCACGATCGCAACGATAAACATGCGCGCCATGCGCGGCGGCACCTGGACTATCAGCCGAACGTTCTTCCGGCGGCGGTTCCCGGTCTTGCAGCGGATTCTCGTTGGGGGGCGTCATATTTCCTTAAGGAATCAGAATGGTGGAACCTGTGGTCTTGCGCGACTCCAGATCCATGTGGGCCTGCGCGACGTCTTTCAGTGCGTAGCGCTGGTTGATGTCGATCTTGATCTTGCCGCTTTCAACCATGCCGAACAATTCAGCCGCCATCGCCAGCAGGTCTTCGCGCCGGGCAGTGTAACTCATCAGCGACGGGCGGGTGATGAATAGCGATCCGCGCGACGCCAGCTCGTTCAGGGTGAACGGCGGCACCGGACCGGACGCATTGCCGAAACTGACCATCATGCCCAGCGGCGACAGGCAATCGAGCGAACCGATGAAGGTGTCGTTGCCGATCGAGTCGTAGACCACCGGCACGCCGCGGCCGCCGGTGATTTCCCTGACCCGTTCGACGAAATTCTCGCTGTTGTAATTGATCACGTGGGCGCAGCCGTGGGCCTTGGCCAGCGCCCCTTTTTCGTCCGAGCCGACGGTGCCGATCATGGTCACGCCCAGCGCCCTGGCCCACTGGCAGGCGATCAGCCCGACCCCGCCGGCCGCCGCGTGAAACAGGATGGTCTCGCCGCCCTGCAGCCGGTAGGTGCGGCGGAACAGGTATTGCACCGTCAAGCCCTGCAGCATCATCGCCGCGGCGGTCTCGAAACTGATCGCGTCCGGCAGCTTGACCAGCGCTGCGGCCGGCATCAGGCGCAGCTCGGCATAGGCACCGATCGGACGCCCGGCATAGGCGACGCGGTCGCCCGGCTGCAGGTCAGTTACGCCCTCGCCCACCGCCTCCACCACGCCGGCGCCTTCCATCCCGAGTCCGGCCGGCAAGGGTTGCGGATACAGGCCGGTACGGAAATACACGTCGATGAAATTCAGGCCGCAGGCGACATTGCGCACCCGCGCTTCGCCGGGACCGGGCGCGCCGACCTCGACCTCGACATATTCCATCACCTCCGGACCGCCTGTTCTGGACATTCGGATTGCTTTTGACATGATTGCTCCTAAGTTTTCTTCTTCGACAAAAGATACATGCCGGACAACACCAGCGCGGTACCGGCCAGCTGGATGCCGGTCACCGGCTCGTTCAGAATCACTGCGCCCATCAGCAGGGTCGATACCGGCCCCACCATCCCGGCCAGCGCCGCGGTGCCGGCACCGATGCGCGCAACCGCGATCATCGTCATGAATACCGGCAACACCGTGCAAAACACCGCATTGAACAGCGACAGGCCATACACGGTCGGCGGCTGCACCAGCATCGAAACCGGCCGCAGCACGAAAAATTGCGCGATGCAGGCCACGCTGGAGACGCACATCGCATACGCGACCAGCCGCAGGGTGCCGACGCGCTTGACCAGCTCGCCGGAAAACAGCAGGTAGCAACGCATAAGACAGCGCGCTGCCCAACACCAGTGTCGCGCCCAGCGCCAGATTCGGGCCGCCGCTGTTCGACGTCATGCAGGAACACGAATACCGTGCCGAGATACGACATCGCCAGAGCGCCCCATTCGAAACGGGAAATGCGCCTTTTGAAGATCAACGACGACAGCAGCAGCACGAAGGAAGGGGTCAGGAACAGGATCAGGCGCTCCAGGCCGGCGGAAATATACTGCAGGCCGAGAAAATCGAGGAAGCTGGCCAGGTAGTAGCCGAGCAGGCCCAGCACCACGATCTGCGCCGCGATCCGGATTCGACAGCGGCGCGGCAGAGCGGCCCTGCCAGAAAGCGACTGCCGCAAAGACCGGCACCGAAAACAGCATGCGAAACGCCAGCAGCGTCACCGCATCGACCGGATAGCGGTAGATCAGCTTGGCGACGATCGCCTTGCCGGAAAAAAGAATCGCGCCGGAAATGGCGATGGCCAGGCCGATCAGGAATTCCTGTCGGGCAGAACGGTTCAGGGTAATGGAAGTCATTGCCGGATTGTAAGTGGAATTGCCGCCCGGCGCTGCGGCGCCAGCCGTATTCCGCTGGCCGCCGGAAACCGTCCGTAATAATCGATATTAATGGGAGTATCAGCATAAAACAGGCAGTTCCCGCACTGATTTCATTGGCCTGTTAAAAATACCCACGCAGTATATAAAACGCATGAAAACCATCCCGGGACGCATCCTGCGGCCCGGTTTCCGCTTATTTCTTCAGGATCGAACCCAGGATGCCGCGAATGATTTCACGCCCGACTTGCGAGCCGATGCTGCGCGCGGCGGACTTGACCATCGCCTGCACCGGGGTATCGCGCCGGCCGTCGCCGCCAAAAAAATTGCCCAGGCCGCCCAGCACGTCCTTGACCGTATCGCCCATCGAGGTCGCGGCCGGCTGCGCTGCGGCGCTGTCAGGCGCAGCCGTGTCGCCCGCCGGCGCCGGTTTGGCGGCAACCCGGCCCTTGATTTTCTCGTAAGCCGATTCGCGGTCGACCGCCTTTTCGTACACGCCGGCGACAATCGACTGCGCGATGATCTCTTTGCGTTCGTCCGCGCTGATCGGGCCGATCTGCGACGCCGGCGGCAGGATGAAGGCGCGCTCGACCATGTTCGGCCGCCCCTTTTCATCGAGGAAGGAGACCAGCGCCTCGCCGACGCCGAGTTCGGTGATCACCTGCACGGTATCGAGTTCCGGATTGGCGCGGAAGGTCTCGGCCGCCGCCTTGACCGCCTTCTGGTCGCGCGGCGTATAGGCGCGCAGCGCATGCTGGACCCGGTTGCCGAGCTGGCCGAGCACGGTATCCGGGATATCCAGCGGATTTTGCGTGACGAAAAACACGCCGACGCCCTTCGAGCGGATCAGGCGCACCACTTGCTCGATCTTCTGCAGCAGCGGCTTGGGCGCCTCGTCGAACAGCAGATGCGCCTCGTCGAAGAAGAACACCAGCTTCGGCTTGTCCAGATCGCCGACTTCCGGCAGGTTCTCGAACAGCTCGGACAGCAGCCACAGCAGGAAAGTCGAATACAGGCGCGGCGAGTTCAGCAATTTATCGGCCGCCAGGATATTGACGACGCCCCTGCCGTTGCCATCCGTTTGCAGCAGATCGTCGATGTTGAGCATCGGTTCGCCGAAGAAGCGGTCGCCGCCCTGCTCTTCGATGCCGATCAGGCCGCGCTGGATCGCGCCGACGCTGGCGGCGGAAATATTGCCGTATTCGGTCTGGAAGCTGGCCGCGTTGTCGCCCACGTATTGCAGCATCGCCCGCAAATCCTTGATATCGAGCAGCAACATGCCGTTATCGTCGGCGATCTTGAACACCAGTTGCAGCACGCCTTCCTGCGTGTCGTTCAGGTTCAGCATGCGCGCCAGCAGCAAGGGGCCGAGGTCGGAAATGGTGGCCCGCACCGGGTGGCCCTGCTCGCCGAACACATCCCAGAACGTCACCGGACAAGCGGCCCATGCCGGCGCTTGCTGGCCGAGCATCTCGAGCCGCTGCTGCATCTTGTCGGACAGCGCGCCGGCCTTCGCCAGGCCGGACAGATCACCCTTGACGTCCGACATGAAGACCGGCACCCCGATGTCGGACAAGGCTTGCGCCATCACCTGCAGCGTCACGGTCTTGCCGGTGCCGGTGGCGCCGGTGATGCAGCCGTGCCGATTGACCAGATTCGGCAGCATGCCGATGTCCGACGCGGGTTTCCTGTGGATATTTTTGGCGATCAGGAGGTTGTTGAGCATTGTTCTGCGCACTTTTCTGGGTAAGTAATACGGATTTTGCGGGTGGCCGGTATGGTAAAATGGCCGATTCATTATAGCTAACTTGCCTTAGAAAGACTGCCATGGCTGGACATAGTAAATGGGCCAACATCAAACACAAGAAGGCCGCGACTGACGCCAAACGCGGCAAGGTCTGGACCCGCCTGATCAAGGAAATCACCGTCGGCGCCCGCATGGGCGGCGGCGACATCGCCACCAATCCGCGCCTGCGCCTGGCGGTGGACAAGGCGGCTGACGCCAACATGCCGAAAGAAAACGTCACGCGCGCGATCCAGCGCGGCACCGGCAGCCTGGAAGGCGCCAACTACGAAGAGATCCGCTACGAAGGCTACGGCATCAACGGCGCCGCGATCATCGTCGATTGCATGACCGACAACCGGGTGCGCACCGTGGCCGAAGTGCGCCACGCATTCTCTAAGTTCGGCGGCAACATGGGCACCGAAGGTTCGGTCGCATTCATGTTCAAGCATTGCGGCCAGTTCCTGTTCGCGCCCGGCACCAACGAGGATGCGCTGATGGAAGCCGCGCTCGAAGCGGGCGCGGAAGACGTGCTGACCGACGACGAAGGCGGCATCGAAGTATTGTGCCCGCCGTTCGACTTCATCGGCGTCAAGGATGCGCTTGAAAAAGCCGGCTTCAAGGCCGAAGTGGCAGAAATCGTGATGAAACCGTCGACCGAGACCGTATTTACCGGCGACGATGCGATCAAGATGCAAAAATTGCTCGACGCGCTGGAGAACCTGGACGACGTGCAAGAGGTCTACACGAACGCGGTCATCGACGAATAAAGTGGGGTATGCCGCCAAATCGAGCATCTTGCGCAATGATTTGGCGGCTTATTTAAAATACTCCCACAGCCGCTGGACGGCATCCGCATTTTAAATCTATCGATTCAGCAACATTTTTTGGCGGTACTCCTTATGAAAATCCTGGTAGTCGGCTCCGGTGGCCGTGAACATGCGCTGGCATGGAAACTCGCACAATCCGAACGGGTGCAGGTGGTATATGTCGCTCCCGGCAACGGCGGCACCGCGCTCGATGCGCGCCTGCAGAATATTGCGATCACTGACCCGCTGGCGCTGGCGGAATTCGTGCAAAAGGAACATATCGAACTGACGGTAGTCGGCCCGGAAATCCCGCTGGCGGCCGGCATCGTCAATATCTTCCGCGACAGGGGCCTGAAAATCTTCGGCCCGACCAAGGAAGCCGCGCAACTGGAAAGCTCCAAGGACTTCGCGAAGGCATTCATGCAGCGCCATGCGATCCCGACCGCCGAATACCAGACCTTCTCCGATGCGGCTGCAGCCCATGCCTACATCGACCTGAAAGGCGCACCGATCGTCATCAAGGCCGACGGCCTGGCCGCCGGCAAAGGCGTGGTAGTCGCGATGAGCGCTGACGAAGCGCATGCCGCGATCGACATGATGCTGTCAGACAACACCTTCGGCGATGCCGGCGCACGCGTCGTGATCGAAGAATTCCTGGCCGGCGAAGAAGCCAGCTTCATCGTGATGGTCGACGGCAAGGACATCCTGCCGCTGGCCAGCAGCCAGGATCACAAGCGCCTGAAAGACCACGATGCAGGCCCGAACACCGGCGGCATGGGCGCCTACTCGCCGGCGCCGATCGTCACCCCCGCACTGCACGCGCGCGTGATGCGCGAAATCATCGATCCGACCGTACAGGGCATGGCCAAGGACGGCATCCCGTTCTCCGGCTTCCTGTATGCCGGCCTGATGATCGACGACCAGGGCAATCCGAAAACCCTGGAATTCAACTGCCGCATGGGCGACCCGGAAACCCAACCGATCATGGCGCGCCTGAAAAGCGACCTGGTCACGGTGATGGAACACGCCACCAACGGCACCCTCGGCAGCGTCGAACTGGAATGGGACCGCCGCACCGCGCTGGGCGTCGTGCTGGCCGCTGCCGGTTATCCGGATGCGCCGCGCAAAGGCGATATCATCACCGGCATCCCGGCCGAAACCCAGGATTGCGTCACCTTCCACGCCGGCACCACGCTGCAGGACGGCAAGCTGACCACCTCCGGCGGGCGCGTGTTGTGCGTGGTCGGCCTCGGCGACAGCGTGAAGATGGCGCAGAAGCAGGCGTATGAGGCAATCGACAAGATCCATTTCGACGGCGCGCAATACCGCAGCGACATCGGCTGGCGCGCGATCAAGCACCATAACTGAGCGCATCGCTAACGCAGGCGGCATCCCTGCGTTGCCGCTGTTTTTTTATCACATAAAGGCACGGCGGGGTACAATCCGCCCCTGTCTTTTTCTTAATCGCATCGCAATGTCATTTCCCGCCTCAACTTCTGCCGTCAAAACCTATCTGCTCGACCTGCAAACACGCATCGTCGCCGCACTGGAAGAGCTTGACGGCAAGCCTTTTGCAAGCGACTCCTGGGAACGCCCGGAAGGCGGTGGCGGCATTTCGCGCGTGATTGAAGAAGGCAATGTGTTCGAACGTGGCGGCGTCAATTTTTCCCACGTGATGGGCAAAAGCCTGCCGCCTTCGGCGGCCGCATCGCGCCCTGAACTGGCGGGACGCGCGTGGGAAGCGATGGGAGTATCGCTGGTATTGCATCCGCGCAATCCTTATGCGCCGACCGCGCATATGAACGTGCGCTTTTTTACCGCGACAGCAGAAGGCAAGGATCCGGTCTGGTGGTTTGGCGGCGGCATGGACCTGACGCCGTATTACGGTTTCGAGGAAGATGCGGTGCATTTCCACCGCAGCTGCAAACAGGCGCTGGCAGGATTTGGTGACGGCAACGCCTTGCATGTCAAATTCAAGCAATGGTGCGACGACTATTTTTACCTGAAGCACCGCAAGGAAGCGCGCGGCGTGGGCGGTATTTTTTTCGACGATTTCAATGAACTCGGCTTCGATCAAAGCTTTGCGATGACCCGCAGTGTTGGCAACAGCTTTGTCGCAGCCTATCTGCCGCTAGTGGAAAAACGCAATGCCATCGCCTACGGCGAACGTGAACGCGATTTCCAGGCCTACCGGCGTGGTCGTTACGTGGAATTCAATCTGGTCTACGACCGTGGTACCCTGTTCGGCCTGCAATCCGGTGGCCGTACAGAATCGATCCTGATGTCAATGCCGCCGGTCGTCAAATGGCGTTATGACTGGCAGCCGGAGGCAGGCAGCGCGGAAGCCAGGCTGTATTCCGATTTCCTGCCGCATCGGGAATGGGCATAGCGTGACGCGTCGTTGCGTCGCCATTCTCGGCGGGAGTTTTGATCCGGTTCATCAGGGTCATGTTGCTCTTGGCGCGTATTTCGTCAAACTGCTGGCACCTGATGAGTTGCGCATCATCCCGGCCGGCAATCCATGGCAAAAACAGGGTTTGAAAGCATCAGGCGCTGACCGGGTCGAAATGGTGCGGCGCGCTTTTCAGGGGCAAGCAGTTCCTGTGGTCATTGACCAACAGGAAATCGAGCGCGCCCAGAATAGCGGGCAAGCGACGTATACCATCGACACCCTGCGTTCGATACGCGCCGAATGCGGACCGGAAACGTCCATCGTCTGTTTGCTGGGTTCCGATCAGTTATTACGGCTCGATACCTGGCGCGACTGGCAACAACTGTTCGATTATGCACATATATGCGTCGCATCGCGCCCCGGTTTCAGCCTGGATATGTCAGCCATGCCGCAAGCAGTGACCAGGGAATTTACCCGCCGGACCGGGAGCGCCAGTCAAATCCGCAATACAGCGCATGGTTTGACGTACTTGGCATCCGACTTGGCGATTGACATCTCGGCCACGGAAATTCGTGCTGCATTACAACGCGGAGAACAGCCGGAAGCGCTGATTCCAAACGTAGTGCTAGACTATATTCAACAACAACATCTATATAAAAGCTAAATGGAACTCAAAAAACTGCAAACTCTCGTCATTGACGCTCTGGAAGACGTCAAGGCGCAAGACATCAATGTATTCGACACCGTCCACCTGACCAGCCTGTTCGATCGCATCGTGATCGCCTCAGGCACCTCGAACCGCCAGACCAAGGCACTGGCCGCGTCGGTACGCGACAAGGTCAAGGCCAACGGCGGCGAAGTCCTCAGCATGGAAGGGGAAGACACCGGTGAATGGGTGCTGGTCGATCTGGGCGACGTCATCGTCCATATCATGCAACCGACAATTCGCGCCTACTACCGACTGGAAGAAATCTGGGGTGACAAGGAAGTGAAATTCGGCGCGGCCAAACGCATCTCCAAACGCACGGCATCCGGTGATGATGCAGAAGAAGCGCCGAAACGGGTTGCGTCGCGCCATCTGGCTGCGTCGCAAACCACGCTCGATGACGAAGCGCCGAAGAAAAGAGCGCCTCGCAAAACTGCCACTACGGCAATCGACGGTGTCAAGGCACCCGCAAAAAAACGCGTAGCCAAAGTACCCGCCGGCAAAACGATCAAGGTCGCTGCCACCAAGAGCGCGACTGCTGCCAAGAAAGCACCGGCAAAACGCGCGCCAAGAACCAAAGCAGCCAGTTAAGCACCGGTCACCATGCAGCTCATCATCGCTGCTGTCGGGCACAAGATGCCTGCATGGATAGAGACGGGATTCGCTGAATACGCGAAGCGAATGCCGCCTGAAATCCGCATCCATCTGAAGGAAATCAAACCGGTCGAACGCTCCGGCAGCAAGACTGCCGAAACTGCGATGGCACTGGAGCGGGTGAAGATCGAAGCGGTCATCCCCAAGGGCGCCCGCATCATCGCGCTGGATGAGCACGGCCGCGACCTGACCTCGGTCCAGCTATCGCAACATCTGGTGCAATGGCAGCAGGACGGACGCGATGTTGCCCTCATCATCGGGGGCGCCGATGGCCTTGATGCCGAATTCAAGGCGCGTGCCGACATGCTGATACGCATCTCCAGCCTGACACTGCCACACGGGATGGTGCGGGTGATGCTGGCAGAACAGCTTTATCGCGCCTGGTCGATCACCCAAAACCACCCCTACCATCGGGTCTGAGCCACGATGAGACAGCCTGAACAAAAAATATACCTGGCATCAAAAAGCCCGCGCAGGCGCGAGCTGTTGCGTCAAATCGGCATCGAATTCGAATTACTGCTGCTGCGCGACCAGGCGCCGCGCGGCCCGGACGTCAATGAAGATGTCCATCCGGGTGAATTGCCGCAGGACTATGTGGCACGGGTAACCAATGAAAAGGCTGCTTTCGCCTGGGCCATGATGCTGCAACGCAAGCTCCCGCTGCGCCCCGTTCTGGCGGCAGACACTACCGTTGTAATTGACGGCAATATCCTCGGCAAGCCAGCCAGTACCAACGAAGCGGTCGACTATGATGCGGCTTCTATCCGGGCGCACGCATCAGGTTCTGACGAGCATCGCACTCCATCACAACCAGCACTCGTGGCAACTGACCCAGACCTCCGACGTCAGTTTCTCCGTCCTGAGTGAAGAGCAAATCAGAACATACTGCGCAAGCCAGGAGCCTTACGACAAGGCCGGAGGCTACGGCATTCAGGGGCGCGCCGCGCTGTTCATCCGGCATATCGCAGGCAGTTACTCCGGCATCATGGGACTGCCGCTGTTTGAAACTGCACAACTATTACAAGAAGCCGGCATCCGGCCATTATGAGAACACCATGAGCGAAAATATCCTCATCAACATTACCCCGCAGGAAACAAGGATTGCGCTCATCCTGCAAGGGGCCGTGCAGGAACTGCATATCGAACGCACGCTATCACGGGGTCGGGTCGGCAATGTCTACCTGGGCAAAGTGGTGCGCGTACTGCCTGGCATGCAATCGGCCTTCATCGATATCGGCCTGGAACGCGCCGCTTTCCTGCATGTGGCCGACATATGGGAAGCACGCCCGCACGACGGCACTGCAGCGACACCGGTTGCAATCGAAAAAATCCTGCACGACGGGCAGGCGCTGACGGTACAGGTCATCAAGGACCCGATCGGCACCAAGGGAGCACGGTTATCGACGCAAATCTCGATTGCCGGCCGCATGCTGGTGTATCTGCCGCAAGACCCGCATATCGGTATCTCGCAGCGGATTGAGAAAGAAGCTGAACGGGAACAGCTGCGTAACAAGGTACAAAAACTGTTGCCGCAGGATGAAAAAGGCGGCTACATCGTCCGCACCATGGCGGAAGACGCATCCGAAGTGGATTTGCAGGCGGATATCGAATACCTGCGCAAGACCTGGGGCGCGATCATACAAGCCGCACGTACCAAACCAGCTCCAAATCTGCTATATGAAGACCTGAGCCTGGCACAACGCGTGCTGCGTGATTTCGTGCATGACGAGACTGCCAGCATTCAGGTCGATTCACGCGAGAACTTCGCCAAACTGCATGATTTTGCCGGCATTTACACCCCCAGCGTACTGGGCCGCCTGCAGCACTATACCGGCGAACGCCCCTTATTCGACCTGTACGGTGTCGAGGAAGAAATCCAGCGAGCACTGGGCCGGCGCGTCGATCTGAAGTCCGGCGGCTACCTGATCGTTGATCAGACCGAAGCGATGACCACCATCGACGTCAATACCGGCGGCTATGTCGGTGGGCGCAATTTTGACGACACCATCTTCAAGACCAATCTGGAAGCGGCGCATGCCATCGCACGCCAGTTGCGGCTGCGCAACCTGGGCGGCATCATCGTCCTCGACTTCATCGACATGGAGAACAGCGAGCATCGCAACACCGTGCTGGCTGAACTCAAGAAAACCCTGTCGCGCGACCGCACCAAGGTATCCGTCAGCAGCTTCTCCGCACTGGGTCTGGTCGAGATGACCCGCAAACGCACCCGTGAATCGCTCGCGCATATCCTGTGCGAACCCTGCCCGGCCTGCGGCGGCAAAGGAGAGGTGAAAACCGCTCGCACCATTTGCTACGAAATCCTGCGTGAATTACTGCGTGAAGCGAAGCAATTCAACCCGCGCGAGTTCCGCGTGCTGGCTGCGCAAGTGGTGATCGACATGTTCCTGGAAGAAGAATCGCAGCATCTTGCGATGCTGGGTGATTTCATCGGCAAACCGATCAAACTGCAGGTGGAAACGGTGTATCAGCAGGAGCAG